>NZ_JBWDNL010000017.1:0-1104 GCF_056269195.1 Paenibacillus sp. J22P218
TACTGCTTCACTATCGGTCACCAGGGAGTATTTAGCCTTGGCAGATGGTCCTGCCGGATTCCGACGGGGTTTCACGTGTCCCGCCGTACTCAGGATACACTTCGGAGAGTGTTAGCTTTTGGTTACAGGGCTTTTACCTCTTTTAGCGGGCCTTTCCAGACCTCTTCGCCTAACCAACACTTTTGTAACTCCATGTGAAGTGTCCTACAACCCCAAGAAGCAAGCTCCTTGGTTTGGGCTAATCCGCGTTCGCTCGCCGCTACTGACGGAATCACTTTTGTTTTCTCTTCCTCGGGGTACTTAGATGTTTCAGTTCCCCCGGTATGCCTCTTACTAAGCTATGTATTCACTTAGTAGTAACTGGACATTACTCCAGCTGGGTTTCCCCATTCGGAAATCCCCGGATCAAAGCCTGCTTACGGCTCCCCGAGGCGGTATCGTTGTTCGCCACGTCCTTCTTCGGCTCCTGGTGCCTAGGCATCCTCCGTGCGCTCTTAATAGCTTAACCAATGCTTCGGTTGATTCGGCTTGTGCGCCTTTTTCATTTAATTTCTCTCATCTCAACAAACATTAAGCGGTAGAAATTCAATGAAAAGATGTCGCAGCAATCTCGAACAACCTTCGCTAACATCAACTGCCGAGCTCGCATTCGCTAACTCTGCTCGCTGATGGTTAATCCAGCTAAAGGATGTTTCAGCAATTCTTTTCTTTCGTTATCCAGTTTTCAAGGAACAATGTTCAACATTTTCCCGAAGGAAAAGTTGTTGGTGGAGCCAAGCGGGATCGAACCGCTGACCTCCTGCTTGCAAGGCAGGCGCTCTCCCAGCTGAGCTATGGCCCCATAATGGGATCCGACTTCTCAGAGTCGATAGTGGTGGGCCTTAGTGGACTCGAACCACCGACCTCACCCTTATCAGGGGTGCGCTCTAACCAGCTGAGCTAAAGGCCCTCAGTTATTCTCTTTTTTGACTGCACAGGTACAACTTTGCACCCGCTTGGCGACGTCCTACTCTCCCAGGACCCTGCGGTCCAAGTACCATTGGCGCTGGAGGGCTTAACGGTCGTGTTCGGTATGGGAACGCGTGGTTCCCCTCCGCCATCGCC
>NZ_JBWDNL010000015.1:0-11778 GCF_056269195.1 Paenibacillus sp. J22P218
GGTTTGTTTTTGGATCCGGTCGCTGGCCAGCATCATGGACCCATCAACATCATACCAAGGAGTCTTTTTGTTTCTCAAATCTAGTATTTCTTCATAATAGGAATGCTGCCCTTTAGCTTAATGAAAATGGAGCAGCTGCCCAATTGCAATCTGCTCCATTTTAATTCAACTAAAGTTCCTCGTTAGCACAAGATTAACAATGTAAATTTTCGGGATTCAGTTAATCAAAATTCAACAAGTAATCGAAATCACTTGTCAACTGAAGGACAAAATTCATTTCACCAGTTCTTTCTGCCTTGTCTGAGGTTCCATCTATGTCGTAGTTAGAAACCAGATTCATTCCGCCATCGTTTGAACGATAGTAGAATGCATTTTGTTTTTCGATTTTCTGGATGTCACAATCAAAATAGATTTCTAATTCCACACCTCGCTTCTCACTTTTAGGATATGGGAATAACGGAGCATTTTGATAATAATCATAAATCTCACTCATAGTGAGTGTAGTTCTTAATTCCATGATCGCGACTACATTCCAATATCCACCGTTTCCTGGTGAGTCAATAAGCGGTTTACCATTGAATTGATGCTTTGCAATTATTACTGTGTCCGTAGGAAGAGGATACTTAAAAAGGTGCTCCGCAAATTGCGAAGATACCTTTTCCTTACTTGAACCAAGTTGAATGAGCACTAAGATTCCTACAATGAAACAGAAAACTACAAGACCAATCCACATGCTTTTGTTCATGTGTACCCTCCGTTTCCTACAGAAAGTTGAAAGTGATTATCTAACTTGAAAACTCCTCAAATGATTACTAACTCCTGTAATATATACGCCAAATCGAATGAAATAGTTAGATTGAATATGATTCCCTTTACTTTAAAGAACAACAGCAGCCGGCGGCTGCCGTCATGTCGTGGTGTTTTCGTCTCCCGTTAGTTTAGCCAATAGCCCAAACGCGTACCGTTACCGAATTAATTCATCCAAACCGAGCTGATCTACCAAAATGTCTCCATCTTGGAGTTTGAGCACAGCGCGTTCAGATTTATAGTCCCAGCCACTGCTAATGGCGTAATGAATTAACTTAGCACAAACCATTGGTTGGCAAAGCTGCGTTACCCAATTGATTTTCCAAGAGAAGAAAATCAAGAAATATGATGTTTTCGTATTGGATGGATAAATCTTAAAACTAATGTGCTCGTTTTCAGACCTTTGGTCGATTACACAAAGAAATGGATGATCGTCGACTATAATTTTCTTGAATTCCTTTGTAAAAAGCTTCAATAGTAATAATTCTCCTCATTAAAAGTTACATATCCAATTCATTTGGACTAAGCTGACTGGCTTACTGCCGCTATCTCGTTTTGGAACTATCCTCTCCCATTACTTCAATGATAACAGCTTGTTCTCTGAATGTTTGAAACTTAAACGCTATCAGTTAAAGACATGATACTTCCCATGTCATCGTCTAGCAACAGATTATGAATTTTAATACTTATCAACTTAAGGGCACTGATACGTACGCGTTCCGTTGAGTAACAAAAAGAAATAAACTGTGGTGCCCGAAAATAATTAAAAATTATCTTTAGTTCCTCCACTTCATATTCATTTGGCACATCCGAAGTTATATCGTCCAAGTAGAAGTGACCTTCAGAACTATCGCCCGAAAGCCGCGCACCATCATACACCATTTCCATTTTAAACAGGCTCTCGGATAATGCCTCCTGTAGTCTCAAGAGCGAAAGTTGTTCACCTATAAGAATAACTCTTCGCAATTGTCTTCCCCCTTATCAAACTAACATCACTAGCTGTTTAGTAACAGTTCGGTGTAAAATATTCATTTCCTTTTTGCGTTGATTCATTAACTTAATCTGCCCGTTAACGTAATGAAGCTACCGGTCAGCACCGACAGCTTCATGTTCATCGATTATTCAACTAACGTTTCCCGTTAGCTTAATCCTCATAAGAAAAATTCGTAAAGACGGAGTTGCTCGGTTTAATTGTTGCCGCGGCGTTTTAGTGCAATATTTGACGATAATCGTTGAGAAAATCAAAACTTACGATTTATCCTGTTCATAAAACTCAATATAGCTTCAATGCGTATTTTATCAGCGCATTCTTCGCAACAAAAATACTTAACCTTTCTTTCCTTTGCTTGCTTATATTTTAGCGAACCTTCGTATTCTTTGAATGTTTTTTTACAACTAAAACAAAGTACCTCATAGTAAAACATTGTTATCCGCCCTCCTAAGTGACACCCTGCTTTCTAGTTGATATATCGAAGATTGTAACCAGTTCTCTCGTATATTCCTGAACATCTAAATGGGGCTTTCTCATTAATTCCATGGTGAACCCGTCAATGGCATTTCTTATTGTTAACGCCATTACCCTTGCCGATGATTTGGTAAATTCCCGAAATATCCCTTCTTGCATTCCTTGGGTGAGAATATTTTCAATTGGAACTAATACGGCTTCATCGTGTTCTGCCGCAAACTGAAGTTTACCATTAGCAGTTATCGTTTTAGAAACCAATTCTATAACAGCGAAAACATGCTTCCGATTTTCAGATACAAATGCAAGATTGGATTCAATGTATACTCGAAGCATTTCTTTAGGAGATTTTTGGGCTTCTATTCGCGGAGCAATGTATGATTGCCAAGCTATATAGTATTCGATAGTTATTTGCTCCAATAATTCCTCTTTATTTGCAAAGTGATAAGAAATAACTCCTTTACTGATATTTGCGCGTTTTGCGATTTCTCCTAAAGAGGCTTGAGTGTAACCTACTTCTGCGATTGTTTCAATCGCACATTCCACAATTTGAGCCCTGCGGGCTTTTTCGATGAATGACATTTTTTTTGGGTTAGTTGGATCATTTTTTTTACTCATGTTTTTATTTTAGTACAGTCGTACAAAAAAATCAAACAAAGAAACCATTTAGGTGAATATGATCTAAATGGTTTTTAAACCCCTTTATAAAACTAACCTGCCAGTTAGTTCAATAAAACTTCCCTGCTGATCACCGACAACGAGATAACATACTCAATAATCTGTTTCCAGTGACATGCTCTCAAGGGCTGTACCGGGCATCGTACATATTGTCGGGAAAGTTACAAAGTTCTTGTCACCTATCGGGAATGTTATCAAGTTCTTGTCATTTCATTTTGACAAGAACTTGATAACATAAAACAAAAAAGCCGCAATTTATGCGGCTCTCAATGTTACTATGTTCTTGTCACCCGACAATTAACTGATTTCGTCTAACTAGAGTTATGCGTAATTTAATAGATTTCGAGTTTTGCCCAGTCTAGGCGCTTTTCACTAACTTCTTTAACTAACCTGCCAGTTAGCTCAACAAAAAGGCAGCCGATCGTATTTGGCCGGCTGCCGCAGTGTTGTTATTCAGCTATCGTTCTCCGATAGTTCAATAAAGCACAAAGAAATCATCAAACGACTCTCCGCTTAATTTGAATAACATTCGATAAACACCAATCTTTTTATTCCTGTATTCAATGGGAATGTATGACACAACATAATCAAATCCATATGTAATTGAATCTTATATCTTTATCGCATCCCATTCGTCTATAAATAAAGCTATATTCTTTAGTTGGATGTTTAATTGGTTCTGTTCAAAATCAGCACCAAACACTTCGAAATTGCGACCCGCTTTTCTTCAACCTTGTTGCAAGTGCGGTCCGCCGCTTTCAACTCGCTTTCAGATATCAGCAGCCGGCAGATCTTCCGTTCCGCGTATATGGTGGACTGATTTCACAAACAACGAAAAATATATCTAGTCACTCTTTCTCCCTAGGTTTCTCTTATAAGTACTCAATATTTGCCTTACCCTACTTTTGCTTATTTTAAGATTTTTTGCAATCTCGTCCTGTCTGATATAAGGATTATTTTTGATCATTTCAGCAACTTGCTCAATCGCACATTCAGACCTCATGTTACCTCTACCTCGTTTGTCGTTGATGTCGTCTTGTAAGGTTTCAACATAAGCAGCAACATCAGATTCAATGTATTTGATTTCAGATCTCTGATCCTCGTCTTCAAGAATATCCTTCGATCCAGAAAAGCAAATTTCTTTAATGCAATTTACGCAAACAAATTTGTGTTTAAATTCTGTAGTGTTTTCGCTAGAAAAGCAAAACGCACACCCCAAACCTGTATACTTTTCAATCGAAATTTCTCTTTTATCAATATCAATAGAGAATTCTAGTCTGTCGCTATTATTTTGTATTCGAAATCTACGCAATATTTCGATTGGTATAAAAACTCGTCCTAAATGATCAACATCACGAACAATTCCAACATTATTAATATGTCGCATACGAATTCTTACACCAGAGGTTCTGTGTTCCTCTACCTTTCAGTAATTTATTAGTGCAAAAAGACCGTCGGTTTTGAGCTCTGGAATTTGCAGTTCCAGCCCCACATCCTAATGGTCCATGGATTTATACAGCATTCCACACGGTTTTACAAACGTTAGACGCTGCAGGCGTACCCTCCTGAAAGAAACCACTATTATTCTTGTATTACAGTAACTAATCCATCATCAAAATAAACATAACGATTTGAATAAACCCATTGCTCACTAACACCATATTGGTCAAGCCCCTATATTGTTGACAATGAAAAAAGCCCAATGAGCTGTTTATTGACAAAGCGGCAGACCGAATTTTGGTCCGCCGCTTCAATTATTGAACTATCGTCTCCCGTTAGCGTAATCAGAAATTTAGAGTTGCTGTGTTATATGCAACTTGAACAATCTGTCTTTCGTTATTCTTCTCGATGAACTTATAAACCTGCATTCCAATTTTCTCTGCAACTTTTTGTGATGGAACATTTTTTATTGTGGTGTACGAGAAAACACTTGGATAGCGTAACACGTTAAAAGCATACTCTTTGCAGGCCAAAGCTGCTTCAGTGGCGTAACCTTTATTCCAATAGTCTTTATTTATGTGGAAACCGATTTCTGGAACGATTTCAGTTTCGATGGTCTACATCGTTATTCCACAATCGCCAATAAATTTATCGTCTTCTTTTAATATCAAAGCCCATAGTCCATGCTTGTACTTCTTATAATTCTCGAGGTTCCATTTAATCCACTGGTCCACTTTCTCTTCATTGAACGGCTGGGGATAAAATTGCATGGCCTCAGGATCAGAAAGAACCTTGGATAACTCATACTTATCACTGATCTTAAGTTCCCTTAGATATAACCGTCCTGTCTCAATTATTATGATAATTAATCACCTCTTTATAGGAGTTCGAAGAGTAAATATATTCCTCCTCTATGCTCAATTATCCTGCCTGTTAACGTAACAAAGCTGCCGATCATGTGCCGGCAGCTTTATAAGTTTGGTCATTCAACTATCGTTCGCCGTTAGTGGAATTCTTGACCTTTTTATTTAGGATACATTTCACCGTAGAAAGGGAGCGAGGCTACTTGACCTGCTCGATTGATAAACTTAGCTTATAATTGCCGTACTTTAGCACTTCCTCCAACATCTTGTTTAATTCGGAACCGTCACTAATCTGAATGCGCAGCCAATAACAGCCTTCTCCGCCTACACGATGCATCTCCGTCACGGACTCGGTCGACCGGACGAAGTTCCGAAAGGCTTGATGTGCTTGATTCGAGTTCATGAACACGATCAGAAAGGCATGGACGTTGAGCCCGATCTTATCGGGATTCCAACGCAGCGTATAGCCATCGATTACTCCGAGGTTTTCCAGCTTTCTCACCCTCGCTCCAACCGCCTGCCCTGTAAGATGGACCATCTCTCCGATCTCCTTATGGGTTAGGAGCGCGTTATTTAGCAAAACTTTCAGAATCCTCAGATCAACATCGTCTATCGTTTGACTGGCCATTTGTTATCACTCTTTCACGATGAAAATAAATATGCCTGATTACGTTCATTAAGTTATGTATTTAGCGAAGGTGCTAATGATATCATCAATATTATAACAGATGGACCATCGAGGAGGAATTAAAATGAACATTCAACTCATTCGCCATGCGACATTATGGTTGGAATATGCGGGCTTGACCTTTTTAATCGACCCGATGTTTAGTGAAAAGGCAGTTAATCCACCAATCGCCAACTCGGGTGACGAACGGAGTAATCCGCTCGTCCCGTTGCCAGACGCGTTGGATGCATGGCTCGCTCCTGACGCCGTCCTCGTGACGCATTTGCATCGAGATCACTGGGACGAAGCGGCAATGCATACGCTGTCGAAGTCGTCCGTAATATTTTGCCAGAAGGGGGATAGGAATGCGATCCGTTCGTCAGGCTTTACCGATGTAACAGAGATACTAACCTCCGTGACTTTCCAAGGCGTAACCCTTCATCGTACGAGCGGACAACATGGAACGGGCGAGATCGGTCAAAAAATGGGACAAGTGTCTGGCTTCGTTCTCCAGGCAAAGGGGGAGCCTACGCTGTACATCGCTGGAGATACGATCTGGTGTGAGGACATGAAGACAGCACTAGATACCTATAAACCCGATATGACAATTGTCAACGCGGGCGGGGCAAGATTCCTGGTTGGCGACGCAATTACGATGGATGAAGAAGATGTGATTGAGCTTATCGGATACGCACAGTATACTCGTGTCGTTGCTGTTCATATGGATACGATCAATCATTGCCACATCACACGGGAGGTGTTGCGGACTAAGCTCTCCGCTAAAAATTTGCTTACTAAAGTTGATATTCCAGAGGACGGTGAATGGCTATGAACCAAAAGATACTAGACACGAATGGTGTAGTGGTGTCGACGGATCGGAGCTTGTTAGATCTGGTCTTCACCTACCGTTACCTGCATGACCATATGTACTGGGCGAAGACACTGACGTTTAACGCTTTCGAGCGGGCTGTAGCCCATTCAGCTGTCGTAATTGGTGCTTACGATTCATCGATGACCGGACAGCAGGTCGGATTTGCTAGGGTCGTTTCGGACTGCGCAACGTTCGCCTACTTAACCGATGTCTTCGTCGTATCCGAGTATCGGGGCCAAGGCTTGTCCAAGCAAATAATGGTATCTATCGTCAATTGTCCAGAACTGCAAGGATTGAGGCGTTTCCTACTCGTGACCGAAGATGCCCAAGGGCTATACGCCAAATTCGGCTTCGAGCCACTAAAGGACGGGGAGAACTGGATGCAAATATATAAAGGTTAACGTTAGAAAAAGATAAGCCAGTGCGCGGAATTTCCTCAGCCTTTGCTTATTATTTATACTGATATTTAGGCCTCGTTCGGCACTTAAATATCAGTATAATAAAGAGGATCCCATGATCCAACAGTTGAAAAGGGTAAATATGTCACCTTTCCTCCTTACTCATTGCCAAGCCAAACTCCCGTTATTTAAATGAAGGGCTGCCTCGCGGCAGCCCTTATGATATTCAACTATAGTTTCCCAATAGCTTAATACTAAACGTACCAAGCATCTTCATTGAAATCATTCCAACAAACCGAAAACCCTTCGGCTAATAACCTGCTACAAATAAATAATGAGTTAAGATTTGACAATCCCTATTTACAAACCGATGGTCGGTTTTTATAATAAGAGTAATAACACTAAGAACACGGAGGGTTTACATTGAAGCATGAGGAACGTAGGCAGCAAACAACCAGGCTGCTGCTTGATTCGATCAAAGAACTGATACGGGAAAAAGGGTGTCACTCTGTCACTATGAAGGACATCATGGAAAAATCGGGATTGTCAAAGGGCGCTATCTTCCATTACGTGAAGAGCAAGGATGAGATCTTTGCCTGGGTGCTCCAAGAGCGGCTCGAAGAGACAAACGTTCATTTTATGAACGCAGTGGAAAAAGGTGAAAAAACGCTCGAGGGACCCATGCAGAAGATCATTGACAATCTTACCATGCTAGAAGATGCTCAGGACGTAACGAACAAGGTGCTGATATATTTACTTGGAAAGGAAGATCAACCTATCGTCGCGGAAACTCTCAATCAGTATTATGAGCGGTCTGTGCATTTATCCAAGCAATGGATATTGACCGGCCAACTGCACGGGGTTATTTCGGATTCGATTGATACGGATAAAACAGCCGAAATGTTCGTCCTCCTAACACTCGGATTGCGCGTCCGATCCTCTATTCCTTTAGCTTCGGTTTCTTTCAATACCCAAGATTATTCGTCGTTTATGGTCAATATTTTAAAATCCCGATAAATAGAGACAGAAAGGAAGAATGCATCATGAACTTGTGGTTAACGTTGCATCTAGTTGGAGTCGTGGTATTCGTAGGAAATATCATTACTGCAGCATATTGGAAAGTTCGTGCGGATTTATCGAAAAACCCCGCCGTCATTCACAGCACGGTAAAAAACGTTATGCTTGCCGATTATGTATTTACGCTCCCCGGTCTCGTGATCATCATTGTCTCGGGTATTGTGATGGCCGTACAGGCGAAAATGTCATTGTCGGGGCTGAATTGGCTTACGCTATCGCTGATTTTGTTTGCCGTTACCGGCGTGATCTGGTTAGCTATTCTCCTTCCACTGCAGCGCGGAATGATCCGCCATAGCGCTCAATGCATAGAAAGTGGGAACATCTCCAATGAATATCATCAAGCTTCCCGCTATTGGGCCATCTTCGGAATTCCCGCGACATTGCTGCCAATCATCATATTATTTCTCATGATAACGAAAAGCTTCTAAACGGAGGGATAAAATGGCACCTTTATTTGCGCTTGTTGTTTCGTTTCTGCTGTTCTGGGTTCTTGGGCTGTTCGGCTGGTCTTATTTCGACAATTGGCATTCTCCGCTTCAGGGAGCAGTGGCCGTCATGCTGCTGCTTACAGCTTCCGCCCACTGGGGAAAAAGACGGCCTGATCTTATTCGGATGATCCCGGTTGCTTTTCCAAAACCGAATTGGATTGTGACGGCCACTGGGTGGCTGGAAATTGCGGGTGCCTTCGGCATTCTGTTCCCCGCTACCTCCCACACGGCTTCCATTTGTTTGGCGGTTCTACTCGTGACCATGTTTCCTGCCAATGTAAGGGCAGCCCGGGAAGGATTAACTATCGGTGGAAGACCTACACCTAAGCTGCTTGTCCGTACATTGCTGCAGCTCGTGTTTCTCGCAGCTGTCCTCTTAGCAGGTTAAGTCTGTCGCTTGTTCATAGATTCGATAATTTACGATACAATTGATTTACAAAGGCAACTTGAACTCACGAAGCCTTTCCTTTATAACCGAACACGTCAAAGTACGTATTAAACTATCCTTCCTGCCCTTAGCTTAATAAAAACAGGGAGTAGCTGCTGCGGCAGTCTGCTCCCTGGATACGTAAAACTAATGTTTTTCTTATCCTCTATTACTCTCTCTCGCCTTCAACAATCCAGCGTGCGCTATTTTGAATAAGCCGTTGGATAGCTTCCGCTCTGAAAGAACCTGCCCTATGACCTGGGTGTAAATAGATTACCTTTCCTAATCCATAATTCTGTTCCCATGCTGATGGCCATCTCTTCCCGGCATGTTCGTATTCCAGAAAAACTGTACGGGGCGTGTACGGATCGAATTCAAACTGATATGGCTCCTCATCCATCGTAAAATCTTCCACTCCGTGTAACAACGGATGCTCGTTTATCGTTCGATAAAAATGTAGCTGTTGGTAAGGGGGATGTGTAATAAACTTGGCACCGATTACCTGTAGTAGCTCGTTGCTTCCCGCCAATGAAATGCCGTTATGAATGGCAAGCAAACCGCCTCCGCCTGCTACGAATTTGAGAAATCCCGCAATTTGCCCAGATGTCAAAGTTCGTGTCCAGATATCCGCATACGAGATACATGCCGCGAACTCATTAGTATTAAGTGTAGATAAGTCATCATAATTTTGGGTTACGATCAATCGAAATTCGCCTTCCAAGATCTGTTCCAGCTCATGTGCCACCTGATTGAGAGGATGCCAAGCCCCCGGGTAATCGTCACCAATTAACAGCATTTGTTTTACGGACATTTAATCTACTCCTCGATTGTAGTTTGCTTTACAATAGGGAGACGCAGGAAATGGATCTTGGACGCAGGATTAACAAAATAAATTTTCTAAGGTGGAGTGAATGTTCTTGGAGATTTCTTTAATATGGCATGACTATTACCCTCAACTCAAGAAATTCGTCTCGAATCGAATCCATAATCAGGCCGATGTAGAAGATATCGTCCAGCAAGTCTTTATGAAGATAAATAACCATATTGAAGATTTGAAGGATGATCAAAAGTTGACGTCCTGGATCTATCAAATCGCTCGCAACAGTATGGTAGATTATTTCCGAAAGGAAAAATGGAACGATGAGCTGCTGGACCAGCAGCAAACGATTGATGAATACGATGAGCCTGATCTGGCCCAAGAGGTAATTGCTTGCTTTGAATCGGTTATCCAACAACTTCCAGAAAAATACAAGGTAGCTTTGGAACTCTCCATGTTGAAAGGAATGTCCCAAAAGGAAATGAGTGAACAGCTGGGGATTTCGTATTCGGGGGCAAAATCAAGAGTACAGCGAGGGCGTGAGATGCTAAAGGAGCTGTTGACCGGATGCTGCCATATTGAGTCGGATCACTATGGAAACATTATCGATTTTCACATCAAATGGCGCTATCCTTCTTGCTGAACCAACGAACAGGAAGAGTAACTAACGGCAGTTGACCATCATGTCCACTGCCGTCTCATTGTCTGAGCTATCGTTCCCCGATAGCGTGATCCTCATTACTTTGATCCTTTAATAACTCTTTCAAGTTCTTGCCTTGTCTCCAGATGCAAAATAATATTATCTGATTCCATCATTCTGTCTACTAAGGTGTACTCCTTAACTTTACGTCCCCACTTTCTTGAGAACGATCTCCAATCGCACACCATTTCAATTACATATTGCTTTGGCATCGGCAAAGCTTCTTTATTATTTTTATTGACTATCCAATACTCCCAATGGTGTTTATTCCGATTTTGATGATACAGCCAAGATTGCTTCCATTTTAGCTCAGTATTATCGTCCTTCTGATTGGAATAAAACTTTATTGCATAAGGAAAAAATTCAGAGGGTAAAAACTTAGACATATCATGAATGATCCCTTGAAAATATAAACCTTCTTTCCAACATTCTATTAGTACGTTTAGCTTATGGTCCAAGACATATAGTAAATACCGCAAATAAACTAGGAGTATAGCAATCACCTTCTTTATAAAATATTATTAAGATCTTTCTAAAGATTTTCGCTAATTTATTACACTATCCTCCCTCTATGGAGAATCGCTTTTCTCTTAAATGCTCACGTTTTCTTAGGTTTTGAACAAATGCTAATGCTAAAAGATAACTTTTTAATGGAACGAAGTTGTAGATGAAGAAATTTGTGGGGCTACTTAATGCGCAAAAAGTCTCTACCCAGACCACTGTTCAGTAAAAAGTGGTTAGTACGGTAAAGTATGGTTGCACCTTTGGATCTCCACATAAGCTCATGTTGGTCAACCCTCCCACATCTCACAGAGTCTACGCTCCCACATTCCTTCATTCAACCTGTCCATGAGGTGGAGGTCAGATATGCTGCCCGACAGGATCTTCGTCCGTATGTTAGTTCCGTTCCGACTCATCCGTGCTTCTTGTTATCTCACATTAGTTTAGGTCATCATTTCTAATAACGATCAATTAAGCTGCTTGAGGTAACTCTGCGAACCTAGGGATATCCTGGATCATCTTCTCTTCACTGAACTCATGTCCTTTCTTCAATATGCCGAATAGGATTCGTATGAGTTTGTT
>NZ_JBWDNL010000002.1:0-1231941 GCF_056269195.1 Paenibacillus sp. J22P218
TTTCCCAGTATGTAAGACCCCTTGAAGACGACGAGGTTGATAGGTTCGGGGTGGAAGCACAGCAATGTGTGTAGCTGACGAATACTAATCGGTCGAGGGCTTATCCTAAAAAGCTTATATGGTCCATACAACCTGTAGGCAACAGCTAAAGTTCAGCAGCAACATTCTTTCGTATCCAGTTTTCAGGGCGCAATGACGCTCTGGAATTCATGGTTATGTCTTTTCTGAAGTGATTCGGGAAGCATAATCAAATGAAAATGGTTGTGTTTTTCGAAGTAATTCGAGAGGTACAATCAGCGAAAACACTGTTTGGAGAGATACCCAAGTGGCTCAAGGGGACCCTCTGCTAAGGGGTTAGACTGCGTAAGTGGTGCGAGGGTTCGAATCCCTCTCTCTCCGTACGAACTTTTTTATCATCATAGCTAGGCCCGTTGGTCAAGGGGTTAAGACACCTCCCTTTCACGGAGGTAACAGGGGTTCGAATCCCCTACGGGTCACCATTATTATTTGTTTAACGACGCGGGGTGGAGCAGCCCGGTAGCTCGTCGGGCTCATAACCCGAAGGCCGCAGGTTCAAATCCTGCCCCCGCAACCAATTCTTTCATCTAGAAGCAGATGAAACCACACCTTGCCGTTGTAGCTCAATTGGTAGAGCAACTGACTTGTAATCAGTAGGTTGGGGGTTCAAGTCCTCTCGACGGCACCAGTTTTTTGCGGAAGTGGCTCAGCGGTAGAGCATCGCCTTGCCAAGGCGAGGGTCGCGGGTTCGATTCCCGTCTTCCGCTCCATCTTTTCTCGGGATGTAGCTCAGCTTGGTAGAGCACCTGGTTTGGGACCAGGGGGTCGCATGTTCAAATCGTGTCATCCCGACCATCTTCATTTTTTAACTTAAACGGTAACCACTAACTTCGTCGAATGGAGACGAACGGGAGTGGTTTTTTTTGAAATTATTTTACTCGTATTGCTGCTCATTATATCGCTAGGAGGTTGGTTATGCTTAAGCTTGGAGTTCTCGATCAGGTGCATATAAGCGAAGGTCAGACAGCGGGACAAGCGCTGCAGGAAGCGACGCGTCTCATTCAGGAGACGGAGAGGTTAGGCTATAGCCGGTTCTGGGTATCGGAGCATCATGCGACAAGAGCGCTTGCATTCTCTAGCCCTGAAGTGCTTATCGCACATTTGGCAGCGGCTACGTCGACGATACGCGTAGGATCAGGCGGGATCATGCTGCCTCATTACAGCGCCTACAAGGTAGCGGAAAACTTTAAGCTGTTGGAGGCGCTACATCCAGGCAGAATCGACGTCGGGCTAGGCCGAGCGCCGGGCGGTATGCCGATCGCGACAAGAGCGCTGCAAGCGGATAAGTTCGTTGATGTGAATAAGTACCCTCAGCAGGTACTGGACTTGGCAGGCTTTCTGCGTGATAAACAGCCTTCGGGGCATCCTTTCGAGGGGCTGTTGACGTCTCCGTCGATCCCGAGCGCGCCGCCGATCTGGATGCTCGGTTCTAGCGGAGAAAGCGCAAGAATGGCTGCGCAGTTAGGTTCGGCTTATGCGTTCGCTCAGTTTTTCGGCACACCGGGCGGAGAGGACGCCATGCGATATTATCAGACACACTTCCAGCCTTCCAAACTGCTCGGCGATAAGCCGCAGGCTATGATTGCAGCATTAGTTATTTGTGCCGATACGGAAGAGGAAGCGAATGCGCTTGCGACAAGCAGCGATTTGTTTTTCCTGCAGTTATCGACGGGACAGCAACTGCTCAATCTGCCTTCAGTGCAGACGGCGTACGATTACCCTTATACGGAAGCAGACTATTTAAGAATTAAGCATACGCGCCAAACGAGAGTTGTAGGTTCTCCGGAGAAGGTGAAGCAGCAGCTGATCGAGCTTAGCGCAGCTTATAATGTTAACGAGATTCTTATTAATAGCCCGATTCATAATTACGAGGCGCGTGTACATTCGTATAAGCTCCTATCGGAGTTGTTCGATCTGAGCATAAGCAGTCATGGTTGATTAGACTATATAACGTGGTATATGAAGCGATATTCGGATACACTACGAACAATTGATGACGATTAAGCATACGCATGTGGTCTAGTTGAAGCAAAAAAGCGTATATATTACGTTTATAGGCTGCATACGAAGAAGATGGAACAGAGACGAAAGGCGGCCATGCAGGAGAGGGAGCGATTATTGGTAATGGAGCTTATACAGAAAGCGATAGATCTTGCGGCAAAGGCTCACAAAAATCAAGTGAGGAAAGGTACAAACCTGCCTTATATTAGCCACCCTTTCGGAGTCGGGATGATGCTGATGCAAGCCCAGTGTGAGCCTGAGATAGTAGCTGCAGGCATCCTGCATGACACGCTGGAGGATACCGAAGTTACGGAAGAAGATCTGCTCGAGAAATTCGGACAGACGGTGACTGATATTGTTATCGGATGCTCAGAGCCAGACAAGAGCAGGTCCTGGGAAGAGCGCAAGTCGCATACGATTGCGTTCTTGAAGACAGCATCGCTCCCGGTCAGAATGGTTTCCTGCGCAGATAAGATTCATAATATTCGATCGACGCGTGCCGCCATAGAGGCTGAGGGCGAGAAGGCGTGGCAGCGGTTCAAGCGCGGACGCGACAAGCAGGAATGGTATCATCGATCGATCATTGAGAGCATTGGCTATCAATCGACCTTTCCGCTGCTAGAGGTGCTGATCCAAGAGGTAAACGGACTGTACGGCGAGCGCAATAAGGGAGAATGATGGATATAATAGCGAAAATCAGGGGAAAATAGCTGCGCTGACGATTTTATAATCGTTGGCGCAGCTATTTTTATTATGATCGGTTACGATCGGGACAAGAGAAGGAGCGGATGAGTGGTTATGCGTTTGATTCGTATCGTCGTTGCTGTTTTGCTGCTTATGGTTATGCTGAGCGGTGCGACTAGTTTTGTAAATGCGGCTGGCTCGCCTGGCGTGTATCATTTTGGCTTTCGGAAGAGCGCCGAGGGAAGGCTTCCCTCCATAGACGATGAGGGCTTCAAACCGATCGTGTTGAAGCACGGCGCTTTGTTTCTTGGCGACACAACCAAGAAGGAGCTTTACTTAACGTTCGATAACGGTTACGAGAACGGCTTCACATCAAAAATTCTCGATATATTGAGGGATAAGAAGACGCCGGCGACTTTTTTCGTGACCGGTCATTACATTAAGGATCAGCCTGAGCTGCTAAAGCGAATGGTGTCTGAAGGGCATATCATCGGCAACCATTCGTGGAGTCATCCGGATATGACGACGTTGTCCGACGAGCAGATCAAATCCGAGCTGGACAAAGTAAATGTACAAGTTCGCGAGCTCACCGGACAGAAGGAAATGATCTATCTTAGGCCTCCAAGAGGGATATTCAGCGAAAGGGTGCTCGCTGTCAGCAAGCAGGTCGGATATACGAACGTATTTTGGTCTGTCGCTTATAAGGATTGGGATGTTAATGCGCAGCGAGGGCGCGATTATGCCTACAGCTCGGTCATTAAGCAGCTTCATCCCGGCGCGATCATCTTGCTCCATTCCGTGTCGAAGGACAATACGGAGGCGCTGGGGGGCATCATTGACGAAGCTAGACGGCAAGGTTATGAATTCAAGAGCTTGGACGAACTAATGGCTGGCTTTATGTAAAAGGTTGTGCGCTCCCGACTTTTTTGCTAAAATGGCAATAACTTTTTGTCGGCAGCGAAAGCTGCTGATCGTCGGGGGTGCTTCCTTTGTTGGGTACAGCATTTATGCGTTTAAGGTAAGACGAGGGGCAGGTCAACATTGCACTCCATTTTTTCAGTAAAATGGCAAGTGTTATTTGGTGTGCTCCTATCACGGAATATCTTAATCAGCAGAATGCATTCGATATCAATCGATGATACCTAAATAAAGGAGCAACCAATATGACAACTGAAAAACAACTTAACACGAATGCTATGCAATGGAAAAAAGCATTCGCCACGATATTCACCGGACAACTATTCTCCATACTAACGACTTCGATGGTTCAATTCTCGATTATTTGGCATTTGACGGAGACGACCGAATCAGCCATCGTTCTGACGATTGCGGGGCTTATAGGCTTTCTGCCTCAAGCGCTGCTAGGTCCCTTTATAGGCGTGCTGCTCGATCGGTGGAACCGCAAGCTTACGATGATTATTGCGGACAGCTCGATTGCGCTATTCAGTCTCGTGCTTGGGTTATATTATTATTTTGGCGAGCCTAGCCTAGCTTTCGTATATTTGATATTAATGATTCGATCGACGGCGTCGGCCTTCCACGCCCCTGCGTTCCAAGCGGCTATTCCCTTGATCGCACCGGAAGATCAATTGACGCGCGTGGCCGGATGGCAGCAAATGATCTTCTCGTTCTCCACTATAATCGGACCTGCACTCGGAATTGCAGTGTATTCAGCGACATCGCTCGGAGTCGTCCTTTTCCTTGACGTGGCCGGCGCTCTCATCGCGAATCTGATGCTCTTGTTCGTCAAATTCAATCAACCGAAGCCGGAAGTGAAGGTGCAGCCGCATTTCTTCAACGAATTGAAGCTCGGCTGGCAAACGTTCATTAAGGTCAAACCGGTTGTCATTATTACGCTTGCCGCGGCGATCTTCAGCATAGCTTTTATGCCGCTTGCCATGTTATTTCCTTTCATGACGCTTTCTCACTTCGAGAGGGGCGGCTACAGCGCCAGTCTTGTGGAGGCAGTATTCAGTATCGGCATGATGGCAGGCGGCTTGCTATTGTCTGTTGCTGCTTCCAGGTGGAAGGATGTAACGTACATCGGCTTCAGCTTGGTTGCGATCGGAGCAACCTGCCTGGCTAGCGGCTTGATCGGCAAAGACGCATTCATCGTATTCGTCGTTCTGTCGTTTCTGATGGGGGCGACGGCGCCCTTTTTCAACGGACCATACATGGCGATGATTCAGAGGGCTTACGAGCCTGAGATGCTCGGGCGCGTCATATCGATCGCAACGAGTGTGATGCTGCTGGCCTCGCCGATCGGCTTGCTGATGGCTGGCCCGCTCGTAGATAAATACGGCATTCAAATGTGGTTTTTCTGGTCAGGTGTCGTAGTCGTACTGACCGGTGTATTTATATTCGCGCAATTCAAACGGCTGCAATTGCAGGAGCCTGGCAAGGAATGAAGGAACAGCCCGTGGATGCATCCGCCATCCATGCAACTAACTATAAGCGTTAATAATAGAAACAGGAAGGTGCAGACCGAACATCTGCACCTTCCTGTTTTTTTTAACCCCAATTAGACGATTACATTCACTGAATACCTTCTCAAAGTATAACTTTTCGATGCATAGTGCGGTGGTTGGGGGCAACGTATCCCATGTATGATTAGGTCGAGAAGAAAAAGAAAGGACGTGACCCTATGCAATCACGAACGAGCAAGCTGATCCGATTCGCGAAGCAATGGGATCTGCAGATTATGGTCATTCCTGCAATTCTGTTCATCGCCTTGTTCAGTTACGTGCCGATGTATGGAGCTTTGATGGCTTTTAAAGATTATGACATAATACAAGGCTTTTGGGCGAGTCCATGGGTAGGCTTTAAGCATTTCGAAGCTTTCTTCCGCTCCCCCGACTTCTGGAGAGTCATGCGGAATACGCTTGCGATCAGCTTCCTGAAGCTCTTGATCGGATTTCCGGCTCCGATTATATTGGCGGTTTTATTAAACGAGATCAGGCATGCCGCATACAAGAGAATTGTGCAGACGATTAGTTATTTGCCACACTTCTTATCTTGGGTAATCGTTTCCGGGTTTGTCGGGTCTATGCTTGCCGTTGATAATGGAAGCTTGAATATGCTGCTAGAGAAGCTCGGATGGATTAAGGAACCAATCAACTTTCTATCGACTGTAGATTACTTCTGGTCCATTCTCATTAGCACAAACGTGTGGAAAGACATCGGATTCTCTTCGATCATTTATTTGGCGGCGATCGCTGGCGTGAATCCAGAGATTTATGAAGCGGCGTCCCTCGATGGAGCTAATCGGTTAAAGCAAATTCATCATATTACGCTTCCAGCAATTAAACCGGTCATCATTTTGTTTTTTATACTGTCCATTGGCAATCTGCTCAGCGCCGGTTTTGAAGACATCTTGTTGTTGTCCAAAAATCCGATTCTGCTCGATGTCGCTGATGTAATCGATACGTATGCCTACCGTGTCGGCATAGGTTCATATCGGTATTCATATGGCACGGCGGTTGGGCTGTTCAAAGCAGTAATAAGCGTTACATTGCTTGTGCTTGCTAACAAATGGGCAAGAAAATCGGGACAAAGCCTGTGGTAGCGATCGCGACTCCGACATTTCAAATAGGGAAGTGAAGATATGAAATTATCGTTCTCTGAACGATGGATGATGAATGGAATTTACCTATTGGTTGGTTTCATGTCCTTCGTCATGTTATACCCGTTCTGGAATTCTGCCGTCATCTCGTTCAACAGCGGAACGGATACGTCTCTGGGAGGAATCACTTTCTGGCCGAGACAATTTACGCTCGACAATTATGCCATCGTGTTCGAAGACAAGAGGCTGATTACAAGCTTCATCGTATCCGTAATCCGAACGGTCATCGGGACAATTTCTGCTATCTTCTTCACGGCCGTATTCGCGTATGGCATGTCCAAAAAAGAACTGATGGGCAAAAACATCTATATGGTCATTTGTTTGATCACGATGTATTTTGCAGGTGGGCTTATTCCTTCTTATATGCTTATACAGTCATTGGGGCTGATGGACAGCTTCTGGGTTATGATTATCCCGAACTTGATCAGCGTATGGAACATGATCGTATTCCGGACGTTTTTCCTTGAACTGCCGGACGGTTTGGAAGAGTCGGCTAAGATTGACGGCTGCGGTTATTGGGGCACGTTCTTACGAATTGTAATACCCGTATCTACTCCGGTTATCGCGACGTTATCCTTGTTTGCCGCGGTATGGCATTGGAATGAATGGTTTACACCGATTCTCTACATTACGAACGAAGATCTTCTTCCAATCCAGACGACGCTGCAACGCATCTTAAACTCCAATATTATGTCCGAGCAGCTTATGCAGACGAATGCGGCCGCGCAGAACGCGATGTCAGCGAGTCAAGCGGTCACGACCAAATCGTTAACGATGGCAACGATGATGGTGGCGACTATACCTATTCTCGTTGTGTATCCCTTCGTTCAGAAGTATTTTGCAAAAGGGGTCATGATCGGTTCAGTCAAAGGGTAATCTATCTTTTCTCTTCCATATTGAAGTGAGAGCCGAGAGGCTTTAACGATATAATAATAACGAGATGGAAAGGGGCATAATCGATGATTAAGAGAAATAATATGGTTTTGTCATTAGCCTTGATGCTGGTCCTTCTAACCGCACTTACCGCTTGCAGCGGAGGGGGAAACAACAATACGGAGGGCGCAACGGATCAAACAGCAGCTAACAATGCGACTAAGGAAGAGAATGCTTTCGTATTCGGAGAAACGCCGCTGTCGTTCTCGTTCTACGGCAACTACGATTGGTATACGATGTATCCGTGGGGAGAAGACCTTGCGACGAAGTGGATTCAAGACAATAAACAAGTTACAGTGAAAGCGATCCCTTCCAGCGGGGCTGCCAGCCAGAAGTTTACGACTATGTTAGCTTCCAAGAAGCTGCCTGATGTCATATGGCTCGACCGCGGACCGGATGTTGAGAAGCTGGTGAAGGCAGGACTTGTCGTTCCGTTAGATTCTTATTTGGAGAAGTACCCTAATTTAGTGAAGTATGCGGGAGAAGAGACGCTGAATATGCTTCGCGCAAGCGACGGCAAGCTTTATCAATTCCCGAACTGGTATACGAACCGTCCGATGGGCAACGGCGGTTACGCAGTCAATATCGAGATTTATAAAGCGCTTGGCGAGCCAAGGCTGGAAACATTCGATGATTTGTATGCGTATTTGAAGCTCGTAAAAGAAAAATATCCGGATGTCATTCCCTATGAAACGGGTATGACGGGTCAAGGCATTGATATGTTCTATCCGGGCATGGCAGATGATCACCCGATGCAGAATCTCGCTATGAGAGCCGTGCCTCAAGGAGATAAATTGATCTCTTTATTCACCGATCCGGTATACCGGGAGACGATGAAGTATACGAGCAAGCTTTTCCGCGAGAAGCTGATTACCCAAGATGCTCTAACACAGACGCGTGATCAAGTGAAGGAAAAGGTCAACAACGGCAAAGTCGCTGTCTACTCCGCTTATGATACAACGGGGCTTTTACCGACAGCTGATGGAATCTTGAAAGAAAAAAATCCGAACGGCGGTTACAAAATTATTTGGCCTATTCATAAAGAAGATGTCGATCCAAACAAGGTTTGGGTCAACCAATACGACTCAATTGGATGGAACGTCAGTTTGATCACGACTTCTGCTGAAAATCCAGAAGGTATATTCGCCTATCTCGACTGGCTGACAAGTCCAGAGGGAGAAAGGGTTATCTTTTGGGGACCTGAAGGTCATTATTGGGAAGGAACGGACGAGAACGGGGCTCCGCTGTATACCGATAAATTTATTGAGGAGAAAGATGAGCGCACGAAAGATATGGCCATCTGGGATACGTTCCAGTGGGCTGGCAACACGAGTTTTATCGATACGTCGAAAGCGGTTAATGAGATGAAACTTGCTGAAGATAAGCGTTCATGGGATACGGTGGCACAAACAACGGTTACCTGGAAAACGTCTTATGACGCGACCCAATTTACGGGTATCGAACCGATTCAGGAATCGGACGAAGGCGTCATCGCTCAGCAAATTGGACAAATTGCCGATCAGGCGCGTGCCAAAGTGATGTTCGCAAAGAGCGACGAAGAAGTCGACTCCATCCTCGACAAAGCGGAGAAGGATGCGCAAGCAGCTGGTTATGATAAATTGCTTGCCTACAAAACACAAATTTGGCAACAAAACTTGAAAAAGATGCAAGGGAAATAAGCGCGTATTTGTATAGAAGAAAGGTACAACCACTCCTTGCGAATGGTTGTGCCTTTTTCCCGTATTGTATTCGTACATACATCCATTCAAGCACGATTCTATAGGCATGTCGAAAGCTTGACGTTATACTACTTGTATTAACAACGACCTAAAGAGGTGATTGCTTCATGTACTGTGCGTTGCTAGTGGATGATGAGGAATTGGACTTATACGGACTGACGCATTTCATTCCATGGGAACAGCTTGGAATTGCCGTCTCTGCATCAGTCAATAGCGGTTATGCGGCAATGAGCGTGCTGGAGCGGGAGCAGATCGATATATTAGTTACCGACATACGCATGCCGAATATGACAGGGTTGGAGCTGGCCAAGAAAGCGAAGACGCTATGGCCTGACTTGAGAATTATTTTCGTAAGCGGAGTGGAGGATTTTCATTACGCGCGCGAAGCTCTGGCGCTCAACGCAGTAAGCTACGTTCTGAAGCCGGTAGACGATGATGAGCTGACCCGCACGATTGAACAGGTAAAGCACTCACTGGATAACGCGAGAGAGATTGTTCGCATGGAGTCCGTCTATAAGGAGCTAGCGCCGATGGCGCGTAAGCAATGGTTGCTGGAAGCGTTGGAAGGCATGAGCTTGAATGGCGAAGCGAATATGGAATATGAAGGTAAAGCGGAGTTATCAAAGCTGCCGGGTAAGATTGCGGTGTTGGAAATTGACGATGTGGCATGGAAGATGGGTAAGCTCTCGGACATGGAACGTGAGAAGCTGCTGTCCAATTGCATGGAATATTTAGCGGAGCAAGTGAAGATTGCGGGAATTGCGAACTGCTGCAGAATCGCATCTCATCGGATCGCCTGCGTCCTGGAGAATGCCAACAACAACAGCTACGAGTGGCTGCGGAGAGCAATCATTGGACTTAGAGAACTACATTCAGTCACGGCAACAGTGGGAGTTGGAGCGTTGTTTGAAGCGTACGACGATATAAAGAGATCATACAAGGAAGCGCTTAAGGCGCTCTCGTGCAAATGGTTTGAAGGAAAGAATCGTGTCATTGAGATCGGCAGTATTGAGCATGCGGAACTGGAGCATGCGAGGCATGTGGATATCGGATTGGATACCTTGTTTGAGGCGTTAAGCAGGTGCGATGCTTTATCGATTGGGGAGGAAGTCGGCAGCGTGTTCAAATTCGTTAGGCGCCTCGACTCCAAGCAGGATGTGGATAATTTCATGGCACGCGCATTATTTAGGCTCGAGTTGTATCTGGAAGGACTTAATGTCGATATCCAAGATCATTGGGGGAAGGCCGCCGACCATTGGGAGGTTATAACCAGCTATGAGACGATTGCCGATGTGCAAGAGTGGTTTAAAGAGAAATTATATGCAATCTCTGATGTTTTGTTGGTTAAGAAACAGCGTAAAAACCGCCAATTAATTGAAAAAGTGATGGCATTCGTCGAAAGTCGAGTCGGAGAGCAATTGACGACGCTCCGCGACGTGAGTGATCATTTCTCCTATTCGCATAATTATATGGGTCAGTTGTTCCGCGAGGAGACGGGCCGAAGCTTTACCGACTTCATCATTCATGTGCGGTTGGAGAAGGCTTGTGAACTGCTGAAGCATTCCAGTCTCAAAATCTACGAAATATCCGACCATGTCGGGTATAGCAACTTGACGTATTTTAGCAAACAATTCAAGGAATCCTTCGGCTTGTCTCCCGGGGAGTACCGTAAGACATGCAGATAACGAGGCGGAGTTACATTCCATTCGGATATAAGCTCATGGCGACTTATCTACTGGTCATATTGATCGCGGTATTGACAATAGGCACTTTCTCGTATGTGACGTTCATTCATTCCATTCGTGAGCAGTCCAGCAGCAACATTAGGGCAACACTTAAGCAGATCGCCGACAATGTGGGTTATAAGCTAAGCGATACAGTTAGAATCAGTAATTTACTTTATTCCGATCTTGATCTTACTGCCCATCTGCGGAATTACGAAGAAGGATGGGGCAGTTACGAGACGACAACCAGTTACCTGATTCCAAAGCTGCAAAATGCGATCAAATCCACGGACAGCAGCATCTGGCTTAGCGTGTATTTGCGAAATCAATCGTTGCCGGAGTTGTTTTATACGAAATCGGATTCGGAGGACTTTTTGGCGAGCAAAGGAAAAATTTTTGAGTTGTATCATCTGAGCCGTATAGTGGACAAGCCTTGGTATGTAAATATTCCGCCAGAGGATTACGGAATCACGATGCACTGGGAGCAGATCGAGAACGACGCTGCAATGGGAAACATCTCCCTCGTCCGTCGATTGGTGGACACCTACGATCCGTTCCAGCTGGATGAAATCGGAATCATGCGGGCTACGGTGAAACTAAACGAGCTGTTCCAAAGTGTCGATTATTCGAAGATCGGCAATGAGGCATCGATCTATGTTTTGAACGAGAAGGGGACGACTGTCTTTGCATCCGAACTAGGAACAGAGGCGGCGAACGTTCCGCAAGAGGATCAGGGAGTCAGCGGCGATCTGGTTATCAGGGAACCGCTGGCGGGTACGCAATGGGAGATTGCAACGGTCGTGCCGAATGAAATATTGACGAAGGATGCAACGAGAGTATGGAAGCTAACGATTATTGTCAGCATCATCGGGACGCTGGTGTTATGGCTGATCGCCGTTCTGATCAGCCGCTATTTCTCCTTGCGTGTTGGACGAATCGTGTCTGTATTGGGGGCGTTCCGCGAAGGAGACTTCCGAAAACGGATGGTTGTTAAAGGGAAGGACGAGTTCTCGGAAATAGGAGTTGCGCTGAACGAGATGGGCACGAATACGGAGAAACTTATTCAAGAAGTTTTACTGATGCAGATTCAGAAAAAGGAATCCGAATTCGCTGCTCTACAAGCGCAAATTAACCCGCATTTTCTGTATAATACGCTTTCTTCAATTGGTCGACTGGCGAAAATGGGCGAGAATCAGAAGATTAATAAAATGATTCTGGAGCTTGCCAAATTTTATCGCCTGACGCTGAACGAAGGCAAGATGTTTCATCTGATTCAAAAGGAAATTGAACATGCCAAAGCTTATTTGGCCATTAAGCAAATTCGTTACGGTGAACGGATGGAGGTCGGTTTTCATATTGATCCGGCGATCTATGCATACGGAACGATCAAGCTTATCTTGCAGCCGTTTTTGGAGAACGTTCTCGAGCATGCCTGGTTCGGCGATCGCATTTATTTGCGGCTTGAAGCGGGAATGGAGGATAAGCATGTCTTCTTCTCCATTATCGATGATGGTGTGGGAATGAGTGAAGATACGATCAAGCGGATTTTTAGGGAAGACGGTGGCAAAGGTTACGGCATTCGCAATGTTGATCAGCGCATCAAGCTTCATTATGGCAATCAATACGGCGTTTCACTTTTTAGTCGTCCCGGAATCGGCACGAACGTGAAAATCTTATTTCCAACGGATCCGAAATAGGATCAAAACAAGGGGAGGCAGTAAGATGCCTCCCCTTGTTTATTCGAAAGATTGTCGTCGCGATTAACCTGTAACGCCCTCCCGCTTGCGGAAGAACGACTTGAGCGCGTTGTATACCTCGCCTTTTTCTTTAATGACGTAATACATGAAGTGCTGCAAGTTAATATGCTTGTAGGCTGACATGAGCGTACTGGAGCGGTTATATTGGTTAACCTCGCCGTAGCCGAACAGGTTGGAGCGCTTAAGCAGCTCGCCGATGAGCTTCACGCACCGTTCGTTGTCGCTCGTCAGGTTGTCGCCGTCAGAGAAGTGGAACGGGTAGATGTTGTACAGGTTCGGATTGAAGCGGCTGTCGATAATTTCCAACGCTTTCATGTAAGCCGACGAGCAGATCGTACCGCCGCTCTCGCCACGGGTGAAGAACTCTTCCTCGGTTACTTCCTTCGCTTCTGTATGATGCGCTATAAACACGATATCGACCTTTTCGTACTGGTGCCGCAGGAAACGCGTCATCCAGAAGAAGAAGGAGCGAGCCACGTATTTCTCGAACGAGCCCATCGAGCCAGACGTATCCATCATGGCCAAGATGACGGCATTCGATTGCGGTTTAACGATCTCTTCCCACGTCTTGTAGCGCAGGTCGTCGGGAGATATGCCGTGAATGCCTGGTTGGCCGGAGGTGGCGTTGCGGCGCAAGTTCTCGATGATCGTCCGCTTCTTGTCGATGTTGGACATGATGCCTTTTTTACGAATATCGTTGAACCGGATTTCCTTCGTCTCGAGCTGATCCTTGTCTTTCTGCTTCAGAAACGGAAGCTCCAGCTCTTCGAACAGCATCGTTTCCAGCTCTGCAAGGCTGATCTCCGCCTCGATAATATCCTCGCCGGGCTGATCGCCGGCCTTGTCGCCTTTGCCGCCCTTCTGCGCCGATGAAGGATCGACGCCGAGCACGTCGCCGACCTGGCTGTCGCCATCGCCTTGGCCGACATGTTTATTTTTATTGTAGTTGTAGACGAACCGATATTCATCAAGGCTCCGAATCGGCACCTTAATAACCTGTTTGCCGTCTGACATGACGATGCTTTCCTCAGACACGAGATCGGGCAAATTTTGCTTAATCGCTTCCCTTACCTTCTGCTGATGCCTGGCCTGATCTTGATACCCTTTGCGATGCAATGACCAATCTTCCCGTGAGACGCTGAACATGCCGTTGTCCGATGAACCCATTTCGGAGCACCTCCCCCGCTTATTTGTTGTTAAAACACCTGTTGTTAATCAATATATTCAACAGCCGAGCGGTTATGTGAAAGAATAAAACGTCTAATTCTAGCAATCTATCTAACGGTCTTGCGGCTGGGGGTGACATTGTGTCCAGTTGGACTGTTCATTTTTAACCACTTTGTATAATGTAATCAAAAATTAATGTTATATAATATGACATATACAGTGATGAAGGCTTTCGCATACTTAACGCAAACTATGTTTGTTTTGAGGAGGGACTGCATGCACATACCTGAAGCTGCCAAGAAGGCAGAGATCATCGTCGATCAAGTGAGTATGCGTTTTGGGAAAAAGGGGCAGGAGGTCACTGCGCTCCAAGACGTAAGCTTCGAAATCTATCGCAATGAATTCGTATCGCTGCTAGGACCGTCCGGCTGCGGCAAGTCGACGCTGCTCAGGCTGATGGCCGACTTGCTTGAGCCTACGAGCGGCACGATTACGATCCAAGATGACCACCCCCGTGAAGTCCGACTCCGCCGTAAATTCGGCATTGTGTTCCAGAACCCGACGCTCTTCGAATGGCGGACGGTGAAGGAGAATATCGAGCTGCCGCTTGAGGTGCTCGGTGAGCGCAAATCGCAATACACTCCTCTTATCGAGAGGCTGCTCGAGATGGTCGGGCTATCCTCGTTCCGTAATTACTACCCTTGGCAACTAAGCGGCGGCATGCAGCAGCGTGTCGCAATTGCCCGCGCCCTATCGCTTGATCCACCTATTCTGTTCATGGATGAACCGTTCTCCGCGCTTGATGAGTTCACGAAGGAGAAGCTGCAGCTGGAGCTGCTTGAGATCAAGAAGCAAACGAACAAGACGATCGTATTCGTTACGCACAGCATTCCCGAAGCGGTGTTCTTGTCGGACCGCGTCATTGTGTTGTCCGCCCATCCCGGACGCGTCCATTCGGTCGTGGAAATGACCAGGGAGGAGGGCGATCTGTCCCATATCCGCGAATCAGCCCATTTCCACGAGATGACGAGGTCGGTGAGGAATTGTTTCTACAAGGAGAGTGATTCCTTTGACGGACAGATTGTTTAAAAGAGGGGGGCAGGGCACCGTCCTTGCCTTATGGGTCGCCGCCGTCCTGCTCTTATGGGAAGCTGGAGCATGGTTCATCGCCGTCGTCATGAAGACGACCGCCCCAGCCTCGAAGCTTCCTTACTTGCATAAGGTACTGGGAACACTAGCCGATCATCTGCCGACCTTGCTTAAGCAAGGGACGGTGACGTTCGGCAATTCGATTACCGGCTTCGTCATCGGTTCGATTGTCGGTGCAGCACTTGCGATTGTAATGAGCGTATCGAGAGCAGCCGAGCATACGCTGTCTCCCTATATGATCGCTTCGCAGATGATACCAATCATCGGCCTAGCCCCCATTATTTACGGGATTGTCCGCGATGCCGAGCTGTCCAGAGTGCTGATGGCTGGATACGTGACGTTTTTTCCGGTCGCGATCCAAATGCTTCGCGGACTGCGAAGCGTAAGTCCTGAGCAGTTGGAGCTTATGCGCACGTATGCAGCCTCGACATGGACGCTCTACAGCAAGCTGAAGCTGCGTGCCGCGCTTCCGGGCTTGTTCGCAGGTCTGAAGCTGTCCGCGCCGCTCGCCATAACAGCGTCTATCATCGTGGAGCTGATGGGAGCGCCGGACGGTATCGGGGTGCTCATGGTCAGCTCGCTCTACTATGGGACGTCACAGGTATATATGTTCTGGTCAACGGTGCTCATTAGCATGGTAATCGGCATCGCATTATATCTGCTTATCGCGGCAGCCGAAAGGCTGCTTACACCATGGCAGCCAGAGTTCCGGGCGAAGGGGAGGGACGAGGCATGAAGGAGCTTGCGGCCGTCAAGTCAGAACCGCAGTCAGGTATGGCGGCGCTGCCTGCCGCGGGCAATGTACAGGAGCTGGATTCAGGGCGCGACCCTATAACGATTAACCTCCAAGCAAACGAGAGAGGTCTGCCGCGTATATCAGCGGGCTGGAAAGCTTTGCAGCCGATGCTGCTTCCGGTAGGCTTCGCGATTGTATTCCTGCTCGTCTGGCAGCTTGAGGGATTCCATCGATTGTTTAAGTTGGAGCGCTATCAGTTGCCGATTCCGTCAGCGATCGCATCCTCCATTAAGGAAAACTTCGATTTGCTTTGGAGCTATTCGATCTATACGGGAATTGAGATCATAGGTGGCTGCATCATCGGATCTTTGCTCGGTCTTGCGGCTGCCGTGGCAGCCTCATTGTTCCCCAATGCAGGCAAAGGCGCGATTACGCTGCTAGCGTCGCTTAACGCCGTTCCTATCGTTGCGCTTGCGCCAGTTATGAACAATTGGTTCGGAAACGGCGTTTCCTCCAAAATTGCGATCGTCTCCGTCATGACGATGGCCACTATGGCGATTAGCGCATTCAAAGGGCTGCGATCCATACAGCCTGCTTACCTCGATCTCATGCATGCCTATGCTGCGCCGAGAACGACCGTGTTTCTGAAGCTGCGCTTTCGAGCGGCACAGCCGGCTATCTTCACGGCGCTGAAGATTAATATGTCCACGAGCATCATCGGCGCAATCGTCGGGGAGTTTTTCATATCTTCACGGGGGCTGGGCTTTCTATTATCGGATCAGATCAAGCTCGGCAACATGCCGCTCGCCTGGTCCTGCATCGTAATCGCCGCAGCGCTAGGCATCGTTCTCTATTATATCGTTCAGCTTGTTGAGCGGCTTGTTATACCTTGGCATGTATCGCATCGTAGACATTCCTGACAACGTTCATCCTGGAAGTACTCCGAATGGAGTTTTTCTCCCCACATAAGAATGCTTAAGTTCTTTACAACGATATTGGGAAAAGAAAATCATTCTGATTGGCGATAAAAACTACCGATTAAACGCGGTCGCTCACCTTGGAAGTACTCCGAAAGGAGTTTGTATCATATAGAAAACAATAGGGAGAGGAATGGTCTTCATGAAACAGAGAAACCGTACGATGCAAGCCGTTTCAACCGCTTTACTCGCATTAATGCTGCTCTTCGTCGCCGCTTGCGGCAACTCGAACGAGTCACCGCCAGCTGAAGACGATCCGAAGCCTACGGATGGGGCAGCAACAGAAGCGACGGATAAGCCGTCCGACGCTCCTCTTACTAAAGTGAAGATTCAACTGAAATGGGTGCCTCAGGCGCAGTTCGCGGGTATTTTCGTTGCCAAGGAGAAAGGGTTCTATGCAGAGGAGGGGCTGGACGTTGAAATCATCCCCGGAGGCCCGGACGTTGTCATTGAACAGCAGGTCGTCAACGGCGCAGCCGACATTGGCGTTACAAGCTTTGACAGCCTCCTCGTCAACCGCGACAACGGTTTGCCTCTCGTAACAGTAGCGCAAATCCTGCAGCAAAGCTCGTACCGGTTCGTTGCGAGCAAGGAGTCGGGCATCGACGAGCCGGCTAAGATGAAGGGCAAGAAGGTTGGCATGTGGACGGGAAGCCAGCAATTCCAAGTGCTTGCCTTCATGGAGAAAAACGGCCTCGATCCGAAGAAGGATGTTGAGCTCGTGAAGCAGGGTTTTACAATGGACCAGTTCTTTAACAAACAGCTCGATGTAGCAATCTCTACGATCTATAACGAATATCATGTCGTGCTCGAGAGCGGCGTGAAGGAAGAGGATTTGTACGTATATGACTTCGAGGATGCGGGCGTAGGTATGCTGGAGGATACGCTGGTCGTTAAGGAGGATTGGCTGAAGAGCAACCGGGAGCTTGCGGTCAAAGCGATTAGAGCGACGATGAAGGGCTGGAATTATGCCATTGCGAACCAGCCGGAGTCGGTTGACATCGTAATGAAGGCGGTAACCGAGGGCAGCACGACGAAGGAGCATCAAACAACGATGCTTATGGAGATGGCTAAACTTGTGAAGCCGGAAGGTTTCACAGAGGCACAGGTTGGCAGCTTCGTCGACGATGCGGTACAGAGAACGGTCGACATCTCGCTGAAATACGAGTTGATCAAGAAAACGCCGGATTTGGCTGCGGCGATCGACAAGACGATTTTGGAAGACGCATTGAAATAAAGGATTGCTTGCTAAGCGCTGACGGCAAGGAAGAAGCGCCGATGAGCAGTTGTTTTCGGCGCTTCCCCACCGCATGGCGGCGAGCTGGAGGAGGCGATAGCGTGTGAAAGAACCGGCTATGGACGGGTTGAGCAAGGAGGAATGGCTGGACAAGGATCGCAGGTATGTATGGCATCATATCTCGCCGCATAACGACCATCCGATGATTGTCGTATCTGGGGAGGGCAGCTGGATTACGGATAGCGACGGCAACCGGTATTTGGATGGGATGTCGGGCTTATGGTGCGTGAATGTCGGGCACGGACGCGAAGAGATTGCGGATGCGGCAGCTAAACAAATGAAGACGATTGCCTATTCCACGCTCATTCAGTCGCATGTTCCGGCGATTAAGCTTGCCGAGAAGCTTAACGAGTGGCTGGAGGGGGACTATCGCATCTTCTTCTCCAATTCGGGCTCGGACGCCAATGAGGTCGCCTTCAAAATCGCCCGCCAATATCATCACCAGAACGGCAAGCCGAGCAAGCATAAGTTCATTTCCCGGCATCGCGCCTACCATGGCAGCTCGCTCGGTTCGCTTGGAGCGACGGGACAGGCGCAGCGCAAGCTGAAATATGAGCCGCTGGCGATGGGCTTCTCGCATGTGCCTCCGCCATATTGCTACCGCTGTCCATTCGGGCAGCAAGAAGGGGCGTGCCGCATGCAATGCGCGGAGGCGTTCGACGACGCGATTACATGGGAAGGGGCGGATTCGGTTGCCGCCGTCATCATGGAACCGGTCATTACCGGCGGCGGCATGATCGTTCCTCCCGACGGTTACATGAAACGGGTGCAGGAAATATGCAACAAACACGATGTGCTGCTAATCGTAGACGAAGTGATCTGCGGCTTCGGCCGATCGGGGATGAAGTTCGGCCATCATAATTACGGCGTGAAGCCCGATATCGTAACGATGGCGAAAGGAATGACGAGCGCGTATTCCCCTCTATCGGCAACGGCGGTGTCGGCAAAGTTGTATGACAGCTTCAAGGATACGAGCAAGGCGGACAATCATTTGCGGCATGTGAATACATTCGGCGGCAATCCGGTTTCCTGCGCGGTTGCATTGGCGAATCTAACGATTCTGGAGCGTGAAGAGCTGGTTAGCCGATCTGCTTGGATCGGTGAGCAGTTCCGTGTGGGCTTGCAGCCGCTTGCTGCTCACCCCCATGTAGGCGAAATCCGGCATTTCGGGTCTGCGCTCGGGATTGAGCTCGTTGAGGATAAGGGTTCGAAGCGGCCAGCGGATGCATCTCTTGTCGCTTCCTATATTGCGTCATGCAAGCGGTTAGGTTTGATCATCAGCAAAAACGGCGATACCGTGCCCGGCTTTGCCAATATATTGACCATTAGTCCGCCGCTTAGTTCGACCGATGAAGACGTTGCATTCATCGTGGATACGCTTCTGAAGGCATTTTCCATCTCGATAAAGGATGAGGGGAAGGTGATTGCATGATGCTGAGCCTATATTCGGGAGCGATCAATAAGGAGAGGCTCCACAGAAGAATTGAGGAGCTGTCGCTCATCGGGAAGATCGGAGATACCGGCGTCTGCCGTCTTGCGCTCTCCCAGGAGGACCGCGAGGCGGTCATGCTCGTTAAGAGCTGGATGGAGGAAGCGGGGCTCGAGGCGCATATCGATCCATTCGGCAATTTGATCGGCGTTTTGGAAGGTGCGAACCCCACGCTGCCAGTCTTAATGCTCGGCTCACATATCGACTCGCAGCCTTACGGCGGCCGATTCGACGGCGTCATCGGAGTGCTCGGCGCGCTTGAAGCCGTTCAGACGATGGCGGAAAGCGGATTTGTACCGATGATGAATATCGAGGTCGTTGCCTTCTGTGACGAGGAAGGCTGCCGGTTCAATAAAGGATTGTTCGGCGTAAGAGGAATGACGGGCAAGCTGGAGGACGGCGAGCTCGCGCGGATGGATAAAAACGGGGTAACGCGTGAAGAAGCGTTAAGGCAATTCGGCTGCGACCCCGGTCTAATAGAAAGCTTCGAGGTAACGGCCGATCGGATCGGGGCCTTCCTTGAGCTTCATATTGAGCAAGGGCCTGTACTTGAATCAATAGAGCATCCGATCGGCATCGTGAGCGGTATTTCCGGGCCGGTATGGTGGACGGTCGAAATGAACGGCTTCGCCGGACATGCGGGCTCGGTGCCTATGCCGATGCGGCGGGATGCGCTGGTCGGAGCGGCCAAAGTCATTACGGCGCTGGACCGGCTCGCAAGGGAGACACCTGGCGCGCCGACGGTCGGGACGGTTGGATCGTTAACCGTCTTTCCCGACTCGCGCAACATTATTCCGGAGAAGGTGAGCTTCACCGTCGATTTTCGCGATATTGAGCTTAGCAGAAGGAACAGGCTGGAGGCTCGGCTGCTTAAGGAAATAGAGGATACCGCCGCCGATCATGGTCTTACGTATACGATTCGCGAGGATACGAAGAGTGATCCGCGCTATTGCGCCGACTGGATCAAGATGACGCTGCGGATCGAAGCGGACAACATGGGCATTACGCCGCCGCCAGAGCTTATGAGCGGTCCATTCCACGATTCGCTTACGATGTCTTACGTATGCGATTACGGGATGATTTTCGTCAGGTGCAAGGAGGGCATCAGCCACAATCCGAAGGAATATTCGTCGCCGGAGGATATAGCGCTCGGCGCTGAGCTTCTGTATCTCGCGGCAAGGCGAATCGCAAGCCATGAAGGAGGGATAGACGCATGTCGAAGGTGAAGATCGGTTTAATCCAAGCATCGAACGAGCTGCATGGCGACGAGCCGGTTGCCGCTCATAAGGAAGCGGCTATCCGCAAGCACTTAAAGCTAGTTAGAGAAGCTGCAGCTCAGGGAGCTCAGATTATATCGCTGCAGGAAATTTTTTATGGTCCGTACTTCTGCTCCGAGCAGCAGACGAAGTGGTATGAGGCAGCGGAAGAAATTCCGTCGGGACCTACGACAATATTGTTTCAAGAGCTCGCGAAGGAGCTTGGCGTCGTCATCGTACTCCCGATCTATGAGCGCGAAGGGATAGCAACCTACTACAATACCGCAGCGGTAATCGATGCAGACGGCTCGTATCTCGGCAAATACCGGAAGCATCATATTCCGCATGTGGCGGCAGGAGGCGGTTCATGCGGCTTCTGGGAAAAATATTATTTTAAGCCCGGAAATCTCGGATATCCGGTGTTCGATACGGCATTTGCGAAGGTCGGGGTCTATATATGCTATGACCGCCACTTCCCAGAAGGAGCGCGGGCGTTAGGGCTTAACGGCGCGGAAATTGTATTCAACCCATCGGCGACGGTGGCTGGTACGAGCGAATATTTGTGGAAGCTGGAACAGCCGGCCCATGCGGTAGCCAACGGGTATTACGTGGCGGCCATCAATCGGGTTGGCGTCGAAGCGCCGTGGAATATGGGCGAGTTTTACGGCCAATCGTATTTGGTCGATCCGCGAGGCTCGATTGTATCTATAGGAAGCCGCGACAAGGATGAGATCGTTATTGGCGAGATGGATAAGGAGCTTATTCGCGAAGTGTGCAATGTGTGGCAGTTTTATCGAGATCGCAGACCGGAGACGTACGACAATATCGTTAGCCTGTGATAGGACGAGAGGAAAGGAGCGGATGGCATGAGCGGTAAAGTTCAATCGGCCTTCATATCTCTAGAGCAATTGAAGCGCAACTTCGCCGAGGTTAAGGCGGGCATGAGGCCGAAGGAAGCGGTGGAAGAATCGAATCGATGTTTGTACTGTTACGATGCGCCATGTATTAAGGCATGCCCAACCGGCATCAATATCCCCTCTTTTATCAAAAAAATCGCCTCAGGCAATATGCTCGGGTCGGCACGGACCATTATGGATGCGAATCCGGTAGGAGCTACCTGCTCGCGGGTATGTCCGACAGAGGAGCTCTGCGAAGGCGCATGTGTCCTTAATCATTCCTCGAAGCCAATTATGATCGGCGACCTGCAGCGTTATGCGACTGATTGGGCGATCCGCAACGAACAGGTGCTGTTCTCGGCCGGGCGCAGCAACGGCATGACGGCAGCCATTATCGGCGGCGGACCTGCGGGGCTGTCGGCGGCGCGGGAGCTTGCGCGGTTCGGCTTCGCCGTTACGATCTTCGAAGCGAAGGAGCAGGCTGGAGGGCTCGATACGTACGGCATCGTATCGTTCCGTCTGCCGCAAAACATATCGCTCTGGGAAGTCGGACAAGTGAAGCAGCTTGGCGTCGATATACGGACGAATACGAAGGTTGGCGTCGATATTAGCGCCGAGCAGCTGCTCGAGCAATTCGATGCCGTTGTACTTGCAATCGGAATGTCTAAAGTACCTATGCTAGGCATCGAAGGCGAAGGCTTGAACGGAGTTTATGATGCTATCGATTTCGTAGAGGCGACTAAGACGGGACTATCGGCTGAGTTCGCAGGCAAGAAGGTAGCGGTCATCGGCGCGGGCAATACGGCTATTGATGCGGCGACCTGCTCTGTCCGGCTTGGCGCGGAAGATGTCAAGATCGTCTATCGGCGGACGAGCGCGGAGATGACCGCTTACGACTTCGAGTTCGAGTTCGCTAAGCAGGACGGCGTATCGTTCAAATGGTTGACGGCGCCTACGCGCATCGCCGCTGGACAGAACGGCGAGGTCAAGGCGCTTGAATGCATCGAAATGAGGCTTGAGGAGGATGCGAACGGCGGGCGAGCAAAGCCTATGCCGATAGAAGGTTCGGCTTTCTCCATGGAAGTCGATGTCGTTATTAAGGCAATCGGACAGACTCGGCACTTGCCGCTCATTGAGCAGTTAGGGCTCGCTCATAAACGAGGCGTCGTAACGGTTGATGCCGCAACGTATCAAACGTCCAATCCGCAAGTTTATGCGGCAGGAGATGTCGTATTCGGCGAAGGGCAGCAGGGCGATGCGATGGTCGTATCCGCAGCGCAGCAAGGGAAGCTCGCCGCTTATTCGATATACAATTCGCTCTGTGCGAGGAGGGAACGCTATGGCTGATCTCAGCATTAATCTGGCAGGCATCAAGTCTCCGAATCCGTTCTGGCTGGCATCCGCGCCGCCGACGAATACCGGCTATCAGGTGCAGCGCGCGTTCGAAGCGGGCTGGGGAGGCGCGGTATGGAAGACGCTTGGCGATCCGATCATTAATACGTCGTCGCGGTTCGCAGCTGTTCACTTCAACGGCCAGCGTGTAGCGGGCTTCAACAATATCGAGCTTATTACGGATCGTCCGCTAGAGATTAATTTGAAGGAAATCTATGAGACAAAGAAGCGGTTTCCGAATCATGCGCTCGTCGTATCGCTAATGGTTGAACCGAAGCGGGAGAAATGGCATGAAATCGTGAAGAAGGTCGAGGCCATCGGCGTTGACGGGCTGGAGCTGAACTTCGGCTGTCCGCATGGGATGGCGGAGCGCGGCATGGGCTCGGCTTCCGGTCAGCAGCCGGACCTTGTTGAAGCGCAGACGATGTGGGCCAAGGAAGCGGCACAGACGCCGGTTATTGTGAAGCTGACCCCGAACATTACCGATATTACGGCTACGGCGAAGGCGGCAGCAAGAGGCGGGGCGGATGCGATATCGCTTATTAATACGATCAATTCACTTGCAGGCGTAGATATCGATACATGGAATACGATCCCGCATGTCGCAGGCAAAGGAGCGCATGGCGGGTATTGCGGTCCGGCAGTGAAGCCGATCGCGCTCAACATGGTTGCGGAATGCGCCCGCAATCCGCAGGTTGCTATTCCTATATCTGGCATCGGCGGTGTATCTAACTGGCGCGATGCTGTCGAATTTCTACTGATGGGCGCAACGGGCGTACAAGTCTGCACGGCAGCCATGCATCACGGCTTCAGCATCGTCGAGGATATGATTGACGGTTTAAACAATTATTTGGATGGCAAAGGCCTTGCTTCCGTTACAGAGCTGATCGGCAAGTCGGTTCAGCGCTTCTCGGACTGGGGCGACCTTGATCTGAATTATGCAGTTGTGGCGCGTATTGAGGAAGAGAATTGCATCGTATGCAACAAATGCCATATTGCCTGCGAGGATGCTTCGCATCAATGTATTGAGCGTCATACCGATGAGAATGGTGTCGCGTATCTGAAAGTACGTGAAGAGGATTGCGTCGGCTGCAATCTATGCTCGATCGTTTGTCCGGTCGAAGATGCGATCACGATGGTCGAGGTGCCTTCAACGGAAATGCCGATGAGCTGGAATGAGCGGCAGAAGGCAATTAGCGCCCTTAACGGCAGCAGCAAGGATGATGCGGACGGCTCGAGCGCAAAGGAGGCGGTATAGAAGATGACTTCCAAATGGATTAAAGGCGGAACGATCGTTACGGCGGCTGACACTTATCGCGCCGATCTGCTTATTAAGAACGGAATTGTCGCGAAGATCGGGCTTGATCTGTCTGCCGAGGCGGCGAAGGAAAGCGCCGAAGCTGTCGATGCATCCGGTAAGCTCGTATTCCCGGGGGGAGTAGATCCGCATACGCATCTTGATATGCCGTTCGGCGGTACGGTGACGGCGGATGACTTCGCGACAGGGACGCGGGCGGCCGCGTTCGGCGGAACGACGACGGTCATTGACTTCTGTCTTACGGCCAAAGGCAAACCGCTTGCCGATTCGATCGCGGCATGGCATCGCAAAGCGGCCGGCAAGGCGGCTATCGATTACGGCTTCCATCTGATGATCGGCGAGATCAATGATGAGGTGCTGGCGGAGCTGCCGGCAGTGGTGAAGGAAGAAGGCATTACTTCGCTTAAAGTCTTTATGGCTTATAAGAACGTATTCCAGGCCGATGACGGGACGCTGTTCCGCACGATGCTGGCGGCCAAGGAGCTTGGCGCCATGGTGATGGTGCATGCGGAGAACGGCGATGTCATCGATTTTCTTATTCGCCAAGCATTGGAGGCCGGACAGACGGATCCCATCTATCATGCGCGTACGAGGCCGTCTGTTATCGAGGGCGAAGCAACGGGCCGGGCAGCGAATCTTGCAGCGCTTGCCGGAGCGAGATTGTATGTGGTGCATGTGACTTGCGAGGAAGCGGTGCGTCAGATTGCGGAAGCGAGAAGCCGCGGTGTCGACGTATGGGGGGAGACTTGCCCGCAATACTTGACGCTCGACGAATCGTACCTGGCTCAGCCGGGCTTCGAAGGCGCGAAGTATGTATGGTCGCCGCCGCTGCGCGAGTCGAGGCACCAAGAGGTGTTATGGAATGCATTAAAGAGCGGACAGCTGCAGACGATCGGCTCAGATCATTGCTCGTTCAATTATGACGGACAGAAGGATCTTGGACTTGGCGACTTTAGCAAAATACCGAATGGCGGCCCGGTTATCGAAGACCGCTTCTCCATTTTGTACTCGGAAGGGGTAGCGAAAGGCCGCATTACACTGAATGAATTCGTAGAGATGGTATCGACGCGTAACGCCAAGCTGTTCGGACTGTTCCCGCAGAAGGGGACGATTGCCGTAGGCAGCGATGCGGATGTCGTTATTTTCGACCCATTGGCGGAAAGGTCGCTGTCCGTGCAGACACATCATATGAATGTGGACTATAACCCGTTCGAAGGCATGCAGGTAACCGGCGTTCCGGTAAGCGTACTGTCCAAAGGCGAATACGTCATTCGCGATAGGCAATTCGTAGGCGAGCTCGGTAGCGGACGTTACTTGAAGAGATCGCCTTATCGCAGCGCTGGGGAGTCCATTCATCGCTCCGCTGCTAACACCGAAGCATAAGTAAAGTCCAGGAGGAGGTGTACGCGTATTGTCGGCATATGAGCAATATATGGAAGAGAAGCTGCGGATCGACAATTTCATTGAGCGCCGCTACAAAATTAAAGCAGTGACGGAGGATCTGAGCGGATCGACGGTGCATATGGAGCATCCCGGGGGTGAACAGACCGTCGTCCAAATCTTGACGGCAGACGCCAGGAAATACCTCGTTAATGTTGTGATTAAGCAGATGAGCGTCTCTTAAGTAACAGGCCCATGAATGTATTCATATGCGCGAAGGGCAAGCTCGATCGTCAACCTTTTCTCATGATCGCTTGCGAAGTCGCTGCCAAGCAGCGCCTCCAGTTTTTCTAACCTATGATAAAGCGTTTGGCGGGCAATGAGCAGCGCTTTGGCCGTTTCCTGCTTGGAGCCTGACAGTGACAAGTAGACGGAAAGCGTTCGCAGAAGATGACCGTTGCGGTCTTTGTCGCTAGCAGCGACAGGCGCGATATATTGCTCGGCAAGCGCGTGAAGCGTCCCAGCTTTCTTGAGCGCATACATCACTTTGTGCAAATGCAAGTCTTGATAGAAAGGCGAGGCTAGCGGGCCTACATCTCTCTGAATAGTGAGCATTTCTTTGGCGGTATCGTAGCTCTCATGGAGCCGGCACAGCTTGGTCATGTAACAGCCGATGGATAGACGCGGTGCGAAAAGCGCTTGCTCTTGTAGCTGCTCCGTTCGCCGTACCCGATCAATGGCGCGCAGAAGCCGCTCCCTATGCTTAATCTCACCAAGCTGGTCAATGACAATGAAGACGATCTGATCGTGTTGAAGCAGCGGCAGCAGCACATAACCTTCTCCTTCGAAGATCGCCCGCGCGACCATATGCTTCTGAATAAGCAATGCCCCGTCATCCTTCTCGGCTTCGCGCTTCGTCTCGGCATCGAGATCGAATAGGCAGACGGTTGCTCCGCCTAGCTTGGCTGTCGGCTTCAAGGTCTGAATATAATCAAGAACCTCTTGCTCGGTGTGTTTTCCGCTTAGCCAGTCAACAGCCCATAAATCTTCCTTAAGCCTGCGGCGTTCCTCCATATATTTGGTACGCATCATTTCCTGGGCAATGGCAGTGGCGCAGCGGTCGAGTACTAAAATTTGAAACTCGCTCAGCTCGGTTTTGCCTTGGAGCAGCAAGTCCGCAAACAAATGGTCGAGCGCTAGAATCGGCCGATGTGCGATGGTTTGCTTCTGCTCCGGATTAGCGAACATTTTACCGTAGATCCATTGCTCATAGAAGATTCCGGCTTTGGCACGAGGCATATGCGGAACGAACTGCGCTTCCGCTCCGAGCGGGAAGAAAGCAACTTGGGCACCGGTCGTCTGATGAAGGAGCCGAAGCAGCGACATCATCCCCTTGCCGGACAACAGCAATTGGTTAAGCTCGGTGGACAGCAGTTCGAGCCGTGACACCATCTGATGATGCTGGTTAATGAAGTAGGCGTGCAAATCTTGCGTTATATCAATATAACGGACTTCCTCGTGAAAAAAAATAAGCGGAAAATGCTCGCTCTCCGCGAGCTGCTTCATCCTCTCGATGGGTTGCTTCGCATAAGTGCCAAGCTCAATGCATAAGCCGGAAGCGCCGCTGTCGATGAGCTGACGGAGGAAGGAGACGCTAAGCTCCTCATCGTCACGCCAACCGATGCCTGTACTAAGAATGAGTTCATGTCCGTTCAGCAAATGGCCAACCTGCGTAACTTCCATAATATGCACCCACCGGACGGAGCGCTGTAGGGCTTCGGGGCTGGCGATGGCTTCCGCTCTAGCGAATAATGGCCGTTTCAAAATGTCCCCTACGGTCATTTGCAGCATCGTGTTGACCATCGTCGTTCACCGCCCTTCTATTATTTTCGGAAAAGTCTGAAAGTTTAATTGTATTTTTAATAGTATACTAAATGTCTTTTTCGAATGGAAAACTTTTATTCGCACTGCTCGTACTTGGACGTTAACTTGCAGCTTAGGAGATGAGAGAGATGGCCATAGAGTCGGTATCCGATCGCCTTACGGAACAGAACCGGTTGCGTAACTTCGTTAATGGCGCTTGGATCGAATCGGAAGGCAGGCAGATAGAGCCGGTCTACAATCCTGCGACCGGAGAGACGATCGCTTATGTGCCGATGTCCGTTCAATCCGACGTGGAGGAAGCTGTGCGGGCGGCGGAGCAAGCGTTTCCTGGATGGAGCAAGACGCCGGTGCCGCGCCGAGCGCGCATCCTGTTCCGTTACTGGCAGCTGCTGCAGCAGCACTCAGAGGAGTTAGCCGAAATCATAACGACGGAGAATGGCAAAAGCTACAAGGAAGCGCTTGGCGAGGTGCAGCGCGGCATTGAAAACGTCGAATTCGCTGCAGGAGCTCCAACGCATATGATGGGGCGGACACTGGCTAATATCGCCACAGACCTGGATTCGGAACTGTTCCGCGTGCCGGTTGGCGTTGCAGCGGGCATTACACCGTTCAACTTCCCCATGATGGTGCCGTGCTGGATGTTCCCGCTGGCTATAGCGCTTGGCAATACATTCGTGCTGAAGCCTTCGGAGCGAACGCCGCTGACAGCGAACCGGCTTGTGGAGCTATTCCGCGAAGCGGGACTGCCGGATGGCGTCCTTAATATCGTGCACGGCGGTCGGGAGGTCGTTCATGGCCTGACGGGCAGTCCGGCCGTTAAGGCGGTATCCTTCGTGGGCTCGCAGCCGGTCGCGAAGTACGTTTATGAGCGGTCGTCTTCCTTCGGCAAAAGGGTTCAGGCGCTGGCTGGCGCCAAAAACATGCATATCGTCATGCCGGACGCCCATATTCCCAAGACGGTCGAGAACATAATCGCCTCTTCCTTCGGCAGCGCGGGTGAGCGGTGTATGGCCTGTTCGGCTGTTGTCGTCGTTGGAGAAGGAGAAGCATTCATGAATGCACTGCACGCTGCGGCTTCCGAGATGGTGATAGGCAACGGTTTAAGGGAGGACGTCACGTTAACGCCCGTCATCCGCAAGGAGCATCAAATGCGAATCGAAGCCTACATTGCCCAGGGCGAGGCAGAGGGAGCGAAGCTGCTGCTCGACGGACGCTCAGCGGAGGCACGCGGATTGGAAGGCTTCTTTCTTGGTCCTACGTTGTTCGATGAGGTTAAGCCGGATATGACGATCGCGAAGGAGGAAATTTTCGGTCCGGTGCTGTCTGTTCTGCGGGCATCGAGCCTCGGTGATGCAATCGGAATTGTGAACAGCTCGCGGTTCGGCAACTCGGCAGTCATATACACCGAGAATGCGAAGGCAGTCAGACAATTTCGAGAGGAGGCCGAAGCGGGGATGCTGGGGGTTAACGTTGGCGTGCCTGCTCCGATGGCTTTTTTCCCATTCTCTGGCTGGAAGGATTCCTTCTATGGCGATTTGCATGCGAACGGCGGAGACGGCATTGAGTTTTATACGAAGAAAAAAATGATAACTTCGCGGTATTTCTAAGTTTTTGACGGCTGAGTGATAGATTGCGGGAGAGGAGGACTTCGGCATGGAAATCGGCATTCCTAAAGAAGTGAAAAACGGGGAAAATAGGGTCGCAATCACTCCCGGCGGCGTTCACGAATTTATTCGTCTCGGACATCAAGTGTTCATTGAACGGGATGCCGGTTTGGGGGCGGGCATCTCGGACGAACAATTTGCAGCTGCTGGATCTGTCATAGTGCCTTCTGCTCCCGATGCTTGGTGCAGGGAGCTTGTTCTGAAGGTGAAGGAGCCGACGCAAGCGGAATATGCGTACTTCCATGAGAAGCTGATGCTGTTCACGTATTTGCATTTGGCGGCCGAGCCTGTTCTGACGGAAGCGCTTGTAAGGGAGAAAGTCACGGCGATTGCCTATGAGACGGTGCAGCTTGCCAGCGGAGGACTGCCTCTTCTGACGCCAATGAGCGATATAGCCGGCAGAATGGCTGCCCAGCTTGGAGCTCATTTTCTTGAGAAGCCGCAGGGCGGCAAAGGACTGCTGCTTGGCGGGGTTCCTGGCGTTCGCAAAGGAAAAGTGGTCATTATCGGAGGAGGCGTGGTCGGGACGGGAGCGGCACAGATCGCTCTTGGTCTCGGCGCGGAGGTGACGATTCTCGATACCGACGTGAACCGGCTTCGTTATTTGGACGAGAGGTTCAGCGGAAGATTGCGGACTTTGGCATCGGGCGTTAGGCAAGTTGCGGACGCAGTAACAGATGCTGATCTCGTTATAGGAGCTGTTCTTATTCCCGGGGCACGCGCTCCAAAGCTGGTGGGCGAGGAGGTCGTCCGCGCAATGGGCAATGGTTCGGTCATCGTTGATGTCGCGATTGACCAAGGCGGCATCTTCGAAACGATCGATCAAATCACGACGCATGATGCTCCTGTATTTGAGAGGCATGGCGTGCTCCATTATGCGGTGGCCAACATGCCAGGCTCGGTGCCGAGGACGGCAACGGCGGCACTGACGAACGCGACGCTGCCATATGCGCTCGAGCTTGCAACGAAAGGCGCGAGAGCGGCTCTGCTAGGCAATGCCGCTCTCGGTCTCGGAGTGAATACGATGTCTGGCCGCATTACTTATGAAGCGGTAGCAAATGCGCATGGATTATCGTATACTGCGCTTGGTCAATGTCTGGAATCGGTATCGGCATAGCGCAGACATTCGGTTTATAACACTTCGTTCCTTTTCACCAGCATGCGATAGAGAATGATCGACGCGATCGAGCACAATAGCGCACAAGCGCCGATGAACAAATAACCCGCTTGGAGGCCGGCGATAAGACTGGCCTCTTCGTCATGTCCGGAAGCGAACAGCCGCTTGATCCAGTCAATGATCGCACCAATGGCGAAGTTTCCGATGACGCTGGCAATGCCCATTAGCGTGACCGTGAATGTAATGGCCGTATCGGCGTTGTTTTTGTATCTGCGAGCGAGCAGCGCCATAACGGTCGGATAGATCGGCGCAATGCCTACGCCAGCGAGCGCGAACAGAACGGCGCCCTGCTCACCTACGATAATAGCGGCGACTGAGCATAGGCCGGAGACGGCGGATAAATAAATAAGCGCCTTCGTGTAACCGATCTTGTCAGTAACAGGCCCGAGAAAGAGACGGGCCAGCATGAAGCATAGGAAGAAGGCGGACAGCATGCGGGCAGCCGCGTCGTTGCTCCATCCGTATGCCTTCTCAAGAAAGTTGACGAGCCAGCCGCCGACGGCAAGCTCCGATATAACGCCAAGCGAGAGAACGATAACAATCAACCAAGCAATGGGATCTTTCATATATTGCCGCAGCGATATTCGTTCCTCCTGCTTGCTCTCTTCAGCAGGGAACTTGGCGATTAACGCAGGCAGCATCGGAAGAACGGACAACGCAAGCATAAGCGCGTACATCCCGCGCCATCCGAGCTCCGATCCGAACAATGAAACACCCATAAGTGAGGCGGCGAGCATCGGTGCGATCATCGAGCTGAGCCCATAGAAGAAGTGGGAGAGATTCATCATCGTTCCGGTGTTTTTGACAAAAATGCGCGCGGCTAGCAAGGCGAGACCAATTTCCAGTATCCCGTTGCCGATATACATGAGAAAATAAGACGCGGATAAAGCGGTGTAATTAGAAGCGATATAGATAAAGATGCCGGATACCGCCATGGAGCCGAGCGCAAGCATCGTCGTCAGCTTCATGCCCGCCCTGCGGGACAGCCAGCCGGTGAAGCTGCAGGCGAGCAAGTAGCCTAGGGAGTTGAAGGCGAGCAGCATGCCGATCTGAAACTCGTCTAATGCGAGGTCGCTTTGCATTTTGGGGAGCGCGGGTCCTTTAATATTTTCAGAGAAACCAAATACTAGGAAACCGCCGAATACGACGATTAATAATAGAATGTAGTTTTTTCGTATGGATGATGCTTTTTCTCGTTCTAGTTGCAAGCGGAAAACCTCCAAAAAAGTTACTATAATGAGACCATTGTTGTCTTCGGCGCAGCTATGCTGCACGCAAAATATCGCCTTGTTCACTCTATCGCGAATAGATCGGAATGGCAAGCCGCAGACTATGCGATTCATAGATTAGAATGGTAAAATAACGGATAGAAATAGGCGGAAGCATGTCGAACCGCGGGGAAAGGTAGGTTGCTAGACATGAAATTTTTTCACACGGCGGATTGGCATTTGGGCAAGCTTGTCCAAGGCGTATATATGACGGAGGATCAGCGGCATGTGCTGGAGCAACTGCTGCAGGCGATTGAGAATGAAAGGCCGGATGCGGTAGTGATAGCAGGCGATCTGTATGACCGGGCTGTCCCCCCGACAGAAGCGGTTGAGCTGTTGGACGAGCTGCTGGAGCGCATTGTTATCGATCTGAATACGCCGGTTATCGCCATCTCAGGCAATCATGACAGCCCCGACCGGATCGACTTCGGGACGAAGCTGATGGCAGGCCGCGGCCTGTATTTGGTTGGGCAGATGAAGCGGGAGCTAGAGCCGATCGTCTTAAGCGATGAATTCGGCGAGGTTCATTTCCACCTCATCCCTTATGCGGATCCCGCACAGGTTCGCCATCTGCTCGGAGATGAGACGATTCGCTCGCATGATGATGCGATGAAGGCGATAACAGCAAGGATTGCCGAAACGATGGATACATCGGCGCGTCATGTGCTCGTTGGACATGCCTTTATTACGCCGACCGGGGCGCATGAGAACAATACAAGCGATTCAGAACGTCCGCTAGCCATCGGCGGAGCGGAGCATGTGAGCGCCGCTCATTTCGCGAAGTTTCAATATACGGCGCTCGGCCATTTGCACCAAGCCCATTATGTGCTGAACGATACGATTCGATATGCGGGCTCTCCGCTCAAATATTCGATTTCCGAAGAAAGCCATGCCAAAGGGTATTTGGTTGTTGAGATGGATGGCGGCGGCAAAGTGGCGGTAGAGAAGCGCGAGCTTGCGCCGCTGCGAGACATGCGCAGAATTACCGCTTCAATAGAAGAAATAGAAACGCATAGCGTGAACGAGGATTATGTGTTCGTAACGCTGCTTAACGATAATCCGGTGCTCTTCCCGATGGAGAAAGTAAGGGCGGTTTACCCGAATGCGCTTCATGTGGAGCGCCGCATGGCTAGTTTGTCCACACTTCGCAATGGGCAGGAAGAGGGAGAACGACGAGGCAGGCGCGAGGCCGATCCGATCGAGCTGTTCGCCGCTTTCTACCAGGAGGTTAAGGGCGAGCCGCTCTCGGATAAGAAGCAGCAGCTGTTCGCTGACACATTCGCAGCACTGCTGCGCGAGGAGGGGGGAGCTGTATGAAACCGCTGAAGCTAACGATGACGGCCTTCGGGCCTTACCGCGACGTGGAGACGATCGATTTCAGCCTGCTGCAGGACCAGCGGCTGTTCGTTATTTCAGGCAACACAGGCGCGGGCAAAACAACGATATTTGACGCGATCTGCTTCGCCGTCTACGGTTCGGCAAGCGGTGAGGATCGTTCCGATATGCGGATGCTGCGGAGCCAATTCGCCGATGAGGACACGCATACGGCGGTGGAGTTCGATTTTGCCATTGGCCGCAAAGCTTATCGTGTATTCAGGCAGATGAAGCATCGCAAGGGCGCGAACAAAAGTGAAACCGGCGAGAAAACCGAGCTGTACGAGCTTACGGAGGACGGCATTGCAACGCCAATTGTTGACCGCTTTATCTCTACGGAAGTGAATACGAAGCTGTTGTCGATTGTAGGACTGACGAAAGAACAGTTCAGTCAGATCGTGATGCTTCCGCAGGGCGAATTCCGCAAGCTGTTAACGTCGGATACGGACAACAAAGAGGATATTTTGCGTCGAATATTCCAAACGGAGCTGTATGAGAAGCTCGAAACGAAGTTCTATGCGATGAACAGGGAGCTGCAAGAGCAGCTCAAGGAAACGCGAGCGGGAGCGGCCGCATATATGAAGCAAGCGGAGGAGGCATTGCCGCAGCGCGAGGGAAGTCAGCTTGCGCTGACGCTGGCGCAGGAGTCGTACAACGCTTTGCAAATGACTGATGCGTTGGAGCAGGAGGCCGCTTATTACGAGCAGCTGTCGGCGAATGCGCAGCAGCGCAAAGCGGAGTTGTCGGGCCGCATCGAGCTTCGCCAAAGCGCGTTGAACGATGCGCTGGCGCTCAATCAGCGGCATGATGCGTTAGCCAAGCTCCGGGAGCAAGAGCGGCAATCCGAAGCGGAGCGGCCTGCATTCGAGGCGCGGGAGAAGCGACTCGCTCTTGCCGAGAAGGCGGCGAAGCTGACGCCGTACGAGGAGCAGGCAACACGCGCGAAGGCGGATAGCGAAGCGAAGCGCGGTCAGCTGGACAGCCGTCGCGAGAGGCTTGCGGCGGTGGAAAGCTCAGCGGCGGCTGCGGAGGAGCGGTTTGCGGCCGAAGCAGCGAAGGAAGAGCAGCGCCGCGAGGCGGAGCGCGAGCTACATAAGCTGACAGAGCTTGCGCCGCTAGTTCGCTCGCTTGCGAGCCAGCAGCAGACGCTTACTCGGCTGCAGCAGGAGGAGCAGGGCGCTGCTTCCAAGCATGCGGCGGCGGAAGCAGCGCTTGCCGAGCAGCGCGAGCGTAAGCAAGGGATGCAGCTGGCGCTGCAGAAGCTAGGCGCGAATGCGGGCTTGCTCGCCAACAAGTTAACCGAACTGTCGCAAGTTCAACAGCAGGGCAAGCAATTGACGCAGATGATCGAGCTGGATAAAGAGCTGCTGCGTATCTCGCTGCTCGAGCGCGAAAATCGGAATACGATGCTGCAAGCGAAGTCGGAATATGATCGGCTGGAACAGCTGTGGATTGAAGGTCAGGCCGGTATGCTTGCGGTTCATCTGCATGACGGCAAGCCTTGTCCGGTATGCGGCAGCGAGTCGCATCCGGCCAAGCAGGCCGTCGCTGAGGATGTGCCTTCACGCGAGCAGTTGCAGCAGGCGAAGGAGCAGCTCTCGGCTATCGAAGGCGAGCTTCACTCGTCTAGAGCGCAAGCGGCGGCAGCCAAATCCACTCGTGACAGCAACGCTGAGGAGCTTGCGGCTTCAGGCATTGAGATCGTAAAGCTGGAGGAGCAGCAAGCACAGCTTCGCAAGCGGTGGCGCGAGCTTAAGGATGAGACGGATGAGCTGCAGAAGCAGGCGCAGGAACAACAGAAGCTGGGCGAGCAGCTGCATCAGCTTGAGCAGGAGCTGGACAAGCGCCAAGCGGACAAGGAACGTCTGCAGCAGCATTGGCAGCAGCTTATAATCGAGCGGACGAAGCAGCAATCGCTGCTCGAGCAGGAGCTTGAAAGAATTCCGGCTGCACTTCGCTCGGAAGAGCGGATGACGGCTAAGCTTGCTGTGCATCAGAAGCTGACCGCTACGCTTGCACTCGCTTGGAAGACTGCACAGGAGCAGCGTCAGCAGCAAGCTTCTTTGTTGGCGGAAGCGAAGGCGCATGCAGAGCAGGCTGCCGTGCAGTATGAAGAATCGAGGCTGCGTCTGCAAGAGTTCGAGGCGCGGTTAACGGAAGAGCTTGCGAATGCGGGTTTCGCAGATGGGACTGAATACCGAACTGCGGCCATGAACGCGGTCGATCGTGATGCGCTGAGATTGCAACTGGAGGCATATCGATCCGCCATTCAACTGCTTGCACAGCAGATTATGCAGCTTGAACAAGAACTGCTGGACAAGCCGCGTATCGATACTGATGGTTTGCAAGCCGAGTTGGCCGGCATGAGGGACGAACTGGAGCGCTTAATTGCAGCCTCGCAGACGCTGCTGCATAATGAGCAAGAGGCGCGACGGCTGGCAGCATCGATTAAGCGGGCTGCCGAGCGGGTTAAGACGCATGAAGCGAAGCTGGCTGAAGTATTCGATCTTTATCAGATGCTCAAGGGCGACAACGCGCTGAAAATATCGTTCGAACGTTATATTCTGATCGAGTATTTAGAGCAAATCCTGCTTGCGGCTAATGCGCGGCTCGCGGAGCTGTCGAACGGGCAGTTCCTGCTGGAGCGAAGCGACCGGCTTGAGAAGAGCGGCAAGCAGAGCGGTCTCGGGCTTGACGTGTATGATGCTTATACGGGGCAAAATCGCGATGTAAAAACGTTGTCCGGCGGCGAAAAGTTCAATGCTTCCTTATGTCTTGCGCTCGGTATGACGGACGTCATCCAGTCGCATCAAGGCGGCGTCACGATCGAAATGATGTTCATCGACGAGGGTTTCGGCTCCTTAGACGAGGAGTCGCTGGGCAAGGCAATCCATGCATTAGTGGATTTGCAGAAGGCGGGGCGGATGATTGGCGTTATCTCCCACGTGCAGGAGCTAAAGGATGCGTTCCCAGCCCGGCTTGAGGTGCAGAAGACGAAGGAAGGTTATAGCCGAACGAAGATTGTTGTGAAGTGAAACTTATAAAAAAAGTCTGCCGCATGAAGTTCCCGGCCGGGCACTTAAGCGGCAGACTCTTTAGGGCTTGTAACGATTAGCCGACTCCGCCGGAAGTTGCTCCCATGGCGATGCCTATGATAAAGAGAGCGATCGCGCCTACAATCAGCAAGCCGTTAAGCACGAGCCCGATAATCGCGAACGCTTTGCGGCGGTTTTTGGCGAATATGCCGATGAAAGCAAGAATCGCGCCTACAAGCGCAACGCCTACTGAACCGAACATGCAGATCATAATCAGCACGAGCACCCCAAGAATGTCACCGCCGAGCGTTTCAATGTCTTCCGGTGTAACTACGCCGTTACGTGCATTCACTTCTTCGACAAATTCAATGAATTGGGCGGAGTTTGACGTTGCAAGGACGAAGGTGATAATAATAAGCAAGACGGCAACGAGAGCGATGATAAAGGAAGCGATGCCAAGCTTCGATTGCTTTAACGGCCCGGTTTCATTCGAGTTGTCGTCCGAAAATCGCGGGGCTGTCGAATCAGGCGAATATCCGCTATCTCTCGGTTGATCCGAGGTTGGTTGTTCCGCCGTATCCTTCGACAAATCGGGCGGATGGTTGTTTTCGTTATTCAATACGGGTCAGCTCCTTGGAATAGGTTAACATCAAGCGACAAGCGTAAACGGCTTACGCTACGCACGAACCATTGACGGCGTAAGCTAACGGTTCGCGGATGAAATATAGGCTCAGTATAAGAGTATGACTATTATACTTTCCTATATTTTCAAAAATCACAATTACGGTAAAATTATACACAACAACGAAAGGGTTGAAAACATAATGTTTCCAAAATATTTTGTAATAGGCGCAATTAACGCAGCGCTTTCCATCGCATTAGGCGCGTTCGGCGCGCACGGTCTTGAAGATAAAGTGAGTGAGCACCTCATAGAAGTATTCGAAACAGGGGCGCGATACCATATGTATGGGGCGCTGGGTTTAATGCTGATTTCATTGCTGGCCAAATTTATTGACGGCGGCAAACTGCTGCTTAATGGCGCAAGATTCATTTTTGCCGGCATTATTTTGTTCAGCGGAAGCCTATACGTCATGACGCTTACGGATATTAGCAAGCTCGGTATGATCACGCCGCTCGGCGGGGCAGCGATGCTAATTGGGTGGGTATGCGTTATCATTTCCGCAATAAAATTTGGACGAAAATAATGAAATAAATATAGTGATTCGACAAGAATCGCCGTTATCCAACATTAATCCGGTTGTCATTAGTAAATATTTCTATACCGCAGCGACTTCATCGTTTATAATAAAGCTAACACTCACTTGACTCGAACAAGAGGAAGGAAGTTGGTGCGTGACGAGACGGATGGATAATAGAACTAATAGACGAACCCGCCGATCGTTAGGTGAGCCGCTTAGCGGCCCTTGGACGATAAGTATCGTATTAACTTTACTCGCTGCGGTCTGGATCGTCGTTTCCTTTATATTAATTAATCCGATGTATCGATGGTCTGCTTCAGCTATCGCTGCGTCATTATTAGTTGCCGCAATTATTATCTATATACGTCGAAGACAATCATTCAGCTTCAATAATTATCATACAGCAATCGTGGAGACGCTGCTTCGTTCCGAGGCAATTCCGCTTGCTGTGCTGGATCGAAGCGGAACGGTTATAGAGATGAACGAAGCGTCGAGCAGTACGCTTGGCTATTCTCGGAACGAATTGCTTGGCGAACCGCTTGAGCGCCTTGTAGAACCAGCCAGCCGGCAGGTGCTTCAGGAAACGTTCCAGCAGGCGCTGCTTGGCGAGGCGAAGCAGACGAACATTAATATTACGCATCGTTCTGGATTCCCGCTTGAGCTGCAGATCGTGTGCACGCCTATGATAAGGGATGAAGAAGTGATCGGAACGGTCATGATCATTCATGATCTAAGCGATCGTAAGCGGAATGTCGAGCGAATACGTTATATGGCCTATTATGACGATATGACGGGCTTGCCGAATCGGACGCTGTTCCAGATGAAGCTGACGGAGAGCATAAGCCGTGCAGTCGAGGAAGAGCGAATCGTTGGCATCTGTTATTTGGACTTGGATCGGTTCAAGCTTGTGAATGCTTCGTTCGGCCGAGAGTTTGGCGATATACTGCTCATGCAGGTTGCCGAGAGACTTAACCGCGGCATGTCAGAATCCGATTTCGCTGGCCGTATGGAAGGCGATGAATTCGCGCTTCTATTCCATAACGTTAACTCCGAGCAGCATCTTCTAGAGCTGTCGCGCGATGTGCTTAAATCCATTGAGGAGCCGTACGAGCTTAGAGGATTCCCGTTACATATTACGGCAAGCATCGGTTCCGTTACGAACCGAAATGTCGAAGATGATGCTTATACGTTAATTAAGAAAGCGGATATGGCTCTCGTAAGAGTGAAGGAAAGCGGTAAAAATGATTGCCTGCTTTACTCCGAGACTTGGAGCAATTCCTCATTCGAGCGGTTAACGCTGCAACATGAGATGTACCGTGCGATTCAGCGCAGCGAATTTATTCTTCATTATCAGCCGCAGTATGATCTCGTATCCGGAACCATGGTCGGCGTTGAGGCGCTCGTCCGTTGGAAGCACCCCGTCAAAGGAATGATTCCGCCAGGCAGCTTCATTCCTCTAGCTGAGGAAAGCGGCATGATCGTCCAGATCGGAGATTGGGTGCTTGAGGAAGCATGCCGACAAAACAAAGCATGGCAAGACGCGGGTTTACCGCCAATACCGGTATCCGTCAATCTATCCATAAGACAATTCGTTCAGAACGATCTGGCAAGCAAGGTAGCCGCTGTGCTTAAGAAGACGGGACTGGATTCCAAGTATTTGGATCTCGAGATTACAGAATCGATGACGATGGATGTCAGCCATGTATCGCGCTGTCTGCTTGATTTGACCGAGATGGGCGTAGGCATTAGCGTAGACGACTTCGGAACAGGGTACAGCTCCTTCCATTACTTAAAGAACTTCCCGATCGATCGGCTTAAGATCGACCGTTCCTTTGTAAGAGACATTCAGCAGGATCCAAGCGACGCCGAGATCGTGGCCGCTATCATAGCGATGGCGCATAATTTGAACATCCAAGTAATCGCTGAAGGCGTCGAGACAGAAGCGCAGATGGAATTCCTTCGCAAGCATAATTGCGATGAGATGCAAGGCTACTTCTGGAGCCCGCCGGTATCCAGTGACAATATTGAGCAGATGCTGGCCGCCAGCTAGAACGCTCTGAAGACAAAACCCCGTACAAGGGCTGCAGGTGCAGCGCGCTTTGTACGGGGTTTTGCTTTTTTTCTTTACGACAATTAAGCTTGCTCCTTATAATCTTCAATCTCATTCAAACGGAACGTATAGACTTGCTTCTCATCGACATGGTAGACCGTAATTAAGTTCTCGCTCTCGTTCATGTTGAGTATTCGGCAAGGAATGTTAAGCGTGATGCCAAGTCCTTTGTTGACAACGAGTCGGATGAGGGAGTTGCTCTTAATGATTTGTTTAATACGCTCAAGCCCGTAATTAACGCTTTCAGAATTAGTTATCGGAGGCATGCTCTTCGGCTTCTCCTGGAGTGGGAGCTGAATCGGTATCGACTGCTGCGTTGTCGAAGCTGCTTTGCGCTCCTCGAGCAGTTGTCCAAGCTGAATGCCGGATTGGACCTTATAATCGAGGAACCCCCCATTATTGAGTTGACGCAACAGCTGTTCGAGCGCTTCGCCGTTCGTCGTTCCCTCAACAAGCACTTCAATTTGGAAAATGAAGGATGATTTATCAGCGGATGTAAGTGGTTTTTTCATAAACCCTCCGTACGAAAATGATATCTCTAATATACCACCAAATCGATCGTTCATGTAGTCATAAAATGAGCATTTATCGGGTGGCTCTCGCCTGCAATATGCATATAATGTGGATGCAGACTTATGCCTCTAATGACGTGGATGAAGGGGGTGGATCCAGTATGATGCGAATGATTCCATTTACGCTCGAAAATGGCGAAACCGTGCTTGGCGTTGAAGTTAATTTGCCCAAAACAAACCTGCTCGCAATAACGACGGATAAAGGATATATCATGTGCGGCGCGCTTGATGTCGCGCTATTGAACGAACGATTGAAAACCCGAGAAATCATTGCAGGCCGCGCTGTCGGCGTTCGAACATTGGAAGAGCTTATGGAAGCGCCGCTCGAATCTGTAACGTTTACGGCCGAGAAGCTCGGGATCGTTGCCGGTATGAAAGGATCGGATGCACTCCGTCTTATGCTGTAATTAAACTTATTTGGCCTTATTGATGAAGAAAACCCCGGCACGCCCGTACCCATCGAAGGGAGAAGCGAACCGGGGTTGTCTGTTCTCACGCTTATTCGAACAGTTTGCGCAGATTGTCACCGTACGGAGCCTGAATGATACCCTTCTCGGTAATAATCGCAGTTACATATTCATTAGGCGTAACGTCGAAGGCTGGATTGTAAACTTTGACCCCTTTCGGAGCCGTGCGTTTACCGAAGCCTTCTGTAATTTCCTCGGCGTTGCGCTCTTCGATTGGAATCTCAGCGCCCGTAGGCGTGTTCAGATCAATCGTCGACAACGGGCAAGCGACATAGAACGGAATGCCATGCGCCTTCGCCAGTACAGCGACGCTGTATGTGCCGATTTTGTTGGCTACGTCGCCGTTGGCAGCTACGCGGTCTGTACCGACGATGACGGCGTCGACCCAGCCCTTGGCCATGATCATGCCGGCCATATTATCGCAGATAAGCGTCACATCAACTCCTGCTTGCTGAAGCTCGAACGCGGTAAGGCGGGCGCCCTGCAGAACGGGGCGAGTCTCGTCGGCGAACACGCGAAGCGTAATGCCTTTCTCAAGAGCTAAATAGAATGGAGCAAGCGCCGTGCCGTATTTGGCAGTTGCAAGTCCGCCCGCGTTGCAGTGCGTCAGTACGCCCATGTCGTTCTTGAACAAAGAGAGAGCGTGCTCGCCGATCAGTCGGTTCGTCTCCTCGTCTTCACTCTGAATCGCGATGGCTTCTGTCAACAGCGCTTCCTTGCATGCAGCAAGCGAAAGCTCTTGACCGGCGAATGCTGCCGCAGCAGCTTTCATGCGATCAAGCGCCCAGAATAGATTGACTGCTGTCGGACGGGAAGTTGCAAGGTATTCAGCTTCCTTATTAACGGCAGCGAGCCAGGTCTGAACGGAGTCCGCATCACGGCTGCCGAGCACTACCCCGTAAGCAGCGCTAATGCCGATAGCCGGCGCACCGCGTACTTTAAGGTGACGGATCGCTTCCCATACGTCCTCGGATGTTGTAAGCGGCAGATACACGATTTCTTCAGGCAACAGACGTTGATCGAGCAAATCAAGCCGATCCTCTGTCCATATAACGGATTGCAAAGCTGTATTTGTAGTCATGCTGTTAATTCCTCTCTGCTTCTTTCATTTGTTTGCGGCAGTTAGCGCGGCATCGATAGCTTGTTCGATCGATTGCGTCTGACGGTTGCCGCGAATTAGCGTTGTGCCGATTGCCAGCGCAAGGCGCTGCGCTTTCTCGCGTGTAGCATCATTCGGTATACGATCAATATCGGCTACATGCGCAAGACCTACGATACGGCGAACCATCTTGCAGCCAGCGAATCCGACGGCGTCCTGAAGGAGACGGTTCATATAATAATCTTGATAGCCTGCTGCGGAATTAGCAAGTCTGTCGACGCCATTCACATTCCACAAGGCACGGAACTTCGACTCGAACTGATTCCAAATATCGACGATGGAGGTAATTAAATATTGGCGGTAGTCCGCACGTTCAGCTTCATCGGATAACCAATGCTCTTGTCCGGCATAGTTGAGCAGCAGATTCGCGATGACAGCGCCGACATCGAAGCCGACTGGACCATAATAAGCGAATTCCGGATCGATGACCTTCGTTGATTCGGGAGTTACGAATATACTGCCTGTATGCAGATCGCCATGCAGCAGCGCTTGAGCGTTCGTTAGGAACTTGTCGCGCAGGATCGCGACTTCCAAATGAAGCTCGCTATCCTGGGTGAGCGCTTCCGCGGCGTCGGCAATTGCAGGATCGAAGCTGTTGTTGGACGATACGGTGTAAGGATCGTCGAATATGAGATCTTCCGTTATTTTGCACAAATCCGGATTAATAAACGACTTCACCTGATTTTTCTTATCTTGTTGGTTCATACCGAGATCCGATGTGAAAAATAAGGTACGAGCCATGAACGTCGAAATATCGTCTGCGAACTTCGGATATCGCGTACCGTTTATTAAGCCTTGACGCATAATAACATGATCGCTTAGATCTTCCATGATTGTAAGAGCGAGATCGGAATCGTATTTATACACGGTCGGCACGAGTCTTGGAGCAAGCTTCGCCTCAAGGATAAGCTTCTCGCTCTCGATGCGCGCTCTGTCCAGCGTGAGCGGCCATGATTCGCCTACGACCTTGGCATACGGCAGCGCTTGCTTCATAATGAGGCTTTTGCCGCTGACGCTATCGGTAATGTGAAAGACAAGATTCAAGTTGCCGTCGCCAATCTCGCGGCAGCTAAGTTCTGCTTCCTGTGGAAAAAAGCCTTCAATCGAACGGGATATCTGAATCGCTTCTTGTTCATTTAAAGGGTGATATGCAGACATGGCTGTCCACCTCCGAATATAGGTTTATAAGCTCAAGCATAAATGCCAAGTAATCATCTCCACATAGTATATAGGATATTATTTCGCCATGGAATACCTACCTTTGATATAATAGTGTCAAATCTAGAGCAGACAGGTGGATGATGGATAATGACAGAGAGCAATGAGCTGCAGCCGGTCGCCCTCAAGGAATGGGCCGTATCGGTGAAGGCATTGGCCGAGGGAGAGCAAATCATCGTGATGCGCAAAGGCGGAATCGTTGAAGAAACGCGCGACTTTCAGTTGATCAGCCCAAGCTTCTACTTAATGCCCGCATACGAGCATCAGAAGAAGCATTTGCTGAAGCCAGGGTACGAAGAGCAATTGGACGAGACCTTGAAGGACTGGACTCCAGAGATGGAGACGATTACCCTTGAAGCTTACGCGGAAGTTGCCGAGGATATTGAGATAACGGATCAAGAAACGTTGAATAAGCTGCGTGATTTTCACATATGGACGGACGGCTTTGCCGAAGAACGGCTGAAGTGGAAGAAGACGAAACCGCTGCATCTTCTGATTATGCGCGTCTACAAGCTGGATGAGCCGATTAAACTTCCGATGCAGCCTGCTTATAATGGGTGCAAATCTTGGGTAAAACTGGAGGGGAACGCCGAGCTCCGTCCTGCTTCGATGAAACCGGTAGTAGACGATGACAAGTTCCGGTCGGAATTGGATCAAATAAGGGCCGCTCTGGCATAGGTTCGACAAAAAAATATGCGAAGTCACGCCCGAAAGCTAACTTACGTTGATTTATAACTAAAATTATATTAAAATAATTATTGAGAATCAGTGAGAATCACTCTATAATAGACAGGCTTGTCTGTTTACGGAAGTGACTACACAAATGTAACCGGCTGTTGCCGTCCTTTAGCGGCATAGGCTTTCGTTTCGCGGTGAAATGTAGGAGTAAGTTTAAGAGTGAAACTTATGCTTTCCTATATTTTCAAATAAACCAACCTTGGAGGGGTAAAGATATTATGGCAACGCATTTTGTCATCGACGGCTTGAAAGCTGAGATCGAAGGAAAAGAAATTTTGAAAGGCATTAACCTTGAGATCAAAGGTGGAGAAATCCACGCAATCATGGGTCCTAACGGAACAGGTAAAAGTACATTGGCGTCCGCTCTTATGGGACATCCTAAATATGAAGTAACCGGCGGCTCCGCTACGCTTGACGGCGAAGATCTGCTTGAAATGGGCGTTGACGAGCGCGCTCTTGCCGGCTTGTTCCTCGCTATGCAATACCCTAGCGAAATTCCAGGCGTTACGAACTCCGATTTCTTGCGCAGCGCGCTTAACGCACGTCTTGGCGAAGGAAACGAAATTTCGCTCATTAAGTTCATTCGCAAAATGGAAGGCAAAATGAAAGAACTCGAAATGAATCCCGAGTTCGCTCACCGTTACTTGAACGAAGGTTTCTCCGGCGGCGAGAAAAAACGTAACGAAATTTTGCAAATGATGCTGCTTGATCCGAAGATCGTCGTACTTGACGAAATTGACTCCGGTCTTGATATCGATGCTCTTCGCATCGTTTCGAACGGCGTGAACGCAATGCGTTCCGAAGATCGCGGCTTCTTGATCATCACTCACTATCAGCGCCTGCTTAACTACATCAAACCTGATTTCGTTCACGTTATGATGCAAGGCCGCATCGTTAAATCCGGCGGTCCTGAGCTTGCTGAGCGTTTGGAGAACGAAGGTTATGATTGGGTTAAAGAAGAACTTGGCATCGTTGACGAAACTGTAGGCCAGGCTTAAGCGGAGAAGGGGGCAAAACGGATGAGTACAGAACTATCTACGGGAGCCACTCGTCAGTCTGCTGAAGCGCTGGCAAGCAGCAAAGGCGAGCCGAATTGGCTCGTGGCATTGCGCGGCGAAGCGGCTGAATTGGCTGGGACACTTGGCTGGCCGAAACCAGAGAAGGTGCGCATTGAGCGCTGGAACCTGACAGCGGTAGGCAACTATGAGCAGCCATCGCCGGCGGCTTCGATCGGCGAATTGCCGACAGTCGTACGCGAGTTGATTGCAGAAGGCACGGAGAACTTGCTCGTACAACGCAATTCCGGTGTCGTATGGAAGCAATTCTCGCAAGAGCTTGCTAGCAAAGGCGTTATTTTCACAGATCTCGAGACGGCATGCAAAGAGCATGGCGAGCTCGTTCAACAATATCTGTTCCAAGCAGTAGCGAAGAACGAAGACAAATTGACCGCATTGCATGCGGCACTATGGAACGGCGGCGTATTCGTATACGTGCCTAAGAATGTAGAGGTGGAAATTCCTCTGCAAGCGATTCTGTTCAACGACAATGCAGCTGCAACATTTGCACCGCATATTCTGATCGTTGCAGACACGCATAGCCGCGTAACTTATGTTGATTCCGTAGTATCTGAACCAGGTGCGGCATCCGCGCCATTCATGCATCCTTCGGTTGTCGAAGTATTCGTTAAAGCAGGGGCGCATGTTCGTTTCGGCTCCATTCATCATATGGGCGAGACGGGCGTGGATATGTCTATCCGCCGTGCCGTAATCGAAAATGACGGCCGGATGGAATGGATTATCGGCGACCTGAACGACGGCAACACCGTATCGGATACGAAGTCGGTGCTGAAAGGCAAAGGCTCGACATCCGACGCGAAAGTGATCAGCGTAGGAACTGGCGCTCAACAAATGAGCTTGACGACACAAGCCGTTCATTTCGGCAAAAGCTCGGACAGCGACATGGTAACGCGCGCCGTTATGAAAGATTCCGCATCGGCGATCATCAACGGCATTACGAAGATTGAGCACGGCGCAACGAAAGCAAACGGCGTTCAAACCGAGAAAGTTCTCATGTTGAGCCCGAAAGCGCGCGGCGACGCGAATCCGATTCTGCTCATCGATGAAGACGATGTTACAGCTGGTCACGCAGCAAGCGTAGGGCAAGTTAACCCAGAGATGGTCTATTATCTGATGTCTCGCGGTATATCTAAGCAGGACGCTGAACGATTAATTATTTACGGTTTCTTGGCTCCGGTCGTATCGGAAATTCCGGTCGAGGCGGTACGCGAGCAGCTTCAGCGTTTGCTCGAAAGGAAGCTAGAGGGATGAATATAAATGCGATTCGGGAGCAGTTCCCGATATTGCATCAAGAGGTAAACGGGCATCCGCTCGTTTACCTGGATAGCGCGGCGTCTTCCCAGAAGCCGCGTTCCGTCATTGATGCGGTTAAACGATATTACGAGCTGGATAACGCGAACGTTCATCGCGGCGTGCATACGCTCGGTTCGAGAGCAACCGACGCTTATGAGGGAGCGCGCGAGAAGGTGGCGGCATTGCTTAATGCCGGCGCCGCGGAACAAATTATTTTCACACGGGGCACGACGACGGCACTTAATTTGGTTGCTTCAAGCTATGCCCGTTCCGTCTGCGGCGAAGGCGACGAAATCGTCATTACGCCAATGGAGCATCACAGCAACTTGATTCCGTGGCAGCAAGCAGCGAAAGCTACAGGCGCGACGCTCAAGTATATTCCGCTTCAGCCTGACGGCACGATCTCGCTAGAGGATGCCGAGAAGACGATTACGCCTAACACAAAAGTCGTATCCGTCACGTATGTGTCGAACGTGCTTGGCGTAGTGAATCCGATTAAGGAACTGGCTCAGATTGCGCATCGCAACGGCGCGATCATGGTCGTTGACGGCGCGCAAAGCACGCCGCATAAGAAAGTGGACGTACAGGATTTGGACGTTGATTTCTATGCGTTCTCCGGCCACAAGATGTGCGGACCTACGGGCATCGGCGCTCTGTACGGCAAGAAGAAGCTGCTTGAAAGTATGGAGCCGATCGAGTACGGCGGCGAGATGATTGACTTCGTAGATCTGTACGAATCGACGTGGAAGGATATTCCTTACCGCTTCGAGGGCGGCACACCGATTATTGCCGGCGCAGTCGGACTTGGCGCAGCAATCGACTTCCTGAATGAAATCGGAATGGACAATATCGATAAACACGAGAAGCATCTTGCTGCTTATGCTTACGAGAAGCTGTCCAGGATGGAAGGCATTGAGCTGTACGGGCCTAAGACAAACCGAGTCGGTCTAGTCACCTTCAACCTTGAAGATGTTCACCCGCATGATGTCGCTACGGTACTTGATTCCAAAGGGATTGCGGTACGCGCTGGCCATCATTGCTGCCAGCCGCTTATGCGCTGGCTGAATGTTTCGGCAACGGCTAGAGCAAGCTTCTATATATACAATACCGAAGAGGATGTTGACCGCTTAGCCGAAGCATTAATCCAAACAAAGGAGTTCTTCGGTCATGCAATTGGATGATTTGTATCGCAGAGTCATAATGGATCATTATAAAAATCCACGCAACCGCGGAACAATGAACGATGAGGCGGTTACGATCAACTTAAATAACCCAACCTGCGGCGACCGAATTTCGTTGCAGTTGCAAGTAGAGAACGGTAAAGTCGTTGACGCTAAGTATACGGGCGAGGGCTGTTCGATCAGCATGAGCTCCGCGTCGATGATGACGGAAGCCGTTAAGGGCAAGTCGTTCGACGAAGCGCTTAACATGGCGGAACGTTTCTCCGGTCTCATGAAGGGCCAAGAGGTCGAGTTCGAAGAGCTTGAGGATATTGAGGCGTTGTCGGGTGTCAATAAATTCCCGGCACGGATCAAGTGCGCAACACTTGCTTGGAACGCGCTGCGCAAAGGGATCGAGAACGAGCAGCGTTAAGGATACAAAATCCCGAAATGAAAGAGGAGAGTGAATACGATGGCAAAATCAATGCCGGAAATGGAAGAGTATAAGTATGGCTTCCGTGATGAGCATAAAGCAGTTTTCCAATCGGGTAAAGGCTTGACGCCGGAAATCGTACGTACGATTTCGGAGATGAAGAACGAACCGGAATGGATGCTTGAATTCCGCTTGAAGTCGCTGGAGCAATTCAATAAGATGCCAATGCCTAAATGGGGCGGCAACATGGACGATCTGGACTTCGAAGACATTCAATACTACGTTAAGCCGTCGGAGAAACAAGGCAAGACGTGGGAAGAGGTTCCTTCGGAAATTAAGGAAACGTTCGACAAGCTTGGTATTCCTGAAGCGGAACAGAAGTTCCTTGCGGGCGTATCGGCTCAATACGAGTCCGAGGTTGTCTACCACAGCATGCAAGAGGATCTTGAGAAGCAAGGCGTTATCTTCACGGATACGGATACGGCGCTTCGCGAGCATTCTGAGCTGTTGAGAGAATATTTCGGTACGATCATTCCTCCGAACGATAACAAGTTCGCGGCGCTTAACAGTGCGGTATGGTCGGGCGGCAGCTTTATCTACGTTCCAAAAGGCGTGAAGTGTGAAATTCCTCTTCAAGCGTATTTCCGGATTAACTCCGAAAATATGGGTCAATTCGAGCGTACGCTTATTATTGCCGACGAAGACAGCTCCGTTCACTACGTAGAAGGATGTACAGCACCTGTGTACAGCACGAACTCGCTGCATAGCGCAGTTGTTGAGATCCTTTGCAAGAAGAACGCTCGCGTTCGTTACACGACGATCCAAAACTGGGCGCCGAACATCTACAACCTTGTAACGAAACGTGCAGTAGCGGACGAGAACGCAACGATGGAATGGGTAGACGGCAACATCGGCTCCAAGCTGACGATGAAATACCCGGCAGTCGTATTGCGCGGCCGCGGCGCGAAAGGCATGGTATTGTCGATCGCCGTTGCAGGCAAAGGTCAGCATCAGGATGCAGGCGCTAAGATGACTCATCTGGCACCTGACACAAGCTCGACGATTATTTCCAAGTCGATCAGTAAACATGGCGGTAAAGTAACGTACCGCGGTCTTGCATCGTTCGGACGCAACTCGGACGGAGCGAAAGCGAACATCAAGTGCGATACGCTTATCCTTGATAACGAATCCACTTCCGATACGATTCCTTACAATGAGATCTTCAACGACAACATCACGCTTGAGCACGAAGCAACGGTGTCGAAGGTGTCCGAGGATCAATTGTTCTACTTGATGAGCCGCGGTCTTAGCGAAGCGGAAGCTACGCAAATGATCGTTATGGGCTTCATCGAGCCATTCACGAAAGAACTGCCGATGGAATACGCGGTAGAGATGAACCGTCTCATTAAGTTCGAGATGGAAGGCTCTATCGGTTAATAAGACTATACCCATGAACCGTCCCCTCTTCGCGAGGGGACGGTTTTTTTGCGATATTTTCGTTTTAATTAACTATAATTAACTTTTCCATTGGATTGCATTGGGCATAAACGTATACTTGAAAGAAAAACCAATCGGAGTGATACCTTGTTCCAAGTATACGAGCTTAAGGAAAAGGCGGAACGGTTTGAAGAAGCCGTCCACCTATTTTGGAGCCAGTGGGGAAGCAATGAAAATTTTCATTTTTATTACGACTGTATGTTTCATTCAATGACAACGGATAGCCAGCTGCCGCGATTTTATATTGCTTTGGAGAATGATTCAATCATCGGCACTTATGCGTTGTTGAGAAATGATTTAATTAGCCGCCAAGATCTATTTCCATGGTTAGCCTGTTTGTATGTCGTTCCGGAATACAGAGGAGAGAATAGGGGGGCCAAACTGCTGGAGCATGCCCTTCGCGAAACGAGAAAGAAGGGCCATGACTACCTATATCTTTGTACCGATTTGGAAGGCTATTACGAAAAACACGGCTGGTCCCACCTATCTGACGGATTCATATTTAATGGTGTGAAAACGAAAATTTACGCGGCTTCGACTGCAATGAATGTAAACTCGCTTGAAGGTATCGTAATCCAGTCTATTAAAGAGTCTCCGGAACATCGAGACGCGTTCATCAATTATATATCTGAAGCTTGGCCCGGCGTAAAGGATATCGCGATAAACCAAATAGAACAAAGCTTAGCAACAGCAAACGGTTTACCGTTGGCTTTCTTAATGTTCCGGGACGAGCGGATTATCGGCTTTTATCAATTGAATGAACAGGAATATCTAGTCAGAAAAGATTTGTCACCTTGGATTGGACCGCTATTCATTGACGAAAGCGAGCGAGGACAGGCATTAGGAGCGCTGCTGCTGCAACACGGAAGAAAAACGGCAGGACAGCTCGGCTATGATAAGGTGTACTTAACGACGGATCATATCGGATATTATGAGAAGTATGGTTTCCGTGAAATCGGAATTAGCCAGTTCGAGTGGGGACGTCCCAGCAAAATATATGAGCATCATAGTATAATGTGACAAAGCAAAGCGCAGCCCGAATGCCAAATGGCAATCTAGCTGCGCTTTGTTATTTATGAGCTTACAGGTACACTTGTTTAATCTCATAGCCGCGTTCGACGGTTAGATCGATGAAGCGCTCGTCGATGCGGATAAGAGGCTGGAAGAACTCGGTCGGGTGGGTCATCACTATGACGCCAATCTCTCCGGTTACCAGCTCAACCTTCTTCCCGATAAAGTTCGGAATCATATGCTTGATAAAGATGTGTGTCGTGAAAGCGTCCAGTTCTGCGAAGCTCATGTTGTACAGCTCCTTGAGGACGTCGAACAAATCACGTCTTTGCTGGTACACTCGTTCTGAAATCATCGCGCTATATATATCGACGACAGAAATGATTTTTGCAACGGGATGAATTTCTTCACCTTTTAAGCCATGCGGATATCCGCTGCCATCGACACGCTCATGGTGCTGAAGAGCGCTGACGGCGAGATAAGGCTCGTCGAACGACTTACTAATAATTTCATGGCCATATAGCGTATGTTTCTTTACTTCGTCGAACTCGTCTTTCGTGAGCTTGGCAGGCTTGTTTAGAATGTCTAAATCGATCCGGCATTTGCCGATATCATGGAGAAATCCAGCTTTGCCGATCTGAAGGGATTCTTTATTGTCATATCCGACCCAAGTGGCAAGATAGTACGATAACATGCCGACTTGTACGGAATGTTGATATGTATAATCATCGCTCGTATTTAGAAGCAACAGCATCGATACGACGTCGCGCTCAAGTTGCAGGTTGCTTAGGAGCGGCTGAAGCGTAGCGGTAACTTCATCATGGTCTACTTCTCCGTCGTTAAGCGCTTTCGAAAAAAGGGTTTCGAATTTACTTACAGCGGTTTTGTATATAGGCTCGACAGTGGGCAGCCATTTCGGACTAGTAGTAGATTCAATCGTTCTAGAGGCTTGAGTTTGAGTTGTTGGTTTATCGTTAATGTCAACATAATCAATCTGATGCTGAATAAGCCTAGCAATGTCATAGCGTTGCAGCGTCGTCCCCTTGGAAAGAACATGGAGCCCAAAATTGTTGAAAGTATCCCGGCTTAGTACGTCTCCCTCATTCAAATCTATGACTTGAACCCTCATTAAGACACCTCTGATTAGTATATTGTTTGTACGAATATACCTACAATAGTAGCAATGATTCGATAGAATGGCAATATGAGGAACTTGTAAATAAGACTAAACTCCTAGTAATTCAGCATAAACCGACTTTGCCTTCGACAACTCATCGGTGCCTTGAACAAGCGCTCTGCCGTCGCTAAATAGCACAAAAGTCAGTCCTTCTGGCAGCTCTACTCGCAGGAGGTATCGGTTATAGGTCGTACGGCCTGCAGGAGCGAGCCTGTTTTTAAGCTGCTCCAAGTCCAAGACTGCGGGTTTGCCGGGCGTAATCTGAACGGTATGACGTCCGCATAGCGTTGCGGCGGCGGTTTCTGCTCCGTTCTCCTCTAAGAAAGGATAGTGATGTTGACCGCAGGTTGGACATTCGCTTCTCCGAGCGGCAGCTAGGCCTACAGGCATCCAAGCATGATTCCATAGATCGACTTGAAATAAGGTACGGTGAAGCGCCTGTTCGTTGCCAGATAACAGCTTTATTGCTTCGCTTGCTTGAACGGAGGCGATAATATCGATAATCGGAGATAGAACGCCAGCAGTCTCACAGGTGTCCGTCATGCCAGGTGCAGGCGGCTCTGGAAATAAGCACCTATAGCAGGGGGAGTCGCCAGGCATAATCGTCATGGTCATGCCGGAAGCGCCTACAGCACCTCCATAGATCCATGGAATGTTATGTTTTACACTTATGTCATTAAGTAAATAGCGAATGCTGAAGTTATCGGTTCCGTCAATAATGAGCTGCACATTAGAGAGCAGTTGCTCTGCATTGAGCGGTGTGACATCGGCCACAATAGGTTCAATGACAATAGAGCTGTTGATCTCGCGCAGATGAACGGCGGCGGCCTCAGCCTTCGGTAGAAGCTGTTGAACGTCTCTTTCTGTATAAAGCATCTGGCGCTGCAGATTGCTCCATTCGACGATGTCACGATCGATAATACGCACATGTCCAACGCCAGAGCGAACGAGGTGGGAGGCGATGACGCAGCCAAGCGCTCCCATCCCGACGATGGCAACACGGCTCTCGTTGATCGAATGTTGTCCTGAAGCGCCGATTGGCGCATATCGTATTTGTCTTGCATATCGGCTAGCAGCGTTCATATCGTTCATGCGGGCATATACTCCTTCTAATAATCCGTTAAAGGCACGGTTGGATTCCAAGGGCCAAGCTGGTGGCCTTTCCACTCGGAGCCGTCCTCCCATATTTCTTTTTTCCATATCGGCACAATTTGTTTCAGCCGTTCAATCGCATATCGGCTGGCGTCATAGCAGTCTCCTCTATGAGGTGCGGATACCGCGATAACGACACTTGTCTCGGCAAGGCCGACTACGCCGATCCGATGACTGATCGCGCATAGCGCTCCCGGCCAGCGCTGCGCAATCTCATCGCCAATCTGCTTCATTGTTGTTACAGCCATCGGTGCATAGGCCTCGTACTCTAACCTAACCGTCCGCTGTCCTTGCGTCCATTCACGCGTCGTGCCGACAAAAGCCAGGCTGGCGCCATGAGCAGGGACAATAACTTTGGCTATCACATCGCTCTCGCTTATCGGATCGGATGTTATGACGTACAGCTCTTGGTTGGTTGCTGTTATGCTTGCAGGCTCTTCTCCGCCCGATACAGGAGGGAGAAGGGCAAGCTCGTCCGACGCGTGCATGGTCGAATGGTCTGCCGCATATGAATGGTTGCAAGCGAGGAATGAAATCGAAATTAGATTGGCATGTTCAGGATATGCAGCGGCAAGCAGCTGCTTCAGTTCAGCGGCAGTAACCGCTTCTGCGTCATGCTGAACCTTTATGGAAGAGACGCCGAAACGCTCCGGCAAGCCTGCGAATAATTGTATGGTCCACGTATATGTCATGTCACAAAACCTCTCATAGTATAGGTTGAAGTTGTTTATAGAATATCATAATTCACGAAAAAATGTTATGCTGATACATAGATAGATAAGCGGATGCTTACGACGTGTGTTACTGGAGGAGTGGGAGAGATATGCCTGAATTAATAGACCGCTTTGGACGCGTACATGATTATTTGCGCATATCCGTTACGGATCGCTGTAATTTGCGCTGCTTATATTGCATGCCCGAGGAAGGCGTCGAGTTTACGGAATCCTCAAACCTGCTTTCTTATGACGATATTGTTGAGGTTGCCCGTGCCGGCGCCTCGCTTGGTATATCCAAATTACGCATTACGGGCGGAGAACCATTAGTGCGTCCTGGCCTTGACGGCTTAGTTAAGCGTCTTGCCGACATTCCCGGCATTCGCGATATAGCTTTGACAACGAACGGCATCTTTTTGGCGAAGCAGGCAGAGGCGCTAAAGAAGGCCGGTCTGAACCGCGTCAACATTAGCCTCGATACTCTCGATCATACGAGGTTCAAGTTTATCGCTAGGCGCGGTGAGCTCAAGCGGGTTATGGAAGGAATTGAAGCGGCAGGCGCGGTGGGCTTCGACCCCATTAAGCTGAATTGCGTGCTGCTCAAGGATATCAATGAAGACGAAATCTCAGATTTCTTGAAGCTTGCCTTCGAACAGCCGCTTCATGTCAGATTCATTGAATATATGCCAATCGGCCATGCTGACGAGAATTGGAAAAAGATGTACTTGCCGCTATCTCGCGTATTGGAGATTGCTTCATCCGAAGGCTACGACATTAAGCGCAAGGATAATATAAAGGGGAACGGACCTTCCGACGATTGGCAAATCGAAGGGGGCAAGGGGTCATTCGGTCTTATTCATCCAATCAGCGACCACTTCTGCAAGAGCTGCAACCGGCTCAGACTAACGGCAGACGGCTCCATTAAACCATGCCTGTACTGGGTAGATGAATTGAACGTGAAGACGGCTCTTGGCAATCCTGAAGCGATGCGGGAGCTTCTCCTGCGGGCGATGGACGTTAAGCCGGAAAATCACGAGATGGCGGCTAAGCTGGCAGACGGGGCGCAATCGCATGTTCCAACAGAACGGCGTATGTCGCAAATTGGAGGATAATAATCGATTATGCGTGAAATAAATATATATCATTCCCATTATGGACATTCGGTAACCGAAGCTGCCCAGATGGCCGAGATCGCCGGGAAACATTTCGACATAGGGCAACGAGTGCCTGAGGTGAGCGGTAAAGCGTTCGATCTGTTAACATGGTACTCGAATTGGCTTGCGCTATATGAAGATGGTGAAGCAAATCCCTTTCTGCCCTCTATCCTGAAGGTTGAAGCTGTCGATACATTCGAGGCGACGATCCCATGGGATCAACTTACCCAAGCAGCCATTTTATTCGAGAAGGATGGCGAGGCCCTCGGGCAGAACGGTCCGATTCGTCTCTATGTACCTGACGGCAGCAGCAAATGCTTGAATGTCAAAAGCATCGTCGCTATACGTATTGAATGCGAAGCAAGCGGCGCTGCAGACGCTGAGCAAGAGGCGAGTTACGGCTTCAAGCATACATTTAGCAAGGATGATATGTTCAAAAAATAAGGCAGATCTTCATGGCGCTGAAGCGGAGTAATGAGGAGGCGTGCATCGACATTGAATAACAACATACAGACCCAAGTTGTGCTTCTGCATAGCAACGATGTACATAGCCGACTGGAGAACGCAGCTAAGATAACGGGTTACATTGCCGAGGAGCGCCGCAAATACGGCAGCGATTCCGTACTCGTTATAGATTGCGGTGATCATATAGATCGGATGCGAGTCGAGACAGAAGGAAGCGACGGACTCGTTAACGTGGCTTTATTGAACCTGGCAGGTTATGAAGCTGTTACGCTTGGCAATAACGAGGGACTTACGTATTCGATACAAGTACTAGAGAGCTTGTATCGCGATCATGCGGCATTTCCTGTTATTTGCGCCAATATGAAACAGACAGCGACAGGTGAGCTTCCCGAATGGCTGCTGCCGAATGCCATAATCGAGAAGAATGGGCTGTCCATTGGACTTATTGGCGTTACGACAGCTTACACCGATTTTTATTCCTTGCTTGGCTGGGAGGCCGCAGATCCGATAGAGACTGTGCGTAAGCAGGCAGCTCTATTAAGGGAGCAGGTGCAAGTTGTCGTTGTGATGTCCCATCTTGGCATTAGGTACGATGAGAAGATGGCGGAGAGCATTGACGGTATTGATCTCATAATAGGGGCGCACACGCATCATCTATTGGAGGAGCCTCTCGAAATCTGCGGAACGACGATTTGCGCCGCAGGCAAGTTCGGCGAGTATATCGGCCGAGTGGAGATTAGTATGGATGAGTTGTCGCATCGGCCTGTTTTTCGCGCAAGCGTCATACCGACAGCCGCATTCGTGGAGCAGCAAGAAGCCGCCGAGCTAATAAGCGCGTATCTGGAGTCGGGGCGGCAGAGACTAAGCGAAGTCGTATCCATGCTTAACGAACCGCTGCCTGCATTTACGAATCGAGAGTCTCCGTTATGTAATTTGCTTGCTTCTGGATTGCGCCGCTGGACGGATGCCGACATTGGTATCGTGAACACAGGGCAGCTGCTGGGAGGTCTTGCGCAAGGTGAAGTGACAGCGGGAGAGCTGCACGCCTTATGCCCATCACCAATCAATCCTTGCAGAATCAGTATAGAAGGCAAATATATACGGGAAGCGCTGGAGCAGTCGCTGCTCCCCGAGTATATCGAGAAGCCGATCAAGGGCTACGGCTTTCGCGGACATGTGCTTGGGAATATCGCCGTTGACGGCCTGCGAATTGAATATGACAGCAATTGCCCGGATTACATGAAGCTGCAATCGGTGCTGGTGAATGGAGAACCGTTGGACGATCAGCGAGTCTATCGTGTAGGAACGATCGATATGTTCACCTTCAAGGCTGGCTACGAATCGCTTGCGAACGGGCGCTCTATCGATTATTATTTGCCTGAATTTATTCGCGACGTGATCGCCCATCAACTGCAAAACAGCGCAGATATTGCGGATTGCCGTAGAACCCGTTGGCATAATGTGGCGACGGATCCGAGGTCAACGCGGTTATAATCGGTCGCTGTCGAAAAATATAGAAGAAAATGGTTGCGAAATCCCCGTTTTTCCCGTACATTAACATTACGAACGGCTTTTTCCGATGAAAGTATTGAGGAGACCATTTGGGGGAAGGATCGAGAAAATGCGTTTGGTGCCGATTACAAAATGCGAGCCGGGGATGAAGCTTGCCAAAAAAATATTTTCACAAGAGGGCATGGTGCTTCTCGGCGAGAATATAGAGCTAACCCAAAGACTAATAACCCGCCTGGCGCAGTGCGGGATACAATACGTATACATATCCGATGCAAGAACGGATGACATTGTGTTGCCGTCATTAATTAGTGAAGATACGATTCGTGTCGCTTTGAAGGACATAAAGTCGAATTTTCGCGAGATGATGGATCGCCCAAAGAAGAAAAAAGGGGTAACATACCCCTATATTGCTCAGCCCTTTAAGCAAATGATGAATATGATTATAGACGATCTCTCCGGGCATCAGGATGCAATGATTATGCTTATGGATATGGGGTCGGTCGACCATTATCTATTCCAGCATTCGCTTAATGTGTGCGTCTATACCACGCTGCTCGGCATGTCGCACGGATATTCGCGCGAAGAGCTGATGACGCTTGGCATGGGCGCGCTTCTGCATGACATTGGAAAGACGCAAATATCGATCGATGTTCTGAAGAAGCCGGGCTCTCTGACGGAAGAGGAATTCCAGGCCATGAAGCAGCATGCGCGAATAGGTTATGAGCTGCTGAAGGATGAGCCTAACTTGCCGCTTCTTGTGGCACATTGCGCCTTCCAGCATCATGAACGGTTGGACGGAAGCGGTTATCCGCGGGGCATTAAGGGCGATGAAATCCATGATTATGCGAAGTGGATTGGACTCGTCGATTCCTATGACGCGATGACGACGAACCGGATTTACCGAGCTCCAATGCTGCCGCATCACGCGATCGAGCGCCTGTATGCAGGTTCAGGAACTTTATATGAGCAGAAGATGCTCCAGCTGTTCCGAGACAAGGTGGCCATCTATCCGATAGGCATTACCGTTAAGCTGCAGTCAGGGGAATCAGGGGTCGTCGTCGATCTTAACTCGTCCTATCCGCACCGGCCAATTGTGCGCGTGCTGAACAACGAGGCAGGAGAGCAGCTGGCCGTTCCGTACGAAATCGATTTGTCGAAGCAATTGACGGTTATGATCACACATGTGAATGATGACCCGACGGACAAGCTTGTGTCAGGGATCTAGCATCCGAGATCATATAGAAACGCAGGAGTCTGATAAGACGTCTTGCGTCATAACAGGCCAGCCAGAATACTCTGGCTGGCCTGTTATGTTTGATAGGATCGAGTATAGGGGATTGGGAGCCTAATGCTGCAAGCGGACTGCGGCATCTTCATAGTCGTTTACGCTTAAGCTTGCTTCCTGAGGAATCGGACATTACAATGAAATAATAAGCATATCGAAGCTTGTATCCTGTTATATGTTAATATGAAGATATAAAATCCAGTCAATTAAGTCAGGTGCTGATATAGATGAATACTGTTCAATTGCAACAAACAACGACTAGCATAAGCCAGGTGAACGCCCCGTTAGCTGTTTTGCCTCCCTTGTCCCCGGTCAATGATCCGTGGGATCCGATCCGTTCCTTACGCCAGCATGGCCGCCATCGATTGACGAGCGTTGAGATGACGGTATCGAATTTATGCAATATGCGCTGCGAGCATTGCGCCGTTGGCGATACGCTTGTTATGGCGGAGCCGCAGAAGCTGCCGCTTAAGCAGATGCTGGAGAGGCTCGATGAGGTCGAGCATCTCGAGACCATAAGCATTACAGGCGGCGAGCCTTCCTTCTCCGACCGTACGGTTCGCGATTATATGGTGCCGCTGCTTCAATATGCGCGCAGCCGCGGCATTCGGTCCCAAATCAATTCCAATGTTACTTTGCCTTATAGCAGATATGAGCAGCTTGCGCCATATTTGGACGTTATGCACATTTCCTTCAACTATACGAATGCAGACGAATTTCACCAGATCGGCTTCGCCAAGGCGGGGCATGCTGTATCAAGGGAAGCTGCATCGAAGCTGTACGATCGTATGATTGACAACGCGCGTCGTCTAAGCGAGACGGGCGTACTCGTATCCGCGGAGTCGATGATAAATTATCGGACCTTCGATAAGATCGATGAAATTCATAGACTAATCGTTGAAATGGGCTGCAAGCGCCACGAGGTTCATCCGATGTATCCAAGCGCGTTCGCGAAGGATCTGCCTGTCATTACAAGAGAGCAGATGCGCCAATCGATCGAGCTGCTGCTTAGCAAGCGTGATCCATCGATATGGATGCTATTCGGCACTTTGCCCTTCTACCAATGCAGCGATAACCAAGAAGAACGCAAGCTGCTTGCGAGACTAGCCTCTGAGCCGAATGTTACGGTTAGGAACGATCCTGACGGACGCAACCGGTTGAATGTCAATCTATTCACGGGCGACGTTTTCGTAACGGACTTCTCCGACGTTCCAGCCTTCGGCAACATAGCTTCGTCCAAGCTGGATGACTTGTTCGACCGCTGGCTCGATCATTCGCTTGCGCGCAGCGTCGATTGCCATTGTCCGGCAGCCAGCTGCTGTGGTCCGAATCTGCTCGTCAAGGATATGTATTATAAGGATACAGACTTTCATACGAAGACGGCTTTGTTCGATTAAGGGACAATTTTTATATATTCCGATCGATATCGTAAAGCTAAAAGCTGAAACCCGCTCGTATACTATCCGTATAGAAGTTCAGACATCGGAGAGGAGGTAACATATGTCCATAAAAACGCTCGTATTTATAGCAGTAGGTCTATTGCTGCTGTATCTGTTATTTACAGTAGGCGCTCCTTTTCTGCTCGCGTTAATCGTAGCGATCTTCCTAGAGCCGCTTAATCAATTGTTTATGACGAAGTTCCGGATGAATCGGCTTGTTGCGGCTACGATATCCAGTACCATCTTCTCGGTCGGATTGATCGGGCTGATCGCGCTTCTTGGCGTTAAGATTGTAGCCGAGATTATCGCTTTTTTCAAAAAAGTGCCCAAATATTTCGAAGATGCGAACGGCATCGTACAGGAACTCATGGATCAAGCAGATTCGATCTATCAGCATTTGTCTCCTGACGCCGTATCGCAGGTCGAAAGCTGGCTGAAGGGGCTGACGGACAATTTGACGAGCATGGTTGGCTCTTTGTCCAACACCGTCATTTCGTTTGCGTCCAGCATTCCGGGCATGTTCATCTTTTTCATCGTCTTTTTGGTGGCGGTATACATGTTCAGCTTCAGCCTCAATACGATGAAGGCTTCGGTCTTGTCGTTGTTCGAGGAGAAGTCAAGACAACAAGTCGATGACGTGTTAGGCAATTTGCGCAAGTCGATATTCGGCTTTTTACGCTCGCAAATTATTTTAAGTGCCCTGACTTATGTCATATCGTTGATTGGCTTGCTTATTCTTGGCATCAAATACCCGCTTGCAATCGCGCTTTTGATTATTGTTGTTGATATTTTGCCGATACTCGGCACGGGCTCGGTTCTCGTTCCTTGGGGTACATACTTGGCGGTAACCGGCGATCTTTATACGGGGATCGGTCTATTCATCCTGTTCCTGGTCATTACTGTATTCCGTCGTATAGTAGAACCAAAAATACTTGGCGATGCGGTCGGCATCGGCTCGTTGTCTGCGCTCATTAGCTTGTATGTGGGCTTTAAGCTTGTTGGTGTAATCGGCGTTTTCTTAGGCCCGCTCGTTATCATCATCTATATGGCGGCGCGTAAGGCTGGCTTATTCCAAACGAAGCTAAAGCTTTGAATCCGATAGGCAGTAGAGAATACTTCTTGTTCTAGGTCACTTGTATAGGTCATCGATTCGTCCAAAGGCGTATAATACTGCATCATGCGTATGAGCAGGAGGCAGACGTACCAATGGCATCGATGAAAGTAGCGATCGTTACACCCGGATCTTACTCTATTCCTTCACCTATGAGCAGCTCCGTTGAGCGAGTCATAGAGAAGTTTGCTCCGCTGCTGCAGCCGCAGGCGGAACCACGAATATATGGCAAGCTATCCAAGAGGCTCCCCCGCAAGGGGGAGCTTCATGGCGTTGTGTACGAGCGTTTCTCCAAAACAAGCACAACTCGTTACCTTCGTTCCATCGGCAAGTCGATTAAACGATTCAATCCAGATGTCATCGATGTGGAGAATCGTCCTAAATATGTGCTCTCAATGAGACGTTCAAACCCGGGAAAGCGAGTCTGGCTATATTTGCATTCCTCCACGTTTATAAGTCCAAGGCGTATTGCGCCTCGCAACCTGCGCCACTGCCTGCGTGCCGCAGATCGAATAATCGTTAACAGCGATTATTTGCGGGTTGTTGTCGCAACTAAAGTGCCGGATATAGCAGCCAAGCTGCGAGTTATTTATCCCGGAGTCGATACAACTCGCTTCCTATCCCAGTATTCTCCAGAGGGAATGGTCCATCGAGAAGCGCTGCGCCAGAGAGAAGGGGTCGCTCACAGAAGCGTTGTACTCTTTATGGGCAGGCTCATTCCGCTTAAGGGAGTTCACCATCTGCTCAGAATCGTCCCCCAGCTTGCGCTGAGCAACCCTGAGGTGCTGGTCGTTATCGTCGGCAGTCCGTTCTACGGCTCTCACCGCAAGACGAGGTACGCGCTTGAACTCGAGAGACTTGGACGGTTATGCCCCGAGCATGTTCGGTTCGTCCCTTACGTCCCCTACACGGAGGTGGCGGATTGGAATCTGCTTGCGGATGTCGCAGTCGTCCCGTCCGTCGAGCGTGAAGCTTTTGGACTCGTGAATGTCGAGGCAATGTCATGCGGAGTACCCGTTGTGGCAACCAATGTAGGCGGCATGAGGGAAATTATTGAGCATGGCAGCACGGGCTTTTTGGTCGACCCTGCACGGGTTGAGGCGGAGTTGCTCGAGATGCTGCAATTGCTGCTAAGCAACCATGAGCTTCGCCTAGAATACGGTATGCGTAGCCGGGAGCGTGTAGAGCAGATGTTCACCTGGCAGCATACGGCAGACAGGTGGCTGCAGCTTCTTGAGACGGAGGGACAAATGCGCTAACGAATAACGAGAAAAGGCTCGACCAATTCTTCCATTGAAAAAAACGATCATTTCTGATATATTGAAAACGAGAATCGTTATCACTGTATCGGGTTTGTCGTTTTTTTTTTGCTGAAAATATGGTTTATACCATTTGTTAACGATTATAATGATCATCGTTATGTTGTCGGCAGTACAAAAGTTTACATACAGAGAGGTAGTTTCAGATGTCTTCCAAGTCGCAAACCAACGAGCAGCAAGCAGTATCGCTGCGCACGAGGCCGCTGGCGGCCACCGTAATCTTTTTTGGCGGAATAGCCGTATTGCTGTTCTCGCTGGCACTGTCCATCTCTGTTGGCGCCGCCGATATTAATCTATCGACGGTATGGGATTCTATCTTCCACTTTGATGGGGAAAACGTGCAACATCTTATTATTAATGAGCTTCGCATGCCGCGTGCTCTCGCTGGCGCACTGGTAGGAGCTGCGTTTGCCGTTGCCGGAGCAGTCATGCAAGGAATGACACGCAATCCGCTAGCTGATTCAAGCTTGGTCGGCCTTAATGCCGGCGCTGGCTTAATGCTCGCGATTTGCTTTGCGTTCATCCCTGGGCTTTCTTACTTGGAAATTATGTTCATGTGCTTCGCTGGCGCGGCTGTTGCCCTTGGTATCGTATATGGTATCGGATCGATTGCCAAAGGCGGATTGACGCCGGTCAGGCTGACACTCGCAGGCGCTGCTGTTGGCGCGTTGCTGCTTGCCATTACTGAAGGAATTGCGATCTATTATCGGATTGGTCAGGATATGGCTTTCTGGTATGCCGGAGGCGTTGCAGGCACGAAGTGGGTGCAGATCAAAATTATCGCTCCTTGGATTATCGGCGGATTGCTCGGAGCAATCGCGATTTCCCGTCAGATTACAGTGCTTAGTATGGGCGACGAGGTTGCTCAAGGACTGGGCCAACGCACGGGCTGGGTTAAAGCGATATCGATTATTATCGTGCTGCTGCTTGCCGGAGCCGCCGTATCCGTGGTTGGAGCAGTCGGCTTCGTGGGGCTTGTCATTCCGCATATCGCGCGAATTCTCGTAGGCGTCGATTATCGATTCATTATTCCGTGCTCGGCGATATTAGGCGGTCTGCTTATGGTCGTTGCCGATATTGGCGCCCGGATGATTAATCCGCCGGTGGAGACGCCAGTCGGTGCGATTATTGCGTTAATCGGTGTTCCTTACTTCTTATATCTCGTGACGAAGATGAGGAGGGAATAACGATGAACGAATTGTATATTACCGCAACGGAGAAGAACAGGAGAAATCGAGCGATCATCGTCATGACCGTTCTCGGCATTCTCATTATTTCTTCCTTTATTATTAGTATGAACACAGGCTATATCCGATTATCGCCCCTCGATGTGCTGAAGACGGTGTTTGGCTCGGGAACGAGCAAGCAAGAGCTTATTTTGTTCGACTTCCGTCTGCCGCGGATCGTAATATCGGTATTGATCGGTGCAGGCTTCGCTGTATCGGGTGCGATTATTCAAGGCATATCGCGCAATCCGCTCTCTGATCCCGGGCTGCTCGGCATTAACGCCGGAGCGGGTCTAGCCGTTGTTCTCTATATTAGCTTCTACCCGGTCAATGAAGCGGCCCCCTTGTTCTTCATGCCATTCCTTGCGCTTGTAGGGGCTGGGGCGACAGCGCTGCTTATTTACTCGCTATCCTATAGAAGGCATTACGGCCTCATGCCGACTCGGATGATTCTGGTCGGTATCGCAGTTGCCGCAGGCATTAGCGCAGCGATGCTCGTGCTGACGATCAGACTAGATCCGAACGATTATCAATTCGTTTCGGTATGGCTGGCGGGCAGCATCTGGGGAACGAACTGGAAGTTCGTGCTTGCGCTGCTGCCATGGATTCTTATTTTGCTGCCGTATTCCTTCGCGAAGGCGAAGGTGCTCAATGCGCTTAATCTTGGCGACCAGCTAGCAATCGGTCTTGGCGCACGCGTGAACAGAGAGCGATTAGGTCTTATTGCTGCTGCTGTTGGACTAGCCGGCGCGTGTGTAGCGGTTGGCGGCGGCATCGGTTTCGTTGGCTTGATCGCGCCGCATCTGGCGCGTAGACTTGTAGGACCGCAGCATCAGTATTTACTGCCGGCATCGGCACTTATCGGAGCATTGCTGCTTATTGTAGCAGATACGCTTGCGAGATGGGCTTTCCAGCCTACCGATATTCCGACGGGTATTGTTGTAGCGGTTATCGGCGCGCCATACTTCCTTTACCTGTTGGCCAAAACGCGATAAATTACTCTTTTAAAATATAAGAAAGTATAAATTTCGCTGCTTAAACTGTTCTTATATTTCACGGCGATACCGCGGAGACAATTTGTCTCTGCGGTTTTTTGTCGTGTGCCGTGTAGCCAGCCCATGGGTAGTTGCATATATTACCTAAGACATTTCAGGTGGAAGAAGGAGAGGGCAATGGCAAAAAGCAGATCAGGGAAGAGCCCGAAGGGGCGAAAGCCGCTTTTTTATGTTGATAATCCGAATACTTCCGAATTAAAGTGGCTCGATGAGGCGGGAAGGCGCAAGGAAGCAGAGAGAACCTCGCCGTTCAAGCAAGTTGTTCCGGTTGCGAACACGGACGAGGATCAGGAACATGATCAGGATCAGGATGCGGTGAAAATAGCCGCAATGGAATCACCTGTACTGGAGCTTGAGGCAGAAGAAGCAACTGCTATCGATGCTGATCTCATAACGGAAATTGAAGCAAGCGCTAACGATGAAGCAGGCGAGCAATCGGAACAATTGGAGCAATTGGAAGAGTTGATTGATCAAATAAACGAAATCAGCTATGAAGATAAGCTGGAGAAGATTGAAGAGAAGAAAGGGCCAGAAGGTCCGCTGCCATTCATCTACACCGATGATTTGGCCGATCAGTCGATTACCGAAAGCAAGATTGCACCCGGCTCTATTAATAATTCCAAGATTCAAGCGGGCAGCATTGGTTCCGAGCTGCTTGCAGACTTCGCCATCAAAAACATTCATATTGCCGATGGTTCAGTTACTTCGACGAAGCTTTCTCCGGAATCGGTAACAGGTACGCATCTTGCTAACGGCTCCATCTCCGGCGCTAAGCTGCTCGACCATTCCATTGACGGCAGCAAGCTGCAGGACGGCAGCATCAGCTCTGAGAAACTTGCCGATCGCACGATAAGCGCTTATAAGCTCGCCGATCATTCCATCGAAGCGAAGCATCTGAAAGAGCTTATTATTACGACCGAGCTGCTAGGCGATCAATCCGTTACGGCGGATAAGATCGCGAGCGGCTCCATTCAAGCAGAGAACATTGCCAATGAAGCGATTAATAATTCCAAACTTGCCGAAGGGGCGATTACAAGCTCAAAGCTTCGCGATGGCTCCGTAACAGAAGATAAGATCGCTGAGCAAGCAGTTAGTTCAGCTCATGTGAAGCATGGCAGCATACAATCCGAGCATTTGTCCGATGGTATGATTGAAGGTCGCCATATCCTTGAAGCCTCTATTCAATCGCAGCACATTGCCATAGGGACGATTGGCTCCAGAGAGCTTCAAACCGGCGCTGTCAATTCGGGGCAAATCGCCGAGTCGGCTGTCGGCCCAACCCATCTGCAAGCGGGCGGCGTAACAAGTGCTCATATCGGGATTGGCCAAATTATGAGCGAGCATCTATCCGATCAATCGGTAACGACTACCAAGCTATCCGACCAATCGGTAACGACAATGAAGATCGTCGATCAATCGATCACCTTATCGAAGCTGTCTGATCAAAGCGTCAACGCTCAGAAGCTTTCTAATGAAGCTGTACTCAATCGCCATCTCGGGCGCTTCAGTGTTACGTCTGACAAAATTGCCGAATCGCAAGTGTTGCAATCCCATCTCGCTGCCGATTCCGTTTCTTCCAAGCAGGTTTCCGCACAGGCGATTGCGAGAAATCATCTGCAGAACGGCATCATTAATGATGAGAAGCTTGCAGCCAAATCCGTCCGCTTCGGGCATATCGATACAGCTGCCGTAGGGACGGGTCAACTCATCGACGCCTCCGTAACGACAGGAAAGCTGTTGGACCATGCAGTAACTTCCGCCAAGCTTGCCGCAGATGCTGTAGAAACGAAGCACCTGAACGATGATTCGGTAACATTCCAGAAGATCGCCCCTGGCTCTCTAAGAGCTTTCCATCTATCGAAGCAGGCTGTAACCGAGGAAGCGATAGCGCCGGGCTCTGTGAATGGAAGCCATTTGAAACCAGGTGTTGTTGACGTCTCCCATCTGGCAGACAATGTCATAACAACGGATAAGCTGCAGGATGGCTCCGTTACAAGCGGCAAGCTTGCGTTCGGTTCGATAACGGAGCGTTATATCGGGCCAGGCGTCGTACTCTCGCATCACTTGGCCGATCATATTGTGAACTCGCTTAAGCTATCGCCGGAAGCGGTAACGTCCGATAAGCTAGCTGACCTTAGCGTAACGGGAGCTAAGCTTGCGGACGGGAGTGTAACCCATTCCAAGATCGCGCCTGGGACATTGTTGCCCGAACATTTCGCTGACAACTCGGTGGAAGGAAAGCATATTCAACACGGAACGATTCACGCCAGCCATTTGCAACACCGCTCGATTGCTGCGGAGCATTTGTCAATCAAGTCGATCTCGGCAGAGGCGCTGCAGGATGGTGTCGTTACGAAGTCGAAGTTGGCGCAAGGCGCCGTTCACAGCGCGCATATCGTGGAAGAAGCGATAGCCAGCCGGCATTTGGCAGGCCAATCGGTACTCGGCATTCACTTAGGCGAGAACAGCGTTCATGGCTTTCATATGACCGATGGTTCGGTAACGAAGACGAAGCTGGCTGCTGGCAGTGTTGGGGAAGCCCATCTGATGGCGCGCTCAGTCGGAGCGGAAACGGTGCAAAAGGGCGCAATCGCTGGGGAGCACCTCGGACTAAACGTAGTCGCTTACGAGCATCTAACGAAATTATCCGTTGGCCCTGAGCATCTTCGCCCGCAGGCTGTTGAAGCCGAGCATTTGGCGCTCGCAAGCGTAGGCGCCGATGCCATTCAAGATGGGGCAATCGTCAGCGTGAAGCTGGCGCACGGCGCGATTGCCGGTGAGCATGTGCAGCTCGAGACGCTGGCCGGGAAACATCTGAAGGCTGATACGCTTCAAGGCTATCATATTCGCAAGGGAACGATTACAAACGCCCATCTAGCCGGAGACGTGCTCGCGTTCGACAAGATGGCTGACGATATCATTCCAGGCAGCAAGATTAAGATAGGTTCGATTGGATCGAGGCAGCTTGGGATTGACAGCATCGGCAGCGCACAGCTCATGGCAGGTTCCGTTATAAGCACGAAGCTCGCAAATGAAGCTGTTCTCGGCGGTCATATTAAATCGCAAGCAGTCGGAACGGAACAATTGGCGGATAACGGCGTAACGAGAGAGAAGCTTGCTCCGGGAAGCGTCGGAGAGGAACAATTAGCGGCAGGAAGCGTGACCGCACATATTCTGTCGCCCGGAAGTGTCGGATCCGAGCAGCTGCTGGCAGGCAGCATTGTGTCGAGCAAGCTTGCTTATGGCAGTATTCAGGCTGAGCATATCGCCGCAGGCAGCATTAGAACGGAGCAGCTTGCAAGCGAAAGCGTGACAAGAAGCAAGCTCGCTAACGGCAGCGTCGGAACGGAGCAATTGAACGAAGGCTGTGTCACAGCCGAGAAGCTGGCTGCGGGCAGTGTAGGCGAGAAACAGCTAGCGAGTGGCGGCGTAACGCAGGAGAAGCTGTCGCTTGGCAGCGTCGGAACGGAGCAATTGAGCGAAAGCAGTGTGACGGCAGAGAAGCTGGCAGCGGGCAGTGTAGGCGAGGTGCAGCTTGCGAGCGGCGGCGTGACGCAGGAGAAGCTGGCGACCGGCAGCGTCGGAACGGAGCAGCTGTTGAACGGCAGCGTCACATTGGAGAAAATCGCTTTGTCCAGCGTTCGAGAGGAACATCTTGCTAATGGCAGCGTAACGTCAAGTAAAGTTGCCCGCAGCAGCATTGGATCGGAACAATTGGCCGAAGGCGGCGTGACGACAGGGAAGCTGGCGCTTGGCAGTGTCGGAACAGCCCAACTGGCTGAAGGCAGCGTGACGTTGAATAAGCTTGCCGCAGATAGCGTCGGGACGGAGCAATTGCTGGCAGGCAGCGTTGATTCGAGCATACTTGCTTCCGAAAGCGTAAGAGCCGAGCATATTTTGAATGGCACTATCGGAAGCGATAAGCTTGCATACGGCAGCGTGACAACGAACAAACTTGCCTCTGGCAGTGTCGGAACGGATCAATTAGGCGAAGGCAGTGTAACGAATGAGAAGCTGTCGATTGCAAGCGTCGGAACGGAGCAATTGGCGAACCGCGGCGTGACGATGGAGAAGCTGGCAGCAGGCAGCGTAGGGCCAGAACAGCTCCTAGCGGGCAGCATTGTATCCAGTAAGCTGGCATACGGCAGCGTGGGAACGGAGCATATCGTACCCTACAGCATCATCGGGGCGGACCATATCGCGGCTGGAAGCATCGGAGCGGAGCAGCTTGCCAGCGGAAGCGTGACGGCGAGCAAGCTGGCATACAGCAGCGTGGGAACGGAGCACATCGCGCCAGACAGCATCTTTGGAACGGAGCATATCGTTGCCGGCAGCATTGGCGAGGATCAGCTCTCGGATAACAGTGTGACGATGAGCAAGCTGGCATACGGCAGTATCGGAGCGGAGCATATCTTACCGGAAAGTATCGTTGGAACAAAGCATATTGTCGCTGGCACTATTGATTCGGATCAGCTTGCCAAATTCAGTGTGACGACGAGCAAGCTGGCATACAGCATCATCGGAGCGGAGCATATCGTACCCGACAGCATCATTGGAACGGAGCATATCGTCGCCGGCAGTATAGGCGAGGACCAACTGGCAAGCGGGATTGTGACGGCGAGCAAGCTGGCATCCGGAAGTGTCGAAACGGAGCATATCGCCCAAGGCAGCATCATTGGAACCGAGCATATCGTGCCAGGCAGCATTGGATCGGAGCAGCTCGCAAGCAGCAGCGTTGGTACGGATCAATTAAGCCAGAGCAGCGTGACGAACGAGAAACTGGCGTTTGGCAGCGTAGGGCGAGAACAATTAATTAATTACAGCGTTACGACGGAGAAGCTTGCAGCAAGCAGCGTTGGAGCAGAGCAGCTCGCGGGCGGCAGTGTCGGATCGGAACAACTAAGCGATGGCAGTGTCACGATAGAGAAGCTGGCTTCCGCGAGCGTCGGAACAGAGCAATTAACTTATCACAGCGTCACGACGGAGAAGCTTGCTCCAGGCAGCATCGGCTCGGAGCAGCTTGCGGGCGGCAGTGTAACGACGAGTAAGCTGGCGCACGGAAGTGTAGAAGCCGAGCACATCGCAGAAGGCAGCATTATCGGAACTGTGCATATCGCAAGCGGCAGTATTGGATCGGAGCAGCTGGCAAATGGAAGCGTGACGACGAGCAAGCTGGCGCAACGAAGCGTAGGAGCCGAGCATATCGCGGCGGGCGGCATCATTGGCTCCGTGCATATCGCGAAGGGAACTATTGAATCGGAGCAGCTTGCGAGCGGCAGTGTAACGACGAGCAAGCTTGCCAACGGCAGCGTTGGGACGCAGCACTTGTATATAGCCAGCGTGACGTCGGAGAAGCTGGCGCCCGGAAGCGTAGGCGCCGAGCAGATTGCGAACGGCGGTGTAACGCTGAAGAAGCTTGCACTTGGCAGCGTCGGAACAGGGCAATTGCTGTACGCCAGCGTAACGACGGATAAGATTGCGCGCGGCAGCGTGGACACCGAGCAGTTGGCGGACGGCAGCGTTACGTTCGAGAAGCTGGCAGCCGAGAGCGTCGGAACGGAACATCTGGCTCCTGGCAGCATAACAGCCGATAAGCTTGCCCCGGGACTTTTCTTGGAAAGCGGCAGTCGAACATCAGCTCTGAAGCCGGAGGATATCGCCGATCATTCCATCGCAAGCCAGCACCTGCAGGCCGGTTCGGTCGGACTTTCCGCACTCAGCTTCACGCCGATTGTAGCGCCGAACAGCACGGGCATAACGAAGCAGCAATTCGGTCTTGAGCCTTACAGCTTCTCGATGCAAGAAGAGCAGATTGAAGTCACGATTACGTTCGATGAGCCTTTCGCAGGCGACAATTATGTGCTTGTTGCATCAACGGATAATACGGCTTGTTATGCGATTATCCAAGCAAAGACCGAAGAGCAAGCGATGATTACGATCGTTCGTACGCGATTCAGCCGAGTATTGAAAGGCAATATCAACTGGATAGCGATTGGGAAATAATCGTAAATGAATGAGAAGAGACGGTGCAGGTCTACCTGCATCGTCTCTATTTCTATTGCGAGAAAGGAAAGGGCGAACAGGTAGTTGTACAAATGCCGTTGCAGAGCGCTTCCCCGTACATACAATAACGTGTTACCCCTATCATAACTTGACGAATTGGAGAGAGTGCCGATGAGGCGCAAGAAAGATCAGTCCCGTCGTCCTAAACGCCGCCCTGATGCAAGAGGGTCGGTCGCTTCACCGAAAGAAAAGTACAGGCTGGGCTTGGCTAACGGCTATAAAGAAGGCTTGAAAGCGGGCTATGACAGCTACGGAAACTATTTTGACGGAACCAGTATTATCATTGCCTGTCGCAATGAAGCTGAATATTTGAAGCGGTGCATCGAAAGTATTATGGAGCATACGGAATTGCCCTATGAAGTAATCGTTATTGATAGCGGTTCTACCGATCACACGCAACAATACTTGAAGGGGTTGGATGGCCAAGTGAGATATTGTCTTCTTGGCAACGACGCTGGTTTTGTGATGTCTGCCAATCGCGGACTGATGATGGCGAAGGGAACGACAATGCTGCTGCTTAGCAATCGGATCATCGCAACCGAATATTGGCTGGAAAATATGTTGAATTGTTTGAATAGCGACAGCTCGATCGGTATGGTCGGTCCCGTGTCGAATGGCTGGCAAGGCAATCAGCATAAGGTTCTGCGCTGCGAGAAGCTGGAAGATATGCATGAGCAAGCAAGAATCAACAATGTCATAGATGCTGGTACTAGGAAGCGGACGGAGCGGCTGTCCAAGGAGTGTCTGCTGTTTAGACGCGAGCTGCTGGAGAAAACAGGTTACCTGGATGAGGCGCTTGAGCATGAAGCATTCTGCGAAGAGGATTATAGTCTGCGAGTGAGGCTGCAAGGATACACGCTCTTGTACACGGAAGAGGCCTATGTACATTTCGAGCCTATCTATTCTGATCTGACAGAGCTGGTAGAGCACTATGAAGTGACGAGCGAGGCGAGCACGTCGTCGATGCTTTATTTTATGGACAAATGGTTGAATCCGAATCAAATAATGCGCTATCGAGAAGAACTCGGGTGGACGACGAACCTCGGAGAGGCTGCTTATTACCCCTTGCAGGCCGTGGTCAAAGGAACCGGCAATCGAATCTACTGGATCGAGGATCAGAAGAGACGGCTGATTGAGGGAGAGTGGGAGCGGGACGCTGTGCAGCTGTCGCAGCTCGATGTTAGACGATGGCAGTCAGGTGAAGCAATAACGGCAGAGGAGGCGGCCAAACGCCTTGATATTGTGCCTGGGGCGGCTTTGCACGGATTGGTCATACGCAGCAGCGAAGGGATACTCTATTATTTGGAAAATGGCAATAAACGAGAGGTGGCGGGTCCTGTTGCCGAGCAGGCTTGGCTCTTGCATCTATATCCGACCGCCAATCTATCGGAACAGCAAATAGAGGATCTGCCGTCTGGATTGCCGATTATTGCTCCATGCTCGCTTCGGCAAGCGCTGTAGCCTATAGAAGGTTCTCCGGCTGGAAAGCAAGGAGAGGTTGTGGCACTGCCGGGATCAGCGCATATGATGTAAGCAAAGTGAGTGGTTAGAGAGAGGTGACCTTTTGTGCAAAATTATATAAACGAAATGGTTGAGCATATGGCCCAGTCGAGCGCGGAACTGGCGCGCATCCTTGAGGCGGAAAAGCATGTCGCCGTTCGAATGTCGGATATCGTTCAGGTTATTCCAGATCTGAGGCCGAGCTTCGACGGCGGAGTATCGGCAATCGTAGAAAACTCGCTAGCGGTATCCCAAAATCTTGTCGCTTATTTGAACAGCATTGCGGATTTGCAAGAAACGATAGCTTCACATTTATCAATCATTATTCGAGAGCTTAAGGTAGCTGAAGAAGAATGATTAGCGGGGGCGGGGCGACTATATGAATCGTGAAGAAGCCTATTTAAAAATGGTTAGCTCGGCAGCCAGCATGCAGTGGAGCATTGCCTTCATTCTCCAGGCTAAGGCGACTGAAGCGGAGAAGCAGCAAGCTTGGGTCTTGAATCATGTCGAGAGCCGCATCTTTGACAGCCAACAGTCGCAATTGAATCAGTCTGTCCAATATCATGAGATGGTGCTGGAGACGATCGAGGGGATTACGAAGGTAAATCAGAGTATGGTTTCCATCCTGAAGGCAGTCCTCGATAAAGAAGAGGCAAGCGAAGGCTTCGCGGGTATGGAGGGCGGCTTCGGGAACAATTTAGCGTTCGGGGATAAAAGAAGATGAGTACATTATTGACGGAACAAGCGGCCAGAGCGTCTCTCATTAGTTCGATTGCAAAAAGCCAGCATGCCTTGGCGCGAATTTTGGATAGCATAGCGAACGTTGCCGAGCAATCACCCGAAACAGCCAAGCTGCTTCGGGATAATATTCGTATGCTGACCGATATGCAAAGAGCTATGGCAGAAGCAATATTAAGGACAGAGCAAAGCAATCGGGGTAAAAGCCGCAATACCGGTAATAGCCACTCCGGCAAGGCCGGGAAATCAACGGAATCAGAGATGAACCGGAGGAAGACGCTCTGGTCTCCGCACCCTGCTAGCCGCCGTGGAGCGAAGACAGGCAGCTCTCCAAGGAAGGCAGGCAGCCATCATGATAAGAAATAAACGCAAAGCTGCCGGCACTGGCAGAAAAACGTCGAGCCCGGCCTCCTCAGCTAAGCGGACCGGCTACGGAATGAAGGGCAGCCAACGAAAAAAGACGCTTCTACGACGCGCTACGGTGCGACGGAAGCGTCTATCTAGCGATGACAAGGAGTTAACGAGCCAAAAGCACTTCTATAATGAAGGATACAATTCCGGCTTCGCGAAAGGCTTCGAGGACGGTCATTTGAAGGCTTATGATGAGAAGCAGTAGCGATCCTACTGCATGGACCAGCGAATAAGTACGCCCGCCTGCGTCAGTCCTCCGCCGAATCCATACAGCAGCACGAGTTGGCCTGGTTTAACAAGGCCTTCTCGAACGGCGCTATCGAGCGCAAGAGGGATCGAAGCGGCTGATGTATTGCCGTAATCGCCCATGCTCGTAAGCGCGCGCTCCTTAGCAATGCCAGTTCTATCACAGATTGCATCTACAATTCGCATATTTGCGCTATGCGGCACGAACCAGTCGATGTCGTCTGGCTGCAGGCCATATTGGGTAAGCATATTCGTAATGCCTTCCGACACTTGTGTAATCGCCCACTTGTAAACTTCTTGACCGTTCTGCACCAATCTGCCGCTCTGCTGTAGCGGATGCTCACCAATCGAAGGTGCCAGTCCGCTTAAATAGACCTGATGCCCGAGCGAGCCGTCTGTAGTGGAATACATGGCGGTAACGTTACCGCTCCCCGCGGAGTCTTTCTCCATAAGAATAGCGCCAGCACCATCGCCGAACAGAATGCACGTCGCTCTGTCTGTGTAATCCGTTACTTTAGACAATGTTTCTCCGCCGATAACCAAAATTTTGCGGCACATCCCGGATAGGATGAGGCCGTTGGCAAGTTGAATCGACGAGGCGAAGCCTGCGCAAGCCGCTTGCACGTCCACCGCGCCGCAGCTGACGATACCGAACCTCGTTTGGACAAGCGAAGCGACACCGGGAACGACGGCATTAGGTGTCGTGGTCGCCACAATAATGTAGTCTACATCATCAACACTTACGCCGTACCGGTCAATCATATCTTGAACGGCAGCAATACATAAGTCGCTCGTGAATTCATGTTCGGCCGCTATCCGACGCTCATGAATACCCGTACGCCGAACAATCCATTCATCATTCGTATCCACCAATTTCTCCAAATCACTGTTCGTCATTCTGCGTTCTGGCACATAAGAGCCTATGGCCGTTATGGCGGCATTCGACTGAATTTGATTCGGAGCATGATACGCAGCAGCAGTGCTCATAGCTTAACCCTTCTTTCGGTTTAGTATCAGGTACTAATACTTGATACCAATTTATATTACCAATGAGATTTTGTCAACGGCAAGAATAGGTGTCGTCCGAAATGCTTATCCTAAAAATCGGGCCAACAGTGCTCGAAACTACAGGTTTGGGGGCGAATAAGCATGCGCAGCAAAATGGCAGCTTTGGCAGCCAGCGTTCTGCTCGGCACAATGCTGGCTGGTTGCGGTCAATATCAAGGCGATGTCGGCAACAAAAATATACGGCCTAATAGTGTTCGCTATGATGCAAACGGCAACCTTATAAAGGACAAGCGGTTCGCAAACGATCAAATGAATGAAATGAACCGGGTGAATGGCCGCAGGTTAAATAGCAATAATGTAGTCGGATCGCATAAAGTGTATCGGATGGAAATGAGCGACAAGATCGCTGAACGCATTACTTCTATGGATGCCGTCAAGTCATCGTATGTCATGCTTACGGATTCTAATGCGTATGTTGCCGTTTCGCTTGATGAAAGCGAGCCGAAAGGCAACTCCAAACTGATGAGCCGTTCGAATTACGGGTATATCGGCAAGGACGGAATTAAAATGAGTAAACGAATGAGCAGCCTGTCGACCGGAGAGGATAAGCTTACTGACGAGATCAAGGATCAGATCGCCAATGAGGTCAAGCGGTTGAGCCCAACGGTGGAGCATGTGTACGTATCCGCCAATCCGGACTTTGTCGGCAGGATGAATGGCTATATGAATGATGTGAGACTGGGACATCCTATCCAAGGTTTCGTAGCCGAGTTTAACGCGATGGCCGAGAGGATCTTTCCAGCGAAATCCGGAGACAGCAACGTACTGAACCTTAAAGGAACGAAGCCCAAAACAATCATTTACGATTAAGTTGCGCAATATGCGTTGACAGCCATAAGCCGGTTGAAGGGAAGCTCACCTTCGCCGGTTTATTTTTCAGTTGGATTGAAGTTTTTTTATTTGACCGAGCCGGCAATATCCGATAGAGTTAAACTGTATTTTCATGTAAAAAAAAGCGCTTATTTATCCCTATGAGGTGGAATATATAATGATTAGAACTCAGTCGCGTCGTGTCCTTATCGCTCTCTTTATGCTGCTTGCACTATTGCCTGTGACAACAGGTTATGCTGCGGACAATCTTCTCAAAAATGGCGGCTTCGAACAATTGTCTTCACTCAAGCCTGAAGGGTGGGATCAAGCTCAATATGTAACGGAGAGCGGGGTTACCGATTATGGCATTGCCGATGTAGGCGCCAAATCAGGCCAAGTTGCTGCTGTTATCGAGAACAAAGAAGAGAATCATTCCCGCTGGACGCAGCGCGTAGCTGTCGAAGCAGGGAAAACGTATAAGTTCTCGGGATATGTGAAGACAGAGGGTTTAATGCAGGACCGAACCGGCGCACATTTCTTCGTGGACGGAGTGGCCGCCCAGTACCCAAATAAGTCGGAAACGAATGGTCAATGGGAGTACTTGGAGTTCTATGGCAAGACGGGCAAGGATCAGAAAGAGATTATATTCGGCGCAAGTCTCGGCGGTTATGGAAGCTTGAACGCCGGCAAAGCGTACTTCGATGATGTTAGCATAGAAAAGGTTGACGCTGCTCCTAATGGATCGCAGGTGTTCGATCTGGTTGCGACCGCCCCAGCCCAGCCTGATGATGAGGCTGCGAAAGCCGAGCATCATGTATCCATTATGCCGCTCTTAATCTATTCCTTATTGTTCACGCTGTTGTTCATATTTATTTACAAAACGGTATTCCGTAACGATAAGCTAGACTTGAAAGGAAATTCACCTTACATATTGCTGTCGTTGCTTCTTATCTCCGCATTTGCTTTACGGGCGGCTATTGCGGTATCGACAAGCGGCTATGGAACGGATATTGCCTTATTTATCGCTTGGGCTGACCATGCCGTGTCGCAAGGCTTATCGGGGTTTTATAATTCCGGCGTATTCGTCGATTATCCGCCAGGCTATATTTATGTCCTGTACATGCTGGGTACACTCAAATCTTTGCTTGGCATTCAAGCTGGGACAGATGCAGCGCTGCTGTTGTTCAAGCTGCCTGCAATTCTCGCCGATCTTGGCGCTGCTTACTTTATTTTCCAGATTGCAAGAAAGAAGCTAAGCCCGGGGTTCGCGCTTGGACTAGCTGTTCTATATGCCTTCAATCCGGCAGTCATCGTAGATTCCGCTGCATGGGGGCAGGTCGATTCGATCTTTACGTTAGTTCTTGTGCTCTCGTTCTATAATCTGAGTGAAAGCAAAATCGAGCGGGCTTCTGTATGGTTCGCGATAGCGGCGCTTATCAAGCCGCAAGCGTTCATCTTCATGCCTGTACTGCTGCTGTACTTCATTCACCGCAGAGCATGGAAGCAGGTTCCGATCAGCGCTTTCTTCGGTTTCACTACATTCGGATTGCTCGCTGTTCCTTACTTCTGGGGCAATGGAGGCCTCAGCGCGCTTCTGGATTTGTATTCAGGCACTTTATCGTCTTATCCGTATGCTTCGCTTAATGCGTTCAATCTCTATACGCTGATCGGCGCGAACTGGAAAGCGCTTGACCAACAATGGATGCTGCTTCCATTCAAAACATGGGGCAATCTGTTCATTATTGCTGCGGTAGCTCTTGCCGTATACTTCTCATTCAGGAAAAAGAAGGACAATGGGGAGACGTCTGATCATTCTTTCTATCTCGCAGCGCTTCTCATTACCGTTGTATTTATGCTTGTAACGAAGATGCATGAACGATACTTGTTCCCTGTATTGTTGCTGAGCCTCGTATCGTTCATGCAGTCATTCGATCGAAGAATGCTTTATTTATATTTTGGCTTCAGTCTGACCAGCTTCATTAATGTCGCTTATGTGCTCGATTTCAGCAAAGCAGGCACTTTCGTACCGATGAACGGTATCCTGATGCTTACTTCCATGGCCAATATCGGATTACTGCTATACATGCTTTATATCGGATATGATATGTATAAGAGGGGAAGAACCGTCGGTATTGTTCCGTTTACTGAAGCAGATGCCAAGGCATCTGACTATGCCGCTGTAGCCGAGTTCAAACAACAGGCGGCAGAAGCAGGCGCTAAGACGTCGAAGCTTGCTTGGCTATCGCGGCGGGATTGGATATGGATGGGCGCCATCACCCTAATCTATGCTGTAGTTGCATTGGTTAATCTAGGCTCACATCATGCCCCTGTAACCGTGTGGCAGCCGAGTTCGTCCGGACAAAGCTTCTACGTCGACCTTGGAGAGAGCAAGCAGCTCACGATGATTAACAGCTTCGGAGGCGTTGGGACCGGCAAGTACAAATACGAGTTCAGCGACACGGCTGACGATTGGAGCGGCGCCGTAGAGGTCGAGAGCAGTCATGTGGCCGTATTCAAGTGGAATAGCCAACAGGTTGATGTTGCAGCCCGTTATGTTCGTCTAACGGCTGTTAATACCGGATTCTCGATGCATGAGCTTGCCTTCTTCGAGCAAGGCAGTGAGAAGCCGCTCCCTATCGCGGCAGTCCATGCGGAAGAAGCCGTTGATGCAAAGCGCGGCAGCGTACAGCAGCTGTTCGACGAGCAAGACGAAGTGAAGGTTAAGGAAACCTTCACGAACAGCTCTTACTTCGATGAAATCTATCATGCGAGAACAGCATACGAGCATCTGGAGCATATTGTGGCTTATGAAAATACGCATCCGCCGCTGGGTAAGCTCTTGATCGCGCTCGGAATCAAGCTGTTCGGTCTTAATCCGTTCGGCTGGCGCATAGCCGGCACACTCGTGGGAATCGCAATGCTTCCGCTTATGTATTTGATCGCAAGACGTTTGCTGGGCAGAACGACCTACGCGGCGACGGCAACGATATTGCTGGCTGCTGATTTCATGCATTTTACACAGACGCGGATTGCTACGATTGACGTTTATGGCGTATTTTTCATTATGTTAATGTTTTATTTCATGCATCGCTACAATGCGCTTAGCTTCTATAAGGTTAAGCTGCAAACGACGCTGCTGCCGCTGTTCCTTGCAGGACTTTTCTTCGGAATCGGCGTAGCATCGAAGTGGATCGTCTTGTACGGAGGCATCGGACTTGCCGTTATGCTTGCCCTGTCGTTATATGATCGGTACAGACAATATGCCGCAGCTAAGCGGCTGCTTGCGGCGAATCGTACAGAGGACTTGGATAAGGAACAATTGACGTTAATTGTGAAGGTGTTCCCGAAATATACGATCGTGACACTGGCCAGCTGCATCGGTTTCTATATTGTCATTCCGTTGCTTATTTACGCTCTAAGCTATATTCCAGTGCTTAACGTGATGGACAAAGGGTATACGGTTCAAAGCTTTATTGATTATCAGAAAAATATGTTCAACTACCACAGCAACTTAGTGTCAACGCATCCGTTCTCCTCGTCGTGGTGGGAATGGCCGTTCATGAAGCGTCCAGTCTGGTATTACTCGGGAGATGATATGACGGCCGGAATGGCATCGTCCATTGCTGCGCTAGGCAATCCGCTCATATGGTGGACGGGGATCTTTGCGATGGCAGGAGCGTTCTGGCTTAGCATTAAGCGCGGCGATCGGTCGGCTTTTATGATATGGATCGCCTTCCTGGCGCAATACGTGCCGTGGATGCTCGTCACCAGGCTGACCTTCCTGTATCATTATTTTGCAATGGTGCCGTTCATCATCCTGAGCATCGTCTACATCTTCAAAGCGATCGAAGAGAAGAAGCCAAACTTCAGTCGCATCAGAGCTATATTCACTGCGGTATCTGTTGCTTTGTTTATCATGTTCTACCCGGTTTTGTCCGGAATGACCGTAAGCAGCGATTACATTAGACATTGGCTGCGTTGGTTCAGTAGTTGGGTATTCTAGATCGTTCAATGGAGGCGAATGAATGAAAGCCGCTAAAGTCAAATACAGCATTATTATACCGATGTACAATGAACAGGAGGTCATCGAGCATACGTATGACCGTCTCAAGCAAGTTATGGACACCACTGACGAGGCCTATGAGCTTATCTTCGTCAATGACGGTAGCCGTGATCGGACTGTCGAGCTTATTAGCATGATTAGCGAATTCGATCCAAATGTCCGTCTGATCGACTTCTCGCGCAACTTCGGCCATCAGATTGCGATATCCGCAGGGATGGATTACGCGCAAGGCGATGCGATTGTCGTGATCGATGCCGATTTGCAGGATCCGCCAGAGGTCATTCTCGATATGATCACGAAGTGGAAGGAAGGCTACGAGGTCGTTTATGGCAAGCGTCTGAAGCGTAAAGGGGAAACCTTATTCAAGAAAGTGACAGCTAAGGTGTTCTACCGAATCTTGCGCAGCATGACGAGCTTCGATATTCCGATCGATACAGGCGACTTCCGTCTGATTGACCGCAAAGTGTGCGACGTATTGCGCGGATTGAAGGAGAAAAACCGTTTCGTGCGCGGACTTGTCAGCTGGATCGGTTTCCGACAAACGATGGTCGAATACGTTCGCGAGGAACGTTTCGCAGGCGAGACTAAATATCCGCTTAAGAAGATGATCGGCTTCGCGCTTGATGGCATTACGTCCTTTTCCTATAAGCCTTTAAAGATTGCGACATATGTCGGCTTCACGCTATCGATCGGCAGCTTCCTGTATTTGCTGGTCGTAGTGTTCCAAAAGCTGTTCTCGGGATTCCCTGTACAAGGCTGGGCATCCATAGTCGCTGTCAATTTGCTGTTTAACGGAATTATTCTCATGATTCTAGGCGTTATTGGTGAATACATTGGTCGAATCTATGACGAGTCGAAGGGACGTCCGTTGTATATCGTCCGTGACGTGCAGGGTTATTCGAGCGGCGCTGGCAGTGAAGCGGATGAAGATGGGGAAAGTACAGGCAAGAGTCGAGATCGGGATAAACAATATGTCTAGCAACGGCCGCAGCCGAAAGGCGTTAGCCATTCAATTCTTAACGTTCAATGCAGTGGGGTTGCTAAATACGGCAATTGATATTGTTCTATTTGCACTGCTCGTATGGCTAGGCATTCACTTTGCGATCGCGCAGGTGATATCTTACGGTGCGGGAATGGTTAACAGCTACATACTGAACAGCAAATTCACATTTGGCGGAGAGACCGGAGGAACAGCTGTGTCCCACAAGCCGGGACGCTTGCGGAAGTTGATTCGCTTCGTTGTATGGAACGGTGTTATACTAGCAGTCTCAATTCTATTATTGGCTCTGCTGACGAAGCTTGCCGGTATGGAGGAGCTATACGCAAAGCTAATTGCAACGGCGGTGACGGTAGTCATTAATTTCTATGGCAGCAAGCGCTGGGTATTCGCAGGCGCGCGTGTCAATGGATAGGTGAATAAGCTCTAGAAACAAGAGGTGAGCAGAATGAGAAAAATATTGTCTTATACGTTAGTCATACTTGGCATATTAGTGCTTCTCTACCCGAAGGCCAGCGAATGGTACGAAACGAAGCAACAGGATCGGCTGATGGCCGAATGGGAAGATGCGAGCTTCGACCAAACCGCAGAGGATGAGGCGCAGGCGCAGTACGAGGATCTGACGAACCTATTCGGCGAAGAGCCGGGTAATTCAGTCGAGACTGTCGATACCGCAGCCGTAACGACGGATGCGCCAACGGCCACAATTGCGCCTACCGATAAGCCGAAGGCGGAGACGCCGAAGCTGCAAGCAATCGCCACGATCAAGATTCCGAGCATCAAGCTAAGTCTGCCCGTTCTGGAAGGGGCGACGCAGAAAAATATGAAGTATGCGGCTGCTCATCTGAAGGAGACGGCTAAGGTCGGACAGGTAGGAAATGCCGCAATCGCTGCCCACCGGATGAGAGCGAAGGGAAAGCTGTTCAATCGGCTAGGGGAAGTGAAGGTCGGCGATAAAATAACGGTCGAGACGAAGGATGAGACGTTCACCTATACGGTCTATGACGTTTCCATTGTCGAGCCTACCGATGTATCTGTCTTGAACTACAATAATAAGGATAAGCTGCTTACGCTTATTACATGTGACCCGATCGTAAAGCCGACCCATCGTCTTATTGTTCATGCTAAGTTAAGCTAGACTCGCAAAGATAGACTTTTAGCAGGGAGTCATATGATCGGGGACAATCATATACTAAAGGAAGAGAGGAGAGATCTGCAAAAGTGAATGCGCATCGACTATCTTCCTATCGTATAGTGAGCCCTGAATGATTATTGGGACGGTTGCTTCAGCTCGTGATTTGCCGAATGCGATTGTATTGGCTAAGTCGGTTAAGGAACATATGCCCGGAACGACAATTGTCGTGGGGATTGTGGAAAGTACACTGCCTGCCCATGTATCCCAGTGTCCGTATTTTGATGAGGTTATTTTGATGAATAACGTGCTGCAGTACCCGAATCTATCGAAGTTCTGGTTTCAATATGATGAACAGGAAGCGAAAAATGCAAGCAAAGCTCCGCTTATGAGCTATATTTACGATCGTTATGTTCAAGAGCAGCTGCTCGTTTATTTGGATTCGAATACTAGGATTTACTCCCCGCTCAGCGAGCTTACCGAAATTCCGAAGCAGCATCCCATTGTAATTGCCGGACATCATACGAACTCTGACTTCATGGAATGGGATTGGCAAATGGAAGCAGGCAAGGCAGGCATATACAGCTCAGGTATGGTAGCCTTAACAAGGCATTCCGAGGCCAAACGTTTCTTGGCTTGGTGGAGTAAAATATCGGAGCGTTACGCAGGCAACGAATATTCGTATCTGGATTTGGCGCCGATCTACTTCGATAATGTTCATACGCTTCGTCATAACGGCTATGGCATAGAGCATCGAAATCTAGTAGAGCGATGGAATATTGAACAGAATGCCAAAGACGCTTATACGGTTAATGGCAAACCGCTTCGCTTCATCCACTTCTCGCCAGAGCTTGCTACGGCTGCAAGGTGGCTGGACGATAACAAAGCTTGGCAGTATAGTCAGATTTATCAAAATTACGCCCTTGAGGTGGCCGAGGCGGCTAATGGTCTCGGAACCGCTATGTCCTGGAGCTTCGGCAGCTTTGCAAGCGGAGAGATCATCGGCAAGGAAGCCAAGCAAGCGTTCCGCAGCAATTACTACGATAATCCGGTCATTGATAATCCGTTCCAGCTTAACAACGGGTTCTTCCAGCCTGGAGCCTCCTACTACAGATCGTCCTCTAATGTTGACTTACGTCCCACACGCAAACCGCTAAGAAAGAAAAACCGACTGAAGGCAGGCAGCAGAAGAGCTGTCCCATCCTTTAAGAGAAGGATCTCTAAGCCGCTTTTAAAAACGCGTTATTGATATCCACCTGATGTAAGGCAACGATCCGTTTTCGGTGTCAGCAGCTTAGCGCCTGCTCGAAGCCGTTAACGGATTTTTGCTTTAACAGAATAAAGCGATAGGCAGAACAGCTCCCTGAAATCGAGAGCCATTCTGCCTCTATTTATTATTTCTTGTTTTTAGTTGAAGCGCCCTATGCTGCAGCTTTATATATTGTTCTTCGATGCTTGTATCGTACCAACGTTCGTTGTACGCATAACCGATCATCCTGCTCGATTGGCAAGCGTTGTTGAGCGCATCGGTTAATTGAATTTCACCATTAACGCCGGGCTTTGTCTGGCGCAGCTTGTCGAAAATGCTCGGTTTGACGATATAGCGGCCCATCACGGCTAGCTGAGAAGGAGGGACGCTTGGCTTCTCGACGATCGAGTCGATGTCGTACGTGCGCGCTTTAATACGCGAAGCCGATACAACGCCGTAATTGATCAGCAGCTCCTGCTTCATACTCTGCAGTCCGATGACATTGGCACGGTATTGCTCAAAACATTTGATTAGTGGTGAAAGCATCGATGTCCGGCTTAAACTAATCTGGTCAGGAAGCATGATGGCAAACGGCTCGCCGGCCGCGAAAGACTCGCCAAGCTGAATCGCGTGACCGAGGCCGAGTGGATCCTGCTGCCGGACGTATTGGATGCGGAGCGTGGTCGGAGCGATAAGCGGAAGCAAGCTCTCCTTCTGGCGTTCTATCAAGTAGGATTCCAGCTCTGGAGAACGATCGAAGTAATTCATCACTTCCGTCTTGTTCCGGGACAGGACAATGAGAATATCCGTAACTCCCGCTTGTACCGCTTCGGCAACGACGTAATCAATCGCAGGCTTGTTGCCGATCGGAAATAACTCCTTTGGAATGACCTTTGTTGCCGGCAGATTGCGTATTCCGTAGCCTGCTGCCGGAATAATCGCTTTGCGAATCAAGCGGAATCACCCCTCGACGATAAGCGCGCCGGGCCGCCTTCAGGCAGCGCGGTCGTGTGCGGTTATCTTTTTTTAAGCGCATATTTGCGAATGTTTGTTGTCCGGGCGATGAATCTTCCCGTCTTCATCAAGTAGGATTTCAACGGCTTCCACGTATGCATGCCCGGATCGGACTTACGCATGTAGACGTAATTATGACGGCTTGTCGCATACGTTCTGTAGCCCTGGCGCCGGAAGCGGGTCATGAAATCGACGTCTTCGCCAAGCGATATGGCACCGAACCGCACGCGCTGGAAAGCACTCTTGCGAATGACCATCGTGCCTCCGGCGACATAATTTTGATAGCTGTTTTCGTGTCCAGGAAAACGAAGGATGAGCGTCTTGTCATCCACGAAGTAAGTGAGTACCGAGCGCTTTCCGACCATATCGACGTTTTTGAGCCGCATGGCACGCAAGGAAGACGTCAAATAATATTTCGTATAGAAGTCGTCATCATCGAATTTGGCAATGACGTTGTACCCGCTTCGATCGGCGGCAAAGTTGAGACATTCCCCAAGCGAAACGGATTCGGGCAACTGATAGACATGGACGTCCGGGTACGCCTTCGCTTTCTCAACCCAAGGGCCTGAATCGATCACGCTGCTGTTCAATACAATGATCAGCTGTTTGTTAGGAAGCAGCTGGCGGATGTAATTGTCGAATACATTATTCATGTATTGGGGCTTGTTCGTGCTCGTAATGATGGTTACGCCGTTGATCGTCCTATTGGAGAGGTTAGCTTCCTTTATCATATGATCACCTCGTCGATAGGATTAAATGAATTTTCCTTTCTGAAGCAGCAGCTTGATTTCTTCATGAGACATCAGCTCCTGATCAGATTGGAAGTAGGGGAAGCTGATTTTGTTTAGATGGTTGTACTGGTTCAATAGCTTTTCGGCGGAATGGGAGGGTAAAATAACGTAATATTGTTTGTCATATTGATAGGTCGTCTGCGACTCGGTGCGGGAGATGAGCACTTCGTGCAGCTTCTCGCCTTCCCGCATCCCGATTTCCTTGACGGGGAGGCTCGTTTGGCCGAAGACCGACTTCAGCACTTCAATGAGATCGGTGATTTTGCAAGCCGGCATCTTCATTACGAACGTCTCTCCGCCGATGGCTGCGGAAGCGGCTTTGATAAGAAGCTCGATCGCCTCAGGAATTGTAAGGAAGAAGCGGGTCATCTCCTTATCCGTAAGGGTGAGAGGCTTGCCTTCCAAAATTTGCTGTTTGAATAAAGGGACGACGCTGCCATTTGTTCCAAGGACGTTGCCGCCTCGAATGCATACGAAACGAGTGTGCTCGCTAAGATCATTCGCTTTGATGATCAGCTTCTCTCCGATCGCCTTCGTCAAGCCGTAGAAGTTGATCGGGTCAACCGCCTTATCGGTCGAGACGTCGATCACTTTGTCTACGCCATTCTCGATGCTGGCGCGAATAATGTTCTGCGTGCCGTTGACGTTCGTCTTGAGCGCTTCCAGCGGCTGATATTCACAAATCGGAACATGCTTGAGCGCTGCCAGATGGAACACATAATCGACGTTCTGACAAGCGTCGGATACGGCCTCGTAATCACGAATATCGCCGATCAGGAAGTTTAGAACGGGGCTGTTGAACTTTCGTTTCATCTCGACTTGCGTAAATTCGTTACGGGAGAAAATTCTAATTTCCTTCGGCTTCTCGATCAGCAGCTTCCGCGTCAACTCTTGCCCCCAAGAGCCCGTACCTCCAGTAACGAGTATCGTTTTGTTCGTAAACATGGTGAATCCTCCTTGTATGCCTTCAAGTCTTAGCGCTGAACGATGGCGCGGCAAGCATTTATTTATTCCAGATCACTTTGTTAATGATCGGGGTATAGCTCTGAATGAGTTTGACGACTTTAATGGAAACGTTCGTGTCGGCGTAATCCGGCGGCGTTGGTAAATTGACCGCTTTCTGGGCATGAATGCCGACTGCGAGCGTAATGGACTTCACCAAATGCTCTCCCGTAACGCCGCCGATTACGATCGTCCCCTTGTCGAGCACTTCGGGACGTTCGGTACTTGTGCGAATCAAGACGCCAGGAAAATTCAGAATGGCGGACTCCTCGCTTAATGTGCCGCTGTCGGACAATACGCAAAAGGCGTGCTGCTGAAGCTGGTTGTAGTCCAGAAAGCCGAAGGGCTGATGAATCTGCACGAGCGGATGAAGAACGATCTGCTTCGCTTCCAACTTTTTGAGCGACCTCGGGTGGGCGGTGTAAACAATGGGAAAACCGAATTGCTCGGCCACGTCGTTCACGGCATTCATAAGCGAGAAAAGCTGAGCGTCGATATCTAGATTTTCTTCGCGGTGAGCGCTAAGTACGATATATTTGTTCCGCTCAAGGCCGAGTTTATCGATAATATCCCGCTCATCGATCTCTTTCTGGAAATCGCGTATCACTTCAGTCATCGGCGAACCGGTTACGAAAATATGTTCCTTGCGTATGCCCTCGGCCAACAGATACCGTCTGCTATGCTCCGTATAGGGCAGGTTAACGTCGCTGATATGGTCAACGATCCGTCGGTTTGTCTCCTCCGGCACGTTCTGGTCGAAGCAGCGGTTGCCGGCCTCCATGTGGAAAATCGGTATTTTGAGCCGTTTGGCGGCAATGGCGCCAAGCGCGCTGTTCGTATCGCCGAGAAGCAACACGGCATCCGGCTTCTCGCGCTCCATTAGCTCATAGGAGCGGGCAATGACGTTGCCAATGGTTTCGCCGAGATGCTGGCCGACGACGTTCAAATAATAATCGGGCTTGCGGAGCCGAAGATCTTCAAAAAAGATGTCGTTCAGCTTAGGATCCCAGTTTTGTCCGGTGTGCACGAAGACGTGATCGAAATATATGTCGCACGCTTTGATTACGGCAGACAACCGGATAATCTCCGGTCGTGTACCTAGCACCGTCATCACTTTCAATTTTTTCACGTTATACCGCCTCCGGATATAAATGGTTAACCATGAGTTCAAACAAACGGTCACTCAGATGAAGCTGGTTGAACAAAGGCTTCGCAGGATCGTCATAGCCGGATTGCAGTTGGCCGTACAACGACCAGACCGCGCTTCGCATGAAGTCTTTCGGAAGCGGAGCAGCGTCTCTGTAAAACAGCAAGTAGGGAGATGTCGTTAGTTCCCGGGCTTTCAAGAAGACGTCTTGATCGGAAGCCATTGGCATGCTGATATAGTGGACTCTTGGATCCGGCAATTTTATGACCGGTGGATGCAGCTCCTGATTCGGCGATTGATCGATGACGATGCAGAGGAAATTGAAGTAGCTCTGCTCTAGCAGCTGGTTTAATCTTTCGAGCTGGTTAGGTGTGCCCGAGTACGTGAGGATGATCGTCGTTTCGAGCGGGATTTGGCGTCTTTGGCGGGCTTCCAAGCGAATTAGCTGGGAAATATATCGTTTGCTTCGATATAGAAGGGTTGAACTTGCTAGTTTTCTAGACATGCTGAAGGTGGAATGAACGCGATACTTCATCAATTCGACGGGAAGGAAGACCGTGCCGCACTGCTCGGTCAGCCGAAGCCAGTAATCGTAATCCTCCACGGGCGTATACCGATACTCGCCGACGGCGTTTGCCACTGAGGCGCGATACATGAAAGAGGCACCGATAAAACAAGATTCGATCAGGTTCTCGATGGGCTGTCCTCTCCACTGGCGCAGTAGCGCCTGCCGGGCAGGAGAGTGGAGGGTTTTGCCAAGGTTGTTGATATGATAGCAGCTGCTGTATGCGAAGCCTACGTGCTCGGGAGCTTCCAAGAGGCTTTGGCGCAATGTGCCGACATATTGAGGGAAATAAATATTGTCGCTAGATACCCAAGTAAGATACTGAATGCCGGGATCGCCCATAAGCATGCCGAAGCCTGTATTCAACGCATGGCTTGTTCCCCTATTGACCCGATACGAGACTACTTTCACGCGTGAATCTCTTCGAGTCTCTCTACGCACCGTTCTTACCACATTGGCAGTTATACCGTCTATTACGATAATAAGTCTGAAGTTTCTATACCTTTGTTTCAATACGGAACGAATGGCAGCCTGCAGAAAACTCGTTTTTTGCTTATATACAGGCATAACAATGCCTACATCCGCCATGAAATTGCCTCCTCTCTGACGAATTAATGGATATTCTCCAAGTTATTCGCTGTCTTTGCCGACTGCTATCGGCTATGATCTATTTCTTTGAATATAGTTTTTCAACCAGCCGATAGTAGCCTTATTTTTCTAGCATCAATCGCAATCTAGCCGATGCAACATATACTAGACAGAGCAATAGGGGATGCAAGTATAACGGAAAGGAGAATGTCCAGGTGAATGTATTGGTCACAGGAGCAAACGGATTTCTGGGGAGAAATCTGCTGGAAGGGCTTAGCCGGTCGAGCGATGCCCGGATCCATTCCTATGGAAGGGAAAACAGCATCGAGGAGCTCGAGCAGCTCTTGGTCAAGGCTGATGTCGTGTATCATCTGGCAGGAATCAATCGTACAGAGCGGGAAGCCGACTTTTATATGAATGAGGAATTAATGAACGCGATCACGGGCTTGTTGCGAAAACACGATAGATCGCCAAAAGTCGTCTATGCGTCAACGATTCAAGCTTCGAATGCGAATGCTTACGGCAGAAGCAAGAAAGCAGCTGAAGATGCGTTGCTTCGGTTCGGGGAGGAAACCGACGCGCCCATCTATATTTTCAGGCTGCCGAATCTATTCGGCAAATGGAGCAAGCCGAATTACAACTCGGTCGTCTCCACGTTCTGCCACAATATTGCCAGAGGTTTACCCATTACGATTAGCGATCCGAACAAGCAACTGGAGCTCGCTTATGTCGACGATGTCGTCGGCCGATTCATAGGGCTGCTAGGCGAGAACGAGAGAGCCGACGGCCCCTATTCCGCAATATCCCCTACCTTTGCCGTTACGCTGGGAGAGCTGGCGCATACAATAACGGCATTTAAACAACTCCGCGAGACAGGAATACTACCGCTTCTAAACGATCCTTTGACGAAAAATTTGTATTCGACCTACCTTTCCTACTTGCCGCGAGACGACTTTTCCTACGAAATCAAATCTTTCCACGACCATAGAGGCAGCTTATTCGAAGTCATCAAATCCGAAGCCGCTGGACAAATATTCGTCTCCACATCCTTTAGAGGGGTAGAGCGGGGGCATCATTACCACAATTCGAAAGTGGAGAAGTTCTGCGTCATCAAGGGCAAGGCGATCGTAAAATTCAGGCATATTTTTGAGGATTCCGTATTCTCCTATGAACTATCGGAAGACAAGAGAGTCGTTCTCGACATTCCTCCCGGATATACGCATTCGATCGAGAACGCCTCGGAGGAAGAGCTGATCGTATTGTTTTGGGCAAATGAAATCTTTCAAGCGGATAGGCCGGACACGTATCCAAGCAAGGTGTAGCCGCTTGAACAACAGGAGGGAACAACAATGACTGAGCATGCTCCCGTTACGAATATGAAGGTTGTTATCCTTGCGGGCGGCTACGGTACGAGAATTAGCGAAGAATCCGTATTGACGCCCAAGCCGATGATCGAGATCGGCGGCAAACCGATACTATGGCATATTCTCAAAATCTATTCCTCATACGGATTCAATGATTTCATTGTTTGCCTAGGATATAAGGGAGACAAAATCAAGCAATATTTCGCCAATTACGCGCTTCACAACTCGGACGTCACTTTCGATTTCAGCAATGAAGGACTCATGAAGACGCATCATTACGTTGCCGAGCCATGGCGGGTTACGCTCGTAGAGACGGGCAAGGATACGTTGACGGGTGGAAGGGTGAAGCGGGTCAAAGACTATATCGGCGACGAGCCCTTCATGCTGACCTACGGCGACGGCGTGGCGGATATCAACATCAGCGAGCTGGTGCGCTACCATCAGGAACATGGCAAAGCGGCAACGGTAACAGCGGTGCAGCCTCCGGGACGGTTCGGTTCCTTGAAGATTGACGGGAAGCAAAAGGTAGAGGGCTTTACCGAGAAAATGAAAGGTGACGGCGGGTGGATTAATGCGGGCTTCTTCGTTATGCAGCCGGAGGTTCTGGATTACATTGAAGGCGATCACTCCATTCTGGAGCGGGAGACGCTCGAAAGGCTGGCGGCAGAAGGAAATCTGATGGCTTATCCGCACGCAGGCTTCTGGCATCCGATGGATACGCTCAGGGACAAAACGTATTTGGATGAGCTGTGCAAAAACAAAAAAGCGCCATGGGGCAAATGGTGATTGCGATGAACGGAGCAAACTTCTGGAATGGAAAAAAAGTATTCATTACCGGACATACGGGATTCAAGGGTTCGTGGCTCAGTATTTGGTTAGACTCGCTAGGCGCTAAAGTGACGGGTTATGCGCTGGATGCACCTACGACGCCTTCCTTGTTTCGTTTAAGCCGTCTCGATTCGCGGATCCATTCCGTTATAGGGGATATAAGAGACAGGACGAAGCTGCGCGAGGCATTGTTCTCGGCCGAGCCGGACATTGTGTTCCATATGGCCGCTCAGCCGCTTGTGCGAGAATCGTACAATCTTCCCGTAGAGACGTATGAAGTGAACGTGCTTGGCACCGTTTATCTGCTTGATTCGGTGAAGCAATTGAGCGAGGCCGGCAAGCCTGTCAAGGCAGTCGTGAACGTGACGACGGACAAATGCTACGAGAACAAGGAATGGATATGGGGCTATCGGGAGACCGACGTTCTCGGCGGCTATGATCCTTACTCCAACAGCAAGGCTTGCTCGGAGCTCGTGACGAACAGCTATTGGAATTCCTTCTTCAAGAATCGCGGCGGCACGTCGATAGCAACAGCCAGAGCAGGCAATGTAATCGGCGGAGGCGATTGGGCAAGCGACAGGCTTATACCGGACGTTCTGCGCGCCATCGATGCAGGAGAGGCGATCACGCTTCGCAACCGGCATGCCGTTCGTCCTTGGCAGCACGTACTGGAGCCGCTTAGCGGATATATGCGGCTGGCCGAGAAGCTGGCGATGGAGGGCTCCCGCTACAGCGGCTCATGGAACTTCGGACCCGACGATGACTCCGTGCAACCCGTTGAGTGGGTCGTCGGCCAGCTTGGCGAGAAATGGGGGGAAGGAGTAGATCTTCAATTCGAAGTGCAGCCTCAGCCCCACGAAGCGACCTTGCTTAAACTTGATTGCTCCAAAGCCAAGACGATATTGGGGTGGAAGCCGAAATGGGACCTGTCGGAGGCAGTCGGCAAGATCGTAGAGTGGCATAAGCGGTATCAGGGTTTAGAGAATGTCACGGAACTATGCTTGGAGCAAATTCACGAATACGAGACGTTGGACCGAAGCGGGCGATTGCCGTGAGCGAGATGCCTTCCTTCTTGCTGACGGGCGCGACCGGTTACATCGGTTCCCGTCTGGCGAGACGGCTGGTGCAATGCGGATATCGCGTCCACATCGTTGCACGGCCGCAATCGAAGCTCGATTTGTTAGGCGCTGCGCAAGGAGCCGTCCGCGTTCATCCTTATGACGGAACGACGGCCAGCCTGCTCAAACTGTTCGCGGAATCGCATATCGACATTGTCGTGCATCTGGCCTCGCTCGCTACCGTCACGCATGACCTGACGAACTTGGAGCCGATGCTGCAGAGCAACATCATATTCGGAACACAGCTTGCAGAGGCCATGACGAAGCATGGCGTTCCGTATCTCGTCAATACGGGGACGTACTCGCAGCACTACGACAACGAAGCGTACAATCCGCAAAGCCTATACGCGGCTACGAAACAAGCTTTTGACGATATTCTCGTTTATTACACGGAAACGGCATCGTTATGCTGCACAACGCTTGAGCTGTACGACAGTTACGGGCCAGACGATCCGCGTCCCAAAATCGTTCCTCTGCTTATCGCCGCTTATCATAGCGGCAGTAGACTTACGATGTCGCCAGGCGAGCAGCTGCTCGATTTGGTCTATGTTGAAGACATCGTGGACGCTTATGCAGCGGCAGCGGCTAGATTGCTGGACGGGCGCGCGGCGAAGAGCGAGCGGTTCGTTGTCGCCACCGGCAAGCCTCTCACGTTGAGAGAGCTGGTAGAGAAGCTGGAAGACGTAACGCGGACAAAGCTGCCAATCGGGTGGGGCGAGCGCGGCTATCGCAGCCGGGAGATCATGGTGCCCTGGAGCAAAGGGATCCTGCTGCCTGGCTGGCAAGCGGCCACCCCGATCGAGAAGGGACTTGCGTTATGCCTTCGCGCTGCCGTCCGCGATCAAGAATAGAGTAGATAGGAGAGAGCATATGATTTTTTGCAGCGTTACGACGAATAACCATCTTGGGTTAGCCGTTATGATGGCATGCTCCATTAAACAATATTATCCCGGAGCGAAAATCGTATTATGTCTGGTAGAAGAAAATAAATCCGTGCTGGCGCCTTATATGTCGCTTTTCGACGATGTCGTATTGGCTAAAAACCTCGGCTTTCCCCAATTCTACCGCCATATTTTCAAGCATAGCGAAATTGAAGGTCCGTGCTCTTGCAAGGCGAGATTGATGCAATATGCCTTTAATCGGTTTCCGCAAGAGAGCAAATATGTTTACACGGATACGGATCTGATGCTGTACGGCGATATTTCAGAACTTCTCGACGCATTGGACTATTATCCGATCATACTAACGCCGCATAACTTCCAACCGAAGCCGGCCGTTATCCGTCACGGGGTATTCAATGCAGGTTTGTTCGCCTTGCGCAAATCGCCTGCAGCCAATCGTTTTTTAAAGTGGTGGGCTCATAAGCTGGATACAAGTTGTTATTTGGATGTTGATAAAGGGCTGAATGCGGACCAGAAGTGGCTCGATTACGTACCACAATTATTCGGCGGCTATATATTTCCGCATCCAGGCTATAACGTGGGGCCTTGGAATTTGAATGAGCGCATCATTAGCATTTCGGATACGGGCACGTTTCTTGTGAACAGCCAGCCGCTCAAAGTGTTTCATTACTCCAGCGTCCTTAGGAATCCTGATTACGTAAGCTTCTTGCAGGAAGGGTACGAGAAAGCGCCGATCAGCGATGCAACGGTAATGCTCGTCAACGGGTATCTGCATGAGATTAGCCCGCTCAGAGGATATTATCAATTGCCTTGGAGCTATTCGTTTTTCCATTCCGGCAGGTCGGTCATGCTGAAAGCAAGGCATAAATTCAGATACCGTACTCGCCTTTTCCCCAAAGTGAAAAATCCTTATGCGAAATCAAACATGTTCTTTTTGAGGAGGAAATAACCGTGCCTGATGTAGGAATCGTTCTTCCGGTATACGTGCAAAGAAGAGATTATCTGCGCGCCGCCATTCGTTCGATCCGTAACCAGCTATACCGCAATTATAGGCTTGTCATCGTCATTGACGGGGTTACCCCAGCGGTGCAGCAAGTCGTGCGCATGGAGGCGAGACGGGATAAGCGGATTCACGTCATCGCCTACGCGCAAAATAGAGGCACCGAGCATGCCCTGAACGTCGGGTTCGACTACTTAAACCGAGTTCCGGGCATCCGGTACTTGACTTGGGTTGCCAGCGATAACATTTACCATAACAATTTCATTAAAGTGCTCAGAAGAAACTTGCGGCTTAGCCCGGATCATGTAGGGTTGGTCTACAGCAGCATGAAACTCATTCAAGGCACAGGCCAGTTTCTTGCCTATACGAATACTTGGCAGAATCAACCAAAGGAGAAGCTGCTCGACTATAACTTCATCTACGGATCGTTCATGTACAAGAAGAAGTATGCGGCAATGGCCGGCGTCTATGAGCATACACCGGTCGAGGACTACGATTTCTGGCTGAAGTTGGCGGAACATTGCAGCATTAAGTATGTGCCGAGGGCTTTGGTCACGTACCGGATGTTCGCTCCTCTCAGCAATTCGTTGAAGATTAAGACCGACCCTGCTTCATTCCGGTACAATCGTTACAAATATCAACTGGTCAAACATCTTGCGCGCATGAGGCGAGGAATCGCTCCCGAGACGAGCATCATCTATTCGGTGAACGGCTTTTCCGAACAAATGGTCAATAGGCTGGAAGAGCTGTTGAATCAGAATTATTCCAACTACCGCATTTACTTGATCGATACTTCTCCTGATGGAAGCGCGGCTCAAGCCTTAAGACTGATTCCGGATACTAGAATCGATTACGTGTCCATCCCGTCGGCCGGCGAGCACGAGGTACGGCAAGCGGCCATCAACTACGCGATTACTCCGTTCGTGCTGTTCTATTCGCTGGATGGAGCGACTTTGGAAGCGGGATATTTGGAGAACATGGCAGCCAATCTGCGATCTATGCCGTATATGGCAAGGGCAGATCAGATAGCCAACAACCAGCTTTATATGTCAGCCGCTCTTGCGGCAGTATAATTCGCAACAAGCCGCTTCCTGTCAGGAGCGGCTATCCTCATCGTCTGCGGGCATGTCGCTTTCGTATCCAAGATCTTGCAGCGTCTGCCCGTATCGAACCGTTAGCATTTTCATTTGTTCGTTCGTCAATCGCTGCTTCCATTCATGAACGATTCCTTTTCGCATAAAAGCGATATTTTTGTTCGTATCCTTATATTCTTCCCACTGATCCTGTTGGGCAAGCTCCAGCTTCTTCATATTGTCGAACGAAGACCAACGAATGGCGCGATAGATGTCTAATGCGCTTTTTTTGATGCCGAGAAACTTCATGATCTTCCTCGTTGTCCTGCCGGTATGCGAGTGAAGGTCTTCGTATTTTATGATAAGAACGCCGTTCTTGATCTCATCCTTGCGGTTAAGCCAGCCGTTCACGTGCTCGTCCCAATTGCCCGGCCATATTCCGCCCGCGCAGAAATGCTGCAGAAATTGATCAAAGCTTAAATCGTATTCCGGAACGGTTTTCTTATGATAGAAATAGAACGATATAGCCACATCGCGGACATCCCGAACGATATAAATCACTTTTGCGTATCTGCCGTCGAATTCGGAATGGCTTTTTACAATATAGGGATTACTGCTCTGGCTGGCTTTCTCCAGGTTGAAATCCGGATAATAAATAGATGTGGTCGTCCTATGGAAGTTGGTCCAATCCGTCGCCTGATCGAACAATAAGGATGAGAGCAGGAATCTGACCCAGGTGTTGCCCGATTTCGGATAGGATACGAGCATGACGACATTATCCGGAGAAAATTGATTGTTGGCATATTGATTGCTACTCATAGAATGAACCTCCTCTCTGATTCATATCTCAATCTATTATTTATTAAATGCTAGATTTGCCGTTCGGTGCTCGTCATGCCGTCCATTTTCGCTAAAGTGAGGCATTGAACACGGAAGCGGCGACTGCGCCGTTTCCCGGGGCATTTCATCTGCATAATATATCTGTAGAACAAGCATGAACATGTAGGAGAGGAGACAGCGGAATTGAACGTGATATTATCGGCGGCTACGCATCGATCGGGATCCACGCTCGTACAGCGCATACTGAACGCGAGGCCGCAGACATTGATTTGGGGAGAGCATCTGGGCGTTCTAAGCCAGTTTCACGCGATATACCAGAAAGTGCAGACGTTATCGGAGAAAGGGAAGTCGAGCCGGCAAGCCTACTTCCAAAGCGGAGAAAATCCGAACCAATGGCTAGCCTTAATGGCGCCGTCGCCAGAGTTCATTGAGAATGCGACGATTTCGTCGGTGCGGACATTCTTGGATCAGCTTTATCAACAAAACAAAGAAGGCCATGATATGATCGGCTTCAAGGAAGTCCGTTACGGCGCCAAGGAACTGACGATTCTGCAAAAATGTTATCCCGAGGCGAAGCTGCTCCTGCTCGTCCGCAATCCGCTCAAGGCATGGGAGAGCTATCCGAAATCATGGGGAGAATACAGCGGCGCGCTTCAATTCGCCAGACAGTGGAACAACAACGTGAACGATTATTTGGCAATGTCGAGAAGCAATCCGCAAGCCTTATTTATTCAATACGAGAAGCTGATTGCCAAGGAAGCGGATACCGTTGGCCGATTGACGGAGCTGGCTCAAATTACCAAAGAAGAGCTCAACGGGGTGCTCGCGCAGAAGATCCGAGGCTCGGTGCGCAAAAAAACGATTACGCCGAAGCAGGCTGCCGTCATTAGGCGAGTGTGTCGGAGGAATATGAAATTGCTTGGTTACTTGTAGCATAACGACGGAAAGGCCGCCCCTTGGGGGCGGCCTTTCCGTCGTTATGCGCTATCGCGAATTCCGGTAAAACGTCTGGAAGGAAATTTCGGCAAGCGATTGAATGGGGCGGGCATACGGAACATGGACCATCTGGCGGATGAGCTTGATCGTTTCTTCGAAATAGTCGATTTCGGCGGAGTAGTCGCCTCGGCCGTAGAATACAACATAAGGCGTCTGCACAAGCTCTAGTCCGCGATTGATTGCCTCGACGTACGATAAACCAGGATACGCGATGTAATCGATACGGGGATCGGGCATCTCCCCGAGTACGGGCATGGCGCTTGTGTCCGGCGTCAAGTCGAGAAGATAAATTTTTTGGTTCAAATAAACCTGCTCCAACAAGCTGTCGAGGCGATGCAGCGTTTCTTCGGAGGCGTCCTCGACCGGGAAGATAACGCTTGTTTCATACGGAATATTCCGCCTTGCCCGAGCTTCTTGCACGCATAGGTTAAGCAAGTATCGCTTCAAATAGTATTTTTTCTTCGAATTGCGCAATTCGAGGGAGTTGCTATGGGGCGACCGGACTCGGAAGTCCATCAGAATTCGCGGCACAAATATCATATCGGATACTTCGGTTAGCCGCAGGAAATAATCGTAATCTTCGACGGGAGTATAACGGTACTCGCCAACCTGCTTGGCATAACTTTTCTTGTAGAGGAACGCGTAACCGATGAAATAGGATTCGAGCAGCTTCTCTTTCGTTTGCTGGCTTTGCCATTGGACATACCCTTTCATCTTCTCGACGTCGACGGGAACTCTTTGGTAATGCATGACGAAGCGAAAGCTGGAGTGAACGAAGCCGACATTCGGAGGCGCGTTCTTCAAGTTTCGGCGGAGGATGCGGATGCAATTGGGGTAATAGTAGTTATCACTGGATACCCATGTCAAATATTTGATGCTGCGCATCTGTTTCAAGACGTTGAAGCCGACATTAAGCGCCGTGTCCGTACCTTGGTTCTGAGGTCTCGGGATAACTTGAACTCTGGCATCTCTTCGTGCAAAGTTTCTTGCAATCCGCAGCACGTTGGGCGTAACGCCGTCAATGACGATAATGAGCTTTATGTTCCGGTAGGTTTGTTTAAGAATGGAGCGTATTGCTTGCCTGAACAGCATACTGTCCTGCGTGTATACAGGCATGACTATCCCAACATCAGCCATAATGAAGAAGCACTCCCTCGTATCTTTTGATAGCATAGTATATTCGGTAGATTCTTATATGACACGGCATTATCCCAGTACGGCCGCTAGCCGCGGTACTCCTTTTCCACTCCAAATGCCTTGGAATGTCGACCGCCCATTTTATTTGATTGCCGCACCAATAAGACCCACCATTCATAAGATAAGTTGACTGTATCCCTTAACCTTGTTAAACCATAAAAACCCGAGCAAGGAGGGGTGACAAACTTTGAAGGGTAGCGACCATAAGAGCAAGTTTTTATTGACGCATCGTGAACGCGAGGTATTCGAGCTGTTGGTACAGGATAAGACAACGAGGGATATTGCACAGCAATTATTCATCAGCGAGAAAACCGTTCGCAACCATATTTCGAATGTAACGCGTTTTCAAACGCGTAAGATTTTCTTCATGAGTTTAGTTTGATGCAATTTTGATGCAAATGAAAAAAGAGCAGCGAGGATTAGTCCTCCTGCTTTTTTTATGTTCCGGTACTCAAAAACTTACTTGATATTTTATGGATGTCATTTTTCCATAAAATAAAAATTGGTTAATATTTCATTGTACTTTAAATGGAAATTTAATATAAGTCTATTAAATTTCTTTAAAAATAAATATGATTATATAACTAAATGATTGAGGGGAAGTATGTGTATGAAAAAAGTATTATTGATTATTATGGTAGCAACACTTTTTGTAGTTTTTAATCCTTTTTCTAAAGACAAAGTGAATGCAAGCTCAACGCATGTGTGGGAGATCCAAAATGATATGCCTATTAATCGAGCTGAATCAGGTGTAGTCGAAATAAATGGAAAACTGTATGTATTAGGTGGGTCAAATGGGTCAGGATCTTTTAGTGAAGTAGATGAGTACAATTTTAGTACTGGTTTATGGTCAAGAAAAACAAATATGCCTACAGCTAAATCAGCATTTGCAACAGCAGTTCATAACGGAAAAATCTATACTTTTGGCGGAATTACAGGAGGCCCCATTGTCAATTCAGGAACCCGATTGGATAAAGTAGAAGTATATGATCCTACTACGGATACATGGACAACGAAAACAAATATGCCTTCTGCAAGATATTGGACTAATGCTGCTACATTAGGTGATTTTATTTATGTAGTTGGCGGCATGACATCTAATGAAGGCCAAACGTCAGTAGTGTATAGATATAATCCTATTGAAGATTCTTGGGCAACTGTTGCTAATCTTACAACTCCATTACATGCTGCTGGTGTTACTGCTATAAATGGAAAGTTGTATGTGATTGGGGGAGGAGATATGACGAAATTATTTGATTACGTCCAAATTTATGACCCAATCGCTAATAGTTGGTCGGCAGGTGCACCAATGCCGACCAAAAGAGATATACTTGCTACCGCTGTTTATGAAAATAAGATATATGCGATTGGTGGATTAGAGGTACCAGATTCGTTATCGCCATCAACAACTGTAGAAGTCTATAACCCTGATTCAAATACTTGGTCTACTGAGGTTAGTTTAAATGTTGCAAGGTTTGATCAAACAGCAGTAACTTATAATAATAGTATTTATGTTTTTGGTGGAGCCGGTACGAATAAAGTTGAAAAATTAAGTCTTAAATCAAATAGTGGTAATGAAGATGGTGGCAATCGAGTACTTCTAACCATTTATCTTTCTGGTGGTTTAGTAAAAGAATATGATTTATCTTATTTGGAGTATGAAGGTTTTATTGCTTGGTATGATGGTTTTACTGAAGGTCAGGGGCAGTCAAGATATGGTTTTCAAAAAACTTGGAATATAGGGCCATTTAAACAACGCACCGAATTCGTTATCTATCATAAGATTGAGTCATTTGATGTTGATGAATATGAGGCATAAATACGTTTCTGAAATTGCGGTTTTTTGTATGGCGATTGCCAACTAAGAGTAGAAGGACAAAACGACATCGCATGTAGTTGATGCAATCGATGCCGGAGGTGATCCATCTATCTCGTCGCCTTACGCGCAGAATTCGCCCCAAACATACGTTTGTGCACTCCGTCGAATGTTCGGGTGCAAAAACCTACGAAGCGTTACAGAGAATTCTGGCGCGTCTGACGATGCAAGCTGGCCCCGCACTCTCGGATGGCAACCGAACAACAGTAGAGGAGGCAGTTGCCTTCGTCCTGGTGACACAGTTTGCGGCGCTTAATTGGGAATGGCCGTTGAGGACGATAGTCCGAGGCCGACGAAAGCCTCATTCCGAGGATGGCGCATTAGCGGTACGCGCATTGTATAAATTACTGCTCAATAAACTATTCCCAAGGAAGCCAACACATTGCGAGTGTGCTGAGCTTCCTTTTTCGTTACGCCGCTTCTGGCGATATGCGGAATTGTCATTTGACCGCATGTTGTTTCGGATTATCTCCTTCCAACTTCGACTACTGGGGCTAAGATGACGGCTCGTAGCGGCTGTGGCATGCCGAAGTAAATGTCACTTTTTATTCCTTGAATATCGAACGAATGTTCGCATATAATAAGGGCATCAATCTCGGAAGGTGATGTTCAATGGCGACACAGAGGAAGAAGCTTCACGGTAACGGAATGTGGGAATCATCGCGCATGATGCTGCCTGAACACGTCAATGAAATACGAACGCATGCGCACGAACGGAACCGGCGGCAGCGCATTGTTTTGGATGAACAGGAATGGGAAGACATTTCTCGAGTGATCGGGGAATCGCTGGAACAACGAACGCTAGTATCGATTCGGCTCTATCATCCGTTTGAAGAATTGGTGGTCGAGGGCGTTGTCGATCGAGTTGATCAAATGCGCCGGCGCTTTATGGTTGACGGAGAATGGTTCGAGATACGGGATGTCGAGGGCGCGCAGATCAGTGATTGATCGGGATCGCCTGCTAGCGGATCTCGAGGGAAGAGCGGAGCGGCTGCGGCGCAGAATCATTGCCGATGCGGAAAGCGAGCTGCTGCTCATGTGGGTAGCGAAGTGGACCGTGATCGTCGATTTGATTGACGAGCTCGAAGCTGGAGAATACGAAGAAAAGCCGCCTAGCGAACCTTGAATTCGCAGGCGGTTTTTACGTAGTGCATTCCGTTTATTGTTACGGTTAACTCGTCCTGCTGCTCAATCAGACCGCCATAGTCGATGATCTCGCCGTCTTGCCAAGCCATAACAGGCGTTTTGTTGAACATGGCGGCCGAGAGATGGGCGTCGGTGGATAAGGTGAAGCCGGATTTAAACATGATCAGGTTTCCAATCTTTTTGGAAATCCCATATAACATCAACAGCTGTGGATTTTTCTTCGATAACTCTTTCACAGGTTGGACATTTCGTGCTGAATTTTTCTTTCATAGGAAATTTACCTTCATAGGTTTTGGTGTAAGGATGACCGCAAGCACAGTTGCTTTGGTACTTCATTCCTATCTATCTCCCTTCTTTTGTTGTCTGATGTGTTTATTCTACAAAGTCAGAGGAATTTCCTTCCTATTGTCGAATTAATGCTATCAGCAAAAATCAGTAGGAGGGTTAGAATGAAATCATACTTACAAGGACTTTTTTACATCGCGATTTTCTTTGTTCCGTTGATGTATTTTGGTATCAATGATCAACCGACAGAAATGGGTATCGCACTTGCAGCGAGTGCTTTAGTGATCTTCTTTTTGAATTTAGAAAAGTTTTCACGGTTTAAAGCTGCAGGTATTGAAGCTGAGATGAAAGAAGTTCAAAAAGTAGTAGACGAGGCTCAAGCGACGTTGGAGCAATTAAAGGCTGTATCAATTCCATTGATTATCACGGTTTTAAGCAATTTGACAAATGAAGGGCGAATTTTCGGTGGGGGTATGGGGGATTCTTTTAAGCTAGAAATGGTTGATGAATTGGAAAAAGTGGCAAAGATGCTTGAACTTGATGACGAGAAACTAAACGAAGTACAACAAATGTTCTTTCAGATGCATATTTGGGATGAATATGATACTTTTAGCTATTCTTTTTCAAATTATCCTGAAGTTTCAGTTGCTCTTCGAAATTTATGTGTTAGAACATCGAGCGATTACCCGACGAGGGAACATTTACTTCAAATTTTACAGCCAATCATCGACGAAATTCCACATGAACTTGAGTTAATGGAGGATTATCTATTCTTTAAAGATGAGCATCGATATAGGCGGCCAGTATTAAGACCAAGAAGAAGAGCAGCGGGCGCATAGTGTAGAATAATTAGTATGCGGGCACGCTAGAATGAGTGAGAACGTATGTTTGGTTAGATAGATGGCTGAATTTGCCCTACATACGCATTTGACGCCTTTATATGGCAATCAGTATAATGGGCTTGTTCTTCCTCTATAGTAACTAAGTACGTATGCCTTTAAATACGTGCCCAGCACGAGGCGCATGAGCGAAGCGTTTATGCGTGTCCTCATCTTTACTGGTGGGGTTTTTAAATAACGATCGATGCATCATACGTGCTCTACATATACATGCAGCAGGCCACTCAAATATTGGGTGGCTTTTTATTATGGGAATATTTACATCAATGACTTTAACCTCTAATCATAATGTAAATATTTGTCGAATTACAGACTGTTTATTGCGGATAAGCCTTCGTATAATTGGCTTATTACAAATAGGAGATGATTTCATGAAGAAAAAGAGTTTTATTTTAGTATTTACAAGTTTGATTTTAGCGCTAGGGTTAATTTTGATTCCTTTTAAAAGTGAGGCAGCAATTCAATATTCGGACAACCTAATTCCTAATATGACATCTAGTACGACTCCATCCGGTGTTGCAAGCTCTAATATTGAACTGTCATATGGTTATTCACTACCGTTCACAGCATTCGACGGAAATTATTCCAATACAGTTGCTAGCGCTTGGACCTCAACTGAGATGAAAGCTTGGTTAAGATATGATTTTCCTATTCCAGAAATTGTAGCTCAATATGTTCTTTATTCACAAAATTCTGTTCCTCTACGCGCTCCCAAAAGCTGGACTTTCGAAGGATCAAATGATGGGACTAACTGGAGTGTGTTAGATACTCAATCGGATATAACTGGATGGGAAGATGGAAGTCCTAAAAAATTCGCCATTTCAAATACAACGTCTTACAATTATTATCGAATTAATATTACAGCTAACAATGGTGATCCAAGCTATCTATCTGTCGGTGAACTTCAGATGATGTCTAAAACTACAACGGATCCAGAGCCAACTCTAACACCGACGCCAACACTAGCACCTACATCGACACCGACACCCACGCAAGAGCCAAGTGGAGATCGTGCTATTGTGGTGATTACAATGGATACAGGTCTTGAAAAAGAATTTGATCTATCCATGATTGAAGTGAACGACTTCATCGCTTGGTACGAAACCAAGCAGCAAGCAGGAACTGGAACGGCATCATATGCTATTGATAAGCATGATAATAATAAGGGGCCGTTTAAAAGCCGTAAGGATTACGTGATCTTCGATAAGATTTTAACGTTCGAAGTAAGCGAATATTAATTAAGCAAACCCTTTAGATGAGTCACTCTTATTGAGTGGCTCTTTTTATATGGCTAAAACTTTTAATTTGGGTCCTTCTGAGCCCTGGGATAACTGCGGGTGCGCGTGAGCCCGAAATTTGCGCAGATTTATTTCAAAAAAATTACTTCCGCTTCCGATTCTGAGGCGCCATATATGTAGACTTTCATTTTTCGGCTTCATTAAATCCCGTGAAAAACGATTATCGAAAATAATATATAAAAAGCGGAAGTGAGGTGCTGGCGATAGCGAAGAAGAAAACGGAAGTAGATTTGATACAGGATCGTATTGTTCAAACCGGTGAATTGGCTGCTATCGTTGGTAAATCAGATCGTTGGATCAGGCAAATGACTACTGATGGCGTATTGAAACAAATCAGTAGAGGGAAATACAAGCTTGCTGAGGCGGTTCAGGCGTATATTGAGCACGCTTCTGGGGGCAAAGAGGACGATGGAAAGCCTCGTTTGGTCGATCATAAGACCGAGCATGAGCGCATTAAGACGGAGAAAGCGGCTCTGCAGCTCGCTCAAATGCGTGGAGAATTGCATGCAGCTGAGGATGTTGAGGCTGTTATGTCGGATATGCTTACTGCTTTCCGTCAAAAGATCCTAGCGATCCCAACTAAATTATCGCCGCAGCTGGTCGGGATCGAGGAAATCAACGTATTAAAAGGCCTCCTAACAAAAGAACTTCATGAAGCGCTATCCGAATTGTCCGATTATGATCCGGAAGCATTCCAAGAGGGCGGCGGGGGAGCTGATCCGCATGGCGAAGCCTAATCAGCGAACAATCCAATTATTTCGGTCGATCGTTTCGGTCGTTGCCCCTCCTCCAGTCCTTAAGGTTTCAGAATGGGCAGATGAACATCGCAGATTGTCCTCTGAATCCTCAGCAGAGCCGGGGCAATGGAGGACAGATCGAGCTCCTTACATGCGAGTAATCATGGACTGCATGAGTGATGAAGAGGTCGAGACGATCGTCATGCAGTCCTCCGCGCAAGTCGGGAAGACGGAGTTGCTGCTGAACATAGTTGGCTATCATATCCATCAAGATCCAGCGCCGACAATGCTAGTTCAACCAACGCTGGATTTAGCTGAGGCATTCAGCAAGGATAGGTTGGCTCCGATGTTGCGAGATACGCCGGCCTTAAGAGACAAGGTCCGAACGAAGTCAAGAGACGGCGGGAATACTTTACTCTACAAATCGTTTCCAGGTGGACACATTACTTTATCTGGTGCGAATTCACCTTCATCCCTTGCGAGCCGCCCTATTCGGATTGTGCTTGCGGATGAAATCGACCGATATCCAGTGTCGGCAGGAACTGAAGGCGATCCCGTCGAGCTGGTAACGAAGCGGACAACAACCTTCTTCAATCGAAAACGTATCCTCGTGAGCACGCCAACGATCAAAGGACTATCGCGAATCGAGGAATTTTACGAGGATAGCAGTAAGGAGCAGTGGTGCTTGCCTTGCCCGAGCTGCTATGAGAGGCAACCGCTATCGTGGCCGCAGGTTAGATATGATTATGACAAAAGCGTCAAGCGTTGCATCTCGGTTAATATGGCCTGTAAGAATTGTGGAGTACTCCATAGTGAACGCGAATGGAAAGCCGGCCAAGGCGAATGGATTGCTCGAAACGAGAATAAGAAGGTCCGCGGCTTCCATCTAAACGAGCTCGCTTCACCTTGGAAACGTTGGAATCAAATCGTTGAGGAGTTTGTAACTGCCGATCGTGGAGGACCTGAGAAACTTAAGGTTTGGGTTAACACTTCACTAGGGGAAACGTGGGAGGAGCGCGGCACAGGTGTTGATGCGGACGATCTTGTTAAACGTCGAGAACGTTATGAGGCTGAGGTTCCGGATGATGTGTTGCTTCTTACTTGCGGCGTTGACGTGCAGGATAATCGGCTTGAATATGAAATCGTAGGTTGGGGCGCTGAAGCCGAAAGCTGGGGCGTCCGTTATGGTGTGATAATGGGTAATCCCGGGCAAAGTCACGTTTGGGATATGCTCGACGAACGGGTTATTAACGCAAGTTTCAAGCGTGCTGACGGCGAAGAAATGCGTGTTATTTCAACTGCTATCGATACCGGTGGCCATTACACGAAGGAAGTCTATAAATACTGCAGGAAGCGTGAGCTCCAGCGAGTGTGGGCGATCAAGGGTAAAGGCGGCAGCGGTATCCCGTTAATCATCAAGCCTAAACGGAAGAACGACGCGGGGGTATGGCTATTCAATATCGGTGTCGACGTTGGAAAGGACACGTTATCCTCGCGCCTCTCCATTCAATATCACGGCGCCGGCTTCTGCCATTTCCCTGAAGACGATAAAACAGGATACGATGAAGCTTATTTCCCAGGCTTGACCTCAGAACATCGCGTTATGCGGTATATGAAGGGTCGGCCTTCTTTTCATTGGGAGAAGAAACTGGCCGGCAGCCGGAACGAACCGCTCGACTGCCGCAATTACGCAGGTGTCGCACTCGAGATAATAGGCGGAGAGCCAACGATTGAAGCCTTGTTTCAACGGCGGGAGCGGCTGCTGGGAACTGCACCTGCAGAGAACAACAACAAGTCTGCTGCACGACGTAAAGGTGTCGTTAATAAAGGAATCGGTTGAGAAGGGGGAACATTCATTGTCTGATAAATTGCTCGAACTGAAGCAACGCCGGCTCTTATATTTGGAATGTGAGACTGCAATTCTGACCGGCGCACAAAGCTATGCGATCGGCGGACGTAACATGACGAGAGCAAATCTCGCTGAGATCACAGGGATGCTGAAACAATTGGAGAAAGACATTGCCGCTGAAGAGGGACGGTTGACGGGCCGTGGACGTAACCGAGTTTTTGGAGTGATTCCGCGTGACTTCTAAACGCGATGGATGAGGGGAGGTGTTTCTAATTAATTTGACGGATAGAGTCATAAGTTTTTTTAATCCCGAGGCTGGAATGCGGCGTGTAGCGGCTCGCGAAGTGACAAAGGTTTTAAACGGGTATGATCAAGGCGGCGCCAGCCATCAGAAGAAAAGCATGCGCGGATGGATCGCAAACCCGTTGAACCCCAAAGACGACATTGATCGTAGTCTTGATACGCTTCGCGGTCGTGCGCGGGATCTGTTTATGAACAGCCCGATAGGAGCTGCAGCTTTGAGAACGGCTAGGACTAATGTAATTGGTCCAGGTCTCCGGCTTAAATCGAGAATCGATGCTGATGCTTTAGGGCTTTCTGAAGAGAAAGCCGATGAATGGTGCGGCAAAGTAGAAAAGGAATTCGCTCTGTGGGCCGAATCAAAGCACTCGGACGCAATTCGAATGAATGATTTCTATGATCAGCAAGGAATCGCCTTCCTTGGGATGCTGATGAACGGTGATTCCTTCGCATTGTTCCGACAAAGCAAACGAGAACCGTGGATGCCTTACGGCTTACGATTGCATCTGATCGAAGCTGATAGAATCAGTACACCGATGACACGGGGAGTACTTGGTGATTCCGTAGAAGGTAAGGCTGCTAATGGGAATCGGATTATCTCCGGTGTCGAGGTCGATGCTAACGGGGCGCTGGTTGCCTATCACATCGCTAATAGCTATGCAACAGACCTAACTGCTAATCAATTACGTGATTGGGTCAGGATCGAGGCGTATGGGGCTCGTACGGGCAGTCCGAACATTCTCCATCTTATGGACACGGAGCGCGCTGAACAGCGGAGAGGAGTCCCATTCCTTGCGCCTGTTATCGAGACGTTGAAACAAATCACGAGGTACACAGAAGCGGAGCTGATGGCAAGCGTAATTGCCGGCATGTTCACCGTATTCATCAAGTCACAAGGTCCAACATCTGATAATCCCTTTGGGTCAATGATTGCCCCTGAACAGCAGGTTGCGGCAAGTGATCCTAATGCTTATGAGTTGGGAGTCGGCGCGATAAATGTTCTTGAGCCAGGCGAGGAGGTTGAGATCGCTAACCCCGGTCGCCCGAACGCTAACTTTGATCCATTCGTTAGCGCACTGTGCCGCTATATTGGAGCAGCATTAGAGATTCCGTATGAGTTGCTGCTAAAGTCGTTTCAGTCGTCTTATTCTGCTTCTCGCGCCGCTCTATTGGAGGCGTGGAAAATGTTCCGCATGCGTCGTCAATGGACGGCGAAAGAATTCTGTCAGCCAATCTACGAGGAATGGTTGGCTGAAGCTATAGCACTCGGTCGCATCCGCGCACCGGGTTATTTTAATGACCCAGCTATTCGTAAAGCGTGGTCGAAAGCTGAGTGGAATGGTCCTGCACCTGGTCAACTTGATCCTGTTAAGGAAGCTAATGCGGCAGGTTTGCGAATTGATCTTGGACTAAGCACTCATGAGCGTGAAGCGATCGAGACCAATGGCAGCGACTTCTGGACGAATGTCCAGCAACTTAAGGTAGAGAAGAAAGTTCTTTCGGATGCTGGCGTTTCAGCAGTTCCGGCACAAGAGCCCAAACCGGTAGACCCTGAAGAGGAGGTGAAAAAAGAAGATGAATAAGTTTTGGCAGTTTAATAGCTTAGGCCCACTTTCGGGCGAGCTCGTTTTATATGGCGATATTCGTTCCGAAAAGCCTTGGTGGAGCGAAGGTGACGACGGCATTTACTCTCGTCAGTTTAGTAAGGATCTCAAGGATCTTGGCGCCGTGAGTGACTTAACCGTCCGTGTTAATTCTAGGGGCGGTGATGTTTCAGCTGCCACAGCTATTTATTCGCAGCTAAAGAGTCACGCAGCCAACGTCACCGTTATTATCGATGGCATGGCAGCAAGCGCTGCGACAATTATTATGATGGCGGCGGATACTGTTAAGGCTCCGGCAGCTGCGCAAGTCATGATTCATGATCCATTGTTAATGCTCTATGGAATGTACAATGCCGAGGATATGGACAAGATGAAAGCCATCCTCGAGACATCCAAGAATAGCATCATGAATGCCTACGTTAACAAGACTGGCCGCGATCGAGCGGAATTGTCGGCGATGATGACGCAAGAAAAGTGGATGACGGCGGAAGAGGCAAAGGCTGAAGGCTTTGTCGATGAGATTATGTTCGAGGAGAAGGTCGAGGCATCCATAACCAACGATAATCGATTCTTGGTTGTCAACTCGGTCGCTCACGACATGTCACAATTTTCAAGTCGTCCGAATCTAGGGGCTAAGACAGCTCCTGCAATTTCATTTCCCGTAATCCCATTAATTCAGAACAAACCGAAGGAGCGTGAAACAGCTTTGGAAATCAAAAACGTTGAAGACTTAAAGAAACACTACCCTGACATTTACAATCAGGTAGTTGCGGCTGCCACTACTGCAGAGCGAGATCGAATGAAGTCAATCGAGGAAATCTCGGCAAACATAGCTGATGAACTGGTAGCATCTGCGAAGTACGAACAACCAATCAATGCTGCAGAACTTGCGTTAGCCGCGATGAAGTCGGATGCTGGCAAGGGAATTAAGCACTTGGAGAACCGTCAGCAAGAGCTTCAGCAGAACACGACGGTCAATTCGCAAACTCCTCCAGGTGAGGAAGAGAAGAAAAAACAAGAAGAAGCGCAAAACATCGATCTTATTGCAGCAGCAATCAATGCGGGCCGCGGAACGGAGGGTAAGTAATCATGGGAAATTTTTTCAATGATAACGTAGGAAGTACGACGCCGGATAAGTTGTTCGCCGGCACGACGCACCCAGTCGATATTAAGGGTATTACAATACTAACCGGCCAAGGTATTCTAGCGCGTGGTACTGTTATCGGTGTCGTTACAGCGAACAGCAAGGGAAAGATCGTCAATAGCGCCAATAGCGACGGCAGCCAAACAGCGGATTGCATCTTAACAGACGTTATTGATACAACCGCCGGCGATGTGGTTACAACTGCCTACATTACAGGGCAGTTTAACCGAGAAGCTCTTGTCTTTGGTGGCGCTGATACTTCTGCTAATCATGAAAACGCACTGCGTCAAAAGGGTATTTTCCTTAAAGACGTTCAGGCATACGAATAGGAGGCTGATTGACTAATGGATCTGAATTTATATAAAACAACAACAATGTTGCAGGCAGTTCGTAAGATGATGCCACTTCGCAAGTTCTTCACAAGCACGTTCTTCTCAACAAGCGGACCGACGTTCGTCACTGAAGACGTGCTTTTTGATTACAAAAAAGGTAAGCGCAAGATGGCACCTTTCGTTGCTCCACGAGTTGGAGGTATTACGGTGGCTCGTGATGGATATAAAACGAAAAAATACACGGCACCTAAGATTGCACCGCAAAGAATACTGACGCTTGATGACCTCGTTACTCGCGGCCCAGGCGAGAACCTGTTTAGCCAACAAACTCCAGCGCAACGTCAAGCGCAATTACTTGGAACTGACTTGAGTGAATTGGACGAAATGGTTTCGCGTCGTCTCGAATGGATGGCTCGCGAGTTGTTTCTCGGTAAACCGATCGTTGTGAAGGGTTTCATCGATCGTAACGATACAAACTACGTCGAAGATGAAATCGACTTTGGGTTCACTAACAAAATCACCTTAACTGGAACGGCAAAATGGACGGATGCTGGTTCGGCTCGCACTAAATATGCACAGCTTGAACAATGGCGCTTGAACGTCATTAAATCGTCCGGCTCTGCACCTACCATGGTCATCTTCGGCAGAGATGCATGGAAAGAGTTCCGTAAAGACCCTGAGATTATGGAACTCATGGATCAACAAAATGCAACGCTAGCCTTGATGAATCCGTCCGTTATTGATGAAGCGTTGACGTACTGTGGAAAGCTTCCAGGCTTGGGATTAGAGCTTTACACATACGACGATTGGTTCCTTGACGATGAAGATGTGGAGCAACCATACATCCCGAGTAACACGCTTATTATGTGCCGCCCTAAACTAGGGAAGTTTTCTTATGGTGCAGTTACACAAATGGAAGCTGATGGTCAGTTCCACACTTATGAAGGAGCTCGCGTCCCTAAATCGTGGTCAGATCAAAACTCAGATGCACGAATGATTCGCCTGACCTCCCGACCTATTCCTATTCCTGAAGATGTAGACGGCTGGCTTGTAGCCGTTGTGCTCTAGGGAGGCTGCTATGAGTGTAATTGTTAAGCAAGGACAAGTTGATGATGGCGTAAAAACCTACAAAGTCGGTGACGTAATCGAAGGACTGAGTGAAAAGGACGAGCAGGAACTGGTTGAGGCGGAGGTAGCGGCATATCATGTGCTTATGGATGGGCCTGTTGAAGAGGAATCTGTAGAAGACACTCCGCCAGCTGGAGAAAACGACACTGACAAAGAAGAGGCTAAGCAGGAAGATGAGCCTATTGCCGATGTAAGTGGACCAGACACTTCTATTCCGGGATTGGATGCTGATCCAAAGCCTGGTAAGAGACGGTAGTTATGGGATCGTTCAAGGATCAAATCGCTAAGGATGTTGGCGAGTTCTTGAATCCGCATGAATTTGCCGACATCCATACTGTCGACGGCAGAGAAATCCGGGCTGTTATAACTGAAGATACAGACAACGAACACCCTCTTAATTATGCGGAGGGTGTTTCTGTTGTCAGCATAATTGCGTATTTCGATGCTATTGAGCTTGGTGTCCGGCCAAAAAAAGGCATCACGATGAAGATTGATGGCACTGATTACGAAGTGGTTCGGGTGTCGGACGAAATCGGGATCTATGTTGTCACGCTGGAGGCGAATGCCGATTGAGGATCGAGGGAATACGTGAAGCGCTGAAGGGGGCCAAGGCTCTCAAAGACAAGATGCAGGCTACATCAGCTCTTGCACTTAATCGTGTTGGCGAAGGTGTAGTGACAGAAGCCGACAGAAAGATACGCAAAACGTATTTGATTAAAGCTTCTGAAATCAAATCCAAAATAGAGCTCGTCAAATCGTCTGAAGCATCAGGCTTAGCAATTGTCAAATCTGAGGGAGCGAACCTTCCGCTGACGCGCTTCAAGTACAGCCCAAAAGACTGGAATCCTCGGAAACCAAAAGCAGTTAAAGTCCAGGTGCGAAGAGGTGCGTCTAAGCTAATCAAGTCGGCTTATATACGAAATACAGGATCGAAAGTCATGGTAATGAAGCGTAAATTTCCTACTGGGCAGAGCGGGGTAAAGAGGAAAAAGAATCTTCAAGGCAATTACCCCGAATTGCCTGTTGAACAACTGCGCAGCCCTGCTATTCCAGTAATGATGAACTCTACTGAGGTCATCAAACATATTGAGGAACAAGCAGAAGAGCGGATGTATAAGCGGATGGATCACGAAGTCAAACGACTCCTTGGAGGTTTTGATTCATGACACCGACACTTTTGTCAGTAGCCATCAAAGAATATATCGAAAAGCTGTTTATCGATGCGGTTACGGTACGGCCGACGGTATATGAGGGCTATTTGCCTAAGAGGACCACGGAGAACCAGGATGAAGAGGACTATCCGTTCGTACTGGTCCGACTGATTAAAGGGAAACAGAACGAGGATGAACATCAAGTAGCGGTAAAGCTGATTATTGGTGTGAAGACGGTTGATGAACAAGGTTTCTTGGATGCGATGAATATCATGGATCGGATTCGTATCGCTTTTTCTCGTCAGCGGGTCCTTATCGAGCAGTTTCGGCATGAGCTGCCGCTTGATTGGGAGTTATTCGAAGAGCAGCCACAACCGGAATATCTCGGTCAGATAATTATGAACTGGACGCTTCCAAGCGTCACAGAGGAGGTCGAAGGCATTTGAGTGATAAAGAAGAAGGACAGCCGGTAACTCCGAAGGAAAAGAGGAGTGCGCAGAAGCAGAAAGCAGCAGAGCAGTTGATTTACGCAGGTCCTACTCTGTCAGGCGGACTGCTGGCGCAATACACGGTATTTCGGGGAGGCATTTCAGCGCATCTGCAAGAACAGATTGAGCAAATGCCGGCTATTCGGGTTCTGATTGTTCCTGTAGGGGAATTTGCATCGATAAACAAAAAAATAAAGCAAGTGGGAGCAGCCGAACAGATTGCATTCGCGCAGCTCACTGCGAAGTAGGAGGCTATTTTCATGACATACGCTCATGGTGTTACAGTAAGCGAGCAGTCGCGCTCCGTACTTGCTCCGACTCAAATCGCATCGGCGATTCCGGTCGTCTTCGGCACTGCGCCGGTCAACCTATCGACGGCAAGCGATCTTCCAGTTAACGTGCCTATTCTCGCTTATACCTTTGCGGAGGCTGTAGCGGCTCTCGGTTACTCCGATGATTTCGCCTCCTATACCCTTTGCGAAGTTATGGACAGCCATTTTAGGCACTTTGGGCTTTCTCCTGTTGTGTTTATCAACGTATTGGATCCAGCCGAGCATAAGACAACGGTTGCTCCTGCTAGCGTTCCGGTGGACTCGGGTGTTCTTAAGCTTGAAGAGCAAGGTGTTCTGCTTGGTACGGTCGTCGTTAAGTCCTCTGACGGCACAACGACCTATGTGAAGGATACCGACTACACGGCAGCCTTTAACGAAGCTGGCGAGGTCATCGTTACACGTAAATCGACAGGCGCAATTCCTGCTAACGCGACGGCGCTGCAGGTCGGTTACAACAAGCTGAACCCAACAGCAGTCGAAGCGAGCGATGTTATCGGCGGCGTTGATGTCGGCAGCGGCAAACTAACGGGACTAGAGCTGATTAATCAAGTTTTCCCGCGCTTCGGGATTGTTCCTAATCTCCTGCTTGCACCAGGCTTTTCGACTGATCCAACAATCGCGGCGGTTATGGTTGCGAAGGCGACCAATATTAATGGACACTTCAAGGCGTTCGCCCTTACGGACTTGCCTACGGGATCGGGTGGAGTAGAGGTTTATACCGATGCTCGAGCTTGGAAGTCGGAGAATAACTACGTGTCGCCCCAGCAAGCTGCACTATGGCCGAAGGTTACTTATAAAGGCAGTCGATATCACCTTTCGACTCGATTGGCCGGTGCGATCGGCGCCACGGATGCGGCTTTTGGCGGTATTCCGTACGCATCGCCTTCGAATAAGGACCTCAAGATCGACGGAACGGTTCTTGAAGATGGAACTGAAGTGTTTCTCGGCCCTGACCAAGCAGCATACCTCAATTCCAAAGGCATTGTTACTGCTCTTAACTTTGTGGGCGGGTGGAAAGCTTGGGGGAATTATACCGGTGGTTACGACGAAGGTGTTGAGCCAAAGGATTCCTTTATCTCTGTGCGCCGTATGTTCGATTGGGTAGCGAATACGATCATTTTGACTTATTGGAGTAAGGTCGATGATCCCATGAACAAAAGATTAATTGAAGCGTTGACGGATTCGGTCGGCATCTGGCTTAATGGCTTGACCGCAGGCGGGGCTATACTCGGCGGCCGTATTGAATTCAACGCTTCGGAAAATCCTGAGTCGGATCTGCTCGCAGGTAAGCTTCGATTCCACCTCTATTTAACCCCGCCATCGCCGGCTCAAGAAATAAACTTCATCCTCGAGTATGATCCGAGCTATCTCGGCTCTCTCTTGAGCTAAGGAGGCATAATCAATTATGAAAATTTCAGAGAAGATCATAGGTTTTAATGCATACCTCAATGGCTCGACATTCCTCGGCGTTGTTGACGTCGAACTCCCGAGCCTTGAAGCATTGAGCGAAACAATTAAAGGAGCAGGTATTGCTGGTGAAATTGATTCGCCGACCATCGGCCATTTTGGAAGCATGACCTGCAGGTTAAACTGGCGAACTATCGATCCGGCTGCAATTAAGATAGCGGCGCCAAAGTCGCATGCAATTGATTTTCGAGCAGCTCAGCAGACGCTCGATTCCTCGAACGGGTCATACAGCAGTTCGCCGACTAAGGTTTCTGTTCGTGCCACGCCTAAGAATTTGTCGTTGGGCAAATTCGAGGTTGGAACAACCACGGACACAGCGAACGAGTTCGAGGTCACCTACCTGAAGGTTGTTATCGACGCGAAGGTTTTGGTTGAAATCGATAAATTGAATTCTATCTGCATTATTGATGGTGTAGATTATCTCGCAGCACAGCGCGCTGCGCTTGGAGAATAAGGGGGCTCATATAAAGTGGACAATTACATTCTTACGAAACCAATCAATGACGGTGATGAAGTGATTTCTGAACTGAATCTTGATTTTGAAAGTCTCTCTGCGGACGATATTCTTGCAGCTGAGCGGCAGTACATCTTGGAAGCTTCGAAACATGGCAGTGCCTCGAACGTTAAGGAATTCTCCAAGCAGTATCAAGCAATCATTGCCGCAAAAGCTGCCAAACTGCCGGTTGATTTGATATTCAAGCTCAATGCTAAGGATTTCACAGGTTTGACCATAAGAGCACAAAATTTTTTGCTCGGCTAGGATTGGCTGAGGACGAAGGGGGGCGATTGCTGCGAAAGCTGATCGCCTCCCTTTCTTCGGCTTTAAGTACGCCAATCCCCTACTTTCTTAGTTTGCCGATCGAGGAATTGTACGAGTGGATGGAGGCTGCTCAGAAGCCAAAGTGAGGTGATGTGATTGTCAAATAAAAAGATTTATAAAATAGCATTTGAACTGGCTGCTAAATTGGAGGGCAGCTATACAAGTAATATGACCAAAGCGTTGCATGACCTCGAGGAAATCGAGACGAAGGCACGATCGATTAACGCCATTCGTCTATCTGGCGATCTGGTTCGGCCGTTACGTGAAGGTCTTCAGCATCTTGAGCGAGACTTCCGCGAGATTCGGAATAATCCAATTCCAAACGGTATGTTTGGTGACATGATCACCCAGCTGCGCGAAGCTGTTCAAAGCTCGCGGGCTTTGCTCCAAAACCTTCGGCAGGTCGCTACAACTCGCATGCCGGGCAACATGTTCGGTAACGACATGACTCGGTATTTGCGCGAAGTCGAGGAACTCGAACGGCGCATGCGCGCACTGCAAAATGCTGGCGGCCCGAACGGAGGCGGTGGGGGTGGTGGAGGCAACGGCGGAAGCGGAGGCGGTGGCTTAGGAAAATTCGGCTTAGCGGGGATGCTCGGCGGTCCGGCTATGCTTGCTGGCGGAGCTGTTTTAGCTGTCGGTGTTGGAGCTGGAGTGGCCGGGAAGGCCGTCTACAACTTCGCTGATGAATATCAAACCGCAATGGCTCAAGTGGCCGCTGCTACCGGGTCCACGGAATCCGAAATGAAAGAGTTTAGTCAAATCACTAAAAACCTTTACACCAAAGGGATTGGTGAAAATGTTTATGATATTGCCGAGTCAATGAGTTTGGTCGAACAGGTGACGAAGCATACCGGTAAGGCTTTGGAGAGCACGACAATGAACGCAATGGCGTTCCGCGATACATTTGGTGAAGATATACCGGAGTCTGTTAAAACTGCTGACACAATGTTCAAGAACTTCGGAACGACAAGTGAACAAGCTTATAACTTGCTTGCTCAAGGCGCTCAGAAAGGATTGAACAAATCGAATGAACTCCTTGATAGTGCGAACGAATATGCCCCACACTTCGCTTCTCTCGGGTTTACGGCCGACCAAATGTTTGATACTTTCGGCGCCGGTCTTGAAGCAGGCGCTTTTAACCTCGACAAAGTCGGTGACGCGATTAAGGAGTTTAACATTCGCTCGAAGGACATGTCGAAAACATCGGTGAGTGCTTTTGAAGCAATCAATATGGATGCAGAGGAAATGAGCCGAATCTTTGCTGAAGGCGGGCCAGAAGCGCAGAAGGCCTTCAAAAAGGTAGTAAAAGCAATTTCCAGCATCGAGGACCCTGTCAAGAAAAATACTCTTGGCGTTGAGTTGTTCGGAACGCAATTTGAGGACCTGGAAAAAGACGTCGTTAAGGCAATGGGCGAGGCCAGAAAGCAGTTCGATAAGACCTTAAATACGATGGAAAAGGTTTCAGACGTCAAATACAATACGATCGGCGAGGCGTGGCAAGGAATAGGTCGAACCATTCAAACGGAGTTGCTGCTACCGATAGGCGAAAAGTTGTTGCCGTATATGGAGGATTTCACCGATGCTACGAAAGTTTTTGCCGAGAAGTACGCTCCGATGATTGCCGATGGCGTGACGAATGCAATTGACAAGGTGAACGAGTACATTCACACCAATTTCATTAACAATCCTGATTTCCAAAAGCTTGAAAGCTTCGAAAGTAAAGTTGCATTCGTCTTCAATGATATAGAGCAATCTTTCAAAACCTGGTGGTCAACATCCGGCGAGGATGGATTTAAGAGCTTCACCAAAAAAATTGTATTCACGATCGCAGATACAATCGAAGCTAATTCGGATGTTATCGGTACTGCGTTGTGGAATATGATGAATACTGTTGATGCTACGATGGTCGATATGGCCGAGAAGTCTAAGTGGGGCTGGCTTCTTAAATTGAATGCTGGTTTTCAAATCGGTAATGCTTTGAAGGGCAAGCCGGAAGAGTATGTTCCGACAGGTGGATACAAACCTACGAGTGACCTCAGCCAAAATCAATTTGGTCAGTACTCAGTAACGAATAGAGAGTCATTTCCCTCTGGTAAGAAAGATTATTACAAGCCCTTGAATGGCTATGCAACTGGCGGATATGTCACGCAGCCGGAGCTGGCTTGGGTCGGTGAAGGGCGTAGTAATGAATGGATCATTCCCGAGAATAACAGCAAAAGGTCGCATAACCTGCTGGCCGCTGCAAACCGAAGTATGGGAAATGACGCTGCCAGCAGCGTGATTCCTAGTGTGACGTGGGCGCCGAATATTACAATACAAGGCAGCAGCCCAGAAACAAAACGCCAAGTCGAACAAGCGCTTGGTGAAGAGCGTCAACGATTTGAAAGATGGTATAGGGATATGCAGCAGCAGCAAAGGCGGGTGTCGATGGTATGATGTACAGTACAATACAAGGCGACACTTGGGACTTAATATCGTACAGGCTTTACGGCTCGGCGCTTATGATGCCGAAACTGGTTGCAGCTAACCCGCAGCATGCCAAGACAGTCGTATTTTCCTCGGGCGTACGTCTGACAATACCCGAGACGCCAGCGGTAACATCGGCGGATCTACCGCCTTGGAAGAGGTGATCCGGATGACGCGCAGAGCGGAAGTAATAATTAGCTACAACGGCCGAGACATATCCGGATCAATCGCAGCGTCACTGCTCGACCTATCTTATACCGACAATCCATCGGGACAGATTGACGATTTACAAATCTCCTTGCAGGATCGGGAGCGGAAGTGGCAAGGTCCATGGAATCCGGTGGACGGTGATACCATTGCAGCCAGCATCCGAACAATAGACTGGAGTGGGCGCAACGAGATTGCTAGTCTTCCACTCGGAATTTTTGAGGTCGATTCTGTGAGCCTCAGCGGGCCTCCTGATGTTGTGCAAATCAAAGCGCTGGCATTACCTTCGGGCACAACTGTAAAGCGAGAGGCGCGGTCAAAAGGCTGGGAGAAGGTGAAGCTTAAGACGGTAGCAGACGAAATTGCGAAGCGCTCCAAGCTGAAGCTGTTGTATGAGGCTGCGGACAATCCGCTTTACGAGCGTCTCGAACAGTCTAATCAAACTGATCTTTCCTTTTTAGTTGAGCTTTGTATTAAAGAGGGCATTGCTGTCAAGGCAGCTTCGGGAAATCTGGTCCTCTTTGACGAGGTTGCGTATGAGAAGCGCGCGGCGGTCGCTATGCTTACCCGAGAGGGGAAATCGGTCGTTAGCTATGGATTTGAATGGAGCGCGAGCGCATCCGCGTACCGCGCTTGTCAGCTAACCTATAGTGATTCTGCCAAAGGTAAGGAGTATAAAGTGCTATACACACCATCCGGGGCGCCAGCGAACGGACCTATTCTTAAGGTAAATGAGAATGTCGGCTCAGAGGCGGAGGCGCTTCGCGTTGCTAAGAATCTATTACGGAAAGAGAATAAGAATTTCGGGCGGGCTAACCTCACACTAGTAGGGGACATTCGTATGGCAGTCGGCCTGACAATTGATTTGTCCGGCTGGGGGACTTACGACGGTAAGTATATTATTGATCGAGCAACGCATTCCGTTGGCAGTGCTGGCTTTACAACGGATGTTGAAATAAGAAGGGTATTGGGGTGGTAGCGTGCAGGGACAAATTAAAGTCGGTAGGGTGTCAACGATTAATGCTGCATTGGCAGCGATCAGGGTCACATTTCCGGATTCAGACGATCTTGTTAGTCCGGAATTGCCGCTGCTAGTTACGCCCGGCTCATACGCCTTGCCGGAAGTCGGCGAAAGTGTGTTGTGCTTATTATTCGGTGGTGGTGCGGGTATTTGTTTAGGAGCATATTACTCGGAACTTTCACCGCCGCCTAATCTAATTGGATCTCGTATTGGAACATGGTTTTCTGACGGCAGCTTCGTATATTATGACAAGACTGCGGGCGAGCTCAAGATAAAAGCGGCGAGTAAGGTGCGCATTGATGGCGATCTTGTTGTTAGCGGTACAATTACTCATGGGGGGTTACTTCCATGAGCAGTCTTGGCTCGTTTGGTCCTGTCGTATTCGTCGTGTCCGGGCAGACAATTCGTACATTTGATGGCTTAACGCGGACTGCTGCGAGCCGATGGGCCAAACATGAAGTAATAGGGCGCCGTCCATTGACTCAGTATGTCGGGCAAGGACTTGATACGATCTCATTTACGATGCATTTCGATGTCGCATATGGTCTTAATCCGCGAAAAGAAATGGACGTTCTTCGAAATATGGAGCGTGACGCTGGCGCCTATACATTAATCCTCGGGGGCAAGGGATTCGGTACAGGGTTTTGGATAATCACCGGCCTTGAACAAGCATTTGAGACGATCGACAGCGCAGGCAATGTTATCACCGCCACCGTAACGATCAGTTTGGAGGAATACGTCAAATGATTGAGATTACAAGCGCTCCGGCTCCAATTAGCTTTGACCCGACGCCTCAAGAAGCAATTATTCAAAACATCAGAACTATACTCGGCACAACAAGAGGCAGCGTACCTATGGATCGAGAATTTGGGATCGACATTTCGGCAATAGATGAACCGCTTCCTGTCGCAAAGGCTAGGCTGACGGGTGCAGTCATTACCGCAATTCAGACATACGAGCCACGGGTCGAGGTTCTTCAAGTCTTATTCGAAGAAGACCAGAGTCTCGGTCAGCTTAAGCCGATAGTTCAGATCAACATCAGAGAGGAGGGCGGCGGCTAATGACAGCCCTTATCGATTTACCCGAAATTGAGTATGTGAGCGATGATGTCACAGTTACAGCGAATAATTTAGTAATTGCTTATGAGGCGATCAGCGGTCGAACGGTAAACCCCGGCGACCCTGTACGCCTCTTTTTATTATCTCTTGCGAGCATCATCGTGCAGCAGCGGACGTTGATAAACCTGACGGCTAAGCAAAATCTGTTGCGATACGCAAGCAGTGACATATTGGACCATATGGGCATTTTCGCGGGGACGGGGCGGCTTCCGGCGTCTCAAGCTGCGGTTACTCTACGCTTTACACTTTCAGCGCCACAGACCTCCGTTGTAACTATACCGGCAGGGACGCGGGCCAGCACGACTAGCGACCCAAAACGTTATTTCGCTACATCCTCGCTCGTTCAGATCGCGTCCGGCTCGATGACGGCGGAAGTCCTCGCGCTCTGTACAGAGGCGGGCTCCCTCGGTAACGGCTACGTAAGCGGTCAGATCAATCAAATTGTCGATCCGATAGCCTATGTTGCCAGTGTTACCAACCTATCGGGCAGCAGCGGAGGAGCAGATGTAGAGGACGATGAGGCGTACCGTGAGCGGATTCGAAGCGCTCCCGAGGCGTTTTCCGTAGCTGGCCCTAGTGGAGCTTACAAGCATTGGGCAAAATCGGCAAGCTCGTCAATCGTGGATGTGGCCGTTCATTCTCCTGCACCGTGCGAAGTTGTCGTCGTCCCGTTGCTGGAAGGCGGCGAGATCCCGGGTTTGGGACTGATCGAGCTCGTCGACGCTGCTGTTAATGACCGCACACGTCGTCCGCTGAGCGATCAGGTGACGGTAGAAGCGCCTGCAGTTGTTTCATTTAGCGTGGCGTTTAATTATTGGGTGCTGCAAGAAAGAATCGGAGAACTGGCCGCAATACAAGCACGGGTTGCTGCCGCAGTGGACAGTTATATCCTTTGGCAAAAGTCAAAGCTAGGTCGAGATATTAACCCATCCGAGCTTATAACTCGCATTATGCAAGCAGGGGCGCACAGGGTTAATGTAACAAGCCCTGCGTACGCCGCGATCGCATATAACGAGGTTGCGGTTGCCGGAACAGTGACAGTGACTTACGGAGGTCTGACAGATGATTAATATCCAAAGCATCAGCCTGATGGACCTCTTGCCGCCAAATATTCGGAACGATCCAACCATAGCAGCAGCGGCGCAAGCGTTAGACGTCGAGCTCTCTTCTTTAACCCAACAGATCGAGAAGCTAACCTACTTCAACCGGTTCGACAGCTTGACTTCGGACGAGGCCAATGAGCTTGCGTGGCAATTCAAGGTTGATTTTTACGATTATTCGTTGCCGCTTGAGCAACGCCGGCAGCTTATAAAGCAGAGCTATGCTCGCCATAAGGCGAAGGGGACACCAGGAGCGGTTGAGGATCTTATTGCAACGATTTTCGGACTCGGCGAGGTGCAGGAATGGTTTCAGTATGGCGGCGAGCCCGGCTATTTTAAGATCGTCACGAGCGATCCCGAAGCAACTGCGGGGAAGGCTGATGAGTTTTTAGCGGCAATCAACTCGGTCAAGAATGCGCGGAGCTGGCTCGAGGCAATCGAATTAACGACCGGAGACGATATGCAGCTTTACATTGGGGCTGCGGTGCACATCGGCAATTACATTAACGTGAAGCAGGTGATATGATGGGCGCTTTTAACGGATTGATTCTTACAAATCGAGGTTTAGCGCTACAGGGGAAAGTACAGGCGGGAGCACCTCTCGTTTATACGAAGATTGCGATGGGTGACGGCAACCTCGGCGGGACGACAATTCCGAACCTAACGGCAATGATCAGCTTGAAGAAGAACCTGTCCATTACAAGACTGACGCCACAAACAGGCGGGAAGGCTCTTGTAGGAACAAGCTATTCGAATAGCGAGATAACGACGGGTTTTTACTTCCGTGAGCTCGGCGTGTTTGCCAATGATCCCGACCTCGGTGAAATCCTTTATTGCTATGGCAATGCTGGCGCAGGAGCAGACTATATCGCTCCAGGAGGCGGGGCGGATTTAGTTGAGTCTCATATCGTTGTGCAAGTCCTTACAGGTAATGCATCAAACGTGAGTGCGATTATTGACGAATCGCTCGTTTTTGTCACAATTCAAGAATTTGATACGGCCATCGGTGATTTAAGTGAAGCGTTGAGCAATCACACAGGATCAGGCGGAACGGCTCACGCATTGGCTACGACATCGGCAGCAGGCTTTTTGAGCGCCGCCGACAAATCTAAACTCAATGGCGTAGCCACAGGAGCCGGATCGGCGGGCTCAGCGACGGATTCCGTAATCGGGAATCGTACTGTTAATGACACGACTGCTGCTAGCTTTACGGGAACGATTACTGCCTTGCTATCAGGACTCTTAAACCTCATCAAGGGGATAACGGGCAAAGCAAGCGCACTTACTGCGCCAGCGACGAATCTTGAGACAGCAAAGACACATATGGATGCGACCGCAGATATTCATGGAGCTGTCAGCGCCGCGATAGCGAATCGTCTTATGGCTCGCGATGCGAACGGGCGTGTAAAGGTCTCCGCGCCAAGTGCATCAGACGACGTTGCGATTAAGCAGACAATTGATGATCACGCGGCCCTTACCTCTCCACATTCCGCAACTAGCGCTGCAACAGCAAGTCGCTTAATGATGCGAGACGCATCCGGACGTGCGAAGGTGGCAGCCCCATCAGCTACGGACGATATAGCACGGCTCGATACGGTAACTGCAGCGGTATCGGCCAAGATAAACAACAAGATAACGGTCTCTACGACGGCGCCTGCGAGTCCGGCTACGGGCGATATATGGATCGATATGAGCGTCTAGGAGGCGAAGCGAATGCCTCAGATACGAGGAAGTAGTTCATCTGCTTGGTCAGTGCCTAAAGCCGTAAATGTTTGGGATGGCTCTGCATGGACTCAACGAATCGGGAAGATTTGGGACGGGTCATCGTGGATCCCGTTTATTACGTACTTTAACAACGCATGGCGTATACGAACAGCTGGTGGATCTGCTACTACTTTGCCCGGAGTTGCATGGTCTGATAGGTATATTCATGTAGTAGGCGGCGAAAATAGTTCCTCTACAGGGACAAATGTTCATAGACTTTATAATGTTGCAACCGATACATGGTCTAACGGAGCAAATCATGCTTCTGGATTCAGCTCAGCTTTAGGTACGTCCATTGGAAACAATCTAATGTATCTCTATATTACTAGCAATATCAGCAGCTATAACAATGATACAAATACGTGGACTGGACTATTGACCGTGTCTCCATCGTCAGTTCCTACGGTTTTTACTAGGCTATCTTCTCAAAAGCTGATTAGAATCGGTAACAACAACATCTCAAGTCTTCACACGTATGAGATTGCTACTAACACATGGTCTGCTATTGCATCCATTGACTTAACTCGGTCATCTGCTTTCAACGCTGTCGTTAATGGTAAGTTATACATCACTGGCGGTAGCACATCAAATACAGCAATTGCAACATACGATCCATCTACCAACACATGGAGTTATGGCATTTCAATGCCTACTCAACGTTACTATGGCGCATCAGGTTCTATCAACGGAATGTTGATTTGCGCATCGGGATCTACTTTGGCTGGAAATACTCAGTATAGTACTGCACTGCTTATGACGTCTGCTTATGTGGTGGCTACAAATTCATGGACCACATTAGCTGATGCACCTGCCGCACGTCACCGATCTGGCTATACTACTAGTCCAGATAATAAAGAAATGGTTATGACAAACGGGACTTCGGTAGATGGCACACGTCAAAACTCACTTTTAACATTCAGTTAAATTAATCTCTAGGAGGCATTCACATGATAAATGCATTGCAAGTTTTCGGAGAGGCAAAAAATATTTATGGCAGCACAAAGAGCTTTACGCAATGCCAAGTGTATATTAGCGAGTTTGATTGGTCGGCTGCGCGTGCTGCTGAGAGAACGAAGTATCAGCTTGTGTTGTGGGATAAGGTTACGACGATCAACGGAATCCAACCGCAGCAGATTCTTGCAGACGCTCCCGTTGACGGTGAAATCATTCTAGTTTATATCGAAGGCAAGCTGACGGTACTTCAGAAACACGACCCTACACAATCAGGCTTCGTTGCAATGGACGTTGCGCTCGCAACCGAAATCGGCAACTCTATCATCGATAATTTCGTTGAAACGAAGGTTGATGAAATCGCGCGCGAAACTGTATTAATTCAAATGATTTCATAAGCTCCGCTGCCGCGGGGCTTATTTATTTGAGGAGGCGACCATATTGACCCAAGAACAAACGATAAATGATATCGCCGTAAAGGTTGGCCGCCTTGAGGTGATGCAAGAGCAAAATAATCGCTCTATCGGCGAGATGGTGTCTAGTGTGCAGCGACTCGTCGATAAGTTGGATAAATCGGATGACGTTGCTAAAGAGGCCGCTCAGCGGGCTAAATCAGCCCATCATCGAGCTGACGCAATCGACAAACGAATTGATGACATGAAGGTCGGCCATCGCTGGGCAATAGGTGCAGCTCTATCTGCAATTGGGCTTTGCCTGACTGCGATCGGCTTACTTTGGAAGGCAATCGGAAGTTAATATGAGAGGATGATTTGAATGGAATGGTCAGCTATTTTTGAACTCATTGATCCTAAATTACTAGTTGTTGTCGCTGCCTGCTGGGTTATCGGGTACGTACTCAAACAAACGCCCGGCGTGCCGAATTGGTCGATCGTGTACATTGTTACGGTGGTTGCTGTCGCCTTTACGATTTGGATTCAGGGATTTGGCGCTGAGGCTGTCGTTCAAGGCGTGCTGGCGGGAGCGTTTGCTGTCTTTGGGCATCAGATTGCTAAACAGGCGAAGGACGCGGCCGAGAAGGATGAATAACATGCTGCAGCGTGGGAAGATAAGCGGTTTTGACGTTGCATATGCCGTCGCCGATCCGCTTTTCGACGACATCCATGCAACTTTTAAGATCGGGGAGACGGTCAAAGAGTTGGGGGAAGGCGCGGACGTTGCCGTTAACTTCAACTACGCGGATACTAACAACGGCGTTCCGATCGGACGCGTTATTGTTGATAATAAAGTCGTCATCACGGATATTCCGAAGACTGTAGCGCGAGACGAGCTCTACATGCTGTCGGACAAGTCCCTGCATATCGGGAAAGCCCCAGCTAATGCACTATGGGCTCTGCAAGGATCACCGCCTCTCCTCAAGGACGGGAAAAACGTTGTTGCCGAGGGGATCGAACGAGATCAACTCGCCTCGGATATATGGCACGGCCCGAATTACCGTACGGCAGCAGGCGTGACAGCATCTGGCAAGCTGGTGGTTGCGCGGACATACAACAAGCTTACACTCGACGAGTTGGCTGCGCTAATGATTAAGCTGGGATGTGTGGATGCATTGAACGGTGACGGCGGAGGCAGCTCGTACTTGTGGCCGCAGGAGACAGGCTGGGGGCGGAATCTTGGGGCGGCACTCGTTGTGAAGAAAGGGGAAGATAAGGAAATGACAATACCAGTACTGATTATCGATCCGGGGCATGGCGGCACCGATCCGGGAGCAAGCGGGAACGGGATCATCGAGAAAGAATATACGCTGAAGATTTCGCTTTACCAGTTTGAACGCTTCAAGGCTCTTGGTGTTCCGGTTTCTCTGACAAGGTCGACGGACATATCCCTTGAATCGGATGAAAGGACAAATATCGTTAAGGTGAGCGGTGCGAAATACTGCATCAGCAATCATATCAACGCTGCCGCTTCTGCGGACGCTGCTGGCGCCGAGGTCATACACAGCGTGTATAACCATGGAAAGCTTGCAAAAGCCTTCGTCGAAGCATTGCGGGGTGCTGGGCAAGTGCCGCGGCCGACGCCGACCTTCTCCAAACCAAATAGCAGCGGAGGAGATTACTATTTCATGCATCGACTGACCGGAAACGTTTCAACAAACATTATCGAGTATGGTTTCTGTTCAAATGTAGCTGACGCCGTACGGATTAAATCTAACTGGCAGAGATACGCAGAAGCGGTGATCAATGCGTTTTGCGTCTTTGCTGGTTATAATTACGCTGCTCCAATCGTTCAGGGTGATCCACTGCAAACACCTTCTGCGACATTTAGCGATGTTCCTGCAAACCATTGGGCGGTGAAATCGATTGAGAAGGCGGCGAAAGCCAACATCTTCGCCGGAGTCGAGCCGGACATATTTGGTCTCGGTCAGACGGTTACAAGAGAGCAACTGGCTGTCATATTGGATCGACTAGGATTGCTTAAATAAAATAACGAAGCCCACTGACCTAAGGGTCTGTGGGCTCTGCTATTTCAGGGATATTTTGTTGCACTACTTTCTTTTAAGAGTTATTTTTACTCCAGCTTCACCTTCGAGTCCTACAATGAATTGAGTAAGACCACCAGATTTAGCTACACCTTTTACATGAATTTCAATGTTATCTAATTCAAAACCAATAAAATCTTCGACAAAACCAGCCAAAGCTTCATAAGTAACAGGAACTGAATCAATAGCAGCGCTCATACCTGAAGAAGGGTAATAATCTGTTGTTGAACTTTCTTCTTCGATTAAAGGCATCATTAGTACAAACTTTTCTTTTTCTACCATTGTTAAATCTCCCTTCATAATTAACTAACATTTACTCGTCATCAATTTCTGAAGTAACGTCATCGTCAACATGTACTTCTGAAAGCATATGAAACCGAGTTTTTGTTTCTGTTGAGATTCCACCATGAACATCTACATCTGAATTTGTTAAATCTTCAATGGTTACTATTAAAACATACTCAACTTCTTCTTCATTTAATAGTTCAGGTTTTGTATATAGCTGGAGCCAGATTTGCCAATCTCCTGGATTAAAACTAGCGAAAACTTGGTTGAAATGATGTACATTATTCCACTGTTTTCTTCCTTCTCTTCCAGATGGATTGTCTGTTACTAATGTAGCATTAGAATTAATTCTATGCAATGAAGTATCTATGAAGCCTCTTAAATATTCGTTTCCCATACTTTGGTCTATTGGAGGAAATGAGATGCAGGTCACTGTAAGTTTGACTATCTTATTTCTTCTGTTAGATTGACTGGACATTGTTGTTGGCATGTGAAATTTAACTCTTTGTTTTGTTAATCGATCTAAAGTTCCTTTGCGAATATATGTAGCCCGTCCTCTATATGAATCTTTTGCATTAATGTAACTCCCTATACCTTTTCCGTAAATCTTGCAATATAATTCTCTAAGATCAAGGCTAACACTATAAGCATCTTCTAGAGGGTTCACCGCATGATGGAGCATCAAAGCTTTAGCAACTTCTAGATCATTAGCAGGATCTTCGGCTAATAAAAGGGCAAGCTCAAGAGCTGCTACTGGTGCAGCAAAACTTGTGCCAAAGTCTTGGGCTAACTGACCATTGTGATTAATTACGTAGGCCGCTGCATTTGCAGAAATGAAAAATTTATCATCATCAACAAACACATTCCCTCCGGGATACATCATGTCAGGTTTGGACGAGCCAGGAAAACCATGCCCTATTCTACTGAAAGGTGAAAGTTCATCTTTCTGGGAAATGCTCTTTTCATGATAGTCCCGTGAAATAGCTCCGATTGTAAGTCCGTAAAAAGATTCTGCTGGTGCAGAGAGTCTAGATGAGTCATCATCAATAATATCACTTAGAGTCTTATGTACAGCCCAAAGTTTGTGGTTTCCAGTAGGGAGGACAAACTGAATTCTATGCTCTCTCATTAATGAGTCTAAATCGTATGCGAGATTACTTACATAATCACCAGAAAGTGGATCTAACTGGTTAAGTGCAAGGCAGAAGATTTTCGTTTGGTCCTTAATATGAATTACAGCTTCTCTTATTCTGTTTATTAGTGTTTGCTCATCAAGTTTACTTCGTCCGTCATTTATAATACCATCAATTACTCTTATCTTTGGTACTAACAACTTATCTCTAACTTGCATATCTAAATTATCTCCAAAGATGGCTCTACTGGCGACTTTTGTACCATGGATACAAGTTGACTGAATTTTTATGTCAGAAGCTACAAATCGTCCTGCAATGCAGTCAATCATACTATCGGGTAGTTTTATTCCATCATCTAATATACAAATGAGTGGTAAGTCTCGTGGGTCAGTTGAAAACTCAACTTTAACATCATCTAGTGAGATCTTCGTTTGACCACCACCTTCACTATTCGCTTCGAAAAAAGGTGTTTTTCCTATTCCATTTATAATTTCTTGATCTGATAATTGATCGAGTCCACTAGATGGTATTAAAGCCCTTAAAACAGGTGTGTTATTTTTAAGAATTAGACTATTAATTAATTGTCCACGTTGTTCATGAATTTTATTCTCAATGAATTTTGTCATAACAGAATAGACTGATTCATTGAATTTAGGTACAAATGATATTTGAACGTCTTGCATCTCATCAGCTGTTTCTGTGATTTCAGGTAGAGTCTTTTCGGTATGATCATACTTAGAAAATGATTTTATGAATTGAAAGAAATTATAAGATTGTCCATTTCTCTCAGTATATAGGTTTAGTTTTCGATCTAAATTATCCAGATCTGAAGGTGTTGCAGAAACAACTGCGATATTTGATTTTTTTATAGAGTTGACTATTAAGTTGTTCTTTATAAACAGAGTTTCATAATCGCCTCGAGAATCAACTTTGTCTCCCTCAGCAAGCTCAACTTTAAATATTACAATTGAATCAGAAATAGGTGTTTTATGCTCCCGGTGAAAATCTTTAATACCAGAAATTCCACTTGCTAAGTAGGATCCATGTTCTCGATGATTAATATCTAATACAGTAGGTCTGGCAGTGGGAACATACTCAAGGGACTCTACTTCACTATCGGGAATCCAAAAGTGTGGTTTTGGATCCTTATGTGTTCTTTTTTCTTTCCTATTTTTAGGAAAATCATCTTTCAAGTTTCGCTCATCTCCTTAATTCTATCTGAAATGGTTGATTTGGGAATTCCAGTTAACTCTGATATTTCTCTAAGTGTAAGCCCATTTCCTTTTAGCGATTGTAGAAAAGTTGAATCTACATAAGAATCATTGAAGAGTAACAACATATTAGTAATAGTTCTCATAAAATCAGATGTACCAATATTATTTTTCTTTTCATGAAAAAGCGTGGTCTTTAATGTTTTTGTAACAATGTCATGAAGTTGTGAAAAGTTAAAACCCTTGGTTACATTTGCGATTTTACTAATGTCAGCATCATAAGATGCATTAAATTTTGAAAGTTGTTGTCTAAGATAACTAACCCTCATTTCTAGGTCAGGCACTTCTAAATATAAAACAGTATGAAATCTTCTCCAAACAGCTGAATCTAATAAACTGTGATGATTGGTTGCAGCTATCAGAAAAACATCATCTGAAAGTAAATCAATATTTTGAAGAAGAGTGTTTACAACACGCTTTAATTCGCCTAGTTCATGTTTATCATCGCGTTTTTTTGCAATTGCATCGAATTCATCAAGGAACAATATTACATTTTTCTTCTCAACGGATTCAAATATCTTTCTGATATTTGTTCCAGTCTGACCTAACAATGAAGAAATTAGACTGTCAAGCCTCACATATGCAAGTGGAATATTCAATGATTTAGCAAGTGAGAAAGCGGTAGATGTTTTACCACATCCTGGTGGCCCGCATAAGAGTAAGCGATTTTCAAATGTCAATCCGATATCGAATAATTTATCCCGATTAAAATACTCGTTTTTAATTGAATCCACTTGGTCGGTTAGTTGTTTACTTAGAATAATGCTATCAATATTTATATCTTCAGGATAATGCCAGTCAATTAGACTATTGTTTGAGACCTTGTCTTTAGGTGTGTAATTAGTGGAAGGCTCAAACATCGTCAATCCTGATGATGGCGCGTAATGCTTGTTATCTAAAGCTTTATTTGTTGGTTTTTGTTTTGAATTGGTAATATTAATATTTAGTGTTGAAATTATCTTTTCAGACAATTGTACATTCCCTTTTTTGCCCTCCTCCTCAGAAAGTTCTATTACTGTTTTTTTGAATTTTTCGGCATCGTTACTGTTGAAAGCTTCAATAAGTTTGATTACATAATCTGAACGCATAAGTTGCCTCCTCTTCGGACAGCGCCGGAATTTTAATCAATTGTAACACTAATAACACATATGTCAAAATTAAAATTCTCGGACATGTCGGAAATCGGACTGGAATACATATAATAAACTGCCACTCAAGATAAAAAGTACGAAGTCCAACCAACTAAGGCACTATATTTTATTTGTCTCCAAAACCAAGGATTCTCGGATGACGTAATAGTCCCGATTCCGTAAACTCAAGTGCAGCTACTCGGCAAGGGAAGGGGACGGCAATCCAAGCTACATCAGATTTCTTCATGCCGGGAGTAAGGCTCTGAAAAGGACATTCACTTGGATGCTGTTGCATGAATTGCTGGAGAACCTTTTTAGATGCAACATCAAGCCCTAATGAAACGTGTCCGATGTATCGTTCTTCGTACTTTAAGACAAGGCTTGATATATAGCCTTTCCTAAGCTTGAACCCCACCACATCCGCAACGATCTGCAACTCTTTCCTCTTCTTGAACCAATACTGATGTTTCTTCCCTTCAACGTAAGGGCTATCGAGCCGTTTTGAAACAATTCCTTCCCATTCGCGTTCCTCAACCCAATTCCATAATGCAGGTCCGTCACTATGCAGCTCCGTTACAAATACCCGTTTCTCCTTCTCGGGGAAAATAGTCTGTAGTCGTTTAAATCGTTCGCTAAAAGGTAGATGGCGGATGTCGATGCCGTTATCATAGAGCAGATCGAACATGACATAAATAATGTTCTCGTCAAACCGTTTACGGTTGATGCCGGACATCACTCGCTGAAAATTAGGTTTCGTGCCATCAAAATACAAAACCTCTCCGTCCAGCACGCACGGACCGATACGCAAAGAAGAAAGCAGCGCGACAATCTCGGGGTAACGATTGTTACGCTGCTCAACACGTTTGGAGTATATCTCGACTCCACCTTCGCCATCTAAGCGGACAATTGTGCGGACGCCATCCCATTTGATTTGATAACCCCATTCGGGCCCGATAGGTATATCAGGCGATGCGATCGGCGCCATCGGCTCTTTTGGTAGAGACATGCTGATCATGAAACATTACCCTTTGGCTTTGCAGCTTCAACACTTGCCTGCAGCGCGGCCATAAGATCGAGAACGTTTGTCGTACCAGTCTTCGGAGCTTCCACGACGTCGAGACTTTGACCAGATACCTTTCGCTCAATTGCGGAAAGGAGAGCTGTTCGATATTCATCCGTATATTTTTCAGGCTGGAAAGCCTCAGATAAATGGTTAATAAGCATCTGCGCGACTTGCAGTTCGTTATCACTGACTGTTATCTGAGCGGGAAGGTTTGGCACCTGAGTCAGAGGTCGGATCTCATCGGGGAAATGCATCGTCTCCATGCAGATGCAGTTTCCAAGCGCACGAATGGCTGCAAGTCTGGTCTTGCTCCGAATTGAGACCTTTGCAATTCCAATCTTACCTGACTGCCGAATAGCTTCGAGCAGCAAGTTATATGCGCCTCCGCCGGACATATCAGGTGACAGGTAGTAAGCTTTCTCAAAATAGATAGGATCGATCTCTGTGAGGTTCGCAAAGCTCATAATCTGTATGACCTTGGCAGACTCCGGCTTTAGTGCATCAATTTCATCCTCGTTGAAGAGAACGAATTTTCCTGTTTCATACTCGTAGCCCTTGATGGTGTCATCTGTTCCAACTTTGGTATTACAGTGCGAGCATGTTCGTGTTTGCGAGATTGGGCTGCTGCAAGTCTTATGTAATGTTCGAAAACTGATGTCTTTTTCATCGGTTGAAGTAAACATTTTAACAGGCACATGGACCAAGCCGAAGCTGATTGCGCCTTTCCAAACTGTGTTCATAAATATCCCTCCTTATCATTCATTCTTACCAAAAATCATGTTCTTCAACGTCATACCCCTTCTTTAATAGGGCAGCAATAATATTTCGTTTTGTAAGACCAGTCGCTTTATACTCATTATCTCCACAGAGCTTCGTCACCGTAGGTCTGCTTACTCCACTCCATTTAGTGAGTTCAGATTGTGAAATCTCTTTCCTATCAAGCCATTTGCCTAACTTCGTTCTTGATCTTCCTAGTTGAGCACTCCATGCCATAAAAAATCTCCTCCATCGAGCTCGTTATAGCAGCAGGATGGACGAGTCTAGTAAAAAATATACATGCTCTATGAATATTTTTAGCACATTGTGCAAGCAGTAACCCATAGGATGCTTACATAACCAGATACACAACGACAGGATTCGGCGCCAGTCCTGTTCCTTAACTGGTTACGTAAGGAGGAATCGACAGCATGAGCATACTGGCAATTGACGCGGGCGGACACACTACCAAGCTTTTCGACGGCAGCACGGCCCGCGTGTTTCCCTCAGTGATTGGTTACGACTGGCGGGAGCGCAATATCAACCATCAGCAGGGTGAGCACGACATTGAGTGGCAATACCGAGGGCAGCGCGGCTTCGCCGGCACGCTTGCGCTACATGAGAGCGAGTGTGCTGAGAGTAGGAAGGGCGACAGCAAAGCACATCCAGACGCTCTGCTCCGGATCCTCATCGCGTTACACCAGCGGGAAGGTATGGAGCATAAGATCGTGGTCGGGCAGCCGATTAAAATGCACACGCCAGAGGAAAAGCAGCTTATCAAGGAGATGGTCCTCGGTCGGCACGAGCTGACTGTTAACGGCCGTCAAAAGCAGATATTAATAACACGCTGCGAGGTTGCGGCGGAAGGCGTAACGGCGGGTCTGCTCGTGCCGGGCAGTGGCGTGGTCCGCGTTATCGACATCGGCAGCGGCACAGTAAACTTTGGTACGTTGATTGATCGTCGATTTAACGATCGTGGCAGCTTCACTTTAACTTCAGGCCTTGAGACGCTTCGTTCGGTCGATCCGATTGCCTTCGGGCGTCAGATCGCCATCAGGGCGCTTGCGGCGGGGTGGGGGAAGGGTGATGCCCTTTATCTTTGCGGAGGTGGAGCGGAGGCATTACGGGAGGCGTTGCGGGCTTATTTCCCGAAGGTGCAGGTCATTTCCGGCGATCCAGTGACGGCAAACGTACGTTCATTTTATCTGATCGCGAGGAAGCTATATGGCTAAGCAGCGCGATGTCGAAATCATACAGGTCTGCTTTAGCAGGAACGACATTTATCAGCAACGCCTATACTATCATGCTTCAAGCTTCCCAAACCGCTCAGGCTACCTCAAGCGGCTGATACAACGGGATATGGAGCAGTCGGTGGGAGCAACTGCTCAAGAGCCGCAAAAGGCCGCTCCTGCGGTCGTGGATGACTTTAACGCAGAGGGTTTTATCTACAGGAGGACGATGGATTATGGAAATATTGCTACCGGCATTTAAGATCGCGGGCATAGTGATCGCGAGTGAGTTTGTAGGCAGGCTTATGGAGGAGCACGGGCACGGTAACAAGGTTGTTTTCGTCAAGATCATCACTTATGTGGGCTGCGCCTATATCGCAATGGATTTTTGGTGGAGCGGATTGCGTACGATCGCCCGTGCGTTCGGGGTGTACGTATGATTCGCGCAGCTTCTCGATCTGATTTTGTAGGGTGGGCATTGGTCGGCGTCGCCGCGGTGCTCGGGGTGTATGCCTGTTATCTGTTCGAGACTGTGTCCGGACCGGTTGCCCACATGCTTGTAAAAATATTCGTTTGATCCCATGTATACTTTCGCCCGAATGGGGCATACTGGTTCGCGGGCTTCGCCGCTCTTTCTTCGTTCTTCTTCCTCCTCCGTCGTCATCAGTCTTCGAAACAAAATTCAAAATCCAGCCATATCAAGCATTTCTGCTTGTATATCCGCGGTATTGATACCTCGGTAAAGTCCTCGGTAATTGTCGCGGCAGTTACTGCGGTAGGAAGGAGTTGTCTATCCATTGCTATTATTAGGTTCGGGGCTGGCTGTAGTCGCCAAGATCGCGGGGATCGCCGCCAGCTCTTACATCTCATGGACTGCTTATGCAACAATGCCGGAGACTGAGCTGCGGCGTAACATCGCCAAAGCCTTTAGAGCGGGCGAAGTCGGGAAGAGGGTTAAGCGCGGAACCGGCAAGAACGTCCGGGAAGTAATTTTCTATCCGAAGGTGCAGCGAGTGAGTGCTTCGCTTGAGCGAAAGCAGATCGTGTTTACTGTGCCGACGGGGTTAAATCCAAAGGATGTATTCGACCGCGATTGGCTCTTCCGACAAGTTTTCGGTGAGCACATCGAGTTAAGCGGTAGCGTGAAGACGTTTGTGCTGTGTATATACGAGGCAGGTATCAAGCCATTTGAATACGATCTGCAGGAGGCTCAAAAGGCGGTCGAAGGGATACTGTTGCCGATTTATGCAGGGCGCAGCCGATCCGGACCAGTCGCATACGATATGTGCGAGCATCCACATCTCCTGATTGTCGGAGAGACAGGAAGCGGCAAATCCGTTTGTTTGCGGTCAATCTTGTCGACATTGATCGTGCTGGCCGGTGATCGCGTCGAGCTCTATTGCGCCGATCTTAAGCGCTCCGAGTTTCACGTTTTCCGAGACATCGCAAAGACCGTCGATATCGAAGCAGTGAAACTGCATGCGACTTTGCTCAAAATTCGGAAGGAGCTCCGGAAGCGCGGGGATTTGCTCGACGCAGCCGGCCAGTCTAACGTAAACGATTTGCCCGAAAGCCAGCGTCCGCCGTATATCGTATTGGCGATCGATGAGGTCGCTTTGCTGAAGAAGGAAAAAGACATCATGGAGATTATCGATGAGATCAGCGCGATCGGCCGCGCGCTGGGCGTCTTCTTAATCTTGAGCATGCAGCGACCGGATGCGGACGTACTCGACGGCAAGCTGAAGAATAACCTCACGGTCCGGATGGCTTTCCGTCATTCTGACGAGATCAACAGCCGTATCTCGATCGGAAGCGGCGAGGCTGCCGGCATTAAGCAAAGCGAGAAGGGGCTTATGGTCCACAAGCTCGACGGAATCCGCTACGTCCAGGCGCCGCATCTAAAGATTGAGGCAGCCAAGAAGCTGTTAGCACCATTCAAGGAAGGCGCAATAACACCTCAGAAGTCGAAAAAGCAGCGCCAACCGCAAGCTGAAGCAAACGTTGAGGAAATTGTCGAGAAGTACAACAATGCCCTGCAGGAGGTCGAGGAGGGCGGAGAGGACGACAACATAGAGTTTGGGGTGCTGTAGATGATCGAACGCGATAAGGCGATCATAGCCGACTTGGAACGCTTCCGCTGCCTCACAAGGGATGATGTGGCGGAGCTCCACTTTTCGGGCAAACGTAATCCGGCAAAGGAAGCAAATGAGGTATTGCTGCGCTTGCGGAAAGATGGCCGGATCGGCGTATCGAAGGAACGTCGTATGTACGTGTATTTCCCCGTTCCAGGCATCAAGAAGGATTCGTCGAAGCTGGGGCACTTCCTCGCTATCGCGAACTTTTACCGGGAGATACGGCGGATCGAAGCGCCTCGGATATTTGAGGTAGAGCCGAAGCTCGGCGGAAAGGGGCTGCCGGAGCCGGACGCCTTCGTTATTTGGCGGGGCGCGCCGTGGTACGTGGAAATCCAGCGGAGTGTATATAGTTAGCGGCAATGGACGGAGAAGATGAATCGCTATGAGAAGTACTACATTAACGGAGAGTGGGAGCGCGCTGAGTGGCAGCCGAAGGAGCGAAAGATTTTTCCTTATTTGTGGATAGTAGGTGGGAACAAATATAAGTTTGTAACTCGCTCATTCAAGGTGTTTCAGGGTAGCGTAAATTGTATCATAAAGAGGGAACGTCTTTGAAATCTGAAACAGGCGAGAGAACAACCTTCAAATATTTAGAGTTTGTTCAGCTTTATTCAAATATTTCGTAAATAGAATAGGCTACCAATTATAGGTAGCCTACTGATCTAATATTCAATTTTCTTCTTTTGAGAGTAATTCTATAATATGATCCATTTTCTGTGACAGAAGTTTATCTTGACGTTTTTTATATCCAATATAGTTAAGTACGCAAAACATTGTATACATTAATAGACCAAATAAAAGTAACACGATTAGGGATAGCAAGCCCTCATCCATTTCATTCTCCCCCTTTGCAGATTCACTCAATTATTGATTTTTTAATAGTAACAAATACTGTCTGGGCAGAAAAGTGGTAAATATTAAACGATTCTCATAGCCAGAAAAGATGCTATTATTCATTTGCACAAATCATGTTTCCGGGACATGATGTTGGTTGCTTTATAAAAAAATAATATCGAATTTCTACAAACGGGAGGAAAAAAGAAAATGAGAAAAAAAGTATTATCTATATCATTAGCTGCTGGTCTTGTGCTTGTAAGCAGCGTCACTGCATGGAAAATGGTGAGTGCAGAGAGCGATAAAGAGCAGACAATTGTTTCATCTCCAAAATGGGTCGCTGATGAAACTATTCAACCTAAACAATGGTTTAAGGAAAAAATCAAGACTGATAATGAGAAAATTAAGCCTGAAAAAGTTAGTAAGCAATATAATTTCATTCATAAAAATGGGAAGCCTATTTCTACAGAAGAAATTTCAACATTGATCGAAGGAAGTATTGATTTTGGACCTGATCAAAATTTAGTAGCAGTAGGATACTATACTGTTAATGGTGAAAATCAAATGGATTATTATTTTTCTAATATTGCTAATCCACCAATTAAAGATATTAAGAAGTATGCAGATGACACTGCAAACAAATTATATATTAGTACAGATGCTTTTACTAAGAAAAAAGAAAAATAAAAAAAGGGTGGTAAATAACAATGATAAGAAAAAGGATTACTATTTCATTGACTGCACTGGCTTTGTTTGCTAATGCACTTGCATTGCCTTCAATAGCTAAGGCCGAGGTTGCTGACGGAAAAGTCTATACTGATACCTTCCATTGGGCAATCTATAGTGATACAGAGTTAAGTAATGGTACAGCTGTAGTAGCTGGGCTATTGGATAGTACTGTTACTTACACTAAACAAGGAACAACCACGATAAATAATACAAACGTGGCCGTATGGGACATGAAAGCGTCAACGCAGACAAGACCTGTTAATGGTTATCAGACTCGTCAGATTGGTTCTCGCCATACTATTGAGCCGTATGTTCCGGACCAAAAACTTCTATCTTATGGGCCTACAACTACTGTCGCTGGTGCTAACTTCTCCGTATCACTAACAGGAGGAATGCCATCAGTAGGATGGAATTTTTCCAGAGAAACAGTCGACGTAATTGATAGTTCATCATTATCGTTGGGCTATGGAAAATGGACATTCGATTTCCCACTAGGTTCCACTGTAGCAAAAAGTTCTTTCCTTATGGAACCGGGTATTCGTATATCCAACGCGACAGGAATGGTAAAGTTTCAACATAGCCATCAAGGGAATTATTATAAGAATATTAGTTATCAAGGGATAGGTATTACTGGACTAATCAATCGTGATTTTGTTGATCGATAAATTTTAAATGTAGTTGCAAAAACACGTCCTTTATGGGACGTGTTTTTATTTTTGAAGAAAACTCAATGAGCTAAATATGGAGCTTAGAGTTAATATGTTCTCCTCCATGTAAAATTAGATATCACGTTCATGTCCAGCACTTCTTCAATATCACTTATTTGGATTACAAATTGTTGTAAATCATCCATCATAAACTGAGGAGCAAATTACTCACCTCTCAATTTATTAATTCGCAGTTTTACTGCAGGTAAGTGAATTCCGAAGTAGCTTGGTCGTTCGGGACTGACAACTAACTCAGTTGAAGCAATTGTAAGGCTAATAATCTGATCATCAAAATCTTCGGCTGTAAACCGTTGAAACGGTAAGTGGATTGGGATATAGAGGCATTCTTGAGTCCATTCAATGCCACCAGGTTTGAACTTAATGATCATCCACAGTGGGACGAGTTCAGCTTCTATGTAATCGAAGTACACAGATAATTTAGCCTTCATACGTCGAATTCAACCTTTTTAACCTGCCCCTGAATTCGTACATCATAGATCGGCAGGATACGAGGTGGGATACCCTTATTAGCAGCTTGTAAAACAACAGTATCTCCTTCATAGTAAACACGCTTTAATGTCCCTTCGTCACCGTTAACAATGACAACACCAATTTTCCCATGCTCACAGTGGTTTTGGCTCTTAACGAGTACTCTCATTCCTTCATGAATACCTTCCTCAATCATTGAATCACCTTTTACTATTAAGTAAAAGTAATCGCCGTCTCTTACGCTTTCTTTTGAAACAACCTCATATCCAATGATCCTCTGTTCAGCTAATGAGTCATAACCCGCTCTAATTTCTCCATAAATAGGTATTTGTACTAGCTCAACTGGAGGTGCAGACTCAGGTACGAGTGAGCCTTTTGTCACATTGTAATCAGAACGAGCTTCGTGGATTGTTTGTACGTAAGGGTCAATAATTTGGTTATATTCGGTTCTACCAAGTAAGTAATCCGTAGTGCAATTAAACACTTCAACCAACTTAAGCATAATATCCATTGGTGGAGTTGCTTTACCGGTTTCATAATTTGCGATGCTTGAACGATCCACTCCGACTTTATCCCCTAGTTGTACTTGTGTGTATCCTATTGAACTACGCATTTCTTTAATACGTTCACCAACAACATTCTTCCGTGTTTCACTCATAAAAGTCACCTCGAAAAATTGATGTTGACGTGCATAAAATAAACATGCTATTATTTGCATGTGCAGTATATGCACGTCATTGATATTATAGTCATAAGTTTTTAGTTTTATACGAAAGGAGTGAAACAATGGGCAAGCGCAAAGCAGACCCTCGTGTTATACAAAAGAGGGTACGATTTAAAGAACTTCGTGAAGAGATGGGCAAATCTCAACGCGGAGTATCGCTTGATTTGGCTGTGAGCGAAAGTTTTATTCGTAGTATTGAGAACGGACGATCCAACCCGGAATTACATTTTGCTTTTAAACTAGCTGCTTATCTAGGAACCACTGTCGATGAATTATTTAATGACCTTGTGGTTTAGTTTGTTACGTCTATAGCGTGCATATTATGCACACAAACAACATTATAAAGCGTTAATATAATTAACGCAACAGAACAAGTGTTCCATTTACAGGAATTTGAAATACGTGTTGATTAAATTCAAAACTGAGGAGTTAATTATCTGATGATGTTTTCACAACTGCTTAAGAACAAGGGTTTAACTTCTGGACCAGTGTTTGTATCTGGTTTGCTTAAAGGACATGAAGCTGCTCGAATGATTGCAGAGAGCAAGGCACAGGAGACGATCCGTGCCGCGCATGACCGTATTATTGCAGAAGCTGAGCCGGGTAGCACCGCCGAATTGGTGGAGCGTCTAGCGACCTTCTATCATTCCGAACACGTCGCTGCATGCCAGCCTTGGATACTAGAAACGCCGTTCGAGGTGTGGCGCGATCGGCAATTAGCAGCGAAGGGGTTTGTGCTATGAGGGCTGGCGAGGTGTTGATAAAAGACACATGCGATGCTGACAGCAGAACTATTGCAGAAGCCATCCTCAAAAACGCAGGTTTTAAGTTTCAGATCGATGAGCTAACTCTCGAGTGGGCACAGCAAACTTATAACCGGTCTGAATGGGAGCCGCGACCGTGGCCGGAACAAATTAAATGATTTAACTTTTATCTTCAGCTACCGGTGCCTTAAAGCAGAAGTAACATAAAAAATCTTTGTCTTTTCCTTCATTATAGAACTGCTTTACATCATACACCCGAAGGTGAACAATTTTTCCGCATTTAATGCACTTCAAGAAAGGCATAGTCACTCCTCCATCACATGGATTTAATCTTGAGATTCAGTTGTTCTATTATTTTTTTGCCAAAAACGGCAATTTGGGCTCGAAAAACGCATGAGGGGAGGTGGGGAAGGTGCAAATAGGAACGATTATTCAGTCGATTACAGTAGGTCAAAACCTGCAGCGGACATACTCGGTCGGGGACGAAGTGAATGGACGAGTAGTTATCGAGATTAGCGCAGTGGCGGAAGGCGATGGTGAAACAGCTAATTTCATTGGTTACGCATTGTTCGATGAAGACGAAGAATTGATCGTCAATATCGAGAACATGCCCGTCATCGTGGAACACAAGACGATCGTCGTCGACGGACCGTTAACGATTTAATGAAAAAGACCCATACAGCGATGGCAGTCGCGTAAGGGCCACTAAGTAAACAACTCATCGCCAGTTTACCACGGAGCTGGCAGAAAGGAAAGATATATGGACCGTAAGACGTTGGAGTACATGGAAGAACGGGCGAAAAAAGCGCGGGAGCTTGTAGATAGAATTAGCTCTTTGACACATCAAGCAGAACGACTCGATAATGCTCGTTTTATTACTATCGATAACGGAACAAGGCAACTTGTAGCTTCATTTGAACATCGCTCCAAAGCTCCAGGTAATGAAAGTTTGTTTCCATTAATCTGTTCTACGATTCAATCACTCATAGTCGATCAAATCAACTTGCTCGAGCAGGAGCTCGCGGAACTATGAAGCCAAATCACAGCAAACCTGATTCACGCGGCATTTTGTTCGTAGTTTGCTCCGAATGTCAGCGCGGCGGTAACGGCGATCAAGACTGCAGTAGCGGTTGGCGGATCAAAAGAGGTGGCCCCGAAAAGGGCGGCTGCTTCTCAGGTACATTACTAAACAAATACAAATCGGAGGAAATCAATCATGGCAATTAATTACGGATTCACGGAACAAGGCAAAGCGGGTCGCCGGCTGCTGGCGCAAGTGATGGCGGCGCGTCAATGGGCTGAGATGAAGCGGAATCGTCGCTTCAAACGCGAAAAATCGGACAAGCAGCCGTACAAGCCGGGCAAGACTGTTCTCGGTACTAACCCGGCTCATGAGGGTTATCCGGATTCGATCCGCGTTCGACACAGCGTGAATCCTCACCGGACGTCCCGGAGGTGGAGACATGCATAAAAGCCTCACTCTCATTTCTCTAGCCTTCAGCTACTTTAAGGGTCTTGTAAGTTTCAAGCTCGAAGCAGAAGGCAGCGACCTGGACGTATACGGCGACAACGCCGCCGGCAAGACGACGCTCTTCGATGGATTCTTCTGGCTTCTCTTCAATAAAGACAGCCGCGATAAGGCGCAGCCCGAGAAGTGGATCAAAACGCTTGATGCCTCCGGCCAGCCGATCCACCAACTCGAGCATACGGTCGAGGGAGTGCTGCTTATCAATGGGCAACGCCGAACGTTTCGAAAGGTGTTCAAGGAGGACTGGACCAAGAAGCGCGGTTCGGCAACGAAGGAGTTCAGCGGTCACTCGACTGATTACTTTATTGATGGCGCCCCAGTCAAAAAGTCTGATTACGAAGAAGAGATCGCCGATTTCATCGACGAAGAGACCTTTAAACTGTTGACGAATCCTACTTACTTCAATGAGCAGTATGACAAGAATAAGCGCCGAAAGCTGCTGTTGGACGTATGCGGCGACATTACAGACGAAGACGTTATCGCAAGCAATACTGCTTTGGCACAGTTGCCGGACTTGCTTGAGGGGCGTTCGATGGATCGGCATCGTGAGAAGATTAAAGCCGATCAGAAACGCATCAATGACGAACTGAAGGAGATTCCGGTTAGGATTTCAGAGATTCAACGGACAATGCCGGCTATTGATGGTCCAGACGAGAATACGGTCGTTGCTCAACTGGAAGCCCTTCGCGGCCGGATTGCCGGCAAAGAGTCGGAGTTTTCCAGGATACAGTCAGGCGGAGAGATCGCCGTTAAGGAGAACCGCAAGCGTGAACTCCAAGGCGAACTGCTGCAGTTGAAGAACAGCATTCAATCCGGATCGCTCGATAAGGTTTCCGCGCAACGCCGGACGGTCAGCCAATTACAGGGTCAGTTGAGCGATATCGAGAACGAGATAAGCAAAATTGGCGGACAAATCAAGCGGAATGACCAAGAAATTGCAGGTCAAAACGCCGTGAGGAAACAGCTTCGCGATCAGTGGCATCAAGTCAACGGAGATACATTCTCCCATAATCATGACGATACAAGCTGCTTAGCATGTGGCCAGCAGCTGCCCGATGACCAAATTGAAGCGGCACGACAGAAGGCAGAGGGATTGTTTAACCGATCAAGGTCGGAACGCATCGAATCGATAGAGCAAAAAGGCGGAGCTGCTAAGACAGAAGTTGAGCGCTTAGAGGCGGAGAGCAAGAATCTCGCGGGCAAGCTTCAGCAGTTGACGACACAACAGGATTCAGCATCTAAGCAGATCGAGGTAGCCAAGAACGCGCTCAGCAAGCTGGAAGCAGGCATTCAGGTCGTGGATACCGACCCGGTCTACATCGCTAAGCAGCAGGAAATTACCAAGGTTGAGAGTGAGCTGACTGGCTTGCGATCGGCATCGATTGGAGCGCTTGATTCTGCACGACTGGAACTCGCTAACCTGCGAACTGAAGCTGAAAGACTAGAGCGTGACCGTGGGGCATATGAAGCTACCGCAAAGGGTCGTGAACGAATTGAGGTCCTGAAAGCCGAGGAGAAGGTTCTTGCAAAACAATATGAAGAGCTCGAGCGGCAGTTGTATGTCACAGACGAATTTATCCGGACGAAAGTGAGCTTGCTTGAAACACGAATCAATTCAATGTTCCGAAACGTCCGCTTCAAGTTGTTCGAGACGCAGGTTAATGGCGCAATCAACGAAGTCTGCGAGACGCTGTATGGTCCGAATCTTGTTCCTTATAGCGGTGGCCTCAACCGAGCAGCACAGCTTAACTCCGGGCTCGACATCATCGAGACATTATCCCGTCATTACCAAGTCTCTGCGCCGATCTTCATTGATAACGCTGAGGCCGTCACCGAGTTGGTGGAAACGACAGGACAGCAGATTCGATTGATCGTTAGCAAGCCGGACAAGCAACTACGAGTCGAAGTAAACCAATAAAACCAACGGAGGATGACATATGACGAAACAAGTTTATTCCACGGCATTAACCAAGGTGAACGATACATTCCTGCCTATGATTCAAGGCCAATTAGAAGGCAATGGGATCAACATGGACCAATATTCGAAACAATGCGTCATGAATGCTTTGTCTGCCATCAATACGGCGCTTGATTCGAAGGGCATTACGTTCAGTGACCCCTCGCTTGATAAAAACAACCTGACAACAAACCTGCTAAACGTCGCTGCTCTCAAACTTAATGCAGCAGCAAGCCCGCGGGAAGTGTACTTCCAGATCCGAAATGTGAAGGTCAAGGTTGAGGGCAAGGATGTCTGGAAGAAGCAGATTGAAATGGGTATCGAAGGGGACGGCAATGATGCGATACTTTCGAATTTTGGGCGAGACGTCGCGAAAGTGTATCCGTTCTGGCTAGTTCGAGAACATGACAAATTCGAATATCCGAAATACCGAGGTGTCGAATATGAGCCGCCGGTGTGGGAACAAACAGGGAAAGGCAACGTGGTTCGTGTCGTTTATCCAGTCCTGCACGAAGATAAGACGATTCACTACTACATCGCCGAGCGGGAGGATGTTTCAAAGAACCTGCTCGCTCATATCAGCAACAGCATGATGAACGAGACATTCGGCATATTGGCGGCTGGAAAAACTCGTTATGATGCAACCCCAGAGCAAGCCAAGAAGATTGCGGTGAAGAAGGCTGAAATGCTGAAGAAAGCTGCGGATCTCGGTCTGAATGCTCTTGATGATCCGGAGCTGCAGCAATGGATCAGCCCGGCATGGTCTGAATATCAAAGCCGTGAATCCATGATTGTTCGTAAAATGCGAAACAACGTTGTTAAGAAGATTCCTAAAGACTTTGGAAGCGCGTTTGTCGAAATGATCCATAACGAAGCTACGGATGAAGGTTACACGGCAGCCCGACAAGAGGTGGAGCAGCAAGCAAATACAACTCCGATTGATGTCGAGTTTGAAGCAAGAACCATTGATCCTGAAGGCGATGGGCAACAAGAGCCGTCTGCCGAATCTAGCGCTCCTGTAAACGATGGTAACTCTAGTGAAACGGTAAATTCGCAAGAGCCGCCATTGGATGCTTCAGCAACCGGCCCTAAATTCTGATGATTAGCATAACCCCACTAGGCTCAAGTAGCGCGGGGAACGCATATCGAGTGACGGACGGCACGACCGTCCTTCTCCTCGAGGCGGGGCTTCGGATCAAAGATATACAGCGAGGCTTCGATTTCCGGTTAAGCGAAATTGCTGGCTGCCTGATCACGCATGAACATGGTGACCATGTTAAATCGGCAAAAGACCTCATGAAAGCTGGCATCGATGTTTATTGTTCTGAAGGAACAGCTAACGCCGCCGAGCTGCATGGACATCGAGTGATTACGATCGGCGCGCTTAAGCAATTCACGATCGGCACATGGACCATCCTACCGTTTGACGTGCAGCATGATGTCGCTGAGCCGCTAGGCTTCTTGCTCGCTAACCAAGCAGGAGAGAAGCTACTCTTCGCTACAGATACCTACTACATTCGTTATAAGTTTTCGGGGCTAACGCACTTAGTGATTGAATGCAATTACAGCATGGACATCTTGGACTCCAACATCATTTCCGGCCGTGTGCCTCCGGCGATGAAGTCCCGATTAATACGATCGCATTTCAGCTTGGAGAACATGAAGGAATTTATCCGCTCGAACGATATGAGCAGAGTATTGGAGATATGGTTGATCCATCTATCCGACACGAACAGCGATGAGGCACTTTTCAAGCGTGAGTTACAAGAACTAACCGGCAGGCCGATATACGTCGCCGGAAGATAAGGAGAGGGAGCACTTGCTGGATGACGTTTGTGTATTTGATTTTGAGACCTCTGGTCTCGACCCAGTAAAAGAGCGGGTTATTGAAATGGCTGCGATTCGCGTTATCAACGGTATAACGGGTTCCGAGTTCCGGACCTTCGTTAAATATGATGGGGTACTGGAGTCAAAGATCACCGAGCTCACTGGAATTACTGACGCCGATCTTGAGGGCGGCATGGAAGAAAAACAAGCGTTCATAGCGCTTCGCAAGATCATGGGGCCGAAAACGTTGCTTGTGGCTCATAGTGCTCAATTCGATCTATCATTCTTGCATTATGCTATGTTCCGGATTCAAGGAATCACTTTCGACAACCCGTTTATCGATACGCTTACGATCTCCAGGGATCGGACGCCGTTTCCGCACAAGCTTGAAAACATGTGCGATAAATACGGAATTAAGCTGGAGGGTGCGCATCGAGCATTGAATGATGTTGAGGCTACTCTGGCGTTGCTTAAGGCGCTGCATGCTGAGAAGCCGGTCGACGAATGGGTCAACAAATTGACTTATGTGGCAAAGTACGGGAAGCCGGAATGGATCCCTTCTTATGCTGAGCTTTCTCCGGTCGTTTGGAGGAACGAAAGGTCGGTGGTGTAAGTGGTAGTCCTTATAACAAACGGTTCGAATCCATCGACTTGGTATTACGGTAAAGACGGCCATTTATTCGAAGTAGATTATTTAAAGGATTGTCATTTTTTCGTGAAAGGCGTGGACAATGACGGTCCGGCAGGCGTTCATTATCCGGATGGAAAACTACTTTACACGTATTCAGAATTCAAGGAAGTCGAGTTGAGTAACGACAAGCTGCGATACGATAAGGAACGTTTGATTAATAACGTTGCACAACTGCAGCAAAAATTGGCTGATGAACGAGCAGTTTCTCAAGCGCTTCGAGATCAACTCCTATTCATCGACCTGCATCAGCTTTTCTTGGGAGGCGGGCGGATCCGTGATCTTGCTTTCGCTGCGGACAAGCTACTTAACAAATACATCAAAGAAACTAAAACTTGAACGGGTGAGGTGGAATGCAGGGTTACATCCTTGATCACCGTCAGGAATTAAGCTCTGATATTTGGAAAATGCCCCCGCTGTATCATCGTCTCTGGCAATGGTTGAAATATATCGTTAATCATGCCGACAACGAAATTCCTATGCGAGATGGAACAAGGATGCTCATCAAGCGGGGGCAACACCTCACGTCAGTGCGCGATATTGCAGAAGCCATTGGTTGGTATGAAGGGCGGAAGAAAAAGGTGCCTAATCCCAAGACGATTGACGCCATTCTGAAATTTTTAATACTTAACGACATGATTTCTGTAGATCGCGGTAAGGGTAACAGAGAATACACGCTCATAACCCTTATAAACTATGACAAATACCAGCCTGTTAAAGATCAGGGTAACGGAAAAGTAACAGTTGATGGAGAAGGTAGGGAACAGTCGATGGATATAAACAATAATGATAATAATGAAAAAGGAATGATAAAGAAAATATACGACTTCTGGATGAGTAAGAATCTGGTCAAACACAGAAAGTCGACTCCACACATTGAGCTTCAGATCAGGTATAAACTCAGTGAATACTCAATGAAAGAAATCATGGGTGCAATCTCGAACTATGAAGCTATTCTTAATGATCCTGCATACAAGCTATCTACTAGATGGGGATTGGAAGATTTCTTGGGAAAAGAACATTTCATGAAATTCCTTTCCGACAGAGATCCATATACCTTTTACCCAAAGGTCTCAAAAGATCCATCACCATCAAAACAGTCCAAGCTCAGTAAAAATAAAGAAAAACTCCTAGGCGGGGCGGTGAGCGGCAATGGAGAAGCAACAGGCACGATTCATCCTATTCAAAGCGTCGGCAGCTTACCCGAACCAAATTGAGCTCGAGGATGAAACGATTGCAGTATGGGAGGAACGATTGGCCGATGTTCCGTTTGCATGGGGCGTTAGCAATCTTAACTACCATATCGACAGGAGTCCGTACTTCCCCAAAATAGCCGACATTGCACGTTATGACCTAAAGCCCGTTCAGAACAACGCAGTATTGCGGCTGGAGGCTGCCGAACAACTCGCTTACCTGGAGTATTGGTCATCTGCGGATGCCGCCCCGCCTGAAGGCTATTGGGAAGAAATAAAAGCAAAACTCCGAGGAGGGGATGGCGGGTGAACGGACTATTTGAGGAAGAGGTTAACGTTCAGCCATTTAATCGCGAGGCGGAGCAATCGGTAATTGGATCGATTCTATTGAGGTCGGAAGCGATCGAAGAGATCGCCGGAAGGCTGGGCAGCGAGAAGTTTCTTGATAAGGCGCTCAGAAAGATCTACAAAACCATGCTCGAGCTTCGCAAGGCCGGCACGCCGATCGACCTTGTCACGTTATCGGCCGAATTGCAGGATCAAGATCAATTGGAGAATGTCGGCGGAGTATCGTTTCTCACTAGACTGGCGAATGCAGTTCCGACAGCGAGCAATATATCGTATTATGCCGACATCATTCTTGATATGGCCTTACGGCGCGATTCAATCGAAATAGCGCGGCAGCTATACAATCATGCGCGGGACGAGCAGGATGTATCCGGCTTCGTCGCACTGGCTGAGAAGCAGATCAGCAAATTGACGAATGCGAATAAGCCGGCGCGCGCATTTGTAACGATGAAGGATGCTCTCTTTCAAGTCTTTGAAGAGGCGGAGCAGAAGTATGTTAACCGCCATGAAAACAAGGGCGTTACCGGTCTCCCGAGTGGTTTGACTGACTTGGACAATATGACGGCCGGATTCCAAAAAAGTGATTTAATCATTGTCGCAGCGCGGCCGTCGGTCGGCAAGACGGCTTTCGCGCTGAACATCGCGCAAAACGTTGGTGTTCGGGCGAAAGAAACCGTCGCGATATTCAGCCTTGAAATGTCAGCGGCGCAGCTTGTGCAGCGAATGATTTCCGCTGAGGGCAGCATCGACGGCGCGAAGATGAAGTCCGGTTATTTCGAGAATGACGATTGGGAGAAGATGACGCACGCGATCGGCGTCCTCTCGGATGCGAATATCTTCATAGACGATACGCCTGGTATTACGGTGAATGAAATTAGATCGAAGTGTATTGCCTTGAAGAAGAAGAAAGGGCTCGGGCTGATTCTTATCGATTACCTTCAACTCATAAAGGGGCGCGGCCGCCCGGGAGAGAACCGGCAGCAGGAAGTTTCCGAAATATCACGGATGCTGAAAGAAATCGCTCGAGAACTGGAAGTGCCAGTTATCGCACTGTCGCAGCTCAGCCGCGGCGTTGAGCAGAGGCAGGACAAGCGCCCGATGATGTCCGACCTTCGGGAATCCGGATCGATAGAACAGGACGCTGACATCGTAGCTTTCCTGTACCGCGACGATTACTACGATAAGCAATCATCAAAGAAGAACATCATCGAAATTATTATCGCAAAGCAGCGCAATGGTTCTACGGGGACAGTAGAAGCCGTGTTCATGAAAAATTACGGGAAGCTGGTTAACCTGCTGCGGCAATCGACATTGGACGATTTTGAAGAAATGGAATAACGGGAGGCGAATGAATCGTGAGGCAGCCGGTTAAATACGATCCATATTTCAAGTCTAAACCCACCATTCGAATTAAATCGTTCGGCAAGGTGATAGGCGAAGTGTTCATTCCTCCGGCCGAATATTTGAACGACGGCCTAGTTAAGCGAAAGGAGCAGCATCATGACAGACGACCAACTCATACAAAGGGCAAACGCCTGCTTAGATGAAGGAGAGGCGATGGGACTTGCTTTTATGCGTGAGGCACTAGAAGCGAATCGGCGGCTGGTAGAAAAGCTGCAGGCGAAGCGGCCGCAGTTAGTTACTGGGCTCAAGCCGCTTTCTGCTCGGCAAGGTGAAGTATTCGATTTTATAACTAACTTCGTTGGTAAGCACGGCTATCCACCTTCTACGAGGGAGATTGCCCGAGCTGTCGGCCTACATTCTTCATCAACCGTACATGGTCAGCTTGAGCGATTGGAACAAAAGGGATACATTAAGCGTGGCAGCCCCGGCGCGCCGCGGGCAATTCAAATTATCGGAATGAGGGAGGTCGCTACCGATGCGGTTCGGTAAAAAGAAAGTGGCTGAAGGTGAAGAAGTAAGAACAAAGTACAACGCAAAGAAGGCGCTGCTCAACTTGGAAACGGAGTCGATTGTTGAGATCAGTAGCCAGCAAGTCAAAGATTTGCGGGAACGAGGGTTGGATTCGGACAGTCTGATCATTTTCGATTCGAAGCTCGAAGCGAAATATTACCTGGAGGAGCTGCTACCGCTCGTAAGAGAACAATCGATATTAGTGGAGCTGCAGCCGAAATTCACACTTGTCCCGAAATTCGAGAAAGATGGAATGAAGCATCAAGCGGTGACTTATTCACCGGATTTTAAGGTGACATATTTCTCCGGAAAGGTCCTTTTGATTGACGTGAAAGGGACGGAGGATCAAAAGTTCCCGATCAAACGGAAATTGTTCGATTATACCTTCCCAGAGTTCCCTCCGCTTCTTGTGATGAAATACGTTAAGAAATTCGGCGGATGGATTACTTTCGAGGAGTATACGGTCAAGAAGCGCGAGGAGAACAAACAGAAGAAGGCTGCGGCCAGTGTGTAAATAACCGCGCAAGCGCTCGGTGAAGGGGCTTCTGCTGTCTTTAAACCGAACATACGTTTCTAAATGGAGGCGATTTGAATGAAATTGAGCTGGCGTAAAGCCACTCGAGCACAGTTGTACGAGATCGCTTTTAACGACCCGGGCGCTTCAGTGTCCGACAAAGCTGCAGCCCGCAATGAGATTGCACGGAAGAAAAAGCGTCGCAGCGGCAAAGCTGACAAGCATGCTGGATCAAAGCGATGAGGCCTATTCGGATTCAGAGGATGAGTGAAGCTGAGCTTGATGCGGCCATTGGGGACTTGGTCAAGCGGGGTTTTAAGCTGCTGAATCGAGGATCATCGGGGTACACGATCAGTGAGATTCGATATGAGCCTTCGTCATTACGTCCGTTCAAGCATCGCGGCACGCATTTGCATCGACAGCATTGGGCGGTAATGCGAAAAGATGGTGATTAGGTGAAAAGGATGGCTTACGCGATAGCACACTAAGATTCAGTTTGAAGGGAATCACTATATTCTGAGGAGCGATCAAAGATGAAATACGATTTAGAGTATCTCTATCAAATGCAAAAAGACCTCGATGCGCGGATCATTCGGGAGATGGGGCTTGATGGACAAGACCTGCTGCCGAACACGGTGCTTGCGCTGCAGGTAGAGCTCGGCGAGCTGGCAAATGAATGGCGCGGTTTCAAGCATTGGAGTGATCGGCAAACACCGAGACTATTCCCGCTTGAAAAATGCGATTATTGCGAGGATGAGGTCGAATATACACGACCAACTCCTTTTATGGCTGACGCAGGCGCCAGTATGTGCAAACGTTGTTGGAATTGTACAAAGTCCGAATATGCTGCGGCCAATGACGAGTATATCCCTGATTTCGAAGATTACCCCCATTTCCCGCTGAAGCAGCCTGTTAAGCTTCTCGAAGAGTACGTAGATTGCGTTCATTTCATTTTATCGATTGGCCGACAAACGGTAAAAAATTTGCACGGTTACTTTTACGAAGATTTGTCCTCGGAATTCATCAGTATTACCGAGGCATTCAACCATAGCTTTAATTGGGTCGTGAACGTGTCGTTTCTACATGAGACTGGTAGGGACACGAGAGAAGGCTTCCAACGACTTCTCGATGCCTTCTTCTCTCTTGGTAAAATGCTTGGGTTCACATGGGACCAAATCGCCGAAGCATATGTAGCCAAGAATGCCGTCAACCATGAGCCGCAGCAGAATGGATACTGATACATGTAAATGATTAGAGGCGATCGTAAAAACTATTTATTTTCTCTAACTCTCTTTTTTCTCGCAGTTCAGCTATTTTTAGGAACGGTCTAAGAAATATGTGAAGTGCTTCTGCTGCAGCTGCTCCAATAAGAAATGGAAAGAGATTTGTATCTATTAATTGAATAAACTGATCTACTTTCTCGCTTCCAGGTAAATCGTTCGCTTTCATTTGAAAATATAAATACGTTGCAATCAATGAATAAGAAGTAAACTTCACGACATAAAGAACAAAATCTAAAGCTTTAACAATGGTATTAAACATTTTAATCCCCCTATCTAAGTTATTTATCGGAAATTCATTGGATATGTTTACAGCAGTTTGAAGAGGGTTAAGGGCCTTCTGCTGCCATTGAACCGAACATATGTTTGAGTGAGGAGTCTCTAGCATGCTCTATATCAGCACAAAACAGGCTGAATTGCTTGAAATGATCCGTTCTGATCCTATGATTACTTACCCGAAAATCGTCAAGGTCAAAGGATGGTCGCTAAGGGCCGTTGCAAACCGCTTCGTATCGCAGCTGAAGAACGAATTTATTGAGCGCTAAGGGAAGAAGAGGAACTTCAAATACACGGTCACTGAAGTGGAGTACGAGGTCACGATCGACGGCCTCGCTCCAGGCACTCCCGAAGTAGTCGAGGATGATCTGTTATTAAACAGGCTGACAACATTCAAGCCGACTAAGGAACAAATTGCATTCCTTCGGCAGCACCACGAGCTCCCGCGTAAGGAGTTAGCAAGAAGGCTCGGAATCGGCAAGCTCGAGGTAAACCAAGCTCTGCTGCAAGCGGGCATTGGTCAAAAGTAATTGAAATTATTCCAAAAATTATTCCGAGGAGCGATTTAATATGAAAATTTCCGTAAACGTGAACTTCACTAAGAATAACACTAACAAGAAGGATGAGACGGAGCTTGGTTTCTTCGTCCGTGGCAATCTGTCAGACGAGCAAATCGTTAAGCTTGCCCGCTTGAAACAAACCGGCGAAGTCATTATTGATATCCGCAGCTCGCAGTCTGATATCGAAGATTATGAGCGGGAGGAGCCGCGGGAAGGCGTGCGCGGGACAATTGCCTCTGACGGGACCGTGAACGTCGAAGATTCCGGTCAGATGACAATCGATCAAGTTGCCGGCCAACAGGGAGGCGAAGGTGCGGGAGAGCCAGTTGAGCACGATGGCGAGTCTCAAGAGTACGCTGCTGATGACCAAAATGAAAGTTCTGTTGAGGAAAGAGACCAGGACGACGACTCCGATCCGATGCGTGAACAAAACGAGGAAGAGGATACGCAGTTCACTGATGCGCCTGACCCGAATGAGCATGACCCAGAATATGACGGCCAGCATCGTGAAGACGAGGACAATCTTGAATAAGCGTATTAACTGGAACATCGCCTTCAGCAACGTACTGTTCATGGCTTGGTGGTTTCTAGCATTTTGGCTCGTATCGAAAATTTAACATAAAGCGTCTCGGCTTCGGCTGGGGCGCTCCCACCAAAGGGGTGAGCGAGAGTGGGTGAGAGGAAGAAGCAAGAGAAGATACCGGAGCTCGATGAACGTGGCTTCCTAGTGGAGTTTAAGGAACTAGAAGCCGGATATAGAAGGACGCACCAACTGCTTCGCGAGGCGATCGTTGCGACGGGCGAAGATGGGACGCATCCCGACGAACAGATATTGCGCGGTGCGATCTCGGATGTAAATTATGCGATCAACTGGATGCAGAGCGGCCGCCGACCAGGCAGCAAGCGCGGCATCGAACGGAGAAGTGTATATCAGAACACTGTACTGATGGACCCGATGATCATGGCGAACTTCTCGAATGCTTACAACAGCCGCAGCGGCACGACGCTCACGCCGGAAGAAGCCGACAGGCTGCGTGACGCGCTTGAGATACTGAGCCCGCAAGAAAGAGAGTGCTTCACGCTCGCATTCGGCCATTGCTATAGCCATGCGGATATCGCAAAGACGCTGGCGATCAGCAAGGGCGCGGTGGACAAGTACGTTAAGCGGGCGCACGAGAAGATGAGTAAGGAGTGGCAGGGGACGTTATTTTGAATTATGGACAGACCGCAGAACATAAACATATAGCGGGTGATGAATCATGGCGGAGAAAAGAAAGGCTTTTATAATAAATATTATTCGTGTAGGGAACAAGTCGGATGAAATTGTCAGATCACTAGTAAAGGAAAAGATCGAATCTGTGCTTGCTAAAAATGGCGCGGTGTCGCATAATCTTGATGAGGTTCTGCACAAATACATTTCGGAGGAAATGCGTAATGAGCAAAACGGGTGAAGATAGAGCTTATGTCAGGGTGTCGACCCTAAAAGATTCACAGAAAGACAGCCCTGAACATCAAGAGGCTTTTATTAGAGAAACAGCAAAACGGATGAATATTGAAATAGGAAAAGTTTATGAGGACCGTGATTCAGCGACAAGTATTGTCGCTAGAGAAGATGTTCAACAAATGATCACTGATGCAAAGAGGGGCGACATTCGTTCCCTCTTTTTCACGTCATTGTCCAGGTTTAGTAGGGATGCTCTTGATGCAATATCCTTAAAACGTATTCTAGTTAATGCTTTGAAAGTCCGCGTAGTTTCTATCGAGGATGGATACGATTCAGGGATAAAAGATGATGAGTTGTTGTTCGGCATTAAATCTGTCGTAAATCAGAATACGAGTGGAGATATAAGTGTATCTTCGAGACGAGGAATCAGAGCCTCCGCCGCTGCTGGTAACTACACAGGATCAATTCCGCCATATGGGTATAAGAAAGTTTTAGTCGAAGGCCGGAAAACTTTAGAGATAATACCGGAACAAGCGAATATCGTTAAAATGATCTTTGATTTGTATGTGAACGGCGGAAAAGGAGAAAAGGCGATAGTCAATTTCCTTAACGGAGACAATGGTAATCGCCAAGCAATACCTTCTTACAAGGGAGGTCTATGGGGGCTATCTACTGTACAGCGAATTCTTCAAAACGAAAACTATACTGGTTATACAGTATTTGGAAGGCATACAGTAGAGGTTACTTATAATGATCTCTCTGATCTGATGGATCGCGGTAAGAAATTAGTACAGAAACCGAAAGATGAATGGGAGATCACTAAGTTTCCAACACACGAAGCGATTATAAGTAAGGAACTTTATGATCGAGCGCAGGAAATACGACTAGTGCGAGGTGGAGGCTCTCGTGGCGGGAGAAGATCTTTCGTAAATGTATTTGCCAAGATGGTCTACTGCAGCGATTGTGGTTCTGCTATGGTTACAATGTCATCACTGGTTCGTGGGACTCAATACAGATATTTGATGTGTTCTCGTCGTCGTAGAGTCGGGGAGAGTGGTTGTCATAATGGGAAGTGGATTCCTTATTTCGAGATGCGGGACGAGCTAATCGGTCTCATCCTTGAAATTCTCAGTGAGAAGTTAACCGCATTTGATTCTGGTGGAGTTGAGAGTGTTGAAGCAAGTCTGCCTGAGAACTCCAATAAGAAGGATAAAGCTAAACTTGAGAAGAAAGTAATGGATAATCGGAAGTTGCTATTTGAAACAAGGAAGCTAAATATGCTTGGGGAAATCGATTCAGTCCAATACGAATTTGAAAAATCAATTTACGAGAGGGAGATCGAAGAGGTTGAGCAGAAATTGCGCGTTATCGAAGCCAACGAAAGGTTGACTTTGGATATGGAGAAGAATTATAAGGAAATTCGAGCTGTTATTAAAGAGTTGACTAGCCTTGAATCGTATGAAGATATCGAGAAAACAAGGTCTCTTCTGTTAAGGGTTGTGCAGAAAATTAATATCGATAAGAACGGTGTCATCAATGCAGAGGTTATTGTTTAACTTTATGTGCTTGGAAACACACTACGAATGTCATGCAGAAATTGAACGTAAAAGGTCGTTCGCAAGCGGTTGTCGAGCTGATTAAGCTTGGGGAGTTACAAATTTAACATAGTAAGCTCTCTCCATTCTCGTTTGTCAGGGCTTCTCGCCCTTTCTACATGCTTATAGAGAAAGTCAATGAGGCAGCATAGCGATATGCTGTCTTTGTTTTGCGTGGCGAGGAGACAAGCTTTGAAGGGTATCGACCATAAAGGCAAGTCTTCATTATTTCAGCCGCTTGTCCCTGAATCTATCATTTTCAATCGGCAAACGCCTGATTTTGTAATAAATAGATATCAGTCTAGCATCAGGTGGGTTAATATACGATCAGCTTTGATAGGCTATGAGTAATATATACAAATCCGTAGGAGGTGTATATATTTGTATAAGTTTGTGAACAAAAGGTCTCATAAGAGAGTAGTTTCGAAGTGTGAGCCGAAGTGGAAACCGGTATTTAAACCAGAGTGGAAACCGGAGTCTAAACCTAAGTGTAAGCCGAAGTGGAAACCGATTGATAAACCTAAATGTAAACCGAAATGTCATAAAAATATTGTTTTGAAAAAGAAAGTCGTAAAAGTAACTTGTCCGGCTCCTATTGTTAGAGTTCGTCCTGTTCCAGGGCCGCAAGGACCACAAGGTGCGCAAGGTCCTCAAGGAAATACGGGGCTTACGGGCCCTCAAGGAACTCCAGGAACTCCAGGCGCTCCAGGCGTTCAAGGACCTCAAGGCATTCAAGGCGTTCCGGGGATGCAAGGCCCTCCGGGAGGCATATCCGCGTTCGCTTTCGTATGCAGTGATGTAGATCAGGAAGTAGAGGCAGCAGAGGAAGCTGGTTCTCAAGGCGGAGCTGTTACGTTCGAGAATCCACCGGTTGTGGTTGGAACTGCAATTACTTTCACTGCTCCTTCTAGCCTGAATATTATCGAGAACGGCTTCTATCATATTAGTTGGGAAGTTTATCCAATGGAGGGGAATTCGGCATTCGGCTTGTGGTTCGATGCCGACGGCGCTGGGCCTGGAGCAGCAACGCTAGTTCCTTGCAGCAACTATGGATCAGCAGCTGGCAACAATCCTTATCAAGGTCAAGTCGTGGCTCAATTATCCGCAGGCGGGGTGTTGACACTCAATCGCATAGACCAAACGGGTACGGTAATTCTCCAAGGTAATTTGACTGGGCCGAATAGTGCGCCAACCGTTAGTGCTTCGATTGTAATCCAAAAAATAGCTTAATAAAGTCAACGAGACAGCATAGCGATATGCTGTCTTTGTTTTTGGGACAATTCAAATGCTCATCAACCGTTCAACTCGGCGCGCAAAATAATTTCATGGCCAGAAGAGACGTTGCCGTCCGTAACTAGCTGTTCAACGGTCTTTGTCAGTTCTGCGTTCTCGATCGCAACGGATGTAACCGGCGAATAGCCGGATGCAACAATCGCATCAATGTCGAAGTCAATGAGCGTTTCGCCTGCTCGGAACGTATCTCCAGCTCGAACATGAGACCTAAAACCATCGCCGCCGAGCTCGTCGGTACGAACGCCGATATCGATCTGAAGTCTTAAGCCTGATGCGTGCTCGACGACAATGGAGTGGCTGGTATCGGCAATATGCGATACGGTGCCATAGAAAGGTGCGACGATTTGTCCGCTCTCCGGGTTGATGGCGAGCGCATCCTCGCGGGGTCCCGCTAGAATCTCTCCTGATAGTGGCGAAGCGATGTCGACCTTGGTAAGCTTGCTCCTGCCGAATAGCTTAGTCAGCATATCGTAATATACTCCTTATAAAAGTTTAATTGCGCTAGTAAAAGAGCCATGTGAGAGTGCCTTTTCTGCCGCTGAAGCGACAGATGTCTCTGCATGGCTCATTTTTTTTGCATATCAAATGTTGCTTCGACTCAGTATCCGTCCGTTTGCTCGCCCAGCTCTTTTGCAATTTCCATACCTTCGTTCGCTGGATGCGTGCCGACATGGCCGGAAACGCCTTGTCCATTCGCATTCGCTTGCTTCAAGCCATCAGCGACACGAGCGCCATAATCGGCATCCGCTTCAGTGAAATGGCTGATCATCTTCTCTTGAATGTACGGCGTGCAGTTGCTCAATGCATCTACCAGGTTAGCGATTAGGTCATCGCGCTCAAGCTGGCTGAACTGGCGGTATGTATCACCCGCCTGTTTGAAGTTGTTCTGGCGGTCGATCGTCGCCCGCGTAAGTTTGTCCGAGTAGAACGGCTCATGTGGGGCGCCGGGGCGGTCTGCCTCTTGCAGTCCGCCGAGCGATGAAGGCTCATAGTTGACATGCGGATTTTGTCCAGGCGCGATATCGACGTAGAACGCCATTTGGCCGTCGCGCTGATTGGTCGCCACCCGTTTCTTTGGCGCATTAATCGGCAATTGCAAGTAGTTGCTGCCTACCCTGTAACGCTGCGTATCGGAGTAGGAAAGCGTGCGGCCTTGAAGCATTTTGTCATCGGAGAAGTCGAGTCCGTCAACGAGGACGCCTGTTCCGAAGGCAGCTTGCTCAACCTCGGCGAAATAGTTTTCCGGGTTTTTGTTCAGAACCATTTTGCCGACGGGCAGCATAGGGAATTGGTCTGGCGGCCATCGCTTCGTATCGTCAAGCGGATCGAAGTCCAGCTCCTCATGAGCATCGTCGCTCATCCATTGTACTTGAAGCTCCCACTCCGGATAAATGCCTTGTTCGATCGCTTCATACAGATCCTGTGTGGCATGATTGAAGTTTTTGGCTTGCAGCCTCTCTGCCTCGTCTTGGGTCAGGTTGCGAATCCCTTGAAGGGGCTCCCAATGGTATTTGACGAGAACGGCGTTGCCCTCCGCATTCACCCATTTATATGTATTGACGCCGGAGCCTTGCATCTGGCGATAGTTAGCCGGTATACCCCAAGGTGAGAAGAGGAACGTAATCATATGCGTAGCCTCAGGCGTTTGCGAGACGAAGTCGAAGAATCGCCCCATGCTCTGCACATTCGTTACCGGGTCGGGCTTAAAGGCATGAACCATATCCGGAAATTTCATCGCATCGCGAATGAAGAAGATTTTGAGGTTGTTCCCTACTAGATCCCAGTTGCCGTCTTCGGTGTAGAACTTCGTTGCGAAGCCTCGCGGATCGCGCAGCGTTTCCGGAGAATGGCCGCCGTGAATAACGCTGGAGAAGCGCACGAACACCGGCGTTTGCTTGCCTGCCGTCTGGAATAGCTTCGCGCGCGTATACTTGGCAATTGGCTCATCGCCAAGCTTGCCATACGCTTCGAAGTAACCGTGCGCCCCGGCGCCTCTGGCATGAACGACCCGCTCAGGCACGCGCTCGCGGTCGAAGTGCGATATTTTTTCAATAAAATGGTAGTTTTCGAGTGTGGACGGACCGCGATTGCCAATCGTTCTAATATTTTGGTTGTCGGTTATCGGATGGCCTTGGCGATTCGTTAACGTTTGCGCCGTCTCACCGGGAGCTACGCTGCCTTTATTGTCATTCGTTTCATTTGTACTCATAGCACAGCTGCCCTCCATATTGGAATCATGTGGATCCTTGCTATAGTATGAAGCGGCATAAATATTTTTATTCATATAAAAAAGAATGGGACAATATAGATCAATTTGCTCAAAAAATATGAATTATATGGTATGATAGAACCATTACATACGCATATTCACGCTTTTCAGATTGAAATTTCATAAAATTTGCACGTTTTGTTATGTTGCTAGGAATATTGTTCCGTATTGTAATGAAAGTTTACATGGCTAAAGGCTAATGATTTTGCTCTTTTTTTATTCAGGTTTTTGCCATTATTCAATTGTCAAAAAGAGTTGGATTGTCGATTAAGCGATCATGAGACATAATGAGAGCTATAATATACAGAAGGGCAAGATGCAGGGGATGCAGCGCAACATTTGGTTAATGGCGGTTAGCATTATCGTCATTCTTATTCTAATCAATAATACGGTCTATTATTTTTTGACGAAGAAGACGCTGGAAGAGTCGTTGAATCATGAAATGCTGGCACTGGCGAAGCAACTTGAGATATCTCTCGAGCAATCAAGGCTCGGCGCGGAGCTTTATCAGAATCAAATCGGTCGCGAGCTGCGCACTGCTTCGATCGCAACGCAATACGCGCTTGATCCGGATGTTGAGAATGTGACGAACGAGCAGCTAGTGGAGCTGAGAGACAAGCTTGATCTTAGCCACATCACACTGCTCAAGCGAGAGCCCGACGACATTATTTTGTACAAATCCTCCGACCCAACCCAGCTTGGCAAGAGCACGAAGTCATGGGATCCTTGGTACACCGCCTTCAATCAGCTTTTCGACAATAAGGAAGTGACGGTTGATTGGTTAGGACAGACGCTGGCTAATTTCTGGAGCGGGCCCTTTGAAGTATCATCCACTGACGTCAGCAAAATTTATAAATGGGGCTATTATTTCGACGGAGCATCCAATTACATCGTTGACCCGTATGTCAGCTATGAGCTGTTGGATGAATTCGAGAAGATGACGGGTGTCGATCGAATGATCGAGAATTCGGTCAAGCATAACGACGATTTGCTCGAAATTGCTTTCATTAATCCGGAAATGTTCCCTGACGGCCATCAAACGATTCATCCGAATGGCGATGTGCAGGAGCATCAAGTGCAGCGACCGATTTTCTACGGCAATTATACGTTTAAGTCGAAGAAGGATATCGAGCTCGTAAGGCAAGCGTATATGTCGAAGCAAATGGTAACGTTGAAAGAAAAGATAAACGGCAAGCATGTATTCAAAATGTTCATCCCCGTCGATGTAACGGATAAAGGGATGAGCATAACGGACGAGAACGGCGTTCCGATGAACAGCTATGTGCTCAGTCTCGTATCCGACTACAATGTTGTACAGAAGCAGCTCGACAAGCAGTTCCTTAATCTTGGTTTTATTATTATCATCCTTACGGGTTTTAGTTTGCTCATTGCCTTCGTAGCCATGCGTTATTTCAGACAGTCTCGCGATAAGGCGGTTCGTGTTACGCAGGAAACTTATATTGATGAGATTAACCAAATGTTCCATTCAATACGTGCCCAAAGGCATGATTTCCTTAATCACGTACAGACGATCCACTCTCTGGCCGAATTAAGCAAGACGAGGGAACTTGCTGCCTATACGAAGGAGCTAACCGGCGAAATTCGCTTAATGAACGATATTATTAATATCGGCAACCCGGCTATTGCGGCGCTCATCCGCTCGAAGATCTCGCAAGCAGAGAGCCACAAAATTCAGTTCGCTTGCTCATTCAGCGGATTGAATATGCAGGAGATGGGAGCTAAGACGCTGGATGTGAATCGCATACTCGGCAATCTTATCGATAACGCCTTCGATGAAGTGCTCAAGTACGCTGATGAGCAGCGAGTCGTCAATTTAACCGGCAATCAGACTGATTGCGAGTTGGAGCTGACGATCAGCAATATTTGCGCGAATGCTCCGAGTGTCATAACGAAGCCGCTTATGGAGGCTGGTTATTCGACGAAGCAGGATGAACATCAAGGTCTCGGTCTGTCGATCGTAAAGTCGATTACGGACAAATATAAGGGCTCGGTGAAAATAACTGCCGAACCTAATAATTGGATTACGTTTTCAGTTATCATTCCTATTTAACGCTGCTAATAAGCCAATTCGACGAGTATGATTCGTCGGATTGGCTTATTTTTGTTTCAAGAATGAAGGATTGGGCACTTAGAGAGGCAATTGACTAGTCGTCATGTGGTATAATAGTAAGAATGCAATGGAACGGAAAGGAAGCGGGTGAATGTCATTTATGCCTCTTAGTGAAAAGCTGCACACTGCGCTGGAACAAGAGCTGCGCGATCATATAGATGCATCCGTATTAAAGCGGGGTTGGCAATATTATGTAGACGGCCGCGTTCAAAATACTCGAGCGAGCGAATACGATACGCTGTATGGGATTGTGCAAGGCAGCGATCTTTATTCGGTCGTCATGGATGCAAGTCACTTTGCTTACAGCTCATGCACTTGTCCGGAGGATCATTACTGCAAGCATATGGCCGCTGTCTTATTCCAAGCATGCAGCGAGCTGCCTGATGGTCATAAGACGGCGGAAAGGACCTACTTTCGAATGCTCGGACTTACGTCCGCTAGCGAAGTGTCGATAGGCGGCCTGGAACAAGCTGCTGTAGCAGCGGGGAGCGTCACTCATCCGTCCGAGAGAGCAAGCGGCGAGGAGTGGCTTGCTTGGATGGAGCAATCGCAAGGCGAGACATGGCGCAAATGCCGGCATTCGCTTCATGCCCTGCAGCCAGTGCTTCAATCACTTAAAGGGTTATCCAAGGATTGGGAGAAGCCGCGTCAACGGCTGCACTGGGCAACTGCGGTTATTTTCGTGCTTGAGCAGGCTGAGGTGGCTATTACGACAGTCGATTCGTTCAGCCGGTATTATCATGAAATGTCGTTTATTCGAATGGCTGAGCCTTGGGTTGAGCATTTATATACACTCATTGGAGAGCTTGAACCCGCGGATATGGATGACGCGGAGACACGGTGGGCAGATCTGCTCGTAGCGGTCATTAAATCGCGGGCTTCTAACGTAGAACGCCAATTGTTTGAATGGGAATATATTTATTTGTCACTAAGCGAGAAGTTGTCGAGTAATAGAGAATGGTTCGAGCGTGAGCTGACGTCGATGCTGGAGGCGGAGAAAGAAGAGCCGTCGGCATTCGTGCAGATTGCAATAGCCATGATGTATTTCTTCGATAAACAGGATGATAAGTCGATGGAGCATTTCGCCAAGGCTAGCTTCGATAAAGCGCAAAGGGTTATTTATCCTTGCGCGGCACAACGGATGGAGGAGGAGAAGTGGGAGCTTGTAGAGCTCTGGATGAGCTTCCTGTATGAGCGCGTCTATCCGAATCGCAACGGCAGAACGGTAGGCGTCTTCGTGACGTTGTGCCGGAGAGCGGACCAGGATCGTCCCGACCTGCCGCAATGGTCTACCTATATGACAGAGCTGTTGCCATTTTCCTATCTCGAATTATCGGAGCATTGGCTGGGTCAGCAGCGTTATGAGGAATGGGCGGATCTCCAGCTGCTAACCGGAGCAAGGCTAGAGGATGTTGGCGTTCAGGCGTTGCGTGAAGTAGCCAAATCCGCGCCGCAGGTGCTCCTGCCGCTATACCATCAATCGATTGACGCAAGCATTCAGTCTCGTAACCGGCAAGGGTACAAGATGGCGGTGAAGCAGCTCAAGAAGCTGGAACGTCTGTACAAATCCGAGCAGGAGGATGCTCGCTGGGATAACTATATTAAAGGCTTAACTTCGAAATATCAGCGTTTGCGCGCATTCCAGGAGGAATTGTGGAAAGGGAAAATCGTAACATGAGAGTACAAAGCAGCGTTCGCAAACTGGTGGTTGACGGATTTTGGAACGAGAACGCGGAAGAGTCGGCGATTATGCTGGTCGCAGAAGGCCGGAAGGATGCGGCAGACAATCGGCTGCGCTCTCTCTTGTTCGCATGGCATAAGGCTTCATGGTACGGTACGGAAGTTGAAGAAATCAGCGCTGGCGGCAGGACGCTACTGCAGCTTAAGCCGCTAATAGCGGTCGATTATTTATCCGCCCCTCAGGCGGTAAGGCTGCTGCAGCTCGAATGGACGCCGAGGCTAATGCTTCTCATGCGAATCGCAGAGCAAATAAGAGAAGCGCTATTGAACGGTTGGTTCATGCCTGATTGGGCGACGTGGACCGAGCATCATCGCAGCTGGCGGATGGCGATTCCGAGGCAAGAAGAGCAAAAGTTGCTCATGTGGGAGCAGTCCATGCAGGAGGCTGCAGATGCCGGAGATAAAGGCGTCGATAGATGGCTCGGTTATGCCGTCGAGCAGATGATCGAGGAGAATGAGCTAGCTGCAAAAGCATGGCGAGAGATCGGCCTGTTATCGGGCGAAGGCGTGCTAAGGCGCAAATCGTCGGATGAGGAAGATTGGCTCATTGCTATTGGGCTGAGCAAGGATACGCTGCCGTTCCGCGTAGCGTTGCAGCTCGTCGAGCCTCAAGAGACGAGCGGCTGGCGTCTGCGCCCGGCGCTTCAAAGCCGGGAAGGCGGGCCGTGGCTGCCGATTCGCCATGACGGTTATACCGGCTGGGAAGCAGACACGGAAGATGGCCGCGCGATCGAAGAAGCGTGGCTGCCGCTTATAGAGGCGAAGCTTGCGAAGGAGCAAGCGAAGTGGATTGACGCGCTGCCGGAGTGGGAAGATACGGCGGCAGAAGGTGTGATTCGCGCAGAGCTGACGGATAATGAAGCGTGGATGTTTCTTGAGGGTGCAAGCGTGCAACTGCTGGAGGCCGGCTGTCCGGTACTGCTTCCGAGCTGGTGGGAAGCGGTGCGTTCGCGCAAGCTGCGTCTGAAGGCGAAGATGAAGTCGTCGGTCGGGTCGGCTGCCCAGCCGATGTTCGGTCTGAATCAGATCGTTCAATTCGATTGGAAGCTGGCGCTTGGCGACGTCGATCTGTCAGAGGCGGAATTTCTTCATCTCGCCGAGCAGAATCGCAGACTCTTCCAAGTGGGCGGCGAATGGGTGCATCTTGACCCGCAGGATGTTGACCAAATCAAGCAATGGCTGAATAAGATGGGCAAGCGCAGCGGATTATCGTTCCGCGACGTGCTGGAGATGCACCTGCGCGGCGGAACGCCGCTGGAAGACGACAGTGTCTATGAATCAGAGCTTCGCGCGGAGGTTGAGCTGAACGAGCATCTGACGACATGGCTTGCCCAACTGCAGCAAGCATCGCAGATTCCGCTAGCCGAGCTGCCTCCGCAATTTCTCGGAGAGCTTCGTCCTTATCAGCTGGAAGGCGTGTCATGGCTGTTGTTCTTGCGCAGATTCGGACTTGGCGGCGTGTTGGCCGATGATATGGGTCTCGGCAAGACGATTCAGTTCATGGCCTATATGATGGTGGTGAAGGAGAAACAGGGCGGATTCAGAGGTCCGTCGCTGCTCATCTGTCCGACCTCCGTCATAGGCAACTGGGAGAAAGAGCTTGAGAAGTTCGCCCCGTCGCTGAAGGTGATGCTTCATTACGGCGCGAAGCGCGACAAGGGTGACGCGTTCAGAGCGGCGGCCGATCAAGCGGATATTGTTATTACCTCGTATTCGCTTGCTCAATTAGATGAAGAAGTGCTTAGCCTCGTTGAATGGGATGTATTGTGCTTGGATGAAGCGCAAAATATAAAGAACGTATATACGAAACAGTCGAGCGCGATACGCAGGTTCAATGCCTTGCACCGAATCGCTCTCACCGGCACGCCGATGGAGAATCGACTTACGGAACTATGGTCGATCTATGATTTTATTAACCCAGGGTACTTAGGCAGCTTGAATGAATTCCGCACCGCCGTGGTTGCCCCGATCGAGAAGACGCGCGACGAAGCGATGATTGCAGGGCTGCAGCGCTGGGTGAAGCCGTTCATGCTGCGCAGAATTAAGAAGGATCCTTCCATTCAGCTGTCGCTGCCGGAGAAGAATGAGGCGAAGACGTATATGACGCTGACAGCAGAGCAAGGTGTCATCTACGAGAATCTGGTTGCCGATCTGCTGGATAAGCTCGACAAGCTGGGACCGATGCAGCGCCGCGGGCTTATCTTGTCCGCGCTCACGAAGTTCAAGCAGCTGTGCGACCATCCCTCGCTTCTTAATGCTGAGGAACGCAAGCTGCAATGGGAACCCGAGCGCTCGAATAAAGTGGTGCGGCTGCTGGAGATGTGCGAGGAGATCGCTGCTGAAGGCGAGCGCTGCCTCATCTTCACCCAATATGTTGATATGGGCGAGCAGCTTCAGAAGCTGCTTGAAGAGCGTCTCGGGATGCCGGTGCCGTATTTGCACGGCGGCGTGCCGAAGGCGAAGCGCGATGAAATGATCGAACGGTTCCAGAATCAGGATGAGCCGTGCTGCGCCTTCGTATTATCGCTTAAGGCTGGCGGGACCGGGCTTAACCTGACAGCGGCCAACCATGTGTTTCACTTCGATCGGTGGTGGAATCCGGCGGTCGAGAATCAGGCTACGGACCGAGCGTTCCGGATCGGACAGACGAAGCAGGTGCAGGTGCATAAGTTCGTTACGCTTGGCACGCTGGAGGAGAAGATCGACGAGATGATCCAGAGCAAGCAATCGCTTAGCGAGCAAGTCGTCGGACAGTCGGAGCAATGGATTACGGAAATGTCTACCGAGGACTTGAAAGAGATTTTTGCCCTCCGCAAGAGCTGGCTGAAGGGGTGAGGGATATAAATGTCGGACGATAATGCTCAGTTTAAGCAAAGACTGGAGAGACTGCGGCAAGAAAACGCTCCCATGTTGAAGGAAAACTCACATGAGGATTCTTCGAAATCCAAAGAAAATGGCGGATTGCAAAGTGAAAACGGAGAGTGGAGACGGTTTTACGAAGTAGTCAAGCAAATAACAGAGGATATGCGTCACTAATACGTAAGATAAATTTACATAGCCTGTCGGGAAAAGTAACCCGGCGGGCTATAAGATTTTATCCCTCCCCGCCAAAAAAGTAGAATTGTATCCCTAACTTATTGTTTTTTGGACCTCCTAGCGATAGGCAATGGCATCCTATAATGAGGGTGCGAGGCAAACAAGCAACACCATAAACGAGGAGGTCTATCAAATGAAAAGAAGCTTTACGAGTATCGCTGTTGCATTGGTATCCATTATGTTGGTCGCATCCGCTTGCGGAGGCAACAACAACGGCGGCAACAACAAGCCGGCTAATGAAGGCACGGACGCAACAAACGCACCGGTAGAGACGAAAGCGCCGGAAGCGGAAGCGAAAGACGTAACGTTGTCCCTTCGTCACACACAAATTAAAGAAACAAGCAAAACACGCTTGAAAATCCTAGAAGATGTCGTTGCAAAAACACAAGATGAGAACAAAGGCTTGACTTTCAAGCTTGAAGGCATCGACGAGATCGTTAACCGCGATCAGAAACTGAAAGCCGAGATGGCTGCAGGCAACCCTCCGGACATCTTCGAAGTATTCGGCGGCGCTGACCTTAACCTGTATGTGAAAGCAAACCGCATGCTTGACCTGACACCGATTATCGAAGAGCTTGGCATTAAAGACAAGTTCGCGAGCTTGGATGAGTTCACGATTGACGGCAAAGTATACGGTCTTCCTTTCGGCGGCTACAGCGAAGCAATCTTCTACAATAAGAAAATTTTCTCCGAGCTAGGCTTGGAAATCCCTACGACTTGGGCGCAATTGCTTGAAATTTCCGACAAAATCAAAGCTGCAGGTTACACGCCATTTGGTCTTGCTGCCAAAGACGGCTGGGTTAACGGCATGATGTGGAACACGATTATGGAGCGCAACGTAGGCATCGACGCATTCAGCAAAGTCGTATCCGGCGAAGCAAAATGGACAGACGAAAACTTCGTTAAAGGTCTAACATCCTACGCTGAACTTGTTAACAAAGACTTCTTCACGAAAGGCGCACTCGGACTTGCATACGCAGATCAAGGCGCACAGTTGCTTTCCGGCAAAGCAGCAATGGTATTCACGGGAACATGGGATGCGAACCGTTTCTCCGGCGACGAAGCTGGCGAGCTGAAAGGCCAAATCGGCTACTTCGCATTCCCGTCCATCGAAGGCGGCGCAGGCGACCAAACGTCGATCAACGCATCGTACTCGAACGGATTCGGCTTCTCGGCTAACCTGAACGAAGATCAAATCGGGGCCGTTAAGAAATTTATCGCTAACTTCTACACCGAAGAAGTGCAAAAACGCACGCTTGTCGAAGACAAATTGCTTCCTTCCATGAAGCTGAGCGACCTGTCCGGCGTAGACCCGCTTACGACTGAAATCTTGACGGTAATGGCTAACGCTTCGAGCTCGTGGAAAGCTTATGACGCTATCGTACAACCGGCAGTCGGCGCTGACATCAACGTTGGCATCCAAGAGCTGATCGGTAAAGTAAGCACGCCTGAAAAAGTAGCTGAGAAAATTCAAGCTTCCCAAGAGAAAGCGAATGCAGCTCAGTAATTGACAAATAGCGACACATGACAATCGATCCTGATGGGCGAGAGGGTGTCCTTCCTTCCAGGAGGACACCCTCTTTCACCCTTGGGCGCGGTATCGCTTACAAGTGAATCGTATTCGCAAAACTGTTAAGGAGAGGGAAGCTATGAACAAAGCGCTCAAAAACCCGATCACCTATATCGCGTTCATTATTCCAACGCTCGTCTTGTACGCCATATTTTTCTGTTATCCGGTTATCGTTTCTTTCATTTACGGTTTCTTCCGGTGGGATGGCATTACCGAGAAAGTATTTATAGGTTTCGACAACTTCGTAAGGCTCTGGGACGATGAAGTATTTAGAAAAGCGTTACTGAACAACTTCTACTTCATGGTATTTTCCTTAATCGTGAATATTCCGCTCGTCTTCCTGATCTCGATCATAATCAGCAAAGTTAGACGGATGCGTGACTTCTACAAATCGGCCGTGTTCGTGCCGGTTGTTATATCGACAGCTACTGTAGCGATTCTGTTCGGCGTTCTATACAATTACGATTCCGGTCTGATCAATCAGTTCATTCGCCTCGTTGCTCCAGAAAGCTGGGCGCGCGAATGGTTGTCCGATCCGAAGCTCGCGCTGCTCTCCATCTTGATTGCCAACGCTTGGCAAAACGTCGGTTTCTTCATCGTATTATGCCTTGCTGCGATCTTGAACATTCCGAAGGAAATCGTTGAAGCATCGAAGATTGACGGCGTTAACGGCTGGCAAGAAACGTGGAGCATTACGCTTCCGCTCGTGAAGCCGGTGCTGTTCGTTATGCTGCTGCTCTCGGTATCCGGAACAATGAAGGTGCTGGACATTGTCCAAATTATGACGAACGGCGGACCGTTCCAATCGACCGAGGTTATGGCAACATACATGCTTAAGGTAGGCTTCCGTTCGATGGAGCTTGGTTACGGCAGCGCGATCGGCGTTGCGATGTTCATCATTATTTTGGTTCTGACCGGCATTCTGCAACGGTTAACGAAGAGCGAGGAGGTGCAGTACTAATGACAGCACGTATGAAAAACTCACAATGGTGGATGCACAGCTTCCTGTTCGTTTATGTCGTCGCGCTGCTCTTCCCGTTATTATGGCTGTTCATGTCTTCCTTCAAAACGAATCGTCAAATTACGGAAAATACATGGTCTTTCCCGACTTCGTTCAACTTCGACAACTATGTAGCCGCATGGGGTACGGCCAATATCGGCAAGTATGCGCTGAACAGCGTGTACGTAACCGTTGCCGCATGTCTGCTAACGCTGCTATTCGCTGCAATGACTTCATTCGCGATTTCCCGAATGAAATACGAGAAGATGAATAAAATCGTGTATCAATTCATCCTGCTGGGCCTGCTCGTTCCGGCCGGCGCCTTGTTCATCCCGCTGTACCGCTTGATTCAAGGGATTGAGCTGTTCGGACATAAGCTTTATGATACGCATTTGTCGCTAATTTTGGTATACTCCACATATGCGTTGCCGATTACCGTCTTCATTATTTACGCCTTCATGCTTTCGATTCCAAGCGAGCTCGAAGAGGCAGGCATTATGGACGGATTAGGCGCATCGGGGCTGTTTTTCCGAATTATAGTTCCGATATCTGTGCCGGCGCTCGTTACGGTGTTTATATTGAACTTCATCGGCAATTGGAACGAGTATATTTTATCCCAATTGTTCATAACTTCCGAATCGCTCCGAACGCTGCCGACAGGCATGGCGACCTTTAACGACGGTTATCGAACGAACTTTGCTTCCCTATCGGCTGCCGTTATCATAAGTATCATTCCTGTTCTTATCGTCTATGTGTTCCTGCAACGTCAGATTATAGAAGGAATGACAGCGGGCAGCGTCAAAGGTTAATAGAATCGCTTTTCAATCAGAAGCAGCTTGCCGTCCTTGGACGGCATCTGCTGTTTATGCTAGATACCAACCGGGAGGCTCCCTAGATGAACTTGAGACCGAAGCTTATGCTCGCATTCATAGCTCTGATCGTCATTCCGATGATCGGCCTCGGCATCTTCTCGTTTCTGAATTCAGAAACGCTGCTTGAGGAAAAATACAGCGAGCAGACGGAAATTTCGCTCAAGGCGGTAGGAGGCAACATCCGCTATTTCTTCCGGGAACTCGATCAACTGTCAGACGGCAATCTGACAAGCTCCGAGGTTCAGGATACGCTCAAGTACAGCACTTATACGGCAATCGATCCAAGTACGCTCATCGCGATTAATCAGGCGGAGAAGGAAATGAACCGGATTCTGTTCCAGCATCCGGCGGTCAGCTTCGTCGTGCTTTACGCGAAGGACGGTACGATGTTCCGCTCCTATCGCAACGATCCGACGACGTTTAAGCCGATTACCTTCGATATGTTCAAGCTGCATTCGATCTATGACGAGGTGATAGCGCTAGGGGGCCGTCCGCTATGGATCGGACCTTATGAGCAGCGAGAGCTGACGGGTGTTGATCCGCCCTTGTTTACTCAGCTTCGCGTCGTAAAGGATATTGAGACGTTCAACGATCTAGGCGTTATGATTACGCAGTACAAGACCGAAGAAGTGATGAGCATGCTCAAAGCTTTCCAGAATCCCGATAGCGATGTGCCGGAAACGCGTTATATGATAATTAATAATAGCGGACTCATTATGCTGGACAGCATGGGAGAAGCGCAGGGCAACAAAATTAACGAATACACGGCGCTTAAGCTGCAAAATACGGTCAATTACGAGAGCTCGCGCGAGACCTTCGATACGATTGACGCGCTTGTCTCGTCCTATCAGCTCGATCGGAGCGGGTGGATTCTCGTTTCGATTAAGTCGTGGAACTCGCTGACGAACGAGAATGTACGATTCGTGCAGTGGATCGGCATGATTACGGCGCTTGGCGTTATTTCGGCGATATTGTTCAACGTTTTCTTCGTTAACCGCGTAGCGAGGTCGATTATTAAGGTCGTTCGCAAAATGCGTCTTGTAGAGCAAGGACTATTAGATATTCGCATTACCGCCCAAGGCAAGGACGAGACGGTGCTGCTCGCAAATAGTTTCAATAGCATGGTCGAGCGAATCGGCAGTTTGCTTAACGAGGTCCGCAGAGAGCAGCAGCGCAAGCAGCATGCGGAGATGATGCTTATGCAGGCGCAGATCAAGCCTCACTTCCTGTTCAATACGTTGGAGTCGATTAATGCGCTTGCCGCGCAGAACGAAGGCAAGAAGATTATGCTGATGGTTCGCCGTCTGAGCAACCTGCTGCGCACGAGCATGCATCATTCCGAGGAAATTACGATCGCGCAAGAAATTGAGCATGTGCGAAGCTATTTGGAAATTCAGAAATACCGCTTTGAGGAGCTGTTCACCTACGAGATGAACGTTCCGGATGAAGCGCTCGATTATTCGATTTTGAAGCTGACGCTCCAGCCCCTTGTAGAGAACAGCATACAGCATGGACTTGAAGGATATGGCGACGGAGAAGGGGTTATCACGATCGAAGTGCGTGTTGAACTTCACCAAATCGTGTTGTTCATCCGCGACAATGGAGTCGGGATGAGCGAAAGCGTATTGCAGAAGCTGGCGCAGGGCTTGGGGCCGACCAGCAAAGGTCAGAATGCAGCGGAGCTTGGCGAGAGAAGAGGACTTGGTCTTAGAAACGTAGCGGACCGGCTGCGTATCCATTACGGACCGAACTTCGGTTTATGGATTTGCAGCGGCGAGGGATATGGTACCGTTATCCGCTGCGTCATTCCAAAGAGCAGAGGTGAACAGCAATGAGCGGTAAAGTACTCTTAGTCGACGACGAAGCACATATTACACGAAACCTAGAAAAGGTCATTCCCTGGGAAATGCTTGGCTTGACCGTAGCTGGCGTTGCCAAAAACGGCGTCGAGGCGCTGGAGCTGATGGAGCAAGGACCGATAGATTTGCTGTTATGCGATATTCGTATGCCGGTTATGGACGGTCTTGAGCTTGTCCGCCATATTCGCGAGAAAGAAATAGCTTGCGATATCATCATGCTTTCGGGATACCAAGATTTCACTTATACACGCACCGCCATTCAATATGGCGTCAATGATTATATGCTGAAGCCCATTCCATACGATGAGCTGACGGGCGTCATTGCCCGCATTATGGCGAACCAGCGGAACAAGCAGAAGCAGAAGCTTGAAGAGAAGCAGAAGCTGGGGCGAATGATCGATCTTGCCAGTGAAAAAATATTGTACGACATCATCATGGATTATACCGATGTGACGGCAGACAATTGGCTGCTTACAGGCGATGAGCAGCAGCTTAAGGAGCAGCAGTTCGTCCTGATTGTATTGGATCTGGACGTCAGCTCGGAGAAAACGAAGGATTGGCGCGACTGGTCCGACAAGGAGCGTAAGCTGTGGAACTTCGCGGTGTGCAACGTGCTTCGCGAGAAGCTGCATCAGCAATCGCTTCACCATGCGGTCATACAAATTCGCGATGGCGAGTGGTGCGTGCTGATTGAGGTGGATAAAGATATTCCATTCAATTTGGCTCAAATCAAAGAATGGACGGAGATGCTGCTCATTACCGTAAGCGGTCATGTGAAGCTGAACCTGTTCGCCGGCATATTCCGAGAATTCGCCTCTGTAGCCGACTTGTCCAGTGCTTATAAGGTTGTACAGCAAGGCATGCAGCTTACACCCGTGCACGATGTCATTGCGGTCTATCCATCGGAGCAGATGAGATCGTCGAAGGCGGATCAAGCGTTCTGGGATACGGCGGAGAAAATTATCGGCGCGGTGAAGCGCGGCGATTCGATCACCGTTGATTTCGAATTGCAGAGCGTGACGCTGCTGCTCCAGCAGATGAATGAGCCGAGTCTTGGCCGGGTGAAGCCGCTGCTCCATTTCTTCGTCCTGCATCTGATGCGGGAGATGAAGGAAATGGGCGTGTTTACCCGCGAGCAGGAGGATATGCTGTGGCGCAGGTTGGACCGCAGATTCGGCATTAAGGATTTGTTGTCGGTCATCAGGCAAGTGACAAGCGCGGTATCCGAGAAATCAATGGATAAGAAGAAGCAATCGGAGCGTTCGATGGCCGAGGCGAGATCGTTCTTGGATCGCAACCTATACCGCGATCTTAGCGTGGAGGAAGCGGCGACGCATGTGGGCCTAAGCACGTCGTACTTTAGCTTGCTGTTCAAGCAGACGTTCGGCGAGACGTTCATCGAATATGTAACGAGGCAAAGGATGGAGCGTGCGAAAGTCATGCTCGCCGATACGCAGAAGAGCGTCGCGCAGATTGCGAAAGAGGTAGGATACGCGGAACGACGGTATTTTACGAAAGTATTCATGAAATATACGGGCGAGAATCCGACGGATTATAGAAGCAAGCATCAAGATGGGGAGCAGGGGACGGATTCGTTATAAGGAGAGAGGATGGGGAAGCGGTGTCTATTAAGCGCGATTGGAAGCAATGGAGTCTTAAGGAGAAGATCGGCCAGCTGTTCGTATTCGGCTTTCATGGGACGGAGCCGACGGAGCAGATTCAGGCTCTCATTCGCGAATATGGGATCGGGGGAACGATCTACTTCTCCCGTAATGTCGTGAATGCCCAGCAGGTTCATGAGCTGAGCGGCAATCTGCAGCGCATCGCAAGCGATGCGGGCAAGCCGCCTGTATTCGTCGCAATTGATCAAGAAGGCGGCATGGTTGCAAGGCTAGTAGAGGGCGTGACGCTTATGCCTGGCAACATGGCGTTAGGTGCTGCCAGTGAAGCTGAAGGTGCTCGCGAGACGGCGCGAGTATGCGGCGAGGAGCTTCGCAAGCTCGGCGTTACGATGAACTATGCGCCGTGCATTGACGTTAACAATAACCCGGACAATCCGGTTATTAACGTTCGTTCGTACAGCGACCGCTCGGAGGTCGTTGCCGAGCTGGGCGCTGCGGCGGTTCAAGGCTACCAGGCGGCGCGCATTGCCGCGACGGTTAAGCATTTTCCAGGGCATGGCGATACGTCGGTAGACTCGCATCATGCGCTGCCGGTATTGCTCCATGATCGCGCGCGTCTCGACGCGATCGAGCTTAAGCCGTTCCGAGCGGCGATCGAAGCGGGAACGGATTGTATTATGACGGCGCATGTATGCTTGCCGGCGCTTGATCCGAGCGGCGTGCCGTCGACGCTGTCGCAGCCGGTATTGACCGGACTGCTGCGCGAGGAGCTTGGCTACGACGGCATCGTCGTGACCGATTGCCTCGAGATGAGCGCAATCGACGAGTTTTACGGTCCGGGACCGGGCGCCGTACAGGCGCTGCGGGCCGGAGCGGATATGGTGCTCGTCAGCCATACGTACGAGAAGCAATTGGCTGCGCTGGAAGCTGTCGCAAGCGCGGTGGAGAGCGGTGAGCTTGCGATGGGTCGGATTGACGAAGCCGTAGGCCGCGTCATGGCTTTGAAGGAAAAGCTGGCGCTCGATGAGCCATTGCTTCCATGGGAAGAGGCACGGGGGGAGATTGCCACGGAGGATAATCAAGCGGTAGCCGCGCGTTGGAGCGAAGCATCCGTGACGCTTGTTAAGAACGAAGGCGGCTTGCTCCCGCTGAGCCGAACAGCGAGAACGCTTGTCCTGTGGCCGGACATCGTGCCGGTATCGGTAGCTGACGAGATGTTGTCAGGTCAAGGTACGCTTGGCGACTTCCTTGGTCAGTTTCATTCGAATCTAGTAGAACGTAGATTGAGCGATCGTCTCGCGCTGGCAGAGCTCGATACATTCGAGCAAATCGTCGTCGTTACCTATGACGCTTCTAAGCACCCGCTGGAGCGGGACATTGCGCGCGAGGTTGTGAAGCTCGCCGGCGACCGCACAGTTGCGGTATCCGTCCGCAACCCGCTTGATCTGCTGCTCTATCCGGATGTGCTTGCGTACATCGCGGTCTACGAATGCCGACCGCTGGCACTAGCGGCCGCGGCGAAAGCGCTCGTCGGCGAGCTTATCCCGCAAGGCAAGCTGCCGCTCGACATTTCTAGCGACTACCCGTTCGGCTGGAGCGCTGGCGCATCGGCGTTATAATATGGAAACGGCTGCCTCTCGAAGCTATGAGCTTCGTGAGGCAGCCGTTTTGTGTTTGGTTCTGTCTTGCCCTCACCAGAGGAAGGGCGCGTTAGTAGGTGTAAGAGCATATATGATCTAACAGCGTAAGAAAATACTCGTAATAACGTTTGTAAGAGCATATGTGCACTTACGGAGGTGATGAGGTATCTAGACGATTGAGTGAGTAGGTACGCAGCGTGAAGATTATCTGATGGGAGGGGCATATCGGCTATGCCCCTCCCCCGGCTATGAGGTTGGATAGGTTGAAGCTATTGAGCGGGAGCGGTGAAGCCGTATTTCGTGAACACGGCCATAGCCTCATCGCTTTGCAAGTAATCGTAGAGCGCTGCTGCTTCATCGGGATATTTGGTCGCCTTCACGATGCCGATTGGGTATACGATCGGTTTGTGGCTGGCTGCGTCTACTTTGAACGCTACCTTCACTTTGTCGGATGTGAGCGCGTCTGTGGCGTAGACGAAGCCAATGTCGGTATTGCCTGTTTCCACGTAGGTCAATACTTGCCGAACGTCCTTGGCGAAGACAAGCTTGGGTTGTACGGCTTCCCATAGCTTGTAATGGTCGAGTGCTTCTTTCGTATAGCCGCCTACCGGTACGGTTGCTGTCTCGCCGACCGCTATTTTGCCAAGTGCTGCTTGGGACAATTCCTCCATCGTGCTGAGCGCCAAATCTGAATCCGTTGGCACAACGGCCACGAGTTCATTCGCGAGTACATTTACTTGCTGAGTGTCCTCGATAAGCTGCTTGTCAACCAAGGCGTTCATTTGCTTCGTACCTGCAGATAGGAATAAGTCTGCGGGAGCGCCTTGCTCGATCTGCTGCTGCAGCGTGCCAGAAGCTCCGAAGTTGAATGTTAGCGTGACGTTATCATGCTCTTGCTCATAAGCGGATTTAAGTTCATTCAAGCTGTCTGTCAAGCTGGCCGCAGCCGAGATAAGCAACTCGACTTTTTTCGACGGAGCGTTGTTGTCCGCGTCGGTGTTGGCTGGCGTATTGCTGGAGCAGCCGGCAATTGCGATTACCGCGGCGAGCAAAGCTAGCGTTAGCCATTTGGATATTTTGTTCATTGATCGATTCTTCCTCTCCAATATGTATCTATCTCTTTGTTAGCTATGTTAACATATGTTTGAGTATAAATAAATATGTTTCGTTATAACTAGATATAAATAGATATAACTAAATATGAATAGACGCAATATGATGCCAGAAATCAATGATTGCGATATACTTTGGTTTAGTAATCAACGCGAAACGGATCACGGCCGCATCTCGGAGGCGGCAATCGTTTACGCTTGCGGAAGCAGGTGAAGGAATGACGGAACAAGTGTCCTATACGACGGAAGAAATCGCCAAGCTGCTTCGCATATCGAAGCTAACGGTGTATGACTTAATAAAGAAGGGCGAGCTGCCCGCCTATCGCGTCGGCCGTCAAATGCGTGTGGATGCCGACGATCTTGAGCGGTACAAGCATCGGGCAAAAGGGAGCAATAGCCGAATGACGAACGTTATGCCGCATAGCGGTCAAGCGCAGACGGCAGCCTCTGATGTTCGCAGCCTCGTCATTACAGGACAGGATGTGAGCCTCGATATTTTATCGAAGCACATCGAGAAGCATACGAAAGAATATCGTCCGCTTCGCTCTCATATGGGCAGCATGGACAGCTTGATTGCCATGTATCAAGGACGGGCTGATATTGTTAGCACGCATTTGCTGGATGGGGATACAAGCGAATATAACTTGCCTTACATACGGAAGCTGCTCGTCGGCTTCCCTTATATCGTCATTAACTTGCTTACTCGTACAGCCGGGCTTTATGTGCAAAAAGGGAATCCGAAAAATATTGTCAGCTGGGCAGATTTGTCGCGAAGCGATGTTCGAATCGTGAATCGAGAGAAGGGTTCGGGAGCTAGGGTGCTGCTCGACGAACAGCTGAGGCTGCATGGACTATCGCGCAACAGTGTGAGAGGGTATGAGGATGAGGAATCGAATCACTTGGGCGTAGCGGGAAAAGTAGTAACGGGAGCGGCAGATACGGGAGTTGGCATTGAGAAAGCGGCTTACATCGTAGGGGCGGAGTTCATACCGCTTGCGAAGGAGCGTTGCGACTTAGTCATGCTGCAAACGCCCCAAAATATAGCGTGGATTGAGCTCGTTCAATCCATCGTTGCTTCACCCTCTTATCAAGAGGAGCTGCGATCGATACAGGGTTACGATCTTTCGCTCACCGGTACGGTTCTTCTGGACAGCAAGTGAGCTGAGCCGGGAATCATTATTGACCAATTAGATTCGAATACGTTAAGTCATGCAAAATATAAGCGAGGAAAAAGATGACGCAAGGGTTTTCGTACCGATGCTGAATTTTGATCAACTGCTGATAGTACGTCTCCGCATAATGCGGATTGTTGCGCATTTCCAGACCGGCTTTGATTAACGCGTCGAGCTTATCGGCGATATCGACCATTTCGCCTGCGTAATCATCCGATTTGCTGTCGACGATATAGCTGGTCATCTCATTTCGGAAGACAGCAGGCAGCAATTCAACGATAGTCGCGGCCGTCTCCTTCTCATATTGCTCGAAGGCGAGCTTAATCTCTTCGTTATTATGCTTGAAGTTCGTCACGACATCGCCGGAAAGCACTTCCGGCAGATCGTGCAGAACTGCCTTTGCGACCAGCTCATACAGGTCGAACTCGGCTTGGCCGAAACGCTCCCGTTCGAGCAGGCCGTTGAACAAGGCAAGCGATGCGACGCGGAAGGAATGTGTCGCATCATTATCCGGCACGAGGTTATAGCTGCCGTTCCAGCGCTTGACCGTATCGAGATCAACGATATAACCAAGGAAGGCGGCAACGCCTTCCTGCTTCTCGTATTCGGAGAGCAGCCATACGATCGATTGCTGCTTGGAGCCTGCCAGCAGTTGGCGCAGCTCCTCGTACTTCGCTTGGAAGAACGGGTTCGAACCGTACTTCGCTTCGCGGTGGCAGAAGAGCATCGCGTCAAAGGTATCGATTGCCTCGACCAATTGTCCGACAAATGTGTCGTCTTGGGCGTCCACGATGAAGTCGGCCGCGGAGGGCTGCAGCGACTTGGACAAGTAGGAGACGATCTCCTTGCTGAGCTCCTTCTCGAAGGAGCGGATATGGTTCATGACGAGCGTTTCTTTTTTCGTAACGTATTTAATAGAGCCTGTGCCCGTGTTTTTGAGATCGCCCCATAGGCAGCGTCCGAGCAGCTTCAGCTTGTCGATAGGGTTGTTATATAGAAGATCCTCGGCTGCGGCGATAACGATCGATAACGCAGCGCATCGGAAGCTATGGCTTGCCGCGTTGTCCTCGAATCTTGGCGCGTATTCGCTCCATCGCGGGACGTATTGCATGCGGATGATCGTGTTCGTGAATTTACCGTTTTTCATATCAACACTTCCTTAGCAGCGCCTCGTTACGGCGCATCTATATGGGCTGCAACATGCCCGACTATGCTATTATAATGCTTATCATCTGAACCGAATAGATACAACTGGGATACGCTCAACAATCGTGTATGCTGCGCAAACCATTAAGGAGTGGGATGACTTACGAGAGAGTTAGGACTTGCTTTCAATCGGATTTTTGAAAAATGGATGTTCGTTATCATACCCGGATCGCTTATTCTCGGCTTCATTTTCTCGTCTAGCCTGCAGCCGTTAATCAAGGCTGTGCCGTATATGTTCGCTTATGTGACGCTGACGATGGCTATCGGCTGCGGTTTGACTCAACTGCGCGAGGTCGCGAAGCGGCCGGGGATAATGGCGCTTACGTTCGTTATTGCTCACATCGTATCGCCGCTGCTCGCTTATGGAGCAGGCACGCTCCTATACGGAGCGGATTCGCCGTACGTCATCGGACTCGTATTATTCACCATCATACCGCTTGGCGTCTCAACGGTACTATGGGTAGGGCTGTCGGGCGGCAGCGTGCCGCTTATGCTGGCGATGGTCGTGCTTGATTCGGCGCTGAGTCCGCTTGTTATTCCGGCGGGCATCCATCTGTTCTTCAATACAGCGGTAGAGATCGAAGCAGGACCGCTTATCGCCGATCTCTTCATCTTAATCGTTCTGCCTACTATAATCGGGGTCGCGCTTAATCAGTTCAGCAAAGGGCGCATCCAGGGCATCGTAATGCCGTATACCGCACCGCTGTCCAAGCTTTGCTTCGTAGGGGTCGTTGCGCTGAATGCTTCGGCCATCGCGCCCCATCTGGACAAGCTCAAGGAAGATATGGCAACGCTCATACCGCTTACCGTGCTGCTGGTAGGAGCATGTTATGCGCTCGGCTTCATCGGGACGGCGAAGCTCCGCAACCGCGAGCAGCAGGTTACGGTGTCGTACGCAACCGGCATGCGAAACATCTCGCTTGGCATCGTGCTGGCGCTTGGTTATTTCAGTCCTTTGACGGCTGTGCCGGTCGTGCTGTCGATCCTGATTCAGCAGCCGCTCGCGACCGTTCACCATTACATTTTACAAAAACTTAACAATAAGACGGCTGGCAAACCTAAGCCATCGCAGGTACGATAGGGGCAGGCAAGAAGATGAAGGAGAGAGAAAGAGATGAACAGCTTTCGCAATCGGCTTACGCTTATTATGATCATTATGGTTGCTATATCCGTCAGCTCGGCAGGCGTATTTATGGCGAAGACGTTCAAGGATAATCATATCCAGGCGCTGGAGGAAAATATGATTCGCGAGATGCGCATCATATCCTCGAAGATGGATTGGAGATCCGGAAATCTCGACGAGCTGTACGTCTTCTATAATAAAGAAGCGAAGGAATTGAAGAGTTATACGGACGCTAGGGTCACTTTCATACGGAGCGACGGCGCCGTGCTTGGCGATTCGGATACCGAGCCGGAGAAGATGGACAACCATCTAGACCGGACGGAAGTAAGAGAGGCGCTGGAGTCGGGTACGGGAAGGTCGATCCGGGAGAGCGAGACGATCGGTCAAAATATGATCTATGTCGCGATACCGGTGTCGGTTATTCCAGGCGAGGAGCCTTATATTATTCGGCTGGCTATGAGCCTGCAGCAGGTCGATGAAAGCATCCACAGGATGACGGCGGTGCTCATCATGGGCTTGCTCGTGTTGTTCCTTATTGTAGCGTTGATCAGCTATCGCTTAGCGCTCAGCTTGACGAGACCGCTGGAGCAAATAACGAAGGTAGCGAAGCGGATCAAAAATATGGACTACGCCGCGCGCGTCAAAGTAACGAAGCAGGATGAGATAGGCGAGCTTGGCTATGCTATTAATGCAATGGCAGACAGTCTGAATGAGCAAATGACGCGCATTCGAGAGAATGAGGGACAGCTCGAGAGCGTATTGAACAATATGATTAACGGTATCGTTATGATCGATCAAACGGGGCGTATTCTGCTTATGAACCGCCGCGCGGAGGAAGTGCTCGGCTTCTCCGCGCGCGAGCTTGTCGGCCGTCACTTCGCCGAAGCGAAGCAGCAGTATGAGCTGGCGCAAATGATTCAAGAGGGACTCGATACGAGGGAGCATCTTCGCGAGGAGATTACGTTCTACTTCCCTGAGGAGCGGCTGCTGGAGCTGAACGTCGTTCCAATTCACCGGGAAGTGCACGTGTTCACCGGCGTCCTTCTCGTGCTGCAGGACGTATCGGCGATCCGCAGGCTGGAGCGGATGAGAAGCGAATTCGTAGCGAATGTATCACATGAGCTGAAGACGCCGATCGCAGCGGTGAAAGGGTTCGCGGAAACGCTGCTTGGCGGTGTTGTGAAGGACGAGGAGACGGCGAGATCGTTCCTGCAAATTATTTTTGACGAGAGCGATCGGTTGAATCGGTTAATCGGCGACATCCTCGAATTGTCCAAGATCGAATCGCGCCGCGTGCCGCTTATTTTCTCGCCGATTGAGCTCGATTCCTTCGTCTCGAAGACGGTAACGCTGCTTGAATCGGAAGCGGCGCGCAAAAATATTAAGCTTCATATGCAGATCGAGCCAGGTCTCTACATGGAGGCGGACGAGGATCGGCTGCGGCAAATTATGATGAATGTGCTCGCGAACGGCATCAACTATACGCCGGAGGGCGGCCGCGTATCGATTAAAGTGCATGCCCGCGGCGAAGAGCATATTCATTTCCAAATTAGCGATTCCGGCATCGGCATTCCGAAGAAAGACCTTCCGCGCATTTTCGAGCGCTTCTACCGCGTCGATAAGGCCCGCTCACGCAGTTCAGGCGGCACGGGGCTTGGTTTGTCTATCGTGAAGCATCTGGTCGAGCTTCATAAAGGGACGATTACGGTGGAGAGCACCGTTGGCGTCGGAACGACATTTGATATTGAATTGCCCGTTCTGCACTAGGAACTGGCGCATGTCAGCATGCCGATGACAAAAACATTTACCTATTCTTTATGAAACCGTGATAAACTATAGGAGAATTCGATACTATGCGGACGGGTTCTCCGTTCGCGAAGTTGGAGGTAAGTATGCCGCATAAAGTGCTCGTAATTGAAGACGAACCGACACTAGCGCGATTGTTGTCGTACAACCTGACGCAGGAAGGCTATGAAACAACGGTCATTGATCACGGCGGAGAAGGTCTGCAGACGGCTTTGCAGCGAAGCTTCGACCTTGTTATTCTAGATATTATGCTGCCGGGCTTGAACGGCTTCGAAATTCTGAACAGACTGCGCCAGAATGGCGTCAGAACGCCGGTCATCATATTAACGGCGCGCAATGCAGAGGAAGAAGTCGTGCAAGGGTTAAAGCACGGCGCGGACGATTATATTACGAAGCCGTTCGGCGTTGCCGAGCTGCTGGCCCGCGTATCCGCCGTCCTTCGCCGTACGCAGGAAGGCGATGTGAAGCCGCTGCAGACGTCGGAGAAGGTAATAACGGCTGGCGATCTGTCCATCTATCCCGATAAGTACGAAGTGGTACTGAATGCGGAGTCGATTCCGCTTAGGCCGAAGGAATTCGAAGTGCTGCTGTACCTCGTGCAGCGTCCCGGAATGGTTATTACGCGCGACGATCTTATGAATGTCGTGTGGGGCTTCGATTACATTGGCGGACAACGCACGGTTGACGTTCATGTCAGCTCCCTGCGCAAGAAGCTGGAGCTCGGCCAGCAATCGGTTCAGATCGAATCGATCCGCGGCGTCGGCTACAAGCTCGTAATGCCCAAAAAGCTCGCCTCCCCCAAAGTATAGGGTGGACGAGCTTTTTTTGTCTGCCGAGATGATGCGAGGGGCTTGTCTTATTGCTTATTCCATACGAGCATCTTCCGCTGGAATTGCTTCGGCGAGCAGTCGTTGTATTTCTTGAACATTTTGTAGAAGTGAGCCATGTTGGGCATGCCGATTCGCTCGCCGACCTCGGATATGCTGAGATCCTTCGTAAGCAGGATGCGCTCGGCCCATTTGACTTTGCGATAATTGACATATTCGGTGAACGAGAGGCCGATCGTTTTTTTGAAATATTTGACGAAGTAGTAATAGCTCATATTGGCGATCTTGCATACCTCTTCCACCTGAATGCGGTCGGTTAAGTGCGTCTCGATATAATCAAGCACCGGGCGCAGCCGTGTTCGGTCGAAATCCTCTTGCAGCGTAAGTACCTTACGGCTGTCGCCGCGCAGCAGCAGCAATAGAATCTGCTTAATGAGTATGCTCACGGCAAGCTCGTAGCCGGTATCCTTGCGGGTAGCCTCTTCAAGAATCTCTTTCGCTAATGAAGCGGTCTGCTGCTTAATGTTATGATTCAGATGGAAAATATAGTTCGCTTTACTTAACGGCATCTGTGTCTCGGAAAAATAACGCATATAAGGAATCGTGCTCTGATCGTAAAATTGCTCCAAATCGAATTGAAGCACGATATAGTCGAGAACGCCGATGCTGCGGTCCCGGTGGAGCTCTGAAGCGCCGATAAGAACGACGTCGCCGCTTGCTAGATGGAAGTGCTCTTCCTCGACGTAGACGTCAAGCTCGCCACCGAGAACGAGCAGCAGCTCCAACTGCTTATGATAATGCCAATTCGTTAGCCCCTCTTCATTGCGGATGGAGCGGAATACGCGTATCGATAGCAATGGGTTCTCATAAGCTACCTTCTCGTTAAAGGCTTCCAATCAAATTGTCCTCCTTGGCGCGCGGCCTGCAATACTTATATTTTAGTGCTGAAATCTATCAAAGGCAATACGGGAAAGGGAGGGCGTAAGGATCATGGAATGGCAACAGGAGCTGAAGGACAGGATGAGCGGTATGCTCTTGCTCGATCGAATGAACGAGGTGAGGGAGCTTGATCCGCTGCACGCCTTCGCGCTTGATGACTGGTTATGTCGACGAACGGGGCAAGGAGGACCGGCGATATGCCATCTATGGCGCCATCCGCAGGCATTCATCCTCGGAATGCGCGACAGCAGGCTCCCCCATGCGGACGAGGCGCGCGGGTGGCTTGAAGCTGGCGGCTGGCGCACGGCTGTACGCCATTCGGGAGGAGCGGCCGTTCCGTTAGATCTAGGCGTCGTCAACGTATCGCTTATTATGCCGAAGACTAGCGTGAACCACATGCACTACCATAATGACTTTGAACTGATGTATCGCTTCATTCAGGAAGCGCTGCGGATGACGGGAAAGCAGGTGGACAAGGGAGAAATCGGGGGCGCTTATTGTCCGGGAGATTACGATCTGAGCATTGGCGGGCTGAAGTTCTGCGGCATTGCGCAACGCAGGCAGACGCATGCGTTCATTGTGCAGGCGTTCGTTGTCGCGGAAGGCTCGGGAGCGGAGCGGGCGAAGCTTGTGCGTTCTTTCTATGAGCGGGCAGCTGGTGCTGCCGATACGGAAGCGGAAGGCAATAACGGCGAATATCCGATCGTGGAGGCTGGCAGTACAGCCAGTCTGGAGGAGCTTGCGGGACTAGGGCCGCAGGCCGGTCAAGCGTTCGCGCGGCAGCTGCGGCGAATCGTGAGCGAGGGGCAGACGGAAGCAGGCCTCTCAAGCGCTGCCGAACGTCTCGCGATGCCTGCGGCCGAGGAGTTGGAGAGGGATATTGCAGCGCTGCGAGCCAGGTATGCCGATTCTTCGCATTAGCAGCGGTTCATAAGTTTTGGGCGCATTGGAGGAAGCTGGCGATTGTCTCATCCAGCTGTCGTCGCAATTGGTGCAGCGGCCATATGCCGGCATCGGACTCGATATCCTTGGCGATGAGGCGGAGCATCCATAGCGAGTAGACGGCTGCAAATAAATAATAACCTCGCTTGAACCCGGCAGGCGTCGTAGCAGTCAAAGCTACATATTCGTCCAGCAGACGTTCTCTGTGAGCAATAGTCATTTCCTTCGGAAATGTCGGATGAGACATGTCGATGACATGATACAAGTCCCAATACGGGATGTTCAAATGAGCATGCTCCCAGTCAAGCACTTTCAGGTTGCCCATTACGATAGCGTAGTTGCCGAGGTGAAGATCGCCATGCGACAAAACGAGCGGTTGGTCGAGCAGCAGCTTACGCCCCTCGCGCTCTAGCGTATCGAGTACAAGGCTGATGTTATGCTGCGGAAGCTGAAGTTGCGAGGCTAAGTTATACCAGCTCGGGCGATCCTCCAGAAGTTCGGCTGCAACATGATCAGCATTAGGTTTTGGGCCTTGCACGGAAGCGAACTCGGGGATATCGAGCGTTAACGCCTGCCAAGAGACGATATGCGGGATTAATGCCAATGACGACCGGAGCTCGAACTGATGGCTTAGCGGACCAAGATCCTCATATAACGTCCAGCTATGCTCGGGGACGGCATCTTTTGACGACTTCGCCAGCAGCATCGGGTAGACGGGCTGCAAGCGAGGCAATATATGCTCATACACCCAAGCCTCCGCACCGGACTGGCTGTCATTCGTAAGCGGCTTGAAGATGAAGCTGCCTGTGCCTGTTGGATTAATGCGTTCAACCGACTTCCCGTTCATTCCTTTGTATAGGATTTGTCTGCTTACAATTCGAGACGCAATAACGTTGCCGCGTTGATCAATCCATGACGTATCCATCTTCTCCTGTCCCCTCCCCCGATTATTGCCGATGGCGCTCCGATCGTTTGATCATTTGACCGATCACTTCCGAGAATACAAGGCCGATCGCGATTGCGCCTGAGATCATGAACGCTTTGGCGCTTAGCTCTACAGCGGCATCATATTGATTCTCCACGACATTGCGCATGGCGTCGTAAGCAATGCCGCCGGGCACAAGCGGAATGATGCCGGACACGCTGAATACGATCATCGGCATTTTATACAGCTTGGAGAACAGCTGGCTGACGACAGAGACGATGAAGGCGGCGATCAGCGTAGCCGGTATCGCATCCATGCCAAGTTCGGTAGCCATTACATAGATAAGCCAGCCGAGCATGCCGACGGCGCCGCACTGCAGCAAAGCGTTTTTGGGCACGTTAAAAATGAGGCCGAATGCAGCAGAAGCGATAAAGCTCGTTACGAGCTGTGCGAATATGTCCACTCCGTACCTTCTCCTCTCAAGCTTCTCGTTCCATATCCGTTAATAAAATGAAAGCACCGCTGCGATGCCGGCCCCAATGGCGAAGGCGGTCAGAAAAGCCTCCGCCCCCTTTGACAGACCGGATACCAGATGTCCTGCCATTAGATCCCTCACCGCGTTCGTTAAGTGAAGTCCGGGAACGAGCGGCATGACGGAGCTTATAATAATTTTGTCGAGATCGGTGCCGAAGCCGACATGGACGGTAAGGACGGACAGCAGGCCGATCAGGACAGCGGTTAGAAATTCGGCGAAAAACGTAATCGGGACGATACGGTTGAGCGTCACGAAAAATAAATAGCCGATGCCGCCGCAAACGATGACTGGCCAAAAGTCCGACCAGACGCCTTGGAACATAATGAGGAAGCAGCCGCTGGCAATCGCGGCGGTGATGACCCGCAGCCAACTCGGGTAGCTGTAGCCGCTGTCGCCCGAATCGATGCGCCGGAGCAGCTGATAGGCTTCCTCGGGCGTCACTTCTCCGCGGCTAATCTGCCTCGAAATATCGTTTACAAGCGTAACTTTCAACAGATTAGTCGACCGCTCAGAGATGCGCATGAGTCTGGTCGTATGGGCAGTGCCCTCGATGGCGAAAATAATCCCGGTCGGCGTTACGAAGCTTTGGGACTGCGAGACGCCGCAGGCGGCTGCGATGCGCACCATCGTATCTTCAACGCGGTAGGTTTCGCCGCCGTTCTGGAGGATGATCTTACCTGCCAGCAAGCAGAGCTGCGAGATGTCGCAGCGGCTGTTATCGTCGGTAGTCTGAGCGTTTGCCGTCATGGCTGCTTCGTCTGCCGCTCGAACTCCTCGCGGATGCGAGCGAGCAGGGCTGGATCGGCGCATACGTCATAAGCCGTCGCAGCAAGCATTTTGGCGCTGAACAACATGCGGTCGTACGCTCGTTCTGTCATAGCTGCGTCGCGGAACGCTTCCGTATGCAGCAGGAAGCGCTCCTCGACTACTTTGACGTAGGGATGAATGGCCGGACAGCGAACGGATACGTTGCCGAGATCGAGTGATCCGTGGTCCTTGCCGAATGCAATCTCTTCGGGAAGGATGCCAGCGTCAATCAGATTTTGGTTGAATTGAGCCGACAGTGTTTCGTTCGTAAGCAGCTCGTCATACGAGAACTCATATTTATTCGTTGTTAACGTACATCCGGTTTGCAGAGCGGCTCCTTCGGCGCAGCGCAGCACCTTCTCTGTCAGCTCGTTCGTGTAGGCGCGTGAAGCGGAGCGCACGTAGAACTTGGCCGAAGTATAATCGGGAATGATGTTCGGCGCTTTGCCGCCGTTGTCGATAATGCCGTGAAGGCGAGCGTCGCTGCGGCATTGCTGGCGAAGCGCGTTAATGCTATTGAACAGCATAAGCACGGCATCGAGCGCATTCACGCCTTCGTACGGACTTGCCGCGGCGTGAGCGGCAACGCCTGTATATTCGAATTGAATCGCGTCAAGCGCAAGCGATTCGCCGGAACGCTCGAAGGTATAATAAGGGTGCGCCATTAAGGCGAAGTCGCAATCGTCGAATAAGCCGGCTGCAGCCATCGGCACCTTTGCGCCTTTCGTTTCTTCGGCAGGCGTGCCGTAGATGCGGATTCGGCCGCCTAATTGATCGATCGCCGACTTTAGTCCAACGGCCGCCGCAATACTCATCGAGCAGATGAGATGATGCCCGCAAGCGTGGCCGATCTCCGGAAGAGCGTCATACTCGCAAAGAAAGCCCGCGGTAGGACCAGGCTTGCCGGAATCATAAACGGCGATGAAAGAAGTCTCTATGTCAAGAATGCCGCGCGTAACCTCGAAGCCGAAGCGCGCAAGCTCCTTTGTTAGCAGCTCCGCAGCGAAGAACTCCTCATGGCCAAGCTCCGGCCTGCTTCCGATCGAGCGGGAAATAGAGCGGAAAGTTTCGGCATGCTCGTCAATCGTATTAAATACGGTTTGTTTGTTGGTCATCGCAGAGAATATGCCTCCTCATATCGTTCGTCTCATTTTACCGCAAGCCGTGAATTTTTTTGAATTGCTCAGGACTAAGGCCTTCAAGACGCTTGAATACCGAGCTGAAGTAGCTGGGGGAGTCGAAGCCGACCCGCCTTGCGATCTCGTTCATCTTAATATCGCTTTCATGGAACATAAGCTCCTTGCTGCGGTTGATGCGCTCACGGTTCACGTATTCCAGCGGCCGCATCTTCAGCGCTTTCTTGAACAGCAGGCATAAGTATTGCGGCGTAATGTCGATACAAGCGGCTAAGTCCTTGATCGTAATAAGCTTGTCGTAGTTGTCTTCAATATACTTCAGCACCGGCTTCAGCTTCAATATATGATGCTCCGCCGATTGCGAGCTTACGAGAATAACTTTCATCAAATCAAGCAAAAACATGTAAACGAGCTTAGAGCATTCCAAGCCGAGAAAAGAGCGGCCTGATTGCGTCATCGCAAAGATGTTTTTCATATGTGTCAACATCATATCATGATCGGCTGTCGAATAGACGCCAGATTGCTTAATCCCTGCTTGCCGCAGCATCGTTTCCGATAGATCGCCGCGAAAGCTAAGCCAGAAGATTTCCCAGGGCTCTTCCGTTGCATAATAAGCATGAGGATCGCCCGGTAAGAGACAGAAGCCTTGTCCGGCTTGAACAGACATTTTATGCTCACCGACCTGAAGAATGCCTGCTCCGTTCATGACCTGCAGCCACTGAAAATGCGGATATCCGTCAGGACGGTCGATCGTTTCTTGGTTGCTCCAATGACCGATGCTCGTAAGGTAGAGGGGAAGCGTTGTATCGGCTTCTGTAAGCGTCGGGAAGACCATCGTGTCCATCTGTATGCAGCACTCCTGTTTCATATTTTGATATCTATGCGAAAATACTATTATTTTAATGGAGATACTTTCATTTTATAATATGAATATCATTATAGTCTACCCAATTACGACGATTCTCAAGATGATATAGGAGGCTCTTATCATGACAACAAAGTTCCCGCCGATCAGCGGCAAGATCCCGCAAATGCTGCATGGAGCAGATTACAACCCGGACCAATGGCAGAAGTATCCCGAGGTGCTGGAGGAAGATATACGCTTAATGAAGCTGGCTAGCTGCAATGTGATGTCGGTAGGCATCTTCGCATGGGCGGCGCTAGAGCCTGAGGAAGGCCGCTTCACTTTCGAGTGGTTGGATACGCTGCTGGACAAGTTCGCCGCGAACGGTATTTTTGCCCTGCTGGCAACGCCAAGCGGCGCGCGTCCGGCTTGGATGTCGGAGAAATATACGGAAGTATTGCGCGTTGCCCCGAACGGCATTCGCAATCTGCATGGCGCAAGACATAACCACTGCTTCTCTTCGCCGGTTTACCGCGAGAAGGTAGAGATTATGAACAGCAAGCTGGCCGAACGTTATTCGCAGCATCCGGCTGTTATCGGCTGGCATATCTCCAATGAATACGGCGGCGAGTGCCACTGTAATTACTGTCAGGACGCATTCCGCGGCTGGCTGCAAAATAAATACGGATCGCTCGAAGCGCTCAACGATGCATGGTGGACGACGTTCTGGAGCCACACGTATACGAACTGGACGCAGGTCGAATCCCCTACCGCGCGCGGCGAAAATGCCGTTCATGGTCAAAACGTGGATTGGAGACGTTTCGTAACGGATCAAACGGTCGATTTCTGCCGTCATGAGATTGCACCGCTGCGTGCCGCTAATCCGGAGCTGCCGATTACGACTAACTTCATGCTTGATTTCGAGCCGCTTAACTATTGGAAGTTCAGCGACCTGCTCGATATGATTTCGTGGGACGCTTACCCGACATGGCATGACAACTTTGGCGACGACAGCTCGCTGGCATCTTGGATTGCGTTCAACCATGACGTGTTCCGCTCGCTCAAAGGCGGCAAACCGTTCATGCTGATGGAAAGCACGCCGAGCATGACGAACTGGCAGCCGGTGAGCAAGCTTAAGCGTCCAGGCGTTCATATCTTGTCCTCTTTGCAGGCGGTAGCGCATGGCTCGGACACGGTTCAATATTTCCAATGGCGCAAGAGCAGAGGCTCGAGCGAGAAGCTGCACGGTGCGGTTGTTGACCATGTCGGCAACGAGCACACACGCGTCTTCCGCGAAGTGTCCGAACTTGGACAGACGCTGGAGAAGCTGACGGAAGTCGTCGGCACTTCTGTGAAGCCGGAAGTAGCGCTTATTAACGATTGGGAAAACCGCTGGGCGGTGAAAGATTCGCAAGGACCGCGCAACGGCGGCTTGCACTACGAGCAAACGCTGCACAACCATTACCGTCCGCTGTGGGATCTGGGTGTATCGGTTGACGTTATTGATTCCGAATGCAGCTTCGATTCTTATAAGGTGCTTATCGCGCCGATGCTCTATATGGTGCGTCCGGGCGTTGGCGAGCGCATTGAACGCTTCGTCGAGAACGGCGGTACGTTCATCGCGACTTATTGGAGCGGCATTGTCGACGAGAACGACCTTTGCTTCCTTGGCGGCTTCCCAGGTCCGCTTCGCAAGACGCTGGGCATCTGGTCGGAGGAGATCGATTCGCTCCATGATCACGACTCGAACCGTGTCGTGATGAACGAAGGCAACGAACTAGGCTTCGGCGGCGAGTTTACTGCTCGCGAGCTATGCGACCTTATTCACCTCGAAGGCGCTGAGGCGCTCGCAGTGTACGGTGAAGACTTCTATGCAGGACGTCCAGCCTTAACGGTGAACAAGCTTGGCAAGGGTAAAGCGTATTATATTGCGTCGCGCAATGACAATGAATTCATTAAACAATTGACGGCAAGCGTACTCGAGCAAGCTGGCGTGAAACGCGTCATCGAGTCCGAGCTGCCGGAAGGCGTAACCGCTCAGCTTCGTACGGACGGCGAACAAGACTTTGTATTCGTCTCGAACTTCACGGATGCTAGCAAGTCGCTAGAGCTGGACGGCCGCGTTTACACGGAACTGCTGACAGGTGCGGCTGTAGGCTCTTCAATCGAGCTTGAAGGCCATAGCATAAAGCTTCTGAAGCGCGCATCGAAGTAATATTCTTTTATTTCAATCAGACTGTGCAGCATGTACGAAAGACGTACGTGCTGCACAGTTTTTTTTGCGTTGCGGTTGAGCGGGGTCTGTAAGCGCATATGAGCTCATACACGCGACCCCGACAAGTTACTCCTTCGCCGTAAGAGCACATACGCACTTACAGTTCACATTCTGTCATGCAGTTTGTTCAAACCGGGCCTGTAAGCGCACATACGCTCTTACAGGCCGCCCCGACAAGTTACTCCTTCGCCATAAGAGCATATACGCACTTACAGCTCACATTCGACCAAGTAGCCTGCCCGTCTTGCCTCTGTAAGCGCACATGCGCACTTACACGCCGCCCCGACAAGTTACTCCTTCGCCGTAAGAACACATGCGCACTTACAGCTCACATTCGATCATGCAGACTGGCAACTCATAAATCTATTTATCAATTATTGTCGAATTTAACATTCCGATAACATTTCGCGCCTCTACAGTTGATGCTTGAGACCTATAGTGTTCCTGAGAGGATATGGAAGGAAGGGTGATCGTGAATGACGGTGTCCGTTCTGGATAAGCAAATGAAGCAAGAAGTGGTTGAGCACGAAGAAGGAAATTCTTCGGCAGCGACTGTAGCAGAAGTTGCACCACCTGCCGCAGAGGCCGTTTCCGAAGCTGTAAATGAAGCTTTGGTACAATCGGAGCTCCTATTTATTGAAAGAGAACTTAACCAAACATCATTAACAGCTGATGAAGAAACAACAGATGAAATGACAGAGCAGCGGTCCGTTCGGATTGCCGATTATATGCGCGGAGCGCCGACCGTTGAAGAAGAGCGCTCCTGTCGCGAGACGATAAGCGTGTTCAAGCAGCATCCCGATTGCGAGTGCGTAGTCGTCGTACGAAGCGTTGATCAGATTCCGGTCGGTCTCATGATGCGCAACCGGTTTTTCTTAAAGCTGGGTCATCGGTTCAGCGCCGATCTGTACTATGAGAAGCCTGTAACGAAGCTGATGGATACAAGCCCGTTAATGGTACATAGAGCGGATGCGCCGCAGCAGATCATCGACAGCGCGCTCAGCCGCGATGAGAGCATCCTCTATGATTGCGTCATCGTGACGCAGCATGACGGATTGTTGGCTGGCGTGCTGACCGTATCGGACATGCTTAAGATGTCGAGGGAGCTGCAGCAGGAAGCGGTTCATGCGCAGCGACGGATCATTCAATCGGCGGAACAGCGAGTAAGGCAGATCGAGCAGGCGGCAAGCGCCGTCAGAGGCTCAACCGAACAAGGGGAATCGCTGTCTGTAGAGATGGTTGATCTGACGTTAAGCGGCAAGAACGAGCTGGACAAGGTAAGCAACGCTTTCGTATCGATAGCGAATTCCTCACAGCGTCAAGAGCAGCGGATGAACGAGCTTCAAGCGGAAGCGGGTTCCATCAGCCGCGTGTCCAAGGTGATCCGCGAGCTGGCGGATCAAAGCAATCTGCTCGCGATCAATGCTTCTATAGAAGCAGCGCGCGCGGGTGATCACGGGCGCGGCTTCGCCGTTGTGGCCGGCGAGGTTATGAAACTAGCAGGCCAGACGAAGCAGCTGGCCGGAGAGATTACGATGCTGACGAAGTCGATCGTCGATGCGATCGGCGAGACGGCGGCGCTTACGCGATCGGGGCGGACGGAGACGACGGCCAGCGAAGCGTATGTTCTCGCCGCGGTCGAAGCGTTCAATCGCTTGTTCCAAGCGGCTGCGGATAACCGCGGAAGCGCGAAGCAAGTCGGAGAGCTGTCGGAGCAAGCGCATCGTCAATCGATTCATGTCGCCGATGAAATGGAGAAATTGCGGCAGTCGTATTTTTAACATGAAGTTTACAAAAAGAGAGTACCCGATTTACAAACGGCTAGTAGTATTGAACTCGTTAGGGAAAACACATACTAGACAAATTAAGAGGAGTGGTAGAGTTGTTTAAGGGGAAAAAGAAAGTTGTAGTAACGTTGATGATGTCCATGTTGATCGTATTCGCAGCAGCTTGCGGCAATAACGCCAATAGCGGAAATAACGGTTCGGAGAATAATGGCGGAGCAGCAACGAACAATACGGCAACCAATGCGCCAACTGAAGAAGCGGTTAAGCTGTCGGGCGAAATTAAAATAGACGGTTCCAGCACCGTGTTTCCATTAACGGAAGCAGCGGCCGAAGAGTTCAACAAAGAGCATTCGGATGTACGCGTACCAGTCGGCGTATCCGGCACAGGCGGCGGCTTCAAGCAATTCTGCGCTGGCGAAATTGCAATTGCAGACGCATCGCGTCCGATCAAGGAAGAAGAAGCAACGGCTTGTAAAGATGCAGGCATCGAGTACACAGATCTTTCGGTAGCATTCGACGGTTTGTCGGTTGTTGTTAGCAAAGAAAATGATTTCGTAGACCACCTGACAGTTGAAGAGTTGAACAAAATCTTCACAACAGGCAGCACGGTTGCTACTTGGAAAGACGTTCGCGACACATGGCCTGCAGAGCCGATCGTTATGTTCTCGCCAGGCGCTGATTCCGGCACTTATGACTACTTCAATGAAGCAATCCTTGAAAAAGCAGGCATTCGCAACGATAAAGCAATCAGCTTCAGCGAAGACGACAACGCACTCGTTCAAGGTGTAGCAGGCAGCAAATACGGCATCGGCTACTTTGGCTTCGCATACTTCGAAGAAAACGCCGATAAGCTGAAAGTCGTTCCGGTTGACGGCGGTTCCGGCCCAATCGAACCTACGTACGACACGATCAAAGACGGCACTTACGCGCCATTGTCCCGTCCGCTCTACATCTACCTGAACAACAAAGAGCTTGAGCGTCCTGAAGTGAAAGAATTCGCTAAGTTCTACATTGAAAACATCGGAGCATTGGCTGGCGAAGTTGGCTACGTATCGTTGCCAGATGAGCAATACGCAACAGAAGCTGCCAAAATCCAATAATAAATAAGCTCGTACTTGAAATATAGGAAAGTATAAAATGCTCTTTGTTATACTGGCCTATATTTCATCCGCGAAACGATGCTTATGCCGCCAATGGACGGCAACAGCCGTTTACGCTTGGTGATGAATATGTGATGTCTCGCGAGACATCACATTTTTCACGCCGCATATGTTAATGAATTGTAAATGGCAAGAAGGAGGCCGCCGGCATGCAAAGCGAAGCTCTGCAAAGCAAAGATAATGCGCAAACCACTACCGTAAAAGTCGACGCATACAATTTCAAAAACGAGCGCGTCAGCATCATGAACAAAGTAATGCCAATCCTGCTGTTTCTTTGCGCGTCCGTATCCATCATGACAACGATCGGAATCGTTGTGACATTGTTAACCGAAACCATCCAGTTTTTCAAAACGATACCGATAACGGACTTTTTGTTCGGAACGAAATGGTCGCCGCTAATCCCGCCTAAGAGCTTCGGAGTGCTGCCGCTGCTTACCGGAACGCTAATGATTACCGTCATTGCTTGTCTTGTTGCCGTGCCGATCGGACTTGCAAGTGCCATCTACTTATCGGAATATGCGCCCAAAAAAGTACGGAAAGTCGTAAAGCCCATCCTTGAGGTGCTCGCCGGCGTGCCGACAATCGTATACGGCTATTTTGCGCTAAGCTTGATTACGCCGATTATTCAAAGCATCTTTCCAAGCGCCGGCATATTCAATGCGCTCAGCGCCGGAATTGTCGTCGGGATCATGATTATCCCGATGGTCAGCTCGCTAAGCGAGGACGCGATGTCGTCCGTACCGCGCAGCTTGCGCGACGGCGCTTATGCGCTTGGAGCTACCAGGTTCGAGGTTGCCCTTAAAATCGTTGTACCTGCCGCACTATCGGGTATCGTAGCATCTGCTGTACTTGCATTCTCACGTGCTATTGGCGAGACGATGATCGTGACGCTTGCAGCGGGATCGACGCCGAACATGACGGTGAATCCGCTGGACAGTATTCAGACCATGACCGCCTACATCGTTCAAGTCAGCTTAGGCGATACACCCCATGGTACTGTCGAATACGGCTCGATATTTGCGGTAGGCATGACGCTGTTCGTCATCACGTTCTTGCTTAATATTCTTGCCCAGTACGTAGCAAGAAGATTCAGGGAGGAGTATTAATATGAACATCTTTCACGATGCGAACCGCAAGCAGATTGCCGGCCGCCGCAGAACGGACTGGCTGCTGCATATCTTGTTCGTTACGGCAACCTCGATCGGCGTAATCGCGCTTTGCGCGCTGCTTATCGACATACTGATCGACGGTGTTGCACGTCTTCAGCCAGACTTGTTCACCAACTTCCCGTCCCGCAAGGCGGACGGCTCAGGCATGAAGTCCGCTCTTGTCGGCACGATCTATATGCTGCTCATCATGGCGCCGATCTCCTTTATCTTCGGCGTAGGAGCAGCGATTTACCTAGAGGAATACGCAAGCAAAAACCGCTTCACAAGGCTCATTCAGCTCAACATTAGTACGCTGGCCGGCGTTCCTTCGATCGTATACGGCATTCTCGGCCTCGCCTTGTTCGTAAGGCTGCTGGCGCTCGATAAGAGCTTGATCGCAGGCGCGCTTACGATGACGCTGCTCGTGCTGCCGATTATCATCGTGTCGGCGCAGGAAGCGATTCGCGCCGTGCCGAAGTCTCGCCGCGACGCCTCGTTCGCGCTAGGTGCGACGAAGTGGCAAACCGTGGCTCGCTCGGTAATGCCGTCGGCTATTCCCGGCATCTTGACCGGCGTTATTCTCGCGATGTCGAGGGCGATCGGGGAGACGGCTCCGCTTGTTATGATCGGCGCGCTTACGTACGTCGCTTACTTGCCGAAGGGCATTACGGATTCATTCACCGTTATTCCGATTCAAGTGTACAACTGGCTGTCCAAGCCTAAGGTGGAGTTTCAGGAGCTTGCGGCAAGCGGCATTATCGTATTGCTGGCGCTGCTGCTGCTTATGAATTTCTCGGCTATACTGCTTCGCAACAAATATAGCAAAAACGTTTAATAACGGTTGGAGGAGACGAGCGAAATGGAAGCACTTATTAATATTAACAAGTTGAATTTGTTCTACGGCACTTTCCATGCACTCAAAAATGTATCGCTAACGATTCCGGAGAAAGCGATCACCGCCTTCATCGGCCCGTCCGGCTGCGGCAAGTCGACGCTGCTCCGCACGCTCAACCGTATGAACGATATGATTCCCGGCACGCGCATCGAAGGCGGCATCGCCATCGGCGGAACGGAAATTTATTCGAACGAAGTAGATGTCGAGACACTCCGCAAGAAGGTGGGCATGGTGTTCCAGCAGCCGAATCCTTTTCCTAAATCGATCTACGATAATGTTGCCTACGGCCCGCGCTTGCATGGCGTATCGAGCAAAAAGCAGCTTGATGAAATCGTGGAGACGAGTCTGAAATCGGCCGCGCTCTGGGATGAAGTGAAGGACCACTTGAAGCGTTCCGCCTTCGGTATATCCGGCGGGCAGCAGCAGCGCCTGTGCATTGCGCGCGCGCTTGCGGTGAACCCTGATATTTTGCTCATGGACGAGGCGACTTCCGCGCTTGACCCGATCTCCACGCTAAAGATCGAAGAGCTGGCGCAGGAGCTGAAAGATAAATATACGATCGTTATGGTTACGCACAATATGCATCAGGCAGCAAGGGTTTCCAACCAAACGGTATTTTTCTTGAATGGCGAGGTCATTGAATATTCGGATACGGAGAAGCTGTTCTCCAACCCGACCGATCAGCGCACGGAAGATTATATTAGCGGACGTTTCGGCTAAGCCGCGACTGTATTCGCGATTGAACGAATACCTAATAGGGGGAAACTAGCTGTGATGACGAAACGCAAAGAATTCGATCAAGGACTGGAACAGCTTCATAATTTGCTGGTGGAGATGGGCGGCTTCGTAGAGGCCGCGCTTGTGGATTCCATGGAAGCGCTCAAGGTCGTTGATGTCGAGCAGGCTAAGCTTGTTATTAAGAAAGATCCGCAATTGAATCAAATGGAAGAAAAAATTACGGAGATCGGCTCGCGCCTTATCGCTACTCAGCAGCCGGTTGCGAAGGATTTACGCCGCATTCTTTCGGCGTTCAAGATTGCCAGCGACCTCGAACGAATGGGCGATCTCGCGGTTGACGTGGCGAAGGTCGTATTGCGTTTAGAAGGCCAAGAGCTCATTAAGCCGCTGATCGATTTGCCGCGCATGGCGGAGATCGTTCAGACGATGACGTATGAGTCGATTCAATCCTTCGTGCTGGAGAATGTAGATCTTGCTTACAAAATGGCAAAGGACGACGATCAGGTCGATGCGTTGTACGGTCAGATCACGCGCGAGCTATTCTCGCTCATGATGGAGAACCCTCGCAATATCGCTCAGGCTTCACTGCTTAGCTTCGTTGGCCGCTATATGGAGCGGTTCGGCGACCATGCAACGAATATTGGCGAAAGCGTCGTTTACTTGGTTACGGGCAACCGTCCTGACCTGAATCAATAATTTGAATGATCGAACAATAAACCTTACCGCAGAGGATGTCCGCGCCGCAGCTGGACTTCCTCTGCGGTTTTTTTCTATGTGAACAAGCAAACATTATAATGTTTGTTGACCTGAGCCCAAAATCAGTGTACTTTAAACATTATAACGTTATAATCTTAACGGGATTGAAGGTGAGCTGCATGAAGCAAGAACGGATCGTATGGCGCAACGTTAAACGAACGAATGGCGAAGCAATCGATATAGCCGTCGAGCACGGCATCATTACGGAAGTAACGGCTGCGGGCCGCGCGAATGAAGGGAATGACGTCAGAGACGGCTCTGGACTGTATGTCTCCAGCGGCTGGATCGATGTGCATGTTCATGCGTTCGCCGAGCTCGACCCGTACGGAGACAAGATCGACGAGATCGGCGTGGGGCAAGGAGTCGCGACGATCGTTGACGCTGGAAGCTGCGGGGCGGATCGGATCGGCGACTTGGCGTTAAGCCGGGAACAAGCGCTCACGAACGTGCTGGCGTTGCTGAACGTCTCGAAGATCGGCTTGCATCGGATTGACGAGTTATCCGACCTCAGTTGGATCGACCGCGAGCTCGCGGCAGAAGCCGTTCGCAGTTACCCAGACTTCATCGTCGGATTGAAAGCAAGAATAAGCGGGAGCGTCGTGAAGGAAAACGGCATTGAACCGCTGCGGATAGCTAGAGCAATGGCGGATCAGATGAGCTTGCCGATTATGGTTCATATTGGCTCGGCGCCGCCTCGAATCCAGGATATATTGCCATTGTTGAACGAGAACGATGTCGTCACGCATTTTTTGAACGGGAAGAGCAATAATTTGTTCGACGATGCCGGGCAACCGTTGCCGGAGCTTAAGGAAGCAATCGCCAGAGGGGTGCGTATGGACGTCGGACACGGCACGGCCAGCTTCTCGTTCAAGACGGCTGAAGCCGCGAAGGAGAGCGGGATCAGGTTCGACACCATTAGCTCCGATATCTATAGAGGTAACCGACTAAGAGGACCCGTTCACAGCTTGGCGCATGTCATGTCCAAGTTCTTGTTAATGGGCTACCCGCTAGCCGATGTGGTTGACGCCGTTACCGTTCGGGCAGCGAACTGGTTGAACAAGCCCGAACTCGGACGTATCCAGGTCGGCGACAAAGCGCATCTTACCTTTTTCGCCGTGAAGCATGAGAAGACGGAGTTTATCGACTCCGAAGGGGAGAAACGTATGGGAGATCAACATATTAGGGCAAAAGGGGTAATCGTCAATGGCAAATTTGTTGAATGCTAAATACGGATTGAAGCGCGTCATTAACGCAAGCGGGCGCATGAGCATCCTCGGCGTATCGGCACCAACCGACACGGTTATGGATGCGATGAAGCGCGGGGGGCAAAGCTACGTGGAAATCGCCGATCTCGTTGATAAGGCGGGCGATCATATCGCCGGGATTCTCGGATCGGAAGCGGCAGTCGTTGTGAACTCCGCTTCTAGCGGCATCGCGTTATGCGTGGCCGGAATCGTAACGCAAGGCAATCGGCGCAGAAGCGAACGGATGCACCAGGATCCGATCGAAAAGAACGAAATCATTATTTTGAAGGGTCATAACGTTCAATACGGAGCGCCGGTGGAGACGATGGTATTCCTCGGCGGGGGCAGGTTGCTAGAAGTCGGTTACGCGAACGAAGGCAAAGCCGAGCATATCAAGGATGCGATCAGCGAACGTACGGCCGCGATTTTGTATGTGAAATCGCATCACGCGGTGCAGAAGAACATGATTTCCGTTGAGGAGGCATGGGAGGTAGCCCAGCAGAGCGGCGTGCCGCTCATCGTCGATGCGGCAGCGGAAGAGGATATTCGCAAGTACGTGAAGTTCTCGGACTTGGCGATTTATAGCGGCTCCAAGGCGATCGAAGGGCCTACATCGGGCATTGTCGGCGGCAAACGGCATTACGTGGAGATGGTGAAGGTTCAATTGCACGGCATCGGCCGCAGCATGAAGGTCGGCAAGGAGACGACGTTCGGCTTGCTCCAAGCGCTGGACGAGTATCTGGACAAACCGGATAACAGCGAGCGGGAGAAGGCGGCGCTTCAAGCGCTTATGCCGCTCGGCGAACAACCGGGCGTTCAAGTGACGATCGTACAGGACGAGGCGGGGCGGGCGATATTCCGCGCTAGAATTCAGATCGATCCTGCGCTGACGGGCACATCGGCCAAAGAAGTCGTCCAGCGGCTGCAGAACGGCGACATCGCTATCTATACGCGCGACTACGGCGTGAAGCAGGGTTACTTCGACATCGATCCGCGTCCGCTGCTCGGCGACGACATTGACGTGATTGCAGCAACTATTCGCAAGCTAACGGGAGGCAACTAATATGTCCAACATGAACAGACGATTGTATAATAGCCGCGCAGCGCTGAATGTGCTTGCGAACAGCGTAGAGAATGCCAAGGAAGTGTTCGAGGCCGCAGAAGGGCATGTGCTTGTTGGCGTACTGTCCAAAGACTATCCGACTGTCGAAGCAGCCGTCGAAGCGATGAAGCAGTATGGAGAGGCGATCGACGATGCTGTCTCCATCGGTCTCGGAGCGGGAGACAATCGGCAAGCGGCGGTCGTAGCGGAGATTGCGAAATATTATCCGGGCACGCATATTAACCAAGTATTCCCTGCGGTCGGCGCGACTCGTGCCAACTTGAACGGCCAAGAGAGCTGGATCAACAGCCTTGTCTCGCCGACGGGGCAAGTCGGGTACGTCAACATTTCGACTGGACCCTACAGCGCTGCTCAGCCGGAGCAAGCAATCGTACCGGTCAAGACCGCGATCGCGCTCGTCCGGGACATGGGCGGCAACGCGCTCAAGTATTTCCCGATGAACGGATTAAGCCGGGAAGACGAGCTTCGAGCAGTAGCGAAAGCATGCGGCGAGGAAGGCTTCGCGCTTGAGCCTACGGGAGGCATTGACATGGACAACTTCGAACCGATTTTGCGCATTTCGCTGGAAGCGGGCGTCCCTCAAGTTATCCCCCATGTCTACTCGTCGATCATCGACAAGGCGACGGGCAAGACGAACGTGGCGGACGTACAGACATTGCTGGCTACGATGAAGAGATTGGTTGACGCCCATGGCTGAACGTAACCATGACGATCGCAAGGCAGTGGCCGTCTTCGGCGAAGTGATGATGCGGCTGCAGACGCCGGGTTACGAGCTGCTTACACAGGCAAGCAGCTTGCATTATTCGTTCTCCGGAACGGGCGTTAACGTCGGTTCCGCGCTCGCTCGCTTCGGGCATCGCGCGGAGCTCGTTACGACGTTGCCGGGCAATCCGCTTGGAGACGCGGCCGCAGCGTTCGCGCGCAAGCTCGGGTTGTCGACGGATTTCGTCGTCCGGTCCGGGCAATACATCGGCATGTACTTTCTCGAGAACGGCTTCGGCGCACGCCCTGGCCGAGTCACTTATTCCAATCGTCAGGCAAGCAGCTTTAACACGGCGCCTGCCGGAACATACGATTACGAGGCAATCGCCGATCGCGTCGACCTCGCGCATTTTTGCGGCATTACGCTGGCGATGAACGACCTCGTCCGCAGCCACCTGATCGCGCTGGCACGGGCGGTCAAGGCGAAGGGCCGCCGGATCGTATTCGATTGCAACTATCGTCCGGGTCACTGGGGAGAAGACGGCCATGCGAAAGCGCGGCCTTATTACGAAGAGATGCTTTCCCTGGCCGATATCGTCCTGATGAACGAGCAAGACGCCATACGAACGCTGGGCATGGCAACGGAACAAACAGGGCGGTTCGAGCAGTTGAGCGAGCTTATGCCCCAAGTCGCAAGGAAGTACGGCATCTCCGCGATCGCTGGCACGCATCGCACCATTAACGAGAATAACACGCACACGCTGCAAGGTTACTTGTACAAAGACGGCTTCTTCTTCGCTGATCCGGTTACGTTTGCCGTTCACGATAGAATTGGAGCGGGCGACGCGTTCGCAAGCGGTATCCTGCATGGCGAGCTCAGCGGATTCGAGCCGGACCGTACGGTCCGCTTCGCCGTCGCGGCAGCCATGCTCGCTCATACGATTAGCGGAGATACGCCGATGTCGGGTGAGCAAGACATTATTCGCGCCATGACGGGAGCCGTCGGCGACGTGGAAAGGTAGGTGCCGCTGTGCGGCGTTCTCGCAACAAACCGCTTTACTTGCAGGTCATGAGCGTGCTGAAGGACCGAATTCTTCACGGGACGTACCCGGTCGGCACATTGATTCCTTCCGAGCCGCAATTGGAAGCGGAATTTAGCGTCAGCAAAATTACGGTGCGCGCCGCCATCAAGGAGCTCGCGCAAGATGGCTACGTGGACAAGGGAAGCGGCAAAGGCACGAAGGTCATCCGCAACACTTCGTCCTCGAAGCTGTCGAAGCTGAAGCGGTTCACGGAGGTGCTCGTCGACGAAGGATACCGCATCCGCAAGGAGCTGCTTGCTGCGGAAGTCATCCTGACCGAGGAAGGCTCGATCGCCAGGCAATTGTTTGGCGATCGATGCGTGAAGATTGAGCGCCTATATCGGCTGAACGGTGCGCCTTACATTTACTACACGCATTATTTGACTGACAAGGTGTCCGGGATCGAACCTAACGATTTGAATGAGCAGTCATTATACGACTTACTCGAAGAGCGTCAAGTGACACTGGACAAGTACCGCGACGAATTTTCCGTTACAGCCAGCGCCCCTGAACGTGCAATGGAGGCGCTCGAGCTCCAAACAGGCAAGCCGCTGCTGAAGCGAGCGCGCTACTCTTACGACGAGAATGGCGAGCCGGTCGAATACAGCGAAGGCTTATACGATACGGATCAACATCATTACGTTGTCAATTACGACGTGTGAACGGCTTACTCCCTCTCTTCCGAGAGGGAGTTTGTTTTGAAATATAGGAAATTATAATATTCACTCTGGCTTAATTGCTCAGAAGATGTAGTAGAGCTGCTACATGAATGAACATCATTTTGAACGGACGGAGGTCGAATGGACGGCATGAACGGCTGGTTCAGAAGATCGTTGAAGCGCAAAATCACGTTCCTGCTCCTCATTTCGATTTTGTTGCCGCTATTATCATTAGGTTTGTTTTCTTATTTCATCGCGTCCGATATAACCGAGAAAAAACAGAAGGAATCGGGTATGAGCATCATGAAGCAGATGGCCTCCAACCTCGAGTTTATTATGCGCGACATCGAGAACAGTTCTTTGTTCCTCATCGGAAACAAGGACGTTCAGCTCTATTTGAACGTCTCTAAGGAAGAAGCGAACATGCGGCAGAACCGTATGACCGAATTTTTGTCCAATCTGATGTATTCCAAGAACTATATATCGGATATTACGATTTATCCCGCTAGCGAAGCGCTTCCAGTGTCCAATACGACGATCTTCAAGGTAAGCGTACCCGACATTACGATTCAAAATCCGGATTATTTCGCCAATCATCCCTACTGGTGGACGTCGCTTTATCCGATTCATACGGCGGCGGGGAAGAAGAACATCATTTCGCTCATTCGTCCGATCCGCAACGTGAATTCGTTCAAAAACTTGGGTAAGCTCGTTATCAGCCTTGATGAGAGGGTAGTGGAGAATACGCTCAAGAAATCAGGTATCGGCGCTAACGGTTTCATGCTGCTCATTGACGGGAAGGGCAATGTCCTGTCGGGCTCGATGTCCCCGCTCCCGAACAACATCGCCAACATTCTGCCGGAGCTGTCGCGCCTTGAAGAAGGAGCAGGCTCCGTCAACTACGGAATCGGGCGAGACAAGAAGACGGTGTTGTATCACAAGCTGTCCGAGGCCGACTGGACGTTAATCGGCGTCATTCCTTTCGCCGACTACAAGGCGCAGAACCGATACGTGCTTACGCTTACCGCCGTGGCGGTCGGCGTATCGCTGCTGGCCATCGTTGTGCTCGTCGTGTTCTTCGTTCAACGGCTCACCCGTCCGCTTCGCATGCTGACGAATTTCTTGAACAAGACAGACCCGGAGGAGCCGATGCGTATGTATCCGGTGGAATCGATGGATGAGGTAGGTCAGCTCGTGCGCAGCTACAACAGGCTAAGCGGCAAAATCGAGGCGTTGACCGACCAGGTAAAGCGCAACGAAGCGATAAGGACGGAAGCCGATATGCAGGCGCTGCAGGCGCAGATCAATCCCCACTTCCTATACAATACGCTCTCGTCCATTCATTGGATGGCACTAATGAGCAAGGATCACCAGACGGCAGATATGGTCGGCAACTTAAGCGACTTTCTTCGCTTCAGTCTCAACAAGGGCGCCCAGTTCACTTCCGTCGAACAGGAGATCGCTCACGTACGCCATTACGCGAACATTCAGGCGATCCGCTACCCGGATCAGTTCGACATCGAGTTCGCGATCGATCCCCAATTGTATCGCAAGAAAATACTGAAGCTGTTGCTCCAGCCCCTTATCGAGAACTCGCTCGTCCATGGCTTGCTGAAGAAGCCGGGCAAGGGGGAGATCAGCGTGTACGCGAATCTGCAAGCGTCGTCGATGGTGTTCACCGTGGAAGATTCGGGGGCGGGCATCGATCCGGATAAGCTGGCGCTTATTCTCGCCCGGCTTAGCGAGCCGGAGGATACGAGAGGCGAGTCCAAGGACCATTACGGACTTCGGAACGTGAACCTGAGGCTGCTGCTTCACTATGGTGCTGAGGCGGGGCTAAAAATCGAAAGCAAGGTAGGCGTTGGGACGAAAATTTCGTTCGCGCTGCCGGTAACGGAGGATTCAATGGCATGAAAATCATGATCGTGGACGACGAGGTCATCATCCGCAACGGACTCAGCACCGTCATCAATTGGGAGGAGCTTGGCTTCAAGCTTCTCCCGCCCGCCGCTTCCGCCGAGGAAGCGCTGGACCGGTTCCAGGACGAACAGCCGAACATAGTGCTCTCCGACATACAGATGACGGGCATGGACGGCATCGGCTTGGCGGCCGAAATAAAGAAGATTTCGCCGGATACGGAAATTATTATATTGACCGGCTTCGATATGTTCTCCTATGCCCAGCAAGCACTCCGCGAAGGAGTGAGTGATTATTTATTGAAGTCGAGCCGACCCGAGGAAATCATCAGGGCGGCGATGAAGGCGAAGCAGCGGTTGCAGTTGCGCTGGGAGTCCATCAAGCAGGAGAACCGCGGCCGATCGGCGGTGCGCGATCGTCTGCTCGAGAAGCTGGCCAGAGAAGGGACGCTAAGCGATCAGACGGTCGAATCGGCCAGCGTGCTGCTGCCGTGTCTTGGGCTTGCGGAGCAGAACCTGTCGTTGCAGGTGCTGCTGCTGTCAGCGAGCGGGTGGGGAGGACGGCCGGAGGACTTGTCGCTCGCGCATTTTGCCGTCGCCAACATGGTACAGGAGATATTGCCTTGCGAGACACTGCTGCATAAGGATCGGGTTCTCGTTGTCGTGAACGTCAAGGCAGGCGAGACAGCTACTGATAGGCTCGAGATGGAGCTCGGAAGAGTCAGCAGGAAGCTCAAGTGCAGACTATTCGTGGCCATTGGTTCTGCCGCAAGGTCGATCAAGGAACTGAAGCGATCATTTGAGGAAGCCGAGCATGCATTCACGTACCTATCCATTTCCAAAGAAGATGCGTTCATCCGGTATGAGATGGTGAAGGACCGGGCGGGGGGCAAGACGGTCTGCTCAGAAGAGGAGGAAACGAAGTTCATCGCCATCGCAAAGTCCGGGAGCGTGATCCAACTGCGCCACTGGGTCGACGAGACGGTGTCCGCCCAGCTGTCCGATCCCGAAGTGACGCCGGACACTATGCACGCGTATTTACAATCGATCGTTCTGTCTGGACGACGTTGGCTGGAGAGAGTCATTGCAACGGTTGGGGGCCAGCCTCCCATGGTCGAACAGTTACGCACAGACCTGCTCAACCGCTCGGAAAATGTGCACGAGTCATTGTTCCGCTCGCTGAAGTCGATCATGGACCTGTACACGGAAACGATGTCCGGAGAGCGGGTATCCTATATCAAACGAGCGATTGCGTACATTAACGACCATCTGGACAAAAACTTAACGCTGCAGCAGGTGGCGAAGCATGTCCATCTGAATCCGAACCACTTCAGCGAAGTGTTCAAACGGGAGACCGGTTTTACCTATATTGAGTTTGTAACGAAGGAACGCATTACCCGCGCCAAGGAACTGCTGGACAGCACCCCGATCAAGATCAGCGATATCGCGGGCCGCGTCGGCTACGAGGACGTGAAATATTTCGGCCAGCTGTTCAAGAAGGCGACCGGGCAGACGCCGTCCGATTACCGCAATAAGACCTGATCGATGTCCCCCCTCGATCTGAAGTGTGTCCCCTGCCTCTCCGCGATCGACGGGCTTATACTGAAAGTATTCCATCGCAACACTGTTGCAGAAGACTACAAACATTAATCTGGGGGGATTTTTAGATGAACAAGAAGCTTTCTATCGTTGCTACATCGCTCGTCACCGCCTCACTCGTACTGGCCGCTTGCGGCAATAACAACGAAGCGGGCAAGGCTCCCAACACATCCAATGACAGCGGCAAAGAGAAAGTAACGCTTTCGATCTGGCACAACTATACAGGCGACGATCAACGCGCCCAAACGATGCGCTCCATCATCGAGCAATATCAGAAGGATCACCCGGAAGTAGAGCTAGACGTTCAGGCTATTCCGCCAGACGGCTACCGTACGCGACTTAAAACGGTAGCGGCAGCAAACGAAATGCCCGACCTGTTCGTGATGTGGCCTGGCGTTATGACGAAGGAATTCCAAGCTGGCAACCTGCTTCAACCGGTGAACGAGCTGCTGGACAGCAAGCCGGAGTGGAAAGAAGGATTCCTCCCAGGCTCCTTCGACGGCTTCACGATCGGCGAAGACATCTTCAGCGCACCGATCGCGTTGTCCCCGACTTCGATTCTGTTCTATAACAAATCGATTCTCGAGGCAAACGGCTTGCAGCCTCCGAAAACGTGGGACGATCTGATGAATGCTGTCGGAGTATTGAAAGAAAAGAAAATTACGCCAATCTCGCTCGGCAACAAAGCGGCATGGCTGGCGCAATCGAGTATTTTCAGCTCGCTGGCTGACCGCGTGACGGGTACGGAATGGTTCTTGAAAGCGGCAGCGCAAGATGGTGCGAAATTCACGGATCCTGAGTTCGTGCAGTCGCTCGCTTACCTTCAAGAGCTAGGTAATGCAGGCGCCTTCCAAGAAGGCTTCAACTCCATCGACAATACGCAAATGGAACAATACTTCGCTCAAGGCAAGTCGGCTATGATGATCGACGGCGGCTGGGCATTGACGAATCTAGCGGCTTCAGCTTCGAAGGAAGCTCTTGATCAGATGGGTGCGACCGTATTGCCTTCCATCCCTGGCGGCAAAGGTGATCCGAACACGATCTCCGGTGTAGTAGGAACAGGTATCGGCATGAGCGCGAAAGTAGATGGCGCGAAGAAGCAAGCGGCATACGATCTTATGTACGCGATGGCTGGTCCGGACGCTCAGAAGCGCGTTCTGGAAAGCAACCAACTCGTCAGCTACAAGGTTGATCTTGATAAATCGAAGGTTACTCCGATCTTCGCCGAAGTATACGAGCTTGTGAACAGCGTTACTCGTACTCCGGTATATGACGGTGTCTTGTCTTCCGCAGTAGCCGACGAACTGAACAACGGCCTGCAGGAGCTGCTCATGGGCGGCAAGCCGGAAGCAATCGCGAAGAAGGTACAAGCAGCAATCGAGAAGGAATCGAAATAATCTTCACGCAACAATAATTCTTTCGGGATTCGTTCTTCCTCTAGGCGTAAAGCCGGGGGGGAGAACGGATTACCATTCAACTAGCGATCGAAATGGAGGGGGCGTTATGACGTCTGCCGTACGCACCAGAAGATTTATCGTTATCGGTCTTCTTCCTGCGCTGCTTTTGTTTTCTTTCTTCGTCATTGTCCCGATTATATGGTCTGCCTATTATGGTTTCTTCGATTGGAAAGGAATCGGCGCCGCGAAATTCATCGGCTTCGAGAATTATTCGGAAATTATTCATGACGAAGTGTTCTGGCGTTCATTAAAAAACAACATGCTCGTCGTTGTCGCATCCGTGTTCGGCCAAGTGCCAATCGCGTTGGTGCTGGCGTTGCTCCTACTCAAAAACAATTGGCTTCATAAGTTCATCCGTACCGCAGTATTCATGCCCATGGTGTTGTCGTCGGTTGTCGTCGGTATCATTTGGGGCTATATTTATCACCCGGAAATCGGTATCTTAAACTTCCTGATGGATGGTCTCGGCCTCGGAGCTTGGAAGCGTCAATGGCTAGGCGACCCGGACATCTCGATGTATTCGCTCATGGTCCCAATCATATGGAACTACATTGGTCCTTACTTGGTCATGTTCATAGCTGCGCTTCACAACATTCCAAGCGAGATTGACGACGCAGCTAAAATCGACGGAGCTCAAGGCTCCCGCAAACTGTTCTCACTAACTTTGCCATTAATATGGGACACGATCAAAGTCGCTGTAGTCCTCTGCATCTCCGGCAGTCTCAAGTCGTTCGACTTGATCTATATCATGACCGGAGGCGGTCCTGCACATTCGACGGAATTGCTCGCGTCTTATATGTACAATAATACATTCGCGATTTACCGTTTCGGTTACGGCAGCGCAGTATCGACCGCAATCATCATCATCAGCTTGATCCTGGTCGCCGGCAGCCAATATCTCATGAAATCGAAAAACCGTTAAGGGGGACCTCACATGTTGCGTCGCCGTTTCAGCAGCGGACTCGCGAACGGTCTGATGACCCTTTACGCGCTCGTCACGCTCTATCCGCTATACTGGCTGTTCATTAGTGCATTCAAGTCGAACGAGGAATTTTACTCCCGTCCGTTCCAACTGCCGACCAGCTGGAAGTTCGACAGCTTCGCCCGCGCGTGGAAAGTATCCGATATGGGAACGAGCATGCTCAACTCCGTCATCGTGACAGGTTTGTCTCTCGTGCTTACGCTCGCCATCGGTGCACTTGCAGCGTACATTCTGTCCCGGTTCCAGTTCCGTTACAAGTTAGCTGTCATGGGCATATTCCTGCTGGGCATGCTCATTCCGATCCATAGCACGCTCGTTCCGCTGTTCATCGTCATGAACAAGATTCATCTTCTCAACACATACGGTGCGCTTATATTCCCGTACGTTGCGTTCGAGCTGCCAATCGCTATTTTTATCATCCAAGCATACATGAATACTTTTCCGAAAGAAATCGAAGAAGCGGCACATCTCGATGGCCTGGGATACTGGGGGATTTTCTCGAAAATCATGCTTCCGCTGTCTGCTCCGGCGTTATCGACGGTGGGCATTCTAGCTGTCCTGCGGTTCTGGAACGACTTCTCCTTCGCGCTCGTGTTCATCAGCAAGCCGGCGCTTAAGACGTTGCCACTCAGTCTGTCGCAGTTCGCAACGGGCTACATGACCGACTACGAATTGACGATGGCCGCGCTGGCGATAGCGGTCGTGCCGACGATTATTATCTATTTGATATTCCAACGATCGATCATGCAGGGCATGGTTGCAGGCGCCGTCAAAGGTTAAGCCAATCTCTCTGAGTCCGTACCACGGTGGTGCGGGCTCAGCGTCATATTCGGGGAGGAGTGTTCCTAATGAAATTGTATTTCGAAGGTTTATTCGAGGAGTTACTGCCGGGCATTCGGGCCATCGCGACAGAGCTGAACATCGAGCTTGAATCGGATCATGCGCTCGAAGAGAATGAGGGGATAAAGGTGGTCGTCGGCCGTGCATCGGACGGCTTGGAAGTCGGTTACGTGCCGGGAGAGAGGACAGCGTGTATCCGTTATGAGCGAAAGCATCAATTCTATCGCGGACTTGGCCTGGTCGTGCAGCATGCGCGCAAGAGAGAGTCGTTAATGCGCATAGAGAAGCAGCAGTTCGATACGATCGGGCCGATGTTCGATCTATCCCGCAACGGTGTGCTGACGGTAGACGCATTCAAGACGATGCTGAATCGAATGGCGCTTATGGGACTTAATACGGTCATGCTGTATATGGAAGATACCTACGCGATCGAGGGCGAGCCTTATTTCGGCTACATGCGCGGGCGCTATTCGGCGGTGGAATTGAAGGAAATCGACGACTACGCCGACATGTTCGGTATCGAAGCGTTCCCGAGCATCCAGACGCTCGCCCATCTCGAGGAGTTCCTCAAGTGGGAGCCGGTGAAAGCGTACAAGGACACGAAGGGCGCGCTGCTCGTCGGCGATGAGCGGGTGGACCAGCTCGTCGAGCGCATGATTCATTCGGCTTCGGCGCCGTTTCGCAGCCGCAAAATCCATATCGGAATGGACGAGGCGGAGGAGCTTGGACGGGGCAAGTACTTGGATCGCTACGGATATGCTGACCGAATCGACATCATGACCGGACATCTGAACAAGGTGCTGGACGTCACTCGTCGCCATGGCTTGAAGTCGATGATGTGGAGCGATATGTTCTTGAAGCTAGCGGTCGGCAACGGAGGTACTGAAAGCGATTATTACAATACAGATACGAAAATTCCAGAAGAGATGGCCAGCCGCATTCCAAAGGATGTGGACATGGTGTACTGGGATTATGTTCATATGGAGCCGGAGCATTATGCGAGCGTCATCGCAAATCACCGCCCGCTCGGCTGCAACCTTGTGTTTGCCGGAGCGGTGTGGATCTTCAATACATTCGGCGTCAATTACGGCATGTCGTTGAACGCTTCCGATGTCGCGCTGCAAGCGTGCAAGCGCGAAGGCATACGCGAGGCATACGCGACGATGTGGGGCGACGACGGCAACGAAGGCAATCCGTTCGCGGCGCTGCTAGGCTTGCAGCTCTACGCGGAGCATGCTTATTCGGAAGAGAAGCCGGACTGGAGCGTCGTTGCCGAACGGGCGAAGTTCTGTACCGGCATCGAGGCAGACGCATACCTGCTGATGAAGGACTTGGACGAAGTGCCCGGCTCCGAGCCGGACAACCGGAAGCAAAGCAATCCTTCGAAGTTTCTGATGTATCAAGACGTTTTGCTCGGATTGTTCGACTTCCAGATCGACGGCTTGCCGTTAAATGCGCATTATGCGGCGCTTGAAGAGAAATTCCAGAATGCGAGAGTCGAAGGCGCTTCACTTGATTGGATCTTCGACGTTCCGCAGAAGCTGAGCGCGGTACTGAAGCAGAAGAGCGAATTAGGCTTACAATTGAAGCGAGCGTATGATAACGGGGATAAGGCGACGCTGCGCCATGCGGCGACCGAGGTGATTCCTGTTATCGCAACGGCGGTCAATGAGCTTCGCATTGCTCACCGAAAGCAATGGCTGAGGATGTTCAAGCCGTTCGGCTGGGAGGTGCTAGACATTCGCTACGGCGGCGTCATCAATAGGCTCGATACCGCAGTGGTCCGTTTGCTCGCCTACGCGAGCGGAGAACTCGACCGGATCGAGGAATTGGAGCAGGAGCGGCTGCCGTTCAGCACCGTCAATCGGTTCAATAGCAAAGGCGTCGGCTGGAGCAGCCATTACTACCGGATGGCGAGTCCGAATGTGTTCTTCCACGTCATGAATCCATTCTAATGTATAAACCCTTGGAGCCTATCAACATCTGTTGATAGGCTCCGTTCATTTTTTTGATTTCTAATGTCACAATTTGTAGAAGTTTACCGAAATTTAACGTTATCACGCATCTTACTTCACAAATGTTTGTTAGTGTTAAGACTAAAGTGAGCATTAACGACATGCAAGCAACGAGGGGATCCTAATGGAAGAGATTGGTTATGGTCTGTTCAACAGGGATATGATTCGGGGAATTAAGGAGCGCTGGAATAATGGAGGCATCGGCGCGATCTATGTCCGCATCGATAGCGGGCAGACGGCAGCAGAGCCGTCGCTTTTGCTATGGGAGAGCGACCAACGAAGGATGTTTTGGCGGCCGAGACTGGAGAACGAATATTATTATTTGCTTGCTAGGCAGACCGGCGATCAGCCAATCGAGCAGCTCGCGCAATCGGCCGCCGATCAATTGAACAATCGAATGAATAGGGGAGATTCCCATACGAGGAAGGACTCGGTGAAGGCGCATATCGGCTTCGCCGTGGCGTTCCCTTCCTCCGCCGGCCGCTCGACAGAGACGGTCGTGTACCGATTGCTGCGGGACGCTATGCTGTTGAATACATACTCGGCTGCCGTGCCATACGTCTTCGGACAGGCTGAAGCGGCGGAGCCGGCTGAATTAACCGCTCAGCCGATCGAGAAAGCAAGAAAGCAGCCGATTGAGCTTTACCATACGGGTAAGCCTATTGCAATCGGACAGCTGGCAGGTCCTTTTCCCGTGTTCCAATCAAAGACGCTCGTATCCGAGGTTGCTTACATGTTCGATACGAACCCGAAGGCGCCCGGCGCGATAATAGTCATAGACAACCGCCCAGTCGGGCTGCTCATGAAGGAAAAGCTGCATCAGCTGCTGGCGGGGCAATTCGGACTGCCGCTCTATTGGAACAGGGGGGTGGAGCGAATCATGAATGATCAGCCTCTTATCGTGGACGAGCAGATGCCGGTGGAGCAAGTGTCGCAGCTGGCGATGAGCAGGCATTATGCCCATCTGTACGATGTCGTTATTATTACGCAGAACGGTCAACTGGCTGGTGCGGCCTCGATTCGGTCGATATTGGAATGTATGACTGCGATGCGAACGGAGGCGGCTAGGGAGGCCAATCCGTTGACGGGCCTGCCAGGCAATGAGGGCATTCAGTCAGAGCTTCAGCGCAGAATTCAGGCAGGTATTCCCTTCGCTGTTATTTATGCGGATCTAGACTATTTCAAATGGTTCAACGATTGCTTCGGCTTCGGGCTTGGCGATGAAATGATTCGATACTTGGCCGAGACGTTGTGCAAGGAGCTGGAGTTGCAAGGAACGCAGGGGGATTTCGTCGGTCATATCGGCGGCGATGACTTCATTATCGTAGCGGGAGCCGGCCAAGCAGAGTTGATCTGCCAATCGTTAATTATGAGGTTCGAGCAAGGTGTCAAAGCGTTCTATGGAGGAGTCGAGGTTACATCCGTAGAAGACCGCCACGGCAATATCGTCGAGCAGGAAGGCGTCACGTTATCTTTATCGCTCATGCTCTGGGACGGCATCGTGCCCTTGACGCCTGAGGATATATCAAGACTGGCCGCCAAGTTGAAGAAGCGGGCGAAGGCGAGCAAGGGCAGCGTCTATGTGCTCGAGCATATAACAGGAATGCATCATGGAGAGGATCGAAAATATACGTGAAACGTCTACGTGAAAGTCATCGTATCAGCCAGTTTAGAAGCGGAATATGGACGATGTCAGGCGTATTAGCCGGTCAATCCGGATTAATCGGCGTTCTGTATTTGTCATGGCAGCAATCTGGCGAACCGGAACAGAGCGGCAGCGGAAAGTCGTTTCGAGCGGAGTGGAAGCAGTTCGCCCAGCGCGAGAGCGAGGCGGCGTTCCAGAGCTCTGTGTTGTTCGAGGGAATGGATTGGATTCATGACGATCTATTCATCTATATGCGTCTTCCGGGCGGTCGCCGAGAAACGATGGAGGGCTGGCTGCTGGAGACGGCGTTCAAGCATACGTCGAATTGGGAGCAGCGCTTCGCTGCGCATATGCGGGAGCAGACCGAGCAGAACTGGAGCGGCAAGCTGTACATCGGCGCAGCCGTGGCCGAGATCAAGAGCAGCGAGGATGAAGAACCTGCTTGGTACGAAGCGGTCAAGCAGGCGATGCTGCACGGGCAATCGGCGGGCGGCATGGAGCGGAGCATCAAGCGCAGGGCATTCGATCGACTGATGGAGCAGCGGTCGATCGATCCTGTATATCAGCCGATCATGGCACTCGGCGAGGATAAAGTGTTCGGCTTCGAGGCACTGACGAGGACGCGGGAGCGAACTTGGTTCGAAGGACCGCTGGCGCTATTCTCGTTCGCTGAGCAGGAAGGGGCAGCCTATGCGCTTGATCGTCTGGCGAGAGAGAAGGCGATCGAAGGCTGCGGCGGTCTTAAGCGCGAGCAGAAGCTGTTCATCAACGTGATGGCTCAAATTATCGAGGACCCGGAGTTCTCGCCCGGTCAGACGCTTAGCTTATTGGAGCGGCGGGGCTTGTCGCCACATAACGTTGTTTTCGAGATAACGGAACGCAATTCGATCGAGGACTTCGGAGCCGTCAAGAAGGCGCTGGAGCATTACCGCAGTCAAGGCTATCAGATTGCCATCGACGATGTAGGCGCCGGTTATTCATCCCTGCAATCGATCGTCGAGCTGCGACCGGATTACTTGAAGGTCGACAGGTCGATAATTCAAGATATTCATCTCGATGAGATGAAGGCTCACATTCTTCATACATTGGCGCAGCTTGCTGCCAAGATGGACATATCGATCATAGCCGAGGGCATTGAACAGCAGGAGGAGCTTGCCAAGGTTAGAGAGCTTGGCGCTTCTTATGCGCAAGGGTACTTGCTTGGACGCCCGGCTGCGATGTCGGACGATCATGGCGTGTTGTAATTGAATAAGCGAGAATGACGATTCATTATTAACGGTTTCAATCAATCGGAAGCATGCAGGGAATGTATTGATTATTTATGGAACAGGTGGTCGTTGCAGAAAGTGCAGCAGAATGGGGCGAAGCAGCTGTTAAGTCAAGCCTTGGTTGCACATTCTGCAACGGAAAAGCAAAGTTAATGGGTATAGGAGGCCTATTGGCGTGAATCAGTTGCAAAATGTGCAAGGAGAGTTTGCTGGAAGGGTTTAAAAGTGTCGTTCTGTTGCAGAAGTGCAATCAACTGGAGAGAGACGGGTTAAAGCGGCTCGGGCGAGAGCATTTAGCAGATGGACTCCATCATTAAGGGCCGAACCGGAAGATGGATGCTGAGGGCTAAATGGTCGGTTTTGGCTGTATAAATTCCACCCAAAAGTAGCTTTGCCGGCAATTAGGAGCGATTAGACTGTAAGAAATACAGGCAAACGCAATATCAGTAACCATTTAGGACTGGACTGACCTATATGGAATCGACAGTCACTAAGCTGTAGGTATGGGCTTTCTCAAAGCGGACGATGCTTTGGGAAAGCCCATTTTGCGCTAGGCATTTTATGGTATGATAGAAGACAAGCAGGTCATTAGGCGAGGTGTTGATGTTAATGGAAAAATGGATGTTAATTGATGGCAACAGTATAGCGTACCGCGCATTCTTCGCACTGCCGCCGCTGACGAATTCAGCGGGTCAGCATACGAATGCGTTGTACGGTTTCACGACGATGCTACTTAAACTATTGGACGAGCTTAAGCCTACCCATGTTCTTGTTGCTTTCGATGCGGGGAAGGTCACGTTCCGCCACGAAGGCTATAGCGAATACAAGGGCGGACGGCAGAAGACGCCGCCGGAGCTGTCCGAGCAATTCCCGGTTCTGAAGGATCTGATCCGTTCCTTCGGCATCGCGCAATTCGAGCTGTCCGGCTATGAGGCGGACGACATCATCGGAACGCTCACCAAGCGGGCCGATGAGCAAGGGGTAGAGACGGTTGTCGTATCCGGCGATAAAGATATGCTGCAGCTTGCTTCGGACAAAGTTACGATTGCCGTAACGCGCAAAGGCGTAAGCGAGGTCGACATGTACTCGCCGGAAGCGATTCAAGAGAAATACGGATTAGTGCCGCAGCAGATTATCGATCTGAAGGGTCTTATGGGCGATACGTCCGACAACATTCCGGGCGTGCCCGGGGTAGGCGAGAAGACAGCGCTTAAGCTGCTGCATGAGCATGGCTCGGTAGAGCAAGTATTGGAAAATGTAGGCGAGCTGAAAGGCAAGCTGAAGGAAAATATCGAGACGCACAAAGACAGCGCGTTAATGAGCAAGAAGCTTGCGACGATCTTCCGCGAAGTTCCGATCGAGAGCGGAACGGAGGAGCTGCGCTATAGCGGTTATGACGGCGCTGCCTTGGCTGAGGCGTTCCGCAAGCTGGAGTTCAAATCTTTGCTGGAGCGTATGGATTTCGGCGAGTCAGTCGTGGATTCTGCCGAGGCGGCGAAACAATCCGCTGCCGAACTGAATATTTCGATCATCGCATCCGAATCGGATGGCGATGCTCTGGCGCAGCTGCTGTCTGCGCTGAAGACGAACGAGGAACATGGCTTGTACATTGAAGCCATCGGCGAGAACCCGCATCAGGCGGAGATCATCGGCGTATCCGTAGCTGTTGCGGAAGCCGTGTACGTTCTTCCTTACAGCGTGCTTAAGCAGCCTTTCACAGCGGGGTTAGTCGAATGGCTTACTGGGGCGGATAAGCCGAAGTATGGCTTTGATTTACATAAGGTAGAGCTTGCGCTTGCATGGAGCGGCATTAAGTATGCGGGAACGGCATTCGATGTTCAGCTAGCGGCTTATTTGCTTGATCCGACTGATACGGCGTTATCGCTTAGCGCAATTACGGATAAGCAGGGGCTGCCTGGTATCGCTTCCGATGAAGCGATCTATGGCAAGGGAGCGAAGTTCAAGGTGCCGGAGCCGGACACGCTGTATCGCCATTTGGCGCTGCGCGCTGACGCGGTTCGGAAGCTTGTGCCGATCTTGACGGCAGAGCTTGCGAAGGGCGGCATGAGCAAGCTGTATTTTGAATTGGAGCAGCCATTGTCCCGCGTGCTTGCAGGGATGGAGCTTCAAGGCATAACGGTGAAGAAACAAGAGCTTGAAGATTTGGGGCGCAGCTTGGAGTCGCAGCTGATCACGATTATGAGCGATATATACAAGCATGCGGGCGTGGAGTTTAATATAGGTTCTCCTAAGCAGCTGGGCGATATATTGTTCGAGAAGCTTGGTCTGCCTGCGCGCAAGAAGACGAAGACCGGTTATTCAACCGATGCCGAGGTGCTGGAGGATCTGGCTCCGTATCACAAGATCATTCCGCTTATTCTGCATTACCGCCAGCTCGCGAAGCTGCAATCGACGTATGTCGAGGGGCTGCTGAAGGAAGTGCGCGGAGAGACGGGCAAGATCCATACGTATTACCGTCAGACGATAGCGGCAACCGGACGTCTTAGCAGCCAATTTCCGAATTTGCAAAATATCCCGATCCGGCTGGAGGAAGGCCGTCAGATCCGTAAGGCTTTCGTCCCTTCCGAGCCGGGCTGGTACATCGTTGCCGCCGACTATTCGCAGATCGAGCTTCGTGTATTAGCTCATATTGCAGACGACGAGAACTTGAAGGAAGCGTTCATTCACGATATGGATATCCATACGAAGACGGCGATGGACGTCTTCGGCGTTACTGCCGACCAAGTGGATTCCAATATGCGCCGTCAAGCAAAAGCCGTTAACTTCGGCATCGTGTATGGCATTAGCGATTATGGTCTTTCGCAGAACTTGGGCATTACAAGGAATGATGCCGCTAAGTTCATTGAGCAGTACAAAGAAGTGTTCAAAGGCGTCCGCCAATTCATGGAGGATATCGTCGTCCAAGCAAGACGCGACGGTTATGTAACGACACTCCTTGAACGCAGACGTTATTTGCCGGAGATTAAGGCGTCGAACTTCAATCTGCGCTCATTCGCGGAGAGAACGGCAATGAACTCCCCTATTCAAGGGACGGCCGCCGATATTATTAAGCTAGCCATGGTGCAGATGGATGAGGCGCTGCGGGAGCGCAAGCTGAAGAGCCGCATGCTGCTCCAAGTACATGACGAACTTGTATTCGAAGTGCCTGAGGACGAGCTGGAGCTCATGAAGTCCCTTGTTCCGGAAGTGATGTCCGGTGCGCTGCAGCTGCATGTTCCGCTGAAAGCAGATGTCAGTTTCGGTGTCAATTGGTATGAGGCAAAGTAACCCGCTAGCTCTCTATTTGCGTTATAATAGATGGCGAGGTGAGGACAAATGCCGGAATTGCCGGAAGTAGAAACTGTAAGACGCACATTGATCGATCTAGTCGCGGGCAAACGTATCCAATCCGTAACCGTTAAGCTGCCGCGTATTATACAACGTCCTGCAGAGCCGGAGCAGTTCGCTGCCGCTTTAGCCGGACATACGATTCAAACCGTAGAAAGGCGCGGGAAGTTTCTGCTGATCATGCTCGACGGTCTGGTGCTCGTATCGCATCTTCGTATGGAGGGGCGTTATAGCGTTAATGGGGCTGATGAACCGACTCCGTTGCATACGCATGTCATTTTTCATTTTGACGATGGCACGGAGCTTCGCTATAAGGATGTGCGTCAGTTCGGAACGATGCATCTATTCGAGCCTGGGCAGCACTTCGAGATGGCGCCGCTTAACAAGCTGGGCATCGAGCCGTTAGAGCCGGGTTTCACCCTTCAGGCGCTTCGCGATAAGCTGGATAAACGCAAGATGAGCATTAAGCCGTTGCTGCTGAATCAAGAGCATATCGTCGGGCTAGGCAATATTTATGTCGATGAGTCGCTGTTCTTGGCCCGGATTCATCCGGAGCGATCAGCCAATTCGCTGAAGCCGGCAGAGTGGAAACGGCTGCATGAAGCGATTCGCGCAACGCTTGGACGCGCTGTTGAAGCCGGAGGCTCGTCGATCCGATCCTACGTGAACGGGCAAGGCGAGATGGGCATGTTCCAGCATTCATTTTCCGTATACGGCAGGAAGGACGAGCCTTGCAAAGTATGCTCGCGTCCCATCAAGAAGTTCGTCCTAGGTGGCAGAGGAACGCATATATGCGAGAAGTGTCAGCCCGTTCCTAAGGAATAGCTGCACTGTAGTATCATAAGCCGCTTAATCGGCTAGGCTTACTGTTATGCACCGTCATCCGCTATCCGCATATGATGTTCTTGTTAAGAGAACATAGGCGATCGCCCGTATCAACGGCTTCTGTCCTAGACATAGGCCGTTAACACCGGGCAGTCGCGATGCGGGGAGGGAATTCGTTGTTCGCGCATTTGGCTCCACTGTTAGTGATCGCTTTTGCAGTTAGCTTGGATGGTTTTGGCGTTGGAGTTACGTACGGGCTGAGGCGAATCAAAATTCCGTTTTTATCGGTTTTTATTATTGCCTGCTGCTCTGGACTTATTATTTGGCTATCGATGCAGGTCGGCAGTTGGCTGTCGGGGTACTTATCCGAGTTTGCTGCCCGCTTGATCGGCGCATGCGTGCTCATCGTGATTGGCGGTTTCGCCTTGTTCCAATTAAGGCGCGGACGCGACGAGCAGACCGCTACAACCGATGCCGAGGAAGTAGCGGCGACTGTCGAGCATAAGGCTGTGGAAACGGCATCCGCTTCTGCAACGGAGCGTATTCTTGCTTCCAACACAGCGCTCGTAGTGATGGTGGAGCTTAAACGGCTCGGCCTCGTCATCCAGATCCTGCGTACGCCGCAGGTCGCAGACGTCGATAAGTCGGGTACGATCTCGGCCTCGGAGGCCGTTATGCTCGGTGTCGCTTTGTCGCTTGATGCTTTCGGCGCAGGGCTTGGCGCCGCGATGATAGGTTTGCCTGCTCTAATGACGGCGCTTATTATCGCTGCATTCAGCGCTATTTTTCTCCTTGGGGGAATCCGGTTTGGGTTCCAATGCTCGAATTGGCGAGGGATGCAGACACTGTCCTTCCTTCCAGGGATATTATTGATCATCATGGGTATTATGAAGCTGTTATAACTTCGAGGTGAATGGAATGATAATCGGATTAACCGGCGGTATAGCCAGCGGCAAAAGCACCATCGCTCAGCTGCTCGCCCACCGCGGCGCGCTGCTGGTCGATGCCGATCAAGTAGCAAGAGAGGTTGTTCAGCCGGGAGAGCCGGCACTTGAGGCGATCGCCTCTTCTTTCGGACAAGCTGTACTTCAGGCGGACGGCTCCTTGAATCGTTCCGCGCTGGGCGCTATTGTGTTCCAGGACAAGGCGTCGTTAGCGAAGCTCGAATCGATCACGCATCCCGCGATCAGACAGCGCATGCAGCACAGAATACATACATATGCCGAGCAGAATCCGGGGGCCCTTGTTGTTGCCGACGTCCCGTTGCTATACGAGACGAATCAGCAAGCATTATATGAAGGTATAATGGTCGTTTATGTACCTGAGAAGATTCAACTTACGCGGTTAATGGACCGTAATCAGATGGATGAGACGGAAGCGAAGCGGCGTATATCGCTGCAGATGGATATCGAAGAGAAGCGGAGACGCGCAGATTGGGTGATCGACAATAGCGGCCCGCTAGCAGAAACGGAACGCCAGATCGATGATTTTTGGCGCAGTCAGGGAATATTATGAAGGTACTTTTGCGCAAACGAGTTGTGCTCGTATTATTGCTAGGATTTATCGCTATCCTTTTCTTGAAGTCGGACTGGCTTGGCGAGTATATGTATCCCGTGTATTATAAGGACGATATTCGTGCAAGCGCCTCGAACTACGGATTGGAGCCTCATTTGGTAGCCGCCGTTATTCGAACGGAATCGAATTACAAAACAAGCAGTCAGTCGGATAAAGGCGCTGTAGGGTTAATGCAGATGATGCCGAATACGGCTAAGGATGTTGTTCGAAGAGCAGGGTTCACCGAAGTGACGGAGGACATGCTCAAGCAGCGCGCGGATGTTAGCATAGAGCTTGGGTCATGGTATTTAAGCTCCTTGCATCAAAGGTTCGATCAGAATTCCATCGCTGCAATTGCCGCATATAATGCCGGTCCGACGAGAGTCAGTGAATGGTTGAATACGGGAGAGTGGGATGGAAAGCTGGAGACGGTGAAGCAAATTCCGTACGGCGAGACCCGCCACTATGTACAACGCGTCATTTATTATTATAATAAGTACAAGGAATTGTACCCTGACTTCTAACTTAGAACATAAGATGAGCCTTGAGAGGCTCGCCGCTTCATGGACGAGCTTCCCAAGGCTTCTGTTATTCATACAAACTTAATGAATCATTATTTGTATTGGCCGGCAAGAGATTGCTCGGCGATTTGCACCAGGCGACGAGTGATGGAGCCGCCGATCGAGCCTGCTTCACGAGTAGCCATGTTTCCGTAGTATCCGTCTTGCGGAATGGCAATACCCAGCTCTTGTGCAACTTCATATTTCAGTTGGTCCAATGCGGCAGTTGCTTGTGGTACTACCAATTGGTTGCTGTTTGCGCTCATGTATGTTCACCTCCTTGCGGTTGGTAACTGTATTATGTGCGTTATTCTAGAGTTCATTACAGGTAAGGTATGGGAATAACTTAAGCTAAAGTCGATATCGGTATGATAAATAAAGCATCAGGATGAATGGAGGGAAACAATCCAATGAAGTGCCCCTATTGCGATTACGCAGGTACGAAAGTGTTAGATTCACGTCCGGCTAACGAGAACAAATCGATCCGCCGCCGCCGCGAGTGCGAGAAGTGCAACCGCCGCTTTACGACGTTCGAGATGATTGAGGAAACACCGCTTATCGTCATCAAAAAAGGCGGCAGCCGCGAGGAATTCAGCCGCGACAAAATATTGCGCGGTCTTATCCGCGCCTGCGAGAAGCGTCCCGTCCCAGTCGAGCGCCTAGAAGTTATCGTCTCCGAGGTCGAGAAGGAGCTCCGCACGACGGCACTGGCCGAGGTAGAGAGCCGTGATATCGGCGAGATCGTCATGAGCCAGCTCTACCCTGTAGACGAGGTGGCGTACGTTCGCTTCGCGTCCGTGTACCGCCAGTTCAAGGACATCGATATGTTCATGAAGGAGCTTAACAACCTGTTGTCCAAGCACCCTTTGAACAGCCCACTGAACAGCTTAAGAGATATAGATTGACAATTTTGGCGACATCATGCTATTATCAACCTTGTCGTCATTTGGGGCCATAGCTCAGCTGGGAGAGCGCTTGCATGGCATGCAAGAGGTCAGGGGTTCGATCCCCCTTGGCTCCACCAATAAAACAATCAAACCACATCCATCGGATGTGGTTTTCTGTTTTATTGGTGGAGCCCAAAAGGGGGCGAACCCCGGGGTTCAGCCCGCGCGGACGGAGCGAATGCGGAGGAGCACGGCGTCTGAATCTACCTCTAAAAGTCCTCGTCGACTAAGCCTCGTCAGCCATTCAATCAAGATTCGGACATTTCATAATGAAAAGACGAGCCAAAGCGAGTCGTATCCCTTTGGCTCCACCAAACAATAAGGGGGCGAACCCCGGGGTTCAGTCCGCGTGGACGGAGCGGTTGATAATGCTTCGAAGCAATTAAATCAAGTGCAGGAGCACGGCGTCTGAATCTACCGCTAAAAGTCCCCATCGACTAAGCCTCGACAGCCATTCAATCAAGATTCGGACAACCCATAATGAAAAGACGAGCTAAAGCGAGTCGTATTCTCTTGGCTCCACTAAGGTTTAAAAGCCTTTAGCTCACTCTCCCGTCAGCTCAGGAAAATTTGCAGGCTAATCCAAGCAGACTGAAAAATGTCTAAACCCCGTCAGCCATTCAACCAAGATTCGGAATCATATCCCCCTTAACTCTATTAAGTTTAATAAGCCTTTAGCTAACTCTCCCATTAGCTCAGGAAATGAGGCAATTCTCGCAATGAGGGATAGAAATATGGCTCATAATATGTTTATATTAAATCACAATAATTAACAGTTTTTCATAGTGACAAGTAGAGGAGTGTCGGGTTTTGTTCAATCGTAAATGGTTGGTATTGTTGCTTGTTGTGGTTGTGTTCACGTCAACGGCAACGTTGTATGGCGGGGATAGCAAAGTGTATGCCGCGTTCTCTGGCGAAGGGGACGGTTCTCCTGGGAATCCTTATATTATCTCTAACATTGAGCAATTAAAAGAAGTAAGCGACGATTTGGATGCTGCCTATCGGTTAGGCGCGGATCTCGATTTGTCTGGGGAAAACTGGCAGCCGATCGGGAGTTGGGGGTCTGGACCTTTCACTGGCCTGTTCGACGGAGATGGGCATACGATTGCGAATTTGACGATAGACACGGGCGGGGCTGGCACAAACTACCTCGGGTTGTTCGGCTACGCTTCCAATGCCGAAGTTCGAAATGTCGGGTTGGTCAACGTGTTGATCGAATCTGACACCGGCGACTATATCGGCGGGTTGATCGGGTATAGCCAAAGCTCGCTTATCGAATATGTGTACGTAACCGGAACCATCATCGGCGATGAATCGGTGGGCGGTTTAACCGGTTATTCATCGGGGAATCCCGGGGATTCTATACGCTATGTTTACTCTTCTACGCATGTAGCCGGATCAATTGAAGTAGGCGGATTGAACGGCAAGGTTGAAGGGTATTTGACTGTTGAAAATAGTTACTATAATTCATCCCTGACTAACTCTTCGGCAGGCGGAGAGCCTTTAACGGAAGTGAACATGAAACTTAGGGACAGCTTTACGAACTGGCAATTCACCAACGAGGACGAGGATGGCGGCGAATGGGGAATAATCGATGGGTTAACTTACCCTATGCTTCGCAAGACGTTCGATCGAATTACGTTGGATGCGTTGAAGGTTACGGCAGTGGCTGATCCGGATAACGGCGATCCGGTGCAGCTCGAGCCGTCATTCGCAAGAGATCAATTATTGTATTCGGGCATTGTTCCGAATGAGGTAGATCAAGTCACCGTATATGTGGACGCGCAAGGCAGCGTATCTTCGATCGATAACGGAACCGCGTTGGAAACGCTCGATTTGGACGAAGGAGAGAACCTAATCGATATTAAGGTTTCGAGCGCCGGCGCAGCGGTTCCGAGTTCATGCATGGAACCTTGTACGTTGCCTGATCCCTATGTTTTAACGTATACCCTTCAAATCAACCGGGAGGATGGCAACGCATATCCTCACACGATCTCGACTCCCGAACAACTGGCGGCGATCGGCACGGGCGTCGCGGACGGTTATCAATTGAATGATCATTATATTTTAATGAACGATATTGATTTGTCCGAGTATTTGAGCGAATCCGGCGAGGGATACAACGAAGCCAAAGGCTGGGTTCCGATCGGGGATGCCGTTCATCCTTTTACAGGAACTTTCAACGGCAAAGGTCATGTGATCAATAACCTGTTTATTGATCGAGTAGACGAAGAGGATCTCGGACTGTTCGGAGTGGCGTCGGGTACCATCCAAGAGATCGGTCTGACGAATATGGAGAGTGCCGGAAAGCGTAACGTGGGGGGGATTGTCGGAACGCTCCTCGATGACGGCATTATTAGTAAAGCCTATTCTACCGGTAGGGTAACGGCAACCGTTCAAAGAGCGGGAGGATTGGTTGGCAAGTTGCAGGGAGAATTGAATGAAACGTATTCCACGGCGAACGCCATTGGATTGAACGGATCCGAGTACATAGGCGGACTAGTCGGCGAATCGGATGATGCGATCGTAACGGATTCCTTTGCTGCCGGGCGGGTAACGTCTGCTGCGAGCTCCGGAGTAGGAGGGTTAATCGGCGCCAGTATCGATACGGCGGTAACCGATTCCTTCTGGGATATCGAGACGAGCGGGCAATCGACTTCTGCCGGAGGCAGTGGTGCCGTTGGAAAATTATCTTCAGAGATGAAATCAAAGTCGACCTATTCTACTGCGGGAGTAGACTGGGATTTTACAAATACTTGGGCAATGATAGAGGGAACAACTTATCCCATGTTCGATCACGAATTAGAACCCGCGAAGCTTGCGAGCTTGAGCGTATCGGCAACGGGAGCCGTATTAACGAGGTCTCCGGCTGCCTTCGATTCCGAACTGGGTTTATACACGATTACATCTAACCGCTATATTGAATCTGTGAGCATAGCCGTCGCTCTCGTTGATTTAAACGCCAAGGTTTCGATTTCAGGTACAGAAGCGTCATCGGCAACGGTCTCCGTTAATCCCGGCGATAATGAGATCACGATTGAAACGGCGGACGAGAACGGGAAAGCCCACGGCATTTACAAGCTCAACGTTCAGGTTCCCGCACCGGCAATAAACGATGTGGATATTCCCGCAGGCGGATATTACGGAATTGGCGATACGTTGACATTCATCATAAGCTACGAAGGGGCTGTGGATGCTCCAGTTGGTACGCCGCGACTGCCGATCGTGATTGGCGAAGGGGCGGATAAGGCAACGGTTTATGCCATCTATACGGAACAGCCAGCAGGTGAACGGAACAAGCTCGTATTCGCTTATGAAGTGCAAGAAGGAATGTTGGATACGGACGGCATAGAAATCGGATCGGAAATCGATTTGCCGGCTGGCGCAGCCCTTACTGCGTCGGGCGTGGATGTTCCGCTGGATGTTCCGGTGACGGAGACGAACAGCATTGTTATGGATTCGATCGAACCCTCTATAACATGGACTCAGACGCCTGACAGCGCATCGCCGACCAAGGGATCGGTGAAGGTAACAGTGGCAACCGACGGAACGGGCAGCGATATTGTGAAAACGAAGTGGACGAATGGTGCGCGGACAGTAGACTTTTTTGCAAGCGCCGGTACGCTGTTGACAGGAGACAGCTTTGACATCACTTCAAACGGAGCCTATACCGTATACACGGAGGATCAAGCCGGCAACGGAGCGGTCGAGATTATTACAATCAACAATATCATTACAGTAACGCCAAACGGCTCAACGTCAAAAGACTCGCCTCTAATCGACATGAACGGGCAACCGCTCGATTCGTCGACTATCGACGCGTCGAAGCCATCCGTTACGCTGGAGGTAACGCCTAAGGAAGGCGCAGCGTTTGTGACTATTCCGGCAATTGTATTATCCAGCTGGAAGAGTAAAAACGAGGCCTTCGTCATAGAGATAATGACTCCCTATGGCAGTTATCGAGTACCAGTCAATCTGACTTCGCTTATACCGGGACTTAAGGATTTACTTGCCGCTAATAACCTTACAGCCGAGGATATCAGCTTCAAGATCACATTGACTGACAAGTCCGGCGTTAAGGACATTCAAGCGGCGTTCGCAAACGGTTTGCCGAACGGCAAAGCGATGGGCGCGATTGTAGATTTCAGCATTGAAATCATCAATACCAAGACAAGCGAAACCATTGGAACGGCAGATAAGTTCAGCCAGGCGCTGACCAGAGTCATTCCGATGCCGAAGAATATGTCTGACATGCCGGAGCAATGGGGTGCGTTCCGCTATAATGAAACGTCGAAGAAACTTGAGTTTGTTGCAGCGAAGAAGGTGCAGATCAATGGCGTATGGTACGCGATGATTAGCTCATACACCAACAGCGTATACGTTGTAGCAGACAACGCGGTGAGCTTCACCGATGTGCAGAAGCATTGGGGCAAATCGTTCGTCGAGCTTGCAGCGGCGAAAGGACTAGTAGCCGGTATTGGCGGAGGACAGTACGCGCCTAATCAATCCGTGACCAGAGCGGAGTTCACCGCTATGCTCGTCAGAGCGCTTGGACGCGGTACAGCTGCAAGCAGCACAGCGCCATACGAGGATGTAAAGCAAAGCGCGTGGTATTTCGACGAGGTAGCAATAGCCAAGGAGCTTGGACTATTAGACTTTGTGGAAAGCGGAAGCTTCAACCCCGATCAGCCGCTATCCCGAGAGGAAATGGCGAGTATGCTGGCGGCGGTCATTGTACTTGAAAAGCTGCCGACGACGAAGGAATTCGTCAGCTTGGACGGCTACAAGGATATCGGCAGTGTGAACTCGGCTTATCTTGAGGACGTGCGTTTGATGGTTAAGCTTAACATCATGACAGGAACAAGCGAGGTTACCTTCAATCCGAAGGGCGAGTTAACACGCGCACAAGCGGCGGTCGTATTCATCAGACTGCTTCAAGCATTAGGATCAATTGAATAGAAAAGATATAGCAAAGCCTGCTTGAGCAGAGAAATATCTGCTCAGGCAGGCTTTGTCTGTATCATGCTAAAAGTTCTCGTCGACTAAGCTGCGTCAGCAGAGATCAGCGCTCCTTGGCGAATTTGCTGCGGAAGCCCGAGGGAGAGAGGCCTTCTTTCTTGGAGAAGGAGGTAGAATAATGCGAGATATGATGGAAGCCAACCTCATCTGCGATTCGGGCAATAGACCAGGAGGTTTGCAATAGCAGCCGCTTGGACTGTTCGAGACGGTAATACAGGAGAAAGGTCATGGGAGTCATACCGTACACTTTGAGCATCACCTTAGCCAGGTAATTGGGATGATAGTTCATCTTCTTTTGCAGCACCGAATTCGTAATTTCGCTGGCATAGTTCTGGCGGATGAACAACTCGATCCGCTCGGCGAGCTGAATCGCGGTGACGTTCGTGGGGGAAGCGAGATCGCGATCCAGGTGCTGCAGGAACAACTGAAAGGAAGCTTGTCGCCTCCAGTTCCGAAGCGACTGCGGCTCGTGCTCCTGCTGGAAGAAGGTCTCCAGCGCCTCCATGGCCTTCGTCGACAGCTTCATATGCTTCGGAATGAAGATAGAGCAGACATCGGCATGGTTGAGATAAGCTAAATTTTTGTGTTCCTCGATCAATTTCAGCTGGTTACCGAGACATTCGTCCATGTCACCGCACATCTGCCAGCTGCCGAAGGTTTGAAAATGAATCCAGATGATTTCTGTGTCTACCTTGCAGGGGGCGCTGCCGTAATGGTGTCCGTCAGGAAGAAGAATGAGTCCTTCTCCCTCATTGATTTCCCAGGTATGGCCGTTCTCGCCGATCGGGAGAACCCCTTTGCGGACGACAATCAGATCGAATACTCGGATGCAATTCCGGTCGATATGGGTATCTCCTACCCCGTAATGGGCATATCCGCAATCTACGAAATAGGGAATCGGCGGCGAGATAAAGTGAAGAATCGCAGAATCCACACTCGTTCCTCCCAATGTAAAGTGAATATAAATCTAGAAAATGTTGTTATTTTTATGATACAACATACTCATCGATTAAATAAAGAGTTTCCTGCAGATAGATCGGTATCGGGAAATCGGAGGAGTGATCCGTGGAGTGCATCGAAACTCCGAGGCAGTCTTGCTAAGGTTGTAAATATTAAAAATCAGGTTGAAAAATGTTGTTTTTTTTGAAGATATTTCATGTCACAATTCAATTAAAGCGCTTTCCGAAAAAAGTGTCCTGGTATAACGGACACAGCCTGAGGATAGGGCGGTTATGTTGATGCTAAACGTTTAACTTAACAACTTGGGATGTCCAAGAAGTCGGGTCAAACGGTTAGACATAAATGTTATTTCAAATGATGAAGGGGGAACGAGGCAATGAAAGCAGGAAAGAGATTTGGTGTAGGTCTGCTCTCGGCTGCATTGGTATTCGGGGTCATTGGCTGCAGCAACAACGACGATACAAAAACGACTTCCAAGAATGAGAAAGTCAAAATTATTTACTCGATGTGGGGAAGCGCAGAAGAGGGAAGCAAAACGCAGGAAGTAGCTGACAAGTTTAACGCTACCCAAGACAGAATCGAAGTGGAAGTGCAAGCCATTCCATGGGAGAACTACATGACCAAATTGAATACGCTTGCAACGGCAAAGCAATTGCCGGATACGGGGATGATGCGGGAAGACGGCGTTATCCAGTGGTCCTCCCAAGGCATGCTGAACGACGTAAGCGCTATGTACGAGGGAAGCGACAGCAAGCCGCTCGATAGCTTGGCCTACACATACAAAGGCAAACCCGTTGCCTATGCGGCTGCCAATGAAATCCTCCTTTTATATTACAACAAAGACATGTTCGACAAAGCGAACGTACCTTATCCGCCGTCGGCACTGGATAAAGCATGGACATGGGATGAATTCGTAGCAACAGCCAAGAAGCTGACGAATGACAAGAACGGCAAACATCCAGGCGATGATGGCTTTGATCCGCAGGGCATCGTCCAATACGGCGCATCCGTAGAGAACTTGCCATGGCAATTGGAAACTTGGGCGATTAGCAACGGCGGAGGATACTATAACGAAGATGGCACAGAAGTGAAAATCGGGGAAGACTCCAGCATAGAAGCGATTCAGAAAGTCGCGGATCTGTACTTGAAAGATCATGTTGCCCCGTTGTCCGTCGGACAGACGGATGACGGCATTCAGCGCACAATTATTGCGGGAACGGTCGCCATGGCCACGAACGGCCAGTGGAACGTAGGAACGAGCTTGAACACGGCTAAGGAAGCAGGACTTAATTACGGCGTAGCCGTACTGCCTTACATGAAGGAGAAGATTACCCTTAACACAGGCGGCGCCAATGTCGTATTCTCCCAAACGAAGCACCCGGAAGAAGCGATGGAATGGCTCAAATGGTACAGCTCCGAAGAAAACAACTGGGGACTCATCTCGTCGGGCATTTGGATGCCGGTGCTGGATAAGTGGTATAAGGACGAGACGCTCACCCGCAAATGGGTCGAGAATCCGAACTTCCCTCCGTATGAGGAATACAAGTCTGCGGTAGTCGATTATGCGCAATCCTCCGCAGCGAGACCGGCTTCCTGGTTCTTTACGAATAATACGACGGAGTTCAACACCTTGCTCGGATCGGTTCTTGGCGATGTATGGACCGGAAAGACGACTGCCAAGGACGCGATTACCAAAAATCTCGATGCTTTGAAAGCGGCAAATAAAGGCGAAAAATAAAGGTTTGAAGGGTGACCGCCAAATCACGTTAAATGGCGGTCATCCTTCATACATGAGGTGGGGAGCGAGCTATGGAAACAATCAATAAACGTAGGGTGAAACGTCGTTCCCGCATACATTCGAGCGAGCAACGCGTTGCATATATTTGTTTGATTCCCGCATTCCTTGGGCTGTTCTTTCTGACCTATGCGCCTCTTGTCGGGGTGCTCGGAATCAGCTTGACGAATTGGACGGGGTTAGCCAAGCCGGAATTCATCGGCTTCGATAATTATATCAATCTATTTACTACCGATCCTTATATCAAAGATTCGATTATCGCGACGATCTACTTCGCCATGTTATCGGTAGTCGGAAGCATGATTTATTCGCTTTTTATCGCAATCATGTTGAACCGAAAAATTCCGGCAAGAGGTTTTTTTAGAGCGATCTTTTATGTGCCGTTTGTTTTGCCTGCCGTAGCCATATATGTTGGATGGTCTTGGCTGTATGAAGCGAATTTTGGATTTTTCAATTATATCCTTTCCGAAATGGGATTAAATAAAGTTCTGTTTATTGCGGATTCCAGCTATGTGGTCCCCTCTCTTTCCATGATTGCGGTATGGCTGTCGGGGAACTTGATCGTTATTTTTTTGGCCGGGCTTCAGAACGTTCCGAACGTCTATTACGAAGCGGCGGAAATGGATGGCGCGAACGGATGGAAACGCTTCTTGCATATCACGTTACCGTGTATGACGCCGATTATCTTCTACAATCTGTTGATGAGCCTGATCGCCAATCTCCAAATCGTTACGCCAGCCCTTGCTCTGACGAATGGCGGCCCTGGCAACTCTTCAAGGTTCATGACTTACCTGATGTACGATCAAGCTTTTGTCAATTACAAGTTGGGTTATGCTTGCGCGACGACCTTCATTATTTTTGCCATCCTTGCCGCCTTTACCGGCGTGTTGTTCAAAACGTCAAATCGGTGGATCTTCTCTGAAGGAGGCGATGACAAATGAGCGAAGCCGCATACAGCAGACTAAAGAGCAAGAAACGCAATGATCGAATTATGAATATTCTAACGCTTATCGTTGTTGTTTTCTTTGCCATTCTCGTACTCTTTCCGATCTGGTGGATATTCCGAACGTCTCTGATGACGAATGCCGAGATTTATAGATTTCCTCCATCTTTGTTGCCGGACAGCTGGCTGTTCTCCAACTATGAAAAGACACTGGAAATATTTAAATTCTGGAAGTATTTATGGAATACGATGATAATCATCATTCCTTCCTGCTTGGCGGGAACGTTTACGGCCACCTTGTGCGGATATGCCTTTGCAAGGCTGCGGTTTAGGGGGAAACAGTTGATCTGGGCTCTTTGCGTCGGTTCCATGCTTTTGCCTGCCATGGTAACGCTCATCCCGCTATATATCGGGTGGACGCGGGGTCTAGGGCTCAGCGACAGCTATCTGCCATTGATTTTGCCTTATTTTTGCGGCGGCGGCGCTTTTAATATCTTTTTGATTCGGCAGTTTATTCTTTCCATACCGAGAGAACTCGACCAAGCCGCAACGATCGACGGCGCCGGATACTTCCGCATCTTGTTCAGCATTATTATCCCGGTGATCAAGCCGGCTATGATCGTCGTCGCGTTGTTTATCTTTATCGGCTTATGGAACGATTTGCTCCAACAGATGATTTACATTAATTCGAGCGACAAATATACGATAGCGCTCGGGCTTACCAACTTTAGAGGTCAATTAAAGTCAGACTGGTCGCTGACGATGGCAGCCACGTGCATGTCCTTTGCGCCTGGCGTCATTTTCTACCTGATCGGTCAAAAGTATTTCGTAGAGGGAATCACGATGACCGGGTTGAAAAATTAGTCCGGTCGTTGTCTTATTGAAAGGAGAATTATCGATATGCATGTTAAGCTTATTGATCAATTCTGGCAGCCCAAGGTGAGGCAGACTGTCCAGGAAACGATTCCTTATCAGTGGAAGGCGTTGAACGATGAAATCGAAGGCGCCGAGCCGAGTCACGCCATAGAAAACTTCCGCATCTCGGCTGGAGATCAGACGGGAACTTTCTACGGCATGGTCTTCCAGGATAGCGACGTGGCGAAGTGGATCGAAGCTGCCGCGTACAGCCTGCGGCAATTTCCTGATTCGCAGCTCGAAGCCGTTATCGATGCGGTTGTTGATTTGATGGGACGGGCTCAACGGCCGGACGGCTACTTGAATACGTATTATTCGGTCGCCGAGCCGGAAAAGCGATGGAATGACTTTTCTTTCGGGCATGAGCTTTATTGTGCCGGACACTTGATCGAGGCCGCGGTGGCTTATTACGAGTCCACGGGCAAGCGGGCCTTTCTGGACATGATGTGCCGCTACGCTGATTATATAGACCGGATTATAGGACCTGATTCGGACCAAATGCACGTGTATTGCGGTCATGAGGAAATTGAGCTCGCGCTCGTAAAGCTGTTCCGGACGACGAAAGAACAAAGGTATTTGCAATTAAGCCGATACTTCGTGGAGGAGCGCGGCAAGCAGCCGAGTTTCCTGAAGGAGGATCCGGGGTTTCGGAGCCCATCCAATGATCGCTGGTTCGATCTGGATTATCATCAGGCCCACGCCCCCGTGAGAGAGCAGGTAACGGCTGACGGACATTCTGTCCGTGCCATGTATCTGTATACGGCTATGGCGGATCTCGCGATTGCTTACGGAGACGCTACGCTAACCAAAGCGCTTCGGAAACTATGGGATCAAGTGACGACCAAGCGGATGTATATTACGGGAGGGCTCGGCTCGCAAGGCCATGCCGAACGGTTTACGATTGATTACGATTTGCCTAACGACACGGCATACACGGAAACATGCGCGTCCATCGGACTTGTCATGTGGGCATTCCGAATGCTTCAAATAGAAAATGACAGCCGATACGGGGATGTGATGGAACGCGTTCTGTTCAACGGGGTGCTGAGCGGAATATCGCTGGACGGCACGCGTTATTTTTACGTTAACCCATTGGAAGTTCATCCTGCTGTCGCGGAGTACCGTTACGATATGCATCATGTCAAAACCGAACGCGTTGCGTGGTTCGGCTGCGCTTGCTGTCCGCCCAATATTGCGAGGCTGATGACATCTTTGGATACGTACTTCTTTACGCAAAACCGAGCGGAGATCGCCATGCATCTTTATGCCTCCAATGAGAGCACATTCGACGTTCATGGGCAAAAAATAATATTGTATACGGAAACGCGTTATCCATGGAACGGAGAGATTCAGATACGAATGCAAACGGATGAGCCGACGGGCTGCACGCTTTCTTTCCGGATTCCTTCCTGGTGCAGAAATCCCTCCATCACGGTAAACGGGGAGTTGCTGGCGCTGGATGCGATCGTCAAGCGCGGATATGCATATATCAACAGAAAATGGATGGATAGCGACAACATCAAGCTGCATTTCCCGATGGTCGTCGAGCGTATCGAGTCGAATCCCAAAGTGCACGAGAATGCCGGTAAAATCGCTTTGCAATACGGTCCGCTCGTTTATTGCTTGGAGGAAGTGGACAACGGCACAGACCTCACGGATATTTGCCTTTCCGAGGATTCTGAATTCATAGCAGTGAATAGGGAAGACGTTCTAGGCGGAATCGTCGTGTTGTCAGGAGAGGGGCTGCGATCGGATCTTTCCTGGGAAGATGAACTGTACAGGCCGGTTACGCGAAAGAAGAAGAGCGTCCCCATAACGGCCGTTCCATACGCATACTGGGGGAACCGGACGCCGGGGGAAATGTTGGTTTGGATTCGGGAAAAATAATAGTCGAACTCTAGGTGGCCTTGGTCAATGACTTTGTACGATTTATCATACAATACGTAAGCAAAACGGACGAATATAGTTGTTTTATTCGAAAAATCGTACAAAGTTGAACGCTCCTGCTGTGTATTGCGATTATTTGTATGAAAAGTCGTATAAACGAGAATGTAGCTTAAGTTGGCCTTTGCATTTAGTGTGAAAAATCACACAAAATGGTCATCAGACTATAGTACGGAAATAATACCTATTGCTGCTTGGCTGTAAATGAAGTATTATGGTTTTACTTAAATATGGTTTGGCGAAGAACGCCTCGGTATCCCTTCTAATGTAAGGGAAGTCGAGGCGTTTTATTTTTGTCCAGGGAAGGGTGACACGGTTGAGTTTTGAGATCGAGCATAAGAAGTGGGTAAACGATCACTTGTCCAAACGCCATGGGGAACGAAAGGATGCTTTGAAAAGAGGCACGGATTCGGCAACCTCATATTTGCGGAGAAAATATGGTGGCCTCTAATGGGGCATTTTGCGGGCTTGCATCCGGAATATGAAATTAAAGACTGGCGAGGTCGGTCGTATTTTGTGGATTTTATTTGGATCATGGGTAGTCTTCGTTATGTTTTCGAAGTCATGGATTATGGTTCACATGGCACGGATCGTTCGAAATATCGAATGGATCTAAACAGAGCTTTGTTCTTGCAATCACAAGAATGCCAAGTGATTTCTATACCCTTAGATGAAATGAAAGAAAATCCATTGTTCGTAGGAACTATGATTCGCTGCATACTAGCCCCCTATCTAGTGGCAACGGATGAAAAAAATCGAATGCCTCGTCGCGAATATCAAAAAATCGAACGCCAGTTAATGCGTCTAGCGATTCGGCACAATCGTATTATTAGCCCAGCGAAAGCAGCGATTGAACTGGAGATTCACAAGCAAACGGTCATCAAGTACTGCCGAAGCCTTGTAGAAAGAGGTAAATTCCGAGTAATTCCAACCGGTCCGGCCGGTAAAATATATAAATACGAATACATAGGGTCATTGCAGAGTCCTGACTTATTGTGACTGTAGCAACCTAAACGTTTGGCCAGCCATTCGATTAGAATGCGGACATCATCCCATTATAAAAAAGCGGCCAAGAGAGAAATTTCCCCCTTGGCTCATCTGAATGCTCGTTAGGATCGGAAAGCCGTCACTCACTACTCCCGACTAATATTTTGCCAAGCGCACTGTTGTAAAAATCAGTCCGTCGATCGTAGAAAGGAGCGACGTTTCCTTGTTTGCGATTTTGTTGAAGCATAGCGAAATCGAACTGCGCGATCACATAGGAATCTTCATTCAGCTCGCCCGCAGCGAGGATGCCATTTTCCGTAAAAGGAACGTCGCACGGAGTAAATAAACCTGCCTGGCAGTACCCATTATCTACCTGTGGACGATCCTCGGTCAACGAGCCGACCATGCCGCTTAACGCTACAAACAGCTGATTTTCAATCGCTCTCGCTTGGGTGCAAAGGCGCACGCGGTAGTATCCGGCAGCCGTATCTGTATAAGAAGGACACAGGATAAGCTCCGCGCCGCTATCGGCGGCTATTCTAGCTAGTTCAGGGAATTCAATGTCGTAGCAGGTTAGAATGGCTAAGCGGCCCCATATCGTTTCAATTATGTTTAGCTTCGTTCCTTCAGTAAGAGACCAGCGGTTTCTTTCCTCTGGCGTTAAATGAATTTTATTCTGCTCCTCGATACGGCCATCGGGGAAAAATAGAAAGGCTTTATTCACAAAGCCGTTTCCTTCTCTGCATATATGCGTTCCGCCCAAAATAATGACGTCATAGTCTCGGCTATAACGCTGGAAAAAAGCTATATACTCATCGGTGAAGCTGCTCAGATGTGAGCAAGCCTCTTCATGCGTCATCACGGGCTGATAGCCAAGCATATGGGCGGTCATATATTCAGGAAAAATTATGAGATCCGCGCCATTATCGGCCATTTCGCAAATTTTCATTCCGAGTCGGAACCAAAAAGCGTCATCCGATTGGATATCAGCGAGACCGTACTGAGCGGTTGCAACAGTTAGTAATTTCATAGGGCCTCCTCGATCTAGGAACGAATTTGCAACGTATAAATATCCGTCCGACGATCCTTGAACGTAAGGATGTCCGTCGATTTACGATGCCGTTGCAAAATTTCCATATCCAGCTCAGCCATAATAACCGTTTCCGTGTTCTCGCTGCATTCGCCTGCAATCCCGTCTCGCGGGAAGGAGAAGTCAGCAGGCGTGTAAACGCCTGATTGCGCATATTGAATGTCTACGTTATCTACGTGCGTGAGATTTCCAACAGTACCGGAAGTAACCGTAAATACTTGATTTTCTACAGCACGGGCTTGCGCGCAATATTTGACGCGAAGGAAAGCTTGCCTATCTTCCGCACAGAAAGGAACAAATATGATTTGGGCGCCTTCTTCGGCAACGATCCGCGAAATTTCCGGATACTCGATGTCGCTGCTGAGCTGAATGGATATTTTACCGCAGTCGGTATCGAATACTTCCAGCTCCGAACCGCCGTTAATTCCCCACCATTTCCGCTCGTTCGGCGAAATATGCAGTTTGTACTGCTGCTCAATCGTACCGTCACGGCGGAACAAGTGGCCGACGTTATAAATACGATTGTTTTTTTCCACAAAATGAGAACCGCCGATAATATTAACGTTATACTTAACGGCCAATTCAGTGAATAATTCGATGTATTGCTCCGTGAACGTGCTGAGCTTCCGAACGGCAAGGCTGGGCGATCGTTCGTCCAGGAAGGAGAGCAGCTGCATCGTCACATTTTCCGGGAAGACGGCAAAATCTGATTTGTAATCGGCAGAAACATCGACGTAATGCTCGCATTGCATGGCAAATTCCTCGAAGGAGTCGATTTTTTTCATCATGTACTGAATGACGCAAATTCGCACGGGAAAGGACAACTTATAGTGCGTTTTGCTGTTGCTAGGCTTATAGTCGATGTTGTTCCATTCGAGTAAAGCTGCAAAGTTTTTCGAATCTTTGTCATCGGACAAGTAGTTCGTAATAATCCGCTTCAATGTGAATCCGTTCATCATTTGGAACGTGAGCACAGGATCATAAATGTTCTGCTGCAGCACTTCCTCCGCATACTCTCTTGGCATCATTGCATCGCTATACTTGTGATATCCTGGAATTCGTCCGCCGACGATAATACTGCGCAGGTTCAGCATCTCGGCCAACCGTTTGCGGGCCTCATACAACCGCCTGCCAATTTTCATTCGGCGATAGTCGGGATGAACCATTACCTCCATGCCGTACAGATTCGCTCCGCGCGGGTTATGGTTGCGAATATAGCCTTTGTCCGTAATCTCCGAATACGTATGCTGCTCTAAATAATCGTCGAAATTGACGATCAGACTCGAGCAAGAGCCAATAATATCGCCATCGAGCTCCACGCAAATTTGTCCTTCAGGGAAAATGCGGACATGGCTTTCCAATTGCTCTATTTTCCAAGGATCCATGTTCGGGAAACAGATATGCTGAAGTGCAATAATCTTCTCGAAATCCTCTGGTTCAATGTTGCGAATGATGACTTTCTTTTCAAATTGCGCGATCTGATTCGAAGTCATGTTTTCCTCTCCCTATTCAAGCCCAGTTTTCTACAGTATAGATGTGGTTAGTATGACCAGTATTATTGGAAAGTAAATGGAATGTAAAAAGTGACACAATGATGGCTCGTCGTTGGTTGGGGATATAATCAAAAGGGTCAAATAAACGTGCCGTTAGGGCTGAAAGGTGTGATCGCGAGGTTTTTTGGCTGTCATTAACATTACTAACTGAATTCGATATTTTAATTAATAAATCTAAGTATAAACTCAAAAAATATTTATATTGTTAATCCGTTATCCATCTGATATACTCGAAAACACAAGATGTTATAAAACTTAACATCAAATAGATGTGGGAGGAGACTGTATGATGGAAAAACGAACGGGATGGAAGGTAAGTGCTGCGTTAGCGGTATTTTTGGCAATGAATCCGGCAGTTTATGTAGCGTATGCTGACATCAATGAGGAGGGGGTTAAGCCGAAGACGCATGTTCTGGAGGCGAATTCAGACAATGTCCGGTGGGGGAATATCGGCAAGGGCGAACCGGCACTAACTGTAAATTCGGGAGATATCGTAACGGTAGAGGCGATCACGCATCATTCCGGAGATGATTACGAACGGATGATTAAAGGGGATGTAGGGGTAGAAGATATTTTCCATTGGAATGAAGCAGAGAAGACGGAATCGCTCCGCGGGCCAGGCGTACATATTATGACGGGACCTATCGCTGTAGAAGGGGCAGAACCTGGTGATGTGCTGGAAGTGAAGATTTTGGACATGAAGCTGAGGCCTAACGGCAATGAGGAATATGCCGGTAAAACGTACGGCGTGAATGCGGCGGCCAACTGGGGCTATTTGTACGGAGATATGGTCGAGGAACCGAAGAAGCGCGAGGTTGTAACGATATATGAGATGGAGTCGGACGGTGCGACGGATTATGCTACTGCGTTGTACAGCTTTAAGTGGGAACCGCAAACGGATCCGGATGGCAAAGTGCATCCAACGATCGACTATCCTGGCATTGTCGTAGATCATAATACGATTGAGAAAAACTTCGATGTGCTCGAAGGCGTGAAGATCCCGGTGCGACTCCATTTCGGTACGATGGGCGTCGCTCCGAAGGAAGCGGATATCGTCGATTCCGTTCCGCCGTCTTACTATGGCGGCAACATTGATGATTGGCGTATTACCGAAGGCGCGACTATGTATTACCCTGTATCTGTACCGGGTGCGTTGCTATCGATCGGCGATCCGCATGCAGGACAAGGCGATTCCGAAATAAACGGAACTGCGATCGAAACATCGGTAACCGGCGATATTCAAGTTATCCTTCATAAGAAGGCTTCATTGAACAAAAAGCTGAGCGGCTTGGACTTCCCGCTGCTCGAGAATGCGAACGAATGGGTTGTTCACGGTTTCAGCTATGCGAATTACTTGGAAGAGCTAGGGCCGAATGCGCAGAGTGACATTTACAAAAACTCATCCATCGATAAAGCGATGAAGGATGCGGCGTATAAGACGAAACGGTTTTTGATGACTGGCATGGATTTGAACGAAGATGAAGCATACTCGCTAATGTCAGTATCCGTCGATTTCGGCATTACGCAGGTCGTGGACGGCAATTGGGGCGTACATGCATTGATCGATAAAGGGCAGTTTGGCGAATCGGAGCTGCATCCGGTCGGATTACGAAGCAGCTTTGAAAGTTATGGCGTGAAGGTTGGCTGGGAATCGGTAGACAAGACGGTCACACTCAGCTATAACGGAAATGTTCTAGCGTTCAAGGTTGGAGAGACAATAGGAACGTATAACGGAGAGGAGATCAAGCTGGCAACCCCTGCAGGACTCATTAACAAGAAGGTTGTAGTAAGCGAGTATTTCGCAAGCTTCTATAAGGCAAAATTGTCAAAGACGGAGTAGTGTCGTTAGCTATCATCCAATAATAATAGAACAGAATCGCCTGCCGTTTGATCGGCAGGCGATTCTTATGTCGATTATATATTTAAGCCATCCTGATTTTTGTGGCGTTTCAACAGAATCTGATTCTCGACACGGACGAGCCCGTCAAGCGAGTAAATCGATTCATGCATGAAGCGCTCCATCTCCTCAAGATCCTCCACGAGAATATGGATATGAAGAATGCAAGGCCCTGTCATTTCATAAAGCACGGCAACGCGATCATTTTCTTTCAGAGCTTCAACGATATGATCCAAATGGGCGGGCTCCACTTCAAGTTCCAAGTAAGCGGAAATTTTCTTGCCCAGCTTCTCGGCGCTGATGACGATCGAGAATTGCTCGATGATCCCTTGATTGACGAGACGATCAATGCGTTCTTTCACCGCGACGCCCGACAATCCGACTTCCTTGGCCAAATCCGTGTAAGAAATGCGGCTGTTCTGAGCCAAACGCTGCAATATATGGTTATCGATAGAATCAAGCATGCGGTTTCTCCTATTTCTTTTTTCGTTATTGTAACAGAAGGCGGAAGAAGTGCCTAGCGTATGTGTGAAAAATTACATGTCAATGGATAAAGTTTGCATCATTTACATCTTTACAGGACACCTTATGGTGTTATATTATGAATTAGGACACTGATTGGTGTCGGATCATAACAAATGAAAAAGGGTGTTGATACGGATGCATATACTAACCATCGTTCTTCAAAGTTGGCTGCTTTTCTCCATGGCTTTTTTTGGCGGAAGCAAGCTTGCAGGTGCAAGTCATCAGGTCGAACTGTTTGATTCGATTAAACTTCCTCAATGGTTCCGAGTCATTACAGGCATCGTTCAGATTGTTGGATGCATTGGACTCATTATCGGCTACTGGTATCCGGAGATTGCTGCATGGGCCGCTATAATGATAGGCATTATGATGTTATTCGCGTTACTCTCGCATTTCAGAGTTAAACATCCGATCGGAAAAATCATACCGGCATTATTGAACCTCGCGATTTCTATTGCAGTAGTCATCTTATATGCAGACGAATTGTCCTATCTTTTTGGGTAAGTTCATAGCTAAGGTAGTTTCTACCAAATAAAAAACGCAACCTGATAAAGGCTGCGTTTTTTATTTGGTAGAGTCTCGTTCAACTAACGTTAAGAGACTTGCGCTTACCGCCAGGTTTCCACACCGATAGAATATACATGGTCAGCAATGACAGGGTTTGTATTACAATGCCAATCCATAACCAGGTATGATTCACCGTAAAAGCAGTCTCCGACCAAGCGTTAATCCCCGAGGTGTCGGTTAGCTGAACTCCCTTCAACGTCCAATCGTAAATCCCGATTAAGCCAATTCCGATTGACAGGAGCGTAAGCACTTGTTTGGCAATAAGCCAATTGTAGCGGAATAATCCCCATGAAGTCAGGACCGATAACAGAATGCCGGTTACGGTTGTTCCGATTGTCGAAGCTCGAACGCTCGTATCGGCGAGTAGATGCATAATAGTATAGCAGGCCTGCAGCACGGAACCTGTGTCTGTTAAGGAAGCCGTCAGAGCCAAAATGATGAATGTCGCTTGGCCTCCAAGCATGATAGAGGCGAAAATAAGATGGAGCAGCAACAGCATTTTTCTTTGTTTGGAGTTTAGTTTCTTCATGCGTGATAGAGCCTCCTGAAGTGTTGCAGTATTAGAGATTGAATCGATAGCCGATACCCCATATCGTCTCCACATATTGCGGCTTGGAAGGGTCGCGTTCAATCTTCTCGCGAAGCTTGCTGATATGTACCGTAACGGTTGCATAATCACCGAGTGCGTCCATGCCCCATAGCCGTTCGAAAATTTCCTCTTTGCGGAATACCCGGTTCGGATTCGTCATGAGAAAGAGGAGCAACTCGAATTCTTTGGCCGTAAAAGGAACTTCATTATCGTTCACGAATATTCTGCGCGATTGTCGATCAATGCGTATGCCGTGGAGCTGAAGTTCGTCTCGGCGCCATTCGCCGCTTCCTACGAGCCGGTCGTAACGTGCAAGATGAGCTTTCACCCTGGCGACCAGCTCGCCAAGCCCGAATGGTTTCATAATGTAGTCATCAGCTCCGAGCCCGAAGCCGCGTATTTTGTCAATTTCCTCATTTTTCGCAGAGACGATAAGTATCGGCACGTTGCTTGCTTCCCTAACACGCCGGCAAATTTCGTAGCCGTCCATTCCTGGGAGCATCAAGTCCAGCAGAATGAGATCGTATGGATGCTGAAGCGCCATTTTAAGGCCAAGCTCGCCCTCGCTTGCAATATCCGCTGCGAAGCCGCTTGCATCCAGGTAGTCTTTCTGCACTTCGGCAATAACCGGATCATCTTCGACAATCAATATCCGTTTCATAGCTGATCTCCTTTCTTAGTTGATGCTGGCTGCAGAGCCGGAAACGTCATCACAATCGATGTTCCCGTGCCTGGCGTGCTAAGCGCGATGACCGAACCGCCGTGACCTTCAACAATTTGCTTCACAATGGCAAGCCCTAAACCGCTGCTGCCTGCTTCCGAACGGCGCGCCGTCTCCGCCCGAAAAAACTGGTCGAACACATAGGGGAGCGCAGGCTCTGGAATGCCTGACCCGTTATCTGTCACTCGGACCGTGACAGCTCCACTTGAGTCATCTGTGAGTTCAAAATGAAGCAACCCCGGCTGAATTTCCATATGTTTGATGCTGTTATCGACAATATTGAGCATCGCACGGTGCAGCTTATCCCGATCGGCGGGAATGAGCGGATGGCCATTACTGCTCCCGCCATCGCTCAAACTGCTGCTGTAAGAAACATCTACGTCGTTCATTCTCGGGTTCTGCCTTAGTTCGTCTACAAGCTGTTGCAAGAACGCCGAAATGTCCAGATTCTCGAAGTGGAAGGGCAGTTTCCCAATATCCAAAGTGGAGTATAGAAGCAGCTCCTCTATCATCCGATTCATGTCAGTTGTTTTATTAGCAATCATCGTGACGTACTTCTGCCGTTTCTCTTCCGTATCCGCGATTCCGTCTTGCAGACATTCAACGCAGCCTTGTATCGCCGTAATAGGTGTTTTTAAATCATGGGAAATGTTCGCGAGCAGTTCCTTGCGATTCGTCTCCAGCTGCAGCTCGTCGCTAATGGAATCCTTCAGCCGGATGCGCATTTCTTCGAAAGCAAGACCAAGCTGACCGATTTCATCCTGCCGCTCCAGATGAACGGCTTGGTCCAGATTGCCTTCACGAATTTGTCCTGCTGCTGCCTTAAGCGCATAAAGCGGCTTAATAATGCTGCGTGAGACAATGAACGTTAAGACGCCATTTGTCAGCACAAGCGCCCCAAGCAGCGTGAACAGAACGGTCGGCATGAACCTTCGGAAGAAGCGGGCTACCGGCTCCATATCAGATACGATGACAAGTGTGCCGGATTCACCACCGGGTTCTATGTACGAAATGCGGTCTAAGCTGAAATTAGATCCGCTAGACGGGCCAGGGTGTGAGAAACGGTTCTCCGCCTGATCTTGTTCTATTTCCTTATTCAACTCAGCCACAATGTCGGCTTCCGATAAGCCAGGGGAGATATAGCTAACAGTTGAATCACTGGAAATCAGCAGGATGCCCGCATCTACCTTTGCGAGCTCGGATTCGGTCTCCTTGATGAATGTAGGATCATGGAGCAGACGAGGATCATGCTTGGCGATAAACCGCAAGCCGGAGGCAAGTTCATTGCGTCCACCGAACAAGTCACGCAGTGCTGAGAACGGAATTGAATGCTGCTGCGACGTTTCTTTATCCGCGCTAGGCGTTATATCTCGCATGAAAGCCCCATAGGCAAATACGGCCGTAACACCAAGCAGCACAACCGGTACGACAATCATCGCTATATAGGATAGAAGCAATTTGGTTCTTATCAACATGAGGCACACAACTCCTTTCCATCCCATTGTAATAGTTAACCGTTAAGCATGCATAAACCAATTCTAAAAAAAGTCTAAAATGACGCTCGCTTCTCCACGTCATATCATCTCAAATAATAAAAAGCCCCGTTCGGGGCTTTTATTATTTATGTCGGGGGCAGTGATTCAGTGAAGTTTTTGCTTTAAGATATTCGAATCATTTATTCATATTATTCAATTTTACAGAAAATTATCCAGATTTTACAATAGGGTCAACGGTATCATGGTGGAAGGAGATACCACAGAAGGGGGATTTAAGATGACAATCTCGGTAATTACTCGCGGCAATCCAGCGGTTTCTCACTGTGCCTTTACGTTTGATGACGGTCCGATGAGGATTCCTATTGACGCATGGCTGGAAGCCTTGGAGCAGGGAGGCGCGTGCGGGACGTTTTTTTAACGGGCGAGTGGTTCGACCGATACCCGGCGAAAGCAAAAGAAATGCTAGCTAGGGGTCATGAGCTCACAACGCATACGTACCATCACCGCAGGATGGCCGATGTGACCAAAGCCGTCTTCTTCGAAGAGCTGAAGCTGGCTGAGCTTGCTTATCAAGAAGCAACGGGAAGGCCGTTTCCGGCCTTCATGCGTTTTCCTTACGCCTCTTATAGGGAGGAGAATTTGGAATGGCTAAGGGAGTGGAATTATCTGGTCATCCAGGGCTACAAGCGCTCTCAATGCTAGTCCAGTCAGATGGCGAAACGCGTTTTGTCGCCCGCAGCTTTGCCGATCAGCACTGGGCATACGTGCGTGCTTCCGTCAGCGGTAGTGCGCTCGTGCTGGAGGACTTCGCTACGAAGGAATCCCATGCGGATGCCCTGACATATATCCTGCAATGGGCGGCTCACGAGGCATCTAGCTTGGGTTGTGAGTGGGTTACTAGTACACAGGACATACGCCGTATCCATAAGCTGTGTGAACAGCTTGGCTTCGAAGCGGAGATTGTTTAGCAAGAAGGATAGCAGCTAATATAAAGACATATATCCAGTTCACCTTTATCCAATTAAAACCAATGTTTGCTTTACTTATATGTTCTTTCTCTCTCAATCCTCTATTTACATTCCCCCTATCAAAGCCGATAATAGTATGGTGGAAAATTATTGTAAATAGGGGAGAGACTAAAAATGTCCAAATGGGGTAAAAAAAGCTTGTACATCATCCTGTGCATAGTCACGATGGTTGTGTTCGCAGGTTGTGGAAAAGAGAAATCCGAAGAGGAGAAAATAAAGGAACAGGTAGAGCAAGCTTTCAAGGATGCGGGGATACAGCTCGAAGATTCATCTCAGTCAGAGGAAAAGCCTACTGTAGAATCGACATTAATGGAAATTAACAACTTCGTCATCGGGGATATTTGGAACGATGGGCTAGTTAACATCGGCCACTATGCCTACAGTGGAACTGATGCAACAGGACAAACCATGGATATTGACTTCATGATCCAGCAACTCGGCAAGGCGATGGAAAAGAAAGCCGAATACGATACGTATATCCAGGGATTAGATTCAACGTATGATGATGTAAAACAATTGTGGACGAAGGTTTCCGGCGAGATTGATACCTTGTATAAAAAACTTCAAGAAAATCCACCAAAAGCTAACGACGAAGATTATGAGTTTGATACCGGATTGTACCAGCAGTACAGTGATGCTTTTTCGGAAGCAGTAGATGTAATAAATCAAAAATAATGAGCAACGTTATTCAACTGTCGATTAGGAAAAGTAATATTAAATAGATTTGCAGCAAAAGGAAAGTATCTGAGAAAAATCAACCCAGTACCGTGCAGGTGCTGGGTTTTTTGTATTAAAAGTCATTATATATATGTCAGGTGGAGGATCATACAACTTTTCTATTGACGACACCTTTTATGAGAGAGTATTATTTTACCAATTTAGATTAATTAGTGGGGAGGATACAGATGTCTAATATTCAAGCAATCGTACTGGATCTGGACGGAACCTTGCTTGGCAGTGATAAATCGATATCTCCTAGAAATTATGAGGCTGTTAAAAGATGTTTTGATTCTGGAATTCATATTATTATTGCCACGGCGAGGCCGCCTAGAGCGGCTAATCAATTTCTGAAGATGTTCCCTTTTGTAGACTACATGGTTTATTACAACGGTGCTTTAGTTACATGCAAATCTAAGCAAAATGAGCGGCACATTAGTATTCATATGGAGATCAGCCAGCAGATTACTCCGACCAAAATTTTAGTTCTAGGTTGCTGCAAATGGGGGGAGATACGCGAGCAATTCGGCGACCATGTGAACGTGATCGCAACAGATGAAGGGGTATTGGTTCAAATCATGCATAAATCAGCGCCGTACAATGGGTGTTAAGCGATATCGAAGTGAAATCAGAAAATGTAATGGTATTCGGGGATGATTATAACGATTTAAGCTTATTCCAGATGTTCGGATTTCCGGTCGCAATGGACAACGCGATAATTGAACTTAAGAATTGTGCAGCACACGTAACCGATTCTAATGATAATGATGGTGTTGCTGTTGCCATTGAAAGATTTGTGGTGCAAATAAACGATAAGGTGGTGCAGGATTGAACTTCATTATCATAACCTTTTCTTTAATCATTTCAACGATATCATCTATCCTTATACTGAAGAACAGAAACAGCAAATGGTTTAGTGTTTTATCAGCATTTGCTATCAATGCAATCATGTTGGGAGCAGCATACGGGTTCCTGTACAACTTTGACGAGGAGTCAAAATGGTTTGGAATAGATTTTCATCGTCGTTATACATTATTAATGTACATTCCAATAGTTACTTGGATTAATTTTATTATTCTCTCTTTTGTAAGCAAAAGGGAAGTGAGTTTTTTCGGTGATAAGAGGAATTTAAGCTAGAGCTACAGACGGATATCATAAAATGAGCCAGAAAAAAGATGATTCCTGTTCAAAACAGAAATCATCTTTTTTAGCTTTGCTATTCTTCATTTATTTCAAGTCGAAACGATCCGCATTCATGACTTTGACCCATGCAGCGATAAAGTCACGCACAAACTTCTCTTTGTTATCGTCTTGCGCATAAACTTCGGCAATGGCACGCAGAACGGAGTTCGAACCGAAGGCTAAGTCGACTCTAGAAGCAGTACGTACGACTTCGCCTGTTTTCCGATCGCGTCCTTCGTATACGGTTCCGCTAATAGGCGTCCACGCAACGTTCATGTCGAGCAGGTTAACAAAGAAGTCGTTCGTGAGTGTGCCTGCACGATCCGTGAACACGCCATGTTGGGTACCGCCGTAGTTCGTACCTAGAACACGCATGCCGCCTACTAGAACCGTCATTTCCGGTGCCGTAAGGTTCAGCAATTGCGCTTTGTCTACCAGGAGCTCTTCCGCACTTACACTGTAATACTTCTTCAGATAGTTGCGGAAGCCATCAGCGACAGGCTCGAGCACAGCGAAGCTTTCCACATCCGTTTGTTCTTGGGTAGCATCGCCGCGTCCCGAAGCGAATGGAACAGTGACATTAAAGCCTGCCTCTTGTGCAGCTTTCTCAACTGCGGCACTGCCGCCTAGAACAATCAAGTCGGCCAAGCTTACTTTCTTATCCAGATCATCTTGAATGCCTTCTAGAATCGTAAGCACTTTGGTAAGCTGCTGCGGCTGATTGACTTGCCAATCCTTCTGTGGAGCAAGAGCGATACGGGCACCATTGGCGCCGCCGCGCATATCAGAGCCGCGGAAAGTGCTAGCCGAAGCCCAGGCTGTTGTTACCAGCTCGCTTACTGTAAGTCCCGATTCTAGAATCTTTGCTTTAAGTTCGTTTACTTCCGCATCTGTTAACGTATAATCAACAGCCGGTACGGCATCTTGCCAGATCAGAACTTCATCGGGAACTTCAGGGCCTAAATATCTTGCAAGGGGACCCATGTCACGGTGTGTAAGCTTGAACCAAGCACGGGCAAACGCGTCCGCGAACTCTTCAGGATTCTCATGGTAACGACGGGAAATCTTCTCGTACGCTGGATCCACGCGCAATGCCATATCCGCAGTGGTCATCATCGTCGGAACTCGAACGGATGCATCCTCTGCATCTGGGGCAAGATGCTCTTCAGCTTGATCGATAGCAGCCCATATATGAGCGCCTGCCGGGCTCTTCGTAAGTTCCCACTCATACCCGAACAGAAGATCGAAGAAACCATTATCCCATTTAGTCGGATTAGCGGTCCAAGCGCCTTCAACGCCGCTGGTGATCGTATCGCGTCCTTTGCCGGACCCGTGTGCGCTTAGCCAGCCCAAGCCTTGTGCTTCGATAGGAGCAGCCTCAGGGTCTGGACCGACAAGAGCAGCATCGCCTGCACCATGTGCCTTGCCGAACGTATGGCCGCCGGCAACGAGCGCAACCGTCTCTTCATCGTTCATTCCCATGCGTCCGAACGTTTCGCGAATGTCGCGAGCGCTTCCAAGCGGATCCGGATTACCGTTAGGACCTTCCGGGTTGACATAGATAAGACCCATTTGAACGGCAGCAAGCGGATTCTCAAGCTCACGATCGCCTGTGTAACGCTTATCTCCCAGCCATTCCTTCTCATTACCCCAATAGATATCTTCTTCCGGATGCCAAACGTCGGCGCGTCCTCCGCCAAAACCAAACGTCTTGCCGCCCATCGATTCAATCGCGACGTTACCTGTCAGAATCATCAGGTCGGCCCAAGAAATTTTGTTGCCATACTTTTGCTTAATCGGCCACAGCAGCCTGCGTGCTTTATCAAGGTTGCCGTTGTCCGGCCAGCTATTCAGCGGAGCAAAACGTTGTGTGCCGCTTCCAGCACCGCCGCGCCCGTCGCCTGTACGATATGTACCCGCAGAGTGCCAAGCCATACGAATAAAGAATGGGCCGTAATGTCCGAAGTCAGCCGGCCACCATTCTTGACTATTAGTCATTAGAACGACTAGATCTTGTTTAAGAGCATGATAGTCTAACTTTTGGAACTCTTCCGCATAATCAAAATCTTCTCCCAAAGGATTAGATTTTCTGTCATGCTGATGGAGAATATTCAGGTTTAACTGGTTAGGCCACCAATCACGATTCGAAGTCCCGCTTGATTTGAAGCTAGTAGCGCCTCCGTGCATAACTGGGCACTTTCCTGCTTGAGAAGAAACTGTAGCGTCCACATAATCATCTCCTATTCGTATAATGAAGTAGCAAATCAAAATTAGTACATATTCTCTTTATAAAGCTATATACAAATGAATACAATAGCAGATTTAAAAGTTCATCCAATCTTCACTCAACTCTGATAATTTACGGGTGTTGCGCCTTGTATGACGATCGTCACTTATCATATGACGGTCTTTTTTTATATATTTATTTTCGAAATGGACAATGTCTTAGAAGGAGTGGGATGGGTGGATAGAGAAATGGAAACAAATCAATACAGTGTAAGGAAAATTTTGGGGTTATGGGCTTTGGTCGCGTTGCCGATGGCTTTTTTTCGATTCGTCTTGCTGCCCATTCTTGTGCCGATCGTCCCTTTTCACCCGGGTATTCTCTATTGGATATTAATGATTGTAGGGATGATCTGGCAGTTTGTACTGTCTGTCATAATCTTGAAGAGAGAACTTGGCGATATAAGCTGGGAGAAGCTGAAAAAAAGACTGTGGTTAAATCATCCTATACATCCGAAAACGTTCAAAGTTTACAAAATCGCTTATTCATTCACAATTCCAATCATTATTTATGCATTTTTCTTTGAAAGCTCAGGTTTGTTCGGGTTTATAGAAGAAGCGATTAATCGGACTTTTCCTTTCATGGCGCCTAAAGCGTATACCGAAATCGAAAGTTTAGCGACCCCTGAATTTGTCGGCGCTTGGTATGTGCTCGGCATTGCTCTAATTAGTTGTTTGTTTAATTATTTGCTTGGGGAAGAGTTGTTCTTCCGAGGCGTTCTTCTGCCTAAGATGAAGGGAGCCTTCGGCAAATGGGATTGGGCCATGAACGGCGTATTGTTCGCGGCTTACCACCTTCATAAAATATCGGAAATCCCTTTGTTTATCGTCGGTTCGCTTTTTTACGGTTTTTTAAACGCCAAATACCGCAGCTTCTGGCCGTCCATCATCATACATGGTGTCGAAGCCATTCCATTGCTGATAGGCGTTTCGGCCGTCGTTTTTGGTTTCCTATAATGTTCTATTACTAAGAGATGAGTGGTCTCATGCGTTTTTCAGCGGTTCATACCTTAAGCAATACGAAGGTGTCTAGACTATTTTTCTATGGATTAGCTTGCGCTTATGTGGTCCTGCTATTGTTATATTTTGTTCTATCTCAATATAAGGGCATTATCGTAATAACAATCCTGATCGGGCTCTATTTCTTAAGGCATTCCAACTATGTGTTGAACCATCCTAAGTTTCATTCCATTGCAACCGTATCTCCAATCGTGGAGATTATTCTTCTTTTTCTATTATTTCTGCGAAGCGGTACGGAAATCGAGAGTATCGTATTTGTTCTCTTTGTTGCCGATCTTCTCCTAAACTACAAGTCGTGGTACGCCTTGCCTTTTGCCTACGGCGGCTTTGCAGCCTATCTTTTCTTTTGGCCAGCGGATGATAATGATTTGTGGCGGAATGTCTACTATATTTTGAGCTATACCTGTCTGGTCATTCCGATCTGGGGCACCAAGCTGCTGCTTAATCAAAGGGATATGAACCTACGATTGAACGAAGCTTTGGTTCAGGAAGTGAGAACAAGGGAAGAGTTGGCGGTATTTAAGGAGAGAACCCGCATTGCGGAAGAAGTTCATGATACGGTGGGTCACTCTTTAACGACAGCGATCGTTGCTTTGGAGGGGGCGCAGCTGCTCTTTGATATAAAGCCGGAGGAAGCCCGCCACAAGATCCATGTCGCGCGCGAACAATTGAAGCAGGGACTCGGCAACATCCGGCAAGTCGTCCGAACATTGAATGTCATAGACGGGAATGTAGAAGGTTTGGGGCTTAAGGAAGGAATACACAAAATTGTGAATGATACGGAGAAGCAGACAGGCGTTCAATTTATATTCAATTATGAAGTAACTGCCTCGCTCATCTCTCTTCAGGAATATGTCATGATCAACTCCATTAAGGAATCGATCACCAATGCTCTAAAGCACGGCAAAGCGACCATGGTCGATATTCGTATCGTAGAGCAACAAGATACGATTCATATGACGGTAAAGGACAATGGAACAGGCAGCGATTCGGTCATTTACGGCTTCGGTCTGAAAACGATGGAGAAAAGAATCGAGGCCATCGGAGGTCAAATGAGTGTGCGAAGCGAGCCGAACAATGGTCTCACGCTCCAAGTCCGAATGCCTATCGCAAGGGGGGAGGAGTGGTGAATATCGCTCGCAAAATCAGCGTCATGCTTGTGGATGATCAGAAAATTATGTTGGAAGGTTTGGAAACGCTGCTTTCGATTCGCTCGGACGTGGAGATTGTCGGGACGGCTCAAAGCGGTGAAGAAGCGCTTGACCGGCTGCGTTCTGTTGTTCCCGATGTTATCCTGATGGACATCCGGATGCCGGGCATGGGAGGCGTACAGGCAACCGAAATCATTAAGGAGCGATATCCGCAGGCGATCATCCTCATCTTAACGACTTTCGACGATGATGCGTATATCATAGAAGCTTTAAGCAACGGGGCTGCAGGATATTTGCTTAAAGACATCGATAGCGAGAAACTTGTTCAATCTATGTATGAAGCTCTTTCCGGCAATTTGCTTCTGACCGGCAAGGTGGCTCACAAGCTTGCTCTTAATATCCGCAATAAGAACAATCGGTTTGATAGAGCCGGTATGGACTTGGAGTTGACTCCTAGAGAGCTAGATCTTGCAAGACTTCTTGTGGAGGGCTACAATTCAAAGGAAATTGCCGAAAAATTATTTTTGACTCAAGGTACGGTGAAAAACTATTTAAGCGAGATATACACCAAGATCGGCACCAATGACCGGGCTAAAGCGGTTTTGTTATTAAATAGTTATTTATCGTTATGATAATTCGACGGCTATGAAACGACCTAGGAGGGTAACGATGAGTATAACGAAAGTAGAAGCAAACGGAGCAAATATTGCCGTTGTAGGCGGCAGCGAGATCGTAATAGAGGATGTTCAATCCGCATTGGATCTAATGGCTACCATTAAATACGAAACAGACTGCGAGCGTTTTGTGATAAGTAAAGACCTGGTCAGCGAAAGCTTTTTCGATTTGAAAACAGGTCTGGCCGGCGAAATTCTTCAGAAGTTCATCAACTACCATGCGAAGGTTGCATTTGTCGGAGATTTTTCGATATATCCAAGTAAAAGCCTTCGCGATTTTATATATGAATGCAATAATGGGACAGATTTCTTCTTCTTGCCGACCGAACAACAAGGGATTGAAAAGTTAAGTTTGTTGAAATGAAGTTTGAACGGGAGGGATATACGTGTCGGAAGTAAGGCACAGTCATGCTGAATATCCAATGGTGATCATTCCAGCAGGTGAAGTTGAATTACGAGACGATCGTATAAAGAAGCAATGGACGTTAGAAGTGAATTCTTACTTGCTGGCACCGGTACCTGTTACGAAGGAGCTGTTTTACTCGACATTGCAAAAACCACTTGCACCAAATGACCATCCCCAAACCCCGGTTGTGGAAGTCTCATGGAATGATGCGATATTGTTTTGCAACAGCTTGTCGGAGCGTTCAGGTCTAGAGGCATGTTACACGGTAAGTGATGATGGCCAGAGTGTCGATTGCAATTGGAAGGCGAGCGGCTATCGTCTTCCAACCGAAGCGGAATGGCAGTACGCATGCAAAGCAGGCACGACCGGGTATCGGTACGGCGAGCTTGATCCCATTGCTTGGTATCAGGATAATGCCGAGGGGATCGTTCACGAGGTTGGAAAGAAAGAGCCGAATGCGTGGGGACTCTACGATATGTTGGGAAATGTGTGGGAATGGTGTTGGGATGTGTATGATGTGAACGTTTACGGCTCTTACAGAGTTTTCCGCGGCGGGAGCTGGGCGGAAGAAGCCAGAGGCTGCGGTGCGACTTGCCGCCGTCGCAGTCATCCCTCGTTCCACATCGATGATCTCGGATTTCGCCTTGCCAGGTCTTTAATAGAGTGAATGATGCGAGAGCGCGCTAATAGCCTGAAATTAATGGATATATAAACATGGATGCGAGGTGATAAGATGAGCAATCAACATGCTGACAACGATAAGCCTGTTGGCAAGACGGCATCCGTTGGCTTCCAGATTGGCGTTCGGAGAACGTTGCCGATTACGCCTGAACAAGCTTGGTCTTTCTTGACTTCACCGGAAGGGCTGCGATTATGGATAGGTACCGTATCTGGCTTGTCCTTCAAAGAGGGAGAGACGTTTACTTCCGAGGAGGGCATTACAGGTCAATTCAGAGTAGTAAAGCCTGAGAAGCAACTGCGCTTGAAGTGGGGAAGGAAAGACTGGGAGAAGCTTTCGACATTGCAAATCCGACTGATCCCCAATAAACCCGACCGAACTACCATTAGCTTTCATCAAGAAAACCTGGATCATTCGGGCACGCGAGATCAAATGAAGCAATTGTGGGAAAATGCGCTGAACGAAATGGGAGCTTGAGACGTAAGACAGTTCGATAAACAATGAGAAGAAGTCCACGATTAAGGTCGTGGACTTCTTTTTTTACTGTCCTACCAATCTGTCTGCGTATTCCTTGGCGTTCTCTCAGACCAGGCACTCAGCGCTATCCATTCGACGGATCCCATATTGAATCACTTCACTCCCATTCATCGGATAGTTCATTATACCATTGAAATATTTTTTGATAATGAGAATGATTCTTACTATAATGAGAGAGTTGGTAAATGAACAGACATGGATGGTGAACATGATGACGTTGCAGGATCAATTACCATTATGGAATCATGCAGCTATAAGAGTGCTTGATGTTCGTCGGTCTAATTTGCAATTGAGCGAGAGTATGAAGGGCTTCCGATTGCCGGCTAGCGCATTCCTGCTGGCAGTAAAGGGAGCAGCCAAGATCCTAATTGATGGAACCGAGCATAACGTAGATCGCTGTTATGTATGCCATGCCGGCAAAGGCGCGACGATAGACATTGTTCAAGTGGCAGAACAAATCGATTATTATTTCATTTTCTATAAAGCGGTTCTCGTACTGCCAAGCCGAAAGGAACTTTTGAACGTATATCGAGATCATAATCCGTTCCAAATGCAGTATGGCTTCGCTCCTGCTCATCCACTTGGTCTCTTATCGAAGATAGAGAGTATGCATTCCTCTTGGCTGCTTGGCGCTCAATTGGAGAAATTTCATGTAAGGGCATCATTTCATCAATTCGTTTACGACATTTTGCAGCAGCTTCATGCGCTTGAGGGAGCAGCGATGAGCCAGTCGGACCTCGTAAGCCAAACGATTCGTTTTATGGAGGAACGCTACATAGATCCGATAAGTCTGACGCAATTGGCGGATGCCCTTCACTGCACCGAGAGAAAACTGCAGCGATTATTCAAATCGAAGCTTGGTTTAGGACCGATGGAATATCTTATTCAAATCCGCATGAATCATGCGCAAGCGATGTTATCGAATACGAATGTATCGCTTAAGGTTATCGCAGAATCGGTAGGTTATGGGGATAGTTATTATTTTAGCAAGGCGTTTAAGAAGTATACCGGCGTCTCACCTCTCCATTTCCGTCAAAACCGTCGGAAAAGTACATCACCGTTGTCGCGTTATTCCATTGGCGTGAATCAACTCCTCTCCTATAATAATGATTGTGATAATCATTATCAATATACCGACGGGGGAGTAAAAGGAATGAATCGGAGCAAGAGATCAGTATTGGCGGTAAGTTTGATGTTGAGTTTGATTTTATTGTTGAGCGCATGCTCGGCAGGGAGTAACGGAGGTAACAATACCAATGGAGCGAGTCCAACGGCCTCGCCTTCTAATACGGCTGCAACAAGCACGAATGCGCCGCAAGCAGCTCAGCAAGCGTATCCGGTCGTTATTAAGCATGCGAAGGGTGAATTAACCCTCGAGCAGCATCCGGTGAAGATTGCAGTGCTTGATACGAAGTTCGTCGATCAGCTGGTAACTTTAGAAGAGCAGCCTTCGGGCAGCGTCAAGGCAGCCGCGGACAAATCCGATTTCCCTGCTTACTTGGTTAACAAGCTGACGGACGTGAAGGTGCTTGGAACGAGGGATGAGCCTAATCTGGAAGCTATCGTCGCCATGGAACCGGACTTGATCATTTGCACCGAATTTCAAGATAAAGTGTATGACAGCTTGACTAAGATTGCTCCTACCATCATGCTCGACTTCAATGAAGACTGGCGCGATACGTTGGTTACGATTGGCAAAATCGTAGGCAAGTCGGAAGAAGCGAATGCGGTCCTGGAATCCTATAAGGAGAAAACAGCGAAGCTGAAAGAGGAGCTGAAGGCTAAGCTCGGAGATCAGACGGTCGCGTTAATAAGACCACGGGATGAAGGCATTCGCGTTCATACAGCAGGGCATCGTGCGGCTGCGATCCTATACAATGATCTTGGCTTGTCCGCTCCGCAGCAGGTACAGGAGCAGCAGGACAGCGCCTATGAAATCTCGCTTGAAGCTTTGCCTGAAGTAGGAGCAGACCATTACTTCCTTGTTCAGGACGATATGTTCAAGAAAGTCGTTGAGGAGATCCAGCAGTCCGAGGTTTGGAAAAGTATCGATGCCGTGAAAAATAATCAAGTGTATGACGTTGATTCGAACGTATGGATTGCTTATTATGGTCCGATCGCCATTAATATGGTTGTAGACAGAGTCGCGGAAGTGTTCCTTGGAACTCCATAATATACCGAAGCAGCTGTCAAAGTCGGAGTGGGGAGATTTGAAAGGAAGATTTAAACTCACTTTTGAAAATGAAACTTCTCACACAGCCCTATCTATTGACTCTGGCGATTTGTTGGATAGGGAAAAATGTGAGATCTACTTGGACGGTTTAGCCGCTCAGATCGGCTCGCCATCGAGACGAGTAACAGCGTCGATGCTTGCAAAGCGCTACGCCTATCTTGTCATAGTGCCTGTCTTGTATGCGATGACCGTATACAATAAGGGCTTGCAGCTGACGCTGGATCAATGTCGATTGGCTGCGCCTGACGACGATGAATATAAAGTCAGCAACTCCAAATTTCCTAATCTACGGATTAGGGAGCTCCGTGTAACGGAACCGGAAGCGGGCAAACGGGAAGAATGGCGGAATCAAGTCGTACATGAGCTGTTTGGAAATCACATTACCCGGCTATTTCGTTCATTATCGGTTTTTGGCCGAGTGCCCATGCCGATCTTATGGGAGAATGCGGTTGTTCGTATTGTTCCGTTGTACGAGGATGGATTAGAAGAGGAAGGGGATCCGGCAGTATGGCAACGATATAAGGATGACATTACGTTTATATCTCAGACTGCGCCGGCTAGCCTCTTCGGAGAACGCCGCAATCCGCTTACAACGTTCATTACAGCAGCGCAAGGAGGAGTCGCCGGCGAGCTGGTTCCCTACATGCGGCAGACATGCTGCTTCTACTACGAGATGTCTCCTGAATATTGCAGAGCTTGTCCGAAGTCGCCTTGTCCCGTTTAGGGGCAAGGCGGCTTTTCACTGCATTTTTTTGGGGAATGGTTGATTACAAGTTGATTAGATATTATTGCTGTCTTCTTGCTGCGAATATGCCCTGAACCTTCGCTACCGTACCGCCGTCAACGCGGATGTCGGTGCCGGTAATATAGGAGCTGTCGCTGCTGCATAGGAATGTTATGGCGCCAGCGATTTCACTTGCTTCACCCTCGCGTCCGAGCGGGGTATTGTCAAGCAGCATCTTCATGCTTTGACTTTCTTCCGCTTCTTGTCTGCCCATTGGCGTATTGATCGAACCCGGAGAAACGGAGACGATGCGAGCGCCCTTTTGTCCCCAATCCCAAGCCTGCTCTTCTACGATCAATTGAACGCCGAGCTTGGAGAAGCCATAGGAAGTATCCGACTTGCCTTGCGTGACTTGTTCGATTCGATCCAAGAAGTCGGGAGCAAGCGGGTTCTTTAGAAGATCATTGTATGCCTCGTTGCGCGGGAAGAAAAACGCCGACATCGACGCGATACAGACGGCAACGGAACCGGGAACGGCTAAAGGCAAAAAAGATTTCAAAATCAGTCCAGTCCCAACCATGTTGACTTCCATAATTCTGCGACCGTTCGACATCGTCGGCGACAAGCCTGCGGTGTGAACAATTGCCCCCAGCTCGCCTAGCTTAGCTGCGGAAGCGGCAAGCTCCTCGACTTGCTGTTCGTTCGTAATATCGACAGTCTGGATGTAGACATCCGTAATGCCTTCTGCAGCGAGCTCTGCGACGGCTTGATTCAGGCGCTCTTCGCTTACATCTGCAAGGAGCAATGTTCCTGCTTTGCCGAGACGGCGAGCAGTCGCCTTCCCTATTCCACCGGATCCGCCGGTAATTACATATACTTTGCTCATTGTTTTTGCCTCCTATTAGGTTTGCTGGTATCATGAAGTAGAACTTATTTCTAGCATAGGCTAGATCGAATTTGTTCTTCAACTTACAATCGCATAGCAAATGTCCATTTATATAAGGAGGCGTATCTGATGAGCGCAGCTGACAGAAACGTGATATCCGCACGTTGGCTCATTATAGAGGCCTTTACCTTACTATTGGCCGTACTTCCGTTCGAGAAAATTTCGGTCCATGCCATCGTTCATAAAGCCGGTATTAGCAGGTCTACGTTCTACTCGCATTTTCAAGATAAATTCGATTTGCTTCAACAGGTGACTGAAGAAATCACGAGCAAGCTTCTCGACATTTACGAAGGAAAAACCAGCGAGGAACATATGCGGATCATGGAATCGTATACGGACCAAATCCCGATTCCGGCTACGTTCGTCATATGCGAGCATATACGTTCCTACGAGAGTTTCTATCGTAACCGCTTTCATGATCCTCATTTCTTAAGCTGGTTGAATGAGAAGCTGCGGGAACGGCTTCACCTCATCTTTGGCAATGAAGCTCAAGCAACCTTCGCCGCTGGCGGAACAGTCGGCTTTATTGGCCGCTGGTTGCTTAACGGATTGCAGGGCACATCATTAGAAAATGCGCTCCAGCTGAGCGAACTAGCTACGTTCTCGCTATCCCAAGGGAATACAGGCAAGAGGCAATGAGCCAAATTGGAGGAGATAGAATGAAATTTCAAGCAGTTGTTTTGTTAGCCAAAAAGTCAGCAACGGGAATCGAAGTTCCCGAACACGTTGTTGAAGGCCTGAGCGCAGGGAAGAAGCCGGCAGTTAAAGTGACGATCGGGGATTATAGTTACCGAAGCACCGTTGCATCTATGGGCGGCAAATACATGCTTCCGCTTAGCGCAGAGCATCGTACGGGCGCAGCCGTTCAAGCTGGCGATACGGTAGATGTCGAGATCGAGCTGGACACCGAGCCTCGAGAGGTGACGCTGCCAGCCGATTTTTCGGAGGAGCTTGATCGTAATCCGAATGCAAGAGCTTTTTTCGAAACGCTGTCCTACAGCAACAAACGTCGGTTTCTATTAAATATCGAGGGAGCCAAGACGCCTGAGACACGTGCGCGCAGATTGGAGAAATCGATCGCGGCTTTGAATGAAGGTCGGCTTCTGTAGAGGTTAGCTAGCGTATTTCTGGCGGGAGCGGGAGATGAAGACTAAGCAGTGCAAATAGCTGCTCGACCATCTCCTCCGCAGGATAGGGCATCGATTGAATAATCCACCATTCCACGAGACCGACAGCAGCCGAAGTTAGAAATTGAACAGTAATATCTCTATTCATCCCTCGCTTCATGCCGTAAACGTCTATTTGCTCCTCGAATCCTCGTGCCATGATGGTCATCAGCCGTTCTCTGAATGCCGGAATTCCTTTTCGGGTCACTAATGTTTTATAGATGTAGGCGTTCTGCTCCAAATATTGAAATGTAAGAAGAAGCGACGCCTTGGCGTTCAACGGGAGCGTGTCGCTGTTAGGCATACAGCTTTCGTACAATTGCTGCAAGTATGTTTCGATACATTGATCAAGCAGATCGTATTTGTCTGCGTAATGCAAGTAAACCGTGCCCCGGTTGACATTGGCGCGGTCGGCAATGTCATTGATCGTTATTTGATCCAAATCCCGCACTCCCAGCAGTTCGACGAAAGCGTCGATTATAGCTTTACGCGTCTTGAGTACTCGTCTGTCCATCTGTTTTCCTCCAGCTCTATTAGACAATTTGGGATCATTCGTTGATTATTCAACAATAACGGATTTATTAAGCATTGAAGCGTAACTACGCGTTTGCTAAGCTTATTTTATTGAACGTTTGTTGATAAATCAACGTTTATCTATAAAATACGAGATAGAGGGATGCCGAATGAACATTTTAGTGTACGGTGCTGGCGTATTGGGCAGTTATCTTGCGCATGCTTTGAAGCGCGGGGGCAATGACGTAACTGTTCTTGCCAGAGGGAAGCGGGCCGAGGAGCTGGAGAGGAACGGAGTCGTTGTTCGTCATTATTTTCAACTTCGAACGACCGTGGACCGAGTGCGCGTCATCCGAACGCTCGAAGCCGACGAACAATACGATCTTATTTTCGTCGTGATGAAATATAGCGACTTTCCGTCTGTCCTTCCGATTCTAGCAGCCAATCAAAGCAGTCATATCGTTATCGTAGGCAACAATGCGGATGCTAGGCAGATGCAATCTTATCTTGAGGAAAACAGTCGGACGAAGAAGCGCGTTGCGTTCGGCTTCCAACTAAGCGGAGGGCGCAGATACGAGGACGGACGCATACTGGCTGTACGCGGAGGCGGACAAATGGTTTTAGGAGGGCTGGACGGCCCGATTCCGTTCCAACCTTTACTGGATAACGCATTCAAGAAGGCTAGCTACAAGCTGGACTATCATGATGATATAGATGCTTGGCTGAAAAGCCATATTATTGCTATTCTTGTGTTGAATACGGTCAGCTTCTCCCCAGAGGGCGGAATGAAGAAGCTGGACGGCGACAAGAGGCTGCTGCTCGAATTGATCGAAGCTATGGATGAGGGCTTTCGCGTACTGGAAGCTATGGACATCACGATTACGCCGGCTGGGCAAGTTAAGTTTATCCGAGAGCGGAAGCGGTTGGTTTATTATTTCTTGAAGCTGTACAGCATAATCCCCATTTATAAATTAATTGACGGAACTATCTCCGAGATGGAAGCGTTAAGCAGCGAATTCGCCCAATGGAAGCGGGCAACGAATAGTTCGACACCTTCCATGGATAAGTTGGCTAACCAGTTTTTTCCTCATCCATAAGGCGCGCATACAGAAATAAATAGGATCAGCGGATATGTTAAATATCCGCTGATTTTTTTGTTAATAATAGGTAGGGCTTATGTTTAGTTTTAGTTATCGATATTAAGTATTCGTTATTTCGTACAGGATCAGGATCAAGTATCGTTAAGATTGCTGTAGCGATATCATTTCGGGAGGTAATCGCATGAAGCGATCCGGGGCGGCAATTATACTTGCAGCTATAGCGGCAACCGGTTGCGGGAACAGCGATAATCGCTCCGCTGGAGATGTGGGCACGGCGGACAAGCCTTTAGCCGGACAATCGATCACATTAGTGACGGGTTCTCACCCATGGGTCGATGCCATTAGGCCGCTTCTGCCGCAGTTCGAAGCCGAGACGGGAATGAGCGTTAGCGTGCAAAGTTTTTTCGAGGATCAACTGACTCAGAAGCTGACCGTTCAATTCACGTCGCGCTCCGAGACGCCTGATGTATTCATGTATCGGCCTCTTCAGGAGGGCAAGCTGTTTTTTCGAAATGGCTGGTTAGAGCCGCTTGATGACTTTGTTAAGCAGACAACGGATTACGATTATGAGGATTTTACAGCTCAATCAATTGGTTCATCGATCGTGGATGGAAGGCTTACGGGAATTCCGATTATTATCGAGCAAGCTATATTGTATTATCGCAAAGACCTGTTACAAAAAGCCGGTATACCAGTTCCGCAGACGATCGAGCAATTAGCAGATGCCGCGTCCCGATTGCATGATCCGGATAACGGAGTGTACGGATTTGTTGCCCGCGGCGGGCGCAGCCCGCTCGTCACTCAAGTATCTTCCTACCTATATTCGGAGGGAGGAGACTTTACTATGGGCAATAAAGCAACGATCAATACGCCTGCGGCAATCAAGGCATTCACGATGTACGGCACGCTGCTCCGGGATTACGGTCCATCAGACGTAATTAATATGTCATGGCCGCAAGCGAGCGCTTTTTTCGCGGAGGGCAAGGCGGCGCTGTATACGGATGCCAATTCGATCTACAAGATGACGATGGATCCAGACTATCCTGATGTTGCAGGCAATGTGGGCTTCGCGACCTTTCCGGCGGGGGCGAAGGGGTCAAGACCTTACAACATCACCTCGTGGGGGCTGGCGATTAACCCGAAGTCGGCTCATAAAGAAGCGGCATGGACCTTTATCGAATGGGCGACCAGCAAGGAGATTACGATGCTGATTCAACAGAAAGGGATACCCGGGCCGAGATCCTCCATATGGAATCGGGAAGAAGGAACGGCGGGATTTCCTGCCGAGCTCGTAAAGGTATTCAAGAAATCGGTAAATGGCGGAGTCGATCATGACCGTCCGACAACGATCAACGTGACGGAAGCCCGTGAGACGGTTGGTGAAATCGTGCAAAAGATTATAACTGGGGAGACGGATATACAAAAGACGGCGGATCAGGCGAACGCTGCATTGCAGGCGATTCTCGATAAAGAAGCGGAGTGAGAAGGTGTAACGAGTGCGGAACAGATTATCTATTTTCAGCAAAATTGTCGTTACGACTGTTCTATTGCTCATCCCGATCTTGCTTCTGTACAGCTATTCCAATCGCATAGCAAGCAGCGTGGTAGAGAAGCAGGTCCGATCATCCAATTTGAATCAGCTTACTTTCCTGATGAATCAAATGGATTCAATCATCGAGAACTTGTCGGTATTCCCTGTGATCATTAGCTACGATCCTTACATCCGTGAATTTATTAGCGGAACAGGCGAATCGTTGAAAGCGCAAGCTCGCGTGACCGAGAAGCTAAGTCTGCAGAGTGTGTCCAGCGCCTGGTCGAATGATCTTACCATCGAGCTTCCAGTTGCGAAGAAGATTCTTTCTTCTAATATTTACGTGAATGGAGCGGCAACAAGGCCGGAAGAGCGACCCATACGTACAACATGGACGTATGACCAGGACAGATCGCGGGGATATCCGGTTGGAACTTTCATTCGTGAAATAACCGAACCAGCTAACGCGAACACATACAACGATTTAACGGCGATGTTTCAAGTGCGTTTTCCCGTGCAAAATATGAGCGATATGCTTGATATCCACAAAAAAGAAAATAGAAGCGATCCTTTTTTCTATCATCCGAATGAGGAGGAGACGATCCCGAACAGCACGCTTTCTTCAGCAACGGCTGAATCCATTATCCGCACTGTACTGAACGATGCTTCCGGTAGTTCGGGGCAACAGACGATTAGCATCGAACGCGAAAAGTACCTGGTCAGCTATGTGAAATCTCGTCAGCTTGGATGGTATCTCGTCGATTACGTTCCTGTTGAGCGCATCGTATCGCCAATCATGACCGCGCGTAATTGGTTTTATTGTTCCATTGCGTTACTGCTTATGATGAGCATTGTGGCTGCCTTCCTGTTGTATCGCAACGTTCAGATTCCGCTGCACAAAATGATCCGCGGCGTCCAGCGAATGAAGGATGGCGATCTCTCATGGCGGATTAACTACAAAGCCAAGAGTGAGTTCGATGATCTGATCCGTCATTACAATGAGATGGCTGAGCAGATTCAGCGTTTAATCGAAGATGTGTATACCGAGAAGCTGCGTTCGCGGGATGCGACATTAAAGCAGCTGCAGTCTCAAATTAATCCTCATTTCTTATATAATTCGCTGTTTTTCATTATCAATTCAGCGATGATGGACGATCGGGAAGCGGTCATCTCCATGACGGAAAATTTGGCGGAATTTTATCGGTACACGACGAAGGTCGAGAATCAACAGGTCACGGTTGCAGATGAGTTGAATTTAGTGAGGCATTATCTGGCTATCCATCATCTGCGAATGGGACGTCTGGCTTACGTCATTAACGTATCTGACATCATGTTAAGCGAGCCAATATCTCGTCTTATCCTTCAGCCGCTTGTCGAGAATGCCATCGTTCACGGCATCGAGCCGCGTATAGGCGGAGGCATGATCGTCATCACGGGTGAGCAGGATGATCAATATAATCGGATTCACGTAACGGATAACGGTGTCGGGATGAAGGATGCTGAGTTGGATCAATTGCGAGAACGGTTAGTGCAAAAAGACTCTAGTACGGATGAGTTGGGAAGCGGAATACGGAATGTGCACCAGCGTCTGTGTTATCAATACGGCGAAGGTTCCGGTCTAAGCTTCCGCAACGCGCCTGACGGCGGTCTAATCGTTACCGCAACCTGGACTCGCAATGGCGGCGGCGTTGATTCGGAATAGAAGGACGGGATGCGATGGCACAGCTATTGTTTGTGGACGATGAAGCTCATGTAGTGGATCGTTTTGCGACGACTATCGATTGGAAGTCAATCAACATAGAGCAGGTATATCGCGCTTATTCCAGTCTAGAGGCACTTGAGTTGTTAAGACAGTTCTCCATCGATATCGTCATCACCGATATTAAGATGCCGGGCATGTCGGGGCTTCAGTTGATCGCCGAAATCCGCCGTCTATGGCCGAAAACCAAATGCATCCTCTTGTCCGGCTACTCCGATTTCGACTTTGCCAAGCAGGCTATTCTGTATCAGACCGAGGATTACTTGCTGAAGCCGGTCAAAGAGGTCGAGCTGCTGGCAACGGTGAAGCGGGTATTAATCAAGCTTGAGCAGGATTGGGAAGAAGTGCTTTCCAGCCAGCGAATGAGCTATACGCTCAAAGAAAATATGCCGCTTCTTCGGGCGAATCTCCTTCAAGAGCTGCTTCAGGGCAAGAAGTGGAGCGCAGAGCTGCTTCAAGAGAAGATGGCCAGGCTTGAGATGGGAAGCCACGCTTGGTCAACCGTTTCGTTAATGGTTATTCGGTTGGACGAGTCTTTCCTGCAATACGAGCTTGAAGATTTGGCATGGAAAGAATATGCCGTAAGCAACATGGTCGAGGAATTGTTCGGTACAAGGTATGCCATATGGCATACGAAGGACGCTCATGATTATTTAGTGTTTGTAATGACGGCTAAGCAGGATGAACCTGACCAAGATGATTCAGTCTGGTTCGAACGGACTGCAGCTTTGCTGCAAACTGCCGTATGTACGTATCTGAAAAGCAAAATATCCATTTTGGTGAGTAACAAAGGGAAGTTTCCGAGCGATGTTGCAGCGTACTACAACCGTGCGATTTCTTCTTTCCGGAAGCGGATCGGGAACGAGCGGGAGCTCTTCATGCGTCTTGAAGACGAGCCTAAATCGGAACCGCCCATCTATTCCTTGCAAAGTCTTTACGACCCGCCAACCTTGATTCATTTGCTTGAGGCAGCGCGTTGGGAGGTCATCGAGGAGAAGCTTCGCCATATTTTTGAATCGATGGAGCAAGGCGATGATCCTTCACAGGAGCATCTGCTCGAGATCTATTTCACGATTGCATCAGCCTACACGTATATAACCCACAAGAACGGAAGGCACTTAGCCGACTTAATTGGCAGCCACTTCGATCGCATGTCGGAAGGCATACCTTTCCGGTCTTTGAATCACTTGCGGGAATGGTCGTTCCGTACGCTGCAGCATATTAGGGACGACATGGAACGAGAAACGAAAGATTCCAGATCTACGCTCATACGGGATATTCAAACCTTTGTTGAAGAGAACGTGACGCGCGATATATCGCTGCAAAAGATTGCCGAGAACGTATTTCTCCATCCGGTCTATGTCTCGAAAGTATATAAGCTGGAAACCGGGGAAAATATGAGTGATTATGTGCAGCGCGTCAAAATGAAAAAAGCCGAATATATGCTGAAGCAGAGCAACGAGAAGATCTATGAGATTGCTGCTCTGCTTGGTTATCAGAGGCCGCACTCCTTCATCTACGCGTTTAAGAAGATGTACGGAATGACGCCTCAAGATTATCGAGATCGTTGATCGTTAAATCACATAAACAAACGGAGGGAACACACATCATGTTGTTATTTATCGTTCTTGCGGCGATCGTCGTGCTGCTATTGTTGATTACCGTTGTGAAGCTCAATCCTTTCGTCGCTCTGATTATCACCGCGATCGGTGCAGGGCTGGCTGCAGGAATGCCGCTTCTGACAACGGAAGATTCGCCGGGAATCATCGATTCTATTAAGACGGGCATGGGCAATACGCTCGGATTCCTCGCTATCGTCTTGGCGCTTGGCACTATGCTTGGCAAAATGATGGCGGAGTCCGGCGGCGCGGAGCGCATCGCCCGTACCCTTATCAAATTGTTCGGTGAGCGCAACGTCCATTGGGCGATGATGTGCGTCGCTTTTATCGTTGGCATTCCGGTGTTTTTCCAAGTCGGATTTGTCCTTCTCATTCCGCTCGTATTCACGATTGCAAGACAAACAGGCCTTTCGCTAGTGAAGATCGGCGTTCCGCTCGTTGCCGGCTTGTCCGTCGTTCACGGCCTGGTGCCTCCGCATCCGGCGGCAATGGCTGCCGTTGGAATCTTTAACGCCGATATCGGCAAGACGATTCTGTACTCCATCATCGTCGGTTTGCCGACCGCCATCGTTGCAGGTCCGCTGTACGGGAACTGGATCGGCAAGCGAATCCATAAGGAAGTTCCGAAGGAAATGGGCGATCAGCTTACGGAAAATGCGGAAACAAAGCAGCTTCCCGGTTTCTTTAATACGTTGTTTACAATATTAGTGCCTGTATTTCTAATGCTCATTGCCACCGTCGCTGATCTGTTCCTAGAGAACGGGACGCTTGCGAGCGGGGACTTCCTCTACCAAGCGGCCAAGTTTGTCGGCGATCCTGTCGTGGCCTTATTGATCGCAACGGTATACTCGTTCTTCAGCCTTGGCTTCTTCAGAGGCTTAAGCCGCGAAACGGTACTGAAATTTACGAATGACTGCTTGGCGCCTACGGCAACCATTCTTCTCGTAATCGGCGCAGGCGGCGCGTTCAACCGCGTGTTGCTGGACTCGGGCATTGGCGACTATATCGCAGAGCTTGCGACCGAGTCGAATGTTTCGCCAATTCTGCTGGGCTGGGGGATTGCGGCAATGATTCGCGTCGCGACCGGCTCTGCAACCGTATCGATGATGACGGCAGCCGGAATCGTTGCTCCAATCGCAATGGCGATGCCGGGAACGAATGTCGAGCTGCTCGTGCTTGCGACGGGCGCCGGCTCGCTCATCCTCTCGCATGTGAATGACTCGGGCTTCTGGCTGATCAAAGAATATTTTGGCATGAGCGTGAAAGAGACGCTTCTAACGTGGACGGCGCTCGAGACGATCATTTCGGTCGTAGCGCTTGCTTTGATCCTCGTCTTGAACACGGTTGTCTAACCGCGATTCGAGGATAGTGGAAGAAAGGAGTGGAGGTAAGATGGCTTCCTCTTATGTAATTGGCGTTGATATTGGAACAACTAGCACTAAGTCCGTTCTGTTCGATACGAAAGGCGTGCTTCAAGCAAGCCATACCATAGAGTATCCTTTATACTCGCCTAAGCCGGATGTTGCGGAACAGAATCCGGACGAGATCTTTCGCGCGGTTATCGGCACGGTCAAGCAAGTCGTGCTAGATAGCGGCGTTCATCCAACAAGCGTATTGTGCGTGTCGTTCAGCTCAGCCATGCATAGCGTCATTGCGGTTGACGTTGACGGCAACCCGCTCACCAAATGCATCACCTGGGCGGATAACCGCAGTGCCTTCTGGACGGAACGAATTAAGAACGAAATGAACGGTCATCAAATTTATTTGCGCACGGGAACTCCGCTGCATCCGATGGCCCCGCTATCCAAGCTCACTTGGCTTAGACATGCGGAGCCGGAATTGTTCGCACGTACGCATAAGTTTATTTCCATCAAAGAATATGTGTTCTTTAAGCTGTTCAGCCAATATGTGATCGACTATTCCATCGCGTCAGCAACGGGCATGTTTAATTTGACGAAGCTGGCTTGGGATGGGGAAGCGCTGGAGGTAGCGGGCGTTACCGCCGAGCGATTGTCTGAGCCGGTGCCGACGACCTATAGCTTGACCGGCCTTGCTTCCGAATGGGCGGCCGAGCTGGGCTTGCCGGCTTCGACGCCTTTTGTCGTAGGCGCAAGTGACGGCGTGTTGTCCAACCTCGGCGTGAATGCGATCGATCCGGGAACGGTTGCCGTGACGATCGGGACGAGCGGAGCGATCCGTACCGTCACCGATCGCCCGATCACCGATCCGAAGGGAAGAATTTTCTGTTATGCGCTAACCGAGGATATGTGGGTAATCGGCGGACCGGTCAATAACGGCGGGATGATATTCCGGTGGCTTCGCGACCAGTTATGCTCTGCGGAGGTCGAGACGGCGCTTCGGCTTGGCAAGGACCCTTACGAGGTGCTCACCGAAATCGCCGCCCGCGTTCCGGCAGGGGCCGACGGTTTGCTGTTCCATCCTTATCTGGCAGGAGAGAGGGCGCCGCTATGGGATGCGAATGCAAGAGGCTCGTTCTTCGGACTTGGCCTTCACCATAAGAAGCAGCATATGATTCGCGCTGTGCTGGAAGGCGTTATTTTCAACTTATTTACCGTATTTATGGCGCTCGAAGAGTTGATCGGCCAACCGAAGAAAATACAGGCGACAGGCGGTTTCGCGCGGTCGGAGCTATGGCGTCAGATGATGGCCGATATATTCGACCAAGAGGTGCAAGTGCCTGAGAGCTTCGAAAGCTCCTGCCTAGGGGCCGCCATTCTAGGGATGTACAGCATCGGCGAGGTCGATTCGCTGCATGTCGTATCGACGATGATGGGTTCGTCGCATAAGCATCTGCCGAATCAAGAGAATGTGGTGAAATACAAAGAGCTGAGCCGCATCTTCGTGCGGATGTCCAGACTTCTGACCGATGAGTACCAGGAAATCGCAACTTATCAGAAAAAGTGGATGTAAAGTGTGGTCACGGAGACTATGTTGAAGTCGAGAACATGAAATCGTGTTGCAAAAGGTATATGATTAAAGAGTCTTCCTGATTGGGGGGGACTCTTTTTTGCTATTATCGGTATGGTATGGTTCATTTTGGGGAGGTAATAGGCTTGAGCCTTTTGAATAACGTTTTGTTTCGATCGCTCGTGTACGCAATTGTATTTCTAAGCTTATTCATCGGACTAGCTTCACTAGTTGGACAGCAGCAAATAGAGGTCTTCGACGATCATGTTGCGAATTTTATTCAAAGCTTTCATTCCGATTCGCGTACGGCTATCATGAAGGGGGTCACAACGGCAGGATCCGGTTTATACGTCGTGTCGATTATCGTTGTTATTGTCATGACTCTGCTCGTTATCGGATACCGCAGAGAATTGTTCTTTTTTGTCGGCACTATTGTCGGCTCCAGCTTGCTTAACGTCGTGCTTAAGCTGCTGGTTCAACGGGCGCGGCCGGATATTAACCGAATAATTGACGCTGCCGGCTCCAGCTTTCCGAGCGGTCATTCCATGTCAGCCTTCACGCTATATGGGCTTACCATTTATTTTCTTTGGAAGCATATTCGTCATGCTTGGCTTCGTGTTACGACACTCGCGATCGGAATCGGAATGATCCTTATGATCGGCATTAGCCGGATTTATCTTGGCGTACATTACCCAAGCGATGTGATCGGCGGTTATTTAATGAGCTCTGGATGGCTCTTTGCAGCTATTGGCTGGTACGAGCACTATCTAGAGCCAAGATGGCGATCCAACAAGTCACGCGCCTTCAGGAAAAGCCCTGCGTAATTAAGCGCATTTTCAAGCTGCCTTGCTGAGGCGGCTTTTTTTATTTGCGACAGCCGTTGACGCTTGTGTTATGTCACAAAAAACGACTCCATATCGTTATACAAGAAATCGAGTCAATAGGAGTGATCGTAATGAAAACATTAACATGCGTCGTTATTGGGGCTGGATACGCAGGCATACATGCCATGAATGAAATTCGTAAAACCTTGCAGCGGCAAGAGAACAGCCAATCCGTCAATTTCGTTCTTATCGATAAAAATAAATATCATTTTCGCAAGGTGAAGTTGTTTAAGCCTGCGGTAACGGACGAAGATATTCGAGTGCCGCTCACGCAGCTGTTTCCTGAGGGCATATCGCTCATTCAGGGAACTGTCACGGACATTATAACGTCAGCGAAAAAAATACAACTGACAGACGCTTCAGGCGCCTTGCAAAGCTTGGATTATGATATTCTTGTTGTAGCGGCTGGCAGCATCGTTCGGCGGCCTGAGCCAAGTACAGGGGGGCAACCGCTAGGAAACCTGGATGATGCCCTTCAGATACGGGAAATATGGCTTGCCAATCTACGCAAGGCTGCCATCGAACGGAATCCGCAGGAGCGGAAACGTTTGTTGACGATTGCGGTAGCGGGAGCGGGCATAAGCGGCATTGAGACGGCGGCGGAGCTGGCCTATTATGTCCGGGAGGAAGCCCGGAAGCTCGACATCGAGACGAATGAAGTTGATATTCGCTTGTATAATGCGCATGAGCGTCTCTTTACTGACGGACCGGACGGGGTGTCCCGGAAATTGGAGCATTTTTTAAGAGATTGCGGCGTAAAGGTTGTCCATGCAAACCGAGTGCTTCAGGAAAATGCGGGTATCGTTTATTTATCCGACGGGAAGAAGCTGCCCGCAGGCTTATGTGTGTGGACATTGGGGCTAATGCCAAGTCCTGCGCTTGAACAATTCGGCCTGCCGGTTACTTCGGACGGCTATGTGAAGGTTGATGCCAGCTACCGGGTACAAGCTGCTCCCGGCGTATACAGTATCGGCGATTGCGCCAAAGTCATCGATCCGCTAAACGGCCGTTCCGACGGGATGACTTGTAAGGAAGCCATCCCTCAAGCGAGCAGATTGGCGAAAGTCATTGCAGCTGATCTAGCAGGTAAACCGGCACCTGTGCATACCAGCTATATGGACAGCTTCAGTATTGGCTTGGGTCCTGATAAAGGTCTCACATGGGTGCGCAAATGGGGAATTGATTTCATAATTACCGGCAAAATGGGTTATCGGATTAAACTTTTTACTTGGAACTTGGCCAGCACAATCAAATAATAGGATATACACATAGTGATGGAGGCGTAGGAATGGAGCAAATGTATATAAAATATAAAGGTTTGCTGCTTTCTCTAGCTTACCAGTTGACCGGCTCATTCTCCGATGCGGAGGACATCGTTCAGGATGTCTTCCTGAAGGCATATGACGGAAACCCGCTAGGTTTGGCGGAAGCGCCGCAAGCGTATTTGTGCAAGATGGTGACGAATCGTTGCCGGGATTTGCACAAATCGGCGCGCAAACGCAAGGAGCAATATTTTGGCGAATGGCTGCCCGAGCCCGTTCCTACCTCTGACGACGAAAATTTCGAAATGATCGCTCGCTCCGAATTATTATCCTATGCCATGCTGGTTATGCTGGAAAGGTTGTCGCCCGCGGAGCGGGCGGTGTTTGTCCTTCGCGAAGCGCTTGGTTTTGAATACGCGGGTATTGCAGCCATTATCGACAAGAACGAGGCCAATACCCGCAAGCTGTTCAGCCGCGCGAAAGCGAAAATGAGAGAGGCTGGCAACGCGGCCGCCTTACCCTTCACGGATGAAAATGCAGCATGGGTCCGCCAGTTTTTGAACATGCTTGAACAAGACCGGGTCGACGAAGTGATGGCGATGCTAGCCCAAGATGTCGTGTTGATTTCCGATGGAGGCGGAAATGTTGTCTCCGCGGTTCATCCGATCGTGAGCAGGTCGTTTGTTTCCCGTTTCTTGCTCGGTATCATGCGCAAAAGTGCCAGCGACGGTGTTTCCTCGTCATTCCGAGTAAGTGAAATTAACGGTCAGATCGGCATCACGATTTACTCCGAGCAGGGCATAGAGGCCGTTACTTTATTTCAAATCGAAGGCCATCTTCTTCGTAACATTTACTTGATCAGAAATCCGGATAAGCTGAAGCTGTTCCAGAGCATTTGAACCAAGGTTTTGCAATCTGAACCACGTCGTTATGACGTGGTTTTTTTTATCTACTGAGAGTCATGGACATTCACTCAACGATGCAATAGGTTCTGGGATCTTCTCCATTGCGTAGGCGTCGTGCCAACGAAGCGCTTGAATACGGTCGCAAAATGCTGGCTTGATTGATACCCTAACTGGAAAGAGATGTCCGTTATCGACGCATCCGATTCCATAAGATGACGACAAGCCGCTTTCACGCGAAGCCGCTCGACGAACGTCATTGGCGGCTCTCCGGTAAAGTCCTGAAACGTTCGGTAAAAGTGCGAAGAGCTGACGCCTGCGACAGCTGCAAGCTCATTTACGGAGGGGCGCCATTCCGGCTGTTTGTTCATTCTGGCAATAAGCTCATGAAAGGCATGAATCAAATCGGATGCGATATCGTTCGTTCCGGAGCGAGGCCCAATAAAGGCAAGAATGATTTCAATTAAAGCGGAACGTACAGCGGTGCTTTGACTAGGGCTATCCTTCACTAACGACGACCTTAATTTCTTGAAAACTTCAACGGCCGGCAGTCCAAGATGGAAATGGCGCGGCAATTGCAACAATGCTTCTTCGATGACTAAGCTCTCTGAAGGCGGCAAGCATAACCAACCGTCATGATGAGGCGCTTCGATAATCAACCACCAAAACTTGCAGGGCTCGATCACATTGAAGCCCCCTCTATGCTTCTCGCCGGGACGCGAATGGAATAGATCGCCTGTCAATGTCTCATAAAATTGCCCTTCAAGCACCCAGCTTGCTTTTCCTTGCTCAATTAGAACAAATTCATAACATCCGGGATGCTCATGTTCATGCAGCGGCACTGCCTTACGCAATTCATCGCTGCCAAGCATGACGAATTCCGGTACGCTGCGGATAGGCGGATTGCTGTCGGTATCGTATGTCCAGCGTTTGTTCATGAAAGGGGAAGCTCCTTCGTTCGTTTGTTTGAGTATGTACTCTATGTTTCTCATCCTACTTCGTACGAACTTGAACGTCAATCGCTATTCGTTCAGGTTAAGATGATGTCAATCGCAAATAAGGAGGAACATAGATGACTTTACTAGCTGAAAGACAGTACAAAATTACGCAACAGGATAAAGAAATTTTTAACCGCGATGGCTATTGGATTAGCCCCAAGCTCTTTGATGACGAGCAGATCGAACGGTTGCGCGAGGCGCATCGCCGGATATGGTCGGGCGATTACGATGGCGACGGGATATCGATGAATCATTTTCGGCTTAGCGACAACCCTGGCGCGCTTCGCAAGCTGGATAATGGCTGGTGGATCAATGACGAGGTGAAGAAGGCGGTATTGGATCCGTTCATTGGAGAGCTGTCCGCCGATTTGTTGGACACGGATGAAATTCGACTTTGGCATGATCAGGTTATTTATAAGCCCGGTATCGGCAGTGAAGTTTCCGATGCAGGCAACGTGGGCTGGCATCAAGACTACGGTTACTGGCAATGCTCGGATACGCCCGATATGATAACCGTTTGGATTGCGCTGCAGGACACGGATTTATCGAACGGCGGCATGATGACGATACTCGGCTCTCACAAGTGGGGATTGGTACCTGACAGCGACTCCTTCTTTAACCAGAACATGGAGGAACTGAAGCATAAATATTCGGATGGCCGAAGCTGGGTAGAGGAGCCGTGCATTCTGAAGGCGGGACAAGCAAGCTTTCATCACGGTCTTACCTTCCATGGATCGGGACCGAATCGGACGAATGATCCGCGGTTATCGGTCGTATCTCATGTGATGAAAGGCGGTACGGGCTACCGTGCAGGTATCCAGCGTCACGACAACATTCGACTGTTGGGGCCGCGTCCGGTTCAAGGTCAGCCGTTCGCTAACGACTATTTCCCGATTCTTTTCAAGAGATAATCATACATGTGGACAAACGAACAGCCCTGCTCTCCCAATGGAGAAGCAGGGCTGTTCTTACTCATCCGGTATTAGTGATTAAGCACTTGTTTTCTTTGTTTATCGAAAGAGACGATTACGGCGAACAGCAGAAGAATGAAGCCCGTGAACATAAATCCTCCGATGGTATCGAAGGGCAGCCAGCCGAGAACGCTGGAACCGGCGACGACACCGAGCGAGAAGAAGGCGTAGAAGTAACCATAGGCTTTGCCTCGCAGATCAGCCGGTGTTGCTTGGATAAGCATCGTATTAATAGATGGGAATAGGAGTGCGAAGCCTACTCCATATAGACCGAGTACAACATAAAGTGACAGTGTCGTATTCGACTGACTAATCAATAGCTGGCTTGCTCCCATAAGCCCCATGCCGATGGCCATTGTCCTTGAAGGGGCGACACGGTCGAATATGCGATTCGTCGGAAGTACAAACAACAGGACGGCAATGATGCCAAACGTGCTCATTAACGTGCCGCTTAACCTTGAATCATAACCGAGCGACTGCACATGCAGAGGCAGTAAGTAAGCAATTACGCCTTGCGAGAACATTAAGAAGAATGCTCCGCCGTAAGCCTTAATTACACCTGATTGGAAGAGCGAACCTGACGATTGTGCTTTAGCTTCAGCCTTCTCGTTTTTTGTGATTTTATATTTCCTGAGAAAAATAGCGGATAGGACGGCGAGCAGCAATCCGAGTACGGCTACGCAAGTAAAGACGAACGGCACGGACGTTCTGCTTGCCATTATGCCGCTGAAAGCAGGGCCGATAATGGCGGCAAGTCCGACGAACGTACCCGTGAAGGCGACTTTCTTCCCTTGCTCGTTGCTCATCGTCGTATTGGCGGAGTAGGTGAACGCTGCCGGAACGATCAGCCCGGCGACGAAGCCGTGCAGGATTCGAACGATAATGAGCAAAGTCGGTTCTTCGACGAAATGATAGAGCAGCAATGCGCCGCTCGATAAGACCATTCCGGCCATCAAGATTCGGAAGGGGCCAACCTTATCCGTCATGATGCCGGACAATATGTTGCCAAGCGTATTGGCCAGCGAGTACAGACCGATAACGAAACCAACAATAAAAGAGCTGGCGCCGACAGATGCCGCGAAAGTGCTCATGACGGGCAATTGCGCGAACAAATCGAAGAAAGAGAAGAACACGATTGCGTACACCAGCACGGAAATGTTAATCTGGCGCAATTCGTATTTGCTTTTCGCTTTCTTAAGCTGCCAATCCAGCACGAAGTTGCCGAACGGGACGAAGGCCGCAATGACGGCCGCGGCAGGCCAGAGAAGATTCCACTTCACTCGAATAGCTGCATAGGCGATAGCCGCCGCATAGAGACAGAAGATGCCGCCATGTATGCTGCCTACTATCGTGACCGCTTCTTCGATTCCGCCTATATACTTCAATGGCATCGCGATGCCTAATAATACGATCAATGATATGCCATCTAGAATGCCTGTTAGGCGTAAAAGGTTAATGGGATGTGCGCGCACTTGATTTGCTCCTAATCGCGTAATAATTGCTTCCTCTATTTTAGCATGCCGTTAAGCGTGTAACACGCAAACAATTGGACATTGTTTAAACTCCGTTTAAATTGGCGCGTTATGATCGCTTTATTCAAAATATAAGAAGTATAAATTTTTTTGTTTATACCTTTCTTATATTTCACCGCGAAACGTCAGCTGTTGCCGCCAAAGGCCGGTGACAGCCGTTTACACTTGGTTTATATAGGAGGAATTGCAATGAGTCATGTATACAGAAAAGAAACCGGAGAGTGGGCTGTTGAAGCACAAGGGCTGGTCAAAATTTTCGGTGACAATCGCGCTGTAGACGGTGTGGATCTGAAAGTGCCTACAGGTTCGATCTATGGCGTGCTTGGTCCGAATGGAGCGGGGAAAACAACGACCATCCGCATGCTGGCAACGCTGCTTAGACCGGATGCAGGATCGGCTAAAATATTTGGGCATGATGTGGTGAAGGAATCTCAGATCGTAAGGCAATTGATTGGCGTGACCGGGCAGTATGCTTCGGTCGACGAGTCGCTTAGCGCTACCGAGAATCTAATTATATTTTCCCGCTTGCTAGGGCTGGGACGAGCGGAATCGAAGCGCAAAGCAGAGGAGCTGCTGGAGGAATTCGGCCTCACGGAGGCTGCGAAGCGGCCGCTTCGCAACTTTTCCGGCGGCATGCGCCGCCGGCTGGATCTTGCTGCCAGTCTGATCGCGCAGCCGCCGCTCCTGTTCCTTGACGAGCCGACGACCGGTCTCGATCCGCGTACCCGTTCGCAGATGTGGGATACGATTCGTCGTCTGGTGAATACCGGTTCAACCGTTCTGCTTACGACACAATATCTTGAGGAAGCGGATCAGCTTGCCGACAGAGTCGCGGTTATCGATCGCGGTCTCGTCGTCGCCGAAGGTACCGTAGATGAATTGAAAGCGTCGGTTGGAACGTCGTCCCTGCATTTGCGAGTAGCCGATGCAGAGTACATCGGTCAGGCGCGTCGAATTGTCGAGCAGGTGCTGCGCGTACAGACGAGCGTATCTTCAGAAGCTGCGAAGATTACGGCACCGATGGCGGATGCCGACTTAGTGACCGATCTATTGATCGCGCTTCGCTCGTCGGGTATTCATTTGGCAGAGCTTAGCGTACAGAAGCCGACGCTTGACGAAGTATTTCTAACGATTACAGGACATGGCGTTAAGGAGGAAGTAACCGTATGAACCACACAACTACAAAATCAACAGTCTATAGCGAGCTGAGAAACCGCACGAGCTTCAGACAATCGGTACGCAACTCGTTCACGATGGCGTATCGGGGCTTGCTCAAAATTAAGCGTACGCCTGAGCAATTATTTGACGTCACGCTGCAGCCGATTATATTCACTCTTATGTTCACTTATATTTTCGGCGGAGCGATTTCCGGCGATGTCATCAGCTACTTGCCAGTCATTATTCCCGGCATTCTCGTTCAAACCGTTATCACTACCTCAGTCGTTACAGGTGTTCAATTACGAGAGGATATGGACAAAGGCGTCTTTGACCGATTCAAGTCGCTGCCGATCGCCCGTATCGCGCCGCTTGCCGGAGCGTTGCTGGCAGATACGGTCCGGTACAGCATTGCCACAGTGCTTACGTTCTCCATGGGTTACGTAATGGGCTACCATCCCGAAGGCGGCTTAGGCAGCGTCGCGCTTGCCGCGCTGCTCGTCATCTTCTGTTCGTGGGCGATCAGCTGGATCTTTGCTTTCTTCGGCGTTATTGCGCGTACAGCATCAAGCGTGCAAGGCATTTCGATGCTCGTGCTGTTCCCGCTTACGTTTCTGTCCAATGCCTTCGTACCGGTCGATACGATGCCGAACTGGCTGCAATGGTTTGTGAAGATCAATCCGATTTCGCATCTCGTTACAGCCGTCCGCGAGCTTACCAATTCAGGCACGGTAGGCATGGATCTTGTTATCTCGCTTATCGGCGCTGCGGTCATCGTAGCGGTCTTCGCGCCGATTACGGTCAAAGCGTACATGCGCCGGACATAAGCAAAAACATTGATAATAATATGTGCCAAACAGTCTTGCTTTATAGCGAGACTGTTTTTTGTTTATATAGGTAAAGTTTTTTATGCTTTTCTAGCGTTTTTAGCTATAGGAAGATCCTATCATTTTGGAATCAAATAAGAGGTGAATGACAGCTAAGAAGCGCGTATAATGGTGCACATACACTTCTAGAAATTTATCGCAGAACGGATGATTCAAGTTGCAGCTCAAGTTATCGTCGGTCTACTTGCTCTTTTACATGGGGCTTGGCGCATATGCGCCGTATTTAAGCTTGTATTTGCATGATAGGGGAATTAGCGGCTCTCAGATGGGGCTCATACTAGCGCTAGGCTCGCTGGCGGGTATTGTGTCCCAGCCGTTATTCGGACTATTGAACGACCGTTCGAAAGATTATCGCTCGATATTGAGATGGATCTCGCTGCTGTCAGCCGTTGTCGTACTGGCGCTTGTTCCCGATCAAGGATTAACTGCGCTGATTATAACGTTCGTGCTGTTCTCGTTCATTAGCTCGCCTGCTTCGCCGCTAATTGATGCGATTGCCGTTCAGAACGGAACGGGGCACGGTTTTTCCTTCGGTGAAGTCCGGGTATGGGGCGCTATCGGCTTTTCGGTCATTACGGTTTTTGCAGGCTATCTTTATGAGGATATCGGCTATAAGTATATATTCACGGCGTATTCGCTGTTCGCGCTGCTTCTGTTTCTTATTCTCTTCTGGCTGCCGGCAATCCCAAGAGCCAAGCCGAAGCACCGGATAGAGAAAGGCGCCCTCCGGGAGCTTGTCACTAACTGGCGTTTTGTATGCTTTATTGCCATCAGCATCCTCGTATCGGTAAGTATGACGATGAATTTCAACTACTTATCGATCTTCCTTCAAAGACTAGACTATCCGGTGGAGCTTGTCGGATGGAGCTTTACGGTTGCAGCAGTCGTCGAAATTCCGTTATTTTGGCTTTCGTATAAGGTGATACGCCGGCTCGGATTGTTCCCGCTGCTCATCGGCAGCGTGCTCATGTATGCCTTGAAGTATATCGCGATTAGCTTCGCGCCCCCGACATCCGTCATTCTCTTACTGCAGGCGGTAGACGGCATCGCACTTGTCTTTTACTTCAGCACGGCCGTTGAGATCGTCAACCTGATGGCGCCGGACAACGGCAAAGCGACCGCGCAGACGATGTTCGCTGCCGCAGGCGGCATCGCCGGAATTGCAGCCAATGCGGCTGCCGGCTGGATCGTAGACCACCAAGGCCCTCAATTTCTGTTCGGCATGATGGGGGCGATGGGAATAACGGCGACGGTATTGTTCCTGTTATTCTATGTCAAAGGCGATAATCGGCAGCAGCTTGCAAACGTCGATTAATGGGTTGTTGTAATAGAATGGAGCCAAGCCCTTCGAAGGGATTGGCTTTTTTAACGGCATCTTATAGCTACAGGCTGGCATCTTGATTTAATCATCTATGTTTAAAATATAGGTAATTTATCCAGTTATTTATTGGAAAACTAGCCAAATAAATTTGAATAACGTAATATCCTCCTGTTAAATTCACCGATATCGGGAGAAATTACAGTGATCTCGTATAGTAATAATTGACTGATATTTCTGGTTCACTCTCTCACAAAAAAAAAAAGCGCTTGCAAAGGAAGTTATTGTCATGGTATATTCATCTCGACAAAAAAATCTAAACGTTTAAATACGGAGGTGCAGTCGTGTCCAGCATAAGCATTAAAGACATCGCCGCAAAGGCTCGAGTATCCACAGCGACCGTATCCTATGTATTGAACGGCACCCGCAACGTCAAGCAGCAAACGCGAGAACGCGTCCTGCAAGTTATTGACGAAATGAATTATAAACCGAACAACGCCGCGCAAAGTCTGAAGCGCAGACGCACGAATACGATCGGTGTTATTGCGGAAGACGTCACCGTGTTCAACGTACCGGAAATTATCGACGGCATCAACGATTGCGCCGATCGGCTGGACATGCATATTTTGTTGACTAACTTGCGGCTGGATAAGAGAATTGGGCGCAGCTTCGACAATGTCGACGCATACCGGCATTTTGCGGACAATGCGGTGTCCGAGCTGCTTAGCAAGCAAGTGGAAGGCATTATCTATATCGGCGTGCATCCCCGTGATCTGACGGGACTGTGCGATACCTTGGGCAAGCCGATTGTGTATACATACTGCTATACGCAAAGCGATCTGTCGATTCAATACGATGATGAGCAAGCAGCCTATGAGGCAATGGAGTATTTGGTGAACAAAGGCCATTCCCGCATTGCCATTATTAGCGGCGCTATGGATTCGATTCCGTCGCGGCTGCGGTTTAACGGGTTTTATAAGGCGGTTACAGAGTTTCAATTACCTTTCGATCCGCTTCTGATCAAGATGGGGGATTGGGAGGCGGAATCCGGCTACCGGTTAACGAAGGAGCTTCTGTCGCTATCCGTTCCGCCGACGGCAATTCTGTCAATGAATGACGTCATGGCGGTCGGCATTTTGCAGGCGGCACGCGAGCTTGGCGTCGCGATTCCCGGAGCGCTCTCGGTTATCGGCTTCGATAATCGGGAATTCAGCGAGTATTTGACACCGCGGCTCACTACAATGGGGCTGCCGCTTCATCAGATCGGTTATCAGGCGATGGAGGCATTGTCCCGAATCCTGCAAAGCGAAGAGCCAGGCATTAGCTCGAAACCGATATGCAAGCTGATTGAAAGAGATTCCGTAGCTTCACCTTAAAAGGCTATCGCCTTTTTTTAATGAAAAATCTAAACGTTTAGATTTTTAATGAAAGCGCTAACTCTAGCATTGGCTATGATCCGAGAGGATTGAGCATATAACAAATCAGTTAAAGGGGATGATGGAATGCGTAAGGCAAGTATGGCTTTAACTGCACTTATCTTCATTTTATCAATGGTATTGGCTGGATGCGGTGGCAACAACAATAACAACAAAGGAACGGAGGAAAGCCCGACTTCAGCGCCGGCGGAGACGAATAAAGCAACCGACGAGGCGCCGCCTTCGGCAGAGCCGACGAAGCTGACGTTATGGACCTTCGTTCAGCAGCATGCAGACTTCTACAAATTCATGGCCGATGAATGGAATAAAGCAAATCCCGATCAGACGATCGAATTGGATGCGCAGAACATTCCTTATGACGATATGCATACACGTTTGCTGCTTGCCTTCCAGTCCGGAGAAGGCGCACCGGACTTGGTCGATATCGAGCAAAGCAAATTCCCGAATTTCATGAAAGGCGACGTGCAGCTGGTTGAGCTTAACGACGTCGTCGATCCTGAGATCCCGAACATCGTCAAATCGCGTGTCGACATCTACAGCAAGGACGGCAAATATTACGGCGTTGATATGCACGTAGGCGCGACAGTCATGTACTACAACAAAGAAATTATGGATAAAGCAGGCGTCAATCCAGATGACATTAAACTGTGGAGCGACGTTGAAACGTACGGCAAAACAGTCGCCCAAAAAACAGGCGTACCGTTCATCACGTTCGAGGGCGCCGGCAACTGGTCATGGTGGCCAGCCATCAACCAATTGAAGTCCGATCAAGTGGGACCAAATGGAGAAATCACGGTTGACGACCCGCGCAATATTCAAGCGATGACGTACTTTAAGAAGCTGGTCGACGAGAAGATTGCTGCTATATCACCAGGCGTCGGACATGATACGCCGGAATACAAAGCGTTCATGAACGCAGGCGGCGCAGCAGCCGTATTCATGCCATTCTGGTTCATGAACCGGTTCACCGACGAAATGCCGGATCTGAAGGGTAAAATGATCATTCGTCCAATGCCTGCTTGGGAAGAAGGCGGCAATCGTTCTGCCGGTATGGGCGGAACAGGCTTGTCGATTACGAAGCAGTCGAAAGCGTTGGATATTTCCAAAAAGTTTTTGGCATACGCCAAGCTGTCGAAGGAAGGCAATATTCAAGTATGGAAGCAGCTCGGAATGGACCCGATCCGCACGGAAGTTTGGAACGATCCGGCGATGGCGGAACCGAACAAATTCACGGATTATTTCGGTACGGATATCTTCGCTACGTTGAATGAGGTTAAGGACGAGATCTATCCGGTTAACATCCGTGAAACGTCCCCGAAAGTGTTCGACGCGGTTCGCAACGAGATCGTTCCGAAGATCTTCCAATTCGGCGAAGATCCTGAGACGGTAATCACCAAAGCAGCGGAAGCGCTGCGCAAAGAAACGGGTCAATAAGAACAACCATTAACAAGGCCGCCGGCAAAGCTGTTCACAATAGCCGTGCCCAGCAACGCCGGCGGCCGATTTATTTTTACAGCAGATTGCTTAGGGGTGAGACGTACATGAATGCCGACAATCGAGTCTCCTATAGGCGGAAGGACAGTGCGAAGGCTAGCAGGTTCAACGGTCAGAAGCTGGCTCCTTATCTTTTTATTTTGCCTTTTCTATTATCTTTTGTCATTTTCTTCTCCTACCCGCTCGTGAGTGCCGTCATCATGAGCTTCCAACGGGTGCTGCCCGGAGATGTCGCCTTTATTGGACTGGACAATTACAAACGGCTATTCAATCCTGATTTCTACAAAGCGTTGTGGAACAGCACTCGCTATACGTTCTGGACGCTGATCGTACTCGTCCCGTTGCCGCTGCTGCTCGCGGTTCTGCTTAACGCAAAGGTGATGCGTGCCCGCAACTTATTCAGGGCAAGCTTGTTTATTCCCGCATTGACTTCGATCGTTGTTGCGGGCATCATCTTCCGGCTCATCTTCAGCGAGCTGGATGGAGCTATTATGAATTCCTTCATTAAGCTGTTCGGCTTTGACAGTCAGAAATGGCTGCTGAGTTCATCGCTCAGCATGTTTGCTCTCGTCGTGCTTGCGACATGGCGTTGGGCGGGGATTAACATTTTATACTTTCTATCGGCGCTGCAAAGCATTCCAAGAGAGCTGTATGAATCGGCAGATATCGACGGAGCGGGTACGCTGGGCAAGTTTTTCAAAATTACGGTTCCGTTATTAAAGCCAATATCCATTTATGTGTTCACGATATCGATATACGGCGGCTACGCGATGTTTACCGAAAGCTTTATGCTGTGGGGGAGCAGAGGATCACCGCAAAATATCGGCCTTACGATGGTGGGCTACATTTATCAGCAGGGCTTCCAATATTTCGATCTGGGCTTCGGCTCGACAATCGGCATCACGCTTCTGGTGATAACGCTGCTGGTCAGCATGCTGCAGTTGAACGTGCTCGGATTTTTCAAGAAGGAGGACTAACATGACAGGAGCGAAGCGGGTCGGGATTATTCCCTCCTTATTGTTGATTGTGTTGTTCACGGTGCTGGCCATTATCGCGCTGTTTCCATTATTCGCACTGTTTCTGGCGTCAGTGAAGCCGGCTTCGGAGCTCTTCCGTTTCGGTCTCAATGTACGGCTGGATTTTGATGTCATGACTTTGGCTAACTATAAGGCCATCTTCGCAGGCAAGGGCGGTTCGCAGAACTTTTTCGACTGGTATAGAAACAGCTTAATCATTACCGCTGTTTTCACGGTTATATGCTTGTTCTTGTCCTCCATGGTCGGTTATGGGCTTGCTATGTACAAATTCAAGGGCAGGACGTTCGTCTTTACGCTCGTGTTAGCCGTGATGATGATTCCGATGGAAATTATTATTTTGCCGCTATATAAGCTATCTATTGATTTACTGATTATTGATTCGATATGGGGCGTCATATTACCCTTTGTTGTCGCTCCGCTTCCGATCTTCTTCTTCCGTCAGTTCGCATCGGGATTGCCGAAGGACTTCATGGATGCAGGGCGAATCGACGGTTGCTCGGAAATGGGTATCTTCTTGCGGATCATGGTACCGCTGCTTCTGCCCGCTTACGGGGCGATGACGATTTTGCAGGCGCTGTCCAGCTGGAACAACTTCCTATGGCCTGTCATCGTGCTGCGAACGACCGAGAAGTTTACACTGCCGATCGGCCTGGCCGGCCTGCTGTCGCCGACGAGCAACAACTATGAAGTTCTTCTAGCAGGCGCCATTCTAACCATATTACCTATTCTTTTGCTATTCCTATTCTTTCAGCGATTCTTTATTGAAGGCTTAACGGTAGGCGGCGTGAAGGGATAACGATAGAGAGAAAAGGAGAGATCGCCACTATGAAAGCGCAGCATTCAGATCCGGTTCAACCGGGCGTACGCAAAGTAACGATACAGGACAGCTTCTGGTCCGACTATATACAGCTTGTTCGAAGCGTGGTTGTGCCCTATCAATGGGAGGTATTGAATGATCGCGTCGCGGAGGCGGAGCCCAGCCATGCGATCCGGAATTTCAAGATCGCCGCAGGCTTGGAGAAGGGCGAGTTCTATGGAATGGTGTTCCAAGACAGTGATGTGGCGAAGTGGCTGGAGGCTGTAGCCTATTTGTTGGAAAGTGAACCTGATTCGGAATTGGAGTCTCTAGCGGATGCCGTCGTTGAGCTGATCGTACGGGCACAGCAGCCTGACGGCTACGTCAATACCTACTTTACGATAAAAGAAAAGGACCAACGCTGGAGCAACCTGGCCGAATGCCATGAGCTCTACTGCGCGGGCCATCTCATAGAAGCAGCCGTCGCGTATTCGAATGCGACGGGCAAACGGGCGATCCTCGACGTGGCTTGCAGGTTCGCCGATTATATTGGCAACGTGTTCGGAGACGAGCCCGGCAAGCTGAACGGATATGACGGCCATCAGGAAATCGAGCTAGCGCTCGTCAAGCTCTATCATGCAACGGGACGGCAGTCTTACTTGGAGCTTAGCCGGTACTTTCTCAATCAGCGCGGGGCGAAGCCGAATTTCTATAACGAGCAATGGGAAGAGCGCGGCCGGACGGTTCACTTTCCGCAGCTGCAAATGTCTCACGATCTGGAATACAGCCAATCCCATCTTCCGGTCAAGGAGCAAGAGCATGCGGTCGGTCATGCCGTACGTCTCGTCTATATGTGCACGGCAATGGCCGATATCGCGGCGGAGACCGGCGACGAAGAACTGCTTGCCGCCTGCAAAAGGCTGTGGGCGAGCATCGTTGCGAAGCGCATGTATTTAACGGGAGCGATCGGCTCTATGGCGCATGGCGAGTCGTTTACGCAGGATTACGATTTGCCGAGCGATACCGCTTACGCCGAGACATGCGCGTCTATCGGACTCATTTTCTTCGCGCAGCGGATGCTGCAAATCGAGCCGAGCAGCGAATACGCGAACGTGATGGAACGGGCGCTGTACAACACGGTCGTCAGCGGGATGTCCAGGGACGGCAAGCAGTTTTTTTATGTGAATCCGCTTGAAGTGTATCCGCCCGTACTTGGCAAAAACAAAAATTACGATCATGTGCAGCCGCGAAGACAAGGGTGGTTCGGCTGTGCTTGTTGTCCGCCTAATATCGCAAGACTGCTGGCCTCGCTCGGCCAATACGTCTACACCGTCAAGGATGAGACGATCTATACGCATTTATACATCGGCGGTATGGCGCAATTCGAGCTAGGCCCTTGCGCTGTGACGCTGGAGCAACGCTCCGACTATGCATGGGATGGAGCAGCATCGTTTCACATTACGGTGCCGCGTGCAACGGCATTCACGCTCGCGCTGCGCATCCCGGATTGGAGCGGGGGAATTAAGCATCTGCGGGTGAACGGCTCCGAATACCTCTATGACGCGAAGGAAATAGAGAAAGGTTATATTCGATTGAACCGATTATGGAGTATCGGCGATACGGTCGAAGTCTCGTTCGAAATGCCCGTTCTCCGCATGCAAGGTCATCCGCTCATCCGTCAGACGGCAGGTAAGGTGGCGCTGCAGCGCGGGCCGTTCGTCTATTGTCTGGAAGAAGCGGATAACGGCGGGCAGCTCTATCAATTATCGTTGCCGGTAACGAGCGAACCTGCTGTTTACTTCGAAGAAGGGCTGTTAGGCGGCATGCAGGTCATTAAGGCACAGGGCGAACGGCGCAGTTCGACGCCGTGGCAGGAAGAGCTCTATCGTCCGGACGCGCAATGGTTGCAGGAGAAGACCGAGTTGACCTTTATCCCTTATTACGCCTGGGCGAACAGAGAGCCTGGCGAGATGACCGTATGGACGAATCATTCCGCTAATTGATACGTCACCATGAATAACGACACCCCCTATTTCCGGCAGCAGGCAATCGACATGCTTAAGCTCTGAGAGGTAGGGGGTTTTTTGTAAGCCCAAAAAAGTCATGAGAGGGGGTGATACGGTCAGCCATTGTCATTAGGAGGAGGTGACGTGTACGGCATTGCGCATGCAATCGCCAGATGGAAACGATATCCAGACACCATGATGTGGACAAATGCTGCACAAAAAATCCGATATACAGGAGGCTCTATTTATGTGGAATCAAGCCTTGCCCTTTCACCGGAGATGGATGTTACTTGCAGCGTCATTTTTTGTAACCGCTTCATTTATCGTTATTTATCCTCAAATTGCTTCTGCCTACACGCTAACCGACAGCAACTTCAATATTACGACGGGAACGCATGGCGAGATTAACTCCTTAAGACTCGTCGGCGACACATTCAACACCCAATACGTCATGAATCCGACCGTAACGCCGAACCAGAATACGGCAGACCACCAATGGCTGGGCGAGCTAATTTTCAAATACCGCCTCGGCACGGGAGCCTGGCAAACCGCGATGACCCAAAGCTCCGCCGATGCCAGAACGCAGACCCAAAGCGGCAATACGGCGACCATTACGTATCAAAATTCAACAAACGCGAACGGAATCAAAAACTTCAAGCTCGTCAATAAGTACTCTCTCGTTAGCGACTATTTCCTATGGGAATTCGAAATGACGAACACGAGCACGCAAACGATCGAATTCGGCGATGTTGGACTACCGCTTCCGTTTAACGAATTCTGGACGGGCGGAAGCAACGAGCAAATCTACGAATCGAGGGTACTGACGCATTCCTTCGTGGGCAATAACAGCTCCTACATTACGGTCGGACGTCCAAGCGGTATCGGTCCTTCGCTGCTCATGGTGCCTGATGCCAGCACGGGCGCGGGATTCGAGTATCAGGATCGCTGGAGAGTCGAAGAACATCCGGGCAGCATGTGGGCCATGGATCAAGGCGGCTGGATCGAAGGGCTGAACGTGTTCTATATCCACTCCAATGTCATCAAGAGCACGAATCGCGGCTATTTGCCGAATACGAGCCTGACGCTCGCGCCGGGCGCAAGCAAGAAATACGCATTCAAGTTTTTTAAAGTGACCGGCGAGGACCAGGTAAAGGATCGCCTCTACAGCGAAGGCCACATTGACGTGACGGTCGTGCCGGGCATGATGGTGCCTACGGACCAAACGGCGAAGTTCGACCTGCACACGACGAAGACGATTAACTCGATAGTCGCGCAATATCCGTCCGAGACGACAATCACCTCGTTAGGGACGACCGGAACGAATCACAAAATTTATTCCATACAAATGAACAGGCTCGGTCCAAACAATGTAACGGTGAATTATGGCAACGGGGAGAAAACGGTGCTGCAGTTCTACGCGATCGAACCGATCGGCGATGCTCTTCAGCGGCACTCCACGTTTATGGTCAACAGCACGCAGTGGAATGTTCCCGGCGATCTTAGGGATAAAGTGTTCGATGACTGGATGATGAATACGAATTCCAAGCGCAACGTGTTCAATGGCTATTGGGGCTGGGGAGATGACTGGGGTTTGACGCATGGTCAATTCCTCGCCGAGAAAAACGTTCAGACACCTGTAGCTTCCGAGGTTCAGGCCGTCGACGATTACTTAACAGTAGCGATCTGGCAGAACCTGATGGGCGAGCATCAGACCGATTATCTCATTCATGATTTCCTCATGCCCGATCCGAACGACACGCCTACGTATCGCGGTTATGCCTATCCTCATATTTACAATACCTACTTCAGCATGTACAAGATCGCGAAGCTCTACCCGGATCTGATCACATATGACAATCCGCGAAATACGTACCTGCTTCGGGCTTATAACATATTTAACGCTCTATACGGTTCAGGGGTCGCCTACAACTGGAATACAGGGCTTATGGGCGAGCTGACGACTCCGGAAATTATTAAAGCGCTTCAGGATGAAGGCTACACGACGCAAGCGAACAGCATCATTACCAAAATGGCTACCAAATACAACAACTTCGCCAATACGACCTATCCGTACGGCTCCGAATACAACTACGACAACACCGGCGAAGAAGCCGTGTATACCCTCGCCAAGATGAACAACAACACGACAATGAAGAGCAAAATCAATACGAAGACGCGCGCGGCTCGCGGACATATGCCGATCTGGTACTACTACACTTCGCCGGTGACGATTACGGGCGAGAACTGGTGGAACTTTCAGTACACCGTTTCATTGGCCGGTTATGCGATGGACGATTGGATTCGCTTCCACTCCACGACTCCCGAGGTGGAGCAGCGATTGTCCTATGCGGCCAAGATCGCGAACATCGGAGCGATCAATTCGGGTCAGATCAGCTCCGACCCGGCTGATATCGGCGCGGTAGCATGGACTTACCAAGCGGAAAAAGGCAATTACAATGCGCTTGGCCACGGCGGCGGTCCGCTGCAGAACGGCTGGAGAGGCATGTCCGGCGAAGCAGACCTCGGCTTGTTCGGCGCAATCAAGATTCTTAGCTCCGACGTTGCGGTCGATCCGATCTTCGGTCTTTACTGCTACGGCTGCGAAGTAGCGAATACAAGCACAACCTATACGGTCGTGCCGAAGGACGGCGTATTCCAACGCTTGAACCTCATTACCGAGAAATTCGGCATGGAGCTGGAGCGGGACAAATATACGACGGCAACGGTTGCGAAGGCGAAAAATGCGGTTAATTTCACTCTGAAGAGCTCGACGCCGGGCACAGCCCACACGACAAAAGTGACTTTCAGAGGGCTGGCTGCGGGCAGCTACAATATTCTGGTAAATAACGTTGCCGTCGGCTCCGTCAATGCGGCCAACAACGTCAATGCGACGATTACCCTGAATATCGGCACTGCGGCAACGTACAACATTTCGCTGCAGCAAGGCACGCCGCTTCCGAATACGGCACCGGTTGTAGATGCCGGAGCGAATGGCACCTTTACGCTTCCGTCAACGGTTGCTCTTGCCGGAACGGCGAGTGACGATGGATTGCCGAGCGGCACGGTCGCAACGACTTGGACGCTGGTCAGCGGGCCTGGAACGGCTGCCATCGCGAACAGCGCGGCATTGAATACAACGGCTACCGTAACGGCCGCGGGAACGTATGTCTTCCAACTAAGCGCAAGCGATGGAAGCTTGTCGGCTAACGACACCGTTACGCATACGGTCAATCCGGCTGCTCCGGTGCCGGAGATCATTGCAAGCTACGCCTTTAATGAAACGAGCGGCACCTCGGCCAGCGACTCTTCCGGCAACGGCAAGCATGCGACGTTAACCGGCGGAACAGCATGGTCGGCGGGAAAGACGGCTAACGGGCTTGAATTGAACGGCAGCAACGCTTATGCCAGTCTGCCGGCAGGGATCGTCAGCAGCCTAAACGATTTCACGATTGCGACATGGGTGAAGGTGGACACCTTGAGCGATTGGTCGCGCATCTTCGACTTTGGTACGGGGACAACCAATTATATGTTCCTAGCGCCTAGAGCAGGCGGATCGGGACTGCGATTCGGCATCACGACAGGCGGGAACGGATCGGAGCAGCAGCTTAACGCGCCTGCTTTGCCGACTGGAGTCTGGAAGCATGTTGCGGTTACACTCACAGGCACGACAGGACGTCTGTATGTTGACGGAGCGCTTGCCGCAACGAATACGGGCATGACCTTGAAGCCTTCAAGTCTTGGCAGCACGACCGCGAACTATATTGGCAAATCGCAGTTTTCAGATCCATATTTGGACGGTATGGTCGACGACTTCAAAATTTACAGCCGTGCGCTCAGCGGTACGGAGATCAGCACCTTATTCAGCGGATCGCCTTCAGCCGCCGATATTGCCCCGCTTGGAGTCGCTACGACCTCCTTTGTATCGACTTGGGAAAGTCTTGCCGGTTTGAATGACGGCTATGCGCCGACAAGTTCGGCAGACCGCGGACATCCGGTATACGGCAACTGGAACAATCCGAATACGACGCAGTGGGTGCAATACGATTTCTCGCAAAATTACACGATATCCGGCATTCAAGTCTATTGGTTCGACGACAATGGGGGGATCGACCTGCCGGCATCGTATACGATCCAATACTGGGACGGTACGGCTTGGGTGAACGTCTCAAGCCCGTCGGGGCTTGGCGTTCTTGCGGACCAGTACAACGCAACGACGTTCACGCCGGTATCGACGAACAAGATCCGGATCAACGTAACGGCGAAAGCGACGACGTCGACGGGCATTTCATCTTGGAAAGTATTAGGGTATTAAAGTGAAAGAGGGGCTTTCCCGAGGGGTCAGATTGTCGACCTCTACGGAAAGCCCTTTTTTTCGATTAACCTTTATTGGATCCGGACGTCAGCCCATCGACAAAGTAGCGCTGCAAGTACATGAACAGCAGCGTGATCGGAATCGCGATAAGCACGGCCCCAGCCGCGAACAGCGTAAAATAGGCGTTTTGGTATGAATTGACCATATCGTACAGCCCGACGGCAACCGTCCATTTTTCCTTGGACCGCAGCACGAGGCTGGCGAATATAAAGTCTACCCACGCGCCGGTAAAGGCGGTCAATGCGACGAATACCAGCATCGGCTTGGACAGCGGCAGCATAATGCTCGTGAACACCCGCAGATTGCTTGCGCCGTCGATGCGGGCAGCTTCCTCGATGCCTTTCGGCAGCGTATCGAAGAAACCTTTGGCCACGAACAGATTGAAGATGACCGATCCGAACGAATAGACGATGACCAGCGCCGTATGGGTATTCAGCAGACCTACCTGCATAAGCAGAATATAAACGGCTACCATGCTCATAAATCCAGGGAACATGCCGAGGATGAGCATCAAGGTTAAGGAGGCTTTCCTGAACGGGAAACGGAATCTAGACAAAGCATAAGCAGAGACCGTGACGAGAAGCGTGCTGAAGATCATGCTGAACACGGCCACTTTGAAAGTGTTGAAATACCAGGTTGCGAACATCAGGCTCTCGGAATGGAACAATTCCGCATAATGGCCAAGCGTCAAGCTTTTCGGAATAAACGTTTCGCTGTAGAGCGATTTGCCGGGCTTGAAGGAGGAGATGACGACCCACGCGGCGGGATACAAGCTCCAGCAGACGACGGCGAGCAGAAAAGCATAGCTGGCGCATACGCGTATTTTGGTCGCTGCTTTCATGCTCATTGAATCATCTCCTCATCCTTGAACGATTTCGTTTGTCTATAGTTCCATATGGAAAAGCCGGCGATGATGATGAACAAAATGATGCCGATCGCCGAAGCGATATTGTAAATGTTGTTGTTAAGAGTTAGCTTGTATAGCCAAGTGATCAACAGATCGGTATGACCCGCGTATTGGTACTGCGGATTCGACGGACCGCCGTTCGTAAGCAAATAAATGACGTTGAAGTTGTTGAAATTGCCCGCGGTTTGGATGATCATAATCGGCGCGATCGCGAACAGCAGAATCGGGAACGTCACGATTTTTCCTTGCTGCCAGCGTCCGGCGCCTTCGACCTTCGCGGCTTCGTACAAATCGGCCGGAATCGTCGACAGAACGCTGCTGACGAGAAGGAAGGACAACGGCATCCCGATCCATATGTTAACGATGATGACCGTGAGCTTAGCCCAATAGGGATCGGTCAGCCAAGACAGCTGTCCCAACCCGAAGTAAGACAGATACTGGTTAATGGGGCCGAACTTGCCGTTGAACATCATTTTCATCGCCAGCAAAGAGATCATTTGGGGAATGGCGTACGGTATGATGACAGCCGTTCTCCATGCCCCCTTCAGTCGAATTTCCTTCTGCGAAAGGACGAGCGCGACGATCAAGCCGCTTGTGAACGTCGTTACGGTCGCGACCGCAGCCCATATTACCGTCCAGCCAAGCACGCCGACGAACGTACTGCTCCAGCTTTTCAACCGAAAGAGCTGCACGAACGAGTCGAACCCGATCCAATCCACTAGATTGCCCGGCGGAATATGGTGCGGCGAGGAATAGTTGGTGAAAGCGAGCAGAATCATGAACACGATCGGCAATATCGTAATGAATAGAATGCCCGCTGCCGGAACGAACAGCAGCAGCTGCGCGAACTTGAAGTCGTGAATAAACGTTAGCGTTTGCCTGAAGCCGGACGGGGAACGTCCGTTATCGCGTAGACGACCGGTACGATAAGCGTCCCTAATCGAGCTGGCGTATAGGAACAGGGCCAGCATGAAAAGAAAGAGCACGATCAAGCTTTCGATCATTAAGTTAATCGAATGGTCGCCGGGGATATGCTGCGATTTGCCGTTGACCTCGACGAGGCGGGATGGGGCTTCCCCGAGCGTGGAGATTCCCCAGACCGCATGCCCCAAGGTGCTGCCGAAGTAAGTTGCCGCCGCCGCGCTTACGGCGACGAGCAACATTCCTTTTATCCATTGCCGGTTGTACAATTGCCCGATGCCTGGTGTCAGTGCCGAGAGGAGGGCTGCGGCCAGCCGATGTTTGCTGTTCGGTTGCATGTTAGAATGGAGCCTCCGGCGATTGTTCCGGCTGCTGGGCGTTAAGCGCAATGGCATCTTTGATTTGCTTCACGGCCCGGTCCAGCGTTTGCTTGATGTCCTTGCCCTCCCAAATCTCGACCATGGCAGCATCCATCGGAACCCAAACGCCGCTAACCTCGGGAACGGACGGGGCCGGGTGCGAGCCGCTGAACTGCTTGTAAAATGCGCTCGTTATTTCGTCGGCTTGAATAACGGGGTTGCCAGCAGCTTCCTTGTGCGTAGGAACGGCACCCGTAAGCTCATAATTAAGCAGTTGAGCCGATTGGGTGGAAGCGAATCTCGCGAATAGTTTGGCTGCGTTCGGGTATTTGCTATAAGCGCTTACATACCACGAGTTGACTTGGGAAAGCGTAACGGATTCGTTGCCCGCGATTGCCGGAATCGGAGCAACGCCGAAGTTGACGCCAGCTTGCCGGAACGTATCGATAAACCAGGAGCCGGTAACGTTCATCGCTACGCTGCCTTCGCTGAACAACGTTGTTTTGATATCGCTGGCGATATCGCCTGCCGTTACGGGAAGCACCTCCTTGCGCAGCGACGCGAACGTTTCCATGCCTTTTATGGCGCCGTCGTTGTTAAGACCGATATCTCCCGCGTCGGTGCCGTTTTTGCCGAATATATAGCCGCCGGTAGAGCCGATGAACGGGTAGCTGAAGTAGAAGAAGGGCGCATCGAACATGAACGCGTATTTATTTTTCGCGGTGTCGTTGAACGTTTTGGCATACTCGATTACCTCTTCCATCGTAGCCGGAGGTTCGCTAATCAAGTCCTTGTTATAGAACATCGCGTAAGTCATGACCTTAATGGGATAGCCGTACAGCTTATTCTTATAGGATGCGGTCGCGATCGCGACTTCCTCGTGCTCGGCTTTCGTTACCGCTTCGAATTCGTCGTTAGGCAAAATAAGTCCGGCGCTCGCCGCTTTGCCAAGATGATCCTGCGAGGTCGTAATGACGTCGGCGGCCAGGCCGGCCGGGCCATCCAACTCGAACTTGCCGATCTGATCCATGGTGCCGAGCTCCTGCATCGTCACTTCCACGCCGTAAATTTCCGTGAATTGTTTCATAATCGCTTCGACGAACGGCCTTGCTTCTTTGCTCTCCCAGACTAACAGTTTCGCGCCGGGTTCGGGCGTCAGCTCCGTATCCAGCTTCTCGAATTTCAGATCGAACTGGCCTTGCGGCGCATCGTTATTGGATTTCGAGCGTTCCTGCCCGGTTTGATTGGAGCATGCGGCAGTAAGGACGAGAGATAACGACAAGCTGCAAAGCGCGAGCCTTGCTCCCGTGCGGGCCGATAGATTCCTCTTCATGGTCATTCCTCCGATTGTTTTTGTCTTATAGGGTATTTCCTTGAACCCAGCCTTTGACTTCGTACCGGATCTTCAGATTTTCATTCGCAATGAATTTGCGCTTCGGCAATTCGGCGCCTCCGGCATCCGTCTCCTGCAGCCCCGAATAATCGCAGATACGGAATGAATATCCCGTGCCTCTAGGAAGGGAGAAGCGTCTTCTATAGATTTGACGGCCCGTTCTCTGGAGCTCAACCCCGGCATGAATCTTGGCGCCATGTGGAGTGTCCGCCGGTACGACGACCTTAAGCTCCACTGTTACTTGCTCAGGCAGCTCGTCTATTACCGCTAGGAGATGCTCGCTCTTTAGGCCGAATCGGCGGTACTCCACGTGATAACGGCCTGTTTTGGCAGCGAGAATGGTTCCCTGGGGAGTAATTCGGACACCTTCTCTCGGTATGACGCTGAATGCTGCATGAAGATCGACGATATTTAAACCGCTTTCATATTGAACGATCGGATACAGACAGCTCTTTGCCCCGCTGAGGGCAGCAAGCTCGTCGCCAATCAATAGGACGGCCGCGGGGGCGCCTTTGTCGCCGAAGAAACCAATCAAAGGGCCGTGGACGCTTGATTCCCATGCAGCTTCGTTATGCTCTGCGGTCGGCTCGTAACAGAAGTGCAAGTCGTCCCCCGAACGGTATCCGAGCTGGATGAAATGTTCCGCCATGCTTCTTACATGGGCAGCCAGCACGGTCATCCCTTCCATGCCGCCGACATCGATCCAAAGCTTAAGCGGCTGTTTCTTCTCGAATCGCAGCGCGATGGGGCTATGCTGCATCTTCTCTTCGTCGTATTGGGCGAAATAAGGAGAGAGCATGGCCAGCATGCCGAACACGTCGGGACGGCGAAAGCCGATATGATACGTGACGAGTCCTCCTCTGGACGAGCCCATGAGCGCCGTATGCCGGCTTTCCCGTTTCGTCCGGTACGTACGGTCGATATAGGGCTTTAACTCCTCGACCAAGAAACGTTCATACAATTCGCCGCAGCATGGATAGTCCAGCTCGGCGGCGAACGGTCCGTTGTGGGCAAATTCGCTGTTTCTGGCAACACCCATGTTGGATACCGCGACGACGACCAGCTTCTCGATACGCCGCTCGGAAATCAATTGGTCGCATATAACGTGAAGATTCCACGTCTGCCCGTTGAACGCTTTGGCAAATACGTTCTGTCCGTCGTGCACGTACATAACCGGATACGATGCGTCCGGTTCCTGGTCGTAGCCCGGGGGCAAATAAACGAAAACATCTCTATCGTTGTTTAAGCAAACGGAATGGAAGGAGGTGATCGTCTCTATTCGAGAATGTACGTTCATCATTATTGCTCCTTTCCTATGTTGACGGGGTTTAAGTCTATCCAGTTATTGACGGTATAGCTGACTTTTTTGTCGGCGTCCGCTACGAGCCGTCTATACGGAATCGGCCTGAACTCCTCATCGACTTCTTCTTTCTCGTACCCCCTCGTGATGAGGAAGTCGAAAACCAGATTTCGCGGCAACCGGATCGTCCCTCCGTATAAGCCCTTCTCAAGCTTGGGGATTCCGAAGGTTGCATAGATTTCCGCGTCTTCCGGCGTGGAAGGCGGTACGCGAACTTCCAACTCAATCGTTACGGTTTCCGATAATTGTTCCGTCACGGTATATGGCTTGGATGTTTGTAAGCCCTCGTACTCGTATACGACCGTCGCGCTCCCCGGTTGTTTGGGCAGCAGCCGCCCATTGGGAGCAACGTCCATGATTTGAGGCTGCAACGAGCGATAGCGGCCGGACAAGTCGCTGAACCGCAGCCCGCTACCCAGCGTAACCACCGCATTGGCATAGGTAGTCGGGCCGGCAATGCCAACAAGATCAGGACCCTCAAGCGCCACGCTTGCGGCAACGCTTTTGCCGCCGAAGAAATGAAGCAGCGGCATATGCGCCCTGCGGCCCCAATCCCATTCGGAATGGGCGGCTTCCTTGTCTTGGAAGTAATAAAGCTCCTCGCCCTGCTTCCAGCCCTCGTTCAGCATAGCCTCGGCTGCCGCCTGAACATGGGCAGGCATGAAAAAACCTTCCGCGCCGCCGATATCCAACCATAATTTCTGACCTTCGTTGTACGGATACAACCGATATTGCGGATTTTCCTTCAGCGTACTCGGTTCAACTTGAATGAAGAAAGGGGACAGGATGCCGAGCAGGCCGAATACGTTCGGATTGCGCAGGCCGATATTGTAAGTCGCGATACCGGCTGCGGAAGATCCCATCAGCGCGGTATGGGCAGCGTCGGTTAACGTTCGGAAACGGCCGTCTATCATTGGCTTGAGTTCTTCCACCAGAAAGTGCTCGTATTGCTTCCCAGTGCAGCGAATCGGATAGGCGCAAAGATCATGGAAATATTCGCTTGTTCCATCTTCGAATTTATGCTCGACGGCAACGATGATGATCGGCCGGATCAAGCCGTCGGCGATCAAGCGATCAGCAATCCGGTGCATCGCCCAGGATTCGCCGGATTGCTTCCGCGGCTCGAACACATGCTGTCCGACGTGCATGTACAGCACGGGATAACGGGCGTCCGCCTTTTCTTCATATCCGGCGGGCAAATAGACGTAAATTTCTCTTTCATTGCCTAGACGGGAAGCACGGATCCCCGGAAGAACAATCAATTGCGACGTTTGAACGGAATTAGACATGCGTTACGTCCTTTCAATTGCGATTATAGCGTGATTTGATAGTAACTTAACCGGTTAAGTTAAGCTTAGTATAGGGGAAGCCCAATTGACTGTCAACTGCTCGAATTGACATTTTTCCAATGCGGGATTTATGATTAGCTGAGCTTATAATTCGGATAAGGCGGTTCTAATACGATGAAAAAAACGACGTTGAGGGACGTTGCCAAAGAAGCGGGCGTCTCTGTCGCTACGGTCAGTTACGTTCTTAACAATGTAAGCAAGCAAACGATTCCCGAAGAAACGAGACAGAGGGTATTTCAAGCCGCAAGCAAGTTGAAGTACGTTCAGAACCTGACGGCCAAGGCGCTATCGCTCGGCAAAACGAACGTCCTCGGCGTCCTCATCGTCAGTCCTAACGATGCCATCGTTCCGAAGACGGTCAGCTACGGGGCATATCTCGACCGGCTGGAGCGGAGATGCAGGGAGAAAGGTTACCATCTGCTTGTATCGCAGCTCGATCCGTCTGAGCCGAGCCTCGATATAATCGCGGAGAGAAAGCTGGACGGCGTGTTTTTAATCGATGCCGTCGCGCATTCTTTTCATGCGATCTCCAACCATCTTCAATACGGGTCGCCTTTGGTGCTCGTCGATGGCCGGATCAACGACCCTTTGTTTCGCGAAGTGATGCCGGATCTGCAAGGGATATCGGTGATTCTGAATAATCGAATGCTTCCCGGGGAGCCCTTAGCCCTCATACATGAGCAGCTTTCGAATGTACCCTATGAACAGTCGCTCCGTGACGCATTCAGGCTGGATGATTCAAGTTTGCTCTTGGCAACGAGCGAGGAGGAAGTGTTGCGGTCCTTTATCGAGCGGCATTCGGACAAGTCTCTTGTCGTATTCAACGAATTCGTCGCGTTGCGGGCGTTGCGCTATCGCAGCCCTGACAGCATCGTCGTCGTCTGCACGTCCGAGTGCCCGGAACTTCTGCCGGCGAAGATGAGGAAGCTTGTTCCGCGGCGCTCCAAGGCAGACGCCAGCTTCGACTTGATGAGCGAGCTGCTGGTCTCTCCGTTCGGCTCGTCTTTGGAAGGGCGAATCGAGTACCGGGCGGAAGGTTTTGAATCATAATGGAAAAGGTTGCAAACTATCCCCAGCTGATGAGCTCGTCGGCAGGGGATTTTTTTGTGAAAAATTCATAAAAGCAATCCGCCGAATCAGTTACATGGAAAAAGCACTGCGGTTATGCCAGACTTGTCAGATTATGTGACAAGTCTGACATAACCGCAGTTTTTTTTGAAATATAGAGGTTTCACTTTGTTTGGACGATTACTGCAGTAAATCGAATTCTGCTCACATTGTTGGGTGAAATGCCCCGGTCTATACTTAGCTTACATTCCAAACAAGCCAACACAGGAGGCACAAAATGACAACCGTTCCGCAGCAATCAACCGCGCATCAACGTAAGTTCTGGAGGTATATGATCCGGCATCGTGCTTTCTACATCATGCTGTTTCCGGGACTCGCCTTTTTTCTGCTTTTCAAATATTTCCCGCTGATGGGGAGCTTCATCGCCTTCCAAGACTACAATATTTTCAAAGGTTACGGGGGCAGCGAGTGGGTAGGGCTTAAGTGGTTCCATCAGTTCGTTACGTATCCGAACTTCGGCCGCTTGATGAAAAACACGCTCATTATCAGCTTATACCAGGTCATATTCGCATTTCCGCTTCCGATTCTGCTAGCCGTTATGCTGAATGAAGTCCGCCACATGTTTTATAAGCGATTCGTCCAAACGCTTCTGTATTTGCCGCATTTCTTGTCTTGGACGATCGTATTCGGACTCACTTATATGCTGCTCTCGCCGACGAACGGCTTAGTCAATCAGTTCCTTCATTCCCAGACGGGAGAGACGATTGCCTTCCTGCAGCAGCCCGAATATTTCCGCTCGATCATTATTACGTCGGGTATTTGGAAGGAGATGGGATGGAATGCCATCATCTTCATAGCAGCTCTAGCCGGCATTAATCCTTCCTTATATGAAGCAGCCAAGATGGACGGCGCCAGCAGATGGAAGCAATTCCTTCATATTTCGCTGCCGGGTCTGCTTCCAGCCATTATGATTCTGCTGCTGCTCAAGCTCGGACATATTATGGATTCGGGATTCGAACAAATCTATCAATTCCTTAATCCGGCAACGTTCGAGACAGGAGACGTGCTTGATACTTATACGTACCGGGTCGGAATTTTGCAAGGGCAATACAGCATTACAACGGCAATCGGATTGTTCAAGTCCGTCATCGGATTCATCTTCCTCGCTGTAGCGAACCGGATTAGCAGATGGACAACAGGTGAAGGTATTTACTAGGAGGCCTAACATGAGAATCAGAAGATCAACAGGGGAAATCGTTTTCGATGCGTTCAACTATGTATTACTTGCCGTATTTTGCTTGGCTATCGCGATACCGCTCCTACATGTGGTAGCGGGCTCATTAAGCTCCAATGAAGCGATAACGCATTCGGAAGTAAAGCTGTGGCCCGTCGGACTGAATGTGGAGAACTATAAGTTCGTGATCCAAAATAGCGTGTTCTGGAAATCGTTCGGCGTTACCGTTGTTATCGTACTTGTCGGCACGGCAATTAATATGGTGATGACGCTGATCACCTCGTATCCGCTGTCCAAGACATGGCTTGGCGGACGCAAGTACATATTGCTCTTCATTATTTTCACGATGATATTCCAAGCGCCGATGGTACCGATGTACCTGCTGATTAAGGATCTTAACATGCTGAACAGCATTTGGGCATTGATCGTTCCGAGCGCGTTAAGCGCTTTTAATATGATGCTTTGCATCACCTTCATCAGGTCGATACCGGAGGAGCTGTTCGAAGCCGCGAGAGTGGACGGCATGTCCGAATATCGCATTCTATGGCGGATCGTAACGCCGCTGTCGATGCCAATAAATGTGACTTTAATTTTGTTCTACGCTGTAGGACACTGGAATAATTACCTGGGTCCACTGCTCTACATTACCGATCGGGAGAAGCAGCCCCTGCAGCTGTACTTGTACAAGCTTATCTCTCAATTCGATATGGATTCTGCGGGAGGCCAGTCCGTCACGGAGCTGTCGTCGGCGATTACGCCGCAAGGGCTGCAAATGGCTACGATCGTCGTGGCGACGATTCCGATTATCGTCATCTACCCGTTCCTGCAGAAGCATTTCATCAAAGGCGCTTTGCTCGGCTCGGTGAAAGAGTAGCGATAGACGTACATCACGCCCAGGAGGTGATGCTTGCTAAACGTGCGATGCACAGCCATATTTAAGAATGACACTATTAGGGAGGGTCAACCAAAGTGAAACAATCGAATAAGAGAAAACTACTGGCATTAGGCATCACCGCATTAACCTTGATCGCGTCTGCATGCGGTAATGCGAACAATACCGGCACTAATACGGGAGCTACTGCTTCCCCGAAATCATCGCCTGCGGCGAATGCGACGGATGCTCCGTCACAAGCGGCCGATCCGGCTAAGATCAGCATCTTCGTATCAAACCATGCCCGTCAAATTCCGCCAGGCAAGTCGATGGATCTGCCGACGGTTAAATATCTTGCAGAGAAGACGAACACGAATCTCGACATTACGTTCCTGCCGCATGAAAATTACATGGAACAGCTGCGCCTTAAGTTCGCTTCCGGCGACCTTCCTGACGTACATATGGTATGGGGCATCGAGAACTCGGAGCTCGTCACCAACGACCTTGCTCTCGATCTTAAGCCGTATCTTGAGAAATACGGACAAAACCTATTGAAAAATACGCCGCAATCCGCATGGGATGCCGTAACCCTTAACGGTAAAATCTTGGCCATTCCGCAAGTTGCTCAAGGCAATGCGCCGGCAGAACGCGTCATCTTCGTCCGCAAGGATTGGATGGATAAGCTCGGTCTGCAAGCGCCTAAGACATCCGATGAATTCCTCGACATGCTAAGAGCGTTCCGGGACAAAGATCCAAACGGCAATGGCAAGCAGGACGAGATTCCGTTCTCCAGCCGCGAGAAGTTCGAATGGGCCGACAACATCTTCGGCATGTACGGCGTCAATCTCGATTCGAACACGCTGATTAATGGCGAAGTGATGCCAGGCTTCGTAACGCCGAACATGAAGCAAGCGCTTGGCATGCTGCGGACCATGTATGAGGAAAAGCTGATTGATGCCGAGTTCTTGACGAATACAAGAGCGGTTTGGGATCAGAAGATTAAGTCCGACCTTGTCGGTTCTTGGAACCACGTTGTTTTCGGGGTATGGGAGCCATGGCAGAAGGAGCTTAATACCTTGCTAGCGGACAAAAATCCGAACGTTGTCGCCATTCCTACGCCGCACGGCGTCGGTTATGACGGAGAAGTCGGCCGCGTAGAGAAGTCGGTGCTGAAAACGTTCGTTGTGAACAAGGACGCGAAAAATCCGGAAGCGATTGTAAGCATGTTCGATTGGTTGATCTCTGAAGAGGGGCAATTGTTCTCCGATCTCGGGATCGAAGGCCAGACGTTCACGAAAGAAGGCACGGAGCTCAAGTACGTGGGCGACAAGGCAGATGCCGACCTCCTTTGGAGACAAGATATTTTCACGATGCACGGATTTAATGAAGAAGCGCAGAAGGTCAAGATCAATAATGAAGAAGCGTTTAACAAGCTGATCGAAACGATCGGAATTTCCCGTAATGAAGGCATCACGAATCCTACAGCGGGCATGCCGCCATCCGAGGCGCTTACGAAAAACGCCGAGCTATCCTACAAAGGCGGATTGTTCCAAGAAGCTGCAGCCAAAATCATTATCGGCGAGAAACCGCTCGATTATTTCGACGAGTTCGTAGCCAGCTGGAAGAAGCAAGGCGGCGATGCTGCCATCAAAGAAATGACGGACTGGTATAACGCTAACCGTAAATAAATAACAAGCGGAACTCCCTCTTCCAATGCCGATACCGATCAGCAGGTCGGCTTTGGAAGAGGGGGATGTTTGACGCTTGACGGGAAGGATGAGCAGATTGCGAACACGATCAGTGAAATGGATATCTATTACGTTGATTGCACTCCTATTATGGCTGCCGCTGCAGTCTATTGCTGTATTCGCGCAAGCTTTGACGGAGGAAGAGTTGAGAGAGATTGCCGGCAGCGAAGTGCTGATTGACGATATAGAGCTGGAAGGCGCCGCGCTTAATCCGGAGGCAGCAGCTTACGGTTCACTCGAGGCGGTTGAGGTAGAGGGGCAGACCTTCGAGAATGCGCTTCGGTTCACGACTAATGTCCAGCCGCAGGGCACTTATTTGTTCCAATACGTGATGCCGATCGAAGGAAAGATCGAACAGGATGACGTGCTGCTAGCTTCTTTCTATGCTAGGACGATCAGCTCAACCCACGAGACGGCTGAGGGACAGCTGGCAGTCGTCATGGAGAAGACGCAGACCTGGGATAAGTCGATTAACGAAACGATTGCAATCCCATCCCAGTGGAAAAAGTTTCTTATCCCAATCAAAGCGGCTCTGCTTATGCCTGCAGGGGAGTTCCCGGCCAATAACGCGCAACTAACGCTGCGTCTGGGCTTTAAGCCGCAGGTCGTCGAGATCGCCGATCTTCAATTAATCAATTATATGAAAGCGATTACATTCGATCAACTGCCGAGCACGCCCGTTACCTATGAGGGTATGGAGGAGGATGCGCCTTGGCGGGCGGAAGCGGATGAGCGAATTGAGCAGTATCGCAAAGGCGACTTCGCGATTACCGTTATCGATGAAGACGGCAGGCCGGTCGAGGGAGCGGACGTTCATCTGAAGATGAAGAACCACGAGTTTAAGTTCGGCACGGCGGTGAACAGCGCACTGGCGCTTGGTACGGATGCCAATTCCGAAATGTACCGGACGAAGCTGAAGGAAAACTTCAATTCGGTCGTGATGGAGAACGACATGAAGTGGTCATGGTGGGAAGGCAATCGCGCCAGAACGGTGCAGCTGTACAATTGGCTGGGCGAGAACGGGTTTGCCGTCCGAGGCCATGCATTGCTATGGGATGGCGCAAGCCGAATGCCGGCCGATATCGGCGAGCTGCTGAACGACCGCGAAGCGCTGGATAAGCGAATCAAGGATCATTTTCACGAGCTGGCCGGTTATTTCCGGGGTCGCCTATTCGATTGGGATGTGCTTAACGAGCCCGTGCTCAATAAGATGATTCGCGGCGTTTACGGCGACGAGATTGCTGCCGATTGGTTCAAATTAGCCAAGGAAGCGGATCCGGACGCCAAGCTGTATCTCAATGAAACGCAAATTTTAGGCGTTGATGCTCCGGTTATCGACAACCTGTCGGATATTCTTCAGACATTGAAGGATAACGAGGCGCCGATTGACGGCATCGGCATTCAAGCGCATTTCGGCAGCACCCCGGTAGCGCCGATGGACTTCTACGATCAACTGACGCACTTTACCCAATATGCGGATGAGATAGCCATTACGGAGTTCGATATGAATTCGCCGCGGCAGGACGTGCAGGCGATGTTCACGAGAGATCTATTGATCGCGACGTTCAGCCACCCGAATGTGCAATCGTTCACGATGTGGGGGTTCTGGGATGGCGCGCATTGGCAGAACAATGCTCCGTTATTCCGAAGCGACTGGAGCTTGAAGCCTTCAGGCGAAGAGTGGCGCAAGCTCATCTACGAGACCTGGTGGACGGATTCACAAGGAATAACAAATGGTAGCGGTGTATATGAAGATCGCGGTTTCTATGGGGATTACGACATTATTATCGACTATGAAGGCGTCAGCCAGACGATTGAGCGGTCATTGTACAAGAACAGCGATAACCGTGTTACGATCGTGCTTGGTCAAGAGGAGGATACAAGCGAGCCATTCATTCCATTGCCTATTCCGCTTCAGAATGCGGAAATAACGTCTCCCGTGTGGCCATACGGCAGCGTGTTCGGGGCATCCGAAGCTTCCGCAACTGCGGTGACGCTGTCTTGGCCCGAAGCGCATGACAATGCGGCCGTCGATGGATACCGCATCTATCAGAACGGAAGCTTGCTTCGTGAGGTGGATGCTGCGATTACGGACTACGATGTAACAGGCTTGAAGCCTGGAACGGGCTATACGTATACCGTGGAAGCGGTCGATGCGCAAGGCAATCGTTCCGTACCGAGCGAGCCGCTTTCTATAACGACGTTATCGGATGCTGATGCCGATGCAACAACGCCTGGCTGGAGCAAAGGTTCGTTCATCACCGTATCCGGGCTAAGTGAAGACGGAGCAATATTGAACTGGCCGGGAGGCGTCGATAATGGGGTCGTAGGCGGATACCGGATTTACGTGAATGGACGGATCGTTCATGAAACGACAGCGCGAAGCTACGAGCTAACCGATCTGATGGAACAATCATCGTATACCGTTCGCGTCGAATCGAAGGACGCGGACGGCAACTTGTCGCTGGGCGGACCGATAGTCACCTTCAAGACATTAGGCGCCGCCGATCATTCCGCTCCCGTATGGGCAGACGCGAGCTTGACGCCATCGGATGTCGAGGCCGACAGCGTCAAGGTGAGCTGGAGCGGGGCACAGGATGCCGGCGGCGTAACCGCATACCGATTGTTCGACGGCGTCAAAGAGCTCGTAACGCTGCCGTCATCCGTCGATTTCTACCAAATTAACGGATTAACAGAGAATCGTACGTATACGTTCAGAGTAGAGGCTGCCGATCATGCCGGCAATTGGACAACGAATGGGCCAGCAGCAACGGTAAGCACGGCTGTCACTCAAGATGCCGTCTTGCCAACGTGGCCAAAGTCGAGAACGCTCCATTACAGCGCTTTGACCGATCGTACCGTCAGCTTGAACTGGACGACTGCGACGGACAACATAGCGGTTGCCGCTTATCGAATCTACCAAGACGATGCGATTCTAGCGGAAGTGGACGGCAACACGCTTCACTATGATGCGAGTGATCTGGAAGCGGGTCTGACTTATGCGTTTCGTGTCGAAGCGGGAGACGCCGCTGGCAACTGGACCGCATCCGGACCGTCGATTACGGTTCATACTTCCTCCGGCGTCGTTCGGAACAATACGACGCTTTACCCGAGCGACGACGCTTTCATTCAAGCTCCTGCCGTGTTCGGAGGAGACGGCACGACGAACAATATAGCCTATCTGCGGTACAAGAACGCGGCGGGCGCTTCGGCAACGGAGCAGAACAAAAACACGGGCAATAATCGCAGAGCGTACTTGAAATTCCCGCTCGACACGGTAACTGGAAGTGTATATGAAGCTACATTAAACCTTTACGTGTATGCGGTGCAAACGCCGAATTTGGATATTGGCATGGATCTGTATGCAGCGGGCGACAGCTGGTCCGAGACGACGGTTAATTGGAAGAACAAGCCGGTTGACGGCAGCTTGTTAGGAAGCGCGACCGTGCGGAACGCCGGGTATTGGTTGTCGATTCCGGTGACGGATTACATTCAGTCAGAGCTGAACGGCGATGGAATCGTCACCTTCAAGCTGACCGACGACAGATGGCTTGATCAGAATGTCGATATCCACTCCAAGGAGGCGACTGGCACGAACGCTGCCTTGAAGCCTTATCTATCGGTCGGCACGGACGAGATTCCAACAGATGCAAGCGCACCGGAGTGGGATGCGGCTACGCTGAACGTGAGCGATGTGAAGCCGGACAGGGTCAGGCTTGCTTGGTCCGCAGCTACCGATGACGCAGGTGTGAATGGTTACAAAATCTATCGCGACGGTACTGCAATCGATACGTTGCCGGCAGATGTACGGAGCTATGAAGCAACAGGATTAACAGCGAATACGAGCTATTCATTCAAGGTAGAAGCGCTGGATGCGGTTCAAGAAACGACAACAGGACCTGCCGCGCAGGCAACGACGGCGGCAACCGATACGGTTGCTCCATCTTGGCCGGGTGGTACTGCCATACAAGCAGTTCGTGTAACGCGCACTGGCGTTACGCTTGAGTGGACGCCAGCCGAGGATCAGTACGGCATTGAAGCTTATGCGATTTATAATGGCGGCGTTAAGATTAATGAAGTGGCTGGCGATGTGCATGGATATGAGGTTACGGGACTGCAGCCTGGCACAGCTTATTCGTTTAGCGTGAAGGCGCAAGATGGCACGGGCAACTCGGCAAGCAGCGCAGCGATTTCAGTCACAACGTTAGCCGCCGACGACAGCGAGCCGGTATGGGGGGAAGACGACGAGCTAACGGCATCGATTGTGACAACGTCTGGCGTATGGCTTCACTGGCCTCATGCGACGGATGATACAGCTGCAACGAATTATCGCATCTACAAGGGCGATACGATTATCGGTGAAGCAGGCGCGCAGGCAGACAGTTACTTTGCTTCCGGACTTAGCAGCGATACGTCTTATACGTTTCATGTTCGTGCGCTGGATGAAGCGGGCAACCTCTCAGACCCGCTGACAGCCGAGACGGTAAGGACGCTGCAGCAGGATACGATTACGCCGCAATGGCCGACCGGCTCGCGGATCAACGCGGTGCTGGAGACAGGCGCGGTTCATGTAGCATGGGATGCAGCGGTAGACAATATTGCGGTTAAGCATTATCAGCTTTATCGGGACGGTGTGCCAATCACCCTGATAGATGGCGGTTTCACTAGCTATTCGGATATGGCTGGCAATCCAGATGCCGTGTATAAAGTCGAAGCGGTCGATCTTGTCGGCAACTGGACGGTATTCGGGCCGAGCACGACAGATCCCATCATTCCGGTGCCGCAGGATACGATGCCTCCAGGCTGGCCGATTGGCAGCAGGCTCTTGGCTAGCGCAATAAGCCAAACTTCCATACGGTTAACTTGGGATGCGGCGATCGATCAGATCGGCGTAACGGGCTACAAGCTGTTCATTAATGGAATTGAAGCAGCGACGCCGCCTGGAACGGGCTGGACAGTAACTGACTTAACGCCGGGCATGAATTATGACTTTAAGGTAGAAGCGGTCGACGAGGCAGGGAACGAGTCCGTCAATGGCCCATCGGTTCGCGCACGTACGAAGACAGCGGGGAATAACACGCTTCCGCCCGTACAGGATACGGAGGAACAGCCATTCATCACGACTAACGATGGCAAAGTAAGCATCCTGTTTCCCGATTCGTTCGTGACTCCAGGAAGCGGGCCGATTATTATGTCGCTCGATGGGACGATGCTTGCCGAGGCATTCGGCAAAACCGCAACTGATGCGTCAGGAAAAAACGTGATTAGCGTTAAGCTGCCTCCTGCGACAGATGCGACTTCCTATGGCTTGCAAATACCGGCGAGCTATCTAACAAGCAGCGGCAGCAATAGAGTAATTGAGCTTATTACCGACTGGGGAACGTTGACGCTTCCGGGAGCTATGCTGGCGAACAACGCCGCTGCCAAAGCTGCGGCATTCGTAACCGTCAGCATATCACGAGCTCAACTGCCAGCCGATACGGAGCTAAGCGGAAAAGTCGGCCTTGTATTAGAGTTGTCGGTGTCGTCGCAAGGCTCTGAGTTGCTTTACGATAATAAGGAAGCACCGATCGAGGTTGTTATTCCTTATCAAGCGACAGACTTGGAGCGCCAGCATTCGCAGCATCTGTCGGTCTGGTATGTCGGCGGCGATGGAGGAAGGCATGGCGTGCCGTCTGGACGCTACGATCAAGCAACAGGGGAGATGCGCTTCACTACAGATCATTTCAGTAAGTATGCCGTCGTCTATAACGACAAAACATTTACTGATCTGGCTGCTGTACCTTGGGCGCGTGAAGCCGTCGAAGCTCTTGCGGCGAGAGGCGTTGTTCGCGGCGTATCCGAGAACGCCTACAACCCCGTTGCTTCGATAACTCGTGCAGACTTCTTGAAGATGCTGGTTGACACTCTCCAATTATCAGCCGATGTGAAGTCATCTTCCTTCGGAGATGTCAAGGATACCGATTACTTCTATGAAGCAGTCGAAGTTGCGCATTCACTTGGCATAACGAGCGGCAAGGGAAGCGGTCTGATTCAACCAAGAGCGCCGATCACCCGCCAAGAGATGTTCACGCTAATTGCAAGGGCGCTGCCGCTTGCTGGCAAATCATTGCCGGTTGCATCTCCGGAGCAGCAGCTTGCGCCATTCAAGGATCGCAGCGCGATTGCTCCTTATGCGGAAGCTGCGATTGCGGCTATGGTGATGGAAGGGCTCGTACAAGGCAGCGCATCGAAGTTGAATCCAACAAGTCCTTCCAATCGCGCAGAAGCTGCCGTGTTAATGTACAGACTGTTAAGCTATATCTTCGATTAAACCCAAATATTGGCCGTGGCGAACATTGTCGTTCGCCGCGGTCTACTCTTGTGATTTGCCGAGAGAGTTATTAGAGTGAATAGAGTAGGAATAGAAGTGCATCCGACCTGGCCTGGAGGAAACGAGATTGTTGAAGCCCATCATCAAGTATATGAAAAGATCGCTGAAGTGGAAGCTGATCGCGCTCATTGTAACGATACTCATCTTCACGGTTTCAGCCATCGGTTATTTCAGCTACGTCCAGACGATGCATTCCGTCAGCAAAGATATCGATAAGCTGACGAATCAAGTGCTTACGCAAGCGAATATGAACCTGAATCGTTTCTATTCGGAATACGAAATGATTTTCCTGCTGCTTGGAAGCAGCCTGGAATACCGGGAATGGCTGCATGCCTCGAACGATACGGAGCTCTCTTCCGATCTCGTTCGATATTATGAACGAATTAAGGTCAATTACTTGAACCGCATCTTTCTGCAATATCCGGAGGTCATGTCGGTCACGATGTACAACCCGAACGGACGGGAGCAGACTTTTGCCAACGGCTATGTGCTTTCGCTCGATTACAGCGTGCGGGACGAGCCGTTCTTAGGCGGGCTTGGCAACTATGACAAGGTGAAATTCATACCGCGGGTGGCGGACTATTATTTGGATTTCGGCAATCGCAAGTCGGAGAAACCGGTGCTTACCCTTTTCAAAAAATTCAATAACGGCTATGTCAAAATGGACATTTCGCTTACGCCCTCCCAAAACGTCATGGACGAAATCAGCATCGCCGATTCCAGCGTGGCCGCCGTTATAACCGAAGACGGAACGGTTATTCACCATTCCAATCCGGGCGAGGTAATGAAGCATACGGACGATCGGATCGTTAGACTGCTGGACGGCAAGAGCGAAGGCTCCATTAATGATCGCTCCAGAGAGGAGCTTATCGTATTCCAATCCATTGATCGAACGAATTGGAAAATATTCGCCGTGATCCCTTACGAGAAAATTGCCGGGAGCATTGATTATGTCCGCAATATGACGATTTTCATATCGGTGACGGCGTTGATTATAGCGGTTGTGCTTACCTATTTGGCCACGACCTCCATCGTTAAGCGGATAGCCAAGCTGAGACAGGCTATGGTCATCACGCAAATCAAGAACGACTTCAAATTTCGCGCGCAGGTCGACGGGAATGATGAGGTGACGGATTTAAGCTTATCGTTCAACAGCCTGCTTGGCCATCTGGAGCAATCGGTTAACGATTTAGCGGAGACTCGCGTTCAGCAGCATAAGGCGGTTGTATCCGCCCTGCAATCCCAGATCAATTCTCATTTTTTATACAATACGCTGGAGTCGATTAACTCGATGGCAGTCATCTACAAGCAACCGGACATAGGGAGCATTGCGGTAGCGCTGTCCCATATGCTCAGGTATACGTCGGACTACAAAGAATGGGAAGTCAGTCTTGCGGATGAGGTTCGATATACGGAAGATTACTTGGCTATTATGAAAATCCGTTACGGCGATGATTTGACTTACTCTATCGATGTTCCAAAGGAAATGACGCACGTTTGTTGCTCTAAAGCGCTGCTCCAGCCAATCGTGGAGAACAGCATCAAGCATACGAGAGAAACGACCGCGGAATCGGTCGATATCCGTATAGCCGCGGAGATCATCAATGCCTCAAGGCTTCGAATAACGGTCCAAGACAACGGTCACGGCTTCTCGCCAGAAGTATTGGCCCGCCTGAGAGCGGAGCTTGCGAGAGACCCGCGTCATCGTTACGACTATACGGGGGTAGGGATATCGAATCTGATCTATCGGTTGCATATGTTTTATGCGGGCGAGGCGGACATCCGCTTTTACAATGATGCCAGCTCGGGCGGAGCTGTCGTGGAAGTCATATTGCCATTGCGATTAAGAGATGTTGGAGATAAAGGGGAGAACGAATTATGAACCGAATTGTAATCGTCGATGACGAGGAGCTGATCCGCAGAAGCTTGTCCATCCGGTTATCCGATGTGGAGGGGGTAGCCGTTTCAGCTACACTAGCAAACGGTCAAAGAGCGCTCGATTGGCTGGAAGGCCATTTTGCCGATATATGCATTACGGACGTCAGGATGCCGCTCGTTGACGGGCTTCAATTAATTGAGACTGTCAATCGGCAGTATCCGTGGATGACCTGCATCGTTATTTCCAGCTATGACGATTTTGAATATGCGAAGCGGAGCATTCAGCTTGGGGCTATCGATTACGTGCTTAAGCCGGTAGACCCGGACGTATTGACCGAGGTGCTGGGCAAGGCATGCGCGAGAATTCAGACGCAGCGGCGATATGAAGCGAACCAGCTGCTGTTGCGCAAGCTGCCAAGCTGCAAGGCATTGCTTAATCAATGGATTGAGATGATCACTTCGGTGTACTTGCACGGACAGCCGCTGCTGATCGTAGATACGCTGGCCGTTCTGGAAGAGTGGCTTGACGGACGGCTCGAAATATTGAACGAGCTGGCGATGGCATGGACGCAGCTCCTCATCGAGGAACTGAAAAAACAGGATATCGAAGTGAATTACGAGGAAGGGGAAGATACCGGACTCGGAGAAGAAACGTTAGCTAATCAGCGAGTGCGGTCTTACTTTCGGTTATGCGCGGTAAGAAGGCTGGAGGAGGCGGCGAACGTGCTGATGGAGGGAGCAAGACGAAGCAAAAACCTTCAGAAGCAAGGCGCGGTCGATCAAGTGAAACGATATATCGAAGAACATTACGCGGAGAAATGGGGACTGCAGGATGTAGCCGACCATGTCGCGATGAGCCGCTCGCATTTGGCTATTCTGTTCAAAGAGGAGACCGGAATGACCATCTGGACGTATTGCATTAGCGTTCGGATGCGCAAGGCGAGAGATCTTCTGCTGACTACGACGCTGCGAAGCTATGAGATTGCCAACCGCGTCGGCTATGAGAACAGCGTCCACTTCTCTAGAATATTCAAGGAATATCACGGCATCAATCCGATGGAGTACAAGAATAAGCTGGAAAGCGATTAGTTGGAAAATAGACAAAGATACAAGCCCGCGAATCCTCTCTGATTCGCGGGCTTGTATTGCTTTACGCCAATCGCGCGCCCATCTGCTTCGCTTGCTCCAGCCATTTCTTGCGATTCTCTGCGGTAGCATGGGTGACCGGGCCGATATCCGTTACGCGAACGGGCTTGATGCCGCAAAATTGCAGAATGCTCTGCTTCACGACGCGATGTCCCGCTTGCCCGTAGATCAGCCGATTGTACCAAGACGGCGTATCGCTCGTCACGATGAGCCGGGCGGTCTTGCCGGTTAGCAGCTTATCGAAGAACATGGAGTTCTCCTTATACCTGAAGGCAAAGCCCGGCAACAGGATGCGGTCGAAGAAACCTTTCATTACGGCAGGCATCATGCCCCACCATACAGGGTAGACAAGCACGATATGATCCGCCCATCGGATGAGCTCTTGGGCTTTAAGTAGATCGGCTTCGAGCTCCGTTCTTTGACGGTAACCGAACTTTAAGTTCGGCTCGAATTCGAGCTCGCCCATATGGAGGGCGCGAACTTGGACCGGCTGCTCTTTGGCGCCTTCGATATAAGCTTGGGACAACGCCGAACAGAAGCTTTCGGTGTCGGGGTGGCCGGTAATGACGAGAATATTTGATTTCATGATCGATCTCCTCCGCGATATTGTTGTAAGATATATACAGCATAATGAAACTGCGGCATGAGATGAATGACGAGCGGCGCAATAAAAGTGAACAAAAGCGCAAAGGCGGGATTTAGCTTGAAAGATCAACGAATAGCGATTTCGATGGTTTATCCGATCATGAAGACGCTTGTTCATATGGGTTATGAGACGGAGCGTTTCTTCCGATACGCTTCCTTCGACGAAACCTTACTACAAGATCCGGAAGCGCGGATATCGGGCAGGGAATTGGAGCGATTAATATTATGCGCTGCTGAATATGCCGGCGACGAATTTTTTGGCTTGCATCAAGGGGAGCTGGCGGAGATCGCCGATATGGGCATTCTTGGCTATGTCATGATGCATTCGGGGAAGGTAGCCGAGGCGCTCGCAGCCTATCAGCGTTACAATGTCATCCTCGTGAGCGGATTCAACCTGGAATGGGTGGAGCGGGGAGACGATGTCATCATCCGCTTATACACGAGCAATCGTGCTGAGCGCATGTCGCGCCATTGCATGGAGGATATGGCAAGCTCGCTGTATCGTCTGATCGGCAGACTGAGCAATCGCCGCATCACGCTCGATGAAGTGCAGTTTACGCATGAAGCGCCTTCTTCTACGCAGCCTTACGAGTCGGTATTCGGCAGAACGCCGCGATTCGGCGCAGAGGATAACTTTTTGCGAATGAATAAGGAAGTGCTGAATTACCCTGTTCTGTACGCGGATCCGAAGCTGCTTGGCATCTTCGAGAAGCTGGCGGAAGAGACGAAGGAGAGGCTCATACAAGGGAACGCGTTCTCTGACCAAGTGTTTCAGTGGATGATGAAATGTATGCCCGCCTATTTTCCTACGCTGCAGCAGACGGCCGACTATTTCAATATGAGCACGAGAACGCTGCAAAATAAGCTGAATGACGAGCAAACCTCGTACAATTTATTGTCAGCCCGCGTAAGGAAGGAGCTCGCATTCAGTTATTTGGAAATAAAAGCTTATTCGATAGGCGAGATCGCCTATTTGCTTCACTTCTCCGAGCCTAGCGCGTTCCAGAACGCGTTCAAGAAGTGGACCGGCGTTTCTCCTGGACAATACCGCAATACGGGGCTTGGTGTTCATTGAGTCAAGAGGACGGATTCAAAACTATGCATTTGCAAGCTTTGTACAAATTTATAGAGCTATATGTCTATTCGATGTGATAAAATACCTATAATTCGGCAAATTATGCCATATCATTGGAATCGCTCACCGCTTCTAGCGAGAGGAAGGAGACATCATGGCAAACTATCAAATTTGCGACTTTTGTGGTGAGTTATCCGAGAAAACGAGCAAAAACATGTGCAAAAGCTGCGAGGACATGTACCACAAGCTGCGCGACATTGTTGCCGCTTATCCGGATACGATGGTTCTCGATCTTTCGAACCAAACCGGCATTAGCGTAAGTAGAATCCTTTCCTTCGCGAACAGAGGGTATTTCGTTATGAGGGAAGGAACGATCGAAATAAACGATTAGTCTGTTCTGCCTCTAACCTATGTATGGAAGAAACATGCCTGTTGCAACTGGCATGTTTCTTTTTGTTGCGTACAAATCTATAGATTTATAAGTTTCACAGTGATGACGATATGATAAACTAAGGAAAACGCTTTTACGCAAAGAGAGAGAGGTCGAATTCGAAAATGCCATTAGTAGACAAACCTATTGCAGAGCTTTATAAGTATGAGGGGCGGAATCCGAAACCGTCTGATCATGCCGAGTATTGGGATCGGGCGATTGCCGAAATGAAGGCGGTCGATGCTCAAATCGAATTGATTCGAAGCGAATTTCAAGTGCCTAACGCGGTATGCTTCGATCTGTATTTTACCGGTGTCAGAGGAGCGCGTATTCATGCTAAATATTTGAAGCCGCTGCATACTGCCGAGCCTCATCCTGCGATCGTGCAATTCCATGGCTATACGGGTAATGCGGGCGATTGGCAGGACAAGCTTCAATACGTAGCACTTGGCTTCTCGGTGTTCTCGATGGATTGCCGCGGGCAAGGCGGACTGTCGGAAGATACGGGCGGCGTGAAGGGAACGACGATGAACGGACATATTGTCCGCGGATTGGACGGCAATCCTGATCATCTGTTATTCCGCCATATTTTCCTGGACACGGCGCAGTTGGCTGGAATTGCGATGTCCATGCCGGAGGTTGACCCTGAGCGCGTAGGCGCGATGGGCGGCTCGCAAGGAGGCGCGCTCACGATTGCTTGTGCCGCGCTCGAGCCGAGAATTAAGCGGTTAGCCGCTGTATTTCCGTTTCTTAGCGATTATCAGCGCGTGTGGGAGATGGACCTCGCTAAGGATGCATATGCCGAGCTTAGGACGTTCTTCCGTCATTTTGATCCGCAGCATGAGCGTGAGGAAGAAATTTTTAGGAAGCTGGGCTATATTGATATCCAATATTTGGCTGAACGAATCGAAGGCGACGTGCTGATGGGTGTTGGGTTAAGCGATACGATCTGCCCTCCATCCACGCAATTCGCGGCTTATAATAAGATCAAAGCTCAGAAGCAGGTTGAGCTGTTCCCGGACTTCGGTCACGAGCATTTGCCGGGCTTCAACGATAAAGCGATGCAGTTTTTGCTCAAGCTGTAATCTAAGGGAGAATGCGAATATGGATGGAAAAAAGCTTGCTGGAGAAAAAGCGGCTGCGTATGTAGAGAACGGGATGGTCGTAGGCCTTGGTACGGGATCGACGGTTTATTGGACGATTATGAAGCTTGGCGAGAGGGTTCGCGAGGGGCTGCAAATCCAAGGCGTACCGACGTCACGGAGAACCGAAGAGCTGGCGCTCGAGCTGGGCATCCCGCTGTTGGACTTGGCCGAGGTGGATGAGATCGACTTGACGATTGACGGCGCCGACGAATCGGACGGCGAATTGAGCTTAATTAAGGGCGGCGGCGGCGCACTGCTTCGCGAAAAGCTGGTCGCTTCCGTATCCCGGCGATTCATCGTCGTTGCCGATGAGTCCAAATGGGTTGAATCATTAGGAAAGTTTCCGCTGCCGGTGGAAGTCGTGCCGTTCGGCTGGGAGCTGACAAGCAGGCAACTGGGCAAGCTTGGCTGCGATCCGGTCCTTCGAATGGCCGGTGATGAGATTTACCTTACCGATAATGGAAACTATATTATAGATTGTCACTTCGGCGTAATTAAGGATGCAAAGTCCTTAAGCGAAACTTTGAATAAATGGCCGGGCGTCGTCGAGAACGGGCTGTTCGTGAACATGGCGGAAAGAATCGTCTTAGGTTTTACGGATGGTTCGGTAGAGGAACGATTGCCGGAGTAAATCGATGCTTATAGCTGCCCCATGGTCAGAACATGACCATGGGGCAGCTTCGTTATCCCGATATAGAAGATTCCTTGATACGGAATGCGCTTGGCAGCAGCACAGCTGTCAACACAACGAACACGAGCATCGCCGGTAGAATGGAGCCGAACGCGTCGGTGGATTTCTCGAACAAATAGACGAATGCAGTGCCTGACACTTGACCGCCCAGCAAAATAACGCCTAGAGACATGCCTTCTTGGACGGGATATGCGGTTTCTGAGCCGTGTTGGAACAAAATCGGAGCTACGCCCATGATGGCGAAGCCGGCAATTCCGGCACTGATGATAAGCCATATGACGTTATTGGCAAGGGCAAGCGCTAGATACGTGGGAAGCAGCACGGCGATTGCCGTAATGAAGAAGGGGACTCTTAGCCGGCGTCTATCGGAATACAGGGGCAGCAGAATGGCACCGATAATTCCAGCAACGATGAAGAAAGCTCCTATTATGCTTGCTTCGTCTGTCGTTATTCCTCTTGGCAGCATAATATTCTCAAGCAGCGTTAAGATCGTATTGAAGATGCCGATTGAGATGAAGCTAATGAGTAAAATGCGACCGTAAGCCCGATTATTGATCAGCTGTTTCACAGTCGATAGATTTATAGCTGTAGCAGTCGGTAATGCCTCGCCAGTGCTGGCGGGTGACTTTACGAAGGCGAATAGAATAGCGATGCATGCCGATACAATGGCGATAATCGCGAACAGCATGAACAATTGCGGAATGCCGGATTGCTCCGCTACGATCGGTGCCATCACCACGGGAACGATGAATCCCACGTATTGAGCAAGCGTCAACAGACCTGCAGCGGTCGATCGTTCGGTTACAGGAAACCAATCCGCGGCTGCTTTGGTAGACAGATTCAGCAGAAATGGCTGTGCGATAGCAATAATGAACTGGGTTATTAAGACGATTGTAAAGTCATCAGCGAAGACGGCTCTAAGCAATCCGAAGATTGCCGTTAATGATGCCCCGATTATCAAGGAGGTCCGGTAGCCGTAACGGTCGATTACCCATGATGCCGGAAAGGAGAACAGGATGAACATCAGCATGAAGCTCATCGAGCATAAAGCGATGGACAAGCTGCCCACTCCGTAATAGCTCTCGGCTAAGCTTGAGATCGGCGCTAATGATAACCACATCATTTCAATTGAAACGATGATCGGGATCATGGAAATCAGAACGATCCATCTGTACTTTGAATGTACATTTGCTTTTATAACAATTCCACCTTTGGCCATAGGATCGATCTCAAGTCATAGAAGAAAAATCAACTAGAATATACCATGGATTTGCAGGTTCTGCCAAAGCGTATTTTCGGGCACGAGAGGACGGACTAGACTGCCCAAGCGGCAAAATGCTATGATGGTAATGGGTGAAGCAGACGATGAACAATGAGACGAAAAATGCAGACGTCAATGGCAACAACGAGAATCAAGCAAACGATTCCAACGAAAGAATGGTCGAATTGATCAAGGCAGTCTATCATAACGGACTTACGGCATTGAAGATGTACTTCGACGATGTCGAGGGTCAAGTTGTGAATCAAGAACGATACGGCCCGGTATTCCTCTTTCAAGTGAAGGACGAGTCCAAGAACGGTTATGTATGCGGTTTCTTCCTGCAAGAGCTCGTCGCGAAGTTCCAGTCTGGCGGCGATCCTGCGCAGTGGATGTCTTCGTTCTACTTCGAAATGATGAAGCAAGAAGGCGGCAAACCGTTTCCAACCCCTCCGGCTACTGAGGAAGCAGCCAAAGGCATTATCGACAATCAGCTCGTACCGGCTTGCATGGAAGCCATTCGCTCGGAATTCGCACCGGAGAAAGTGCATGTAGGTCTTGATATGCATCCCGAGCAAGGTCCGGTTCTAGAAGCCGGATTCCCGTCCATTATCGACGGCAACAATGTTTGTGCTGTTCCGCTCCATCTTTTGTTTACGCATCTGATGATGAACCGCGATCCTGCGGAATTGCTCATTCAAGGTCTATACAAGATTCGCGAAGAGCATGGCTTAGACTAGCATTTGCGATACGTTTAACTTAAGTCGAACAACCGACACTCCTTCATTTAGAAGGAGTGTTTTCAATTTGTGTGACAAACAAGAGCCCGCTAGGAATGACTTCTTCCTGGCGGGCTCTTGCTCTTTGTCATACAAACGAAGTTAAGCGGCCACGTCGCGTTTCGTGAACAACAGCCAAGCGACAAGCTGGAACACGACATAGTAGGCGACGAGCATGATGATCGAGAACGATAGCGTCATTTCCGGTCGCAGCGGAGATGAGCCGCTCATATATTGCGTCAGATCGATGTTGGAGAACAGCAGGTACTTCACCCAGCCGTAACCGCTCAATAGGGCCGAAAGCATGTTGCCGACCAGCATGAACAGCAGGGAGAAGGCGATTGCCATCGAAGAGCTGCGGAAAGCGGACGAAATCATGAAAGCCATCGTGACGTACATGAGCATCGATACGACTGAATAGCCGTATTTCTCCAATGATTGAACGAAATAGGAGCTCTCTTCGATTACGCCTGCTTCGGTTATCGTTATGCTCGATTGGCTAGTGCCGTCGAAGCCTTCAAGGATGCCGCCGGCCGCAAATGCGCTTGCGAAGCTTAGGATCAGCAGCAGAAGCGCGAAGCCGAGCGTTGCGATATATTTGCTTAACAATATTTTCGAACGCGATGCCGGACCGACAAGCAGAAGCTTGATCGTACCCCAAGTGAATTCAGCGGCAATCATGTCGGCAGCGATAATGACCGTAAGTATCGTCGCCAGTATAATCAAGGAAGCCGAGTTGTTCACATAGTTCCATAACGATAATTGGTTAGGATTTATGTTCTGTTCCAGATAATATTCGTTGAGCTTTATTTCATTCGTGAAATAGGTTTTGTCGCCTTCGGACAGCTCTTTGTTATTTTGAAGCTCTTGCTGATAATAGTTGTTTTGCTCGATCAGGCTATTTTCCCAATTGACATTGGAATCCTGGCCCGAATCCCATTTCATAATACCGCTCATCAACGCTATTGCCAAAATGAGAAAGGCGATCATGAGCCACGTTCGAGGACGGCGATAAATTTTCATATTTTCATTTCGAATTAGATTAGACAAACTAGACAACCATCTCACCTCCGGTAATTTCAAGGAACTGGTCTTCCAGCGACTTCTGTACGGCGTGAATGCCAAGCACATCTATGTCCGAGCTGACGAGCAGCCTTGTAATATCGGGAATCGCTGCTTTATCTGCGGCAAGCTCAAGCAGGTTGCCTTTCACGCTAATGCGCGACGCATCGAAGATTGAAGCAAGCAGCTGCTGCGCGCCAAGCTGGTCGCCGACCTCGATTACGATCTTCGATTCGATCGAATCGCGAGCTTCCTGCAGCGAGCGTATATCGATGAGCTTGCCCGCTTGGATGATGGCGACTCTATCGCACATGAGTTCCATCTCGGATAGCAGATGGGAGGAGACGATGACGGAGATGCCTTCTTCTCTCGTCAGCTTGCGCAAATAATCGCGCAGCTCGCGAATGCCTGCCGGGTCAAGTCCGTTAGTCGGCTCGTCTAGAATAAGCAGTGAAGGGCGATGAAGAATCGCCTGGGCAACGCCAAGCCGCTGTCTCATGCCGAGGGAGTAGCGTTTAACCTTCTCGTGAATGCGGTTCTGAAGCCCAAGCAGCTGTACGACCTCATTGATTCTATCTTTCGTAATTCCTTTGTGCCGTCTTGCAAAATGAACGAGGTTCTGATATCCGGTCAAAAATTTATACATTTCCGGATTTTCAACGATTGCCCCGACATGCGTCATGGCCAGCTCGAAGTGCTCGCTGACGGATATTCCCTTTATGAGGGCTTCCCCTTTGGACATTGAGATCAAGCCTACAATCATACGAATCGTTGTTGTTTTACCGGCACCGTTCGGCCCTAGAAATCCGAATACTTCACCAGCGGGTATATCGAAACTCAGATTGTCGACGATCTTGCGTCCGCCAATCGATTTGGTTACGTTGCGAAGCTGCAACACGGCTTCTGTCATGCGAATAAAACCTCCTAGAATTATTGTACATTTGAACTATACTGGAAGTAGTATCGGTATAAAATAGACCTTTGATTAGTATTTTCCCCCTGCTTAGGTCGAGTATACCCGGAGTGGATCCGGCTATTACTGAAATGATTTTGTATGCAGACGCCGCTTTTTGAATATATAATTCGTTTAGAGCTTAGTGAGAGATTCGGAGCGGGAGGCTGGTCGATGGATACGAAGCAAGGGATGGTTATTTTGCTAGTGCTCGCCATACTTCTCATGTTGTTCGTCGCTTCGTTGTCCTATCGGAAACGGCATTTGCCCGGCGCGAAAACATTGATTGCCATTATGATAGGCGCAGTCCTTTATGCGTCAGGCTACGTTCTTGAACTACTAAGCAGCGATTTGAATACGTTCAAGCTGTCGCTCCAGATCGAATACCTGGGTATCCCTTTCGTCTCCACGCTTTGGCTGCTGCAGGCGATCCAATTTACGGGAACGGCGGCGAAGCTCGGCAGAAGCGTGATGTCAGCTCTCTTCATTATTCCCGTTGTTATCTTTTTCCTGCATCTAACGAATGATTGGCATCATCTTATCTACGAGCAATACATATGGCATTCTGACACCTCCATTCCGCTATACACGACGGTTAAGGGATTCGGATACAAAGTACATACGGCTTACAACTACGCCGTCATGCTTTGCGGCATGATGCTGTACCTATCGATGTACTGGCGATCCATGGCGAATGTGCGCAAGCAAATCGCCGTGCTTCTGATCGGCGCAGCAGCTCCGTTCTTATTCAATATGTTTTTCTGGACAGGCATTAACGTCGATCTGACTCCGTTCGGCTTTGCCGTGTCGGGCGTTGTTTACTTATGGGGCATCTATCGCATTAATCTGCTCCGTCTGACTCCTCTAGCAATGGCAAAAGTATTCGATACGATTCGCGATGGCGCGATACTGCTCGACTATGAGGATCAGATCGTCAGCTTCAATAAAGCGGCCGGCGAAGTGCTTCCGGAGCTTGGCCTGGCGAAGCAATTGCCGATCCCGGCCGTTCAGGTTCTGTCCGATTGTCCGGAGCTTCTGACGCCTGTTATGGCAGCAACGTCCGAAGAGGAACGCTTCTCTTTCCAACGGTTCATGTTGAACCGCAATCGTCACTATGACTGCAGATTATCGTTCATTTACGATACAAGCACGCTCCCGATAGGCAAAATATTGCTGTTCACCGATATTACGGAGATGAAGGAGAACGAGGCGAGACTGCGTGAGAACGCAAGGCAATTGTCCGAGCTGAACGCATTCAAGGACAAGCTGTTTACCGTCGTCACTCATGATATTCGCGATCCGATCGCCATTCTCGTTAGCTTAACCGAGCTTCTCGGCGAGGAGCTGACTGAGGCCGATATGGAGCATGCCGAGCTGTTCCGCGAGCTGAAAGGGCAAATGCAAAATACGTTTCACCTCGTCGAGAACCTGCTTGACTGGTATCGCAGCCAGCGAGGGAAGGTCGTATTCCGGCCTTCGGGCTGGAATTTGCAGCAGGTTGTCAGGCAAGCTCTGTCCATGGTTGGTACGAAGGCCGGCATGAAACAAATCCGGATGACGGAAAGGATCGATGAGCGACTCACCGTACGAGCGGACAAGGAGATGCTGGACCTTATTCTGCGGAACCTGCTCTCGAATGCGATCAAATATACAGGAATGGGCGGATTTATTGAGCTGGAGGCCGTATTGGAAGGGGAGCTTGTCGTCGTATCTGTACGCGATAACGGTGTCGGCATGGATAAGAAGACGACTGAATTGCTGCTTATGGAGGAGCCCCTCCTCGGTCCTCTAGATCAAGAAGACGAACGCGGTGCGATGCGATTCGGACTCGTGCTGACTCGGGAATTCGTTCGTATTAACGGAGGCAGCCTATGGTTCAGCACCGAAGCAGGCAAGGGGACGACATTCTCGTTCACGCTGCCAGGTTCTCTTGGCGGGCGCGAGGCGTTCGATAGCGAAGGAAGGGAGGCGGAGTTGTATGAAAGTTATACTGGTTGACGACGAACCCGCAATGCATCTTATTTTGCGCAAAATGTTAGCGAAGCTGCCCGGGATTGAAGTTGCAGGCGCGTTTACGGATACGAAGTCCGCCGCTTCCTTCATACGCGACAGCGGGGATATTGTGCTGGCATTCGTCGATATCTCGATACCGGGAGAGAGCGGAATGGAGTTCGCAGTCAGCATGGAAGCTGCGAATGCTCAATTACAGATTGTATTCGTCACGTCGCATAAGGATTATGCGCTTAGAGCCTATGAGCTTGCCGTCGTTGATTACCTCGTAAAGCCGGTCTCTCAAGAACGGCTTGGGCGGACAGTGAACCGTATCCTTGCGAACCTAAGGCAGGCGAGTCCTTCGCGAGAGGTCGAGCCGGGTACTGAGCAATCGGACAAGACAAGGGTAACGGTGCTTGGCGATGTTTCCGTGAGCAATGAACGAGGAAGGGTGAAGTGGATCTCGCGCAAGTGCGCGGAGCTGTTTGCCTACTTGCTTATCCATCATGGACGGCGAATTCCGCGTTCCAGGCTCGTCGAGGATATATTCGGCGGTATGGTCGTTTCGAATGCGGAGAGCTATCTGAATACGACTGTTTATCAGCTTCGTAAGTCGCTGGAGACGATTGGCCTGCGCGATGTTGTGCGGTCGGAGAATGACGGATACGCGCTGGAATTAAAGGATTCCATCATCGATTATATAGAGTTCGCAAGGCGAGTCGAAGAGATTCGGCCAAACGAAGTGCGTGATATGGAGCGAGCGCTGCAGGTCGAGCGGCTTTATGCGGGCAGATTATTCGGTGACAAGGCGTATATATGGGCCATTTATGAAACGGAGCGTTACGAGGATATTTATGCTTCATTCGTTAAGCAGCTCGCTGAGTTGCTTATCTCCATAGGGGATTCGTCGGTAGCCTCGAAGCTATTGCTCAAGCTTAACGAGCGTAATCCGCTAGATGATTCGGTTATTCGCATGCTGATGACGATTCGGGAGATGTCAGGGGATAAGAAAGGGTTGACGGTCCTTTATACGGATTATGCAAGGCTGCTTAGCCGAGAGCTCGGCATTCGTCCTTCGACAGATATGATTCATCACTATGATTTATTGATTAGCAGATTTGACGATAACAATAAGAGAAGTACGACATTAGAAAGGAAATGATATTTGTCTATGGCCCATTTTGCCAAAAAAGTAACCTGGCTTGAATTATTTTATGATTTGCTCTTTGTAGCAGCAGTGTCGAAGGCTGGTCATGTGCTTCTGCATGTCGAGCATGACACGATTCCCATTCCATATTTGCTGAAGTTTGTTCTTATTATTGTGCCCGTCTGGTGGGCTTGGGTAGGTCAATCGCTGTTCGTTAACCGGTACGGGGAGGATAGCGTATCCCATCGTGTGTTTCTTATTTTGCAGCTGTTCTTCTCGCTCATTATGACGGCGAGTCTATCCGTTGAGTTCGACGAATATTACTTAACCTTCCTAATCGGTTATGCTGGACTTAGAGCGATGACGGCTATTCAATATTTAGCGGTCAGCAAGCGGGAGAGCGATCATCGCAAGGATACGGCTCGATATTTGGGCAGCCGTTTCTGGATCGGTCTAATCATTTCCTCCCTATCGTTGTTCTTCGATTCATGGGTACGATATGCTGTCCTTTATGCAGGAATAGTCATCGATATGGCTCTGCCGCTTATGGGCAGACGATATTTGGTTAAGACGTCAATCAATACCCATCATTTGCTGGAGCGCTTCGCCTTGTTCACGCTTATTCTGCTTGGAGAAATATTGGTCAGTATACTTGCTGTCTTGCAGTCGAGCGAGTGGACTTGGGAATCCGTTCTATTCGCTGTACTCACCTTCCTGCTTGCTATCGCGCTATGGTGGCAATACTTTGATAATGTCGAGCTGAAGGTGAACAAAAATATAAATACAACGGGACAAATTATTATTTACGGCCATTTGCTTATTTTCATATCACTATGTATGCTAGCGGCGTCCATTCGTCTATTATTTCTAGATCAGCTGGATTACGTCTACATGGTCACGTTCCTGTTCGGTTCGGTACTGCTTTACTTTTTCTCAACAACGCTTGTATTCCATAAGTATAGACATAGTGATCAGAGACTCGGGACTTCTCATCTTGCTTTATTGCTCGGCGTTCTCGCCGTATTTATTGTCATCGGCTTCATCACGGTATTGCCTAGCTACCTGCTTGTAGGTGAGGTCATGTTGTTCTTCGCCTTGTATGCCAAAGTGACCACGAAATAGAAAGAAAGGGAGTACATTAAAATGACGATACATGTTGCGTTACTGCGCGGAATCAATGTCGGAGGCAATAACAAAATGAAGATGGCGGATCTGAGAGCTGCGCTTGCCGACCTTGGTTTAGCGAATGTGCAGACGTATATTCAGAGCGGCAATATTTTGTTCGTATCGTCGGAAGACGAGGGTGTATTGCGCGATCGGATCGAGCAGCAGATTCAGAAGGTATTCGGGTTCTCGATCAAGACGATTATTCGAACGGCTGATGAGTTGAGAGCTATTGTTGCGGGCCTTCCGTTCTCGGATGAGCTCATGGCTGAAGCGGAAGCCGGAGAAGGCGAGAGCTTGTATGTGACGATGCTGCTTAGCGAGCCGGAGCCGGAGCGTGTCGAAAGACTTCGCACATTCGAGACGGACGAAGAGCGATTCGTAATCGCGGGCAAAGACGTCTACTTATTGTTCAAGCAGAGCATTCGCAACTCCAAGCTGGCCGCTCAAGTGGAGAAGATCGGTGTACTTCCAACGACTCGCAATTGGAAAACAATGAATAAGCTCATCGCGTTAGCCGACGAGATGGCTAGTGGGAAGTCGGAATAATTATGGTTTGGGATGAATGAAAGGTCTAATGGTTTCTAGCAGAGAAGTAACCGGAGAGCCGATCAGCCGCTCCATCGCATCCGAGGTTGACGAGGTGTCCAGCTTGCGAAGAAGTCCGTAGATCCAATGCTGGGCAGCAGCGTCCTCTCGTACGGTTATGGTTGTTCCCGTCAGCTCGGATAGAGCATTAGCTAAATCGTTGAACTGTCAAGCGGACGGTACAGTTAACTCGTAGATTCTATTGCTATGAAGCTCGGGCTCGGATAGGACAGAAGCGATCGCCCTCCCCAGATCGTAACGGCTAACGGCATTGAAATGCCAATTCCCCGGGGCAATCACAAGCTCACGGCTTGTTATAACTGTGTTCAAGTCTAACACGTTAACGAAATCAACGTAGAAGGCATTGCGAAAAAAGGTATGCGTCATGCCTGCTGCCAGAATCGTTTGCTCCGTTGCTCTATGCATATGGGCAAGGGAGGCGGTGGACGCTTCCGGATAGGCGAAGCTCGTGTACATCAAATGGCTGATGTCCGCTCTCTTGGCCGCCTCGATGACATGCGAATGCTGACGAATACGAACAAGATCGTCACGATGGGAGCTGGAAATAAGGAGTACATGCGTAGCGCCTTCGAATGCCTGCGGCAGCATATCCGGCTGGTCGTAATCGCACCGCTTAACCGTAACTCCTAGCTGCTCAAACCGTTTCATCGTACCCGGCTCTCGAACGCAAGCGATCGTTTGCTCGGCGGGGAGGCGCGTGAGCAGTTGCTCCATTATGATCATTCCTAATTGGCCATTCGCTCCTGTTATAGCGATTTTCATATCAAATTATCCTTTCTTGTGGGAGATAGTTAATGGCTTAACTAAATGGTCAAGCAAACGACATCACGCTTGCTGCAGCTTATGGAGCAACGCGAGCAACTGATGAAGCTCCTCTTCGGATAACCGTTGCATCTTATTGGAGATAAGATGCCGATTGTCAGGCAGATGCCGCAACAATACGCTTTGGCCTTCAGCTGTAATGGAAATAATCGACATGCGACCGTCGCTCGGATGAGGCTTGCGGCTAATTAAGCCGTCGCTCTCGAGCGGGCTGAGCAACAGGCTAATGTTCGATTTGGTTACTCCGATCTTGCGGGCAAGCGTTGAGGGGAGAATCGTGCCGCCCTCCTTCATGATCTCGACGAGAAGCCGAATTCGCGCTCCATTCAGTCCTTTGGATTGCCAATATTGCTCCGATACGTCTACTAAGCTGGCAGTTGCCTCTACAAGCGCGAAAAATACGCGGTTGCGCAGGGGCAGATCATGAATAAATTGTTCGAGATCATCCATTTTTTGTTGCCTCCACATAGTTAAGTGCTTAACTAAATACAGTATATGATTTTATCTCTGGTCTGTAAATAATGGATTTCATAAGTTTTCTGATTTCATTTACAGGTATTGGCAGAGGAGATACAATTACATTCATAAGTTTGGAAGTCGCAGCACGCGTAAGAAAGGATGGTGACGATGTACAACTACCGATTACTGGAGAAGCTGTTGTTTTCCTCTGGGGTGCGGCTGAATAGGAGCAGATTGACCGCTGCTCTTCATAAGAAGACGATTCTGATTACCGGCGCCAGCTCCGGCATTGGGGAACGACTGGCATATAGGCTGGCCGAATTGCCCGTACATCTGATCCTTGTTGCAAGGCGAGAGGATAGACTGCTCGTTATGAAGCAGGAGATGGAGAAGCTGTCTGCACGGGTGAGCATCTATGGCGCTGATCTTCGTGAAGCGGACGAACGGGAAGGGCTGCTGTCATTCATTCATCGATTGCCAGACGGACTTGATATCGTTGTAAGCAATGCAGGTTTATCGATTAATCGCTCCATAATGGATTCATTGGATCGAAAACATGATTTTACGAGAACGATAGCGATTAACTATGTTGCCCCAGTCGAGCTTCTGCTGTCGCTCATTCCGCTGCTGAGACGTGCTCAGGGACATATCATCAATATATCGACGATTAATACATCAATCGTTCCTCTCCCGAAATGGGCTGCCTATCAAGCATCCAAGTCGGCTTTCGATATATGGCTGCGATCTGCTTCACCTGAGCTGCGCGTATCAGGCATCGCAACGACGTCTATTTACTTGCCGCTCGTACGGACGCCAATGATCGAGCCAACGGCAGCGTACCGCTCCGTGCCTGCGATGAGTCCGGACCATGTTGCGGACATTATTGCAAAATCATTATATACGAGGGGCCGAAGCTGGATGCCTTGGTGGCTGCCGCTTGGTCAGCTTGCTTCGGTTCTATTCAGAGGAACGCTTGAACGATTCGCGGAAAGACGGCTTCGCGGAAGGGGGAGATGAGGCTGTCAATGCTGACATTACTGTCGGTATTATACCGAATGAAGCTGTTAACACCTATCGGCGTGTACCGATTGCTATTCGTTATTTGCAGGTACGGGATCAATCTGATGGCATTGTTGAAGCTTGCTGCCAGCTCGCATCGTCATCGTGTCGCTCTATCCGATGATCGTGAGACGTTAACCTATCAGCAGCTGTTGGATCAATCAGAATGCCTGGCCGTGCAACTACGCGAGCAATACGGACTAGGCAGCCGCTCAAAGGCAGGTTTGCTTTGCCGCAACCATGCTTCGCTAGTGAAATCGATTTTTGCGTTATCCATGACAGGTGCGGATATTTATTTGATGAACGCCGAGATGAGCTCGGATCAGTTCGCGCAACTTCTGGATGCCCATGCGTTCGATTTCCTTATCTATGATGAGGAATTAACAGCTTTCTTAGAGCAATCCTCCTATACAAGAGCAAGCGTATTGAGCTATCACGAAAATTTACCCGCCATTAGCAATATGATTCACGGTCCTCTTACGAGGAGTTCTAGAGGGCAACGAAACTCGAACAGCAAGCTTATGCTGCTCACGGGCGGAACAACGGGAAGAGCGAAGAAGGTCGCCCATAAGCCCTCGCTGTTCCATTACTTGCCGCCTTTCTCGTCGATGCTGGAGAGGCTGCGGCTCTTGCAGTACAAGACGGTCTATATCGCTACTCCGATCTACCACGGATATGGCATTGCTATATTGCTGCTGTTCGTCGCCCTTGGGAAGAAGTCGGTCGTTACGAGCTTTTTCCAAGCAGAACATGCTTGCCGTCTCGTACGGGAGCATCAGGTAGAAGTGATAACGGTCGTTCCGCTGATGATCGATAAAATGCTCCGAGCAAGCAATGCCGGAGTAGATATGAAGTCGCTTGCCTGTATCGCGTCAGGAGGGGCGGAGCTCAATCCGAGACTGGCGGAAGAGGTGTCTGCGAAGCTGGGGGAAGTCCTGTACAATCTATACGGCACATCGGAAGCGGGACTATGTATCATCGCGTCGCCGCAAGATTTGAATGCGGCATCAGGCACGATCGGCAAGCTCATCGAAGGCGTGGAATTGAAAGTGCTGGATGGCAGCATGCATGAAGCGGCGGCTGGCGAGATTGGACAGTTTTGCGTAAAAAGTGGGTCTACGTGGATCAAGATCGGCGATATGGGCTATCGGGATGAGAAAGGTTACTTCTTTCTGAAAGGAAGAGCGGATGATATGATCGTTTCGGCTGGCGAAAATGTGTACCCGAGCGAGCTTGAGCATATTCTGTTCCAGCATCCTTTCATCGAAGATGCCGCCGTCGTTGGCGTTCCGGACGAGCAATTCGGCCAGCGGTTGAGGGCGGTCGTCCAGCTTAAGCCAGACACCGACCTTGACGTGGAGACGCTTATCGAATGGCTGCGACCGAGAGCCGCGAGATACCAGATGCCAAGGGAGATTGTATTTGTTGATCGAATTGCCTATACCCCGCTGGGCAAGGTTGATCGCAAGCAATTGCATTGAACGAAGTACGATTTTGGCGCAGCCGAGACCTCTTTAGATCCGTCTAACGGCGGTCTTTGAGAGAGATTCGGAAGAGCGCCTTTTATTTTTGTTAGCCATATAGATGATTAGCGCGGAAATTTGTCCAAAGAATAGTTTGAAATTGTCCATTGGCATGCCGTCCATATCAGGTTATATTAGTGAGTATGATAATCATTATCGAATAATAGCTTGACGAGAGGAAGGAATTTACACATGCTTCGTCGTTTTTTTGATTACTATCGTCCTTACAAGGGCCTGTTTATACTTGATTTTAGTTGCGCCATATTGGCTGCACTGCTTGAGCTTGTATTTCCGTTAGCTCTCAATCGGGTTATTGACGATTTGCTGCCAAGCGGCAAGTGGGACACCATCGTCTATGCATGCTTAGGTCTGCTGGGCGTCTATGTTATCAGTGCGCTAATGCACTTTGTAGTTACATATTGGGGCCATAAGCTCGGTATCAACATCGAATCGGATATGCGCAAGAAGCTGTTCGACCGAATCCAGAAGCTCAGCTTCGGATTTTTTGATAACAACAAAACCGGTCATCTTGTCTCCCGCATGACCAACGATCTGATGGATATCGGGGAAATCGCCCATCATGGTCCAGAGGATATGTTTATCGCCGTCATGACCCTTATGGGCACGTTCGGAATTATGCTAAGCATCAACTGGCAGCTTGCCGTGTTGACCTTCATCATTATTCCGCTCATTGTTTACCTGTCCTTATATTTCAGCCGTAAAATGTCGCGTGCGTTCGATAGCCTGTTCGCCAATATTGCCGATTATAATGCGCAGGTAGAAAACAACGTAAGCGGAATTCGTGTCGTTCAAGCGTTCTCGAACGAAAATCACGAAATTAAACGTTTTGCGGTGCAAAACGAAAACTTCCGTCTTAATAAGCTGCTCACTTATCGGATTATGGCATGGAATTCTTCGATAAGCTTTATTTTGATGAAGCTTATTTCTTTATTCGTAATTGTCGTCGGCGCATGGTATGTGATGGAGGACCGTATGTCTTACGGCCAGTTCATCGCCTTCGTCATGCTGTCGAACATGTTCCTTCAGCCGATTAGACAAATCAATTCGTTCATTGAATCGTTCCCGAAAGGGATTGCCGGTTTTAAGCGATATTTAGAACTGCTCGAGACGGAGCCAGACATCGCCGATGCGCCGGATGCCGTAGCGGTGAGCAAAGTGAAGGGCGATATCGCATTCAAAGGCGTCAGCTTCGGCTATGAGGATCGGCCGGATGTACTGAAGGGCATCGATCTGTCGGTGAGCGCCGGCGAGACGATCGCTTTGGTCGGTCCATCGGGAGCCGGCAAGACGACGTTATGCAGTCTGCTGCCAAGGTTCTACGAGGTGACGGGCGGAGCGATTACCATAGACGGCATCGACATTCGCAAGATGACGCTGGAGTCTCTGCGCTCGCATATCGGCATTGTACAGCAGGATGTATTCCTGTTCGACGGTACGATTAGAGACAATATCGCGTATGGCAGATTGGGCGCTTCCGAAGCGGAATTATGGGAAGCTGCCCGCCGTGCTCAGCTCGAGGAGCTGATCGCCTCCCAGCCAAGCGGGATGGATACGATTATCGGGGAGCGGGGGGTTAAGTTGTCCGGCGGGCAGAAGCAGCGTCTATCCATTGCCCGGATGTTCCTCAAAAATCCTTCCATTCTCATCTTGGACGAAGCGACCTCGGCGCTCGATACGGAGACGGAAGCTGCGATCCAGCTGGCGCTATCGGAATTGTCGAACGGACGGACGACGCTTATTATCGCGCATCGTCTGGCAACGATCAAGAACGCCGACCGTATTGTCGTTATAGCGGACCAAGGCGTAGCAGAGCAAGGCAAGCACGAAGAGCTGCTTAGAGTCGGCGGTGCGTATAGCCGCTTGCATCGCGCATAAGGCTTAAGGGGGAGTATAAGCTCTAACAACGGTGCTGGAATCGGCAATATATAATAACAGGCTGCCTTAGTCTTAGTGACTATAAGGCAGCCTGTTTCATTTCAATCACTGGCGGAACTATAGAACCTTAGATAAGAAAGATTTTGTCCTGTCGTGCATGGGATTATCGAACAGCTGCTCCGGAGTTCCTTCCTCAATGACAACCCCTTGCTCCATGAAAAGAACGCGATCACCGATCTCGCGGGCGAAACCCATCTCATGCGTAACGACGACCATCGTCATTCCCTCGCTTGCAAGCTGCTTCATGACAGTCAGCACTTCGCCGACCATTTCCGGATCAAGCGCGGAGGTTGGTTCGTCGAACAGCATAATGGACGGCTGCATAGCGAGTGCTCTTGCGATTGCCACTCGCTGCGCTTGTCCTCCTGACAAAGAGGAGGGACGAAACTCAGCCTTGTCCGTCAGGCCCACCTTCTTCAATAGCTCTAGCGCAATCGCACGCGCGGCTTCCTTCGATTGCTTGCGGACCTGGACCTGTGCAAGCATAATATTATCGATGACGGACATATGCGGGAACAAGTTGAATTGCTGGAACACCATGCCGATATTCGCTCGAATGGCAGGCATAGGAACGGTAGGATTCCTAAGCGATTGACCATCGATTCGAACATCGCCGCTTTGCGGCTGCTCCAGACCGTTCAAGCAGCGAAGTAGCGTTGACTTTCCCGAGCCGGAGGGTCCGATGATGACGACGACTTCCTTCGTATTTACATGAACGGTAACATCATGAAGCACCGGATTATTGCCGCCGTACGCCATCGTTAATTTATTCACTTCGATAATCGGATTCAATCTTCCAGCCTCCTTTCTATCGATGCAAGCAGCTTGCTTAACGAATAGGTAAGGATGAGATAGATGAAGGCTGCTGCTAGATAGGGTTCCCATACGCGGATATATTGGCCGCGCATGGCATTGCTCCAGTACATAATTTCCGGTGCCGCGATTAACGCGACAAGCGAGGAATCCTTAATTAGCATAATGAACTCATTGCCGAAGGCGGGAATGGTTCGTTTGATCGCTTGGGGAAGGATGACGAAGCGCATGGCTTGTCGCTTCGTCATGCCAAGCGAATAAGCGGCTTCAGATTGTCCTTTGTCGATCGACTGAATACCGGCTCTATAGATCTCTGCCGTATACGCGGCTGAATTAAGAGCTAGCGCGGCAACTGCCGAGACGATTGAGTTCGTATGCCCGATAAATAGAGGCACAAGTCCGAAGTGCACCATTAAGATTTGAACATAAAGAGGTGTGCCGCGGAAGAAGTGGATATAACCGCTCATCGGCCAGCTCAAATACCATTTGGAAGATAGTTTGCCAAGCACGACAGTTAGTCCAAGCAGGGAGCCGAGTAAAATAGAAAGAATCGAGATGCCGATCGTAAGCAATGCGCCTTTCAATAGAAGCGGAAGGTAATCGATGATAATATCGAAGCGGAAATCCAAGTGACGCCCTCCTTATGTAGGAACGTATTCATTTGCAGAAGAGGCATGCGCAACATTCCGTTTACGCATGCCTCCCTATTATTTCGCATTCAGTACATTATCGATATTCGGCTCATCGCCAAACCACTTTTTATATATTTCGGTATATGTTCCGTTTTCCAGCACGGTCTTGATTGCCGGGTCCAACTTCTCTTTCAGCTCGCTGCCCTTCGGATAAAGAATGCCGTAGAACTCGGGCGCGAACTGCTCGGGATCGAGAATGCCTTTGAATTTCTTGTCCGGGTTGTTCTTTAGATACTCGCGAACGATGGCGATGTCCGCTACAACGGCGTCAACGCCGCCGCTATCCAATTCCAGCAGGGCAACCGCATTGCTGTCGAACCGCTTCAGATTCGGATTATCGCCGCCCATGATGTCAACCATTAACGTTTCAGCTGTGGTGGACGATTGCACAGCTACTTTTTTGTCTTTCAGATCAAGAGCGCCTTGAATGGGACTGTCCTCTTTGACCATAATCATATTCGTGGATTCAAAGTAAGGGATGGAGTAATCGTACGATTGCTTGCGCTCGTCTGTAATCGAAATGCTTGATATGCCTGCGGCATAATTGTCACCGCTCTGGACTTCCGTTAGCATAGGATCCCAGCCCGTATTGTCGAGCTTGTAATCAAGATCTGCTTCCTTCATGACCGCTTCAAGAAAATCAATGTCGAAGCCGGTTATTTTGTCTTTGTCCATGTACTCCATTGGCGCATAAGCCGCATCCGTCGCGAACTTATAAGTCGTTCCGCCGCTGCCGGAGCTGCAGCCTGCAATAATTGACACCAAACATACAGCGAGTAAAGCTACCGTTCTTCTCCCCATAATCCACTCTCCCTAATGGTTTCATTTTCGCTCGCATACAGCTAATTCATGATATGCAGAGCGATAATCTATCATGATTTTAGCAGAAAATAATAGAGCTAGCTATGTCCATGTCAGATAATATTACATAAGAAGGTATTCAAATAAGATTGTTGAAACATGTCAATAAATGATGTGGTGGTAAAATTATCCTCATGATATAATAATTCAAAATATGGTAAGGAGGACAAATATGCCTACAATTGAAGAAGTAAGCCAGCAGTTAAGCAGAGTTCAAGGCGATAAGAAGAAGCTTGGCGGAGGTGAGATCAAGTATTTAGCTCAATTATTGCAAAATGACGAGCAGATTGAGAACTATGCCAAGGGAAGATACATTAAGTATACGGGTTACGCCATAGCTACGAACAAACGCGTTATTTTCTTCTACCATGTTTGGCCTGCTACACAGAAGTCGGAAGATTTTACATACGGGAGAATTAATTCCGTTGAGTATGAAGGCGGCGGTATTTTCTTAAATTCGGTATCCAGCAAAATAATCGTTCACGGCACGGGGAATAAGGCTGAGGTCGATTTGGTGCCTCGCGAGCAAGGCAAAGAGTTCTCTGATTTCCTTCGCGCTAAGGTTCATCAAGCAGGTGAACCAAGCTCGGCTCCAAGCTCGAGCGGCGGGGACGATATTATTGGGAAGCTGGAGAGGCTGGCCAAATTAAGAGAGCAAAATTTGCTTAGCGAAGCAGAGTTTAACGAGCAAAAGAGACGACTATTGGGATAATCGTAATTGCGCTTATTCATAACTATTTATGTAAAAGAACGATCTCCAAAGTCATGTAATAATGACTTTTAGAGATCGTTCTTTTTTGTTGAGTAAAACGCTGTGATATACTGTTTGTGATATAAACTGTTTATAGACATAACGTGACGGGTGCTGGGGGAGTACTGGGTATGAAAAAGGAAGACCAATGGGAAGACGAAAATAGTCCTATACATACATTGCCTCATGGCGTGAAGCTGAGCTGGGGTTATGTCAAGCGGCAGAAGAGAGGACCGAAGGGCGAGCTCAGCATCAAGCAGATCGTCGATACGGCGATTGAAATTGCGGACAAAGACGGTTTGTTCGCTTTATCGATGAACCGGGTGGCCCAATCACTCGGCTACTCTACGATGTCACTGTACCGATATATTACGGCCAAGGAAGATTTGCTTATTTTGATGCAAGAGGCCGTGAGCGCTATTGAAATACCTGACGAGAAGGAAGGGGAGGATTGGCGCGAAAGCATGCGTCAATTCGTACGCGAATTGATGCGCGTGTATCGGAAGCATTCGTGGTTTGTGGACATTCCCATTATGGGAGCTCCTATGACGCCTAACCAATTGCGATTCGTCGATTGGATGCTGCGGGCGATGCGCGATTTTCCGCTGAGCGACGCCGAGAAAATATCAGTTATACTGCTGATTAGCGGCTATGCGAGGTCGGCAGGCACTCTTCAGCGCGACATGGACAGGATGATTGGGGCAGGCTCAAGCGAGGAAGCATTCAGTGGTCTAGCCTTTACGTCTGCTCTTAAGCAGCTCGTAACACCTGATCAATTTCCATATTTATCGGGTGTTGTCGCTTCCGGCGTTTACACGGGGGAGAGTGGAGACGCAGGTCCGATTGACGACGACTTCGATTTTGGTCTTGAACGTATCCTTGATGGCATTGCGGCCTATCTCGCTCAACAAAATACTAATCGTTGAAAATATTAAGAGGGGCTGCACCGTCATCGGACGGTGCAGCCCTTTGTAATTACAACGGGTTCTATCTGCGTGCTGCTTTGCGATGGAAAGTCCAAAAGCTCCAGCCGATGGCAATGAGCAGAATGAGCATGCTCCATCCGGCTGCGAGCCAGGCGCTGTTGTCGATTGGCGTGCCGGTGAGCAGTCCGCGAATCGTCTCAATGACGGGAGTTATCGGCTGATTCTCGGCAACTCCGCGCATCCACGTCGGCATCGTATCCGTAGGAACGAAAGCGCTGGAGATATAAGGGAGGAACAGCAATATGAAGCCGTACCCACTAGCTGCGGACGGATTGCCGCTGGCAAGTCCGATTGCTGCGAATAGCCAAGTAAAGGCGAGAATGAACAATGTAATCATACCTAGCGCGGCGAGCCAATCCTTCGCGTCGGCTGTTGGGCGGAAGCCTACGAGATAGGCGACGGCAATGACGATGGCGGTTGCGATCAGGTTGCGTATAACGCTTGCCACAACATGGCCGGTTATGACGCTAATACTCGGAATCGGCATCGTTCGGAATCGGTCTATAATGCCGTTCGTCATATCTTCGGCAACATTGACCGCAGTCGAAGATGAACCGAAGCCGGCGCATAACAGAATAATGCCGGGAACGACATAATTAACATAATTGCCTGTTGCATCGATTGCTCCTCCGAATACGTAAGTGAACAACAGCATGAGCATGACGGGCAGGATGACGGCCATAAGCATCGCTTCGACATTGCGCAGGCTTAGACGAACGCTCCGGCCGATGAATACGGCATTCGTAGTGAGGAATGATGCGGACTGAACCGCCTTGTTAGACGTCGTCATAGCGTTACCGCCTCCAATTGTGTTGTCGTAAGCGCAAGGAATACGTCGTCCATGCTCGGCTTGCGCAGACTTAGCTTGGCATTTCCGGAAATCGTCAAGGAGGGATCATTGATCAACTGCCGCAGATGCTGAAGCGTGCCATCGGTTGGGATACTCCGAATCAGCTCATCGTTCTCGTCGCGCAGCTCGAGCACTTCCGTGCCGACGCGCGACTTCAATTGTCCGGGAGTGCCCGTTGCGACGATGCGGCCACCGGATATGACGGCGACGGTATCTGCCAGCTGATCGGCTTCCTCCAAGTATTGTGTGGTAAGAAAGATCGTAACGCCGCGTTGCTTCAGCGAAAGAATAATAGTCCATAGGGCGCGGCGGCTGGTTGTATCGAGCCCAGTCGTAGGCTCGTCGAGAAACAGAATCGGACGATCGACGACGAGGCTGGTGGCAAGATCAAGCCGCCGTCGCATGCCGCCGGAATAGGACTTGACGCGCTTGCCTGCTGCCGCAGTCAAATCGAAGCTTTCGAGCAGCTCGGCCGCCCTTGCACGGGACTGTGAAGGCGATAGCCCGGAGAGCCTTCCGATCATGCGTAAATTCTCTTCGCCTGTAAGCATTTCATCGACGGCTGCGAATTGGCCCGTCAGACTAATAGCGCCCTTGACCGCATTTTTGGCATTTGCTACATCGCTGCCGAACACGCGGGCAACGCCTTCATCTGCTGCGACAAGCGTCGTTAAGATATGAATGAGCGTCGTTTTGCCGGCTCCATTCGGGCCAAGTAAGGCATAGATCGTTCCGGCTGATACGGCAAGCTCGATACCGTCTAGAACGACCTGCTTGCCGTAGGTTTTGCGCAGACCTGTTACTTGAACGGCTAATTCATTCATAGGAACACTTCCTTTACTCGTTATTTATTGCGTATTATATAAACAGTATAGTGTGTAAGCAGTATTGATGCAATACATTACTTTATGCGGCAGTTGGGAAATTATAGCCGCCAACTCAAAAATAATAAGGTATAATAGTGACCAAGATGGGGGCGGCATGACCGTCTCCGTTTTGCTGTGTGATGAACGCCGTACATTTTATAATAAAGGGAGCATGAACGATGGCTAACGTACAGAGCAGGCAAAGAGAGATCGTCTGCCAATTGGCGAGCCGCGCATGGAATGAGCCTCTACTGGTCAGCGGGCTTTGGCGGCATGATGATATTCGCAACAACGTGTATGATGCGTCTTACTTGGCGGCTGCCTCGTCCGATTCAGTATGCAGCGATAAGCTGGGAATCAACCGTCAGGAGGCGATGGCCAAAGCGGTCAGCGTTCTCGAGCGTGTACTAGAGCTTCAGGACAAAAACAAAGCAAGCGATACATTCGGTCATTGGCCTCTTGGTCTCGGCGATAAGCCTGACGAGGCTCAGCCCAATCAGCTTCCGGCTGAGCTGATGGGTGTATTGATCGTTTACTTCCAGCAGCAATACGGGGCGCAGCTTCCCGAGTCTCTCAATCAATCGCTGAATGAGGCGATTGAAGCGTTGTACCAAAGTACTTACTATCGTGTATCGCTGAAGGCATTTAATCATCATGAAGCGAAGTATACGGCGACGAAGCTTATTTTCGGATATCGCTTCAAGGATGAAGAGCTGTTGGAAAGAGGCAGGCTGGATTTGCAGCAAATTTTGAACCGCGTGAGGACGCTAGGTTTACCGGAATACGGCGCACTACCTTGGTTCTGGCATTGGATTCAGGCGTTCACCTGCGCTTATGAAATCGTAGCCGTTCACGACATTCGCGAGGATCTGGCATCGCTGTTGAATGAGCTATGGAATTACCGGGCGACCTACTATTTGAAGGGGGCTTGGACAGGCGGACGGATGCGCAGCTTAGGGCATGATTTGCCGAGAGACGGCAATGTCGCATTCGATTATGTTCAGTTCGGCGACTTTTCGTTGCCGCAAGCGCTGACGCGAGTCGAATATGCGGGACTACTGTTCTACCCTGCGCCAGAGTGTGCCATACGCACAGCGATGAATAGAGATCTGCCGCAAATCATCGAGCGAGTCATTACTCCTGCTGGTGAAGAGGTGAAGCGTCCGCTGCATAGCTACTTGTATGTGGATAAAGGATTCGCTGCCGGCGGCATTTGGGAACGCGTCAAGGAATATGACAATGAGCAGCATCGCTGGGGCATTGATTTTCCATTGCGCCAAGACGGTGGCGTGAATCGGCTGTACATCCTGCAACCTGGCGAAGGATACAGCGATGGCGATCCGCGACATGCGGGAGAGTCGGGACAATTATTGTTCCATCGCAACGTGATCATTGCTTTATATCCTCTCGCAGATGGCGGGGACGGAAGGCTGGTTGGCGTTCTTCCGAAGGGAGAGTGGATGCGCGTAGACCATTCGCTCTTTGGACGCATCGATGATGTATTCGTAGCACTGTATTTACACGATGACTTCACGCTTACAGAAGAGGTTGACCGAATCAAGCTAACAACCCGTGGACTTGCTGCTGGCGGCGTTATCGCAGAAGCGGTAAGCGCTGATACAGCAGCACGCAAACAGCTTAACGGCTTGCAGGACTTTATGTCGGAAATGGTAAACCATAATCCGTTATGGTCAGTTAGTCTACATGAGTCGCTGCGAGTAGAATATGCGAACTTGGATGGAGAAATGTTGGCTTTAACTCTTCACGAGGAGCCGCAACGAACCCGGCGTAGCATGAATGATACAGTAGAGAGCGAAGGTGATGTTAATTGACAAACACGGTTGGAACGCGCGAGACTTTGATCGGCTGTTTCGAGGAGCGGCGCTTAGCGGGAGCAGCCTTGTACACGAAGGATGGAAACGCTGTCGATTGGAAGAGGATGGCGAATGATTCTCTCTATGCCGACATGATCAAGGAAATAAAGGATGAGGGAGAACGGCTGCTGACAGAACCGATACCGGAACTGACACAAGAGTTGTATGCGCTGTTCGAAACGACGGGCAACCGACTGTCCTATGAAGGTCTTTACTTCAATCGGAGACGGAGACTAACGACATTTGCGCTGCTGTCTCTTCTGTATCCGGATAATGCGGCGTATAAACGTGCGCTTGAGCGAATCGTGGAAGCGATTATGACTGAACCGACCTGGTGCCTGCCCGCGCATATGAAGGGTCACGTCATCGGGAGAAATATCGATTTGTTCGCCGCGGAGACAGGCTTCGCATTCTGTGAGATTTTATCGATGTTAGGCGACGTATTGCCGCAGACTCTGCGGGATGAAATGTTGGAGCAAGTGGATCAACGACTGTTTATCCCTTACTTAGGTTACGGGCCGTATCATTGGGAGACGGCGGATCATAACTGGGCGGCTGTATGCGCAGGATCGATTGCCTCAGCCGCATTGCTTGTCGAACGCGATAATGAGCGACTCGCTCAAATGATTGTGAAAGCGCTGGACACGATGGAGCATTATTTGTCCGGCTTCGGCTCGGATGGGGCTTGCCTGGAAGGTCCGGGTTACTGGAATTACGGCTTCGGCTATTATATTTATTTCGCTGATCTGCTTTATAACGCAACAGGTGGCAGGGCTAGCTTGCTTGATAAGGCGAAGGTCAGAGAGATTGCGATGTTCCAGCAACGCTGCTATTTAACCGGTAATAGGCCAGCCAATTTTTCTGATGCGATGCCGACTGTAAGCGTTCACATCGGTTTATCCGATTATTTGGCCGCTTCCTTTGATGAAGCGGAGCATCCGCCGCTCTCCATCCGTGCCGCTTTTACCGAGGATCATTGCATGCGTTATGCGCCTGCCTTGCGGAATTTGATCTGGTATCGTCCAGAGGCGGTCAGACAAGCCGATTGGAGTCCGGCGAGCCGGTACTTGCAAGACGCCGAGTGGCTTATATCGCGCAGCCGATCAAGCGAAGGCAGCTTCGGCTTCGCGGCTAAGGGCGGCAACAATAACGAGCCGCATAACCATAACGACGTCGGCCATTTTATTTTGCTGGCGGATGACGATCCGGCATTTGCTGCCGATCTAGGCGCTGGGGAATACACGGCACAATATTTTGGTTCTGATAGATACAGCTATGACTGTACTGGCGCGCAAGGGCATTCGCTTCCTGTTGTGGGTGGGCAACTGCAGCAGACGGGAGCCGGCAGTAAGGCCTCCGTGCTAGAGGCGCATACGAGCGCCGAGGAAGATCGGTTGGAGCTTGAACTAGCTAGCTGTTATTCGGGTGTTGCCGAACTGTCCTCGTTCAAGCGTCGGTTCATCTGGCGAAAGCTTGCGAGGCCGGTACTCGAGTTGACGGATTCATTTCGATTCACAGACAAAGCGCAGCCCATCGTGGAGACCGTCATTACACGCTGCAAGCCGTCGTTGCTCGAAGACGGGCGAATACGTTTTCAAGGGAAACGACATGACGTTGCCTTCGAGTTCGAAGCTGGACGGTATGACGTAACGATCGATGAAATAAGCTTTTCCAATCATTTTGGCCAAGTAGAAAGCTATTACCGCATTCAACTGACCGTGAAGGACGTAGGTTCGAGCGAGCCTGTCTATAAATTGCAATTCAAATTTGGATAGATGGGCAGTAGATGCTGTTCAACCTTCAAGCCGTCACGAAAGTAAGGCGGACTAGCGGCCGAATTGGAGCGAACTTCCCGCATGCGAGCAACGGCTGGACGATGTGCTGAACGGTTAGCGAATATGATTAAAAGAAATCTTCCGGTCTACGGCGGCAACAAGCAGTTGCGCTGGAGATCGGATTTTTTTTGCGGAGAAGTATGGAAGTTCGAGTCTCGGACTTCCTGTAACGTTATAAACTTGCAAATAGACGCTCTGTCTTTGCTAGATAGCGTTGACGCTGCTCCAGGCTGCGGTCTTCCATACCGGTGAAGTTATACCACTTCAGCTTGTTAATGCCCATCTTGCGGAACGTTCCGCGAAATAGGATCTTCGTGATCGGATTGCCGAAGATCCATTTGTAGACGAAGTTAGGCGTGCTCATGACGGTCAATAGGGATACACCCTTGAGCTGCGGCAGCAGACTAACGAACGGCCGGCCTTTGCGTGGTTCATCGAAGAGTACTCCTTTAACGAACACTTTATCGATGAAGCCTTTCGTAAGCGCAGGCATCGATTCCCACCATATCGGAAAAATAAAAATAATATGATCCGCGGCAATAAGCCTTCTTTGGTATTCGGCCGCAAGCGGATCATGCGTTTGTTTCTGTCTCCAAGCGGACAGATCGGCAGCCGTAATAACCGGGTTGAAACCGTCGGCATGCAAATCAATTAGGTCAATATGATGGCCATTAGCCGTAAGACCGCGGGTGACAGCCGCAAGCAGAGCGGCAGAGTAGCTTCTGCGATGCGGAATATTGTCCGAAGCGGCGGCTCCGTAAGGATGGTCAAAAATGATTGCAACATTCATTGTAGGTCAGCTCCTCATTGTTTCTAAGAAACAAAATTGTATTTATAGAAACAATAGTATGACATTGTTTCATGGATGTCAATAATGTTTCTTGGAATATATATTTTCGGGCAAAAAATTGCTATACTGAAAATAACGCGAACACAGAAGTAGGAGGAGCAAGCGATGTCCCTATCATCACAATCACAATCGACTGTTAATCAATCTGAATCTATAGAGAAGCAGCTATTGCTGCAAGAAATGATGCGGCAAATCGCAAACGTACAGCAGAAATTCCAATCGGAGGGCGAGGATGAGGAGCGTCGCTGGATGATTGCAAGGACGAGCGATGATCAAATTGCCGATTTCTTGAAGGAATCGACCATCATCATGCTCCATGTCATCGATGCGGTGGGGGATCTGCAGCCGGTTAATGGGATTACCATATCAAAGCGGTTCGGCATTCCGAGGGGAAGCGTATCGAAGATCACGCGCAGGCTTGCCGAGCAGCATATTTTGCAAGCGGAATCGTTGGAGGGCAACAAGAAGGAAGTGTTATTTCACTTGACTCCCATGGGCAGGGAGATCTATGTTCTGCATAAGCAATTGCATGAGCATATGCAACTAAACATTAAACGCTTTTTGGGACGATACGATGCCGAGCAAATGAGATTTCTTATATCGTGCTTGCAGGATACGGTTGAGGCGTCATGGGTGCAGGATTCTAATGATTCTGATGTGACTCGAGATTTAGAAGATGATAAGAAGGATGTGGAGCAGAAACCTATTGTTGAAACTAACGCTCCGTCGCCATCGCTAGAAACGGGAACGATAAGCGAGATTGTAGATATGCTGCAGCAGTTGGATGCTCGGAGCCTGAAGAAAGCGAAGAATCTTATTCAAGTTGCTCTATTTGATTAGGGTAATCCTACAAACAAAAGACGAAGCCGACTGATCTAGGACCTTAGATAACAGTCGGCTTTTCTTATTGAGCGGGGCTAATTGTCCTGTAGCAGGTTGGCGTCGGATAACTGAAGCAACAAGGTAAGCAAGTCATTCCGCCGTTCTGGCGATAAAACTTGAAGTACTTTATCGGCGGATTCTCTCATGCCGGCTCTCGCTTTGTTCATGAGCGGCTCTGCCTTGTCGGTGAGCTGAATAAACGTGGCGCGTCGATCACTTGGATCGGGAATGCGATCGAGCAGCTTCTCATTCTCGAGGGCATCGACGAACTGAGTAACTGTCCTAGGCTTTATGCCAAGCTTGGCGGCAATATCGCTCATTCGAATTTGTCCGGCTTCCGCTACGGCGATCATGAAGCGAAGCCTTGGACCGGTTAAGTAATCGGGAATGCCTGCGGCAGCTAAATGCTCCTCGAACTGCAGGTGAAGCTGATGCGTTGTTCGGATTAGCATTTCAAGCACGTAGCCTGATGTAGGCGACGAACCGTCATTGCCGGAAGGTTGCGGAATGTTCATCGTTCCTCCTTGACGTTGCGAAATTCATTGCGTATACTCATATCCATACACATACTGAGTATACTCAATATGTGTATAAGCTATAAAATTTATTGTATACGAATTCGTTCATTGTTAAAAGTCATTCGGTCAATTCGGTTCAAACTTTATGGGAGGTGATGAGTTACCATGTCGATGCAAATCATGAAGGCAATAACCTATAGCGAGTTCGGTGGACCTGAGGTGTTGAAGTTGGAGCAGCTATCACGTCCGGCAGCCAAGACGGGAGAAGTGGTGGTTCGTATCCTCGCAGCAGGCGTATTGCCTGTCGATTGGAAAATTCGCAAAGGATTGTTCCCGATGCCAGTGAAGTTCCCGGCGATTCCCGGAACAGCCTTCTCGGGTATTATTGAGGAGCTCGGACCAGGCGTTGCCGGATTCGAACGAGGACAGGCGGTATTCGGCCGAAGTACAGCAGGCACGTATGCGGAATTTACAGCTGTATCAGCAGAGTCCATTGCAATGAAACCGAAGTCTATTAGCTTCGAGGAGGCTGCCTCCATATCGGGCGGAGCAACAACGGCTTGGCGAGCGATCATGGGCGGTCAAGTGAAGAAGGGCGACCGTGTACTTATCCATGGAGCTGCTGGAGGTGTAGGCCTCTTCGCCGTTCAGTTCGCTAAGCTAAGAGGAGCATATGTGATCGGTACTGCAGGATCTGACAACATCGCGTTTATTCAATCGCTTGGCGTTGATCAGCCGATCGATTATAGAGCCGTCATGTTCGAGCAAGAGGCGAAGGACATCGATTTTGTCCTGGATACGATTGGCGGGGAGACACTTGAGCGTTCATGGTCGATTGTAAAAAAAGGCGGCCGGCTCATGACCATTACAGGACAGCCGCCTCTGGAGCGTGGAAAGGCGCTGGGCATTGAAGTGATTCCTTCCTCGTTGGCATCCAGCCGTGATCTCGAGGAGATCGCCGAGCTGCTCGGAAGTCAACAGGTGAAAGCGTTCGTGCAAAGCGTGCACCCTCTCGCTGAAGCGCGCGAAGCCCATATCCGAAGCGAAGTTGGACATGGCCGCGGCAGAATTGTGCTCCATGTTGCGGAAGAGTAAGAATAATCAATGACCGCCGTTATCGTCCTGGTCGATCGAGCAACTGTTGGCGCTTCCTGCAACATTTATCCATTTTCCAGCGTTTTACTATAGGAAGCGTCAGTAACGACTCAGTGAGAGGATGTAAGGCAATGTTGAAGCAAGCGAAGGCGCATACTCGAATGACAGGCTTGCTAATCATTGCTGGCTTGTTGCTGCTTGCATCATGCTCTGCAACGAAGAATGAGCAACCTGTAAAAGATTCGGGCTCAGCGGATTCGGGATCCGTAGCCTCGGCAGCCCCGCCAACCGCAGCTCCGGTCAGCAACGAGCCGGATTTTAAGCCAGAGCAATTAGCATTCATTCAAGGTAAAGACATCTATTTGTATAGTCAACAGTCAGAAGGCGTAACGCTGCAAGTTGGTGGCAAGGAGCAGTCGTTTGATTGGATTTATACGACGCCAAGAGATATTCCCCCGCATATGAAGGCATTCGATTACGACGGAGATGGGGAAGACGAACTGGCAGTGGACTTGTATATGGGTTCCGGAACAGGCGTTTCTGTTGAGCAACTGCACGTGGTGGAGCTGAATGATACAGGGCTAGAAAACGGACATTTCTTCAAAGACTATGTCTATATTCCAGACGTATACTTAGGGCAGCTTCATGATGCGGTTGCTTTCAGTTTGTCGAATGACGATGATGCGTTAAGCGGCCTAATCACAATAGGAGATCATTTGTATACCGTTAACTTAGAGCCCTATAAAGAGCCGGATTTAGGACCGATTAATGAGGGTTTGGTGTTCGGAAGCATTGTCCGTTTCACCTTAGAGGACAAGGTCATCAAGGCGGAATTCGGAGCTGGCATTACTGCCGGATCAGCGGTTTCTCCCCAATATATTGGCGTAATTCAAGGAGATGTTCTGTACTCAGATGGGCAATTTCAACTCGCGAATATACAATTTGCAGAAACGGAAAGTATCCAAATTGAGCATTGAATTTCATCGATCGTTATGATATGATGATGAAAATTTTTGATAACGGCGTTGATGAGAAGGAATACAATGCGCTTCATGTCCAGAGAGCAAGGGGATTGCTGCAACCTTTGCCTTAAGCCTTGTAGATCGTCGTCTCTGAGCTATTCGAAGGAAAGCAGAGTGCATCTTCTTCAGATGCATATGGAATTGCGAGTAGAATCGAACGGATTGGCACTCGTTACTGTGCTGCAGGCAAACTATTTTGCCTCATGAGACCGAAATGACAACATTTTGGTGAATCAGGGTGGTACCGCGAAAAGTTAACCCCTTTCGTCCCTTTGGCTTTAGCAGCATATGCTGCCGCCATCGGATGGAAGGGGTTTTGTTGTTGCTATCTAAACGATATAAAAAGCGATGAAGAGAAGAAGTACAAAGGCTTTATGCCCAGAGAGCAAGGGGAACGCTGCAACCTTTGCCTTAAGGTCCTGTACAAAGTCGTCTCGGAGCTGTTGAAGGAAACCGCGCCAGTCGTTACTCCACCACGAGGGCTAGCGGGTAGTAGAATCAACCGGATTGGCACACGATATCGTGCTGCAGACAAGTCGTATGTCTTGTCTCATGAGGCTGGAATGGCAACATTTCGGCAAATCAGGGTGGTACCGCGAAATGATAACCTCTTTCGTCCCTTGGCTTCGCAGCTGTATGCTGTCGCCAACGGATGAGAGAGTTTTTTTTTTGAGTAAGTTTAACCGATAGAAATAAGCGATGAAGAGAAGCGTTTACGAATGCGTTATGTACAGAGAGCAAAGGAAACGGTGCAACCTTTGCCATAAGGCGCGTGAACGGTCGTCTCGGAGCTGTTGAAGGAAAGCCAAGACGGGCAGAAGCAATGCGTTGTTCGTCCATATGGCGAGTAGACTTAACCGGATTGGCACACGTTAACGTGCGGCAGACAGATCGAATGATCTTGTCTCATGAGGCCGAAATCGCAATCGCTACAATAACATTTCGGTGAATCAGGGTGGTACCACGAGAAGCTAACCCCTTTCGTCCCTTTGGCTGGCAGCGCATGCTGTCGCCAAGGGAGAAGAGGGGTTTTTGATTCGCATAAATACTAAACCAATGGAGGGATTGGAATGAACAAAGGAACAACGGATTATATTAGTGGGTCGGAGGCGCTTCTGCGCTGCCTGCAGGCAGAGGGTGTGGATTGCGTATTCGGCTACCCGGGTGGCAGTGCGCTCTATATTTACGATGCAATGGTAGGCAATCCGGACTTCAAGCATATTTTGACTCGGCATGAACAAGGGGCGGTTCACGCAGCCGACGGTTATGCGCGATCGACGGGCAAGGTTGGCGTCTGTCTCGCGACTTCCGGTCCAGGTGCAACGAATCTCGTTACAGGCATTGCCACGGCACATATGGATTCCGTGCCGCTTGTTATTATTACGGCAAATGTGTTCCAGTCGTTGAAGGGTTCGGATGCGTTCCAAGAAGCGGATATTATATCAATCACGATGCCGATTACGAAGCATAGCTATTATGTCAGCGATGCCGAGGAGCTTCCGCGTATCGTTCATGAAGCGTTCTTTCTTGCGAATAGCGGCAGGAAAGGCCCAGTCCTCATCGATATACCGAAGGACGTATCGAATCAGAAGCTGCATTACAAGCCGCACAAGCACAAGGGCCTCGATATCCGGGGGTATAAGGCTTCTCCGTCACTAGATCTTACGCAAGTAGATGAATTGCTTGAAGTTATTGCCGTGGCGGAACGCCCGGTTATTATAGCAGGGGGCGGTGTCGTCTATGCAGGCGCAGCAGATGAGCTGCTAGCTTTCGCTGAGTTGACAAGTATGCCTGTGGCGACGACGCTGCTTGGTCTAGGCGCATTCCCAAGCGCGCATGAGCTATGGCTTGGCATGCCCGGCCATCATGGCACGTATACAGCCAATATGGCGATTCAACAGGCGGATCTCGTTCTGTCCATCGGCTCGAGATTCGACGATCGGGTCACGATGAAGGTAGACGGCTTCGCACCGCAAGCGAAAGTAATCGCCCATATCGATATCGATCCGGCGGAGATCGGCAAAATCGTCAAGACGGATATTGCTTGTGTCGGAGATATTAAAGAAGTGCTGACTCACGCGAATAAGAGTGCTCGCAGTGCCAGGTCGGCGCAATGGATCGAAAAGCTTAAGCTCAGCAGTCTGAAGCATCCGTTGCGCTATGCCGATTCAGACAAAGTACTGAAGCCGCAATTCGTCATGGAGCTGATTAGCGAAACGACAGGCGGCGAAGCAATCATTACGACCGATGTCGGCCAACATCAAATGTGGGCAGCGCAGTTCTATAAGTTCAAATATCCGCGCTCGCTCGTAACTTCGGGAGGTTTCGGCACGATGGGCTTCGGATTCCCGTCGGCTATCGGCGCTCAGATCGGCAATCCGCACCGGCTAGTCGTTTCCATTAATGGCGATGGAGGCATGCAAATGTGCGCACAGGAACTGGCAATATGTGCGATTCATCAAATTCCGGTTAAGATCGTCGTCATCAACAACCAGGTGCTCGGCATGGTTAAGCAGCAGCAAGAGCTCATGTACGACAAACGGTTCAGTCAGATCGACCTTGCCGGCAGTCCGGACTTCGTTATGCTTGCCGATGCTTATGGGGTTAAAGGACTCAGAGCCAGCACGAAAGCGGAAGCTGTGCGCATATGGGAAGAGGCACTGGCAACCCCAGGTCCAGTATTGCTGGAGTTTGTTATCCCGTCGGACGAGAATGTGTATCCGATGGTGCTAGGGGGGACGACGCTCGATCAAATGCTGCTTGGAAGCTTCGACTCGTAATCGCTGCCCTCAGCTTCCGCGATACCGAAATGTTGATCGAGTTTCTCGGCAATTCCCGGCTGCTCGTAGAACGCGATTTTATTATCAATAAGCTTCAGGTGATTAGCCAAATCGTCAATCTGCTTCAGCACGGCTTGCCGATGCAACGTCAGCATTTCCTTTCGTGGATGAATCGATCTGCCGCCTTCTTTGACCCATTCCATATATTGCTTGATTTCCTTGATCGGCATCCCTGTATCTTTCAAGCAGCAGATGAGCGCAACCCAGTCCAGATCGTTATCGGAGAATGATCGGTTGCCCGATGAATTGCGGGAGATAAAGGGGAGAAGGCCCTCCTTGTCATAATATCGGAGCGTATGCGCGGACAGTCCAAACTTCGCGGCAACCTCATTAATCGTGTATGGCATATTTATTTTCATCCTCTCGCTTGACTTCGAGTTAACTCTAAGTGATAGCCTTACTTTAGACCGAAATGCTTCTATAAGCAAGCGGTTAATAAAACAGGTTAGAGGAGAATGCAGAATGGGCAATACGACCAAAATCGCACTAGTAACCGGAGGCAGCCGCGGCTTAGGCAGAAACACGGCCATTGCGCTGTCCAAGAAAGGCATCGATGTCATTGTGACTTACAATAAAGAGCAGGAGCTCGCAGATTCCGCCGTTCATGAAATTGAAAGCAACGGAGCAAAGGGTTATGCGATGAAGCTTGATGCAGGAGATGTGCTATCTTTCGAAGCATTCAAGTCGCAGCTGCAAGCTGTGCTTAAGGAACAATGGAATCGGGATCATATCGATTTTCTAGTCAACAACGCGGGTTTCGGCATATATACCCCGATTGCCGATACGACCGTCGAGCAGTTCGACAGCCTGATGAACGTTCACTTTAAAGGGGTATTTTTCCTTACGCAGACGCTGCTGCCGGTTATGAACGATCATGGCGGTATCGTTAATATTTCTACGGGACTGACGCGCTTCTCCATGAAGGGCAGTGCAGCTTATGCGGCAATGAAAGGCGCAATCGAAGTGCTTACGAAGTATTTGGCGCAGGAGCTGGGCGAGCGCGGCATCCGCGTTAACGTCGTTGCGCCCGGTGCGATTGCTACCGATTTCGGCGGTGGACGCATAAAGTCGAACCAAGGTATAAGGGACCACATCGGATCGATTACAGCGCTCGGACGAGCGGGCGAAGCCGACGATATTGGCGGCGTTGTCGCGGCACTATGCACGCCGGAGCTCGCTTGGGTTAACGCTCAACGTATCGAGGCATCCGGAGGCATGCTGTTGTAAGTTTGCTTCAATAACTAAGAAGAACGCAAGGCCGAGGCTTCTAAAGCCCTCTGCCTTGCGTTCTTTTGGATTAGGATTCGTAAGGAATCGTCTGAATAGTGCCATCCTCATTGTAATGCAGCTCTGTAAACTTAACGCTCCGCTTGTTGTCGGCACCGCCCGACAGCGAGCTGTCATGATAGAATAAGTACCACTTCCCGCCAAACTGCACGATCGAGTGATGCGTCGTCCAGCCTAAGACCGGTGTAAGAATCGTTCCCTGATATACATAAGGTCCTTGGGGATCCTTGCTGATCGCGTAGACGATCTTATGCGTCGTTCCCGTGGAATAGGACAAGTAATAGTATCCGTTATACTTATGTACCCATGGGCCTTCGAAGTATCTGCGGTCTTCGTCGCCTGCCGGTATCGGATTGCCATCCTCGTCTACGATAGAGATTTGTTTCGGCTCGCTCTTGAACGTTAGCAAATCATCGCTAAGCTCAGCTACGATTGGACCGAGCGCCGGTTCAGACGCTGCCGGGCCTTCCACATCTTCTACAAAGGAACCGGTCTGCCATTTCTCAAGCTGACCGCCCCATAATCCGCCAAAATAAATATATGCCTTATCGTCTTCGTCGATGAAGACGGCTGGGTCGATGCTGAAGCTGCCTGGAATGTAGTCCGGCTGCGCCGTGAAAGGTCCTACAGGCGATGTGCTTGTTGCTACGCCCAGTCGGAAAATATCGTCATGATCTCTAGCCGGGAAAAATAAATAGTACGTATTGTTGCGATAAGCTGCGTCAGGTGCCCACATTTGCTTTTTGGCCCAAGGAACATCCTTAACGTGAAGCGCTTCGCCATGGTCAACACACTCGGAATTAACGTCATCCATCGATAGAACATGGTAATCTTCCATATCGTATTGGTCGCCGTTATCGTTGGACGTCATCTCGTGATCGAGATCGTGGGAAGGATAAATATAAAGCTTGCCATCGAATACATGGGCAGAAGGGTCAGCGGTATAGATATGGGTTACTAAAGGCTTGTTCGGTGTAGTCATCGTATCCTCCTAGTGAGTTCCTATGTTCGTGAAACCGTTTTCCTCCTTATTCTATCAAATAACGCTGCCCATTAAACCCTAACAATGTTTTGTTTTTAGCCCAAAATATTTAGATTTTCTCCCAAGCTTCCGTGATTAGCTCGCCGTTAAGGACAGCTGCAGCCAGCGACCCCATAGATGCGGCGGCAATCGCTTGATACATCTCTGTTGCGGCGTCTCCGGCGCTGTAGACACCGGCAACGTTCGTCTTGCCGAAGTTGTCGATGACGATGGTTCCGGAATCGGTCATGTTGCAACCAAGCATTGCAGGCAGATCGGAGCCGGCAGCGAGCTTCGGAGCGAAGAAAATGCCCGTGCAGCTAATAACGCTCCCGTCTTCCAGCCGTATTTGGTTTACGATGCCGTTGTTTGACTCAATTTGCTGAATCGGCGAAGAATAGACGGCAACATGATGCCGGTTCAGCTCCTCGCGCTGCTCCTCGGACAGCTCGTCGGGCCCATTCGAGCATATAACCGTTTGATTCGTCCAACCGGTGAGCATCTTCGCGAGATGATGCGCTCCCTGACCCTTCGCAATAATGGCGAGCGGCTGATCGCGCAGCTCCCAGCCGTCGCAATAAGGACAGACGAACGCGCTCTTGCCATACACTTCACGTAATCCGTTGATCTCGATAGGCAGATCTCGTTTGCCAACGGCAAAGAGCAGCTTCTTGACATAGTATACCGTCCCTTGAGACGTCGTAATCATGAATCTGCCATCCGAACCGGATAAGGCCGTCGCAGCTTCGTCGACGAAACGAACGCTAGGATAGGCGCTTATCTCCTCGCGCGCTACCTTCCTGAAGTCGGCGGGCTTAATGCCGTCGCGAGTGAGGTAACCATGGGTTGCATGTGTAACCCGATTGCGAGCCCGTCCCTCATCGATAACGACAACCGTTTTTCTTGCTCTGCCTAGCACAAGCGCTGCACTCAAACCGGCTGGACCGGCGCCGATAATGCCTACATCAATCAATTGTTCCATTATAATCTCCCTCTCGGATTTTGTATTATAGACTCACAATATCCATTATAGACTTTAATTATCCATAATTCAATATGCCGTTATCCAAATAAAAGAAGAGGCTGCCCATGCAGGCAGCCTCCGTTCTTTATTCGCCCCTAACATAGGCAAGAAGCTTCTGCAGCCATGTTAGGTTATTTTGGAGCATTTGATAGGCATGCTCAGAGATAAGCTTGACCGGCACGAGCTTATTCCCCGGAATGTCGTGAAGAAGCTCGGGATCGCTATTTTCGATGAGTTCTATTCGTTTGGCCATACGATCGATCGATTCCTCAATGAGATAAGCCAGCTTGTGCTTATCGACTTTATCGAGAAATAGGAGCGAGGAGTAAAGCGTTGTTACGTTCGTGACGTTTTGGAAGACGGCATAGATGTCATCCTCCAGCGCCTTACGTCCTTTATCCGTTATGCCGTAAGTCGTTTTCTCGGGACGATTATCCGATTGAACGACTTTAATTTTTTTGATTAAGCCTTTTTTGGCAAGTACCTCAAAATGATAATACAGCGTTCCATCATTAATGGATATGGCGCTGTCCAATGATTTGAGCACCTGCTTCTTCAGATCGTAGGGATGGCGCTCACCCTCGCTTAACGTTCCCAATATAAAAATTTGAAGTGTCATTATGGCCTCCTTAGCAACGGCAGACAAAAGGGCTGGCAGGACTATGATATCGTCTGCCGGCCCTTAAATTCTATAATAGCACATTAGAAAGCGTAATAATTGCGTAAACATTACATCATGATTGGCTGTGGAGCAGGCGGTTGCTGGGTGCCGCTTAGCTCTGAAGCTTCTTGAACGGCTTCCGATTTGCCGCCTTTGATAGCATGAATAACGGTGTTGATAACAAGCGCGCCGACCGCGACAAGAGCAAGCCCGAGCACATAATAGCCTGTTCGGCCTCCGCCGAATAAGTTGTTGTAGACCAATTGAACGTTGTAGAACATTGGCGTAACGTGGCTAACGGCTTTGAAGAAACCTGGCATCATATCTTGCGGCATCACAGCGCCGTTACTGACCGTTTGGCTAAGCAGGATCGGCAGGTTCACCAGCATACCGGCCTGGCCGAGCAAGATGCAGAAGATACTTGTGAATTCGATAGCTGCGAACATTTCCAGAGACTGAGTAAGCCACATATGAACAAACGTTTCGAAGCCGTAGCCTTGAACGGCAAAATAAATCGATATTCCAATGAGCGGAAGGATAAGCGACAGCAATACGTTAACGCCCTGCAACGACATGAACGCCTTCCACTTGCCGAGCTTAGACTTCAGTTCATTCAAAGCGCCAATGCTCATCATGGAGTAGATCATAGCAGCGGCATAGATAGACATCGTTAGAAACATCGGCGCCATCTGATTGTGCATCCCGGCAGGCGGTTGGTTCGTCATAACGATACTAGCCGCAAACTTGTTCTGAATCGCATCTGTCATTTGTTTTGACTGCTCCTCAGGGACGTTCAGCGATTGCAGCGCACCTTGCGTCGACTGAGCGAGCAGTTGCGAGCTCATTTGATTAGAAATTTGCTCGGCTACGCTCTGGACGGTGCTGACGACAGACGCCGGATTGGATTGATTAATGAAAAACGCAAGCTTTGCTTGCCCGCCCTGCTCTGACAGCTTCTGTGAGAAATCGGCCGGGATATGAATAAGCAGATGGGAGCTGCGGTCATCAAGTTGTTTCTTAGCATGATCCAATGAGTCATCCATTATGACTTTAAGCGGCAACTGTTCTTGCATTTGCTTTACGAACTCGTCACCGTATTGCGCATCCTCATTCACGATGGAAACGGTAAGCTGGTCTACGTTTTTGGGAATAGCGCTGTAACCCGACATGAAAATAACGATCATTACGACTTGATAAAAAACCATCATGAATATGCCTGATGCAATCCCTTTGTGCTTCAAAAAAGTTTTCATGACTCCACTCTCCGATCTTTATCTATACTCTATATAATATACTCTAATTAGAGTACTCTGTCTGTAGTTCGTTGTCAAGTTCAAAGGCAATGGACCAAGCATGCAGTGCTTGTACGTGAAGCAATTGCAAAAGTCCAAAAAATGATGCCTCTTATCTAAAAAATGCTACCTATAACGACCGCGCGCCAATTGCTACTATTTAATCGAAGGCTAGTTAGACGTCGTTACGAAGCAAAAAAACGATTCGGGAGGTAACATTCGTGAGGAAGATGGCAACCGTATTTATTGTTCTCGTCTTAGTACTGAACGGGTTCGCGACAATGGTTCATGCTGATTCGTCATCTGCGCCAGAAAACTTGAATGGCATAATGACGGTCAATTCTGCTCAGTTGAGCTGGTCAGCCGCAGAAAATGCAACCGCTTACAATTTATACCGGGCACAAACCAGTTCAGGGCCATACGAGAAGGTGAATGATGCTTCTATTGCAACTGCAAGCTATACGGACAAAGGGTTGGCGACGGATACAACCTATTATTACAAAGTGTCTGCGTTAAGGGAGGGCGGAGAATCAAGTCTATCCGCAGAATTTGCGGGTAAGACGGTTGTGGCACTCGGCCCCAATGTGAAAGTCTATGATCCGACGATGGATATAGCGACGATTCAGTCGGAGGTTGATGACATCTTCGCCGAACAGGAACGGGCGGAGTTCGGTCAAAGCCGTTATTCGCTTCTATTCAAGCCAGGCGTCTATAACAATCTGAACGTGAGAGTCGGCTTTTACACGCAAGTAGCAGGCCTTGGCCAAGACCCGGACGATGTGCTCATTAACGGCGGCGTTACGGCCGATGCCAAGTGGGATAATGGCAATGCGACTCGCAATTTTTGGCGTTCGGTGGAAAATTTATCGTTTAAGCCGCTTGACCTGACCAAAAATCCGCCAACGCTGACCGATGCGATGTGGGCGGTGTCGCAGGCCGCACCGATGCGGCGCGTGCATGTGCTCGGGAAGATTAATTTATTCGACTTTACATCAAGCTGGGATGCGGGCTGGGCGAGCGGCGGCTATATCGCCGATTCTATTATCGACGGCACCATACTTCCGGCATCGCAGCAACAATTTTTCTCCCGCAATAATGAGTATACGAGCTGGTTGAACGGCGTATGGAATATGATGTTCGTCGGCGATACGAATCCGCCTGAAGGAACATTCCCGGCACAGCCCTATACAGTCATCGATGAAACGCCGGCGATTAAGGAAAAGCCTTATCTCTATATCGACGATAGCGGCGAATATAACGTTTTTGTACCTTCACTGCAAACCGATAAAGTAGGCGTTAGCTGGAAGGACGGCTCGACTCCCGGCGACTCGCTGCCGATCAGCGATTTTTACATTGCTGATCCCGAGAGCTCGACGGCGGACGATATTAATGCGGCCCTTGATAATGGTCTTCATCTATTGTTTACGCCAGGCTTCTATTACTTGGACGATACGATAAGAGTAGAGAATCCGGACACCGTCGTAATGGGTCTTGGATATGCTTCGCTTGTGCCGACAACAGGATTGCCGGCTATGACGGTTGCCGACGTGGATGGAGTAAGCGTGTCTTCGCTCTTCTTTATCGCCGGGGAGGAAATGTCTCCATCGCTTCTAACCGTTGGAGAGGAAAATTCAGACGTCGACCATTCCGCTAATCCGATCCTTATTGCGGACCTATTCTTCGGTATAGGCGGATTTCTTCCAGGCAGCGCAGACGTCGGTCTTATCGTGAACAGCGACGACGTCATTGGCGATCACTTCTGGATTTGGCGAGCTGACCATGGCGCCGGAGCAAGCTGGGATACGAATATAAGCAATAACGGTATAATCGTGAACGGCGAAGATGTGACGATCTATGGGTTGTTCAACGAGCATCATGAGCAATACCAGACGATCTGGAACGGCAATGGCGGCAGGCTGTACTTCTATCAATCCGAGATTCCATATGACCCGCCTTCCCAGGAAGCTTGGATGAGTCATGACGGAACCGTTAACGGCTACGCTTCCTATAAGGTTGGCGACGACGTAACGACTCACGAGGCGTGGGGGCTTGGCATCTATTCCTTTTTCAGGGACGCTGACGTTGACTTGGAAAATGCGATGGAGGTTCCGCAAGTCGAAGGGGTTAAGATCCATCATGTGACAACGATATGGCTGAACGGCGTGGCAGGCAGCGAAATTACGCATATTATTAACGGCACGGGCGGCAAAGTATATGCCAACTCGCCGGCAAGCGCGATGCGCCAGACGGTTACGCATTATACGACAGGCGACAGCGTAGCGCCTACCGAACCGACAGACTTAACGGCGCTCGCGGTGTCCAGTAAGCAGATCGATCTGACCTGGACAGCTGCAACCGACAATATCGGCATTGAAAGCTATGATATCTATCGCGATGGCGTGAAGGTGGGCACTGGGAACGGCACGTCGTACAGCGATTCCGGACTTAAAGCGAAGAAGGAGTACAGCTATACGGTCGTAGCGCGAGACTCCGCAGGAAATCAATCGGAGGCCAGCAATGAAGCAAGCGCTGTGACGCAAAGAGAATTAACGACTTACAATCAAAGCGGATGGACAGCAACGGCCTCGTCCGGTACTGGCAGCGTCGGAAATCTAATAGACGGCAATACAGGCTCGCGCTGGAGCTCAGGAACGCCGATGGTGCCGGGACAATACTTTGCTATCGATATGAAGTCGGCCAAGCAAATTTCACGCTTGTCGATTACGTTGCCGGCAGGCAATAACGACTATGCGCGCGGTTACGAGATCTACATCTCGCAAGACGGCATCGATTGGGGCACGGCGGTCGCCAGCGGAACGGGCAGCGCATCCATAATCGTTGACTTCGAAGAAGCATTAACGGCGCAATTCGTTAAAGTCGTGCAGACGGGCTCAGCCGGTAGCTGGTGGGCCGTCGATGAGTTCGGCGTTTACACCGATACGGCGAAATCGCTTGATCGGAAGACATGGACGGCAACGGCTACGCCGGCAGGCGACTCGACAGCCAATCTGCTGGACGACAAGCCTTCAACCCGTTGGAGCTCAGGCACGACAATGGTTCCCGGCCAATCGATCGTCATCGACATGAAAGCAGAGCAATGGTTTAACAAAATCGTAGTGGACTCTAATGGAAGCAGCAACGATTATTCGCGTTCGTATGAAATCTATATTTCTGACGATGGCGCAGAATGGGGGACAGCGATCGTTGCGGGAACGGCGAACGGTCCGCTCATTGTATCCGATTTTGCCGATCAGACGGCTCGCTATTTGAAGCTTGTTCAGACGGCAACAAATAGCAGCTGGTGGTCCATCCATGAGATTATGGTTTACCGTGACGGTACGGTGCCGGTGCCGGTGAGCGGGCTTGAAGTAGCGGGCGCTGGCGGAGCGGAAGCGATTACGGCGAAAGGCGGAACCCTCCAAATGATTGCGCAGGCGCTGCCGGTCTATGCAGATGATACGGACGTCGTTTGGTCGGTCACAGGAACAGACGAAGTGGAGACTGAGCTCGCGACGATTAGTGCAAGCGGTCTGGTAACCGCACTCGATAACGGTGCAGTGAAGGTAGTTGCAACGGCGGTTGACGGTTCGGGGGTAACAGGGAGTGCGATCATCGAAATTAGCGGTCAACATCCCGTCACTGCAATAATCGTAACGGCTGATGACGATGCAACATCGATTACAACCGCAGGCGGAGAGCTGCAGCTGTTCGCGGCCGTTTCGCCGGACAATGCTGACGATCCAGGCGTAATCTGGTCCGTGACGGATTCGAGCGGAGAACTGACGACAGCGGCGGCAATTAACGATAACGGCGTATTGACCGCCCTCGATAACGGTACAGTCAAAGCCGTAGCTACGGCCATCGACGGATCGGGGGTAACAGGCAGTCTTACGATTGCGATTAGCGGACAACATCCGATTACAGATATTGAAGTAACAGGAGCAGGCGGTGCGTCAACGATTACGACAAAAGGCGGTACTTTGCAGTTGAATGCCGAGGTTCGGCCGTCAGATGCGGACAATAAAGTGTACGTTTGGTTGGTAACCGGAACGGACAGCTTGCCAACGGCACTGGCAACGATAAGCAGTTCAGGTCTGTTGACCGCGGTCGATAACGGTTCTGTGAACGTTGTGGCGTCTGCAACAGACGGCTCTGGCGTAACGGGTATTCTAACCGTCGATATTAGCGGACAACATCCCGTAACAAGTATTGCAGTAACAATAGCAGGCGGTGCAACCACGATTACGGCTAAGGGCGGAACGCTGCAATTGAATGCCGAAGTACTGCCAGCCGATGCGGATAATGATGCTGTAGTATGGTCAGTTTCGTCGCCTGACGACAGCCCGACAGATAAAGCAACGATAAGCGTTGGCGGATTATTAACGGCCGTGAAGAACGGAGAAATCAAAGCAGTGGCGACAGCAGCGGACGGCTCGGGCGTCAAAGGCACTCTATTGATTGTCATTAGCGGTCAGAAGTCGCAGAATACAAGCAATCCTCCAGTGGATCAGCCAACCCTCCCCGAGCAGTCGGGAGAAGATACCAAGCTTGTGCTGCAAGGCGAGGAAGCGGTAGCGGAGCTGTCTCCGGGGGAGACGGAGGCGCAACTATCGGTAGACAGTATCAAAGCAGCTGGCAACCATCCCGTTGTCATTCAATCGGATGAAGTGTCCATCACGATTCCGAATGCTGTTCTAGCGCAATTGATCGGTTTGCTTCCTGGGGAGATAGATGCTAAGGTCACCGTTCGCGTTCATGGCGCTGCACAGGCAGATACACCTGCCGGTCCGAACCTGACGTTCGGCGGCCAAGTGTTCGAACTCGATCTTTTCCTCACAGATAAGGACGGTAAGAAAGTGAAGTTATCGTCTTTCCCTGAACCAGTCGTCATTACGCTTCCTATCACTTCTAATAATGTCGATAAAGAGCTGCTCGGCGTTTATTACTACAACGAAGCGACGAAGGAGTGGGAATATGTAGGCGGGACGGTTGATCCGTCAGGGACAGCAGTCGTCGTCAGCCTGCAGCACTTTAGCAAATATGCGGTTATGGCCTATAACAAGTCATTTACCGATGTGCCAATATCCCATTGGGCATATAAGACGATCAAAGTGCTCGCTTCGAAACATATTGTGAATGGCGTGACAGATGTATCTTTTAATCCTGCCGGACAGACGTCACGAGCGCAATTCGTTACGATGCTTGCTAATGCGCTCGGGCTGGCAAGCGATAACGGGGTTACGCCGTTCACGGATGTGGATGCTCAGGATTGGTACGCAGGAAGTATTGCGGCTGCATACAAGGCCGGGTTAGTAACAGGAGTATCGGAGACGAGTTTCGCTCCGAATACGACAATCACAAGAGAGCAGATGGCGATATTGATTGTGCGGGCTTATGAGCTGGCGAGCGGCAAGAAGGCATCGGAACTAGCAAGCTTGGCAAGCTTGAAAGACGGAGAGAAAGTTTCCGTCTGGGCTGCGGATGGTGTTGCGAAAGCTATCGAGCTGGGCTTAATGAAGGGCCAATCAGCAGCGTTGTTCGCTCCTCAGAATCAAGCGAGCCGCGCAGAAACGGCGCAAGCGATCTATAATTTATTGAGCAAGTTGCAGCGGATATAGAATAACGGACGAGAGCAGAGAGGCTGAACCTGAGCAACGGCGGGTTCAGCCTCTCTGTCATTCTAATTGTGAACATTGTATGCCAGTCCGGATAAACCTTCATTTTGCGCCGATAGGTTGGTATACTTGGGACAAGTAGCAGGACAAGACGCGATGAATGGAGCTATTCCTATGTATAGTAGTTTGGAGCAATGCATAATTGATCTTGAGAAAAACGGCCATCTCGTTCGAATTAAGGAAGAGGTTGACCCGTATTTAGAGATGGCGGCTATTCATATGAAAGTTTTTGAGGCGGGAGGACCTGCCTTATTGTTCGAAAATGTGAAAGGAACGAAGTTCCGATCCGTATCGAATCTGTTCGGTACGACGGAGCGGAGCATGTTCATCTTCCGCCAAACATGGGATGCAGTTCAGAAGGTAATGGCAGTTCGCAGCGATCCGATGAGCGCGCTGAAGCGGCCCTTCAGCAATATCGGAACAGGCTTAGCGGCTTGGAATGCGCTCCCCGTGAAGAAGACGCGCAGTCCGCTTGCGCTTCATGAAGTGAATATCTCCGATTTGCCGCTCATCCAGAGTTGGCCGATGGATGGCGGAGCTTTCGTAACGCTGCCGCAAGTGTACTCGGAGGATCCAGATAAGCCTGGCATTATGAATTCCAATCTCGGGATGTACCGCATTCAGCTAAGCGGCAACGAATACGAGATGAACAAGGAAGTCGGCCTGCATTATCAGATACATCGGGGCATTGGCATCCATCAGGAGAAGGCGACGAGGAAGGGGCAGCCGCTCAAGGTAAGCATCTTCATCGGCGGCCCTCCCGCGCATACGCTGTCGGCGGTTATGCCGCTGCCCGAGGGCTTAAGCGAAATGACGTTCGCAGGTCTGCTTGCAGGTCGACGCTTCAATTATAGCTATGTCGACGGATATTGCATTAGCAATGATGCCGACTTTGTCATTACGGGAGAGATTCATCCCGGCGAGACGAAGCCGGAAGGCCCGTTCGGTGATCACCTGGGCTATTACAGCTTGACCCATGAGTTCCCGCTCATGAAGGTGCATAAGGTATACGCCAAGCCCGGCGCCATCTGGCCATTCACGGTCGTAGGTCGTCCGCCGCAAGAAGATACGGCATTCGGCAATCTCATTCATGATTTAACGGGAGATGCGATTAAGCAGGAGATTCCTGGCGTGAAGCAGGTTCACGCGGTCGATGCAGCGGGCGTTCATCCGTTGTTGTTCGCTATCGGCAGTGAGCGCTACACGCCATACCAGCAGGTGAAGCAACCTGCCGAGCTGCTCACGATTGCCAATCGGATTCTCGGTACGGGGCAGCTAAGTCTTGCCAAATATTTGTTCATTACGGCGGAAGAGAAGCAGCCGCTTGATACGCACCGCGAAGCGGATTTCCTGGCTTATATATTGGAACGTCTCGACTTGAGACGCGATATTCATTTCTACACGAATACGACGATCGATACGCTCGACTATTCGGGGACGGGGATCAATAGCGGCAGTAAAGTCGTGTTCGCTGCCTATGGAGATAAGAAGCGCGAGCTCTGCAGCGAGACGCCGGAGCCGCTTAAGCTGCTGAGCGGCTATGACAATCCGCGTATGATTATGCCGGGGATCGCCGTCTTGCAAGGCGCGGCGTTTACCGACTATGACAGCGCGAAGCTGGAGATGGCCAGCCTAAGCGAAGCTATTGCGGAGAGAGGGCCGCTTGATTCATGCCCAATCATCATTGTCGCCGACGACAGCTCGTTCATGAGCGAGACCTTAGGCAATTTCCTGTGGGCTACGTTCACGCGCAGCAATCCGTCGCACGACATGTACGGAGTGAACAGCTTCTATGAGCATAAGCATTGGAGCTGCGATAACGTCATTATCGATGCCAGAGTAAAGCCACATCAAGCGCCTCCGCTTATTCCCGATCCGAATGTCGAGAAGAGCATCGAGCGGATATTCGTCAAGGGAGCAAGCCTAGGACATTTGAACATTTAATATGCGCAACGGCCCTGAGGAAATTTTCTTCGGGGCTTTCGATTGGATAAGTACTGTCATTTGTTAAATGCTAAGGAAAGTCAGACATCAGGGAGAATGACACATGCCGGCATTATCGAAGCTGCAGACGAGCTTATTGCTCGCTTTTTTAATTATCGTATGGGGGATCAATTGGCCTGTGTCCAAATACGCTTTGGATTACATGCCGCCTGTATTGTTCTCAGGCATTAGAACGTTAATCGGCGGTTTACTGCTGCTCGCAGTCGCCATTCCGAGATGGAATCGGCTTCGGCTCAAGGAAACATGGGTGATCTATGTCGTATCGTCGATCGTCAATGTTATTTTGTACTATGGCCTGCAGACAATCGGATTAAATTACTTGCCTTCGGGGTTGTTCTCGGCAATCGTATTCCTCCAGCCTGTGCTCGTCGGCATCTTTTCGTGGCTGTGGCTCGGCGAATCAATGAATGTAATGAAGATCGGCGGACTATTGCTCGGCTTCGCGGGCGTAGGCGTCATATGCAGCGGAGCGGGCGGACTTTCAGGCCATATATCCGTAGAAGGAATTTTGCTAGCGCTTGGTTCCGCGTTTAGCTGGGCATTAGGAACGATATATGTGAAGAAGACGAGCGCTCGCGTGGATCCCATCTGGCTCGTGACGAACCAACTGCTGATCGGCGGCTTATTCATGACGACTGTCGGTTCGGGGGTAGAGAGCTGGTCTGAAGTCGAATGGAGCTTAGGCTTTATTATCGCTTTATTGTTCATATCGATCTTCGTCATTGCGATTGGCTGGATCATCTTCTATAAACTGATGGATTCGGGCGAAGCGAGCAAGGTGGCCTCGTTTACGTTTCTAATCCCACTCATCGCTATCCTAATCGGGACGCTGTTCCTGGACGAGCCTTTCACGATGTCTTTGCTTGCCGGCCTTGTGCTCATTCTTCTAAGCATTTACTTCGTCAACCGCAGAACCAATGGAACTTAGAAAAAACAAATCCCCTGCTTCACCGCATATGCGGGTAGAGGCAGGGGATTCGTTCTGTATGCAACATCAGACTAATGGTTAATATCGCATTTGTTCATCTGCTTGTCCGCGAAGCGCTTCCAGACCCTGCTTGAGCTGATGCAGTTCGTCTCCCGCATTGGCGCAATCCTAATTGCTCTCGAGGTTATTGAGCATGTTTTGTTTTAATTGATTATTTGAATTTGGGCCGGACGGATTGCCCATTTATGAGCGTGACATAGATGCGTTCGTTGTCGACGGAGTCGCCGGCTAACATCTTGAGCAACTGCTCGGAGGCTAGGGCTCCCCATTTGCGCATGGAATAATCGACGGTAGCCAATCTAGGCTGGATGAATTGGGCTAGCTCGATGTTGTCGAAGCCGATCAGATGAATATGCTCGCCGATGATAAGCTCGCTATGGTCGCGAACGTATCCATACACGCCGATGGCCATCTCATCGTTCAGGCACAAGACGGCTGCCGGACCGTTATATTGCTCGACGATTTGCTGAGCTGCCGCTGCTCCGCTTGTCTTACTGAAATCACCCTCAAGCTCGATCAACTGCGCGCCGGGCGAGCGCTCGGCAACCTGATGGATGGCTCGCAGCCTCTGGTTGGCATCGTAAGAGCCTTTCGGCCCCGTTACCGCATAGATTCGGTCATGACCTTGTTCAAGCAAAAACTCCATAGCGAGCGTGGCCCCTGCTTTATTGTCGAGCAGCACCTGGTTAATAAGAGGATGATGCAATTCGCGGTCAAGCACGACCGCCCTATGCCCTTGCCCCGCGTATTGAAGAAGCTCTTCATTGGAAAAAGTTTCATCGAGAATAATGGCGCCATCGATCATTCCTTCCGGAATGAGGCGACGGGATTGCGATCCGCTGCATACGAGCAAGTCATAACCCTTGGCGCTCAAATAGTCTTTGACGCCTTGAAGCAAATCGCCGTAGAAGCTGCCGCTGAAATCCGTTAAGAAGATGCCGATCAGATTCGATTTTTTCTTCTTCAGCAGTCGAGCGGCGGCGTGAGGAACGTAATTCAGCTCCTCGGCGATTTGCAATATCCGTGCAGCGGTCTCCTTCGTAACCTTGTCGCTTCCGTTAAGAGCGTAGGAAACGGTGGAGATGGATACGCCGGCTTGCTTTGCAATGTCTTTGATGCTTGCCAATGGTTTCGTGCCTCCGATATCGTTGGTGAAACGTTTTTATTTATTCTATATTTGACTATATCGCATTAACAATTGTTTATCAATAGGAGGATTTATACGTATAAAAGCTCCGAATAAACGTTTGACAGCCCGAATAATGCGGAATTATAATCAATTACAGGATCAATCGAAACGTTTCGATTGAAACGCAATTTTATTTTGGAGAGGTTGCGACTGCCATGTCAAATCACAATTCCATTCAAACGCAGCAAGCTCAATCCCGTAAAGACGTTGATCTGAACGGACTCATCAAACAAATGACGCTGGACGAAAAAATCGCCCAGTTAATACAACTGGCCGTACCTTTCTATGAAGGCGCCGTCGGCGCTGGACAAATTACGGGACCGATGGAGTCGCTTGGCATTACGGAAGAGACTGTCCACAACTCGGGCTCCGTACTTGGAATGGCAGGCGCCCAGGACGTTATCAACGTGCAGCGCACGCATTTAAACAACAATCGGCACGGAATTCCGCTGCTTATGATGGCGGACATCGTGCATGGTTTTAAGACGATCTTCCCGGTGCCGCTTGCGATCGGCTGCTCATGGGACATGGAGCTAGCCGAGTCGAGCGCGGCCATCGCTGCCAAGGAGGCTGCCGTATCCGGCGTTCATGTGACGTATGCTCCGATGGTCGATCTGGTTCGCGATCCGAGATGGGGGCGCGTCGTGGAATCGACTGGCGAGGATCCATACTTGAATTCGCTGTATGCCCGCGCATTCGTACGAGGTTTCCAAGGCTCGGATCTGGCTGGAGACATGGATAAGGTCGCGGCATGCGTGAAGCATTTCGCTGCTTACGGCGCGGCTGAGGGCGGTCGTGATTACAATACGGTCGATCTGTCCGACCGCCAAATGCGCGAGTTTTATTTGCCGGCTTACAAAGCTGCTTTGGACGAAGGCTGCGAGATGGTCATGACTTCCTTCAACACCGTGGACGGCGTGCCGGCAACCGGCAATTCCAAGCTGATGCGGAAGCTGCTTCGCGAGGAATGGGGCTTCGACGGCATCCTTATTTCCGACTGGGGAGCGGTGAAGGAGCTGATCGCCCACGGCATTGCTGCAGATGAATCCGAAGCAGCGCTAAAAGCGATCAAAGCAGGCGTCGATATTGAGATGATGACCTCCTGCTATGTGAGTCATCTATCCGAGCTTGTAGAGAGCAAGGAAGTCAATGAAGAGCTTATTGACGAGGCTGTACTGCGAATATTGAAGCTGAAGCAGAAGCTCGGCTTGTTCGACAATCCGTATCGTGCAGCAGATCCGAAGCGGGAGGCAGAAGTCGTATTTTGCGATGAGCATCGCGATTCGGCAAGAGAGCTGGCGGTTAAATCATGCGTATTGTTGAAAAACGATGGGGCACTTCCGCTGTCAGCCGATCGTAAGATCGCGCTTATCGGCCCTTTTGCCAGAAACAGCGACGTGCTCGGCCCGTGGTCGTGGACAGGCTCGAAGGATGCCGCGGTAACGATGGAAGCGGGCATGAGAAGCAGGCTAGGCGATACAGCTGAACTGCTTGTCGCGGAAGGCTGCGGCATCGAGACAGCGACGGAGGAGCAGTGGCAGGAGGCGCTTACAGCGGCAACGGCCGCCGATATCGTCGTATTGGCGCTCGGCGAGCACTCGGATATGAGCGGCGAAGCCGGCTGCAGAGCGGATATTCGCTTGCCAGGCGTCCAGCTAGAATTGATTCGCAAGATCAAGTCGCTAGGCAAGCAAGTCGTAGCTGTCCTGTTCAACGGACGCCCGCTCGATCTGCATGGCGTATACGAGGGAGCGGACGCGATTCTAGAAGCGTGGTATCCGGGCTCCGAAGCGGGCAGCGCGGTAGCGGCATTGTTGTTCGGCGATGCGAATCCTTCCGGACGGTTGACGATGTCCTTCCCGTATAGCGTCGGCCAAGTTCCGGTTTACTACAACGCGTATAATACGGGCCGTCCGCAAGGAGCGCCGGATGCGCAGGTTCGCTACGTGTCTCAGTATCTTGACATTCCGAATGAGCCTCTGCTGCCGTTCGGGTTTGGGCTTAGCTACAGCGAATTCGCATATAGTGAAGCAAGCTTGTCGTCGGAGACGATGACGGAGTCCGATCAACTTAAAGTAACGGTAAAGGTAACGAATGCAGGAAACGTTGCTGGCGTGGAAACGGTACAGCTCTACGTGCGCGATCTGTCGGGCGAGGTTGTCCGTCCAGTGAAGGAGCTGAAGGATTTCCGCAAGGTGGTGCTTCAACCAGGGGAGTCCAGTGTAGTGGAATTCGTACTCACGGAGCAGCAGTTGCGGTACTACCATTCCGATCTTACGCATGAAAGCGATGCAGGCGCATTCGTTGCATTCGTAGGACCGAACAGCAAAACCAATGCGGCGCTGCCATTCAAGCTAATCAAATAATTAACGCCCCGCACAATCAAACGCAAGGGGGCTGCCGACGGAATCCAACGCCTGCAGCCTCTTTGTTTTTGGAACAGAAGAGCATATATGCTCTTACAGGTGGATATTGAGCGAGTGGCCGCATCTACGAGAGCGTCTAGGCTCTTATTTGCACATATAAAAAGCCGTCCGCACCATGAAGGGCGGACAGCCGAGGTTGATCATCCTATTCTTTTACCGCACCGATAACGATGCCTTTAACGAAGAAACGCTGCAGGAACGGATAGACGAGCAGGATCGGCAAGGCGCCGATAAAGATTTGCGAGGCGCGGAGCGTCCGCTGCGACAGATTGGCGATAACGGCTGGATCGAAGCTCGTCGTATTCCCTTGCACGATGATCGTCTGCATGAAGCTCGCAAGCGGGAGATTTTCCGACCCTTTCATATAAATAAGCCCGTCGAAGTATGCGTTCCAGTGGCCAACCATCGTGAACAAGGCGATCGTGGCGATTGCCGGCAGCGAAATGGGCAGATAGATCGAAATAAAACTTCGAAAATGTCCCGCGCCGTCCATGAACGTCGCTTCCTCCAGCTCCTTAGGCACGGTGCGGAAAAAGTTAAGCAGCAATATGATGTTGTATACGGCGACGAGGCCCGGAAGAATGAGCGCAAGCAGGTTGTTAATCAACCCGAGACGCAAGATAAGAATATAACCCGGAATGAGGCCGCCGCTGAACAGCATCGTGACGACGAAATACCAGAGATAGGCGTTGCGGCCGCGGAACACGCGGTTGTCCTTGGACAGCGCATAGGCGGCAAGCGAGTTTACGAGCAGTGCTAGCGCCGTACCGAAGACGGTACGCTTGACCGAGATCCATAACGACGCCAAGAAGTTGGCGTTGTCGAATGTCTTGACGTAGGCTTCGACCGTGAAGCCGATCGGCCAGAAGGTGACAAGTCCGGCATTGGCGGGCGCGGTATCGCTAAGCGATACCATCAGCAAGTGGAATAACGGCAGCAAGCAGCATACAGAGATGACGGCGAGTAAAATATAGTTGAATACGCTGAAAATGCGGTAAGGCAGCGTCTTGTGGTACATAAGCGTTCATCCTTTCAAATCTAGCAGAGTCGGTTTAGAAGATGCGGTAACCGGCGTATTTGTACGCAAGACGGTATGAGATAACGATCAAGACAAGGCTGATCATCGACTTGAACAGGCTGACCGCGGTCGCGAAGCTGAATTGTCCGCTTAACAAGCCTTCCCGGTAGACGAACGTATCGATAATGTCGCCCTGCTGGTAGATCATCGGACTGTACAGGTTAAATACTTGGTCGAAGTTCGCGTTCAGCACGTTGCCGAGCGCAAGCGTAGCAACGACGATCAGGATCGGTACGAGCGAAGGGATCGTAATATGCAGCGTCTGCTTCAAGCGGGTAGCGCCGTCAACTTCGGCCGCTTCATAGAGCGCAGGGTTAATGCCGGCAAGCGCAGCCAGGAAGATGATGGTGTTGAACCCGAATTCCTTCCATACGTCGCTGAAAATAATCGTTAAGCGGAACCAAGTTCCGTCGCCAAGGAAGAAGATCGGCTTTTCCAATCCGAATACATTCGTCAGCAATTGGTTAACGATGCCGGTCTGCGCGAGCAGGTCGATCAGAATGCCGCCGAGCGTAACCCATGACAGGAAGTGGGGCAAATAAACGAGCGTCTGAATCGAACGCTTGAAGCCCATGTTGCGGACTTCGTTCAGCAGCAAAGCGAACCCGAATGGAATGATTAGGTTCATGATGATTTTGGAGCAGGCGAAGATTAAGGTGTTGCCGGTAATTTTCATAAAGTAGTCATTTTCGAACATGTACTGAAAATGCTTCAAGCCGACGAACGGAGAATCGGCAAAGCCAAGCGATGCCTTGTAATCCTGGAAGGCCATAATAATGCCCGACATCGGCAGGTAGGAAAAGACGAAAACGAGCAATACGGCCGGCAGCACCATCAGATGCAGCACCCACGGTACCCGGTAGCCCTTTCTTTTTCCCGTTTTACGGGCGGCCCCGAGGTTAGCGTCTTTCAAAGTCAATTGTTCCATAGCCCTCTCCCGTTCTATAAAAAATTTATTTGTATATGAGGTGTAGCCCTGCTATATATAATATCAACGCGTACGATCAGCGAACTATAAGACATTATTAGGATCGATAGTGTTTTGTTAGGGTTATTTCCTAGGGGGAGAGAAATATGAAGCGGGGTTCAGTCATCGGTTATCTAAGAAAAAGGATGGGAGCCAAGTTCAGCTTGTTCGCCAAAATGAACGGATTGATAGTCATCTTGTTCATTCCGATCACCATTCTTTTTACTTACTCCAACGGAGTTGCGTCAAGCGTCATCGACAAGGAGCTGCAGGCTTCGAACATTAAGCAGCTGTCGTTCCTCGCGAGTCAGATCGATTCGCGGATCAGCCAAACGATGGACTTCGTCCTGACGTTCTCCAGAGATCCGAACGTCCGCAAGTTCAACGGGCTTAACATCTGGGACGATCAATACGACCGGATGCAGACGAAGTATGTCATACAGGAGAAGATGATGCTGCAATCGGGCGTCATGAACATATGGCCGGTCAAGTTCACCGTCTACTCGCAACTGCACAAGGAAGCGATCTCGAACGCGAGCAGCATGGCTGAGTATGACGAGGACTACTTGAAGAGAAACGTAACCGGCAAGTGGAACTACGGCGACGGAAATGACGTCGCTCCTGGAGGAACGAAGGCGTTCCATTGGTTTTATACCGATTCATTCGGTCAGCAGGGCGCGCTCAAAGGGAGCAATTTGGTCGTACAAGCTACCTTCGAGCATGAAAATATTCAAAATATGCTCGATACGTACAAAGCGGGCGGGCAAGGCGATCCTTTGTTTTACCGCAAGGGAGACGCGCCGATCCTCAACCGCAGCGCCGACGAGAAGCTGACGAACGAGCTTGTCCGGTATCTCGACGGCGGCACCCTGAAGGACACCTGGCAGGAAGTCGTCAAGCTGGATGATCAGCGTTATCTGGTCAGCGCCGTGAAATCGTTGAATTTGGATTGGTATTTGGTCGATCTCGTGCCGCTTGAACAAATCACGGGTCCGATCTCGACAAGCCGAAATCTGTTTTATTTGGCGATGGCGATGCTGTTTGTCGTTGGTCTATCGTCTTCCGTTTTGCTTTACCGCAACGTGCAGCGTCCGATCCGCAAGCTCGTCCGCGGTTTGCAGAGCGTACAGCGGGGCGATTTCTCGATACAGCTCGATTCGAACGTTAATAACGAGTTTTCGTTTTTATTTTACCGGTTCAACGATATGTCCCGGCAAATCCAAAGCTTGATCGAGAACGTGCTGAACGAGAAGCTGCGATCGCGCGAGGCAACGCTGAAGCAGCTTCAAGCACAGATTAATCCCCATTTCCTGTATAACTGTATCGGTTATATGATCAATATGGCGCAAATGAAGGATGACGAAGCTGTCGTATCGATGGGGCATAATTTGAGCGCCTATTACAGGTACATGACGCGGCTTGAGAAACCTACGGCATCGTTAGGCGACGAAATCGGCCTGATCAATAATTATTTGGATATACAGAAGCTGCGCAACGGCAGAATTCATTACGATATCGCCATTCCCGAGGAGATGTTGAAACAGCAGGTTCCGCGGCTGCTGCTGCAGCCGATCGTCGAGAACGCCGTCATTCACGGCGTAGGCAAGTCCTATTCCTCTGGCGAAATCCGTATCACCGGAGAAATGGAGAACGGCTGCTGCAAGCTGTATGTCGACGACGACGGTCCAGGCATGGACATGGAGCAGCTCGAGACGCTAAATCGCAAGATGAAAGGGCCGCTCGAAGAGGATATGGGCTACGGTTTCTGGAATACGAATCAGCGCATTATCCATCTATTCGGAGACAAATCTTCGCTCAGCTTCGCGCATTCGGAGCTGGGGGGACTGCGTGCCGTTATCGTCTGGGAGCCCGCCCAAGGAGCATTGCCAAGCAAACAAACGAACAACCTAAAAGGAGAACCGCCGCATGCAAATGATCATCGTTGACGACGAAGCCCACTGGGTAGACAGCCTGTACGCAACAAAGCCGTGGCATACGCTCGGCATCGAACAGGTTCATAAAGCTTATTCCGCGCACGAGGCGCTGCAATTATTGGAAACTCACCCGATCGATCTCGTCCTATCGGATGTTCTGATGCCGGAGATGACGGGAATCGAGCTTATAGCCAAAATCCGCGAAAGGGACCCGAAGATCAAATGCATCATCCTCTCCGGGCACTCTGATTTCGAATACGCGCAGGAAGCGCTTCGTCATCAAGCGGTTAATTATTTGCTGAAGCCGCCGACCGATCAAGAGCTGCTGGGCGCGGTGTCTGCGGCCATCGGCCAATTGAAGGCGGAATGGGAGAGTATCAGCTCGAGCGAGCGGACCGAATTCACGCTGCGCGAAAACTTGCCGATGCTGCGAGGCCAATTGCTGCTTGGCGCATTACGTGGAGAGCGGCTGTCCGAAACCGACTGGAACCGGAAGCTGGACAGCTACGATTTGCCGTTCTCCTTCGGGGAATGCGCGCTCCTTCTCGTTCGGATGGAGGAGGAGTTCGGGCAGTACCGCAACAATGGCCAGCAACTGATGGAGTACGCCATTATTAACATGGCGGAAGAAATACTTGGCGAATTCGCGAAGGTGTGGGGCGTCAAGGACGACCACGGCTATCTCGTCTTCCTGCTTCAGTTCAAAGAGCCGTACGACAGCGCTCTGAAGGAAACGATGCTCGAGAAGTCCGCCATGCAGCTCCAATCGAAGGTAAAGCAATTTTTGAGAGGTTCGTTGTCTATCGTGACGACGGAGCCGTTCCTATTTCCCGATAAGCTGTCGGATCGTTACCGGCACGCTGTTGCGTATTTCCGCCAAATCGTCGGCGACGAGCGGGAGTTCGTCATGCGTGCCGACGATCTGGAGAACCAAGTGTCGCATGGCGCGCTAGATGCGATCCATGCTCCTCCTGCTTTGCGTAACTTACTTGCGGCCGGCCGCTGGGAGGCAGCGGAGCAGAAGCTGGGTGAAGTATTCGCGGAGCTGGACGACAAATGGTCCGATTCGTGGGAGCACTGCCTGGAGGCGGGGTATATCATCGCATCGTCCTATACGCACTATGCCCATCGCAACGGACATACGTTAGCCGGTCTATTGGGCGATCATATCGAACAGCTGCAGAGCGGGGAGGCGTTCTCCTCGATCGGCAAGCTGAGGAGCTGGGCGCTGGGCGCGCTGGACCTGCTGGACAAAGGTACGTCCGAAGAAGTGAAGGACATCCGCTCCGTCTATGTGAAGAAGATTCAATCGTTCGTTGAGGCCAACCTGCATCTCGACGTATCGCTTCGCGCGCTTGCGGACCATGTCAATCTGCATCCCACGCATCTCTCGAAGCTGTATAAGATCGAGACGGGTGAAGGCATCAGCGATTACGTATCCCGGCTGCGCATGGAGACGGCTTGCCATCTGTTGCGAACGACCGACAAGAAGGTATACGAAATAAGCTCGGAGATCGGTTATTTGGATCCCGCCTACTTCATCAAAGTGTTCAAAAGACAATTCGGATCTACGCCGCAGGAATTCCGAGAAGGAAATTAACAACATGACAGAGTCCTATGGAAACTAACAAAATCCTATAGATGACCTCCTAGTTGCGCCTGTAAAGTAACACTTGTAACCAACTTACACCATAGGGGGAAAATCAAATGGGTAATTTCAAAAAGCTATGGCTGCCTCTCATTGCGATCGTGATGGTCGTATCGGCTTGCAGCGGCAATGCCGGGAACAACAATGAGAACAAAGGCGGAACGAGTTCGGAAAGTCCGGCTGCGACGGATTCGGCGACGAAGTCCGAAGCGGATCTCGCATTCGAAAAAGGTAAATATGATCCGCCAATTGAAATCAGCACGATCATTATGCCGAAGGAATATACCAAAGGCGAGACAAAAGAAAACAACGTGCATGACCGCTGGATGCTGGAGACGCTTGGTATCAAGCACAAGGACACGTGGTATCCGGCAGGCAGCGACCAATACAAGCAACAGCTCCAACTGGCGTTAACGTCGGGAGAGAAGCTGCCAGACTTCGTCATGGTGCCTACGGACGCCGTACTGACGAATCAACTGATCGATTCCGGTCAATTCATCGCGATCGACGAGCTGTTCGAGAAATACGCGAATGAAACGTGGAAAAGCCATGCTGCCGAGCATCCTGAACTGTGGTACCCGTTCACGAAAGACGGCAAGAAATGGAACCTTCCGATCATGGAATACACAGACAACGATGATACGCTTCTATGGCTCCGTGAAGACTGGATGGAGAAGCTGAATCTCGAAGCGCCGAAGACGATCGCCGATCTCGAGAATATCATGGATAAATTCAAAAACGAGAATCCGGACGGATTGGCTGCAAAAGACGTATATCCGCTCGCAATCTCGCTCAAAAACAATACAAACACATGGATGGGCGGACTTGACTGGCTGTTCGGCGCTTATGGCAGCGTGCAAGAGCAATGGAACAAGGACGCAAGCGGCAACCTGGAATACGGTTCGGTTAATCCGGGAGCGAAGCAAGCGCTCGCCAAGCTGCAGGAATGGATGGATAAAGGTTATATTCACCCCGATTCCGCGCTTTGGGATGAAGGCAAATCGGCCGAAATTTGGACCAAAGGAAACGCGGGCGTATTGCCGGGCGCGAACTGGGTACCGGATTGGCCGGCTCCAGACCTTCTGAAGAACGTAGCTGGTTCGAAATACAAAGCGTATCCGATCCCTGCCGGACCTGATGGCTTGATCGGTACAAAATGGCAAAATTCCGGCGTCAACAGCAGCTTCATGATCAACAAAGACGCAAAGCATCCGGAAGCGATCATTCTTTATTACAACACACTGCTCGACAATCTAGCTAACCCGGCAGTAGGCAGCAAATACGAATATGGCTTCGCACAAGGCTACGACTGGGATGTAATTGACGGTCAGCCTACGAATGACAAAGAAAAGATCAAAGACTTCTTCGATGCATTCCCTTATATTACAGGTCCTGCACGTATTCCTGATCTGTACATGAAATCGCTCGTTAAGCTGGCAGACGGCGGTACGCCTGAGACGCCTTACGAGAAACAGCTTGCTACGTTCCGCAAACCGGAGAACTGGTATGCCGCGAAGGTCGTTATGTCGCAAATCGATATTCGCAAGCAAAACTACTTCACGGGCGCAGCAACGCCAACGATGATCGAGAAATGGAACTTGCTTCGTCAATCCGAGCTGGAGACGTTCAACAAAATCATCTACGGCAAACTGCCTGTCGATGCATTCGACGAGTTCGTTGCCAACTGGAAAGCGAATGGCGGCGAGCAAGTAACGAAGGAAGTAAATGAGTGGTTCAAGTCGGTATCGCAATAGGAAGTTCGAGTTCGAGAACCCCGTCTCCCAAGTGGAGAAGGGGTTCTTCACATTCTTGAGCTTATTTGAGCGAAATATGCTAAACTCTAATCGATATTCAATAGACGTAGACGAGCTTAGTCGAAGAGGAGCGATACAGATGGCCAAAGAGTTATGGCTTAGCCTTCCAGTGAAGGATCTGGCGAAGTCGAGACAGTTTTTCGCCGAGCTCGGATTTTCTTTTCATCCCAGACACGAGGGCAGCGACGCAATGGCGGGGTTGATCATCGGGGACAAGCAAGTGATGGTCATGCTCGTTCCCGAGACGACGTTCAAGCAATTTACGAGCCACGATATCGCTGATACGGAGCGCGGCAGCGAAGTGCTGATCTCGTTCGATGCGGAGAGCAAGGTAGAGGTCGACGAGCTGCTTGCAAAAGTCGAACGCGCAGGCGGCGCGATCTACGGCAAGCCGAGCGATCAAGGCTGGATGTACGGTGCGGGCTTCTCCGACCTCGATGGACATCGGTGGAACGTCCTGTATATGGACGAAAGTCAAATGCCGAAGGTCTGAGTTTGACATCGTTATCGCAATAGTAATAGACGAACACGTCTTTTCTTTCGAGGCGTGTTCTTTTAACTTTGTATAACCGCTTCAGACAAACGTTGCATCCAATTGTCGCTGTAGATATACGGGAATTTAAAACAACCCCATAAAGTTTTCTTTTGCCCCCGTGCAATCCAAAATACAGTCAGTTAGTATGGAGATAAGCTATTCTATAAATAATCCGACTATGTAAATGCATAATAAGGGAAGGTGAGATAATGCTGCGTGCGCTAATTGTGGATGACGAGTTCGAAATCCGCGAAGGTTTGCGTAACCGCTTTCCGTGGGAAGCCTACGGCATCGAAGAAGTATTAACGGCTGATGACGGGGATACGGCGCTCATGCTAGCGCTGGATAAGCGGCCTGATCTTATCGTGTCTGACATCAAGATGAATCGAATGTCGGGAATCGAGTTTATACGTTCTTTGCTGCCTGTAGAGGACTATCATCCGGAGGCCATCGTAATAAGCGGCTATGATGATTTTGAGCTTGTAAGGCAGGCGCTTCAGATTGGCGTGCTGGACTATATTTTGAAGCCGATTAATATGCAGGAGCTGGAACAGGTCGTTCGCAGGACGATGGAGAAAATTCATCAGAAGAGGATGGATCTGCATAACGAGCAGCTGCTAATTAATCAAGTGAAGTTTGCAATTCCCAAGATGCGCGAGGAGCTTCTGAGGGAAATGGTGGAGAAGGAATACGATCCCTATCGCGAATCGAGAAGAATCCATCGATTGAAGTCATTGAATCTCGATTGGATAGCAAGCCAGCAGCTTACGTTAATCGTTATTGAGGCGGACGATTTGAAGGCGATCGAGAATCGCCGCACCAAAGAGAAAGAACTAATATTGTTCGGAATCGGCAATGTCGTTAATCAGACGCTGGAAGAGGAATATCCTTACTCGTCCGCGCTTTGTATGGATGGAAGCAACAGGTGGGTTATCATCTTAGGCAACTCTCGTCCCGAGCATGCGGAGCTTAGTCCGGGAATCGCGCAGTTGTGCATCAAGCGAATCAACGACTATGTGAAGGTAAAGGCGAGCGCCGGTATTCCAACAGCGATTTGCACGTTCGAGCATTTGCATGAGATATATGTTGAATCATTGTCCGTTCTTGAGCAGAAGGCCGTTTATGGCGGCAACCGAGTATTCACGGTGCAGGAGAATTATCCCGAGGTCGAAGGTGCGGATCTGTCGCTTGCCGAGCCGGAGGAGGTGCTTGATCTCGTGAAGTTCGGTTCAGATGAGGAAATTACGATGGCGATGGATCGATTTGTAGCCATGGTACAAGCTTGGCAATTCACGCAATTGCGCGATATTCAGCAAAAAATATTCGAGTGGTTGTTCGAAGTATTCCGCAGAGCCGCAGCGGCGGGAATGCCGAACAAGCATTGGGGAAACAACCCTATCGCGGTATGGGAGCAGCTGGAACAATACGATACGCTGCAATCGCTTCGCGTGCAGGTGGAAATATTCCTGAAGTCGATAGCGGACGACTTCCGCAAGCTGTCCTCGACGCCTAGCCAGATCGTATATGAAGCGGAGAAAATTTTGCAGCGCGATTATGCGGAAGGGCTGACGCTGCAAAGCGTGGCGACTGCCGTTCATGTTACGCCGGTATGGCTAAGCAAGCTGTTTAAGAAAGAGAAACGCCAGACATTCCTTGAATATTTGACCGATATACGAATCGAGAAAGCGAAGGAAATGCTCGGCGACATAAAGTATAAAGTGTATCAAATCTCGTTTCAGGTCGGATATAAGGATCCGGTTCACTTCTCCAAGCTGTTCAAGAAACAGGTCGGCTGTACGCCTAAGGAATATCGGCGGCAGAGAGGGATTAACGACGAATAAACAAACCTTAGATCACCCGCACAAAGAAGCAGCCCCCAAGGTTCAATTTGCATGTCCTTGGAGGCTGTTTTTTAATCTAATTTATTTTGACGGAATGCCGATCGTCACGATTTTGAACCCTTCGACTTGAACGGTGTTCGCAATCTGCTCGGATGGCTTTTCCTCGAGAATATTGCTCACATAGCTGTTGTCGGCGGAGTCAGGATGAATCGCAAGACTCGTCGTGTTGCCGGACAGATTGTACCAGCGCACCATTTGATCGCCGCGTTCCTCGTTGATCTTGATGCTCGAGAAGGCAAGGCCATCGCCGCTCCACTTCAGGAAGTGCTGTTCAAGCGGGAGCTCGCCTTCATGCAGCTTGCTGCTAAAGGCAGTCATCGGGATAGGGAAGCGGTAGGCTTCGCGATAAGCAGAGAAACGTTGTTCTGCGCCGCCGTAAGGAATGATTATCCATTCGGCTTCTTGCAGGCCGATGCACTGGGCGTCAGGCGTATGGAATACGCCCCAGTCGCCAAGCTCGCCAACCGAGCGCAGCAGCGTGACTGCAAGCGTATTGCGACCATCCTGCAGAACCTCGTATTCGTTCAGTCCTTTGCCTGCTACAGTCAATCCGCGATTGTTGTCATGCGTATCGATAAACGTCTGCATGTGCTGAGCGTTGCTTGGATTTTCCCATTCCTTCGACGGTACGTTATCACGTTCTGCTACCTCGAAGATCGAGTCTGCGAAGTGAGTTGTCGCCTTTGTATCGGAAGGCAGAAGGACGCGAATGCGGTGGTCCTTCGATTGATTGTCCATGGTCGCATGGACACGGACGCCTTTGCCGGCTTGTTCCAGGCTAATGCGAGTCACGATCCGCAGCGGTGCAAGATCGCTCGATCTGCCTGCCTTGCGCTGGCGGAATTCGACCATCGCATTGACTTCTTTAGCGAGTTGCTCATCTGCGCTAGCTGGAATCGAGAGTTCATGGACAACCTCGATCGTCGCGCGATAAGGCGTATCTTCAACAATAGCAATTGAAGAGGCTTTAACGCCTTTGGTCGTAATCGCAATATCGCCGTTCGGCTGCTTGAAAATATATTCGTTGCCGATGTCGCCGACGTTCTCGTAATGGCCAAGGTTCGTATATTGCTGCTTGTTCCGCTTGTCATAAAGCGAGTAGCTGCCGTCTTCTTCGACCGTTACCTTAAGGAGGCTGTTCTCGAGCGTTCTATCGTCCTTGACTAAGGATGTAAGTTCAAGCTCACTGGAATGTTCTGATGAAATCCAAGCAAACGTCGAATATCCCATTGCCGGCATCGTGCCTGTCTCGAAGGTGAGGCGCATAGCGCGTGCCATGTAAGGCTGACGGAACTTATCGTTTGGCAGCTCATAGCCGAACCTGACGCCAAGATCCTCTGCCGTGCAGGCGAGGCGTTCGCCGTCTGCGTTCACGAGGTACCCGCGTCCATGCGTTCTTGCTCTGACGATGCCGGCGATCTCGATTGGATCTTCGCTTTGATTGAAGAAGCGGTGCGACCATTCGACCTCGGTCGTAATGACGCTAGACCCTTCATAACCGCTCGTGTTGAATACGACAAGCGGAGCCGCCGCTTCACCGTAAGACGCGAAGCTAGCCGTATCGATCTTGCCGCTAATGAACCTGGCGCTCTCCGTCGTTAAGGCTTTGCCGACCTCCATGCTTTTCGCGAAGCGGGTCTTCATCTCGTGATACACTTCGTCGACGCTGCAGCCGCAGATGCTGTCATGCGGATGGTTCTGCATGAGCGTCTTCCAAGCGTATTGGAGCATGCCATGCGGATACGGCTTGCCTAATTGGTGGGCGATCGCGGCGATCGGCTCTGTTACTTTCTCTAGCAGCGTTTGGTTTTGCGCATTGAGCTGCTTAATATAGACGCGAGCCGATGCCGTGTTAACGAGCGAATACCAGCCGTCTGTCTTCTGACCGCGGAGCTCGCCGCGCGTCAAGCTTAGGTTCTCAGGCAGCTCTGCTTGCACGGCTGCCACGTAATCGTCGTAGTTCGAGTGGACGAACTCATAATCAGGGAACAGCTCTCTTGCGACGCGGAGCGCCTCAGACAGGTTCGTCTGTACCGGCTGATGGTCGCAGCCGTTCATGAGGAGCAGATGCGGCGTCGATGCGAATTGCTCCGCTCTTGCCAGCCGGTGTTCCCAGTACCCTTTCGCTTCAGCCGGATCGACGGGAATTTCCATCCCGTTGTTGTACCAGTTCGCGAACAACAATCCGAGTACCGTCGAGCCGTCGGGGGACTGCCAGAGCAGCTCGGAATAAGGCGATTCAAGCGAAGGACCTTCTTCGACCCGGTTGTTGAAGCCGGTAGCCTTCACGCCTCTGCCGAATACGGCAGTGCCGATGCCGGCTTGCTGCAGCAACTGCGCGGCCTGGCCCATGTTGCCGAACGAATCAGGGAAGTAACCGAGCTTCGAGATCGGACCGAACTTCGCCGCGTCGCGGTGTCCGATTTGCAAGTTGCGAACGTTGGCTTCGCTGCTCGTAAGAAATTCGTCTTGGAGAATGTACCAAGGCCCAAGAGAAAGCTTGCCTTCGTCACACAATTTCTGAATGATGTCGTGCTTCTCAGGATACACCTGCAAATAATCGTCCAGCACAATCGTTTGTCCATCTAAATAAAAGCTGCGGAATTCGGGATCGTTCTCGAACGTCTCCAGCAGCGTGTCCATCGTTTCGATCAGCTTCACGTGATGGGCTTCATAAGGCATATACCATTCGCGATCCCAATGGGTATGCGATATGACGTGTACAACCCGCTTCGATGCAGTCATTGTTGTTCCTCTTTTCCATGAAGGTTAAGTGTTACGGAACTAGTGTAAATAATCGGCCATCGCCGAACAATGAGAGAATAGCAAACTTTAAGGGGGATTGTTGTCGCTTTCCTGTAAGAGAGGAGTGAGCGAATGCATGAATGTAAAAATACAGCTTGCATGAAAGCGTTTGTATGATTAAAATCGAGGACGAGCATGTTCAATCGATTATTGAATGCTAAAGCTAGAATGAGGAAAGGAGGCAGGCACTCGTGAAAAAAGTATCGTTCCGATTGGCATCATCGTTTCGTAATCGAATGATCCTTATCTTTCTTGTTATTATCATCGTGCCTTTCCTGCTTTTCGCTTATTACGCTCACATTAAGTCCATAGAGGGCATTTCCAATACGAATACGAAGATGACGATGAGTTATCTCCAGCAAGCGAAGAAAAACTTCGAGATTTACTTAAACAGGCTGAACGAGCAAGTTAATGAGGTTATCGGGGACAAATCCGTACAGGAATTGCTGGAGCGGGAGCCGATTACCGATAAGGATGAAGAGGCGTTTGCCGTCAATATGGTCAATGCGGTGCACAACGCAACACAAGTCATTGACGGCTTCCGCGTAAAGGTGTATCCGATGAATCCGGCCAAATTCCCGAATTACATGAGAACGATCGACGAGTCGAGGCGCATCGGCGACGAGTATTGGTTCCAGCGCTCTCGGGCTACGGTAAGCCCGACCTGGTATTTAACGATGCCAAGGCAAGGGAAATACAGCAGGCCGCTGCTGACTTATGTCAAACGATTTTCCGGATTATACGATCAGAAGTTAAGGGGTATTATTGCAACGGATTTATCCGAAGATTATTTAAAGCGGTTTTTCTCGCCGTCAGACCAGCTTCAGGATCAAAAGATGCTGCTGATCAACGAAAAAGGGGTCGTCCACTATGATTCCTCGGTCAATCAATGGACGGGAAAGGTGTTTCCTTCGGCCTCGTTTATTGCAAAAATTCAAGGAAGCGAATCCGGTTCGGAGTCACTCACGATTGACGGGCAGACGTTTCTCGCAACGTATCTGAACATGGCGAACCATCCTTGGACGATTGTAAGCTTAACGCCGCTGCAAGAGCTCACGAGCACGATCGACGAAATTAATCGAATGCTGGTCTACTTCCTCATTATTTATTTAATTTGCGGATTCAGTGTTGTTGTATACATTACTGCAACTTATACACAGCCGATAGCTCATCTTGTACGGCTGATGCGAAGACTCGAAGCGGATAATCTTCATTATTTGCTGCCATGGTCGTCGCGCAAGGATGAGGTTGGGTGGCTGTACAGAGGCGTTGCCAATCTTGTATCGCGTATCGAAGGGTTAATAAAGGAAGGAGCGCGCGCTGAAAGGAACAAGAAGGCGCTCGAATTCCAAGTGCTCAGTCATCAGATCAATCCTCACTTCCTCTATAATACGCTCGAGTCCATTAGATGGAAGGCCGAGAATCATGGTCGCAGCGACATCAGCGAGATGGTGTCGTCGCTTGGCAATCTGCTGCGTCTTAGCTTGAATCAAGGCAAAGAAATTACGACGCTGCGGCGCGAGATCGAGCAAGTAAAGGCTTATGTGTCGATTGAGCAAGCCAGGATGGGCAAGACCGTTCGTATCTTATACGCATGCGACGATACGATAATGGATTCGCCGTTCCTCAGACTGTTGCTTCAGCCTTTGGTCGAGAACGCGATTCAACATAGCGTCCGTGACGATTTCGATAAGGGCAAAATTATGATTACGGCTACCAAGGATGATGAGGATCTCGTACTTGTAATCGCCGATAACGGGAAAGGGATCCCGCAGCATGTGCTTGATCAGCTCGAGCAAGAAGAACAGCCTAGCGACCAATACTCGCATGCGCGCAGAGGCGTCGGGCTTCGCAACGTCAATGACCGGTTAAAGCTTTATTTTGGCGACAACTACAAACTTCGTATCGAGACTGGACCTGAGATCGGCACCAGGATCACGCTTCGCCACCCGATACTGCAAGAAGGCCAAGAACTGGATACAATCGGAAACGGATAGAGCCAATCTCTAAGGAGGCATAGCCTTGAAAAGCAGACAATCAATTGCATATGCGAAGAGCATGCTGCTGCTTGCCATTCTCTCCATCACCCTTACCGCATGTACCTTAGAAGGATGGCCTGGCGCCGATGGCAAGAATGGACGCAAGCCCTCGGACGATCAGCAGACAGTAGAGAGGACACCGGTTGAATTGAAGCTATTAACCTGGTCGGACGAAACGTACCAGGAGCTTTATGACATGTTCAATCGCAAGTATCCATGGATCACAATAAAGCCGATTTATATTACGAATGGAGGAGACCCGGCAATCGTTGCGAAGATTCAGGAGCTGCAGGCCGCGGGAACGCCTGCCGACCTGACGTGGGTCGCTGGCGATTTGCTCCAATACGAGCAACAAGGATTGCTCGAGAATTTGAAGCCTTACATGGATGCGGACGCTTCCTTCCGGGAGAAGGAGCTTCCCGACGGATATTTCAATATGATGGCGTTCTCCGGCCGCAGACTGGCTGTACCGTTCGTCGATGTGCCGATGTGGATCGTCGTGAACAAAGATTTGCTTAAGAAGAACGGCGTTGAGATGCCGCCGAACAACTGGACGTTCGATGACTTCCGGGAAATCGCGAAGAAGGTGACAGACCCGGCAACCGGTGAATACGGTCTAACGACGAGCGGAGAATTTGTTATGCGGCTTCTGCCGATGAAGTCTGCTGCGGACGGGCATGCCCCGAATTTGTCTTACATGAATGAGCGTCTCAATCAGAGTCTGCTGAACACGCCGGAAGTAATGGCTGACGTTCGTTGGCTGACGGAATTCGTTACCGTGGACGGCTCGATGCAATCGTGGGAGGAAGCGACTAAGCAAGGCGATGTGACGAGAGATTTCTTGAACGGCAAAACAGCATTCGAAGTCGGAGGGGACTGGCTGCTGCCGCGATTGCAGAAAAATGCGAAGTTTGAATGGGACATTCTCCCGTTTCCGCGCGGCAAGCTCAATCAGTATTCGTTTCATATCTATGGACCGCTGGCGCTGCTTAGCGGCTCGAAGCACAAGGACGAGGCGTACAAATGGATTAGCTTCCAGTTTGAGATGGAGGCGCAGAAGTGGAAGATGGAGAAGGGAGCCAACGCTTCCGTCTTGGATCCCGAGCTAACCGCTTATCTTGACCAAGTGCCGCTCTGGCAGGGCAAAAATCTCGAGGCGGTCAAGATGACGAAGGATAACGGCCTCGTTCTGCCTGGCGCTACGATACCATGGTTCTCGGAATACGATTGGATCAACGTCATTAACGATATCGTTTTTGCAGGCTCGGATCTGAATCGTGTCATCGCCTCGACGGATGCGTGGAATAAGAAAACGCTGGAGCTGCGGCAGCAGTGGAAGCGAAACTAAATGAAATACTGCTCGAATACAAGGCCGTTCTCATATGAGGACGGCCTTGTTAACGTCTTCGGAGGAGGAAGGGACAGAGGATAAATCAATACTACAAAGTATAAGAATGGCTCATGGTATGCGAATTGCCTCTCAACTACAATGAAACTATCACATAAACGAAAGGAAACACGATATGAAAACAAATGGAGTCATTCGGGAACTGCTTAGAAATCGTACGTTGCTGCTTATGTTCTTGCCCGTAGCGGTACTCCTATTTCTGTTCAACTACCTGCCGCTTGCCGGACTCGTAATCGCGTTCAAAGATTTCGATTTCCAGAAAGGCATCTTCGGCAGTGATTGGATGGATCCGCTGTTCAACAACTTTGATTATTTGTTCTCGTCCTCGACAGCTTTCCGGGCGATGAGGAACACCATATTGCTTAATGCGTTGTTCATCGCGGTAGGGCTTATATTCGAAGTAGGCTTCGCTTTGCTGCTCAACGAGGTTCGCAACAAATATTTCAAACGCGTTTCCCAATCGCTGACCTTCCTGCCTTTCTTCATTTCTTGGATCGTCGTAGGCGTATTCGCCTACAATCTGCTCGACTTCGAGAGCGGGGCGGTCAATCGGGTATTGGAGAGCATAGGTTTCTCGCCGATCGATTTCTACAGTGAAGCGGGCTTATGGCCGCTGATCTTAACAATCGCCATCCGGTGGAAGATTACGGGGTATGGAACGATTATCTATCTGGCTGCATTGACATCCGTTGATAATTCGTATTACGAAGCGGCATCCATAGACGGAGCTACAAGATGGCAGCAAATTCGGTATATTAGCATTCCGATGCTGCGGCCGACGATTATTATTTTGACGCTGCTCGCGGTGGGCAGAATTATGAATGCGGACTTCGGCATGTTCTATGCCATGGTCGGCGACGCTTCCCTCCTATTCCCGACAACGGACGTTATCGATACCTTCGTTTATCGGAGCTTACGCAAATCCGGCGACATCGGCATGGCATCCGCGGCAGGTTTCCTGCAGTCGTTGATTGCTTTCGTGCTTATCATCGGCAGCAACTATGCGGCTCGCAAAATAGACAAGGATTCCGCGATATTCTAACTAGGGGAGGAACAACATAATGGTAGCAAAAAAATTCTCGTTCTCACAATTGATGATCATTATTGTCATCTCCCTGTTCAGCTTGGCTTGTTTGTTCCCATTCATCATGGTTATATCAGGCTCGCTCAGCACGGAGAAAGACATCATGGATTACGGTTACACGCTTTGGCCGAAGACATTTACTTTCGATTCGTACCGAATCCTGCTGCTTGGCTCCACTCGCATCATTGACGCTTACGGAGTCAGCATTCTCGTAACGGTAGCCGGAACGGTGCTTTCACTGCTCGTAACGAGCATGGGTGCTTACGTTATGGCAAGACGATCGTTCAAGTATAGAAATATTTTGTCCATTTACGTCATTATTACTATGCTTTTCAATGGCGGACTTGTTCCTTGGTACATCATCTGCGTCCGTTATTTGGATCTGAAGGATACGCTGTGGGCACTCATTCTACCGATGTTGGCGAATGCGTTCAACATGTTCCTGATCCGCAACTTCATGATGTCGATCCCCGAGGATATGAACGAATCTGCGAAAATGGACGGAGCGGGCGAGTTCAAAATTTTTTACGCCCTCATCATGCCGCTTTCGCTGCCGGTACTTGCGACTGTCGGACTTTTCGTAGCGCTGAGCTATTGGAATGATTGGTTCCTCGGGCTCATGTTCGTCGACAAGCAAGAGCTGCAGCCGCTGCAGCTGCTCCTAAGAACGCTCGTATCGAACGTCGAGTTCCTGAAGAGCTCAAGCAACGCATCCGCCATGCAGCGTATCTCGGCGCAGATTCCTTCGGAATCGATCAAGATGGCGCTCACGGTCATTACGATAGGGCCGATTATATTCCTGTATCCTTTCGTACAGCGTTTCTTCGTGAAAGGCTTAATGGTAGGCGCAGTCAAAGGTTAATGATTTGAGGCTATACCGGCTTCGGCCGTGTAGTATATAATGACAAGCAAAAGGGAGAGGTCACGATGAAGAAAAGCATCAAGGGATTACCGTTACTGCTTGCCGTCATCATGCTGTTCAGCGTTATTCTTGCAGCATGCAGCGGAGGCAATGGCAACAACGAGCCCGCTAATGGCGGCAAAGCTTCCAACAAGCCGTCCAACGGCTCGGAGCAGGAGGAAGAAGTTACGCTTAAATTCTACTTCGGCGGCGATAAAAAAGCGGCTACGGACGAAGTTTGGGCTAAAGTCAGCGAATATGTGAAAGCCAAAGGCCTCAATGTCAAATTCGATATTAACTTCATTCCGTTCGGCGACTTCAAAGAAAAAATGCTCGTTATGGCCGCATCCGGCGATAGCTGGGACATGAACTTCGACGGCGACTGGCTGTCGTACAAGCAAATGGCGGCGAAAGGCTCATACATGGCGCTGAACGATCTGCTGCCTGAGTTTGCGCCTAACTTGTACAAGAAATATGAAGAACAAGGCACGCTTCAAGCGGCTACGGTAAACGGCGAAATCGTCGGCTTGCCTTGGACGATGAAGATGAACGAACGTAAGTTCACGGGCTGGCGTTCTGACTTGACGGAGAAAGCGGGTCTTGATTATCCGAACGGCTCAGTCAAGACGATCGAAGACGTAGATAAATTGCTGCGCGATCTGAAGAAAGCTTATCCAAACGAAAGAATTTCCCGCACACCTCCGGTATCGCTTATTATGATCCGCGATGAGTGGGTTGATCTTAACTTCCACGGTCTTGGCTTCTATCTGAGCGACCCTAAAGTAACGGTTCAAGCTGTAGAGCAACAACCGTTCTACCTAGAAGCTGCTAAGCTGGCTAAAGTATGGTACGACGACAACCTGATTAACCGCGATGCGATGATCGACAAATCGGATGAAGCGGCAGAGTGGAGAAACGGCAAGAAACTGTTCACGGTTACTTCCCATGAATGGGTAAGCGCGGACCCTGGCTTCTCCGATCCAGCTTACAAAATGGAATCGTCTGAGCTCTACCCGGACAAACGCTTTATTAACCGTACAGCGCTTGCTAACGTAGTTGCGATCAACCGCAACTCCAAAAATCCAGAGCGCGTTCTACGCTTGTTGGATATGATCGAAACGGACAAAACGTTGTATGACCTTGTCCAATACGGTATCGAAGGCAAAACATACGTATTGAACGGCGAGACTGCTGAATATCCAGAAGGCATGGAAACGACGACGAGCAACTACATGGAGTGGGGCGGCCAATGGGCATTCTGGAAACCGCAATTCATGCGTCCGACGATGACTTACGGACCAGACTTCTGGGTGAAAGAAGCTGAATTCGCAAGCGAAGAGCGTAACGTTAACTCTCCAATCGACGGCTTGTTCATTGCCGAAGATGCGATGAAGAACGAAATCGCGAAGCGTGATACAGCAAGCGACGAGTTGAACAGACCGATTGAGTTCGGTGTTGTGAAAGACGTTGAAAAAGCTGTAGCTGAATATATCGAGACGCAAAAGAAAAATGGTCTTGATACAATCATCGCTGAAACGCAAAAACAAATCGACGCATTCCTAGCATCCAAAAAATAAGAAGCACTTACCAAGAGAAGCCGACCTAGTAAATATGTAGGGCGGCTTCTCTTTTGTTTGCCCGAAGCAGCTGCCCGGCTCTGCATTCTATAACCTGATGTCACAATATCACTGAACGAATAAACCAGCCCCTCTAAGCCCTAACGGGCTTGGAGAGGCTGGTTTATAGTTGCATGCATAGATATCCGCAACACTTTTGCTCCCACTCTCATCAAGCTCAGGAACTTGCAGTTTAACGCATTCGCTCACTCTCCCATCAACTCAGTACTTGAGTCTTTCAACCCTATCACACGCGCTCCTGTCTGCTCAGAAGAATAGTCTTTAAGGATAGCTGATCTATGTTATTTGAAGTTCATAATCGTTCTAGCTCTCTTGCAGATTGGTTCTTTCTACCTGAGTAAATGGGAGAGTGAGCAAAAGGAGAAAAAGGCGCATTATTCATATAAAGAAGTCCAAGGAGAGAGAAACCGTAGGAACGGAAGTAGCTTAATTGATCCAGACGAAAAAAAGAGGCCAATATTGGGATAGAAAGTTTAAGGATGTCTTATTTGGGTACCGGCTCATTCGGCTTACACTATAGGGGACATACAAAAAAGGATGGTGCCGGCATGGCGAAAATAACGGGAATCCAATGCATTCGCACACGCAAAAACGGGACTTGGACAATCGTAAAGGTAATGACGGATCAGGATGGGCTTTACGGGCTGGGGTCAGCCTCGGATGTATATAATCCGGAAGCTGTTGTGCAAGTTATTGAGCAGTTGATGGCGCCGCTGTTGATCGGCAAGGATGCCGCGAATATAGAAGACTTGTGGCAGACGATGTACATGAGCGGATATTGGCGCAACGGCGCGCTTCTGCATACCGCCATAGGCGGGATCGACATGGCGCTATGGGACATTAAGGGCAAGGAGGCAGGTCTGCCTGTCTACCAACTGCTCGGCGGAGCGAGCCGTGCGGCCGTTCCTTGCTATGGACATGCCGGGGGGCGGGATATTACCGAACTGAAAGAGGACGTGCATCGTTTCAAGGAGGAAGGGTATACGGTCATCCGTGTGCAAATGGGCGGTTACGGCGGTGGCGGCTTTATCGATCGCGACAAGGCGATCTTGCCGGATCATGCTTGGGGCAAGGGACCGGTATTCGACGAGCAAGCTTATTTGCATGCCATACCGTCCATGTTCGAGCAGTTGCGGCTTGAGTTCGGTATGGGCGTACAGTTCACACATGACGTGCATGAGCATTTGTCGCCGATTAACGCGATTCAACTTGCGAAGCGGGTAGAGCCCTATAGCTTATTTTTCCTTGAGGATGCTCTAGCGCCTGAACAAATTGGATGGTATCGCCAGCTGCGTCAACAAAGCGCCACTCCGCAAGCAGTCGGCGAGCTATTCGTCAATCCTCAGGAATGGACGCAGCTTGTGCAGGAGAGGCTCATCGACTTCATCCGTGTACGCGTCTCCAAGGCTGGAGGGATTAGCGCATGCCGCAAGATCGCGGCTTTATGCGAAGCGTTCGGCGTTCGAACCGCATGGCAGGAAGGCGGGGAGAACGATCCTGTCAACCAAGCGGCAGCCGTCCATTTGGACATGGCGATCTGGAATTTCGGCATTCAGGAAGTGAACCATTTCAAGCAAGAAGAGCTGGATGCATTCGAAGGACATATCGTTCGAAAAGGCGGCTATTTATATCCATCTCAGAAGCCGGGACTCGGTATCGAGCTTGATGAGCTTAAGGCACAGCTGCTCGTTGGGGACAATTGGAACAAAACAGCTTATTTCAATCCATATCAGCTTGACCGCAAGGCAGACGGCACGCTTGTCCGTCCATAATGCCATGCGATACAACGGAGGTGCATAACAGATGAAGACGATTGCGGTAACGGGAGGCAGCGGCAAGCTCGGTACGGCTCTTATCAAGGAGCTGCAGCAGCAGGATTACAAAGTTGTTTCGCTTGATCATCAGCTATCCAAGGAGCTTAGATGCAAGCAGATTAAGGTTGATTTGAACGACTTTGGGCAAGTCGTAGCTGCTGTTCATGGTGCGGACGCAATCATCCACTTGGCGGCGATTCCCGCGCCAATTCTGCATCCGAACCCTTATATTTTCGCGAATAACACGGTAGCCGGCTATCATATCCTAGAGGCCGCTTCTATTCTAGGCATACGGAAGGTGGTTATGGGCTCTAGCGAATCATCATACGGCTTCGCGTGGGCGCCGACGCCATTCTCTCCGGATTATTTTCCGATCGATGAAGAGCATCCGCAACAGCCGCAGGAGTGTTATGGACTTTCTAAAGTCGTGAATGAAGTGACTGCCGCCATGTTCGACAGACGAAATGGCATGCAGGTTGTCTCGCTGCGCTTCTCTATGATTACGAAGCCGGAAGATTATAATCACTTATCGATTCGAAAACCTGAAGCATTCAAGCAAATCATGTGGAGCTATATTGATATTCGCGATGCGGTAAGCGCGTGTATCGCTTCCCTTCAAGTCGAAGATCGAGGGGCGATCAGCCTCAATATTACGAGCAATGATACGCTTAGCGACCGGCAGACGTCAGAGCTTCTGAAGTCGTTCTATCCCGAGGTGTCCGTGTTGAAAAATGACCTTCCCGGACGAACTGCCGTCGTCAGCAACAAGATGGCGCAAGAAGTATTGAATTGGCGTCCGCTTCATTCATGGGCCGATCATATCGTTGAGCAGGCTTAGCGTAATTAGAAAAATATGTGAAAGACCATCCGTCAGGGTGGTCTTTTTGTTAACCATATAACAAAGTATGACTTTAAATATAGCTTGTATGTAGCTTGTGAAACGCTTACAAGATAATTTTTGACAAAAAAAGCATATATCCTCTCATATTTACTCGTGTAATGATCGGATAACATTAGAGATAGTTTAGGGAAACATATTTGTTCTGAGAGGTGAGCATGGGTGGGAAGCATTACGTTTAGCCATGTCTATAAGCACTACAAAGGGGAACAGCGTCCGGCGGTCAACGATTTCCACCTTTCCATTGAGGAGGGGGAGTTCCTCGTACTGGTCGGTCCATCCGGCTGCGGCAAATCGACTACGCTTCGAATGCTGGCTGGCTTAGAGGAGATCACGGAGGGCGAGCTGTATATCGACGATAAATTCGTTAATTACTTATCGCCGAAGGATCGAGACATTGCGATGGTATTTCAGAATTATGCGCTCTACCCGAACTTATCGGTGTACGAGAATATCGCGCTTGGCCTTAAGCTTCGCAAGACAGCCAAGCATGACATTGAGCTTAAAGTGAACCGCGTAGCCAAAATTTTGGAAATATCGCATTTGCTCGATCGCAAGCCTAGTCAGTTGTCTGGCGGTCAGAAACAGCGTGTTGCGCTGGGGCGTGCGATCGCGAGGGAGCCGCAGGTATTCCTGATGGATGAACCGCTGTCCAATCTTGACGCCAAGCTTAGAGCGCAGACTCGTGCGGAGCTAATTAAGCTGCAGAGCGATTTGAAACGAACGACGGTTTATGTGACGCATGACCAGGTCGAAGCGATGACGATGGGTACGCGGATCGTAGTCATGAAGGACGGCGTTATCCAGCAAGTAGCACCGCCAAGGCAACTCTATGATGAACCTGCCAATCTGTTCGTTGCCGGATTCATTGGCTCGCCGCAGATGAATTTCCTGGAAGGAAGCATCGTTCGTCAGAATGGCGTTTATTACTTCTTGAACAAGCGGATTAAGTTCCGAATTCCAGAGAGATATTATGGGCAATTCAATGCGAAACCCGGCACGCTTCGAAATTGCGTTCTCGGTGTTCGCCCGGAGCATGTGCAGCTTGGGCCTGATAAAGACGAGTTTCCTGAGGACGAATATGTGCGCGGCGTTGTTGAGATGACTGAGGTCACAGGCGCCGATTCTTATGTGTACGTCAAGATCGGGGAGAAAACGGTAATCGGCCGGACGGAGCCTGAGATTGACTATGAGAAGGAAGAGAAGCTGCTCGTAAGCTTCAACATGAATAAGATCCACTTCTTCGACGAGCAGTCCGGCGTGTCACTCGCAGCCGGGGGAGATGAAGGATGATTCGGCTTAAATCGAAGAAATGGCTGGGCAGAGGATTTCGAATTTTGTTAGCGGTTGCATTGATTGTCGTCGCTGTCCGCTGGGTATCCGGCAGCGAACCGACATTGTACGCGACTACCGTTACCGCCGAGCAAATGCTTTCGTTCGAGAGCAAGCCGGGTGAGATGCCCTACGCGAAACTGATGTTGGAATACCCGGAAGCTTTCGAGTCCGCAGAACAGTTGCAAGCGATTCCAATAACGCCCGCTGAATATGAATCTGCCTCTGAGGAGTCCGTTCTGGGGTCGGATGGAGGCAATGGACTCATTTGGGAGAACGAGCTTGGCTGGGTCGAATGGAGCTTCGAGGCGCCGCAGGATGGCTGGTACGAGCTGCACTTCGATTACAAAGCGCTTGAAGGAGGAAATGCCTCCGTCGTGAGAGGGGTTCAAATCGACGGAAGTTATCCTTTCGCGGAGTCCAGCAGGATTGAGCTTGAACGGTTATGGAAGGATGCGAAGTACCCTTATGATCGCAACGAAATCGGTCAACAAATCCGGCCGGGACAGGTAGAGCTGACAGATTGGAACAAGGCAGCCGCATCCGTATATTCCGCTTCTTCCGAGCCTTTGCTCTATAAGCTGGAGCAAGGCGAGCATAAGTTAAAGCTCATTGGAATTAGGGAGGGAGTCACGCTGCGCGGGATTTCGTTCGAGTCGAGGTCGACAATCCCATCCTATGAGGAATACAAAAGCTCTTTAACCGAATCGAAGCCGCAGTCCGAATGGTTCGAGCTCATTGAGGCTGAACAATTCCAGCGTAAATCCAGCTTGGCTATTCAGACAGACTTTTGGTCTGAGCCTCATATATCGCCAGATCCGAAAGGGCGCATCACCTACAACGTGCTCGGCGGACAGCGATGGAGGCAGCCTGGCGAATGGGTCGAATGGCAGATCGAAGTGCCGGAGAGCGGCTTGTATGAGCTTGATGTAAAAGCGTTCCAAAACTACCGGAACGGCTTCGAGGCCTATCGCACGATAACGATCGACGGCGAAGTGCCGTTCAAAGAAATGCTGCACTACGGCATTCCGACACGCAAGGAATTCGAGATCGTAACGCTTTCCGATCAAGCGGGGGAGCCTTATAAGTTCCACCTGGAGAAGGGTACACACACGCTGCGTATGACGGCGGACTCTTCGCTGGTCCAGCCAGTATACCTGGCATTGACGGATACGCTGAACCAATTGGCCGTATACGATCGCCAAATTAGGCTGTTGACGGGCAATTACAGCAAGTCAGCGTTCGATGCGAATATCGACTCGACGCGAACTTGGGATATGAAGAAGCTAGATCCGGAGGTCGAGCAGAAGCTTAACGGCTTCGTTAACCGTTTCGCCGATATCCGCAACTATATTAACGGATTGAACAAAAAGGATTCCGATCTGTCCGAAGCGATCAAGAGCTCGGTGCATTTGCTCGAGGTGATGCTGGAGGATGTGAACGAGGTTCCGAACAAAATCAATGATTTCTCCACGATTCAGAACAATATCGGAGCTTGGCTAGCTACGCTGACACATCAGCAATTGTTGGTGGATTATATCGTAGTGCGGACACCAGAGGCGGAAACAGGGCTGAAAACGGCGAGCGCGATGTCGCGTATCCCCTATTCCATAGCCGACTTCGGCCGAACGTTCTACCTGGATTACGATACGCGCAAGCATAACCGCGACGGGGCGCTTACGGTATGGGTGCAACGCGGACGCGATTACGTGGAGCTTCTACGCGAGATGGTCGACCAAGACTTTACGCCAAGAACGGGCATTCAGGTCAACATTAACCTGATGCCGAATCCGAACCAGCTTATACTAGGCAACGCCGCTGGCGATGTGCCGGACGTTGCGCTCGGTCTAGGCGAATCGATGCCCGCCGATTATGCAATGCGAGGAGCGGTCGAGGACTTGTCCTCTTATCCGGGCTTCGAGGAAGTACAAGATCGATTCATTCCTGGCGTAAACCGATCGATGTACTACGACGGCGGCGTCTATGGACTGCCGGAGGTGCAGAACTTCCAGGTGCTGTTCTACCGCACCGATGTTTTGGAAGGACTTGGTCTTCAAGTGCCGGATACATGGGATGACGTATTCGATATGCTGCCAACGCTGCAGGAGAACGGGATGACCATGAACTTCCCGAAAGGCGATTTCTCAACGCTCTTCTTCCAGAACAATGCGGAAGTCTATTCGCCGAATGGCTTAAAAGGAAATCTCGATAGCGAAGCGGGTCAAGCGGCCTTCAAGCGCTGGACGGAGCTGTACAAAAAATACAATCTTCCGATCGATGTTCCTGCATTCTTCCAGCATTTCCGCGACGGCGACATTCCGATCGGCGTTGCAGACTTTAACACTTACGTGCAGCTTCTCGTAGCCGCGCCGGAAATTACCGGCCACTGGAAGATCGCTCCGTTGCCTGGCATGAAGCAAGCGAACGGCGAAGTGGCAAGATGGTCGCCGCAAGGTATTTCGGCGGCAATGATGATGGAGAAGAGCGATAAGAAAGACGAGGCGTGGCAGTTCATGCAATGGTGGACGTCCGCGGAGGTTCAGTCGCAATACGCGAAGGACATCGAATCGTTCTATGGTATCGAATTCAGATGGAATACGGCCAACGTCGATGCGATGAAGTCGCTCTCCTGGCCATCCGATGATCTGAAGGCGCTTCGCGAACAGGCGCGCTGGGCGAAAAACATGCCGTACGTGCCCGGATACTACTTCCTCAGCAGGGAAATGGAATTCGCCTGGAACCGCACGGTAATGGAGGGCATACCTGCTCAGGAATCGCTTGAACAGGCGCAGCTCTCGCTGCAAAGGGAGATGAACCGGAGACAAGGTAACTTCGGCATTAAAGCCGGAGATGATCTGGGCATCCCGCAAATCAATCAACCTTACGAATGGGAGGAATAGCACAGATGAATACAGAGCTTACTCCCGGGATAGCAAGGCCTAAGGCTCGACCGGCGATTGGGGCGAAGCTGACTCGCTTCCTGCGCGATATCAAGCGCGACGCGTTCTGCTATTTGTTCCTCGCGCCGTTCCTGATCTGCTTCATGCTCTTCATCGTTGTGCCGGTCGTCATGGCCGCGACGCTTGGGTTCACGTCGTACGACGGATTTCAGAAGCTGCATTTTATCGGGATCGACAACTATATTAGCTTGTTCACGCAAGATATTATCTTTCTGACCAAAGCGATACCGAATACGTTCCTGTTCGCGCTTATTGTGGGCCCAGGCGGATATGTGCTTTCCTTCCTATTCGCCTGGCTGATCCATCAGCTGCCGATCAAGATCAGGGATTATTACACGCTGGCGTTCTATGCGCCTTCGATGGCGGGCGGCGTTGCGCTGTCCGTCGTATGGATCGCGGCGTTCAGCGGCGACCGCGTCGGCTACGTGAACAACTTCCTGCTCGGCATGGGCTGGATCGACAGTCCGGTCATCTGGCTTCAAGATCCGAAGTATTTGCTTAACATTATGATCATCGTATCGCTTTGGGTCAGCTTTAGTGTAGGCTTCCTCGCCATGTTGGCAGGTCTTCAGACCGTCAATCGCGAGCTATACGAGGCAGGCCGCATCGACGGCATATCGAATCGCCTTCAAGAAGTGTTTTATATTACGGTGCCTTCGATGAAACCGCAGATGCTGTTCAGCGCCGTGATGTCGATTGTCGGCACGCTAAAGGCAGGCAGCATATCGACGCAATTGACGGGCTTGCCGATCACGCCTTCTTATTCGGGACATTTGATCATTAACCATATCGACGATTACGCTTTTATCCGTTTCGAGCTCGGCTATGCTTCGGCAGTCTCGGTCATGCTGCTCCTTATCAGCTACTTCGCCATGAGATTTGCCTATCGGCTGTTCGGATCCAAGGAGGAGCTGTAAAACCATGATTCGAAAACTTCGCAGCGTGACGCCGTTTCAAGTAGCGCTCGTCACCTTCTTCACCGCGCTGGCCGCGTTCATGTCGCTGCCGATTATTTTCATACTGAACCATGCATTCAAGCCGCAGAATGAGCTGTTCTTGTTTCCGCCGAGGTTTCTCGTGCAGAATCCAACCATTCGTAACTTCGAATCACTCATTCTGCATGCATCGAACGCGACTGTGCCTTTCACGAGATATTTGTTCAACAGCATTATCGTAGCCGGATTAACGCTTGCATGCGTTATTATCGTCAGCACGATGGCCGGTTACGTCCTTGCGAAATATCAGTTCCATTTCAAAGGACTCATCTTATCGCTCATTACGCTGTCTCTGATGTTCGCGCCGGAGACGGTAGGCATTCCGAGGTATCTCATCATTAGCGGTATCGGCATCAACAACACGTATTTCGGGCATATATTGCCCGCGCTTGCCTCACCGATTGCCGTCTTCATGCTCGTTGGCTTCATCTCTCAAATACCTAGCGAGCTGATTGAAGCGGCAAAGATCGACGGAGCAAGCCATTTCGGGATCTTCACAAGAATGGTGCTCCCGCTGTCTGTGCCGGCGATCGCCACGATCTCGATCTTCACGTTCCAAGGCGTATGGGGAGACGTCGAGACTTCGACGCTGTTCATGCAGGACGAGACGATGCGAACGCTGCCCTTCTATGTGAACAGCCTGCTCAGCGGGCTACAGAACAGTGTCGCCGGGCAGAATATGGCCGCCGCAGCCGGCTTGCTCATGTTCGTGCCCAACCTCATCATCTTCCTGCTCTTCCAGCGGAGGGTGCTCGAGACGATGGTTCATTCCGGCATTAAGTAATTCAAATCAGCAAAGGAAGTCGAAACGATGAAGAAATTGTTATTGTTGTTGCTTCTAGCGGCGACCTCCATGCTCGCCGTTCCGGAAGCGATCCACGCGGAGTTGCCGTACCGAACGTTCTACTACGACAGTAATCAAGCGACATTCCTCCGTATTCAGCCGATCTATACGCCGGCAGATATGGACAGCGCGAGGTTTGCCGAGCCAGTCGACTTGCATGTCGGTGCGGACGACAACGTATACGTCATGGACAAAGGGGCGAATCGGGTTGTCGTCCTTGATCCTGACGGAGCGGTACTGCGAACGATCGGCGCAGATGAGGGAGAGAGCATGCTTAGCGCGCCTGAAGGCCTGTTCGTTACGCCTGAAGGGATAATCTATGTCGCAGACTCTGGCAATCAACGGATTGTCGTGTTCGACAACGAAGGCAACTTTCTCCGTGATTATAAGAAACCCGAGTCCACCTATATGGAGACCGGTCATTTCGTGCCGACGAAGATCGTCGTCGACCGTCGGGGCGTCATGTACATCAACCTGAATTCATCCTACGACGGATTGCTTCGCATGAATCAGGACGGGGAGTTCATGGGTTTCTTCGGTGCTAATAAAGCGCAGCAGACGGTGCTGAACTGGCTGAAGAAGCTCATTCTGAACAAGGAGCAGCTGCTCAAAGAAACGGCTAATCTCCCGCGGCCGATTACGAACGTCGCCCTCGACCAGGACGGCTTCATATTCACGGCTACATCGGGCGGATTCGGCCAAGGCGCTATACGCAAGCTGAACGCCGGCGGCGTCGACGCGCTCAAGAACAAGACGCTGGTGAACGGTCACGGAATCGTGGACGTGGCAAGCGATACGGACGGCTTCCTGTATAACGTCGACATGGAATCCGGACGGGTCAATCTATACGATCAGAACGGCGAGGCGTTGTTCGCGTTCGGCTATATTGACAACGAGACGCAGCAATACGGCGTGTTAGGCTTTCCAACCTCGATTGGCGTTGATTCCAAGAAAGATATATGGATAGCAGACAGCCGGACCGGAACGATCCATAAGTTCGAGCTTACCGAGTTTGGCGGCGACGTTATGAATGCGCTTACGCTGTATCTTGCCGGAAAGTACGAGCAAAGCAAGCCGTACTGGGATAAAGTATACGCTCGCAATGACATGTACAACGGCACGTTCCAAGGACTCGGTAAAGTGTATCTGCACGAGAACAACAACGAAGAGGCGCTCTCTTTCCTGAAGACGGCTTTCGATACGAAGGGTTATTCCAAAGCGTTCTGGCAAGTAAGGCTGAACTGGCTGCAAAATAACTTCTTAATGCTCGCTGCTTGCATCATCATCGCATTTTTGCTCATTCGGTACGTGCCGCGCTTGGTACGCAGACAGTTGAAGCGTCACCCGCTGCCGGCATCATGGGATCGTCCGATCAGTGATTTGCGATTGTTATGGTATGTGATGCTTCATCCGTACCATGGGTTCTACAAACTGAAGGAGGCTCGAGTATCCTCCTGGATTCTCATTCTTATTTTGGCCGCGACGATTGGAATGAAGCTGCTATCGCTTTATTTCACCGGATTTTTATTCAATCCGATCGAGTTGTCCCAAATTAATCTAGTCAGCAGTCTCGGGCTGTTCGTCGTACCATGGATCACTTGGATTATCGCGAATTATCTCGTATGCAGCGTGAAGGACGGGGAAGGAAAGTTCAGGGAAGTTATTCAGGGCAGCACATACGCGCTCGCTCCATACTTGTTCTTCTCGGTTCCGCTTCTGCTGCTGTCGAATCTCGTGACGCTCGACGAGAGAGTTATCGTCGATTCAATTAATTCGCTGATGTTCATCTGGATAGGCGTCATGCTGATCGTCATGACGCAGGTTATTCATAACTTCGACTTCCTGGAGTCGCTGAAGAACATTGCGATTACGGTGTTCACGATCGGAACAATATGGCTTTTCGCCTTCCTTGTCTTCGGTCTATCTTACAACTTATACGATTTCTTCTATCAGCTTTACAAGGAGGTCACTTTCTATGGTTGAGTTCATCAAGCGAACGTCCCTCCGCGTAAAGCTGACAGCCATCGCCTTGCTTGCGCTAGTTATCATCGTGCTCTCGGTCGTTCTTCAAGGAGATGAGCTGTCACCTGCCAAAGCAATGGAACTTGCGGGTATCGAGACTCTTCAAGCGGAGACGGCAGAGCTCTATACGGGTACACCGTGGAAGCCGGAGACGGGAGCCGATGGTTACGCCGAGGCGTTAAGCAACGAGAAGTTCACTCTTTATGTCGATCCGGCTAACACACAGATTGCGTTGGTCGACAATCGCACCGGCTACCGCTGGCGCAGCAATCCGAGCGAGGAGGAGCTTGCCGCCGAGACGGTGAAGGGCGTGCTGCTCGCGAATCTGAAATCGCCATTCGTTCTAACTTACGTGAGAACGCAAGGCAAGGATCAGACGATCAGAGAAATGTTGAACGCCAATGATCCAAAGATGGTGAAGGAGCTCGTACGGACGGATAAAGGATTGCAAGTCTCCTATTCCTTCCCTGACAAGAAGCTCGGAGTGTCGCTTCAATACGAGCTTACCGACAAGGGACTGCAGGTTCGCATCCCGACGAAAGGGATCAAGGAGGAAGGCGATTTCAAAATGTTCTCCCTCGATCTGCTGCCTTACTTCGGTGCGGCAGCGGCTGGAGAGGACGGTTACATCTTCGTACCGGACGGCCCGGGCGGCTTGATCCGCTTCGAAAGCGAGCGGCCAGGCGTATCGAGAGGTTATATCCATCAGGTGTACGGTCTCGAGCTGACGAATACGGGCAATTGGAGCCGTTCCGGCGAATGGCGCGAAAATATCGCCTATCCGGTATTCGGCATGAAGCGAGGCGATAACGCGTTCGTCGCGGTGCTGAGAGAAGGCGGTGACTCTGCCGATATCGCCGCGCTACCGCCGGGGCTGAAGTCCACGTCGTACAACGTGTTCGCAAGCCAAATCTATCGCGAGGAATACTTGTACCGCATGAGCAGACTGGCTGCGCCGATCAAAGCGATCCAGAAGCAGCGGCTAGATACCGACCGTGTGCTGGAATATCGCTTCCTGAACGGAGACGACGCCGATTATGTCGGCATGGCGACCTCCTATCGCGATTACCTGACGGAAACGGAGCAGTTAAAGGAACAACTGAAGCCCGTCGATCATACGCCGCTTTATTTGAAGCTCATGGGCGGCAATTATACGGAAGCTTATAACCAAATCAAATATGTGACTGCAACGACATTCCCTCAAGCGACCGAAATTGTTAATGCTTTGCGGAAGCGTGGAGTCGAAAGCATGAACGTCATTTATTACGGCTGGCAAAATCAAGGCGATTACGATTTGTACGATCGTTTCCCGATCGAGAAGTCGCTCGGCGGCGAGACGGAGGCGAAGAAGTTCGTTTCCAGCATGAAGCAGCAGGGCATCGACGTTCTATTCGAGGATGACATGGTATGGATCGATTCGGACAATTCCAATTTGTCTGGCAAGAAGAACGGCATTCGCAGCATCGACGAAACGGTATTTCTCGATGAGGGCTGGTTCATAAGCAAACCGGCGCGCACGGTTGCGATGGCTTACGAGACGATCGATAAGCTGAAGGATATCGGCATTTCCGGCATTCTGTACAACTGGGTCGGCGAAATGGTGTTCCACGATTACGATCCCGACGGCATAATGACCCGCAAAGACACGATGGACGTGTATAGCGGCATGCTGGATTACACACGGCAGACGCTTGGAAAGTCCAGCGTCTATCGCGGCAATGATTACGTCATCGGCCACACGGACTTTATTGCGAATTTGCCGCATGAATCAAGCTATGACTTCTTGGTCGATCAGACGGTGCCGTTCTATCAGATCGCTCTGCATGGCTACGTCGCTTATTCCTTCGGAGACGGCAACCTGCGCGGTGAAGTGGAGGATGAGTTCCTCAAAGCGATTGAGTACGGAGCAGTGCCTTCCTTCTACCTGACTTACGATGAGTCGAGGAAGCTGAAATACACAAACTCAGGTTTCTTGTTCAGCAGTCAATATACGAAGTGGACCGATCGCATTGAGAAAGAATATAAGGCATTCGACTCGCTCTCCAGTCTGCACTCGCAACGAATCGTCGATCATGAGCAGTTGTCCAAAGACCGGTTCGCCACCGTGTACGAGGATGGTACTCGCGTAATCGTCGATTATAGCAGCAAGACGTTCGAAGTTGAGAAAGGAGCTGGCGCATAGTGCAACCGAAAGCAAAAATACGCGCAGAGCGCCTCTATCACTGGAAACGTTACGGCACTGGCTTCCTGTTCATGCTTCCGTGGATTATCGGCTTTGCCATATTCGTACTGATCCCGATCAGTTGGTCGCTGTTCATGAGCTTTAATAAGGTGCAAGTTGCGGTAGGCGGCTTCCGATACGAATGGCTCGGCATGCAAAACTATCGCGATGCGTTTCTGAAGGATAATATTTTCCCGATTGAGCTGATCACATACTTCCAGGAAATGCTGCTGATGGTGCCGATTATCGTCATCTTCGCTCTTCTGATCTCGCTTATGCTGAATCAGCGGTTTCCCGGACGCTTCCTGTACCGCGCGTTGTTCTTCCTTCCGGTTATCTTCGCAACCGGGCAGGTGCTGAACGAGCTGTTCGTGCAGGGCGCCGGCGACATCCCGTTCCTGGAGCAGTACAACCTGCAGCCACTTGTTGAGGAGTACGTCGGCAAGCAGTTCGGCGAAACCGTCATGGAAGTGCTTGGACGTGCGATTCTCATTCTATGGTATTCAGGCGTGCAAATTCTGATCTTCATCGCCGGATTCCAAACCATCTCTCCTACGATCTATGAAGCGGTCCGCATCGACGGCGCATCACCGTGGGACAGTTTCTGGAAAATAACGCTGCCGGCATGCGTGCCTTTCATCAGCCTTAATGTGCTTTACACGATCATTGACCTGTTCACGTTCCCGCTTAATCCGGTCCTTGAGCATATCCGGGAGAACATGTTCAAGGTCGATACGGGCTACGGCTATGCCAGCGCGCTCGCCTGGATCTATTTCGCCTTCATCTTCCTGCTGATCGCCATCGTGCTGTGGATGTTCAACCGGAGCATGAAGACAAGGAGGATGCATTCATGATTACTGCGATGAAAACCGAGCTGGAGAAGCTGAACGGGCGAGTACGCGGCATCTTCTGGAGCCGCAGGGCGCAGAAAACGAAGATGCTGGTTCTCGGCAGAAGCGTATCGGACGGCTTGCTAGCCAAGCTCATCATCTACATGCTGCTCTCGATCGTCGCTTACCTGTACTTGCAGCCGATTCTGTATATGGTAAGCACGATGTTCAAGACGGTCAGCGACCTGCTTGACCCGACCGTGAAATGGATTCCGCGCGATATGACGTGGGAGAACATTACGAAGGCGTACAAGGGCTTGCAGTATCCGGAGGCGCTGCGGAATACTTCAATAATTGCGCTTAGCTGCTCGCTTGTACAGGTCATTATTTGCGCGATGACCGGTTATGCGCTCGCGCGGCTGGCGTTACCTTTCAAGTGGCTCTTCATGGCGCTGATCATATTGACGTTTTTGATTCCGCCGCAGGTCATCATTATTCCGTTATACGTTATTTTCAGCAAGCTGGGGCTTCTGAACACGCTCTTCGTGTTCCTAATCCCCGCCATATTCGGGCAAGGGCTGAAGGGAGCGCTCTTCATTCTCATCTTCCTGCAGTTCTTTAAGTCGCAGCCCGCAAGTCTAGAGGAGGCGGCTAAGCTCGACGGCGCATCGACGACGAGATTGTTCTTCGGCATTATGCTGCCGCTGGCGAGATCAGCCTGCTTGGTCGTGTTCCTGTTCTCCTTTATCTGGTATTGGAACATGTACTACGAGCCATCCATGTTTTTGGCGAAGGGTTTCACGCCGCTGTCCATCAGACTCAATATGCTTGAGGAAGTGCTGAATCCGGCGCTGCTCGGCAACACGTTCACGATCACCAACCCGATTACGGAAGGAACGAAAATGGCCGCCGCGTTTATGATCATTTTGCCGCCGATCGTTATCTTCATGTTCCTGCAGCGTTGGTTCGTAAGCGGTATTGAAAGAACGGGGATCGTGGAATAATCCATTAACTTGCTGCCAATCTGACTCACCGAGAGGGGTGATGCTCCAGGATCGTTTTCAGCGGTGTTAAGCAACAACGGTAAGCAATCTGAGGGGTAGGCATTTGGGGGCGAACATGGCTCGTAACTGATGACTCATGGCTCCCACACAAAAACGAGGAGGTTTGCGAAGTGAAAAGAAAACGCGCGTTGACCCTTGCATTAAGTCTGGTACTTATGTTCTCAATGGTATTAACGGCTTGCTCCGGCAACAATTCGAAAGGCAGCAATGCGGGCGAAGGTACGAATGCGCCTGCCGAGACACAAGCACCTGCGGATGAAGCGACTGCTGCGCCAGAGGTGAAGAAAGACCCGGTTACGCTCAAGCTGATCTCATGGTCTGACTCCTACACCGAATTGTATGAAATGTTCACTAAAGAGTATCCATGGATTACGATCGAACAAATTCCGGTTAACAGCCAACCGATTATGGAGATCATTGCATCGCTCGAAGCGGCTGGTACGCCTGCCGACTTGACTTGGATCGATTCCGATCTAATCACATTCGACCAAGCAGGACTGCTTGAAGATTTGACGCCTTATATCGAAAAAGATCCTACGTTCCAATCGGTTCAACTGCCTGATGGCTTCTACGACACGATGACGTACAAAGGCATGCGTCTTGCTGTTCCTTTCGTCGACGTACCAATGTGGATCTTGGTTAACAAAGATTTGCTCGCTAAGCATGGCGTTGAGATGCCTGCTAACGATTGGACGTATGACGACTTCCGCGAAATCGCCAAAAAAATCACGGATCCAGTGGCTGGCGAATACGGTCTCACGACGCAGCCTGAATTCCAAATGCGCGTGCTTAGCACGAAAGCGATCGCTGACGGCCATGCAGCCAACATTCATTACCTGAATGAAGATTTGACGCAAAGTTTGCTCGCTACGCCTGAAGTTATGAACGACGTAAGATGGTTGTCGGACTTCGTATGGAAAGACGGCTCGATGCAATCCAATGCAAAAGCCGCAGAAACAGGCGACGTGACGAGAGAATTCATCAACGGCAAAACAGGCTTTGCTATCGGCGGCGACTGGGTACTGCCTAACCTGAAAAACAACGCAAACTTCGAGTGGGACGTACTGCCGTTCCCTAAAGGTAAAGTCAGCCAGCCTGGATACAGCATCTATGGCCCAATGTCCTTGCTTAAAGGCTCGAAGCATAAGGAAGAAGCGTTCCTATGGATCGCGTTCCAATTCTCGAAACAAGCGCAAAAGTGGAAGATCGACCAAGGCGCGAACGCTTCGGTTATCGATCCAGAATTGACAGCTTATTATGACGAAACGCCAATGTGGCAAGGTAAAAACAAAGAAGCCGTGAAGATCGCGAAAGAAAACGCGAAAATTCAACCGGGCGTAACGATTCCGGCTTGGGGCGAATACAACTGGAACAATATTTTGAACGAAATCATCTTCGACGGCGCCGACATCAACCGACTGATTCCGGAAACGGAAAAATGGAACAAGCGCACGCTTGAAGTTGCCGAGACGTTGAAGTAAGAGTGCATGACAAAGACGGTTATTCATCAAGCATCCGTAAGGACGCTTGAGAATAGCCGTCTTTTTTGACCTTTAAAAACGAATTAACGGTAATTCCAGCCGTTGCCGATGACGGGATGATACTGCGGATATGGCGGCTGCTCGTCGCGGTGCAAATAAACCTTTTTGCCTTGACTCGGTACGAACTGGCTTTGCATCGATTGATTCGTATGAGCGACGTTGCCGGCAGCGGCGCCTTGTACTTGATTATTGGCGCAATTGGCAGGAGGGCCGATGACGACGGTGTTCGTAATTGGCGCAAGAGCCTCTTCGACAAGGTCTTCATTTAAGCAATACGTGTGGGCGAGTACGCTGGCTGGAGTAAGGCGCAGCATATCGGAAGCACCGATAAATTCAGGAATCGGAGCATCGAAGATGGCGAGCAGATGGGTATTGTCAACGGTCGCGATCTCATAATGCCACCAGCCCTGAGGGATGTTGGCCACTTGACCCGGTTGAATCGGATAATTAAGCAGTTTGCTCGTGAACGGATTAATGAGCGATACGACGGCTGAACCGGTGATGCAATAGACGAGCTCGGATGCATTTTGGTGAGTATGCGGCTCGACCACATTGCCTGTGCTTAAAAAGATGTCCAGAAGCGATACATTTCCTAGCGTATTGAGTTGATTAATCGACAACGTATTGATGTAGTTGCGATTGTCTTTCGTAAACGTATTATTATTACGTAGATCATAAGTAAATTGTACGTTTGGAGAAGTGAAGTCCATATAAGATACAGCCACTTGATTCCCTGCCTTTCGTATGCGCGCAAGCATGTTCGTATTGTAGGCGTATGACCTACCGTATACCATATGTACGCATGACAAAAACCGTTCCAGCATTATCCCGGGCGTGCCCATATAGACTTTTTACAAATTAGAGCAACTTTGCAAGCAAGCTGTACGTACTAATCCTCGTATGACTAATAAGTACTGTTATGGAAGAAGCATAAGGGAGGAACAACGGTGCGGCTTATTTTGGATCAAATCGTCAAGACATTCGATGCGAAGCAAGTATTGCAAAGCGTGGAATATTCATTCGAGCAAGGTAAGATATACGGTTTGCTAGGACGCAACGGTGCGGGCAAGACGACGCTTTTCAATTGTTTGAGCCGGGAACTTGCGACGGATGGCGGCAAAACTTGGCTGGAGAAGGATGGCGTGAAGCGGGAGCTGACGGAGACGGATGTCGGTTATGTGTATTCGATGCCGATCCTGCCAGAGTTTCTTACGGGCTATGAATTCGTCCAGTTCTTCCTAGCTGCGAATCCAAGCATGAAGCGTCAGGACGCTAAGATCGACGAATGGTTCGATCGGATGCGCATGAGCCGAGAGGATCGCCATCGTCTGATCAAGGGGTACTCGCACGGCATGAAGAACAAGCTGCAAATGCTGCTGTTCCTCATTGCGAAGCCGCCAGTCATTCTTCTAGATGAGCCGCTGACTTCGTTCGACGTCATTGTAGCGCTAGAAATGAAAAATATGCTGCGTGAAATGAAAAGTGAACATATTCTTATTTTCTCGACCCATATTTTGCAGCTGGCAACCGATCTTTGCGACGAATTGGTTGTGCTGAACAAGGGTCAGCTGACTTCGGTGCCTTCCGAGCTGATGCACAGTCCGGAATTCGAACGTGAAGTCATTGAGCTGCTGAAGGACGATCCGACCCATGCTTAAGGCGTATCGACTGCTGCTAGACGTATCGGTCTCTTCCTTCCTCAATCGTACGGTTTATTACTTGTGCCGGTTGCCGCTTGTCGGCCGCGCCATACCGGAGTCGCTATACGGCAGCTTGGAGTGGAAGCGGGCTATCGCTTGGCTCGTTCTTATTGTACAGCTGCTATGGGCGGTCCTTAACAAAGGGATATATCTTGGACTTATGGCGTTCATGCCGGCGATGGCGATAAACGAGCGTAATCCGGAGCTTCCTGCGCTAGAGTTGTTTCTAGCCATATTGTTGCCGCTTAGCTTCCTGACGGCAAGCATATGGAATGCCCGAGTGCTCGAGCCGAAGCGCGACAAGTATGTTGCCGTGAAGCTGCTTCGTATTTCGTCAACGGCATACATGAAGGTCACTTTAACGATGCGGTATACGCAGTTCTTCTTATCCTTTGCAATCATGCTGTCGTTCTTCATGGCGGTGCTAGGAGGAAAGGTGATTGAAGGCGTGCTCGTTGCAGCTGTTATAACGGGCTGGAGGCTGCTTGCCGAGTTGACGCATTTAGTCGTATTTGAACATACGGGCAAAATCATCATTCGAAGCAATCTACTTGTCTGGTCAAGTATTTTTGCTGGCGGTGCGCTAGCCTATGGACTGCCTCTACTCGGCGTTTCGCCTGATTATGGGAGGATTTTGCTGTTCCTACCGCTTGTTTTGCTCGTTATCGCATCGGGTATAGCGGCTGCTTTGCTGCTCGCGCGCTATAAGCGCTACCCGGAGGCGGTAGAGTCGGCGACGAAGCGGGATGATCCACTGCTTAATCTCGGTCAGTACATGGCTGATTCGCGTAAGGCAGAGGTAGCGATGAAGACCGATGATCTGACGGAAGAAGAGACCCTCCGCACCGATGGGGCGGTGCTTCCTCGTGCAGACTCGGATGGCTACGATTACTTGAACCGGCTATTTTTCCGCCGTCATCGTCGTCTCGTTAGGAAGCCGCTATGGAATCGGCTCGCGATCAGCGTTAGCGTGAGCGCGATTGCCGTTTTGGCGCTAGCGTTAATCGGTGACGGAGCAACGTTGACCGAGCTGGCGAGGTTCGTTCCGTACTTCGCATTTAGCGTATTCGTAGGTGAGAAGCTATGCCGCGCTTTATTCTACAACTGCGACATGCCGCTTATGCGCTACGGGTTCTACCGGCAAGCGGTACGGAAGCATTATGTGCTGCGTCTCGCCAGGCTGTCCGGCATGAATTTGCTGCTGTCGGTTGCGGTTGGCGCAGTGCTGACGATTGCGGCAACGTTCACCGGCAGCTTGCCGGATACAAGCGAGCTGATCGCGTTATGGATATTGCTGCTTGCTATGGCTCTGCTAATTTCGGTCCATCATATGACGCTTTACTATTTGCTGCAGCCGTATACGACGGAGATGAATGCAAGGAATCCACTGTTCCTTATTGTGAACATGATGCTTTCTGCCGTATGTGCGGTCGCATTCGTCATTAGTCCTCCGATCGCTACGCTAGCCCTTATCGCACTGACGCTGCTGCTGTTATACTTGGTTATTGCCCTGCTGCTCGTGAGTCGCTTCGGGGCGGTAACCTTTAGAATCAAATAAGCTTTCGCGATTTTCATCATTGACACTCTTGGGCGGCTGTGTTGCAATCATAGTGCAGTCTAATTTGTGGATAGCGGGTGAGCGGGACGATGACGAGAGCGCGGTTGTATAAAGAATTTTTTCTTCATACGGATATTACGGTTATGTTTGTGCTGCTGCTGGCGCTTGTTGGGGCGCATCTGGCGTTGTTCGGATTGGGCATTCGAAGTCTGATCTGCTTCGGGGCGGGTCTCGTTGGGTTTATGTTCAGCGAATATATGACGCATCGGTTCTTCTTTCATCTGAAGGCGCCCCGCAATTCTACGTTTCTGAGATTGCTCAAGCGCTTACATTACGATCATCATACACATCCGAGCGACTTGAAGCTGCTGTTCCTGCCGCTCTGGTACAGCTTGCCGAACTTCGTCGTGTTCGTTGGCGTATTCTATCTTATAACAGGCTTGCCTGACGCTTCCGCCGCGTTCGCTGCGGGACTAATTACGATGCTGCTTATGTACGAATGGAAGCATTACGTCGCCCACCGTCCGATGCAGCCTAGAACGAGGCTGGGCAAGTGGGTGAAGAAGACGCATCTGCTGCATCACTTCAAGAACGAGAACTATTGGTATGGCGTATCGACGCCGTTCGTGGACGCAATCTTCGGAACGCTAAAGGACGAGAAGCAAGTGCCGACCAGCGCGTTCGTGAAAGATTTGGAAGGGCGCCCAGAGGGGCAATAGTACGTTGGTGTGAGAAGAGGGGGGCGAATCGCCCCCCTCTTCCTTTATTCATTCTCGTTTATTTGGCCTGCGGCAAAATTCTGCTTCGTAGATGGAGTTGACGAGCTGCAGTACCTTGCTGCCTTGATCAGTGAACTTGAGCTTGGCCTCTTTGCCCCTCACTAGAAAATCGCCTGGCTGCATGCCGCGCGCATGAATGGCTGCCGAATAGAGCAGCGATGCTCCGGGGCGCAAGCTCCTTCGTCCAAAGGGAGAGCGCAAGCTTCGTTGCTGCATAAGGGCCGAGCAGCTTCTTGAAGGAAGCCGGATGCTCAAGCTGGCCGGAATCGAAGTTGGTAGGGCAATTGAACGAGTTGGGGAATTGACAGATGAGAAGATGTCTGTTACTTTAAACCTAATAAAACACAGTTAAATAGTTGGAATTAACGTCGTGTGAAACGGTAATGGCAAGGAGAGGTTCGGCATGAATATTGAGAATATTGAAGCGTTCGTATATGTCATTCACTGCGGGAGCTTCAACAAAGCGGCCGAGGCGCTTTATTTGTCCCAGCCGTCGGTAACGGCCCGGATCAAATCGCTGGAGCAGGAGCTTGATTGCCGATTATTCGATCGTCAGGGCAAGCAGGCTCAGGTGACTGAGGACGGGAAACGATTTCTGCCTTACGCCCAGCAACTCCTTATGATTTATCAAAAGGGGAAGCTTCATCTGAATCAGAAGAAGTCGGAGCTTAGCGAGCTGCGGATCGGATGCACCGTATCGGTATCCAACTATATCATTCCAGAGCTGCTTCCGCGGCTAAAGGAACGGTTTCCCGAGACGCATTACAAATTTACGACAGGCACGACCGACGAAATCGTAAGCAAGGTGTTAAGCAGGGAGGTCGATATCGGATTCGTTCGCAACATCTCGCATCCGAATCTGCAGTCGACGAAGTTCTATGAGGATCCCATTCGTCTCTATGCATACGAAGGTCATCCGTTCCTTCATAATCATAATCCGACCATTGAAGAAGTCGCCGAGCAGCCGCTTGTTTTCTTCGAGTGCGGCTCGATGGATTGGCTCCGCATTCATCGGATCTTCGAGCATTTGGAGAAGTCGCCGAATATCCGGATTCATACCGATAACTCGGAGATGGCCAAGAAGCTGGTCATCCGCAAGACGGGAATCGGCTTTCTGCCCGGTCTATGCGCGCAGCAGGAAGTGCGCGAAGGGAAGCTGCATTCAATTAGCGTTCCCGAGGCCGACGGCATATCTCTGCAGACGAATTTGATTGCACAGCACGGCGAGTTTGCCGAAATCATAACTGAAATATTAGAAATAGGCAGAAGTTTGTTCGAGGTCAAGCCTAGCCTCTCCGCTATATCTTAATAAGAGTGCGCCCGTTGATCCTACTAGGATTGCGGGCGTTCTGCATATCGGAAACTAAAGATTGAATTGTTGAATCGACATATAGAATATCTCTATTAGCAATAGCATTGACGAGTCGGCGAGCCAGGTGATAAAGTGAATGCAACACTAATCCTTACTTATCCACTAGGAATTATGAGGATAACAAATTAACCATTATTAGGGGGAAAAGAAAATGAAAAAATCATTATTGCTTTTAGCATCTTCCGTGCTCGTATTAACTTTGGCAGGATGCGGCGGAAGCAAGGATAACAACGCTGAACCAGCCAGCGCAGACGGCGCCGGCAAAGTGACAAAGATCGTTGTAGGAACGGGAACACAATTCCCTCAAGTATGCTTTATCGATGAAAACGGCAAGCTGACCGGCTTCGACGTGGAGCTGATCCGCGAAATCGACAAACGTCTGGACGAATACGAATTCGATATTCAAACGCTGGAATTTACGAATTTGCTGTTAAGCCTTGAGACGAATAAGATCGATCTCGTAGCGCATGAAATGGAGAAAAATCCGGAGCGCGAAGAGAAGTACCTATTCAACAAAGAACCGTACGCGCACTGGAGAAACAAAATCGTTGTCGCTAAGGGCAATGATTCCGTTCAATCGCTCGACGATCTGAAAGGTAAAAAAGTGTTGACGACAGCAACTAGCGCGCAAGCAACGATTCTTGAAAACTACAATAAAGAAAACAACAACGCGCTTGAAATCGTCTACCAGAACGGCGGAGCAAATGATACCGTGCAACAAGTGACATCCGGAAGGGTGGAAGCTTTCCTGGCAGCTGACTTCACCCTGTCACTCGTCGATTCGAAGCAAGAATTGAAGACGGTTGGCCCGGCGCTTAGCGAAGCAGATATTTTGTTCATGTTCCGCAAAAACGACCCTGACCAGCAAAAGCTTTCCGATCGCGTCGACGAAGCGATTAAGGAATTGAAGGCTGACGGAACGCTTGGTAAGCTGAGCTCGGAGTGGCTGGGCGATGACTTCACATCGGAAGAATAGTCTAGTAAAAGAGACTGAAGGAGGGGCACACCATGGGAGAGCCGTTTGACTTTCATTATTTGCTTGAATACTTCATAAAGCTGCTGCCTACGTTACAGATGACTCTGCTCATCGTCGTGTGCTCCATCTTGATCGGTCTGGGGATCGGGCTTATCGTAGCCCTTCCCCAGCTTTACAAAATACCGGTATTAAGACGAGTATCTCAAGTCTATCTATCGTTCTTCCGCGGAACACCGATTCTGATCCAGTTGTTCCTATTCTATTACGGCTTGCCGGAAATATTGAAGATGGTTCAAGTAGATGTCTCGAGGGTTCCTGCTCTGTACTTCGTTATTTTGACTTATGCGCTTCATAGCGGTGCATACATGTCGGAGATGATTAGAGCGGCGGTTGGCGCAGTCGATCGCGGGCAAGTGGAGGCGGCCTATGCGGTTGGCATGACCGGCTTTCAAGCGTTCACAAAAATCGTGCTGCCCCAAGCGGCTGCCATCGCGTTGCCTGTCTTTTCCAATCTCGTAATCGCCAATCTGAAGGATACATCACTTGCCTTCTCACTAGGCATTATGGAGCTGACAGGCAAGTCGCAGACGTTGGCCGTCATGTCGAGACATTTTGTGGAGACGTATATTTCGCTCGCTATTATCTATTTCATTATTAGCTTTGGGCTTGAGAAGCTGTTCCATCTCGTGGAACGCAGGCTGCTTCGCCATGAACGCCAGATCGTTACGGATGAGAAACCATCCCGTTTCGTGAAGTGGAAGCAACGTCGATTCGCTATTACACCGGGCTTCGGCAGAGGGGGGCAAGAGAATGAAGCTTGATTTCGGATTCATCTGGACCGCATTCGTTGCCTTGCTCTCGGCGGTGCCGACAGCGCTTGCGATTACGGCAGTCTCGGTCTTATGCGGACTGATCATCGGAACGGCTGTAGCTGTTATTCGGCTCTATAAAGTTCCCGTCCTTTATCCGCTGGCCTCTGCATACGTAACCGTAATTCGCGGTACGCCGATGCTCACTCATCTCTTAATTATTTATTTCGGGCTTCCCATGCTTATCGATGGGATAGCGGAGTCGCTGGGTCTAGCATTCCGTTCAGTGTCCATACCAATGATTGGCTTCGCGTACATTTCGTTCTCGATCACAGCCGGTGCCTACATGTCAGAAGTCGTTCGTTCAGGCTTGCTGGCGGTCAACCGAGGCCAGATCGAGGCCGCGTATTCGATTGGCATGACGACGCCGCAGGCGATGCGGCGGATAATTCTTCCGCAAGCATTCGCGGCAAGCCTGCCGAACCTATCGAATATGGTTATCGGCATGCTTCACGGCTCGACGCTTGCTTTCACCGTGTCGGTCGTCGAGATTAACGCCAAAGCGCAAATAGTCGCAACAACGAACTGGAAGTTTTTCGAGGCATACATCGCGGCAGCGCTCATATTCTGGGGATTAACGTTCCTAATCGAGCGGCTGACTGCATTGGCAGAGAAACGATTTAATCTTTATAACCGAGGCGGTGTCTCATGATTAAGTTAACGCAAATTCGCAAGAGCTTTGGTCGAAATGAAGTGCTGAAGGGCATCGACCTAACAGTCGAGAAAGGCGAGGTTGTCGCCATTCTTGGGCCGAGCGGTTCGGGCAAGACGACGCTGCTGCGCTGCATCAATTATTTGGAGAAGCCGAATGACGGTCATATCGTCATCGATGACTTCTCGGTGCAATGCAAGCGGCCGGATAAGAAGGATATTCATACGCTGCGCCAGAAGACGGCGATGGTGTTTCAACAATACAACCTATTCAAGCATAAGACGGCTCTCGAGAACGTAATGGAAGGGCTGGTCGTGGTCAAAAAAGTGCCGAAGGAGCAAGCCCGTAAGCGCAGCGTTGAACTGCTGGAGAAGGTTGGGCTTGGCAATAAGCTGGATTCTTATCCGAGCGAGCTGTCCGGCGGACAGCAGCAGCGTGTCGGGATTGCGAGAGCGCTGGCGCTTAATCCCGAAGTTATTTTGTTCGACGAGCCAACATCGGCGCTCGATCCTGAGCTAGTCGGCGAGGTGCTGGCTGTAATTCGCAAAATCGCGAAGGAAGGCATCACGATGATAATCGTGACGCATGAAATGGGCTTTGCTCAGGACGTAGCGAGCCACGTCGTCTTCATGGACGAAGGCGTCATTGTCGAACAGGGCAAGCCGAACGAACTGTTCACGTCTCCGAAGGAGGAGCGTACGAAGCAGTTTCTGAAGCGCATTACGCCTGAGGCGGCCTATTCCATCTAACGAACAGAGGAGAGAGTCAAGATGACACTTACATTTGGCATATTGGATCAAAGCATTGTTTTTCCGGGCCAGACGGCTGCGGAGGCACTTGGCAATACGGTAAAGTTGGCGCAGCAGGCGGAGGCGCTAGGTTATGAGAGGTTTTGGGTTGCGGAGCACCACGATTCGCCGGTGACGGCGGGTTCGTCGCCGGAGGTTCTCATTGCTTTCTTGCTTGCGAACACGAGCTCGATTCGGATCGGATCAGGCGGCGTCATGCTGCAGCATTACAGCCCTTACAAGGTAGCGGAAAACTTTAATGTGCTCGCATCGCTCGCGCCAGGCCGGGTAGAACTCGGCATCGGCCGCGCTCCCGGAGGTCTTCCCCGGTCGACGAAGGCGCTGCAGAAAGGGATCGCCGAACCTGCGACGCTGGATGAGAAGCTGACGGAGCTGGAGGGTTTCCTTCATGGCAAGACGGGTGAAGATCACCCGCTCGCGGGTCTTGAAGCGAGCCCGCTCCCTGTACAGCCTGCCGACGTCTTCTTGCTTGGAACGAGTTTATCAAGCGCGAAGCTCGCTGCCGAACGCGGATATCCATATGCCTTCGCGCTCTTCATTAACAACGATCCGGCATTGGCAAGTCAAGCGCTCGACCTTTATCGCAGCAGCTTCAATACGGAGCATGGCAGGAAGCCGAAAGCGATACTGGCGCTTTCTGTCATTGCATCGGATTCGGAGGAAGAAGCGAATGCAATAGCAGGACAGATGAAGAGCGTAAGAGTGACGCTCGCCAGCGGCAAAACGGTAAACGTCGGCTCATTGGCGCAAGCGGAGGAGTTCGCGAGACAAGCGGGCGAGACTTATACGGTCGAGGAGCGGGAGGCCGACATTACGAGAGGGACGAAGGAAACGGTCCGCAAGCGGCTGCTCGAAATTAAGGAGCAATATGGCGTAGATGAGTTTATTTTCACAACGATAATTCCTGACTTCGCGAAGAGAGTTCGTTCCTTCGAGCTGCTTAAGGAAGCATTCCAAGGAGAGCTTGTATGAGCCGCAAGCAGTTGGTTGCGGAAACATTGCAGGTTCGATTAACCGCAATCCGCAGACAGCTGCATGAGCAGCCGGAGTTGTCGCATGAAGAATTCGAGACGACAGCATCGATTAAGCGCTGGTTGGAGGAAGCAGGCATACGCGTCATCGATTACGGGTTGAAGACGGGCGTAATTGCCGAGGTTGGCGGTACGCTCGGTGATGGCGGACCGATTGTCGCCGTAAGAGCGGATATCGACGCTTTGCCCATACAGGAGGAGACGGGATTGCCGTTCGCCTCGAAGGTACCGGGTAAGATGCACGCATGCGGGCATGACTTTCATACGGCATCCATTATTGGAACAGCTTTGCTGCTAAAGGAGCGGGAGGCGGAACTTGCCGGAACGGTGCGGTTCTTGTTCCAGCCCGCGGAGGAGAAGGCGAAGGGCGCGCAGCAACTGATTCGGGCCGGTGCGCTAGCCGGCGTCGATGCGGTATTCGGCTTGCATAACAAGCCGGACTTGCCGGTAGGCACGATCGGGATTAAGGGCGGACCGCTCATGGCGGCAGCGGATGGCTTCGTTGTTGAGGTGGAAGGTCGAGGCAGTCATGCCGCCGTTCCTGAAGCTGGGCTTGACCCTATCGTAACTGCAGCGCATATGATAACAGCGCTGCAGTCGATCGTCAGCCGCAACGTTAGCGCGCTGGATAGCGCGGTCATCAGCGTGACGAGACTTAACGCCGGAACGGCGTGGAACATTATCTCGGACAAAGCGGTATTCGACGGCACGCTGCGGACGTTCGGCGATGAAGTGAGAAGTGTGGTGCGAGAGCGGTTCGAGCAGGTCGTGCATGGCGTGGCGGCAGCTTTCGCCACGAAAGCAGCAGTGAAATGGATCGAGGGTCCGCCAGCTGTACGCAATGATCAGAAATGGGCGGAAGCAGCGATTCCGATTGCCGAGAAACTAGGGTATAAGGTCATAGCGCCAACCCCTTCACCAGCAGGCGAAGATTTCGCTTTCTACTTGAAGGAGACGGAAGGTTTGTTCGTCTTCCTCGGAACGGACGGTCCGCAGGAATGGCATCATCCTGCCTTCGATCTTGATGAGTCAGCGCTGCCAGTAGCGGCTTCGTTCTTCGCAGCGCTTGCGGATGAAGCTCTTCACAAGCTGTCGGCACAGTCCCGTAAAGGAGGATAGACCATGTCTAATGCGTATGACGTCATCGTCATTGGAGCCGGTTCGGCAGGGATGAGCGCAGGTTACGAGCTTGCTTCGCGAGGGCACAAGACGCTGCTGGTAGATGCCTTCGATCCGCCTCATCAGGAAGGCAGCCACCATGGCGAGCCGCGCCTCATCAGGCATGCTTATCATGGCGGTGACGTATATGTGAAGCTTGCTCTGCGCGCGGATGAGCGATGGCTGGAACTGGAGCAGTTATCCGGGAAGAAGTTGCTGGAGCGGTCAGGCGTTCTGAACATGGCCGATATTAGCTATTACGATTACGCTGGCCGTCTTGACGATGCACAAGCGAATGGCGTTGTGACCGAGTTGCTGGAAGCAGATGAAATCAATCAACGTTTCCGAGGCGTACAAGTACAAGACAGCTACCGCGGCTTATATGAGCCGAATGCGGGTTACCTGTATAGCGAGCGATGCGTGGCTGCATACAAGCAGTTAGCTATCGCTGCAGGAGCGGAGCTTGTTACGAACACCCTCGTGACGAAGATCGTCCCGCAGCAATCAGGTGTGACGGTGTATACGAAAGATCGCGTTTATACCGCAGAGCAGGTCATTGTTGCTGCGGGTGCAGCGTTCAACCGGTTATTTTCATACGAGGTTGTTCCAGTGAAGGCCGTTCGCAAAGTAGTAGCCTGGTTCGAGACGAACAGCGGAAACTTCGATGCCGGCATTTTTCCTGGTTTTACATGGGGAGGCGCATCGGGCGGCTATTATGGATTTCCGAGCATTGACGGTGCCGGAGTGAAGATCGGTCGTCATGATGGAGGCTACGAATGGAAGCCGGGAGAGACAATCGCACCCTTCGGGACATACCCCGAGGATGAAGCCGATCTGCGAAGAGCACTCGAATCCTTTATGCCAGGCGCGGCCGGAAAGCTGCTACGGGGCGTTGTGTGCAAATACGAGATGACGCCGGATGAAGATTTTATAATCGATGCTCATCCCGAGTATCCGAATGTAAGGCTTGCTGGAGGCTTCTCCGGGCATGGCTTCAAATTCGCAAGCGTGATAGGCGAAGTGCTTGCCAATCAGATTGAAGGCGTAGATACCGGCTATGATCTGACTAAGTTCAAGATCGGCCGCTTCAAATCGCATGAAGTAAATGATAAACGTTCGTAACGATGAGGGGGAGCTTGCATGAGCCAGATAACTGAAAATGTGAAAGCTTATTTGAACGCCTATGATGAAATCGAACAAGAAATTAAGGGATTAACGGAGGAGCAGCTCAAGTGGAAAGCGGCTCCGGAATCATGGAGCGTGACGGAGGTGCTTACCCATCTTGTGGATCACAGCATCGTCGTCTCCTTCCGTATACGCGAGCTGTTATCCGGATCGGAAGCGAAGCTTCCTGCCTTCAATCAAGATGCTTGGGTGAGCGGTCAGCTTGCGAATGAAGAGGATGTGCAACATATCGTGGCGGCAGCTCATGCCTTCGTTTATTACAATAGCTTGTTGTTCAAACGAATACCTGCGTCGGATTGGGATCGCACGGCCGTTAATTTCAAAGGCGAAAGCGTATCGTTATCGACGATTGTTAAGGCATTCGTTATTCACGTTAACGGACATTTAGGGCAAATTCGAAGAATTAAGGCGGCAGAGTCGGCTGCACGCAACATCATATAAGAGGGCAGGTGGCAGTATGAGTCAGCAATCTATTAACATCCGTCATGCGGAACAAACCGATCGCGCAGCGATCGAAGAGGTGCTATTAGACGCTTACGGTCAGTATGAATCGGTGCTGCCTTCGCCATATTGGGAGCAATATAAGTCAAATATATTGGAAGCTATCGATGCCGGTACGACAAAAGCAAGATTGGTAGCAGAGCTGGATGGAGAGGTTGTTGGCAGTGTGTTCCTGTTTGATTCCTCGGCGCTTGCTTACGGCAATCCCGAGCTGGATATTCAATCTCCGATCATTCGTTTGCTTGCTGTATCGCGCAAGGCGCGCGGCCATGGCGTAGCTACCGAACTTATCCGCGGCAGCGCTAGATTGGCGCTCGAGTGGGGAGCTGAAACGCTGCATCTCCATACTTCCGATATGATGGATTCGGCCGTCCGCTTGTATGAGCGTCTTGGTTTCGAGCGAGCGTTCGACAAAGATATCGTGAACGGTGCAACGCTCGTCAAGAGTTACCGACTGCAATTGAAGGAGACAGCGTTGTTACAAGCTTGACAATCAGTCTGCAATTTCATGCAAAAATGAATCATATAGGAGGTTGACTACAATGGCGAAGAAGCGTAAATCGATCAAGTTTGGTGCAATTATTCATGGTGTAGGAGGCAATATATCGGCTTGGAGACATCCTGAAGTGCCTGCCGATGCGAGCGTTAATCTCGACTTCTACAAACGGCAAGCACAAACGGCAGAAGCCGGTAAATTCGATCTCGTATTTATTGCCGATGGACTTTATATTAACGAGAAATCGATTCCTCACTTCTTGAACCGGTTCGAACCGATTACGATCTTATCAGCATTAGCTGCGGTTACGTCCAAGATCGGGCTAGTCGGTACGTTGTCGAGCTCTTATGCCGAGCCGTTCACGGTCGCTAGACAATTCGGCTCGCTCGATCATATTAGCGGAGGTCGCGCAGGCTGGAACGTCGTTACTTCGCCGCTTGAGGGCTCGGCGAACAATTACAGCAAGAAAGAGCATCCGACGCATGATGAGCGTTACAAAATTGCCGAGGAGTTTCTCGAGGTTACGCGCGGGTTATGGGATTCGTGGGAGGACGATGCTTTCGTAAGGGATAAGGAAAAGGGCGTATTCTTCGATCCATCGAAGATGCACCGTCTCGACCATAAAGGCGAATATTTCTCGGTCCAAGGACCGCTTAATATTGCACGTTCCAAGCAAGGGCATCCCGTCATCTTCCAAGCGGGCTCGTCGGAGAGCGGCAAGCGACTGGCAGGCAAAGCAGCGGACGCTGTCTTCACTGGCCATGAGAATATTGAGGAAGCAAAAGCTTTCTACAAAGAAGTGAAGGAACGTACCGTGGCCGAAGGCCGATCGGTCGACGACATCGCGATCTTCCCTGGTATTGGTCCGATTATCGGCCGGACAGAGGAGGAAGCGGAGCGCAAGTATCAGGAGATCGCAGAGCTTGTCTCGATCGAGAACGCGCTGAACTACCTAGGCCGTTTCTTCGAGCACCACGACTTCTCGCAGTATCCGCTTGACGAGCCATTCCCGGATCTCGGCGATCTCGGCAGCAATAGCTTCCGCAGCGGCACGGATAAGATTAAGCAGAACGCCAAAGCTCATAATCTGACGCTTCGTCAAGTTGCGCTGCAATCGGCTACTCCGCGGGGCCAGTTCATTGGTACGCCTGAGAGGATTGCTGATCTTATTCAGCAATGGCATGAGGAAGAAGCGGCAGACGGCTTCATTATTCACTCCTCCATCCCTACCGGGCTGAACGACTTCGTCGAGCTGGTCGTTCCTATTTTGCAAGAACGCGGCATCTACCGTACCGAATACGAGTCGGATACGCTGCGCGGCAATCTCGGGCTGCCAATCCCTGAAAACCGTTATGCGAAGCAGAAAGTAAACATCTAATTTTAGAGGTTGCATCTTAAGGCCAATTGGCGTCAACTGCCGTTTGGCTTTTTTTTGCTATCTTCCGACTATGTCTGATAGTAGGAGTATCGAAGCTGAAAAGGCAATCGGAGGAATAGATGGTTAAGGCGAACACCTAACGCGTCGATTGCTGCTACGAGCGAACAATATTATTTCTATAAACGTCCCTACTCTAAAAATTGCTTTAGCTAACACTCCCAACAGCTCAGGAAAAACTCATAGCGATAGCTTAGAATTAGATAGGTAAACATTAAGTTGCAATCACAACCTCGGTACCCTGTTTTTCCAGTAGAGCTCACTTCACAAAACTAAATTTTTCTTCAACTAAGATTGACCGCAGCTCAGGAAAGGGTTCACATAGGAACAAGCAATGAGGTGCAATTATAAGATTGTAGCTAGTAACGATAATCGTGTTATCGGATGTCAGTTGTATTCTAAAAGTAGGTATTATAATGAGACCGCGATCTACTCATTAGTAGGCTATATAGCTTGTTGATAGAGGTTGTTTTGTTGTTGAGACATAGCCTGATCTTGTTTAAGACATATGTTGAGAAGTGTCTCCATGGCTTGCAATGGAGACATATGCTTCGTGTTTTGGCGGAAACAGAATTCATCCAAATAGGGCTGAGCAGAGGAGGAAGGAAGGCCGTAGAAGGAAACATTTATCCAATTAAAAGCTGCTTTTGCGACTTGTTGCAATGGTGAGTGATCTACCAACCCAAATGCAGGACGACGATGGATTACTAGATTGTTGACGTTCTCGTTGACATGAGCAGCCAGAAACTCTTCTTCGGCTTCTTGGGTAAGCAGTTTTCGCGGCTCTTGTTTGCTGGAAGTGAACTTTATTTTGTAATAGGGAACATCAGCGTGACTTGTCGAACGAGCAACTATGACGGCACGTTCGGCTTGCTGCTTCTCAGCTGTTTGGTAAAGCTTAAGACTGTAGATGGCTGATTTGGCTTCGACTTTGCCTGACAGAAGTATTGTACAATCCATATCAGAAATAGCACGTCTGATTTTGCCCAACATGGACCAAGCTGTCTTGTACGATACCGAAATAAGCTCGGCGAGCGTAACAGCATTCATCCTCTTCTTGCAAGCAGCAACTAAATATATCGTACAAAGCCATTTGTTAAGCGGAGTCTTACTCTTGTCCATAACTGTACCTGAAGTAAGCGAGGTTTGATGCTTGCATCTGGAGCATTCGTACAAGGGTAATCGGCGAGTATTAATCGTGTAAGCGGAGTTGTGATCGCAACGAGGACACCGAAAGCCGACCGGCCACTTAAGCCGATGTAACAGTTCTATACAAGCTGCTTCATCCGAATATTGTCGTTGAAATAACAATAACTCATATTCCATCATTAATCGCCTCCACTTACTGATAGGAACATATGTTCTTATTTTATTGTAACATAGCTATCATTAAATTACAATCTTTGGATATTGAAGATTACTATGAGCTGAATTGGCGTAACGGTAACAAGTCGAATGTGGATTGCAAGCTGCTGGTTGTTAGTGTAGGAGGGTCTGTGTAAAAAGTAGTGGTTTCCTGAGCAGATGGGAGTTCTGCCTAAAGCGATTTTTTGAGGGATAGGATCGTATCCGAAGAGGAAAAGGCGGAGGTAGCAGTGATAAATTGAATGAGTGAGGGTATTGATTGAACTGGAAGGCGAGACATGCGAAAGAAGATTTTTTTCCTGAGCAGATCGGAGTTTTGTCTAAAGCGATTTTTTGAGGGGTAGGATCGTATCCGAAGAGGAAGAGACGGAGGTAGCAGTGATAAATTGAATGTGTGAGGGTATTGACTAAACTGGAAGGCGAGACATGCGAAAGAAGAATTTTGTTTCCTGAGCAGATGGGAGTCCTGTCTAAAGCGTATTTTTGAGGGATAGGATCGTACGTCGAGGAAGACGAGGAGGAGGCACCAGCTGGCGTTTGGACTTAATCGAATTGTGGGGGAGCGCGACCAAAGTCGGTGAAGCTGTGAGGAATGGAGGTTTGCACATGAAAAGTAATGTGTGCTAGAATCATTTGCTGGATTAGTTGGTTTTTATAGATTGAATTGAGCTTTTTTTCACAGTGAATGATAGGATGATGAGGAGTCTTACATATGATTTGGATAAAGAGAACGAATAGCCGCTTCGGCCGTTTTATGGTCACACTTGGCGCTGCTCTAACAGGGGGTATTCTTTTCAAGCTGCTTCATGTACCAATACCTTGGCTGTTAGGTCCTATGATCGCTACCTTAATCGTATGTAATACGACGAAAGTTAAGCTTGTGTGGCCGGGACAGCTGCGGCAAGCGGCTATGATCACGGTCGGATATACGATTGGATTATCGCTGACCGGTTCAGCACTGGGCGAGATGTCGCTGCAGCTTCCTACCATGCTGTTAATGACGGCGTTGTTGCTACTATTTTGCGCTTTCATCGCACTTATTATTTCCAAGCTGTCTCATTCGGATTACAAATCGGCGTTGTTAGGAAGCGTGCCGGGCGGGCTCTCTCAGGTGATATTGCTGGCAGAAGAGACGAAGGGCACGAATCTTACAATGGTTACGGTGACTCAGGTTATACGGTTGATGGTGATCGTTATCTGCATCCCGCTGCTCGCCTATAGTCCAATGATTAGTCATTATGACGGCGGATCGTCTGCAACAGCAGAAACTACTGTTACTGCTGTTGTTGAAGCTTCCACTTCATCGGCTGCATTATGGAGCAGCTTGTTTCCTAATCTTATTTTGTTCGCGGTAGTAGGTGTAGCGTGCGCATGGATAGGTGACAAAATCAAGTTTCCGACCGCGTATTTACTCGGTCCGGCGATCGGAACGGCAGCGCTGCAGTTCACAGGCGTTCATGGACCGGAACTTCCGTCCTTGTTCGTTAATGCCGCCCAGCTAATGATTGGAGTCTACGTGGGAATGCTGCTTAAGCCGCAGCAATTGGAGCATAAAGTGAGAACGCTGCTTTTGGCTATTGCCAGCGGGCTGCTCATGCTTCTAGGTGCGCTTGGTCTCAGCGTCCTGCTCTCAAAGCTTCAATCGGTATCCGAAGCGACCGCCATGCTAAGCCTCGCTCCTGGAGGCATGGATCAGATGGGCATTATCGCCCATGCCATCAATGCCGATCTATCGATGGTAGCCGGGTATCAGCTATTCCGCATGCTGTTTATTTTCTTTGTCGTTCCGCCGTTAATTAGGTTTGTGTTCAAGGTTGTTGACAAACGGCAGAGCAGTGGCATATAATTCAAATAATTTCATCCACAAATGTTACGATTAGAAATAGTAGAAATGTTATGACCTTTCAGAGAGCCGCTGGGTGGTGCGAAGCGGTAACGTCGTTCATTTCGAACTCGTCTATGAACAGCTGCCTGATATGTAGGGTATGCCGGAATTCCACCGTTACAGGGATAGATGGTGACAGCCATCGAAGAAGATCATTTCGCAACGAAATGAATTAGAGTGGTACCGCGAGCTAACGCCTCGTCTCTATACATAGAGACGGGGCTTTTTTGCGTGTTGAATTCCGGGTTCAGCACGCCTCGCTTCACATATAACCGAACAAAATTCCAATACGCAAAGTCCAAGGAGGACATACCTATGAGCCGTAAAATTATTGTATTCGACACCACATTGCGCGACGGAGAACAAGTGCCGGGAGCCAAGCTTAACATACAGCAAAAAATCGAGATCGCTCAGCAGCTCAAACGGCTGAACGTTGATATCATCGAAGCGGGTTTCCCTGCGTCTTCGCTCGGAGATTTCCAAGCCGTGCAGCAGATCGCCCGCAGTGTTGGCGACAGCGTGTCTATTACAGCTCTTGCGAGAGCGGTCAAAGGCGATATCGACGCCGTCTACGAAAGTATAAAGCTGGCGCAAAATCCGTTGATCCACATTGTGCTGGGCACATCCAACATTCACGTGGAGAAGAAGTTCAGCCGCTCCAAGGACGCGGTGCTGCAGATGGGCGTCGACGCCGTCAAATACGCGAAGACGCTGCTGCCGCAAGTGCAATATTCGACCGAGGATGCTTCGCGTTCGGAGTTCGAATATTTGTGGAGCACGATCGAGGCCGTCGTCAAAGCGGGCGCGACGATGATTAACGTGCCGGATACGGTCGGCTACGCGGTACCTGAAGAGTTCGGCGAGCTGATTCGCAAAATCAACGATCGTTTGAAAAATCTTAACGATCAAGTCATTCTTAGCGTTCATTGCCATAACGATCTTGGTCTTGCTACGGCCAATACGCTGAGCGCAATCAAGAACGGTGCCCAGAAGGTCGAAGTTACGATTAACGGTCTTGGCGAGCGGGCAGGCAATGCTTCCTTGGAAGAGGTCGTGATGGGGCTTAAGGTGAGAGAAAACCATTTCGGCTGCTACACGGATATTAACACGAAGGAGCTGCTCAAATCGTCGAGACTCGTTACTTTATTAACGGGGCTTGATGTGCAGGTGAACAAAGCGATTACGGGAGACAACGCCTTCGCTCACTCGTCAGGCATTCATCAGGACGGTCTGCTGAAGGATAAGCAGGTGTATGAAATTATGTCGCCGGAAGATATCGGAGCCGACAGCATGGAGTTGATCTTGACGGCAAGATCCGGCAGGCACGCATTCAAAAACGCGGTTGAGAAAATGGGCTTCGATACGAGCGACGCGGAAGACTTCGAAGCGTTGTTCGCCAAGTTTCTGACGCTGGCCGATGCGAAGAAAGAAGTGTACGACCATGACGTGTTCTATCTCGTGACGAATCACCGTACGATCGATGCGAGCAGCAAGCAGCTGTTCGAGCTGGAGTCGTTCCAGGTCGTCAGCGGCGACGTAAGTCCGTCAGCGTCCGTTACACTGAGAAAAGGCACGGAATCGGTTCAAGGAAGCTCGGGCGGAGACGGTCCGATCGACGCGCTCTATAGCGTCATCAAGTCATTGGTTGGCCTTGATGTCCAGCTCAAAGACTACAAGATCAACAGTCTATCCAGAGGCATGGAGGCCGTCGGAAGAGTCAATATCCGAATCGATTACGCGGGCAAGACGTATTCGGGCCGCGCGATGGATACCGATATCATTAAAGCGAGCGCGCTAGCTTTCTTGAATGCAATCAATGCTGTATTGTTGGACAGAGCCAATGAAAGCCAAAGCTAGGAGCAAGTATCAAAGAAGGGACCTGGACATCTATGTTCAGTGTCCTTTTTATTTGGATTGGATGTCCGATTTTTTTGGATTGCACACATTAGGCTAACTTTTGACCTTGTGCAGGTTTCAAGGAAGCAGTAATATTTATGAATACTTACTGATGATCGATCAAGGGGGCGGATATATAGATGAAGCAATGGCTGCATAACCTGTTCGTCCAGGTTCGCTTTCGTAAAATTAGAAGCCGTTTTTTCGCCGCCATGATTTTGTTATCCGTCCCGCCGCTGGCGATTCTCGGCTATATTTCCTTCAATATTGCCAAAGAGACGCTTATGGATACGAATAAGCAGACGACGCAGGATCATCTTCGCACGTCGAGTGAGGTAGCAGATTTGATGTTTCGCAATGTCATTAACCTTAATCGATCCGTCATCTTGAACAATGATATCCGAGACGACTTGAGAGCGAGCCGAAATCCGACTTCCGAAGAGCAAAGCCTCATTAAAGACCGAACAATGGATCAATTGCAAAAAATGATAAACAGCAACTTTCTCGATTCCCGGTTTGTTGATTCGATCTGCCTGTATGATCTTCGGTTCGAGGCGTATTGCTTAGGCCGATCGGACGATGCGGGTATTTATAAGGGTGAGAATAAATACGAGCAAATCGAACAGAGCGACTGGTATCAGAAAGCTTTTAAGCGCCAAGGCGGCGTCGTTTTTTTTAGCAGCAATATCTTGGGGGACAAGTCCAATACGTTCTCTACGGTTAAGCTGTTTCGCGACTCTGATACGAATAACGGAGAACCGATCGGGCTGCTCGTTATTAACATATCGAAGTCCATCTTCGATACGATTTTTACGAGAAACATTCATTACAGCGGTGAGTTCCTCGCTATCGATTCGTCCGACGACAAGGTCCAAGTGATCTATCCGAAGCAATCTAAAATGATAGAGCAGCAGACTAATGACAATCTTGAAGCTACGTACCGCAGGCTGCAGGATCAGGGCTACCTGAGCGTCAACTACGAGAATGAGACGACGGGATGGATATTCATCCATGTAATCGCCATGCAGGATCTGTTGAAGGAGTCGAACAAGATTGGCTGGGCGACGGCGCTCATTGCTTCTGTAATCGGATTCATTGCGCTGGTCTTGTCATTCATTATCTCCGGGAGCATAACGAAGCCGCTTCTGCAGCTCAAAAAAATGATGGTTAAGTGGACGACAGGCACAAGAGATTTCGACGAAACGTTCGAGGAGGATGAGGTCGGCGCGATCGGCGAGTCGTTCAAGAGAATGTCGTCCGTTAACGAGGAGCTCAGCGAGAGGCTGCTCCATTCGGAGCTGAAGGAACGCGATGCCGAGCTTCGCGCACTCCAGGCTCAGATCAAGCCCCATTTCTTGTACAATACGTTAGATTCGATCTATTGGATGGCGACGCTTCAGAATAATCATGATGTTGCCCAAATGGCGATATCGTTGTCGGAGAGTTTCAAGTTGAGCTTGAACAAAGGCAAGGAAACGATACCTTTGTACAAAGAGCTGAAGCATGTCGAACACTATATGACGATTCAAAATATACGCTATAACAATCGCTTCCAATATATAGAGGATGTGGAGCCTGCTATAATGGGCATCGAAATTTTGAAATTGCTGCTGCAGCCTTTAGTGGAGAATGCGATCTACCATGGTTTGGAGCCTAAGGTCGGCGAAGGGACGATCAGCTTGACAGGCCGCAAGGATGGAGAATTCGTGCAATTCGCCGTGGAGGATGACGGAGTCGGCATCGAGGATATGGCGAAGACCGAGCAAGGCTACGGACTTCGCAACGTAAAGGAACGCATTATGTTGTTCTATGGGGAATCGAGCTCATTTCTTATCGTAAGCGAAGCAAACGTGGGTACGAAAATCGTTATACGATTTAAATACTTGGAAGAGGGAGGCGCAGAACATGCTTAAAGCGGTCGTATTCGATGACGAATATATCGTGCTTAAGGGGCTGCAAACGATGATCGATTGGCCGAGCTTCGGTATTGAGCTGGCGGGTACGGCAAGCGACGGTTACAGTGCGCTAGAGCTGTTCAGAAAAGTGCAGCCTGACATTATTCTGACGGATATACGCATGCCCGGCATGGACGGCCTGCAATTAATCGAGGCGGTCATGAAGGAAGCTCCGAATACGTACTGCATCGTCTTCAGCGGCTTTAATGAATTCGAATACGTTCGCCGAGCTATAGAACTGGGCGTTGCCGATTATTTGGATAAGCCTATTACGATTCAAAGCATCGAAAAGGCGATCCGCAAAATGTTAGTAAAAACGGAAGAGCAGAAGGAAAACTTGGCGATTAAGCAAAAATGGGAGGAGAGCAAGCAGGAGCTGTTGGAGAAGGCTACGCTGGATTTGCTGCTGACAGGCATAGAATCTCTGCCGAAGTGGCGCTCCTGCTTCGGACCGGATGTCGAACGGCTTAAGGGCGTTACGGTTCTGGCCTATAGCGGAAAGTTTGTTTGGACGAATCAGGAGCAGGTAGAGGCTGTTGCCGTCAAGCATGGCCAAGAGCAGTGGCTTGCGTTATTCCATTATGAGCACCCTACCCATGAATGGTGGGAGTGGCTCGCTTATGATGTAGATCTTAATGACCGGGAAGCGGTTGCGATCGGGGTCGGCCATACGTATTCGAACCTTGAACAAACATGTGCAAGCTGTAAAGAAGCGGTTCGCGCCCTGCGTTCAGCTCGCATGCTGCAGACGAAGGGGATCGTTCGATTCGAGGAGCTCGGTGAAGCGATGACTACGCCTAAAGGGCTAAGCGAGCGAGAAGAAGCGATCGTTCTTAGCATTCGTGCGGGCAATAAGGCGGGATTGCTGGAGCAGATTGATTATTTTATCGCATGGATCCTGAATGAGAAGGTCGACACGGAAATCATCGAGCGGGAAATGCTGAAGCTTATTTATATGACGCTGCAGGCTGCTCAAGAATCGGGATTGGATGCTAAGGCGGATGAGTTCCATCGGCGATATATGCCGCATGTCGAGATCAGTGAAGCGGCTGCCAGCGGACAGCTGCTGCCATGGTTCCGCGAGCAAATCGAGAAGATCGCCGACTTGACGATGGAATCGCGGGAACTATCAAAGCATGCTGCCGTCGAGCAAGCGAGAGCTTATATCGAAATGAACATTTCGCGGGATCTGTCGCTGCAGGAGGTTGCAGGTCACGTCGGCTTGAATGCAACCTATTTAAGCGTACTGTTCAAGGAAGTGATGGGCGAAACGTATATTAAGTTTCTAACCCGCTACCGGATGGAGTATGCCAAGATTCTGCTTGCCAAAGGGTTGAAGGTGAATGAAGCGAGCGAGAAGGTCGGCTATCATACGTATCGGCATTTTTCCGAGGTTTTCAAAAAGCATACGGGGTTTACGCCGGGACAATATAAGGATGAATTAGGGAATCCGTCGTGACTCCCTATTTTTATGTTCATATTCCATGCTATCCAAAAAAAACGGACATCAATCGATAAAATGCAGCACTGCAAACGCATACAATATCCGGTTTATAATCATGTCAGAGGGTACCCGGGCCCTAACTGCCATATTAATTCGAAGAATCAGGGGGATTTAAGCAGATGACGAATACAAGAAAAAGCTTGATTACTCTTTTTTGCGGCGTACTGATGACAAGCATGCTTGGCGCTTGCGGCAACAACTCGAACGGAACGAACGACAACCAGGCGCCAGCTGCTAATGACAATGCAACGTCGGCACCGGCATCTAACGACAACGGCGCATCCGACAAGAAAGTAACGATCTCATTGCTGACGGACAATACGCAGGATGCGGTTAATACGGCTAAAGCGGCTATCGAAGCGTTCGAAGCGAAATACCCGAATATAACGGTTGAGCACGAGACGCGTCCCGGCGGCGGCGAAGGCGACAACTTCGTCAAAACACGCCTATCCACCGGCGATATGAACGACGTCTTCTTCTATAACTCCGGTTCACTCATGCAGGCGCTAAACCCGGCGCAAAATATGGTCGACCTCACGAATGAGCCGTTCATGGACAACGTCCTCGATACGTTCAAAACGACGGTTGCATTCGAAGGCAAAGTATACGGCGCACCTGCCGGCGCGGCGCTTGGAGGCGGATGGTTCTATAACAAAAAGGTATATGCGGACTTGGGATTGTCCGTTCCGAAAACATGGGATGAGCTCATGGCGAACAATGAGAAGATCAAAGCTGCAGGCATTACGCCGGTCATCGGCACGTACAAGGACGACTGGACTAGCCAAATGATTTTGCTTGCTGATTACTACAACGTACAGGCGCAACTTCCGGCGTTCGCAGAGGAATATACGGCTAACAAAGCTAAATTCGCAACGACACCGGCAGCTCTAAGAGGCTTCGAGAAGCTGCAGGAAGTGTTCGACAAAGGTTACTTAAACAAGGATTTCAAAGCGACAACCTATGATGCTGGCGTGAAAATGCTTGCCGAAGGAAAAGGCGCGCATTACCCGATGCTGACATTCGCGGTACCGGTATTCGAGCAAAACTATCCAGATACGCTTGATGACATCGGTTTCTTCGCTCAGCCTGGCGACAACGCTGACCAAAACGGCTTGACGGCTTGGATGCCTGGAGGCGCGTATATTTACAAAAACACGGAGCATCTGGAAGAAGCGAAGAAATTCGTCGAATTCGTCGCTTCGGCGGAAGGCATGGAGGTATGGGCGAAAGTATCGAAACCGACAGGCCCTTATTTGATTAAGGATGCAAAGCTGCCTGACGATATTTCGCAAATCGTCAAGGATATGCTGCCATACTTCGAGAACAACAAAACCGCTCCGGCGCTTGAGTTCGTATCGCCGCTCAAAGGACCGAGCTTGCCGCAAATCACGACGGAGGTCGGCGCGGGCTTCAGACCTGCTAAGGAAGGCGCTGAGCTGTATGACAAGGACGTAGAGAAACAAGCCCAGCAGCTAGGACTTGCAGGCTGGTAATCGATGAAGGCATCTGAATAGAATTACAGTCGGCCCTCATAATGGATGCAGGGCCGACTTTATAGAACAATCGGGAGGGGACAGCATGAACAAGGTATGGAAAAGGAACTATTCGTATACCTTCCTACTGCCTGGAGCTATTATTTACTTCATTATTTTTATATTGCCGACCTTCATGTCTTTTTTCTTCAGCATGACAAGATGGACGTTGCTCGATTATGAGTTTATCGGCTTCGATAACTTCATTACCTTCTTCCAAGAGCCATCGCTTACGATCGGTTTCAAAAATACGTTCATTTATGCGCTTGTGACCTGCGTCCTTAAAGTAGTGCTGGGTTTATTGCTAGGTGTGTTCCTTACATCGAAGATCAAATCCAAAGCTTATCTTCGCTCGGTCGTGTTCTTCCCGACCTTGGTCAGTACAATCGCGATCGGAACGGCCTTCAGCATGATGATGCATCCGACCGAAGGGCTTATCAATACCGCATTAAGCGCAATCGGCATTGCCGGACCAGACTGGCTCGGCGATACGCGGATGGCACTGCTGTCCGTCGCTTTCGTTGATGTATGGAAAGGTGTAGGCTTCGCTACCGTTATTTATATTGCAGGCATTATGTCCATTCCGGAAGACTACTACGAGGCGCTGCAGATCGACGGGGGCAATGCTTTCAACAAGTTCTGGAATATTATCGTTCCTCTGAGCCGACCGGCTACGAATTCGGTCATTACGCTTGCTTTTATAGGCGGCTTGCGTTCCTTCGATCTGATCTGGGCGATGACGAAGGGCGGACCGGGTTTCACGACGGATGTGCTTGCATCGGTTATTTACAAGCAATATCAGGGCGGATTCTATGGTTTAGCGACTGCGGGCAACGTTATTTTATTTATCTTCGTAACCTTACTCGTATATCCGCTCACGGCATATTTGAACAGAAAAGAGGTTGACCTATGATTCGATCCTCCCGCAAGTTCATTGTTGAAATTATCGCAATCTTAGCGTCTATCGTTGTTTTCTGGGTGCCGTTCTATTTCATCATCGTTAATGCAATGAAAGATGCGAAGGAAGCGTCGCTTATGAATCTTTCATGGCCTTCCAGCATTCATATTTGGGAAAATATTGTCGAGGTTATTTCGATTCGCGATTATATGCTCGTTCGAGCTTTCTACAACAGCACTTTGCTGACGGTTCTATCGATTGTCATAATGGTCGTCGTCTGCGCCATTACAGGTTTTGTCATGCAGCGCCGCAAAGACAGATTCACCCCATGGCTTAGCTTCTTCGTCCTTGCGGGCCTTATAATACCTCCTGCCATCGTGCCGACCATTTGGGTACTTGACGGAATCGGCTTATTCAAGACGATGACCGGTATCGTGCTTGTCGAGGTTGCGCTCGGATTTCCTTTCGGCGTGCTTCTCTATCGCGGTTTTATGAGCGGTATTCCCCGCGAGATCGACGAAGCGGCAACGATTGACGGCGCTGGTGGATACCGGTTGTTCTTCCAAATGATCCTTCCGCTGCTGAAGCCTGTTACAGCAACGATTATTGTTACGTCGTCCGTCTCTATATTTAACGATTTCACGAATCCGCTTTATTTCTTTCCGGGTTCCAAAAACGCGACCGTTCAGCTCACACTATACAATTTCACGAGCCAGTTCGTGTCGCAGTGGAATTTGTTGTTTACGAACATACTGCTTATTACGATACCGCCTTTGCTGCTGTTTATTTTCTTCAATAAGAAAATCGTAGCCGGTATGACCGCTGGATCGGTTAAAGGCTAATCAAATACGAACTGAGATGTGATAGGGGGAAGCGAAATGCAGCAACTGCGACAACCGATGAGATTAAATGAAGCTTTCGTTCAAAAAGCGGAGCAGCTAACGCCTAAGCTGTTCCAGCAAGACGTGCGGCCGCAACGAATCGTAAATGTCGTTGCCGATGATAAAGCCTTTCAGGGCTGGCGGGTAGACGATGCTTATCGCATGGACGAATGGAGCGACAAGCCGTTCGGCAAAGGTGACAGCTCGATTGTGGATTTCGGCGAGCATCTCGTCGGTTATGTAACCATGAACGTGCGACCGGTAGGAAGTCCGCCCGATGCGCCTCTGAAGCTAAAGCTTATATTCGGTGAAATGCCATGTGAAGTGGCGGAGCCGTTCGAATCGTATGACGGCTGGCTCAGCAGCTCATGGCTGCAGGAGGAAACGATATTCGTTGACGTCCTTCCGGCTGAGATCAAGCTGCCTAGACGGTATTGCTTCCGGTATATGAAAGTGATCGTCATGGACACTTCGGCCAAATATAAAGTGTCATTCGGAGATTTGCGTTGCAGCTCGGTGACTTCCGGCGATGTATCGGCGATTAGTCCTTTGCCGAACAGCGTTCCCGCCGATCTGGCAGATATGGACCGAATCGGCATCAAAACGCTTCAGGATTGCATGCAGACGGTATTCGAGGACGGTCCGAAGCGGGATCGACGTCTATGGATCGGAGATCTGAGGCTGCAAGCTCAGGCCAACTACTTAACGTTCAACCAATACGAGCTCGTTAAACGTTGTCTGTACTTGTTCGGCGGCATGACGCTTGCGGGCGGCGAGGTAGGCGCATGTGTTTTCGAGAAGCCTTATGCGCATGTGGACGATACGCTGCTTTACGACTATTCGTTGTTTTTCGTAGCGACGCTCTATGATTATGTCGAGGCTTCTGGCGATACGGAAACGCTTAATGAATTATGGCCGGTTGCGATGGAGCAGATCCGGATCGCGGTTCGCAGGCTGGGTGGCAACGGCATCGTGATGGACGACCCGACCTGGTACTGCTTCATCGACTGGCATCCCGACCTTAACAAACAAGCCTCGGCGCAAGCTGTATTGCTCTATTGTCTAAGAAGAGGACTTCAGCTGGCAGAGAGATTGGGACTTAACGAAGAGCGCGATTATATACGCGGACAGATCGATAATGCGGCCAAAGCCGCAATGGATCAGTTGTGGGATGAACAGCAGGGCTTATTCGTTAGCGGCTCAGAGCGCCAGGTTTCATGGGCATCGCAGGTATGGATGGTGTTGGCGGAGGTGCTGGATCCGGAGCAAAATGTGAAGTTGCTTAATAATCTTATGGATCAATCTCCGGTGATCGGCATGAACACGCCTTATATGTATCACCATTTTATTGAAGCGTTGTTCAGTTGCGGGATGAAAGATAAGGCTGCCGAGCGGATGTGGGCGTATTGGGGAGAGATGATGAAGGACGGGGCGGATACGTTCTGGGAGCTCTACAGTCCCGAGGACAAAAAGCTGTCGCCTTACGGAAGCAATCTCATTAACAGCTATTGTCACGCCTGGAGCTGTACGCCGACGTACTTTATACGCAAATATTTGATTTAGTAGGAAAGTGAAGTCCTGTCGGTGGTTGGCAGGACTTTTTTTGCTTTAGTAGGTTGAGTTGACTTTAATAGATCGTTTCGCAATACTGAAAGGAGGAATATGAGAGGAGCGATAGGCAATGAATGTACTCCTATTCGGCGCATCAGGCATGGTCGGTCAAGGCGCGCTTCGCGAATGCTTGCTTGATCCCGAAGTGACAAACGTGCTGTCAGTTGGGCGAAGCGGGACGGGGAAGCAGCATCCTAAGCTTACGGAAATTATACATAAAGATTTACTTGACCTAGCTGCGATCGAGGATCAGCTTACCGGCTATGACGCTTGCATCTTCTGCCTTGGCGTATCCTCTGCGGGCATGTCCGAGGAGAAGTATCGCGCGATTACTTACGATATTACGATGAGTATTGCGCGTACGCTTGTAAAGTTAAACCCGCAAATGACATTCCTGTACGTGACGGGCATGGGGACGGACAGTACGGAGCAGGGCCGAAGCATGTGGGCAAGAGTGAAGGGCAAGACGGAAAATGATTTGCTGAAGCTGCCTTTCAAGGGCGCGTATATGTTCCGTCCCGGCGCGATCTTGCCGAAGCATGGCGTAAAGTCCAAGACGAAGCTGTACCAATTTTTCTACGTCATATTGAAGCCGTTATATCCATTGATGGAGCGTATGAAATCGGTCACGACCTCGGATAATTTGGCTTGGGCGATGGTCAAGGTTGCCAAGCATGGCCATGGCAAGGCGATAATCGATAGCGAAGAGATTAATCGGATTGCAGCCGTGCGTTGAGCATTTCTTATCCGCTGCTCCTTATGAGGGAGCAGCTTTTTTATTAGCGCATAAAATGCTTCCTATTGTCGGAAATTGTTCGATCTCCCATTGAGTTGTCCCCGTCCTCCGCTTATAATATAACGAGACTAATAATAGAAGAAAAGGTGTTAATCAATGAGCATATTAAACGTAGAAAGACTAAGCCACGGCTTTGGGGATCGTGCGATCTTCAATAACGTGTCGTTTCGCTTGCTTAAGGGCGAGCATATCGGGCTGATCGGCGCCAACGGCGAAGGCAAGTCCACCTTCATGAACATTATTACAGGCAAGCTGCAACCGGATGACGGCAAGGTCGAGTGGTCGAGAAGGATGCGTGTCGGTTACCTTGACCAGCATGCCGTGCTAAGCAAAGGCATGACAATGCGCGATGTATTGAAGGGCGCGTTCCAATACTTGTTCGACTTGGAGCAAGAGATGAACGACAGCTACGCGAGAATGGGCGATGTAACGCCGGAAGAACTTGAGCAGTTGCTTGAGGATGTCGGCACGATTCAAGATACGCTGACGAATCAGGATTTCTATATGATCGATGCGAAGATCGATGAGACGGCTCGCGGTCTTGGACTTACGGATATCGGCCTCGACAAGGACGTCAACGATCTAAGCGGCGGTCAACGCACGAAGGTGCTTCTTGCTAAGCTGCTGCTCGAGAAGCCAGACGTGCTTCTGCTCGATGAGCCTACCAACTACTTGGACGAACAGCATATTGAATGGTTAAAGCGTTATTTGCAAGAATATGAGAATGCCTTCATTCTTATTTCGCATGATATTCCGTTCCTGGACAGCGTTATTAACCTGATCTACCATATGGAAAACCAAGAGCTGAACCGTTATGTAGGCGACTACAGCCACTTCCAGCAAGTGCATGAAATGAAAAAGCAACAGCTGGAATCGGCTTATAAGCGTCAGCAGCAGGAGATTGCAGACTTGAAGGATTTCGTCGCGCGCAACAAAGCGAGCGTTGCAACACGCAACATGGCGATGTCGAGACAGAAGAAGCTCGACAAGATGGAAGTCATCGAGCTTGCGGCCGAGAAGCCGAAGCCGCAATTCAACTTCAAAGACGCGAGAGCGTCAGGCAAGCTTATTTTCGAGACGAAAGGTCTCGTTATCGGTTATGACAGCCCGCTCTCCAGGCCGCTTGATCTACGGATGGAACGCGGACAGAAGATTGCGCTTGTCGGTGCGAACGGTATCGGTAAGACGACGCTTATGCGCAGTATCTTAGGAGAAATCCCTGCTCTTGAAGGAACGGTCGAACGCGGCGAGCACCAGTACATCGGCTATTTCGAGCAAGAGATGAAGGAAGCGAATTACAACACCTGTATCGAAGAAGTATGGAAGGAATTCCCATCCTTCTCGCAATTCGAGGTGCGTGCGGCGCTTGCTAAATGCGGACTAACGACTAAACATATTGAGAGCAAGATCGCAGTACTGAGCGGCGGCGAGAAAGCAAAGGTTCGCCTATGCAAGCTCATTAACCGCGAAACGAATCTGCTCGTGCTCGATGAGCCTACGAACCATTTGGACGTGGATGCGAAGGAAGAACTGAAACGGGCGCTTAAAGCCTTCAAAGGCAGCATTCTGCTTATTTCCCACGAACCTGAATTTTATCGGGATGTTGTGACGGAAACTTGGAATTGCGAGTCTTGGACAACGAAAGTATTCTAATTTTGATGAATAAGGAAAGCCTGCCCGACTGCTGCAGTCAGGCAGGCTTTCGCATATTTTAGCCGATAAATTCTTGGACCCATTCGCCTTTGTAATAAGCGACGCCGATCTTCGTGAAGCTAGACTTAAGAATGTTCGCTCGGTGGCCCGGGCTGTTCATCCAGTCGTTCATGACTTGCTGCGGGGTAGGCTGGCCTTTGGCAATATTTTCGCCTGCATATTGATAAGTGATGCCGAATTGGCGCATCATATCGAATGGCGACCCGTATGTCGGCGAGTTATGATCGAAGTAGTTGTTGTCGAACATATCCTTTGCTTTGACCATCGCCATATTGGCAAGCTTCGCATCCATGCTCAGCGCACCAAGCCCAGCGCTCTGACGCTGCGCATTTACAAGCTTAAGCACTTCCTGCTCGAAATCGCCCGTACCTTGGCTAGTGCCCGGATTCGGGTTCGTGTTCGGAGCATTCGTTACGGTTGGCGCAGGTGAATAGGAAGGATTTTGTACATAATTGCCATTCCCGTTGTTGTAATTGCCATCATTCGTATTTCCGCCCGGATAGCCGATCTGTATTCTTCCCATCAGCCAGTCAGGCAAATTGAGCGATCTTGTTCTCATCGTATTGTCCGGCTGTCCGTGCGGATACGTAAGTGAAGAAGAAAAAGTGCCATTCTGCGAGTTGATCTTCATATTTCTGTCGGTATGAGGGATGGTTGTCCGCGTATTGGCAACATTGTTGATCCGCATATGCTCGCCAGTCGATTGTTTTTCAACCGTGTTAGGCGTGGAGGAACAAGCAGTAACAAGCAACAACGCAGCCAGCGCAACGTATTTCTTCATGAAATTCGATCAGCTCCTCGGCAAAGTATGATGTCGTGCGGGTTCGGCATTATGGTTGCCCGTTCACGCTTCCGCTATCCCGACATTCCGAGTCAAACGATGCCAATTCGCCATTCTTTGATGGCAATGGAGTATATTATTTCAGAATGACGTTGAAACTAGAATGAAATATGCTATCATAAAAATAAGTGATTAATCAAGCAAAAAGAAAAGCTGCTTTGTGGAAGGAGTAGTAACCCTGAACGCCGCAATGAAGATGTTGAAAAAGACAAGCCGCACTTTTTTTATTCCCATTAACCGTTTGAAAGCAGGCTTGAAAGAAGCTGTTAGCTCTGCTTATTTGTGTATGAGAGCGATCGATGAGATTGAGGACCACGAGACTCTCCCTGATGATCTAAAGGTGGAGCTGCTGTTAGCGATCCACGAGGCGTTTCAATCCGAGGATGTCGTTAAGAAGACGCAGGAAGTGCTTGCTCCGCACAGCAAAGTGCTGCCTGAAGTAACGATGATGCTTCATGATTGGGCGTTGTTATGCCCTCCGACGGTTGCGCCGGTTGTGTATCGCTACATTTCCAAAATGTCCAAGCAGATGGCCGATTGGGTGCATACGAGCTGGAATATCGATACGGAAGAGGATCTTGATCGTTATACGTACAGCGTTGCCGGCATGGTTGGCGAAATGCTCTCCGAAATCTGGCTGTGGTTCGACGGTACGAAGAGCGACTTTGCAAAAGCGGTTGCGTTCGGCAGAGGTTTGCAGGCGGTTAACATTTTGCGTAATCGCAAGGAAGACTTGGAACGAGGGGTAGACTTTTTCCCTAACGGCTGGGGCTCTGAAGAAATGATAACGTACACTCGCCGCAATCTGAAGCTTGCCGATGCTTACATCGTGGAGTTGAAGGGCGGACCGGCACTCGATTTTTGCAAAATACCGCTCACTTTAGCACATGCAACAGTTAATCTCATTGCCTCAGGCGGCAACAAGCTAACGAGAGATACGGTTTTGAAGCTCGTGAACAGTATTACTTAGTGGAACCGCGTGAACCGATTAAAGTCTAATCTCACTTCGATTGAGTGATGGTTAGGCTTTTTTTTTGACGTATAGGAAAGTATATGATATTGCACATACTTTCTCTATCCGTTTCGACGAAACGTTGGCGTCTATAGAAATGAAGCCGTTAGGCGTTTCTTCTTATGCTTCTTTGTAATCGTTTGTCATCTGTTATTCACACTCCGTTCATGTTGCGTTCCTAAACTTGGAGCTATTCGAAGGGAGGAGAAAGCCATGTATCTAGCTCTTAGAGAAATGCGTCACGCCAAGACGAGATATGCTTTAATCATCACGATTATGCTGCTCGTTTCTTTTCTGGTGCTGTTCGTAACGGGGCTTGCGCGAGGGCTGGCTTATGCGAACGGTTCGGTTATCGAGAATATGGAAGCGGATTATATGATCCTGCAGGATGATGCCGATCATCGATTGATGCGATCGGAACTCAGTGCTCACCAGCTGGGGGCTGCCGAAGCCGTATTGGGGAAGGAACACGTGTCTGCCTTTAACTTGAAAATGACAACATTGTCGCAAGAAAACGGGCAAGGAAAAGCGGACGTCGCGTTAATAGCTATTGATCCCGATAGCTGGATCGCCCCCGTCGTCACCCAAGGCAAAACGTTGACGGGGGATAGTGAAGGTGCGATTGTCGTCGATCGCAAGCTAGCGAAGGAGGGTTATACGATTGGCAAGGTTGTTGTGGATCACGCAAGCGGTACAAGCTGGACAATAAGCGGTTATACCGACGATCAGTCGTTCAGCCATACACCGGTCGTGTTCCTGAATCCGCTGGAATGGAGCAAGCTGCAGGCCAAGATGGCACTCGGGAGAGATGCTCGTACCGACATCGGTCCATACAACGCTTTTGCCGTACTAGCATCGGAGGATGAGGCTGACCGGTTACGTACAAAAGTAGAGGGAGTCGAAGTGATTTCGAAGGGCGAAGCCGTGTCGGCAATACCAGGTTATAAGGAAGAACAGGGCTCTTTAATGATGATGATCGTATTTTTGTTCGTTATTTCGGCTTTTGTTCTGGCGGTATTCTTCTATGTCGTCACGATTCAGAAATCTGGCCAATTCGGCGTATTGAAGGCGATTGGAACGAAAACGGTATATCTTGTAGCCGGTGTCGTCGGACAAGTGCTGATGCTTTCGGTAGGCAGTTTGGCGGTTAGTTTGCTTCTTATATGGGCAGCTGAAGCCGTTCTTCCTAACTCGCTGCCTTTCCAACTGGAGAGCGGCACATTGGCGTTCGTGTGCGGTTCATTCGTCGCCATGTCGCTAGCCGGTTCATTGCTGTCGGTGTATCAGGTTGCCAAGACAGACGCTTTAGAAGCTATCGGGAGGACGACATAATGGCCATTAAGCTGCAATTGGAGGATGTAAGCCGTACGTTTCAAGACGGCGGTACAACGCTTACCGTACTGAGCAAGCTGTCGCTCCAAGTGAAAGAAAACGAATTGATCGCGGTAATGGGACCTTCGGGTTCCGGAAAAAGCACGTTTCTGTCTATCGCCGGCGCGTTGCTTACGCCAACGAGCGGGGAAGTATTCATTGGCGGCGAAGCGATCTCGGGTTTGAAGGCGAAGCAGCTAGCCGAATTAAGGCTCCGCAAGATCGGCTTCGTCTTTCAAAGCGCGAACCTCATCCCCTACTTGAAGGTTGAAGAGCAATTACTGCTGATTGCCAAGCTGGCTGGCCAGAAGAAAGAGGAAGCGCGCATACGTGGCAAGTCACTGCTAGAGCGGCTGGGACTGTCGCATAGAAGCCGGTTCTATCCAAGCCGTCTGTCAGGTGGGGAAAAGCAGCGAGTCGCTATTGCAAGAGCGCTAATGAACAAGCCTGACGTGCTGTTCGCCGACGAGCCGACGGCGAGTCTCGATGCTGAGCGAGGAGCAGCTGTCGTCAAGATGCTGGCGGAAGAGGTGCGGGCCGAAGGCCGCGCTGCAGTAATGGTAACTCATGATGAACGCGTTTTGTCTTATTGCGATCGTGTGCTTTATTTAGAGAAAGGGGCTCTACGTGAAGCTTAGCCTAATGTAAAGCTATATAGCAGAAGCTGCCTGGGAAAGAGGATCCTAGGCAGCTTCTTTTTTTTTTGGTAAGAAAAAAAAAGACGGGTTTCCATTAAAATTACTTTACAACTAAAGTATTTTGGAGTAGCATACATTTTATCGTTATTAAGAACGAAAAGTCATTATAGAGAAAAAGGTGTGAAGAGAACAATATGAAACAGAACGATCTTAACCATGTACGATTCTGGCCGGTAATGCTTGCGATCTTTATCGGATCCTTTCTGTGCGTGCTTGCATCAGCAAGTATTAACCTTGCATTGGAGCCGCTCAAGGATCATTTCCATACGACCTTAGGCTCGGTGCAGTGGACGTTAACCGGCTTCATGCTTGCAATGGGCACGACAGCGCCTATCGCCGGCTACTTAGGGGAGAAGCTGAGCTATAGACGCTTATACTTGTATTCCTTAATTGGCTTCACGCTTGCGTCCGTATTGTGCGCGGCAGCTTGGAGCGAGGGATCGCTTATCGCGTTCCGCGTTATGCAAGGCGCGTTCAGCGGCTTGATCATTCCGGCTACGATGTCTATTATTTATCAAATTATTCCGAAGGAAAGACAAGCGATGGCGGTAGCCTTCTGGGGCTTATCCGCGATGCTCGCTCCAGCCTTCGGACCGACGATCAGCGGTTGGGTGCTTGAGAACTTCAATTGGCATTGGCTATTCCTGATGAACATTCCAATTGGACTTATCGCGATCGGCTTTGTATACGCCTATATCCCTTATTACCGTATGAATGTGCCAAAGGCGTTCGACGGTATCGGATTCATTACTGTTATCATTAGCAGCTCTTCCTTGCTGTTAGCGTTGGGACAAGGACATGGCTGGGGATGGAGCTCTGTCAAGGTAATTGGCTTGTTCGTAGTTGGCGGTATTTCACTGATCTTGTTCATATGGCGTGAATTGACCGCGGAGACGCCGCTTCTGAATTTGCGCGTGTTCGCGAACGGCCGATTCACACTGAATGCGATTATTGCGAACATTATTACAATCAGCTTATACTCGGGTACGCTGCTTACCCCAATATTCTTGCAACGCATCCAGCATGTATCAGCCATGGACACGGGGATGATCCTTCTCCCGGCTTCTCTGGCTATGGCGCTGTTGATGCCCGTTGTCGGCAAGCTGTACGGCATTATCGGTCCGCGCTGGTTGATGTCGATCGGCATCGTGCTCTTGTCGGTCGGTACGCTTGCACTTAGCTGGCTTAGCGTAGATGTATCCCATTCCTACGTCATCTGGTGGATGGTCGTTCGAAATCTCGGCATCGCCTTCGTCGTAATGCCGTCGAGCAACGCGGCGATGGAGCAAATTCCGGCGGAGCTGTCCGGACACGCATCAGCGATCACGAACTGGACGCGGAACGTATTCGGTTCGTTCGCGATTGCGATCTTCACGACGATGTTAACGTCAAGGTCGATCGGCCATGCTACGGATTTCGTGAAGGCAGGCGACACCGATCCGCTGCATATTGAAATGATGTCGTTCACGATGAGCGTGAATGACGTGTATGTAGTGGCAACGATTATTGCCATCGTTGCTTTGCCGCTAAGCTTGTTTGTCGGCAAGTTAAATCGTGCAACACCGGTGGACAAAGCAAACGCCAAGTCTGCTGATGGTCAATTGACCGCGAAAGTCGCATCGAAATAATGAAGCAAGCGGAAGAAGCAGACTGCTCCGCGCAGTTTGCTTCTTTTTGCATTCTAATGCTCAGCGCTCGATCAAGCATAATACCATATTTAGTCCGCATAGTTCCATTTACTGACGTTGCTCTGCGGATTAGTATGAGAGGGATTGCACATGCGACATGCAGCATAAGGAGGAGCTATCGATGACAACCGCACCTTTCTTCAAAGGGATGACTTATGGATGGGGCTCAAAGCGCGGAGAGTATCGTCAGCCATACGCCATCGATTCTATGCGCAAGCTGAGAGAGACAGGCAGCGAGTGGATAGCTTTATCGTTCTGGACATACCAGGATACGATACATGCTACTCAAATTTATTTTGATTACGGCTATACGGTGACCGATAGAGACATTGAGTTTGCGGTGAAGCAAGCGAAGAGTATTGGGCTTCGGGTATGCCTGAAGCCGGTCGTCAATTCACGTGACGGCATATGGCGTGCCCATATCGGCTTCCCGAACGATAACGATGCTGCACCGTATTGGGAGAAATGGTTCGAATCCTATTCGAATTTCTTGTGCCATTATGCGGAGCTGGCTGAAGAGCTGGACTGCGAAATGTTATGTATCGGGTGCGAGATGGTGAAGACGGAATCGCGCTCTGCACAGTGGCGCACACTTATTGCCAAGCTCCGCACCATCTATAGCGGACCGATTATTTATAACGCGAATCACGGCAAGGAGGAGGGCGTTGATTGGTTCGATGCGGTAGACTATATCGGTACTAGCGCATACTATCCGGTTGGCGTGAAGCCGGGAGACAGCGTGCAGTCGATGGCAGCCAATTGGGAGCGGTATAAGCCGCGGCTTGCTGCCTTGTCGGCGAGATTCAATAAGCCAGTCGTATTCATGGAGATTGGCTGCCGAAGCGCGCTTGGCTGCGCAACGATGCCGTGGGACTTCACGCATAAGGAGCTACCGGCGAGCGAAAGCGAGCAGGCTAACTTCTATCAATCTACGCTACAAGCGTTTTGGGACGAGCCGTGGTTCGCCGGATTTTTCTGGTGGGACTGGAGCGCGAAGCTGTACGCTGATGAGGATGCTGCATCAAATCGGGGGTTCGGTATATACGGGAAACAAGCGGAGCACATATTAAAAGACTATTATGCGAAAACCGTTGTGAAGGAACGATTGTAATAAGCGGAATAACTGAGGGGCGTTCGAAAGTGAACGCCCCTTTGTTATGTTGCGCGGATCGGGTTTACTTCTTGTTTACGCTCAGAGCATCGTTGAATCGCTCGTTAATCGTATCCATGTCGATGTCGCTGATTGGGCCATCGTTATCGCTTAGCGCATACTTGGCTTTCAGCGCCAATATCCGATGGACATGCTCATCGATCTTTTCTTTGCTTAGTTCGCCTGAGGCAGCGCTTGCCTTAAGCGCATTATACACTTTGTTCTGCATTACGTTGTCATGCCCCACTAATACGATATCGGTGCCAGCCTGGATGGAACGAACGGCCGCTTCACCAATATCATGATGGTTGATAATACCGCCCATCGTCATATCATCTGTCATAACGACACCATCGTATCCGAGCTCGTCACGCAGCAAATCGGTGATGATCTCTTTGGACAAGGATGCTGGATTCGTATCGTCTATGGATGGAATGAGCAGGTGCGCAACCATTACCGCGTCGGCATCATGAGCGATCGCCTCCTTGAAGGGAAGCAGTTCAAACTGTTCCAGCTCGGATAAGCTCTTGCCGACTACAGGCAGCTCTAGATGAGAGTCGACGGATGTATCTCCATGCCCGGGAAAATGCTTCACGACCGCCGCGATATGATTCGACCGAAGTCCTTCCATCGTGCCGATTCCATGACGTATGACCGAGTCTGCATTCGAGCCAAAGGCCCGGCTTCCGATAACGGGATTGTTCGGGTTGCTGTTAATATCGAGAACGGGGGCGAAGTCCATATTGAAGCCAAGCGACTTAAGCGCTAGACCGGTTGCCTGGCTAACGGCCCCAGTATAACTGTCGTTATCCGCTGCGCCGATGGACTTCGCGGTAGGGATGGCCACAAAGGATTTCGGCAGGCGATTCACTTTGCCGCCTTCCTGATCGACGCTCAGCCATAACGGGACTTTGTTCGATTCGTTCTCGGACTTAAGCGCATTCAGCAGGGAGATGATCTGGCCAGCGCTGTTCATGTTGTCTTTGAACAAAATAAAACCGCCAATCTTATTCTCTTTAATCATTTTAATGGCTTCCTTATCGGCTTTCGTACCTTCTAATCCGATAATGATCATTTGGCCGATCTTCTCATTAAGGGTCATATCATCAATCTGCTCCTGTATAGGATCGATAACGGGTTTTGCTGTTTCGGCAGGCGGCGGATCGGTCTGAGCGGCGGTTGTAGCCGTTGGTTCGGGTTCGGTAGATTGGATAGGCGGGGTTTCGTTTGGCACATTCGTATTGTTGGCCTGGTTCGAGCCGCAGCCCGCAACGATCAAGCAAATCATTAGCAGTGTTAGAAGATGGAATGACTTTCTGTGCATCATGCATCCCTCCATTTATTGAATGGCTGTACCTATCATTGTAATCAATGTCGCGGAGCGATACAAATCGTCTGCATGCATATGAAAAAAATGGCAAACAAAAAGACAAGCCGGCGTTTAAGCCGGCTTGCCTCTCACTCTTATATAAACGACGTTAGTCGGGAATGCTTAGCATTGTTCTTGTTGCGGCTATCGTAGTTGTCCAGCAGCTTCACGGCCTGCAGTTGATCAGTCAGCTCCATGAACCAAGCTTCATCTCTAGTCGCCAAAGCAAGATCGATCATGCTTAACAATTGCTGCGCATTCATTGGCGCGTCTTCGGGAATTTTTTTGATCCAATGCTCGCGAACGGCGGTAGGTTTGCCTACTGAATCTTCATTGTCCGATTTAATAACTTGTACGGTGACGATTCCTTCAAGAGAATCGATATGCTCGATAAATCCTTGAATTAATTCTCCGTTGCCCGTTCTTCCTTGTACCCAATCGCTCGTTTCAAATCTCATCTTTTCCACCGCCCCTATTCAAATGTGTGTAACTGTAATCAATGTTGTTACTGTAATAATATAATATACAGTTAAAGCTGTCAAGCGGGTAATTGCTTATATTTTCAAAATATAAGAAAGCATTGTACGCTTATACTAGGCTTATATTTCATCCGCGAAACGTTGGCTTACGCCGCCAGAGGACGTCTTCAGCCGTTTACGCTTGAGTGAGATATAACGCTTGACAGTCTAACTGTATCATAATATAGTACAGTATACAAAATAGTTACAGTTTGAACTGAAGCTATATATGAAGTATATACAACGAGGAGTGTTGAAATGAAGGAACAATACAAACCACTGTTCGAAAGCTTTACGTTCAAAAGCGGCGTTCAGATAAAAAATAAAATCGTAATGGCTCCAATGACTAACTTTTCTTCCCTTGAGGACGGAACGGTATCCGAGGATGAGCTTCATTATTATGAACGCAGAGCGGGCGGCGTGGGGATGGTTGTAACGGCCTGCATCTACGTATCTCCGAATGGCAAAGGCTTCCCCGGTCAATTCGCGGGCGATCGCGATGAGATGATTCCAAGCATGAGCCGCGTAGCCGCCTCCATTAAGGAAAAGGGCGCTAAAGCTGTGCTTCAAATTTATCATGGAGGCAGATTGTGCCCGGCAGCGTTAGTGCCTGGCGGCGATGTCGTCGGCGCAAGCGCCGTTGCTTCCGAACAAAATGACGGCGTTGTGCCAAGAGCGTTAACGGAGTCAGAGATCGAGTCGATTGTGCGCGATTTCGGCGCAACGACAAGAAGGGCTATTGAAGCCGGGTTCGACGGCGTGGAGATTCATGGCGCTAACGGATATTTGCTGCAGCAGTTTTTCTCCGAGCAATCAAATACGAGGGATGACCGTTATGGCGGCGATATCGACGGACGCCTCGTCTTCCCGTTAGCGGTTGTTGATGAAGTGAAACGAGTTGCAGCTCAGCATGCGAAGGAACCGTTCCTCGTTGGATATCGGTTCTCCCCTGAGGAAGCGACGACTCCGGGCATTACGATGGAGCATACATTTAGGCTTGTGGATGAATTGGCAAGGAAGGACCTAGACTACCTGCATATATCGCTCATGGAGGCGGATTCTTTGCCAAAACGCGGAGCTGAGCCTATCAAATCTCGTCTCGAGTGGATTCAAGAGCGCGTAGGGCATCTCGTACCGATTATCGGGGTAGGCTCGATTCGAACGCCTGACGAAGCGCTTCGTACGCTTGATGTCGTACCGCTTGTCGCGATTGGGCGGGAGCTCATTATGGAGCCTGAATGGGTAGAAAAAGTGGAGAGCGGACAAGAGGATCGGATTAGAACGAAGTTGTCGAGAAGCGGGCAAGCGGATCTGACCGTGCCAACCCCGTTATGGGAGATGATCGTAAGACCGACGAACTGGTTCCCGGTTGGAGATTAATCTAATAGAGTAAGCCGCAACGGCTGCCTGGGTGATGCATTAGCTTTAGCATCATCTATGGCAGCCGTTTTCTGATCGTTGATGCTGTAACCGTAGTGTAACGCTCTATTTCGTATACTGAATAAATGAAGGAATGCGGGGGAGAGTCGAAGAGTCGGATGAATACGAACACTAATCTTTACTTTAATCGGATTGAGCTTGTAGGCGTACTAACGTACGTCCCTGGGCAGCCCATGCAGACGGGCAAACGTTTGATACATAGCATGAAGATGGAGGCAAAACGGCCTAACGGAGCCGTTGATGAGCTCGATCTTGTATGGTTCGACCGAAAGGATGTTCCATATCAAGCCGGCGATTCGGTACGGCTGGAAGGTGCGGTGATCAGCAGCGTTTATGATAGAAAGGGTTATAACGTAGATAAGCTGTATCAAAATGCAGTTGAGCACTACTATAATTTGTTTCAAGAATATCCGACTACGAGAGTACCTGTGTCCGGCAAAGGGGAAATTATCGATTGGGATAAGCTCGTAAATCGCGGACTCATCCCTTTTATGCCTCATGATACGTTATTTCAGTCACAAGGGAATAAGCTTCGCGGTGAGGATGCCGAATACTTATACGAAGTTAACGAGCATCTGACGGTTACGAAGAAATCGCCGCATACCGCTTGTCAGGTTATGGTGACTGCTATGCAGCCCGTGAAAGCGGATGATAACAGAGTGCTGAGAGGGGTCAACCAAGTTCATATTCAAGGACATATCAATAAAGTGATTTCATACTTTCCAGAACACGGGGCGCGGAAAATTCCATATTTGAACCTTGGTATAACCGTAAATGCACATGGCTTCAAAAGTTATTTGCATTTGACTTGCTGGGGAGAGATAGCTAAACGGAACGCGGATCTGATCGTTGGCGAGTTTGTGCAAATAAGAGGGCATCTGCACAAACGTTTCTATAACGTCAATGTGATGAAGAAGCGCAAAGAACAGCAATATACGAACTTCACTAGAGAGATATACGTCAACGAGCTGACACGGATTCCCAAAGGAGCGCAATAATATGACGGCTGCACGGAAGCAAGTACAAGGTGCCAAAAGAGGCATCAGACTGTTCTTATCGTCGCCGTTTCTCGATATGGATGCGGAGCGTGACGAGCTAGTTACGAATATTTTTCCCGAATTAAGGAGTATATGCGCAAAGCGCGGTGTCGTGTGGAGCGAAGTAGACCTGCGATGGGGCATCCAAGAGGAGAAGATTCACGCCAAGGAAGTGCTGCCCATCTGTTTAAGTGAGATTGACAGCTGCATTCCGTTCTTCGTCGGCATACTCGGGGAGAGGTACGGCTCGTCGCATTCGTATCCGGAACATATTGTACATCAATATCCGGAGCTGGCGCCTTATATGGACCGTTCGATAACGGAGATCGAGATTCGCCATGCCCTCTCGCAGCCTTCCGTGCTTAGCAACGGCTTCTTCTACTTCCGCGATCCAGCGTTCCTGGAGACGGTTGCCGAAGATGAGCTTTATAAATACGTAGAGCAAGTGCGTGAAGAAGAAGTGCGCGAGCTAGACGAAGCGCGAGCAAAGGTGCTGATGCTGGATAGGCAGAGTAAGCTTGCTCAGCTTAAACAAGATATTAAGGCCAGCGGCGTTACTTGCAGAGACGGCTTCCGAGACAGACAGGAGCTTGGACAATGGGTGAAACGTGATTTCATCCACCTTATTAATAGTTTGTATCCCGAGGAGAAGCGAGCAGACGATGTAGAACGTGAACGGTACGAGCATGAGGTGAATGCCTTGAATCTCGTAAACGAAACGTTTATCAAAAACTCGCATTATTTCGAGGAGCTTGATCGCCTTGTGCTAGCAGAAGGCAAGTCTATCGTGGTGCATGGCATGTCGGGGCTGGGCAAGTCTGCGCTGCTTAGCAACTGGATGCATGAGAAGCTCGAGGAGCAGGCGGAAGGCAAGAGCTCGATTCAAGGCATTGCTCACTTCGTCGGTCTCACGAGGAACAGTATGACCGCGCTCGGCACGGTGAAGAGGCTAATCGCCGAGATGAACGGTCGATTTGCGCTGCGCATCGACAATCCCATTCAAGCTGATCTCGTTAGAGATGCATTCTTAAGATGCCTCAGTTCCGTCCCGGCGACGGAGAGGCTGCTGATTATGATCGACGCGATTAACCAATTCGAAGATGCAGCAGACGAGGAGTTTTTCAGCTGGCTGCCGCTTGAAGTGCCGGACAACGTTCTGATCGTCGTTTCCAGTACAACCAATTGCGCGCCGAAGCACGACAAATGGAAGTCTCTCGAGATCGGGCCGCTCAATCGAGAACAGAAGGAACAGATCATTAATCAAGTGCTGACCGTCATGCACGGCAAATCGCTTGAACCGCGGGAGCATAAAGCGATTGTTGAATCGGTGCAAACGAATAATCCGTTGTTTTTGCGGGCTCTTCTGGAAGAAATAAGACTGATCGGAGATTCGCGAAGCAGGCTGCAGAACGAACTGGCTAAATATTTGCAAGCAGAGACGCCTGACGTTCTCTATGAACAAATATTGAGTCGTTTCGAGCGTGTGTATGACGAATGGATCGTTCCGGGCTTCGTAAAAAATACGCTGCTGCTGTTATGGTCTTCGCGTTCCGGCTTGCTTTACAGTGAGCTCAAGCACATATGGAGCCGCATCGGACACAAAATTCCGGATACGATTTGGGCAACGTTCATGGTTGCGCTAGAGCCTTACTTGACGCATCGTTCCGGACCGCTTCGCATCTATCATATGTATATGCGGATCGCTGTTCAGAGGCGGTATGGCAGACAATCGCAGGATGTGTCGTATGCTCGAGGACAAATTATGAACTACTTCCAAAGCGAGATCGGTCTAGAAAATAAAGGCCGTCTCATCGACGAGCTGCCTTGGCAATACATTCAAGCAAATGAGTGGGAGCTTCTCAAACATCAGTATCAGGATACGGACTTCCTGCTCGCAGCCTGGAACAAAGACGCCTATTACGTGAAGGAAGTATTATCGACGCTGGAGCAGAGGACGCTTCCTTGGGAGAATGCCGGCATCGAACAGGTAAAGCTGCCCTACATGTACAGCAATGTCATGTATAACAAAGCGGATTACGCCAAAGAGATCGTTTTGCTTCTTGCAGAGCTTCTCGCCGACAGTTATCCCGATGAATCCCTTGCGTTATATTCGAATGCCGAAGATAGATATAGAGAAAGCAATGAACTGAAAACGTTACAGCACATTTTGTACAAGCAAGCGCTCATTCTGCAAGACCGCGGTAATTTTCCAGCATGTATGGAGAAGCTTGTCCTGCAAAAGGAAATTTGCATAGCTAATGATTACATTGACGGTTTGCAAAATGGTCTTGGACTTGAAGCCGGCGTACTTAGCTCGCAAGGCCGCATGGAGGAAGCATACGAGCTGCTGTCGAAGCAGCGGAAGCTTCTTGACCGACTGGCAACTTTCGAAGGGCGCAAACAATACTTAATTCGCCGTGCGGAGATGAACCGGATTCGCTATCGTTTGGATGAGGCTGCAGAGCAATTGAAGGAGCTGGAACAGCTCTGCCTGGCGACGGGCAATCGCGATGCGCTGCAGGAGTGTCTTGGGGAGCAAGTGTGGCTGCAGTTTGAAATCATCTATATCGGCAATAAGGAAGGGATCGACGCGGCGCTTCGCTTGCTCGATAGAAGGGAAGCGATTTGTTCTGAAATTGGACATCACCGGGGCTTATTGCAGACCTCGTTAATGCGTTCGGACCTTATGCGGCTGAAAGGCAATTATTATGAGGCAAGATATTCGGAGAAATATCAAAATCATATGAACCGCCAGTTGAAGAACGACTACTTGCAGCAGCAAGCTTATGGCGTTCATGCAGCGATTCTTTTCCACAGCGAAGTGGAGATTGCGAGAACTTCCGGCCGCTTCATACGGCATAATCGATGCAATCGAGCGCTCGAAATGCTTCGCAGCCGCGAGACGATCTGCAAGGAGTTGCAACTGTACGAGGAGCTTCAGGATACGTATGGGATGCAGGCAAGTATTCTATACCGCGGCATGCGCAACAAAGACGGCGTCATCGAAGAGGCGTTGGAGAAGCGCGAGAAGCAGGAAAGTATATGCCGCAGCATTGGCTACACGATGGGGCTTCAACGAGCGTTGAAAGGCAAAGGCCTAATCTATGAGTATTTGAAAAACTACCCTGAATCGATTCGTACGTTCCAACAACAGATCGAAATTTTGCGCGAGTGCGGCATGGAGAATGGCAACCAGATGCAATATGCGCTGGGCAACTTGTCCAAAGTGTATATCCAGTTTTATAAGCAAGAGCCGGTCAAGGCTTATCTGCAGCATGCGATTGCGAATTTGCAGGAGCAGGAACGGATTAACGCGCTGCTCGATAATGGGAAAGGCGTATTATTCTCGCTCCTAAAGCAAGCGGAAGTGCTGGAGCTGCTGGATCGGCAGGAGGATGCGATTGTTATTATCGACAGATACTTGCTTCTCTCCGAACAGAATAGGTGGGAGAACGAGCAGCGTACTGGCGAACAGTTCCGCCAGAAGCTGCTTGCGAGGATGAATGGGATAGAAAAAGCAGCTGCAGCGGCCGTCATCATTACCGCCCAAGGTGAGCCTGACGCTTCGCCATTGTCGGAGGAAGAAGAAGCTTTGCTGGAGCGGATTGGACGAACCGGCCATTCAAGAGGACGGAAACTTTATTCGGGAGAAGTAGAGTGGCATGTTATGCTTAAGCAGCTCAAGCTGCTAGAGAAGCGAGGACTTGTTCTCATTCATGTGAACAAGTACCAATCTATGCATACGAAGGGCGAATATAGGCATCTACTCTTCCAATTGACGGATAAGGGGAGAGCGATATACTCGGAGAGATGGAGGCTGCTTCCAGCCGACTCCGAATACGACCAGCTTGCAAGCTGTCCTAACGGAATTAAGTACCAGTATTTGCTGGCGGAGACGAAGGATAATTTGACTGCGTTAGGCTATGAACTGGATGTTTCAGAAGATGACAGGCTGATTCGCCTTAACAAGGAGGATGCCGGGTCGTTGCTCTATATTGCGCTTGAGTCGGATACAGAGGAGGTTATGTTCCATTTGTTCGATGATTGGTCGATGCGAGGAAGTAAACAACCTCATTCTCTGCACGTGCTCAGTACGAATGATGAATTCATTTATAACCAAGTGATGCCTAGATTTTATAAGTGGCTCTTCAACAAATACGGACAATTGCGCGAACTCCAGGAGCAGTATATCGTGCAGATTATCCCTGTGTCGTTCTCAATGAACCCAAGGCCGGAGAAGCTGCTTACGCATGACGTGCTAATACATGCCCATATGGAATAGGAGTAAGAAGAATGAATACGAGTGAGCTAACACCGCTATTGTTCGGAGTCAGCGGACATATTGATTTGTTCGAAGAGCATAAGCCGTTGCTAAGGTCGATTATAAAGGAACAACTGAGGCAATACCTCGAGAAGTATCCGCATACGCCGATTATCATGCTATCGCCGCTGGCTGCCGGAGCCGATCAGATCGCAGCCGAAGCGGCTATCGAGTTGCGGGACTGCGGACAGCCGGTGAAGCTATATGTTCCGCTTCCGATGGCAGAAGCGTCCTATTTGGAGCTGTTTCAAGAGGAACAATCCCGCGCAAGCTACTATTCGCTGCGGGACAAGGCGGACTTTGTATACGTGCTGGACGAGCCTGCGATTAGCGCTGGAATGACGCTGCAGCCGGAGGATTATTATGGGCAAGTATCGGACCATATCACGAAGTACTGCCATGTGCTGCTAGCACTCTGGGATGGCGTCGAGAGAAATGATCTGAAGGCGGGAACCTCTTATTCGGTTCGTAATATGCGCTACGGAATCGAGTCGGAGATAGCCGGCGCGAACAAGCTGCTCGATCCGGTAACGAGCGGCATCGTCATTCATATCCGCACGCCGCGCAAGTCCAATGGCAGCGTAAACGATAAAATAGCCGAGCCTGTTCCCATCTATCCGGCTAATTTTCAGGATGCGCAAATGACATTCGACCGCATCTTAACGAACATCGAAACATTTAACGAAGACATTCATTTGAAAGTGGCTCCCGATTCGGATGTACGTGAGGCCATAGACAATCTATGTCCAGCAGGTCGCGTGCTCCCGCCGATATTGGAATCGTTGGCGCTGAAGTATGCCGCTAGCGACAAAATGGCTGTCAAATTAAAAAATATGCGCAAAAAAGTATTCAAGATGCTTCTTATAACGGGGGTTCTGCTAGTCGCTTCCTATGAGCTGATGAGCCAGCTGCCTATTATCGTTATTGCGTACATCATATTGCTGGCTTGGGCCGGCTACAAGTATAAAGTAGGAAGGAAACGGGAGTATCATCGCAAGTACCTGGATTACCGCGCTTTATCCGAAGGTCTTCGCGTGCAGCTGTTCTGGTATTTGGCAGGCGTCGATCAAGATGTATCGGACGTCTACTTGACGCAGCAGAGAAGCGAGATTGAATGGATATGCAGCGTTATACGTACGCAAAATTATTTGATCAAGGTACAGAAGGATAGCAGCCCGATCAAGGAATTTGAATGGGTGAAGGTTAAGTGGATCGAGGATCAGATCAGCTATTTCAATGGGTCCAAGGAAACGAAGAAGCGGGAAGGGAAGAGAGCCGCTCTGCAATCCGATTGGCTGTTTCTATCCGGCGTTGTGCTGATCGGATTGGTCTATATATGGAATGTGTTCGAAAGCCCGTTGGCGATGGAGACATGGGCGTCATGGCTAATGGTCCCCGCAGCTGTACTGGTAGCCGCCGGAATCGTGAGGACGGATTTCGATTCGCAAATGTCGGACAACTCGCTGTCGGGCGAGCATGCTCGGATGCATGTGCTTTTCACCTACGGCCTCAACAAGACGGAGCAATATTTGAATCCGAAGGACGGTTCATCGGCTAATGAAGCATCCGCCAGAGAAGTCATCTATAAGCTCGGCCAGGAATTGCTCGACGAGAACGGCTCGTGGATTTACGTGAATCGGGAGAGAGACGTCAGATTGCCTATCGGCTTGAAATAGGAGTCGTTTAGAAGCATTTAGCAGGAGAGCGAGAGTGAATGACAGCGTGTCGAATACAATCATAGAGGGATCGACGTCCGCGAGTGAGCGATCAGAGCGATTCGAGGCAGCCTTCAATAAAATTCATCTGAAGCTGAAGCAGCTATGCGCCATGGACGGCAGTTTCGTTGAGCTCGTTGGCCGGGCTCAGCCTCGATATGCCATTATCCGTCAATATGCCGACGCATTGCGCTCATTCGCGAAGCTTCGGAACGTCATTGTTCATGAGAAAATAAAACCTAACTATTATATTGCCGAGCCGCATGTGGAGATCGTACAACAGATCGAGAAAATATGCGATCAGCTCTGCGATCCGCCGATAGCGATAAATATCGCATCGCGCAACGTCGTCGCATTCGATGCAACCGACCCGCTCTCCCTTGTACTCGCAGAGATAAGCGCTACTTCGTATTCGCAATACCCGGTCTACAAGGATTTCGAATTTTGCAAGCTTATTACCGCTGACGGAATCTTGAAATGGATGCATGCTGTCGTCGTTGACGGACTGCTGGATCTGAATGGTGTAAAGCTCGATCATATTATGCCCTACGAGCTAAACCAGAATTGTCGGTTCGTCAGCAGAAGGACGAGCGTGTTCGAGCTGGAGGAGCTGTTCGAGGACTGTTACCACAGTGGAAACAAGATCGATGCGGTGCTCGTAACCGAGAATGGACGAGAGCAAGAGGGGGTTCTTGGGATCGTGACGGCGTGGGATCTCATAAAGATCGATGAAGATTATTTGGACAAACGGTTGGCTGGCTATTAATATGGAGAAAATAGGAATAGCAGTTTGCGAGCTTTGGAGGTTGAGAGAATTCATGGGATATAATCCGAAACCGATTGATACAAGCGGAGTAGAGCTGGGCGACGACATATTGGAACTGACCGAGAAGCTGGCTGAGAATACGCATGATGAGTGGGCTCTTCAGCGAATGTCGGACGGTTGGACGTTAGGCGCACAGCGGGACGACGTCAACAAGCTGCATCCAAGTCTTATTCCTTATGCAGATCTGACCGAGAGCGAGAAGGAATACGATCGTATTACAGCGTTAAAGACGCTGAAGGCGCTTATCGCCCTCGGTTATTCGATCCAGAAGAAGTAGCGGGAAGTTATAATGGAAAGCGAACCGTATCCGCCTGGGATACGGTTTTTTTGTGCGCTTGCGCCGCGAAAAATTAGTTCTAATCGGGCGCGCAAACCGCTATAACTAAATAACATGGAGTAAAGCAACGGCAATTGAAGGCAAGCGTGGCGACGTTGTTTTGGGGAAGGGAGAGGAGGAGCAGTTCTGGAGGACATTCGGAATTTGAACGATTTCCTTGCCGTGTTCGGGCTTCCTATCGCGATGAGTCTTATCGGGGGATTAATCGGACATTTTGTTAAAAATGGGATAGTCGAACTGCCGAAGTTCGTCATAGAATATGACGAGGAAGGGGCTAACTTCTCCAGCAGCAAGCTGATCCGCTCCGTACAGCGGCCGCTTCGCTTCCTCTTCTTTATGATTGGATACCGCAATGGCGGCAGCGCCAAAAAAAATATATTTTTTGACCTCGGCTTCCTTGGCGACCTGCTTATAGCCATCGGCACGGGCATCGTGGCGAAAAGCACGCTAGCCATGGCCAACACGGACAATATATATGCCGTTGTCAGCAGCTCCCTGCTGGCCGGCTATGCGGGATTGTCTTACTTGAAGGCGAAGCAAAGCAAGGAGATCGCCGATACGGTTATCGAGCAATTGGAAGTGGATCATAAGGGAAAGGAGGAGGGCGCGCGTGGCGAGAGCAACAGCTAAAGTAACGCCGGACGAGATGAAGCAGCTTAAGATGCTGGCCGAAATTGTGAAGAACCCTCAACTTCCAATGTCCGACAGAAGAATAGCCAAATCGCAATACGAGACGATTATCAAAAATGCCAAAGGGTTGAAACGCGGTATCATATCCTCATTTTCTATTTAATAGCACTGTAAGTCGAAAGCCGCTCCCTGGTGGGGCGGCTTTTTGTATGCATTTTTTACGCACAAAACTTATGTTGGATTCTGGCAGTAACTTTCTACAGTTTGGGTCATATCCGAAAGCTATAATGGATATTTGCAGTAACTTTTTCCTCTTTAGGCCGGAATCACTCTGGTTGGATCGAAGTTAATGCAGAAATCCAACATAGCTCTCCAAACCTGATTCTAGCGAACGAAGTTAATGCAAATATCCAATGTAGCTCATCCAACTAGCACGGGAAAATTAATATACAAAGGTATAAAAAGTAAATAAAATAAAGGGAACATGTAAGTTGGAAGTTGGGGGCAGCGAACGATGAACCTTTTAAATAGTATCGAGTTGAAAAATATTAACGTACAGTGCAAGCCGCGGATTTTTGGAGTAGATGCGTATTGGGATCAATTAACCCATTTTAATTACCGTCTCAGCTCGTCTAAGGTTTATGGTGTTGTAAGTAAACCGGGAGCAGGGGCTTGGGCACTTTCTTATTTGTTAGCGGGACAGGTGAAACAAGATTCGGGATATATCTTTGCCAATAATGGCAGCTTATTGACCCAGGCACAGCTTAAACAGAGCAGTTGTTATGTCGGTGACATCATTTATAGAAGAAATAGGTTTGGCATAAAATATTATCCGACTGTGCGACAATTGTTCGAAGAAGATCCGCAAATGAACGAGGAAGCCGTTCGGAGCGTCGTGGAAGAGCTGGAGCTATCGAAACGCTATATTTTTGAACCCCGCCCTGGCGGGGTTTTTTTTGCGTAACCAACCGAATCTCGTTCAACGCTCGTTCAAAAAACTTTCGAAATATGCCAGTTGTCTTAGTACTAAAATTGTTGTAAGATACATGGATAGGTAGGTAGCCTAACTATTTAGCGGTAGTAATTTTACTGCTAAAGGGTAATATTAAATTATAAAAGCAAGGAGAGTAAACTTCATGGAGCAATTATCACAGAAGAAAAAAGTTACGATCATGATTGCGCTAATGGCCGCGATGTTCTTCGCCGCTATTAACCAAACGATCGTTAGTACGGCGATGCCGCGCATTATTGCGATGCTTGGCGGCATTGAGCACTATTCTTGGGTTATTACGATTTACATGCTAACCTCTACGATCGCAACCGTTCTGGTCGGCAAGCTATCCGATATTTATGGACGAAAACCGTTCCTGTTATTCGGTATCGTCATCTTTATGATCGGGGCATTTTTATCAGGAACGTCTACATCGATATTCCAAATGATTACTTACCGCGGTATTCAAGGTCTTGGCGGCGGCATTCTAATGTCCGCAACCGTAACTGCCGTCGGCGATTTGTTCGCACCGCGCGAACGTGCAAAATGGACCGGCATCATGATGGCCATCTTCGGCTTCTCCAGCGTTATTGGCCCGACTTTAGGCGGTTTCATGGTCGATCATATGGATTGGGAGTGGATTTTCTGGATCTTCCTTCCGCTTGGTTTAGTCGCTTTCGTCATGATTATGAGAATGTTCCCTAAGACGGTGCGCAAAACAACCGAACCGATCGACTATTGGGGCTCGCTCTTCTTGACTCTAATGATCGTTGCCTTACTGCTTGGTTTCTCATGGGCAGGAACGAAATACGATTGGGGCTCGTTCGAAATTATCGGCTTAATGTCGTTGGCAGCCGTATTTCTCGTTATTCTGCTGCTTATTGAGCGTAAAGCGAAAAGCCCAGTTCTTCCGCTTGGCATGTTCAAGAACAGTATCGTAACCGTATCGAACGTCATCGGCTTCTTGATGAACGCAGGCATGATGGGCGCTATGATGTACCTGCCGTTCTTTACGCAAGGCGTTCTCGGCTATTCGCCGACCACTTCCGGCTTTATCAATATGCCGATGTCGGTTGCGATGATCGTGCTTAGTACATTGTCCGGCCGCTGGATTTCCAAATCCGGCAAATACAAACGTTTTGCAATCGCGGGTATGCCGTTCATGGTAGTTGGCATGCTGCTGATGGCGTACATGACGAACGTATGGATGGCTGTCGGAGCAATGGTCGTCTTCGGTATCGGCCTTGGCATCTCGATGCCGGTCTTCACGCTGACGGTTCAGAACGCCGTGGAACCAAGCCAGCTCGGGGTTGCTACAGGTACGGCTACGCTGTTCCGTAACATGGGCGGCACGATCGGTATAGCAGTGCTCGGCACAGTTATGAACTCGACAATGGCAGGCAAGCTGAAGGATGCGCTTGCTGCGGGCGAAGGTCCGGATCTGTCCAAAGTCGATCCTGAAGTGGCGAAAGAAATGGGAAGCTTCATGAACCCGCAATTGCTGCTTAATCAGCCGAAGCTGAAGGAGCTGCAACAATCCCTTCCGACAGAGGTTCACGATCTGTTCAATCAGACGATTGATTTTATTCGTAATGTTCTTAGCGATTCGCTAACTGTCGTCTTTTTATTCGGGATGTCACTGCTTATCGTTGCACTCGTTGCGGTGTTCTTCTTGAAGGAGATCCCTCTTCGCACATCGAATAACATGAAGGCTGCAGCAGCACCATCCGATGATAAAGCCAAAGATTTAACAAAAAAAGAGCCAGCTATTCAATAACTTGAATTAGCTGACTCATGAGGGGGGATTTCGAGTCGGCCAACGTGCCTATTCGAAATCCCTTTTTTCTCATTTGTATATTTTCCTAGCTTTCCTGATGTCTGACTAGATCCAAATATTCGAAGACGTCATTCAGCAATCCGATTAATTGATCGCTTTGCTCCTTGCCGAGATGATCAATCAGACCAATGAACATTTCATGATATCGTTTTTTGGCTTCAACCGCGAGCTGCTCGCCCTTCTCGGTAAGCATGATTTCGGTAATCCGTCGATCATTATTGTCCGATTTACGGTAGACGTAGCCGCTTTCAATAAGGCTGTTCACCATTTGGGTAACGGTTGGCGAAGTTACTTCAAGACGTTTGCTTATATATTTAACGGTTGTCCCTCTGGAACCATTGACTGAACCGTGCTTAACGCAGAGCAGCACGCGCATTTCGCTCGCTTTGAGACCTAATATCGTCTTTTTGCGCCAGTCGGCCTTGCCGAAGCGTTGAAATATATCGATTAATTTTTCGACATTTTCGTATTTATCGATACTCATTACAATCACCTCGGATGATGGAATGTAGAAAGGCTAACAAGAACGTTGCCAAGGTCATTATAGATATTTTGTGCCAAAATAGTCAACAAAACTTAATCCTCGTTACGGCATTTGAGTGTTAAAATAAATAAGTGAGGTGTAATAATGAGCAATTATGAAGAGTGGTTGTCACTATCGCCCTTATTGAAGAGCACGTACAAGAAGCTAAAAGCCGAATGGTATAAAGGTGTCGATGATTCGTTCTCTATAAGCCAAATTCGGATGATGCAGCATTTGAGCAGGACGAGTCCAATAAAATCGACGGATCTTGCAGAGATGCTGTGTGTGACCGCAGGCGCAGTAACGCTGATGGGAGACAAGCTGTATGAACGCGGTCTAATCGACCGGTATCGAGGCGAGCGGGATCGAAGAGTTGTTTATATTGCTATAACGGAGCAAGGCAAGCAATACATTTCCTCCTTCCGGGCCAATGACGAGCAGCTTATCAAGATTATAGCGGAACGGATAACGGAAAAGGATATGCATGAGCTTAAGCGAATCATCTTGCTGTTGAACGAAAGTTTGGAAGGGGATTATCAGTAGGATGGACCAAATGCTAATGATTAAAGACTTGAAGACACAAATGACCCGGTTCATGATGATGTATAAGTTCGCGCTTAGCGAGCTGGAGACAAGAATTGAAATTTTGCAGGAAGAATTCCATTTGCTTCATGAATACAATCCGATTGAGAATACGAAATCGCGTCTGAAGTCTCCAAAAAGTATTTTCGAGAAGCTGTATCGGAAGCAGACAGGGCTGAGCTTAACTAGCATTCGCAACAGTATTCGGGATATTGCCGGCATGCGCATTACATGCTCGTTTATCTCCGATATCTATCGGATCAGCGATATGCTTCGGAACCAGTCGGACCTGAATATCGTTGAGGTCAAGGACTATATTAAGGAACCAAAGCCAAATGGCTACCAAAGCTTGCATTTGATCATTGAAGTGCCTGTATACATTTCGGACCGCCGAGAAAATGTGTTCGTCGAGGTACAGATTCGCACGATTGCGATGGACTTCTGGGCAAGCTTGGAGCACAAAATTTTTTATAAATATAATCAGGAAATTCCAGAGCGCCTGCTGAACGAGCTGCGCGAAGCGGCTGTCTCCGCATCGGCTCTCGATCATAAGATGGAGCGGCTGCATGATGAGATCGAGGCAATCAAGGAAGAGCAGGACAATGATTTCAGCGACGAGCTGCTACAACTGCTGATGAACAATAATAAGCAATTAGGCCAGATCGGCTTGCCTAACGTGCTTGCGGAATTCCTTGACGACCAGTTTGCTAAGTAGTTGGCAGCTAGGTGTTTAGCTGTTGTCGGGACGGAAACTGTCGATAAAATATTGCGCGCGCTTCGGAAGGTAGCGATCGTTCAGCCATAAGATGCCTACACCGGATTGGAAGTCTGCATCCTCGATCCGCAGCATCGTAACGACGTCGGACGGGAAAGAAGACAAGACAGACTTCGGAAATACGGTTGCGCCGATACCTGCGGCGATTAATGACATAATAATAGCGACGCTGGAGCATTCGCATATAATATTAGGCTCGAAGCCGTGGCGTCTGCATTCATTGACGACCTGCTCGTGCATCCGAAGCGTTTTGTCCGTCTTGAGGGTCAGGAACGGGAACTGGGCAATCTCGGCCATGTTGATCGATCTGCGGCTCGCGAGCGTCGTCCAAGCGCTTGGAATGACGACGACGAACGGATCGGAAGGAAGCGGGAGTACGGTATAATCGCTCACGATCGACTGTGCTTCGAACGGCAGACGCGCAACGATTAGATCAATCGCGCCTTTCTCAAGCTGCTCGCCAAGGTAGAAGTGATCGCCCTCGAGTATTTTGTAGGTCACTTGGGGGTAGCGTTCCCGATACCGCTCGATCTGCTTCGGCAGCAGCGAGATGCAGGACACGACGGAGCCGATGGACAAGACGCCGCGAGCGCCTTCCTCCGTTTCCTGCACTTCGCGGATCGCGCCGTCGAATTGGAGCAGCAGCGATTCCGCTTTTTCCAGCAGCAGCTGTCCGGCGCCGGTGAGCTTAAGTCCTTTGCCGCTGCGGTCGAACAGCGTTACGCCAAGCTCTTCTTCGATGAGCTTCAGCTGGCGGCTAAGAGGCGGCTGCTCCATATTAAGCCTTTTGGCGGCGCGCGTAATTTGCCCTTCTTCGGCAATCGCAACGAAATATTTGAGCTGGCGCAGATCCATGGGGCATCCCTCACTGTCTCATACCTTTAAGGTATGGGGTTTGTATAAAATAGATATTTTAAATATATCGCATGAAGTGTTAGCATTCAATTAACAGCCCTAAAAAAAAGGAGAGTTGCATGATGTTAGAAGGTTTGCAAATCGAGCGCACAACGACAAAGAAGGCTAAGCCTCCGGAGTCAAAGCTGGGATTCGGCAATTATTATACAGATCATATGTTTATCATGAATTACGAAGAGGGCAAAGGATGGTTCAACCCGCGCGTAGTACCTTACCAACCGATCGTACTTGATCCGGCAGCGAAGGTGTTCCACTATGGCCAGACGATATTCGAAGGTTTGAAAGCGTACCGTACGAAGGACGGCCGCGTGCAATTGTTCAGACCGCACAACAACTTCCTGCGGATGAACCGTTCCAACGAGCGTCTGAGCGTTCCCGAGATTAATCCGGATGTTGCTGTTGAAGCGCTTAAACAGTTGATCCAAGTCGATATAGACTGGATTCCTTTCGAGGAAGGCAATTCGCTCTATATTCGTCCGTACGTAATTGCCACGCAAGCTCAGCTAGGAGTTGCACCATCGACGGAATATCAATTCCTGATCATCATGTCGCCGGTAGGCGCTTATTATCCGGAGGGCGTGAACCCGGTTAAGATCTACGTTGAATCTGATTACGTTCGCTCGGTGAAGGGCGGCGTCGGTGAAGCGAAGACGGCAGGCAACTATGCGGCTGGCCTTAAAGCCCAAGAGATCGCTAAGGAGAAAGGTTATACGCAAGTGCTTTGGCTGGACGGCGTTCACCGTAAGTACATCGAGGAAGTGGGCAGTATGAACGTCTTCTTCAAAATCGATGGCGTTATTCATACACCGGCGCTTAGCGGCAGTATCCTGGACGGTATTACGCGCAATTCGATTATTCACCTGCTGAGACATTGGGGTTATGAGGTTCAAGAAAGCGCGATTGAAATCGGCGAGCTGTACGAAGCGAGCAAGCAAGGCAAGCTGGAGGAAGCGTTCGGCACAGGTACGGCTGCTGTTATTTCTCCAATCGGAGAGCTGAACTGGCAGGACGAAGTGCTTGTCATTAATAACGGCAAGACGGGCGAGCTTTCGCAGAAGCTTTACGATACGCTGACAGGAATCCAAAAGGGCGAGCTTGAAGATCCGTTCGGCTGGATGATCGAAGCAGCTGTATTCGATTCGCAATTGGCGAAATAATATAAAGTAAAACAAGAAAGGCTTTCCTACGGGTTGGAGATCAATCGACCTTGCAGGAGAGCCTTTCTTGTTATGCGGCGGCGTTGGGCTGTAAGTGCAAATATGCGCTTACATGCCGAAAAGCTGGCGATAGGCCGTAGGCGTCATGCCCTCATGTTCGATGAAGCGCTTGTTGAAATAGCTGACGCTCGGGTAGCCTGCATCTTGGGCGATTTGGCCGATGTTCGCCTCTTTGCGGTCGAGCAGCCATTGTTTGGCCATCTGCAGGCGGCACCTCGTTATGAAGTCCATCGGAGTCATCTTCATCGTGCTCTTGAACAGCTTGCAGAAGTAATGCGGCGTAACGCCGGCTCTCACGGCCCATTCTTCCAAGATGAACGGACGCATGGCTTCCTCCTGCATATACGGCAGCAGCTCCAATATCCGGTTGCCGGCCGAGCTCGCTTTGCTGCTGCCTGTCAGCGGCACGGCCTGCTCGGCGAACAGCGCGAGCAGCGTATACGTCAATGTGGACAATCGGATGGGATGGAGCATCCGATGTGTCTCCGCCTCCACGAGTAGCTCCATATGCGCCTGCTCCCAGCCTTTCGTCTGCCGCAGCGTCCATAGTTGGCTCTTGTGAAGACCGCGTTCCAAGAAATAATCATGCACGCCGCTTCCGTAAAAATGAACCCATCGCACGTCCCAAGGCTCATCCTTGCTGCTGTAATAATGCTGGGATTGCATCGGAAAGTAGAGGACGGCATCTCCTTGCGTAAGCTGGTGCGTTTTTCCTTCCCATTCTACATACCCTTTGCCTGAGGCGACATAGTGGATGTTGAAGGTGTTGTGCGCATCCGCCGCACGAATCGTATGATGCTCGGGATATTCACTGTATGCGCCTACCGATTCTGGCAGGCAAAAGTAAGGCGTCTGCGAAAGCGTAAGCAGATGGCTCTGGCGTTGCATGGCTATCACCCCGATGACAATATTGTTTCAATTGCGTGCAAAATAATATCATTTTAATTTTGATTTGATCGTCATATAATCACAATATAGTCGTAGAAAATATTCGATGAGGTGATTATAGCATGACCAGCAAAAAGTTAAAATGGGGCATCATGGGCTGTGCGGGGATTGCAAAACGCGCTGTCATTCCGGGATTGCAATTATCCGGTCTGAATGAAGCGGCGGCAATCGCTAGCCGTGATCTAGACAATGCGAAGCGTACTGCCGAAGAGCTGAACATACCTACTGCTTACGGCAGCTACGAGGAACTGCTCGCTGACGATTCGCTCGACGTTATCTACATTCCATTGCCGAACCATCTTCACCGTGAATGGACGATCCGCGCAGCGGAAGCAGGCAAGCATATCTTGTGCGAGAAGCCGCTCGCACTGAATGAGAAGGAAGCGGCAGAGATGGCGGAAGCTTGCGCCAAGGCCGGCGTGCTGTTGTCGGAAGCATTCATGTACCGTTATCACCCTCGCTATGCGATGATCAAGGACATTATCGCATCCGGCCAGATTGGCGAAGTAAGAGCGATTCGCAGCGCCTTCACCTTCAACAATGCCGGAGACAAAAAGAACGTCAGATACCGTAAGGATTGGGGCGGCGGCTCGATCTATGATGTGGGCTGTTATCCGATCAATGCAGCAAGGCTGCTGCTCGGCCAAGAGCCGCAAGCGGTTACGGTACAAGCTTTGTTCTCACAGGAGCATGACGATGTCGATATGATGGCGTCCGGCCTCATTGAATTCGACAACGCGGTATCGCTTAGCTTTGATTGCGGCATGTGGGCGGCGTTCCGCAATCCGCTTGAAGTGCTCGGCTCGGAAGGCATTATCGAGGTGCCAAGCGCCTATGTTACGCCTAACCCGGGAAGCGGCAATTTCTTCGTCACTGCTCAAGGCGAACGCAAAGAAATCGAGGTTCCTCATGTAAATGCTTACACGGAACAGGCGGATCACCTGGCACGCGCAATTGCTGGAGATTCCGCGATGCGCTTCGATACAGTGGACGCTCTTGCGAATATGAGAGTCATTGATGCTTGCCTGGAATCAGCGCGTACGCGCTCTAGAATTACAATCTAACGAAGAGAGAGGATGGAGATATAGATGGAATACATTACAATTCAAGGCGCTAAGAAGCCGGTCTCGCGGCTTATGAAAGGTTCGGACTACTTCTTCCATCATTCCTATGAGAAGGCGGCTGCCAACTTAGACGCTTATCTGGCTATCGGCGGCAACTCGATTGATACGGCGCATATTTATTGCGGCGGACAGAGCGAGGAAGTCATTGGCCGTTATATGAGCGAACGCGGTAATCGGGAGCAGATCGTCGTATTGACGAAAGGCGCCCATCATGATCAATCCGGCCCGCGCGTCAGCAAGGAAGCGATCGCCGCAGATCTGAAGGATAGCTTGAGAAAGCTGCAAACGGACTACATCGACTTGTATGCCCTGCATCGCGATGACCCGTCTATTCCTGTCAGCGTCATTATCGACGCGTTGAACGAGCATGTTGCCGCAGGCGTAGTACAAGCAATCGGCGTATCGAATTGGACTTGGCAGCGTATTGAGGAAGCAAACCGCTACGCAGCGGATCGCGGACTAGTAGGGTTCACGTTCAGCAGTCCTAATCTAAGCCTTGCCAAAGCGAACGAGCCGTTCTGGTCGGGCTGCGTATCAGCAGATGAGGAAACTTGCGCTTGGCACGAAGCTAATCAGTTGCCTTTGCTATCGTGGTCGTCGCAAGCCAGAGGGTTCTTCACGGGAAGATTCTCTCCGGAAGTGCGCGACAATGCCGATCTAGTAAGAGTGTTCTACAGCGACGACAACTGGGAGCGGCTTGAGCGCGCGAAGCAGCTTGCAGCAGACAAAGGCGTTAGCGCGATTCAGATCGCCCTCGCTTACGTGCTTAACCAATCGTTCCCAACCTGCGCCTTGATCGGCGCTCAATCGACGGAAGAACTGCAATCCTGCGACGAAGGTTCGCTTATTAAGCTGACGAAGGCTGAGATGGACTGGCTGGACCTGACGAAACAGACGGTATAACAGCTGCAAAACTAAAGATTAAACCATTCAGAACGTTTCTTTTGACTTCATTATTCATGGAGTCAAGAGGAACGTTCTTTATTTTACAACGAAGCAGGTTTGACGGTATTCAATAACTTATGTATGATTACTTACATAAAGTAACTGCGTTAGCGGGCTTGATGAAAGCTGCATAAATAGGGAAATATAGAACGTTGAAGACTATTAGGGGGAAAGGCAGATGCTCAGTCACGAGAAGGTAAAGGCAAGCAACGGGACAGAATTCGAATTCGGTATATATACATTAGGAGACTTGGCTGCTGATCCTCATACGGGCAGGTCACTATCCGCAGCACAGCGGATTAAGGAGGTGCTTGCAGCGGCTAAGCTAGCCGATGACGCAGGGCTCGACGTATTTGGCGTTGGCGAGCATCATAGGCTTGATTTTGCGATTACGTCGCCGCCCGTATTGTTGGCAGCTATTGCGCAGGCTACCAAACGGATTCGTCTGACCAGCGCAACGACAGTGCTTGGGACTGCGGACCCTGTAAGAGTATTCGAAGACTTCGCCACGCTCGATCTATTGTCGGAGGGACGTGCAGAGATCATTGCAGGACGAGGAGCATACGTGGAATCATTCCCATTGTTTGGTTATGAACTGGATGACTATAAAGAGTTGTTCACGGAGAAAATGGATCTGTTGTTGGAGCTCGGCGAGCATGAGCGAATTACGTGGAACGGCGAGCTTCGATCTTCGCTGGATGACGCAGAGATTGCACCGAGACCGTTCCAGCCGAAGATGCCGATATGGATAGGCGTTGGCGGAACGCCTTCGAGCGCGCAGACGGCCGGCAAGCTGGGCGTAGGGATGGCACTAGCTATATTGGGCGGCGATCCGCAGCGTTTCCAGCATCTAGTTACCGCGTATAGGGAAGCTGCCTTTGAAGCGAAGTTTTCTGCGAAACAGGCTAAAGTAGCGATAACGAGCCACGGTTTCATTGCTAAGACGTCCGAGCAGGCTATAGCCGATTATTATCCGTATTACGCGAATTATGTATATGAATTCATGGGCGGCCGCGAACGCGGAGAGAAGATAACGAAGCAGCAGTTCGAGCTGATGGCGGGACCAGATACGGCTCTAGCTGTAGGCAGTCCACAGCAGATCGTCGAGAAAATATTGGCGCAGCACGAGCTGTTCGGACATAACCGGTATATGGTGCAGTTCGATATCGGCGGCCAGCCTTATGCGAAGGTTGCCGAAGCGATCGAGCTGCTGGCTACAGACGTTATGCCGGTTGTACGGAGAGAGCTCGGAAAGAAGCAGGGGTAGAACAAGGGTTAAAACAAATAAGCTGCTCATGAAGGTCGCAGGACTTTTCATGAGCAGCTTATTTGTTTTTGTATGTCATCTACTCATTGCAAGTATCCAACAAACCAAGGAGTGGCCACTAACGTAACGAAAGCGGTCAGCATCATGGCAATTGTCGCAACGGAGCCGGATACGGGATCGTATTCCATTGCTTTCGTAATGCCGGCTGAATGGGCGCTAGTGCCGAACAAAACGCCTCTGGCAATCGGATTGTTGATTCTGCACCATTTGACGATTAGCGGCCCTACAATCATGCTCAGCAATCCAGTGACGAGCGTCGCAACAGCTGTAATCGTCGGCAGTCCGCCGATGCTGCCAGAGATGGATATCGCGATAGGCGTTGTGGCCGAACGCGGGGCCAAGCTGTCGATGATAGCGATCGGCAGTCCGAACATATTGGCGATGCTGGCGGAGGTGACGATCGCTAAGGCAGCGCCGCAGCTAGCGCTAATCGTTATGATGGAGGCATCTTTTTTGAATACGGCAGCATTCTTGTACAAAATGACGGCAAGCGCGATTGTTGCAGGCTCAATCAGCTTTGTCAGCAGACCGGCCCCTGCGTTATACGATCGAAAGGATACACCGCTCCAATGCAGGGCGCCAATGACGATGATCGGCGTAATGAGGAGCGGGGTTAAAAGGATTTTACCTGTTTTGGCATAGACGAGCTTTGAAAACCAGAAAACGGCGATCGTGATACATAACCAGCCAATCGGCTCTAACAGCTTCATCATTGCTGGCCACCTGCTCTCCGTCTGCTCATGTATTGCCCGAGCAGTCCGCTGCACAGCATGACGGCGATGAGGCTCAACAGGATCGTCAACAAGATAGGTATACCGCTTCGTGCAATCAAATTTCCGTAATCGATAATGCCGACTGTCGACGGGATGAAGAACAGCAGCATTTGGGCGAGCAGCCAGGTAGCACCTTGATCGATCCAATGCAATCGCATAACCCCGAGCTGGAGTAAAGTGAATAAGAAGATAATGCCGACAATCGTGCCAGGGATCGGAAGATGCAGCCATGCAACGAAGGCGTCCGATCCTTGGGCGAGCAGGACGAAAAAGACAATCTGAGCAATGGTGCGCAATATGGATTTCACTTTCATCAGTCCGAACCTCGCTTTCATTCCATTAAGTATACGCAGTGCCCTCTTATGAGTAAAATGAATATATTGAATTGTTTTCATTCCATTTGGTTATGGAAAGAGGTGATCGTATCGACGTTCGGCAATTGCAGGTTGTATCGGAAATTATACGGCAAGGCAGCTTTACGAAGGCTGCAGAGACTCTCCATGTCACACAGCCTACGATTAGCAAAATAATTAAGAGCATAGAGGATGAACTGCAAATGGAACTGTTCGCGCGCGAAGGGAGAGCCTTCAAGCTGACAGATGCAGGTCATGCGATTCTACAGCATGCAGGCCCGATTTTGCTGGCCTTCGACAATCTGATGCAGGAATTAAACGATCTGTCCTACTTGAATAAGGGGAGCATTCGCTTCGGCGTGCCGCCGATGGCGGGAGCGCGTTTCTTCCCGGAAGTCATCAAGCAATTTCAAGAAAAGTACCCGGGCATCACGCTCGGCATGCTGGAAGACGGCGCGAGGAAGATTGAAGAGAGCGTTGCGGACGGGACGCTGGATGCCGGGGTAGTCCTATGGCCGGCCGACGAGGCGATGTTCAATTCCATCCCCATCGTGAAAGATCGGCTAAAAGTGATCGTGCCGGCGAATCATCCCTTCGCGGAGCGTAAGCGGATAAGCCTGAGAGAGCTTGCAGCAGAAAGCTTTATTTTGTTCAATAGCGACTTTGCGCTTCACGGACGGATTATTAACGAATGCCGACAAGCGGGCTTCGATCCTCGCATCGTTCATGAAAGCTCGCAGTGGGATTTCATTGGCGGGATGGTCGGTGCGGGCTTGGGGGTTGCCATGCTGCCCGGAGCCGTATGCAATCTTCTTGATGAGGAGAAGACGAGGGCAATCGAGCTTGATGATCCGATCATTCCTTGGGAGCCGGTGCTCGTATGGCGAAGGGAGGGTTATCTGTCCCGCGCTGCAAGGGAATGGGTACAGTTTATGACGGACTATTTTGGAGAAAAGCAGACTAAATTGCACGAGCAATCGGGGATGGTTGGCGAAAACGGTTGACATAGTGATTGAATGTAACTACCCTAGTTGCAGAAAGTGTAATTGTGATAGTTACAATAAATCAGGAGGTCATTTATGATGAAAATAGCAGTTATCGGTGCAAGCGGCAAAGCAGGGAACTTAATCTTGAAGGAAATTATCAGGTAGGCGCGGATAACCTGCTCGTTAACGCAAAGGGCGACAGTTATGTCAGCTACGCCGACTATGCAATCGCAGTGATTGACGAAATCGAGCAGCCGAAGCATCTGTACAAACGGTTCACGCTTGTATCCGAAGGTCAATAAATCGATTACTACAGCACACAAAAAAACCGGCCGCAGCTCAAGCTGCTTGTGCCGGTTTATTGCGTTCCGTTTCAGTTACTGCAACGGATACTACTAGTCGATCAGACCTGCATACTTCAACCCTTTGCGAATGCCGCCTTCGTCGACGTGAGCAGTCACATAGTCCGCATATGGCTTCACTTCTTCATGCGAGTTGCCCATCGCGATGCCGAGGCCGACAACGGACAGCATCTCTACGTCATTGAGTCCATCCCCGAAGGCGACCGCTTCCGATACGGAAAGATTGAGGTGCTTCAGCAGCGCCTCAATGCCTTGCGCCTTCGATCCATCGGATGGCAGTACGTCGAGCGCAGTCTTATGCCAACGGATGTAGCGCAGCGCAGGCACGGCTTCGTTATACAGATGCTCTTCATGCTCCTCGCAATGAAGGAACACTTGATAGATGCTCTCGTTCTTCCAGAAGTCAGGGTCGTAACCCGGCAAGTCGACTCGAAGCGACTTGACGGCATCCACCATATGCGGATGGCTTTCCTCGCTCGCATAGAACTCGCTGTGTCCTTCGAACACGAGTGAATGGTTATGCTTGGCCGCATGGCCTACGAGCGCTTCAAGATGCTCGCGCGGAATTGCTTTCTCGAAGATCGGTTTTCCTTTGTAAACAACATATGCGCCGTTCAGGCTGACGAAGCTGTCGATGCCGAGCTGCTCGGCGATCGGCCGGAAGAAATAAGGAGCTCTGCCCGTTGCGATAACGGCTTCCACACCGCGGCTCTGCAGCGCGCGTATGGCGTCGATCGTATCCTGCGGAATTTGCTTCCGCTCATTTACTAACGTTCCGTCAATGTCAAAAAAAGCAATTTTGTAGCTCATCCCAATATGATCTCCTATCCATAAATCTTCTATTTGATTCATTGCATTGTATATTGTGGTAATATAACATCAGATGCCGTTATTAGGCAATCCAAAAACCATTTCCAATCGGACAAGGAGTCGTTGATTACATATGAAAATCGCAGCGCTTGTCGGCAGCAGCCGCAAAGGTTCTTTCAACAAACAAATTGCTGAGTTTATGACGAAGCGTTATGCCGGTAATGGCAAGCTGACCATCGAGTTTGTGCCTATCTCGGACCTTCCGCTATACAACCAAGATAATGAATCGACACCGCCGCCGTCTGTTATTGAAGCCAAACGAATTGTCGCCGAATGCGAAGGAGTACTTATTGTAACGCCTGAATATAATCATTCCGTGCCGACCCTGCTTAAGAACGCATTAGATTGGTTCTCCCGCGTCGACAAGGTGCTTGTAGGCAAGCCGGTATTCATCGTTGGCGCATCGCCAGGCGTGCTAGGCACAGCAAGAGCGCAGATGCATCTCCGCCAAATTCTTAATTCGCCGGGCATTGCAGCCCTCACGCTGCCGGGTAATGAAGTATTCATTAATGGGGTCAGCGAGAAATTGAACGCCGATGGCGAGCTTATACATGAATCGACGGTTCAGCACTTGGATAAGCTGGTCGACAACTTCATCGGCTGGTCGCAGCGTTTGAAGCAGCAATAATAATCTAATCGTGACGATTATGCCGGTTCGTAAGCATGCTTATGAGCCGGCTTTTTTGCGTGGTAACATAAGCGCTTAATTGAAGATAAGGGTTGACAGCGAACAAGTATTCTGTTTTTATTATGTAGACCGATCGTTATAATGAAGAGGGTGATCCGGTGTCAGAGAAGCAAAATGCTAAGCAATCGATTGTGGAAACAGCCTCCAAGCTGTTCGTTACGCAAGGCTATCATGCGACGGGACTAAGTCAAATTATTAAGGAAAGCGACTGTCCCAAAGGCTCTGTATACTATTACTTTCCGAAAGGGAAAGAGGAGCTGGCGATTGCCTCCATCGAATGTACGAAGCAGGAGGTGCTTGCGAAGTGGCATGATTGCTTCGATAGAAACGAACATCCAGCTGACGCAATCGCGATGTGCATCAACGAGCTTGCCGAAGACGTCGCCAAGAACGACTATGAAGGTTATGTGCCGTTCAGCTTCTGGTTGGCTGCCGAGACATCATCGGTCAGCGACAAGCTGCGGGAAGCATGCCAATCCGTATTCGCCGCATGGCAAAATGTCATTTCCAGCCGATTGATGATGACGGGGATCGGACAAGCTAAGGCTGCCGAGCTCAGCATGGTCATCGTATCCCTGCTCGAGGGGGCGTTGTTGCTCGCCATCACCAACCGCGATACGACACCGCTTTTAAGCGCTGCGAAATATGTGCCCTATCTGATCACGAAATGCCCTTCTTTATAAGGTGAGAACGTCATGCATACATCAAGACCTGATATAGGAGGAGAGAAATTTGCAAGCTACAATGACAGCAGGCATGCAAGACACGGGAGTGAAATACAAAGTGCTCCCGATTATGATTTCATTATTATTAAGCGGCTTTATCGGCATGTTCAGCGAAACGGCCCTAAATGTCGCGCTTAGCGATCTCATTCAAGTATTCCAAATTACGCCGGCAACGGTCCAATGGCTGACGACGGGGTACTTGCTTACTTTGGGCATTTTAGTGCCGATATCCGGCTTATTGCTTCAATGGTTCACGACGAGGCAGCTGTTTATAGCAGCCGTAAGCTTCTCCGTACTTGGAACGTTCATCGCGGCGATGGCGCCGAGCTTCGAAATGCTGATGACTGCCCGCATTGTGCAAGCAATCGGTACAGCGCTTTTGTTGCCGCTTATGTTCAACACGATCCTCATTATTTTCCCTGCGGAAAAAAGAGGCGCGGCAATGGGCATTATCGGCCTTGTCATTATGGTCGCTCCGGCGGTCGGACCAACGATCGCGGGCCTGCTTATCGATAAGCTGAGCTGGAACTGGATTTTCTGGCTATCGCTGCCGTTCCTTATTATTGCCCTTATTTTCGGTTTTTTCTTTATGCAAAATGTATCGACGATAACCAAACCGCGAATCGACTTGATTTCGATTCTGTTCTCGACGCTTGGCTTTGGCGGAGTCGTATTCGGCTTCAGCAGCGCCGGTGAAGGTGATCATGGCTGGAGCAGCACGAAAGTGATCGTGTCGATGGTTGTGGGCATCATTGCCCTCATTATTTTCGCAATTCGCCAATTGCGGATGCAAGAACCGATGATGAATCTTCGCGCGTTCAAGAAGCCGATGTTCGTAGTCGGAACGTTAATGGTATTCATTTGTATGATGGTTATTCTGTCTTCGATGCTCGTCTTGCCGATGTTCCTGATATCCGGGCTCGGTCTTAGCGCGCTGACAGCAGGCTTGGTATTGCTGCCGGGCGGCTTGATCAACGGTATTATGTCTCCGATCATGGGCGGTCTGTTCGATAAATTCGGACCCAAATGGCTCGTTATTCCTGGTCTCGTCATCGTTGCTGCCGTACTTTGGTTCTTCTCCGGCATTACGACGGCATCAACGCTCGCGCTCATTATCGTGCTTCATTCCTGCTTGATGATCGGCATTTCGATGGTATGGATGCCGGCGCAAACGAACGGCCTGAACCAATTGCCGCGCGAGCTGTACCCGGATGGCACGGCGATTATGAATACGCTGCAGCAAGTAGCCGGTGCGATCGGCACGGCGCTTGCGGTAAGCATTATGACGGCGGGCAGCAAGACGTTTATGGAAGGCGTGGAAAACGTAGCCGACCCGGCGAACATACCGCTAGCCTTGACGGCAGGCATCCAGAACGCCTTCATCTTCGCGATGGTAGTCGCGATTATCGGTCTTGTCGTTGCGTTCTTCATCAAGCGTGTGAAGGTAGACAAAGCGAATCAGCATTAATATCGATACATTGGCGGCTAAGTGCACACTCGTGCAGTTAGCCGCCTTTTTTCGTTATCGGGAATGCAAAACATGTTAAAAAAAAGCACACGGAACTAAAAAAACTTGCATACGCGCGGCGAACCTCCTGTGCTAGTCTGATTAACATAGGCTAACTATTATTATTGGAGGAACGCGCATGCAGTCATCTCATCTAACCATTCAAAATCCGATTCTCCCCGGCTTTCAGCCCGATCCTTCTTTTGTCCGCGCCGGAGAAGACTATTATATCGCCACTTCGACGTTTGAGTGGTTTCCCGGCGTGCAGATCCATCATTCGCGAGATTTGATTCATTGGGAGCTCCTGCCTCAGCCGTTAACCCGCCCAGAGCAATTGGATCTTCGAGGCATACCGAGCTCAGGCGGCGTATGGGCGCCGGCGCTCTCTTATCATGACGGCATGTTCTATTTGCTCTACACAAATGTAGCTGCCCGCAAGAGCGTCTACAAGGACTTGCGCAATTATTTGGTGACGGCCGAGAGCATAGAAGGACCATGGTCCGATCCGGTCTTCCTGAACGGCAGCGGCTTCGACCCTTACTTATTCCATGACAAGGACGGCACGAAGTGGGTGCTCAATATGCAGTGGGATTTCCGCGATGAACACAAGCGGTTCGGCGGCATCGTCATGCAGCAATACGATCCTCGGCAGCAGAAGCTTATCGGTCCTGTTAAGACCATCTACAAAGGGACTGATATCGGCGTCACGGAAGGGCCGCAGCTATTCCAGCGCGATGGCTACTACTACTTGCTCGTAGCCGAAGGCGGTACAGGAGCAAATCATGCGGCAACCCTTGCACGCTCGCGCCATATCGAAGGTCCCTATGAGACGGATCCTGAGTATCCGATCATGACAACGAGAAGCAATCCGGACTTCCCGCTGCAAAATGCGGGCCACGGGTCGCTCGTCGAGACGCATACGGGCGAGTGGTATATGGCCCATATTTGCAGTCGTCCATTCGAAGGGACGAAGCTTAATCCGCTTGGCAGGGAGACGTCGATCCAGCGCTGCCGCTGGACGGAGGACGGCTGGCTGCGCCTCGACCACGAAGGTCGGCTTCCGGCCTTGACCGTGCCTGCGCCGCAGTTTGCTTCCGAAGCGGCACCAGCCATTCAGGCGATAACGGACAAGGACGACTTCGATGCGGCTGAGCTTCATCGCGTCTTTCAGACGCTTCGGGTGCCTGCCGATCCGTCGTGGCTCACTTTGACGGAGCGTCCGGGTTATTTGCGTTTGCGCGGGAGAGAGTCGCTGTTATCGTGGCACCGGCAGAGTATGGCCGCGCGCAGGCTCCAGCATTTTAGATGCACGGTTGAGACCCGGATGGAATATAATCCAGATCATTTTATGCAGATGGCCGGTCTTGTCTTTTATTATGATGAAGCGGATTATTATTATTTGCGAGTGACGCAGGACAGCGTGAAGGGTCGTGTATTAGGCGTCGTGATGAGCAAGACAGGCAAGTATGAGGAGTGCAGAGGGCAGGAAATCAACGTGGATACATGGGACAGCTTCTATTTGCGAGCTGTCGTTCGGGATAGGGAGCTTCGCTTCTTCGCTTCGCCTGACGGGGATCTTTGGCAGGCGGTCAGCGACACGCTCGACATCGGCAGTTTATCCGATGAATATGGCGGCAAGCTTGGCTTCACGGGCACGATGATAGGCTTATGCGCGCAAGATTTGAACGGAGAGCTAAAGCATGCAGACTTTGATTATTTTAGTTATCGCCCCTTTTTGCATTAGCCGAGCCTATGCGGGCATGGTAAAGTTATGAAGGGGAGGGATGCCGATGTTCAGCGTGTGGCAGCAAAAGCGGCGAAGCATGTTCGTCAAGTTTTCGGCAGCTTTCATACTCGTTGGTTTGATTCCGTTGCTTGCGCTCAGCTATTATTCCGTCCAGACGTTTACGGGCCATGTGGAGCGGTATACGTCTAACAATTTGAATCAAATGATGCTTTACATGAGCTATAACCTCAATTCGGTGTTCAAAGATTACGACGATGTGTCTCAGCTCATGTATACAGGGAGATATGACGGTTTCTACGAAGGCTCGAACGACAATCAGAGCTATAACGTCAATGAGCTGGAGCAAATCAATTCCATGCCGATCGACGGTTTTTTGAAGACGATCATCTTTAGCGATTCCTATATCCGGACAGCCTATTTCGTAAGGTCCTCGGATAACAAGCTTTTTTACCAGTACAAAGAAAATCAAGTATTTCAGCCCGAGCTGCTTCCGATCGAAGAATGGGGCAAAAGCTTCGACGAGAAGAAAAACAAAATCGCGATATTTCCGATGCACAAAGAAAGCTACTATAAAAATTCGGATGTGAACGTAATAACGGTCGGCCGTAATTTGATCGACGTATCGGGCACGCTTACAAGCGAGCCGAAGGTGCTCGGGACGCTTTACTTCGATGTCGATATCGCCGTGTTCGATCAGTTTTTCAAAGAGCTGAGCATCGGGAAGGACGACGAGCTTTATGTGCTGGACAGTGAAAACAGCGTGTTCTTCAGCAATATGGACATCATGGGCAAGAAAGACGAGCTGCTGCGGACTTCTAACGATGACACGCTTGTGTTAACGGAGACCATTCCGTATTTGAAAGGGCAAGTGACCGCCTTATTCGTGAAAAAGGACCTGTACGAGCAGTTGGTGACCACGCGTCTTGCCGTCTATATCGCGATCTTCGTCAGCGCGGTCGTACTTATCGTCATGGGCGCATGGTTCTCGCGCAGGTTGGCCGCTCCGATCAGCAGTCTGATCAAGCAGATGATCAAGGTCGAGTCGGGCAACTTGGATGCCCAGGTCGAAATCAAAGGCAATGATGAAATGGGCAGGCTCGGCCATGGCTTCAATCGGATGGTCGAACGCTTGGGGATTTTTATCAACGATGCCTATGTTGCGGAAATCAAGCAGAAGCAGGCGGAGCTTAATGCGCTGAAGAGCCAAATCCGGCCGCATTATTTATACAACACGCTGGAGGTTATCCGCATGAACGCGGTTCATAATGACGCTGACGAGGTGGGCGATATGATTTTATCGTTGTCCAATCAGCTGAAGTACGTCATTGATTACGGTGAGGATTGGGTATCGCTACAGCAAGAGCTTGATCATCTTCGGGACTATTTTTATATCATCCAAGTGCGTTATGAGAACCGCTTCGAGCTGCGCGTTCATCTTTCCGAGCAGGTAGATCCTAACTGGCCCGTGCTGAAGCTGTCGCTGCAACCGATCGTGGAGAATGCGATCCAGCATGGCGTGCGGCCCAAAGGCAAAGGGACTGTCGGCATATCCGTCGAAGCGGCGGATGGACAACTTGCGATTACGGTGTACGACGACGGCGTCGGCATGGAGAAGGAGCAGCTTCAGCGCTTGAACGAAATGTTATCCGATCCGAGCACCCCCTCTAAGCATGTCGGTATCAAAAACGTCCATGAACGAATCAAAACGGTATGCGGCAGCGAGTACGGGCTAACCATCAGCAGCCGCCAGCATGTCGGTACATCGGTTCATTTGGCTATGCCGATCAAGGAGGGCGATGGACATGATTAAGGTTATACTTGCCGACGATGAGCCGCTTATTATCAAAGGGTTGCGCAAGCTCATCAATTGGGAGTCGATGGGCCTCGACATTGTAGGCCAAGCCTACGACGGCAATGAGCTGCTCGAATTAATCGAAACCAGCCAACCGGACATTATCATCAGCGATATTAGCATGCCGCATCGAACGGGAATCGAGATCATCAAAGAACTGAAGCGAAGAAACCATCCCGCCAAGGTGATATTCATTAGCGCTTATCAAGAGTTTTCCTACGCGAGAGATGCCGTTACGTACGGCGCTGCCGACTATTTGGTCAAACCCGTCGTGAAGCAGCAGTTGGAAGACGTGCTGCTTGGCGTGCTGTCGTCTATTACAGAGCAGCAGGAAGAGTTAAAGCGGAAGAACAAGCTTCAGCACTTGGAGAAGAAGAACAGGCATGAAGAGCTGCAGGAGTGGCTGCTTCAATTGACGGACGGCACGCTAACGCCGCATTCGGAGGCTTACCGGCTGCTGGCTGCGGAACTGCCCGGTCCCCTATATTCCGTTGCCATTATCGAGATCGATCAGTTCAAGGACGGTTCGGACCGTTGGGCGGAGAAGGAAGGACGGCTCATTGAATTTGCGATTGGCAACATCGTGCAGGAAATCGTCGTTGCCTCGCATAACGGGTTCGCTTTTCTAAAGGATCATAAATTCGTAGCCGTTATCAGCCACACGGATCGTAATGGGGCTGCTGCGATAGCGGACAACATCGTACACAATATCATGGTTTATTTGAAATTGAGCGTTTCTGCGGGAGTGAGCGAGCCCGTCGACGGAACGGATCGACTGGAGCACGCTTATCGATATGCGGAGCAGGCGTTGCAGATGAACTATTTTCTCGGGCGCGGCAAGGTCATCGCTTATGAGGCTCAAGAATCCAAGCAGCCGTTCGATAAAGAGCTATACGGCATGCAAATGGAGGTTGTACGCGGCCTGACGGCGAATGCGTGGCCGGATGCCGTTCAAGCTCTGATCAAGCTGCTAGCGATCGTTAGATCGGGCGCTTACGGCAACCGTACGCTCGCCGTATCGACGAGTCTTTCTTCCGTGCTATTTATTTTGCAGGAAATGAGCAAAAATGGCGTTCAACTGCCTGACGGCGCGATCGACATGCATGAGCTGCAGAGCAGGCTCGGCTCCTGCGGGACGTTCGAGCAATTGCAGGATGAAACGATCCGCGCGATCGAGCAAATACACTCCATGGTGGACGTCGATGCCGGGAATAAGGACAAAATATTGTTAGCCAAAATCAAGCAATATATCGAGATGAACTATGCGCAAGAAATTACGCTCGAATCCGTCGCCGGCATTGCGTTCATGAACCCTTATTACTTCAGCAGCTTCTTCAAAAAACATACGAAGCAGAACTTCAAGCAATACGTTACCGAGGTTAGAATGAAGCATGCGATCAGGCTGCTCCTTCATACGGATGGGATGGTATACGAAATAGCGGAGCAGGTCGGGTACAACAACGCCCGGCATTTCAGCGATATGTTCAAGAAGCAATTCGGCCAGCTGCCGAACGATTACCGCCAGGAACGGAAAAAAAGCGAATGACCGGGCTTCCGGTCATTTTCGTTTTAAGGGAAGCGTCAGAACGTGTCAACGATCTTAAATTAACCGCATACGCGGCTTAAAAAAGTTCATTCTAACGGATTTCGAACGATGTTACTCTATGTACAGGGAAAGCGTATACACTCGATGCTGCGCACATCGACGACCCAATCCCGGAACACACATATCAAAGGGGAGGCTTATACACATATGAACAAAAAATCATGGACTCAGCTTGCATCAGTAGCCATTGCTACTTCACTCGTATTGACGGCATGCGGGGGAAACAATAACGGCGGAAATACGAACAACACCGGCGGGACGAATGAAGGGACGGCAACGAACGCGCCGGGCAAGGAAGAGGCGAAAGAGGTCACCTTCTCGATCGGATACGCAACCGGCGATCCTGCCAATAAAAAGGCAATCGGCGATGCAATTAATGCTTTCACGGATGCGAATCCGAATGTCAAAATCGTCGATATCAGCGAAGGCACAACTTCCTCTTACTTAGATTGGCTCAAAACGAAGGATGCAGTCGGCGAATTCCCTGATCTCGTAGAAATGCGTGATACGGAGATATTCGCAAACGCTGGCAAAATTGCCGAGCTGCCGACGGATCTACTTGACCTATTTGGTGAAGTGCCGAAGGTTGACGGCAAAGTCTATAACGCGCCTTTGACGCTGAATGCACCGCAAGGCATCATTTATAGCAAAAAAGCTTATACGGACGCAGGCATTACCGAGCTTCCGAAAACATACGACGAATTTCTTGCCGCGCAAGAAAAGTTGAAAGCGACAGGCATTACGCCGATCGTCGTTGGCGGCAAAGATATTTTCCATATGGGCTTCTGGCTTAACAAGTTCCTGATTGACGATGTCTATTCCAAGGATGCGGACTGGAACTCCAAGCGCACAGCGAAAACGGTTAGCTTCACCGACGAAGGTCCCGTGCAAGCAATGACGGATTACAAAGAGCTGTTCTCGAAATACGTCGACAAAGGCTGGCTCAGCACGGCCGACAACCAAACGGCATCGATTCTCGTATCGGGCAAAGCGGCGCAGCTGTTCTCCGGTCCGTGGATGTTCACGCAGATCGCGGAAGCCGATCCGAACTTCGATTTTGGCTACTATCCGTTGCCGGACAGAGAAGGCGGCATCAACGTCATTGGTTTGCCGTCGCCAGCCGGCTGGACATTGTCCGCTGAAGCGGCTAAAGACGCGGACAAAGCGGAAGCGATCAAATCGTTCATCAAGTTCTTCTTCACTAAAGAGCAATACTCGAAGTTCTTGAAAGCGGCTAACGGCATTCCTTCGACGAAAGAAGAAGTATCGTATGAATCGACGCCGCAAATGCAAGATGTATTGAAACTGATGACTAATCAAGACGTGAAAAAATCGCTAGCGATCAATAACTGGTGGGGCGAGAACCAAATTCCTCCGCAATTCCGCAACTGGTTCTACAAGCTGATGCAGGATCTAGTGCTTAAGGATGCGGACGTAAAAGAGTACATGTCCAAAGCGGACGCGGAGTACGATACGCAGGTTAAGGCAAACCAGCAGTAATAGAATGAAGTCGGATGGAGCCGGGGCCTTTGCACACTGCAAGGGCCTCCGTTAATCCGGCGTTTAATTGGAGGAGGAGAGCACCATGGCCATGCCGCGTGCAAACAAAAAGAAAAAGAAAAAATGGCAGATCTATGCGGTTTTGTTCATCTTGCCGTCTTTCTTATTGTATACGCTGTTCGTTATCGTACCGACGATCAGCAGCATGTACTTAAGCTTAACGTCATGGGATGGCGTTAGCAGCGATATCCGGTTTATCGGACTAAGCAACTTCGTTGAAATATGGAATAGCGAACGGGTTCATAACGCGCTGAAAAATACGCTGCTTATGGCGGTAGTGTTGGTTTTGTTGGAAAATATAGTCGCCATGGCGCTTGCGATTTTCGTCGATCAAGTGAGATGGTTCCGAAATTTGTTCCGCAGCGTGTTCTACTTCCCGGTGCTGCTAAGCGGCATCGTTATGGGTTTCGTATGGACGATTATCCTAAATTACAACTTCGGCGTATTGAATCAACTGCTGGAAGTCATTGGACTGGGCCAGCTTAAGGCGGATTGGCTCGGGAATCCCGATTATGCCCTTATTTCGATCATTCTGTCGACGGTTTGGAAATCGGCGGGCTACTACATGATTATTTATTTGGCCGGATTGCAGAGCATTCCGCAGGATCTGTCGGAAGCGGCAGGCATCGACGGAGCGAACAGATGGCAGCAGTTCCGCCATATTACGTTCCCGCTGCTTGCGGGTGCTATGACGGTGTGTATCGTGCTCTCCATGATCAGCGCGCTCAAAATTTTCGACCAAATCGCGGTCATGACCGACGGCGGCCCTGGATTCGAGACCGAGACATTGACGTATATCATTTACAAAGTAGGCTTCGGCGAGCTGCGTCAAGGCTTCGGTACGGCGCTTGCGCAAGTGCTTTTCGTGCTCATCATGATCGTAACGGTTATTCAGGTGAAATTTTTGCGGAAGCGGGAGGTGCAGCTCTAAGATGCAGAAGAGAAGAAAGCTTAACGACATCCTGTTGTTTGCAGGGACGCTGCTGCTCGCTCTCGTGTTTTTCTTCCCGATTTTGTTCAATATCATGTCGGCGTTCAAGAGCAATGCGGAAATTATGAAAGACGCCATCGCTTTTCCGAAAGGCTTGTATCTGGACAGCTTCAAATATTTGCTGATGGAGACGGAGTATCCTCGGGCGATCTTGAACAGCTTGATCCTAACGGCTATCTCGATTTTGTTCATGATATTGCTCATCCCGATGGCGGGTTATGCCATTGAGCGTCATGACAAGAGATGGACGCGCGCCGTATTCGTCTTCTTTCTTGCAGGCATGATGATTCCGTTCCAGGCGTACATGATACCTTTGTTCAAGGAATTAAAAATGCTGGGGCTGTACGGTAATCTGGCGGGACCTGTTATGATCTATATTTCCGGGTCAGTCGGCTTTGGCAGCTTACTGTATACGAGCTTCCTGAAGGGCATTCCGAAGGAGATCGAGGAATCCGCTGAAATCGACGGCTGCTCGAAGTACGGGATATTCTGGCGCATCGTCTTTCCGCTGCTCGGACCGTGTACGGCTACACTGGTTGTACTGAACGGCCTTGGGATATGGAACGATTTCCTTATGCCGATGCTTGTCCTGCCTTCGGGCCAAACGAAGACGATGATCGTCGAGATCTTCTACTATGTCGGCGAGTTTTCGTCCCGTTGGGACATGATCTTCGCTGGAACGACGATGTCGATCATCCCGATTCTGATCGTATTCCTGTCGCTGCAGAAATACTTCGTCAAGGGTATCGCTTCGGGTGCTATTAAAGGGTAAATTATAGGTAAGTAGAGAGACAGCGCTTAAAGGTGAGTTCTTCGCCTTTAAGCGCTGTCTCTTTGCAATGTGCGGAGTCGGACGTTAGTTATTTGCACGTATACCTTAGTTTCATCCAATGTTATGGGGTGTAATCGTTTTTATAATAGTAGTGAACAATGGAATCCCTTATGGCTTGTGATGAGGCGCAGCGCGGTACTCGGTAGGCGAAAGGCTCGTTTCTTTGCGGAAAAACTTCGTAAAATGGCTTGTGTCCTGGAAGCCTATCTGGTCGGCTATTTCCTTGATGCTCAGCGGTGTTGTGGTCAGCAGAAGCTTGGCGCGCTCGACGCGCTTAAGGCCTACGTATTTCATTGGCGGTACGCCAAGGTGCTTCTTGAAATAGGCGATAAAGTAGTTAGGGTGCAGATGGACAGCCTCGGCCATTTGCTCAACGGTGATGCTTGTGTTCAGATGTGAGGCCACATATTGCTGAATCACGGCAAGCCGGCTTATCTCATCCGAACGATGCTGCAATACACGTACTTTCACGTCATCGAGGTAATGCGCGACAAGCTCTAGCAGCATCGCTTTCTCCCGTAGGCGAGCGGCTATCGTATGCTGCCATTTGGCATCCACCATAGCTTGGAAAAGCGTCGTTATGCGGTTCGAATCTTGCACATCGATACATAGCGGCATGCCGATCCATTGAAACAGATCGAACGGTCCGGCCGTAATCGAGAAATGGCACCAATATTTCAAGAAGGGACGACGGCCGTTAACGGTGCCGAAGGATATCGGAGCATGTGCTGGCGCAATGAACAGCTGACCAGCCTTCGGGGTATATTCGGTATCGCCGACCCGTATCCAGCCTTCGCCTTCGCATATGTAATACAGTTTATTGTAAGGTGGATGAGTGACATCTTCGCCCCACTCATTGGATACTTGCGTGTAATCGGCAGCATGAATTTGCAACTGAATCGATTGCAGCAGATCGGACAAAGTCTGTTGTTCGTCAAGAAATAACATAAGTTCACCTGCAGTCGGCATGAATGGTCGTACAAATTCTATAGTAAAGCAATCTTAGCGTAATTCATAGAACCATTCCAAACGGAGGTTATTAAATGACGAATCAGCTTGAAAAACGTATCTGGTACAAACAGCCAGCTGGCGCATGGGAAGAAGCGCTGCCGATCGGCAACGGAAAGTTAGGAGGCATGGTGTTCGGCGATCCGAAGCGCGAACGAATCGCGCTTAATGAGGACAGCGTATGGTACGGAGGCCCGCGGGATCGGAACAATCCAAGTGCGCTGCCTAACCTTCCTAAGATTCGCAGTCTGCTTAGTGAAGGCAAGCTTCGCGAAGCAGAGGAGCTCAGTGTGATGGCGCTGTCCGGCGTCCCCGAATCGCAACGCCACTACTTGCCGCTAGGCGATCTTGCTTTGCAATTCCGGTACGAGAATAACGATGTATCGGAGTATACGCGCGAGCTGGATGTCTTCAGCGGCATTGCCGCCGTATCGTATCAGATGGGAAGCGTTAAGTATTTAAGAGAAAGCTTCGCAAGTTTTCCGGACGAGTCGATCGTTACGCGTATAACGGCTGACCAGCCGGGAAGCATTAGCTTCACCGCGAGGCTGCTTCGCGGTCCCGGCAACCGTTTTTATGATGAGCTGGTGAATGCCAATGATGCAGGGAATACGCTGCTTATGCGGGGCAACTGCGGCGGGGCTGGAGGCATGGAGTTCCGCATGGCGCTGAAGGCTGTCGCCGAAGGCGGCAGCGTTAAGATTATAGGCGAGCATCTTATCGTCGACAAGGCTGACAGCGTTACGTTATTGCTAACCGCTGCAACCGAGTTTCGGCATGAAGATCCAGAATCGTATGTGCTGCATTCGGCTGACACGGCAGGGACATACTCCTATGAGGAGCTTCGAGCAAGACATGTGCAGGATATTAGCCGTCTTACCGAGCGTGTGACACTGAAGCTTGGCGGAGAAGAGCTATTCGACCAATTAACAACGGATGAGCGGCTCAAGTGGGTACAGCAGGGCGAAGAGGATAGCGGTCTTATGGCGCTTTATTATCATTTTGGACGTTATTTGTTATGTGCCAGCAGCCGTCCCGGCTCTTTGCCGGCGAATCTGCAGGGGATCTGGAACGATAAGATGCTTCCGCCTTGGGACAGCAAATATACGATTAACATCAATGCGCAAATGAACTATTGGCCAGCGGAATCGGGCAATTTGGCAGAATGCCATGAGCCGTTGTTCGACCTGATCGAGCGGATGCGCGAACCGGGCCGTCATACGGCTCGCGTGATGTATAATTGCGGCGGCTTCGTTGCTCATCATAATACCGATATATGGGGCGATACGGCGCCGCAGGATCTTTATTTGCCGGCGACCTATTGGCAGATGGGCGCCGCTTGGCTTTGCTTGCATCTATGGGAGCATTATGAATACAGCTTAGACAGAAGCTTCTTGGAGAAGGCCTATCCGACGCTGAAGGAAGCAGCTCAGTTCTTCGTTGAATTTTTGATCGAGACAGACAACGGCTTGCTCGTTGCGTCGCCGTCGGTATCGCCGGAAAATACGTATATTTTGCCGAGTGGACAATCAGGTGTTCTATGCGTTGGCTCGTCGATGGACAGCCAAATTTTATATGAGCTGTTTGGTGCCTGTATCGAAGCGTCGCGAACGCTTGCGGTAGACGAGACGGAGAGGGCGCAATGGCAGGGAATCGTGGAGCGCTTGCCGCAGCCTAAGATCGGCAAGCATGGACAAATCCAGGAATGGCTGGAAGATTACGAGGAGGCCGAGCCGGGACATCGGCATATTTCGCATTTGTTCGCCCTTCATCCTGGCAAGCGATTCACCGTACGCGGAACGCCGGAATGGGCGGAAGCGGCCAAGGTAACGCTGGAGCGCCGATTGGCGAGCGGAGGCGGTCATACCGGCTGGAGCAGAGCGTGGATCATCAACTTCTGGGCTAGACTTGAGGAAGGCGAGAAAGCTTATGACAATGTTCATGCGCTTCTCAGCCATTCGACGCTGCCGAATTTGTTCGACAATCATCCGCCGTTCCAAATCGACGGCAACTTCGGCGGTTCGGCAGGCATCGCCGAAATGCTTGTGCAAAGCCATGAAGGCGAGATTCATCTTCTTCCTGCGCTGCCAAAGGCATGGGCCAACAATGGAGAGTTAGCAGGTATTCGTGCTAGAGGCGGTTATTCGGTCGACCTTCGTTGGGCAGACGGCCGGTTAACGGATGCAACCATTCGCTCGCAAGCAGGAGGAAGTTGCATTGTCCGGGCTGCTGGACTAACAGGCGTAGAGGAAGAGGGCGAATCATCAGTTGCTTATCGTATATCGGAAAACGGCGTTGGGAGCTGGGAAGCTGCGGCTGGCCGCAGCTACCGCTTGAAATTTAACCATTAAAATATGCATTCATATATAAATTGGTTGTTCCAAAAGTGTTCGCACGACATGGTATGTCCTAATTAACTCACGAAGGGCCTCTAAATTCCACTATAAAGTGGAGCTTGGAGGCCCTTTTTTCATGTCAGGGGGATAGATGGATTTCATCCAGGCTAATCAATATTTATACGATAAATCATATAAACTAAACTTACGGATATGCCAAATCAAGGTTTTTGATCGAAAAATCGTACAAAATCATAAACTTCGTGGATGAATTAGCCACTTTTGTATGACAAATCGTATAAGTTCTGACTAGTTACATCGTGTGTATCAGATATTGTGTGAGAAATCATATAAATTGAGATCATATCTAATTGGTTAATTGTTAATAAGCTTTTTACGATAGTTATACGATAGCCGACAACACGAAATAACGTCACAAAAAACTCAGCATTATCGCCTAATATAAGTGCATGGTATAGTATAATCTATAGGAGCTTGGATTACTTGCGAAGGAGGAGTTAGAATGGGTGTACCGGTTGGCGTGTGGATAGCCGCAGCTATTATCGTTGTTTTATTATGCTGGATGACGTTCTGGGTAACTAACAAGGCGTACTCCAAGAAGTGGGATGACCAAGAGGAAGACAAAATATAAAGCGTGGGATGCTTAGGCGCGCTGTCTGGAGTTATAAATATGGATGAGCTTGAACAGGTGCAGGAGACGGTTCGTCCAAGCACGCATAAAAAATGCTCGCACTGCGGGCAGAGCAAGCCAATTGCGGAGTTTCTGCGAAGGACGGGCAGGCGCTCCGGTCCCGGATCTAGACGCGGCGCATGCAAAGATTGCCGCAAGCTTCGAGCATCTGCTGCCGAACCTTCAGGGACGGCTGCCCGCGCCTCGACGGGCAAAGCTCGGACAACATTAGAGCAAGCATTGCCTGTAACAACAGCACCTGCACCAGCGCCAGTAACACCTGAAGTTTCTGCCAAAGGCGAAATTGTTCTTAGACCAACGCGCAAAGGGTTCATATGGATGCGAGGTTTGACGGATAAAGGCCGGAGATGGCATCAGGAGATCGAGCTGGCGCTGGCGAATTTGCTTGTGAAGGAAGGGATGGCTGTTATTGTCAACCGCCATACGATACGCCGGCTCTACAGCAACAAGTCTTTCCGTCAATATATACTTGCCAGAGACCAACATACCTGTTATTTCTGTGGGGAATATGGCGATACGATCGACCATAAGCTTCCGCGCGCGAAGGGCGGCCACACGACACCTGTCAACTGTGTATGCGCTTGCAATTCTTGCAATCAATCGAAGGCTGACCAAGACATTGAGTCGTTTATGAACCTATAATTCAGACGGTTTCAGCCGATTTCTCCGAAAAACCAGCCCTTTATCGAGAAGGGCAACCCCTTATTTCTCCACAAAAGGAGCCAAATCCTTGACCAGGCTGCTGCGGAATTGCCGCGGAGATAAGCCTTTCGTTTTTTTGAAAATTTTCGAAAACAATAGCGGATCATCATATCCGACGGACCTGGAAACGTCGCCGATCGACAGCTCGCTATGCTCGATGAGCTCGCAAGCCTTATTAATGCGATACAGGATCAAATAATCCTGTATGCTGAAGTGAACGTTCGCCTTGAATATCGAGCATAGATAGCTGCGATCCAGCCCGATCATCGAGGCAATGCGGGATACGCTTATTTTGCTGGCGTAATTGTGCTCGATGAAGTCGATCACTTGCTTAACGTATTGCTTCTTGCGGTTCTCCCTCTTATCGGTTGCCTGTTCAGCCGTCCCCGTTTCGACGAGCAGCGAGAGCAGCATATACAGCAGTCCGGTTAATCTCAGATCTCGCGAGCGGCTTAAATCCTTGGAATGGATAATCTGCTCCATATAGCGATAAAGCAAGTCGTCCTTATCATAGGTGAAGATGGGGGAGGCCGATGTCAGGTTGGCCTGAATGAGAAATGATTCCGCCTGTGCTCCCTGAAAGCCAAGCCAGCAATAATGCCATGGCTTGACTGAATCTGCCTCATAGTAACTAATCTGATCCGGATAGATCAGGAAACCTTGTCCTCTTTGGAGTCTATACGTATGCCCTCCCGATTCGAAGATTCCCTCGCCATCAAGCACATAATGAAGCAAGTAATGATCGCGCGCAGCCGGGCCGTGATAATGTCCCGGCATGCATTGCTCAATGCCGTACTGATTCAACTGAAGATCGGTATGCTTCACGTTTCGAGAAAGATATTCAATGATAGCGCATCACCTCGCAAGGACTCAGTCGTTAATGATGACCTCGGCTTGTATCAAAATTTTCTCATAGTTCGTTTTTGGATTCAGAATACGCCAAAGCAATTGGTCTACTGCGCGCTTGCCCAGCAGCTCTTTGTCAATATTGACGGTAGCCCAGATCGGAAGATCGGGATGCGTGTTGTCGAAGCCGGTCAAGATTAGGTTATCCGGCGGTGTTATATTCATTTGTTTAAATTGGAAAAGGCAGTTGTCCACGAGAATGTCATTGACGCAAATGAATGCTTCAGGCAAACCGTGCTGTCTGATTGCGATCGGGAACGTTTCATGGAATAAGTCAATCTCCGGTCCAATAAGCGAAGGAATCTGCTTGAGAGGTATATCGTGATCCTCAAGCGTAGCGCGAAAGCTCAGATAACGTTCATAGAAGCTAGGCGCATCCTTAATGTTGCCGACGAATTGAAAGTTGCGATAGCCTTTGCGAATTACAGCCGTCATTATTTCGCGCATGCTGGACAAGTTGTCCGTGAAAATCGAATCACTCTTGAAAGCAGGGTCGTAATGGTCCACCATCATGACGGGAATGCCTAACCGCTTGATTTCAAGCAGGATAGGCGTCGATATGGAGCCGACGGTAATAATGCCCATGATCGCATCTGGATTGAGCAGGGAAAACACGGAATCGTCCTTTGGTTCTGTCAGCGTAAGAATATTAATGCCCTTCTGATCAAGGTGAGTAGAGATCCCGTTTATTATCGGACCCCAATATAGCGATTCCGTATTCTGATAGCGAACGTTCGGGAACAACACAAGTACGGTACCCGACCATTCACGCGTAGTTAGATCGGTTAGTTCGTTCGATACAGGCGCATTCGGAGATTCCTTGAAATAGCCGAGTTGCGCGGCAGCTTTCAATATACTTTCGCGAGTCTGGGGACTGACTCCGGATTTGCCGGATAATCCGCGGGAAACGGCGAATTTGGATAACCCTGTATAGTCAGCTATAGCTTGAATAGTTACTTTACCTTTCACGATATCATCCTACTTTGGCCAGTTTAGTGGGTAGCTTTTGGCATATTAACCTTAATATTAACTGATTGGACGAGCGAGTAAAACCTTTCTTTTCATACATCGTGTGACTTTGTTCCTATGTTTGGTTGATGGAGCTAGTAAACGAAAAACGTTAGCCTCATTAACAAAAAACAAACATAATAACTTTCAATTTGTTATTTTTGTTATGTTATTAAAGATAGCATCATTTGGCATAACGCACAAGGGGGTAAATGCTATAAGAATAAGTATATTAGGCGCTTTTTCATATAGAACCAATAAAATAACATAAAAAACAATTGACCGATTTGGAAAACGATGCTAGAGTTTGTTATGTGATACAAAACGTTTTACATAACAAAAGAAAGGTTGATGCCCTAACAATAAATAACCATATTCGCGTTTTATTTTTTTAGATCAGCCTTGCAAGCGCTTTATTTCTAAGGATTTCGCTTGTTCGAACGCTGGTGAGTACCAACTGATGAACAATAAAATTGGGAGGTTCTGCTATGAGAAAGATGAAAGGGTTTACAATTTTGGTGTTGGGTCTAATGCTTCTATTAACGGCTTGCGGCGGAGGAAATAACGGCAACAACGAGGCGACAACGCCTCCCGCAAACGATGCGACGAACGCTCCAGCAGTGGAAGCTACGGAAGCTCCGACAGCTGAACCGATTGATATGGGCGGACGCGTCATTAAGGCAGCGGCTTGGTGGGACTTGAAGCCAGCGGGCAACACGGCCTCGGAGAAAGCTCGCCTCGACAAAATCGCGGAAGTCGAGAAAAAATACAATGTCAAATTCGAATTCGTAAACGTACCTTTTGAAGAATATATGCCTAAATTCACAGCATCCGTGCTGGGCGGCGAACCGTTCGCCGACATCGTCCAAATGGAGTACAAATCTGCACTGCCTGCCATTCTGAAAGGCCAGCTGCTTAAAGTGAGCGAGTTCACGACGGCAGCTAACAATATTAACAATGAAGCGAACCTGCTCTGGAAAACAGCGCCAATTGCTGGCGAAGAGTACGGCTTCGACAATCCGAACACGGGCGGCGTAGGCTTGCACTACAACCGCGACCTGTTCCAAAAGCTTGGCCTTCCTGATCCGAAAGAGCTGTATGAAAGCGGTCAATGGAACTGGGATAAATTCCTGGAAGTTGCGAAGCAAGCGACAAAAGACAATGACAATGACGGCAAAATCGACACTTACGGCTTCTCCGGTTGGGCGCTGGACGTGTTCCGCAACTTCACTTACGCGAACGGCGGATTCGTCGTTGACGAAAGCGCTAAGACGCAAGGGTTCACGGATCCAAAAACGATCGAAGCGGCTGAGTTCGTTAACCGCATGTATAACGTAGATAAAGTCGTTCGAATCAAGGGCAGCAACAAAACGGCATGGGATGAATACAACACGTTCAAAGACGGCGACGTTGCTATGTTCATCACGGCTGCATGGAACCTTGGCGGCTTGACGTTCGACCTTGGCGTTGTACCGATGCCAACAGGACCGCAAGGCGATCCTTCCATTACATTCGCCGACAATGCTGCATCAGGCAAATTTATTCCAAAAGGCGTCAAAGATGCGCAATTGGTATACCAAGCTTGGGAAGAAACGTTCGACATCCCGCAAACGGAAGATTTCCCAAGCCAAGAATGGCTTGAAGGCATCTATACGCATGAGGATGACATCTTGATCACGCGCGATCATATTAACGGAACTGGCAGAGTGCTGCTTGACGATTCGTTCCCTGAATTCCCTACTGGCTTGTTCGTAGAGGACATTATCGTGGGCAATCAATCGGTTACGGCGACTGCCGAGAAGGTTAAGCCTCTCGCGGAAGCCTCCATCGGGAAGCTCGGACAATAATAGAAGCAATTAATAGGGCATAACGGTTGGGGGATGTCGGGTGCGACCTCCCCCAACTTCATGAATAAAGCCTAAGGAGGACCTCTGGTGATAAGCAATATGCGGCTTACTCATTTAGCTGGAAAGATAGTGCTCGCTGTAATGGCATTAATCATCGTGCTGCCGATCGGAACAACCTTGCACGCGGATGCAAGCCCAGACGCCGCATCATCAGATGAACAGCAAGGCAGCAGCGCAGCCAAACAGTCGGCTTACAACGAACAAAGATATGCGCAATATTTGTCCGAATTCGAAGGAGAGGCTAGGCCTGAGCAAGAGATTGTGTTGGAAGCGGCTGATCATAGCCGCATCGAAGGGGAAGGCTTCCAGAAGCTGGAGCAATATGAGGGGATGGATGGAACCTCGCTGCTGACAGGTGAATCAGGCAGCGTAGAGTGGACGTTCCAAGTTGCCGAAGCGGGGCTGTACAACCTGTCGCTGCTCTATTATCCGGTAGAAGGGAAGAGCTCGGCGATTGAAAGATCGCTAACGATCGACGGCGAGCGCCCGTTCCGCGAAGCGGCATTCCTGCAGTTCGACCGCATCTGGAGCAATCAGAAGGAAGAAGTAGTAAGGGATAATCAAGGCAATGAGCTGCGTCCGAAGCAGATCGAGAAGCCAAGATGGAGCGAGAAGCTGTTCCAAGACTCCGACGGCTATGAGAACGAGCCCTTTTTATTTTACTTATCGCAAGGAACGCATACGATTGCCCTGGAATCGACTCGCGAGCCGATGGTCGTAAAGCAGTTGAAAATTTTGCAGCAGCGGACGCCTTTATCTTATGAAGATAGGGTTAAGCAGTATGACACAGAAGGTGTTAAACCGACTACTGGCAAGCTGATAACAATTGAAGGGGAAGCGTCGACTGCCAAATCTTCGCCTACCTTGTATCCTTTGAGCGAACGTTCAAGTGCTGCGGTGTATCCATACAGTGCTTCAAAAATAAAAATCAACACAATCGGCGGCTTCAACTGGCGACTGCCCGGTCAATGGATGGAATGGGAAGTCGAGGTGCCGGAGACGGGCCTCTATAAGATTGCCTTTAAGTCGCAGCAAAACTTCGTCAGAGGTATTTACTCTACTCGCAGGCTGACCATTGACGGCGAGGTGCCGTTCAAAGAGATGGAGAAAGTAGCCTTCCGTTATAAAGGCGGCTATCGAATGGATGTTATGGGCGGCGACGAGCCTTACCTGTACAGCCTGGAGAAGGGCAAGCATACGATTCGGATGGAAGTCAGCTTGGGCGAATTCGCCCCGCTTATCCGCGAGGTGGAAGAAAGTCTTTATAGCCTGAACGACATGTATCGCAAAATATTGATGATTACGGGCACGAAGCCGGATGAATTCCGCGACTATCAGCTCGATAAGAAAATTCCTGATCTGTTAGAAGTGTTCGGTGCTGAAAGCGACCGACTGAAGCGCATATCGAAGCAATTAGTAACGTTGTCTGGTCAATCGAGCGATCAGGAGGCGCTGCTTAAAACGATGGCGCTGCAGCTCGACGAGATGATCGACAAGCCTGAGAGCGTATCGAAGCGACTGTCCGCTTATAAGACGAATACAGGCGGTCTCGGCACTTGGGTTCAGCAGGCTAGACAACAGCCGCTCGAATTCGACGCGATCTATATCGCTTCGCCGGACAAAAAGTTTCCGAAGAAGGGCATGAGCTTCTTCTCGAAGATGAAGCATGAGGCATCGACCTTCATGTATTCCTTCTTCACCGATTACAATCAGATCGGCAACGTAACGGACAAGGCGGATCAACGTTCCGTAACGGTATGGATCGGAAGCGGCCGCGACCAAGCGAATACGATCAAAGCGATGATCGACGAGACGTTCACTTCGGCAACCGGCATTAACGTGAATCTGAAGCTCGTCAATATGGGTACGCTGCTCCCGGCGACATTGGCCGGTCAAGGTCCTGACGTAGCGATGCAGATCGAGAACGATATTCCGGTCAACTACGCGATGAGGAATGCGTCGGTCGACTTGTCGCAATTCGCAGACTTTAATGAAGTGAAGGAACGGTTCCGCTCAAGCGCACTCGTACCGTACAGCTACCAAAGCGGTGTGTATGCGCTGCCGGAGACACAGACGTTCAACATGCTCTTCTACCGCAAGGACGTGCTTGAGGAGCTGGAGCTTGAAGTTCCGGAGACATGGGATGATGTATCCAATCTTCTAGCAGTTCTTAGCAAAAACCATATGCAATTCGGCTTGCCGGTCGTTGCCCAAGCAGCCGTTCAAGGACAGAACATCCCGCCGAACTCGATGTACGCGACACTGCTCTATCAGAATGGCGGCCAGTTCTATCGCAACGATGGCAAAGAGTCGGATCTGGATTCGCGAGTCGGCATCGAGACATTCAAGCAATGGACCGAGTTCTATACCGACTATAAGCTGGAACGAGAATACGACTTTGCCAACCGCTTCCGTACCGGTCAGATGCCGATCGGCATTGCCGACTATACGACGTATAACCAGCTCTCCGTATTTGCTCCGGAAATCCGCGGCATGTGGGGCTTCGCTCCAGTTCCGGGAACGGTTAAAGAGGACGGCACGCTCGATCGTACCGTGCCAAGCGGAGGCAGCGGCGTCGTCATGATGAATGCGGCGGAAGACAAGGAATCGGCGTGGGAATTCATGAAATGGTGGACGGACGAAGCGACGCAGACGACGTTCGGCCGCGAGATGGAAGGTCTTATGGGCGCGGCGGCGCGTTATCCGACTGCTAATATTAAGGCGCTCGACAGCCTGCCATGGCCGGTTGCCGACTATGAGAACTTGAAAGAGCAGTTCGATGCCGTGAAAGGCGTGCCGGAGGTGCCTGGCGGTTACTTCACAGGCCGTCATTTGTTCAACGCATTCTACAAGTCGGTCGTTGGCGCCGTTGAAGCGCGCGAGTCGATTATGGACTACGTCCAATACATGCAAGATGAGATTCGAACGAAACGAAAAGAGTTCGGATTACCGCAATAATGGGGGGGTTAAGCGTGCAAAACTGGTTGAGCCTGAAGTTGCGGGAAGCGAAAGCGGCTAAGCATTCGTACATTTTGCTGGCTCCGTACATGCTGTTGTTCACCGTATTTACGGTATTGCCGGTGTTGATATCGATTGTACTGAGCTTTACGTACTTTAATATGTTGGAATTTCCGAAATTTATCGGCTGGCAGAACTATACGCGGCTGTTTCTAGAAGATGACGTCTTCTTGATCGCGATCAAAAATACGATTTTGTTCGCCGTTATTACCGGGCCGATCAGTTATATCGCCTGCTTCGTGTTTGCCTGGATTATCAATGAGCTGTCGCCGAAGCTGAGAGCCGTAATGACGCTCGTCTTCTACGCGCCGTCGATCTCCGGCAACGTGTTCTTCATTTGGCTGATGATCTTCTCCGGCGACCGTTACGGAATCGCGAACGGCTTGCTTATCAAGCTCGGTATTATTCTCGAGCCGCTCCAATGGCTGAAGACCGAAGCTTATGTATTGCCGATCATTATTCTTGTACAGCTGTGGCTCAGTCTCGGTACAGGCTTCCTGGCTTTCATCGCCGGCTTGCAGACGGTTGACGGCACGCTTTATGAGGCCGGTGCGGTTGACGGAATTAAGAACCGTTGGCAGGAGCTATGGTATATAACGCTGCCTTCGATGCGTCCGCAGCTCATGTTCGGTGCGGTTATTCAGTTGACCTCGGCGTTCGCCGTTGCCGACGTATCCATCGCGCTCGCGGGATTCCCGAGCGTCAACTATGCGGCAGAGACGATCGTTACGCATCTAATCGATTACGGCACGACAAGGTTCGAGATGGGCTACGCTTCTTCCATCGCGACGGTGCTGTTCATGATTATGGTGGGAACGAACATCCTTGTACAAAAACTTCTTCGTAAGGTAGGTGAATGAGCTGATGACGTTCTCGTTTCGACTTCGCAAGAAGCGGGTCAACCGCTCGTTCTGGGGCAGCTTCTCGCTATTTGCACTGTTGACCTTATTCGGCGCATTCATGATTCTGCCGCTTATCTATGCGATCAACAACGCATTCAAGCCGCTGGATGAAATTTTTATGTTCCCGCCGACGCTGTTCGTCCGCAATCCGACGATGAACAACTTCGTGGACTTAATCAACCTGCTCGGCAATTCCTGGGTACCTTTCTCCAGGTATATTTTTAACACCGTATTTATTACGGGCATGGGCATTATCGGCCATGTTCTGCTGGCGTCGGCAGCCGCTTACCCGCTTGCCAAGCATCGGTTCCCGGGCAAAGGCTTCATGTTCACAATTGTCGTCCTGTCGCTGATGTTCACGCCGGCCGTTACGGCCATTCCGACTTATATGATTATGTCGTGGATCGGACTTATCGACACGTATTGGGCGGTTATTATACCGGCGTTCTCGTATTCGCTTGGCTTATATCTAATGAAGCAATTCATGGAGCAAATTCCGGATGTGCTGCTGGAAGCGGCCAAGATCGACGGCGCGAGCGAGTACCGCATTTTCTGGACTATCGTTATGCCGAACGTGAAGCCCGCATGGTTAACGCTCATTATTTTGCTATTCCAGATTTTGTGGGGCAGCGACGGCAACGGCTTCATCTACAGCGAGCAGCTCAAATCGCTGCACTTCGCGGCGAATCAGATCGTGCAGGGTGGTATCGCCCGTGCCGGCGCGGCGGCGGCAGTGGCGCTCATTCTCATGAGCGTGCCGATTACGCTGTTCGTATTCTCGCAGAGCCGCATTATCGAGACTATGGCTACTTCAGGAATGAAGGATTAAGGAGGGACAGCACTTGACAGCGAAAAAATGGTTTCTCGTAGTCGCGGCGGCTTCCCTACTGTTCATTAATGCAGCGCCGGCGCCGGCGTACGCTTCATCTACGCCTTATGAGAGCTACAACTACAATTACTGGGAAGAAGCCGTTCCCGCACCTGCGTCCTACGTGCCGGGTCGAGTCGTCTCCGGCAAGGACCTCGGCGTAGGCGACTTCATCGAGCCGGCCGATATGGTCGTAGACGATAAAGGTCTCATCTATGTGGTCGACAGCGGCAACAACCGAATCGTACGCATCGACGAGGGGTGGCGCGTGCAAGACATCATAACGAGCTTCGTGAAAGACGGCAAGGAGGACGGCTTCAAGAATCCGTCCGGCATGTACGTCGACGGTGACGGCATGATGTACATTGCCGATACGGACAATGGTCGCGTCGTCGTCCTAGATACGGACGGCAGCTTCATTCGCTTGATCGAGCAGCCGAAGTCCGATATATTGGCGAGCGACTTCAAGTTCGCGCCGATCAAGGTAACGGTTGACAAAGCGAAGCGAATATTCGTCATCGCACAAGGGATGTTCGAGGGGATTATGCAATTCGATCCGGATGGCGAGTTCATCGGCTTCGTAGGCACGAATAAAGTGCAGCGCGATTACACGGAGTTTTTCTGGAGACTGTTCTCCACGAAAGCTCAGAAGGCGCAGATGATGTTATTCATCCCGACCGAATTTTCCAATATTGACATCGATGCCAAAGGGTTCGTATATGCCACCAATATTGACCCTGGTTCTCAGGAGCCCGTGAAGCGGCTTAATCCTTCGGGCGAGGACGTGCTGAAGCGATACGGCTACTTCGATGTCAAAGGAGACATTCGGTACCGGCTGTCGGTTGGACCTTCGAAGCTGATCGACGTGAAGGTGCAAGAGGGCGGCATGTACAGCGTGCTTGATTCCAATCAAGGTCGAATATTCACGTACAACGACGAAGGCGATCTGCTCTACGTCTACGGCGGCAAGAGCAACCAGGCAGGCACGTTCAAGACGCCGGTTGCGATCGAGAGCATCGGCGACGATCGGCTCGTGCTCGACAGGGGCAAAAGCAATATTATCGTCTTTAAACCGACGAAGTTCGGATTGAAGATTAATGAGGCGGTCGCGCTTCACCATAACGGCGATGACAAGCTGGCTGTTCCGGTGTGGGAAGAGGTGCTGCGTCTGAATTCCAACTACGATATTGCTTATATCGGCATCGGCAAGTCGCTGCTCATGGAGAAGCGGAACCAAGAAGCGATTAAATATTTCAAGCTCGGCATGGATCGTGACGGTTATTCGGTCGCCTACAAGCGTTATCGCCGAGAATATATGAAGGAACATTTCGGAACGTTATTGTCGGTCATCGTCGCGCTTGCGGCAGTATGGCTAGCGTTCAAGCTTTACCGCGTCATCAGCCGCTATCGCAAGGTTAAGCTGAAGTTGAATCAATCGACAGGGGAGGGCAAAGCGCTATGAAGCAAGATTTCATTAAATTTCCGCTGCATCTGATCGTACATCCGTTCGACGGTTTCTGGGATATGAAATATGACGGCAAAGGCAAGGTGCGCGTCGCTTTGTTCATTCTGGCTTTGGTCGTCCTGTCGGTTATTCTGCAAAATCAGTTCGCGGGATTCCTCGTCAACTATAACGATCCGCGCTATCTGAACAGCTTGACGCAGCTTATAACAATCGTATTCCCGTTTTTCTTATGGTGCGTATCGAACTGGGCGATTACGACGCTTATGGACGGCGAAGGCAAGTTCAAGGAAATCGTTATGGCCACGGGTTATGCGCTTCTGCCGCTCGTGCTCATCTATGTACCGTTTACGATTGCCAGCCGCTTCATGGTGCAGGAAGAAACGGCTTTCTACTATTTGTTTAATTCAATCTCGACGATATGGTTCATCGGCTTGCTGTTCGTCGGCACGATGACCGTACACCAATATTCGGCGATGAAGACGATTGTAACGATGATCCTTACGGTGATCGTTATGGGCATTATCGTGTTTCTTGGCACGCTTGTCATGAGTATGATGCAGCAAATCTATGAATTCATCGTCAACATTTATCGGGAACTTATTTTCCGTACGTAAAGGAGGCCGCATCAAGTGAAAAACAGAAAGATTCTCGTTGCGGCGCTTTCTTGTGTCGCAGCAATTATCGTCATTGCCGCCGTGCTTATACTCGTTATTGACCGCGGCGTGAAGGCTGTGGACACAGCCTCTTACACGGAGACGACTGCGGAGCTTGCGGCCGGAAGCGAATTGAAGGCGCTGCCGGATTCGTCGCAAGGCGTACCGGGGATGAAGCTCGTAGCGGATAATGAAGAGATGTCGCTGTATTTCAATCCGGAGACGACGGAAGTCGCCGTTAAGGATAAACGAGAGAACCGGATATGGTACAGCAATCCGGAGAAGCGCGCTGAAGATACGATCGCATCGCCATACGAGAAAGAAGTTATGTCGTCGCAGGTGTCCGTCAGCTATCGCGATTCGGTAGGGACGCTGAATACGTTCACGAACTTCGCGAAGAGCATCAGCTCGAAGCAGTTCACGGTGGAGAGCATCGCCAGCGGCGTGCGCATTACTTATACGCTTGGCGATATGTCGCTGGGCGTCGATGCACTGCCGAAGTATATTAGCAAAGCGCGAATGGAAGAAAAGCTGATCTCGAAGCTCGATGCATCGCAAGCGAGATATGTCTCGACGCGATATTATCCGAAGGAAGGCAGCGACGAAATATTGGAACGTCTCGACGAGCAAGTATCGAAGCAGCTCGTCCTTAACAAGATGATCGCCGCTTTCCAGGCGGCCGGTTATACCGAAGAGGATCTTGCCTTCGACAACGCAGAGAACGGCGTCTCGGGCGGCGGCGCCAGCGACAAGCCGACCTTCACGATCCCGCTGGAATATCGTCTGGACGGGGGCGAGCTGCTCGTATCCGTTCCAGTCAGCCAGATCAAGGAAAGCGGTCCCTTCAAAATCGGCACGATCGAACTGCTTAACTTCTTCGGCGCGGCGGACATGGGCACGGACGGCTACATCTTCGTGCCTGACGGTTCAGGCAGTCTTATTAATCTGAACAACGGCAAAGTGAAGGAAGAGCAGTACGTCCAGAAGGTGTACGGCTTCGACCCGAATGATAACAGCTGGCGGCGCGGACAAGTGACGGAAAGCGCTAGAATGCCGGTATTCGGTATGAAGGCGGGGGAAGCGGCTTGGTTCGCGGTTATTGAGAAAGGCGACGCGATCGCAAGCATTGCGGCCGATATTAGCGGGCGCAAAAATTCCTACAACTACGCTTATACGACTTTCGCGCTTCGCGGAGAAGATGAGCTGGAGCTGTATACGGGAGCTAACATTCAAGAAATTCAATTGCTCGGCGAGCAAATCTATACCGGCGATATTCAGATTCGATACAGCTTTCTCCCAAGCGAGCAAGCAAGCTATTCCGGTATGGCCGAGCTATATAGAGAGAAGCTTGTGAAGGAGCAATCGCTTCAGCCGCTTAGCGGCGATAAGCAATTGCCGTTCTATCTGACGATTACGGGTTCCGTTGACAAAAGAAAATCGATGCTTGGCGTGCCTTATGACGCCGTCGTCTCGATGACTAGCTTCAAGGAGGCATCGCAGATTGCATCGGAGCTGAAGCAGGACGGCGTTGACCGGCTGATGATGCGTTACTCCGGTTGGTTCGGCAAAGGCGTCAACCACAAGACGCCGGTTAAGCTTAAGACGGACGGCGTGCTTGGCAGCAAGAAAGAGCTGAGCGCTCTGGCGAAGCAGCTCGAGGAAGCGGGAGGCATGCTTTTCCCGGATGTGGCATTCCAACAAATGTACCATGACGACAGCGCATTCTCTCCTTCATCCGATGCGTCGAGGTTCGTCACTCGCGAGGAAGCGGAGCTGTATCCATACAACCGGGCTTTAAACCGAATGGATATGACACTGGGCACTTATTATTTGTTGTCGCCGGCAAAGCTGCCGTATTACGTCGACAAGTTCATTAATCAATACGACAAGCTTGGCATGAAGGGTCTATCCTTGCGTGATCTTGGCGGGATGCTGACGTCTGACTATCGGGTTAGCCGGGTCGTACAGCGCGAGACAGCGAAGGAAATCGTCAAGGAGCAGCTCGGCAAGCTTGACGAGAGCATCGGCGAGACGATGATCGCCGGCGGCAATTCGTACGCACTCCCGTACGCCGATCATTTGATTGATGTGCCGACTGCTTCCAGCGGCTTCCTAATTACGGATGCAGAGGTGCCGTTCTACGAAATGGTCGTGCACGGATTCATCGATTATGCAGGCAAAGCGATCAACCTTAGCGACGAGCAAGATACGAAGCAGCAATTGCTGAAGGCGATCGAGCTAGGCGCGGCTCCTTACTTCTCATGGACGTATGAACCGTCCTCGAAGCTGAAGTTCACGCATTTTGACACAAGCTTCTCTACTTATTACAAGGATTGGTATGATGAAGCGTTAGGTTTGTACAAAGAAACGAATGCCGCGCTTGCACCTCTTCGAAACGAGAAGATGGTGGAGCATGTCCGCCATCAAGAAGGTGTCGTAGAAGTGAAATACAGCAATGGCAGCTCGATCATTGTCAATTATACGGATCAAGCGGTGACCGTTGGCGGCGTTACGGTTAAACCACAACATTATTCGATAGGCGGTGAACAGCCATGAATGGAACGAAGCTTACACTAGCCCACAAACGCTCATTGCTCGGAATCGCCTTCATCCTGCCTTGGTTGATCGGTTTCATTCTGCTGTTCGCGGCGCCGCTCTTCCAATCGCTGCAATTCAGCTTCAGCAAGCTGACTGTCGGCATTAACGGCTTCGAGCTGGAGGGCGCCGGCTGGAGCAACTTCAATAACGCTTTGTTCGTCGATGCGACGTTCAATCGGATATTGACCCAGTCGGTATCGGAGATGCTTCTTAACGTACCCATGATCTTGTTTTTCAGCTTATTCTCCGCAACGCTGCTGAACCAGAAGTTCCGGGGAAGAACGCTCGCGCGGGCGATCTTCTTCCTGCCGGTCATTCTGGCGTCGAACGCGATTGCTTCGGCCGAGTCGGCAGGTCTTATCAACCTTGTCGGCGACGCCAGCGTCGTGAATGAAATGGGCGGCTCGACGTCGCAATACAACATCATGTCGATGGTTATGATCTTAAGCGATATCGGCCTTCCGATCTCGTTCGTCGACTATATTGTCAGCGCGATTATGCGCATTTACGAGATTATTACGAGCTCCGGGGTTCAAATACTGATCTTCCTGGCGGCGCTGCAATCCGTGCCCGGCTCGATGTATGAAGTGGCTAAGATGGAAGGCGCAACGGCTTACGAGTCGTTCTGGAAAATTACGTTTCCGATGGTTAGCCCGCTCATCTTAACGAATATCATCTATACGGTTATCGATTCGTTCGCGGGAAGCGCGGTTACCGACATCATCTTCACGACCGCATTCAAAACGCAAAATTTCGGGCTTAGCTCAGCCATGTCATGGATTTATACGCTTATCGTCAGCTTGATACTCGTCATTATCGGATGGGTGCTGGCTAAGAGAATCCATTACAACTAAGCGCCAGCCCTAGCGAAGGAGGAAACAAGATGGAAGCTCAAGCTTCTGAGGCGGTCCGCAGTGAAGCGAACAAATACAAGCTCCAAAAGGCGAAAAATAAAACGGTTGATATTCTATTCTCGATCTTCCGTTATCTGCTCGTCATCGGTATATCGTTCATTATCATTTATCCGCTGCTGATGAAGTTCTCGACCGCATTCAAGGACAAAGTCGATATTTACAATCCGACGATCTATATGGTCCCTGTCCACTTTACGCTCGACAACCTGAAGCTGGCGATGGAAATATTGGATTACTTCCCGCTGCTTAGCAACACGATGCTGTTCGTCGTCATTACGACGCTGCTGACAGCCGCGTCTTGCGCGCTCGCCGGCTACGGATTCGCCCGGTTCAACTTCCCGGGCAGCAATATTTTGTTCGCGCTCGTTATTTTAACGATTCTTGTGCCGACCAGCACGCTGCTCGTCCCGATGTACCTGCACTTTAGAAGCTTCGATGTGCTTGGGCTGGTCTCCTTATTCACCGGCAAGGAAGGCGTTAACCTGCTGAATACGTATTGGCCGTCGATAATTACGTCGGCTACGGCAATGGGGCTGAAGGCCGGGCTGTTCATCTACATTTTCCGCCAGTTTTTCAAAGGGATGCCGAAGGAGATCGAAGAAGCGGCGCTTATCGACGGCGCTGGCGGCGTTAAGACGTTTTTGCGCATTATGCTGCCTAACGCAATTCCGCCAATCATTACCGTCATCTTGTTCTGCTTCGTTTGGCAATACAACGATACGATCTATACGTCGCTGTTCATGAGCGAGACATCGCTTATGCCGATCAAGATCGCTTCGCTGCCGGCTCAGGCGAACGCGCTTATTCCTCTATTGACGGGCGTAGGAAGCGGAACGAACGTGAAGGCCGACCCGAACCATGTCGCGCTCATTATCGATACGGGAATTTTGCTAGCTATTATTCCGCTCATTATCCTGTACTTGATCGTGCAGCGATATTTCGTAGAGAGCGTTGAGCGTTCCGGTATTATCGGTTAATAGATGAAAAAGTCATGAATAGGAGAAGCCGCTAATGATAAATACGAACGATCAAGCCCCATTTCAAGTAGAGCCGACGCTAGTTAATCCGAATGCGGAAGATAATGCGAAGCGGCTCATGACCTACTTATGCGACATGTATGGAAAGCGGATATTGACGGGACAGCAGATTGGCGTCGTTACTTCTCCGGAGGTAGAAATCATTTACGAAACGACTGGCAAATATCCAGCGGTGTACGGTTTCGACTTCATGAACTACTCGCCGTCGCGAACGGAGCGAGGTTCCACATGCAGCGATACCGACATTGCGATCGACTGGTGGAATAAGGGCGGAATCGTCACTTTTTGCTGGCATTGGAACGCGCCGAAAGACCTGATCGACGAGTTGCCGGATCGGAACTGGGACAGAGGCTTCTATACGAACGCGACGACGTTCGACATCGAGAAAGCGATAGCCGACGAGACGTCCGACGAATATTTGCTGCTCATTCGGGACATCGACGCGATTGCGATTCAATTGAAGCGGCTGCAGGAGGCGGGCGTTCCCGTACTTTGGAGACCGCTGCATGAAGCGTCCGGCGGTTGGTTCTGGTGGGGGGCGAAAGGCGCCGAGCCTTGCGTGAAGCTATGGAAGCTGATGTACGAGCGGATGACGAATATTCACAAGCTGAATCATCTCATCTGGGTATGGAACGGGCAGCATGCCGATTGGTATCCGGGCGACGAGTACGTCGATATTATCGGTGAAGATATTTATCCGCCTGCGCAGACGTATGAGTCGCAGTCCGAGCGGTTCCAAAAAGCTCGTTCTTACACGAAAGCGAGCAAAATTATCGCTTTGTCGGAGAACGGCCCGATTCCGGATCCGGATCTTATGCTTCGCGATCAAGCACCGTGGGCATGGAATTGTACGTGGTATGGCAACTTTGTCTTTACGGAGAAGGATGGCAATAGGGAGTATTCAGGCGAGTATACGGAGCTTCAGCAGCTGCTCAAGTTCTATCATCATCCATTCTCGGTGACAAGAGACGAGATTCCCGATCTGAAGAGCTATCCATTGCGCTAACTTGTTAGGTAAAGTAGGATGAACAGAGAGATATAATAATAACTAAAAGTGTGGTAGGACGACAGAAGTTACAGTGGATACACACAACAGGAGGATATGATGAGAGAAACATTTACGCTAACAAACAATTGGAAGTTTAAGTCCGTCGAGGAGGAGAAGTGGCTCCCGGCCGTCGTACCAGGCTGCGTTCATACCGATTTACTGAAAAATGGTGTCATCAAAGATCCGTTCTATGCGACGAATGAGCATGATTTGCAATGGATCGACAAAATAGACTGGGAATACGAATCTACCTTCGACGTGCCGCTCAGCTTATTGGCTTTATCGTCCATCGAGCTCGTATTCGACGGACTTGACACGTATGCCGAAGTCTATGTGAATGGCGCACATGTATTGTCTGCAAACAATATGTTCCGTTCATGGCGCGCGGATGTGAAGGCTTATGTGAAAGAGCAAGGCAACAGCCTTCATATTGTGTTCCGCTCGCCGATACGCGAGGATCTGCCTAAGATCAAGGCGCTTGGTTATAATCTGCCGGCTTCGAACGACCAGTCCGAGCTTGGCGGGTTATGCGATGATAAAGTCAGTATCTTTGCGCGCAAAGCGCCTTATCATTATGGCTGGGACTGGGGTCCGCGATTCGTTACGAGCGGGATATGGAGAGAGGCTCGGCTGGAAGGCTGGTCCGAAAGCGTCATCTCGGATCTGTATGTAGAGCAGAACGAGGTGTCCGCTTCCGAAGCCAAGCTTACCGTTCATGTCGAGCTGGAATCCGAACAGGATTGGAGCGGGACGCTTCACCTTTCCGCAGATGGCTTGACTTGGGAAAGCGAAGTAAGCGTGAAGGCGGGCAAACAAACGCTTGCCGTTCCGGTTGTCATCGAGGCTCCGAAGTTATGGTGGAGCAGAGGTCTGGGCGAAGCTTATCTGTACAGCTTCTCGGCTAAGCTGCTTGCGGGCGATAAGGTTGTTGCTGACAGGTCGGTACGTACCGGCTTGCGCAAGGTAAAGCTTGTAAGGGAAAAGGATGCCGTCGGCGCAAGTTTCTACTTCGAGCTGAACGGCGTGCCCGTATTCGCGAAAGGCGCGAACCATATTCCGAATGACAGCTTCATTACGGAAGTGACGGCTGAGCGATACAGACATGAGATCGCATCGGCTGCGGAGTCGAACATGAACATGCTGCGCATTTGGGGCGGCGGCATTTATGAGCAGTCGGTCTTCTATGAGCTGTGCGACGAATACGGCATTCTCGTTTGGCAGGACTTCATGTTCGCATGCAGCATGTATCCGGGCGATGAGGCGTTCCTTGCCAATGTGAGAGCGGAAGCGGAACAGAACGTGAAGCGTCTGCGCAATCATCCGTCCGTCGTATTATGGTGCGGTAACAATGAGATTGATTCCGCTTGGGCGCAATACGACGAGACCGGCGGCTGGGGCTGGAAGAAGAATTATACGGCCGAACAGCGCGAGAAGATCTGGGCGGACTATGAAGCGATCTTCCACCGCATCTTGCCTGAAGTAGTGGCGAGCTATGCTCCAGGCATCGATTATTGGCCGTCTTCGCCGATCGTATCGGTATCCGGCGACATTAACCAGCACGCGCATCCGCTCACGACGGAAGGCGACGTCCATTATTGGGGCGTATGGCATGCGGTTGAGCCTTTCGAGAACTACAATGTGAAGATTGGCCGCTTCATGAGCGAATACGGCTTCCAGTCGTTCCCTGAGTACGATACGGTCATGACGTTCGCGACCGAGCAGGATCTGGCGCTGGACTCGAAGGTCATGCGCGCCCATCAGAAAAATGGCGACGGCAATCGTCTCATCAAGCAGTATATGGACATCTATATGAACGAGCCCAAAGATTTCCCGTCGTTCCTGTATATGAGCCAGGTGCTGCAAGCGGAAGCGATGAAGATGGCTATCGAAGCGCATCGCCGCCGGATGCCATATTGCATGGGCACGCTTTATTGGCAGATGAATGATTGCTGGCCGGTCGCTTCATGGGCGGGCATTGATTATTACGGCAAGTGGAAAGCGATGCAATATTACGCGAAGCATAGCTTCGAAGATACGATCCTTTCGTTCGACCGTTCGGAAGACGGACATGTACGCGTTCACTTGGTTACGGATAAGCTTGAAGCGGCCGAAGGTAACCTGACGCTGAAACTGTACGATTTCTCAGGTAGGCTGGTAAGAGAAGCGACTGCCCCGGTAGCTATGCAAGGCAATAGCGCTGCGGTCATCTATTCGCTGAACGAAAGCGAATGGCTTGGCGGACGCGAAGCGGGTTCCATTGTGCTGCATGCGGAGTTCGCTGCTGCCGGGGGTAGTGAAGCATCTGCGATCAGCAAGCTATTCTACTTCGCTAGCGCGAAGGAGCTTCAGCTAGAGACGGCGACGATTACAGTGAAGGAAGTAGCGGGCAGCGATGGAACGGCTTATGAGCTTTCGACGGATAAGCTGGCGAAGCAAGTATGGCTGAAGACGGAGCGCGCGGGCCGCTTCACCGATAACTTCTTCGATCTGATCCCAGGCGTAACGAAGGTCGTTCAATTCGTGAATCGCGAGGAAGGCGAAGCAGTAAGCAAGCCAACCGCAACCAACGCAATTACAGTAAGCTCGATGATCGATTACTTGGCTGAAAGTCAGGTTATAGTCGTATAAAAAGATTTGAACAAAGGCTGGGGACGGGCAAGAAGGTTCTCCAGCCTTTTGTTCGAAATTCAGCAATGAATATAGCGCGTTTGTTTCGTCTGTAGACACTGTTTGGCTGTACAATATCCACTCAAATCTGGACAGGAATTGAAATAGAGAACGTTCGTAGTAGGGGGCCGATATGTTAAAAAGAAAACAGTGGTTCATGGTTGGTGCGTCACTCTTCGTCATCATTTTGGCGGTAGTCGTTGTATGGCAGATTAACGATAAAGGCAATTCTGACTCTGTTCAAGCGCCAATCCTTGTTTTGCAAGACCCGGACGGTGATGCAGGGCCTGTGATTACTTCAATTGATGCTAAAGCAGGAAATGAAGCTGGAGAAGAGGGAGAAAATCCGAGACCGGTCACGCTGTTCACCTATGACAAGCTTGAACTTGCGCTGGACATGAAAGCCGAATACGTTAATCCGTACGATCCGGAGGAGATCGACGTTCGGGCCGTTTTCCTTGCGCCTAGCGGCAGGGAGTGGCGGATCAACGGCTTCTATAACGGAGCAGCATGGCGGCTGCGGTTCGCGCCTAATGAGAATGGGACATGGCGGTATAATGTCGCTGTGACGGATAAGTCGGGAACTTCGGTTAGCGAGGAAGCGGAGTTCGTTGCGGAGCAAGGCGCGAATAAAGGCTGGATACGCGTGTCCGATACGAATAAACGTTTCTTCGAATACGACGATGGTTCTTCCTTCTATGGGGTTGGAGTCGCGTACCCATGGGGAATAACAGAGAGCAACTTGACGAAGATCGCAGACAACGGCGGCAATCTCGTTACGTATTGGAATGGCAACTACGACAACGCGGGCATGGGCGGCGGCAAGGAGCAGCTGGAATCAACTCCTTCCGGAATCGGCAGCTACGATATGCTGAAGGGCTTCCGAATAGATGAGCTGGTCGATTGGTTCGGTACGCGCGATCTTCATATGAATTTTGTTATTTGGCCGCATGATTCCTTGGCTGATGAAATCGAGAACTGGCCGGCGACCTGGAAACGCAGCGCTTACTCTTCGCTCGGATCGGCGGAAGACTTCTATAGCAGCGAAGAAATGTGGAAATACCAGGAGAAGCTGTACCGCTATATAATCGCTCGGTGGGGGTATAGCTCCTCTATCGGCATATGGAACTTGATTACCGAGATTAACGGAACGGACGGCTGGGCGTTCGGCCGCCAAGACGAGGCGAACGCTTGGGTAACGAAGGTGCATAACTATTTCAAGGCGAACGATCCTTACGGACATCCAACGATGGGTTCAATGGCCGGCGGAGGAGAGGACTACTGGGATCATGGTTACAAGACGCTCGATATTGCCGATCGCGAGAACTATTACGATCTGAACTTTAGCGCGTACGCGGAAGATATCGGGTTGAGATGGAAGCAATACGAGAAGCCGGTTATGACCGGAGAGACCGGCAATGTAACGGACGCCGTTGTCCACCATAACTCGATGTGGTCTTCGCTAGCGAACGGCGCAGCATCCGGTCCTATCTGGTGGGCGCTTGAGAGCTATAACGATGAGATGTATAAGCAAATGAACGTCTTCGCTTCATTCGTTCGGAAGATCGACTTCAACGAGCAGCGGCAGCCGGTTACGATGGAGACGCCTAAAGTGAATCAGCAATTAGCGCATGAGGCGCTGCTTGAAGATGGATCCGATGCGTCGGATTGGTTGATGCCAGACTGGCCGGAAGCGAATAAGGATGCGACAGGTTCGCTGTTTAAACCAGAGGCGGTCGAAGGAACGATACAGACGTCGATGCGGTTCGCAACGGGAAGCTTCGCGCAAGGTTTCCTGCAGCAAGCTGGCGGTAAGTCGGACTGGCAAGGTTATGATGAGCTACTAATAGACGTATTTGCCGAATATGAAGGGGCAGAGCCGCTTAACGCTAGACCGGTGCTGATGCCTAACGGTAATTGGACAGAAGGTGACGAAGCCAGCGACGTCGTATTGCAGAGCGGAGAATGGACGACGCTGCGTGTTCCGCTAACGGATGTTGCGGCCGGCTATTGGCGAGAAGGCAAGCAGATTACAGACGAGCAGCTTAACCAAATTAGCGGCTGGGGCGTTAAAGTCTATGCGTCTAGCACGGATAAGGCAGCGGAAGCGGCCGTAGTGAAACTGCGCAATCCGCGACTTAGCGCTGCCGAACCGCCATCCATAGAGTTGCGGGATAGCGAAGGCTGGACGATGGTCGGAGCGAAAACGTCCTATGGTTGGCTTGTCAGCGAGCATGGCCCAATCGGAGGAAAAACGGCAACGATTAACGGGTTCGGGGAAGGCGAGGCTAAGGTGACATGGTTTGATGCGTGGACGGGAGAAGAGGCCGGAACGTCCGTTGTCCTACCGGAGAATGGCGCGCTTAAGCTGACGGCTCCAGCAAGCGAAAGATCGGATATGGCATTTCTCATAACACGTTAAGGCAAGCTGCTCTTATTCGTATTCAGGAAAGGGGACAGGTGGGATGAGGAAACTCAACTTGTCTACGACTGCGATTGCTATTGTATGCGTTGCCATTGTGGTGGCAGGGATAGCACTGCCAGTACAGCCGCTATACGCGGATAAGAAGAAGGAGGGGAATGAAATGAATATGCAGGCTTACGTAGATGCGATGCAGCCAGGCTGGAATTTGGGCAATACATTCGATGCTACCGGCTCGGAGACGTCATGGGGCAATCCGGCTACATCGAAGGAATTAATTGAGAGTCTGGCCGGTCAAGGCTATCGAAGCATTCGTATTCCGATTACGTGGAAGCACAGAATGGGCGATGCGCCCGATTACCGTATTGACGATGCGTTCATGGAGCGCATTCAGGAGGTGGTGGATTGGTCGCTTGATGCGGGACTGTACGTCATGATTAACCTCCATCACGATTCGCATTGGATATTCGATATGGAATCGAATCATGACGACGTATTAGGCAGATACAAGTCGGCATGGGTGCAAATTGCGGACCGCTTCAAGGATTATCCGATGGAGCTGATGTTCGAGGGCATTAATGAGCCCCGTTTCTCGGAAGATTGGGGCAGAGACACGGAGACTTACTTTGTTATGCTGGATGAATTGAACACTTCCTTCCATACGATTGTTCGCGGCTCGGGCGGCTCGAATAAGCTTAGGCCGATCGTGCTTTCAACGCTGACGGCATCGTCCTCGCAGAAACGATTGAATGAGTTGGATAAAACAATCGCCAAGCTGGATGACAAACGGATTATTGCCACGGTTCATTATTACGGCTTCTATCCGTTCAGCGTTAATCTAGGCGGCGTTACGACGTTTAACGAAGAGGCGCGCAATGATCTTGTACAAACGTTCGATCGCGTTCATGAGACGTTCGTAGCCAAGGGCATTCCGGTCATAGTCGGGGAATTCGGTCTGCTTGGCTTCGATAAGTCGGTCGACACGATCGAGCAAGGCGAGAAGCTCAAATATTTCGAGTATTTGGGTTATTACGCGAAGCAGAAGCAGCTCACTACGATGCTGTGGGACAACGGGCAGCACTTTGATAGACGAGCTCTCGAATGGAAGGATCCTGAGCTGTTCGCCGTTATGAAAGCTTCTGCTAATGGGCGATCATCGACTGCGTCTACCGATCAGCTATTCGTGAAGAAGGATGCAGAAGCAACGGATCAGAACGTTACGCTTCAGTTGAACGGCAATACGTTAACCGAGCTTCGGCAAGGAGACAAAGTGCTTGCCCGGGGAGTCGATTACGAGCTGACCGGGGATACGCTCACGATCAGGACTAATTTGATTAAGTCGTTGCTAACGGATGATTACGGCATACAGGCCGTTCTAACTGCCGTATTCTCCGCAGGCGCGGATTGGCATATCCATATTATTCATTACAATACCCCGATTCTTAAAAATACGGAAGGAACTAGCGGCGGATTGTCTATTCCGACGGCTTTCAAAGGCGATCGGCTTGCTACGATGGAGGCGGTGTACGCAAACGGACGAAACACGGGCCCCAATGATTGGACGCCATTTAAAGAAATGGCGCACTCCTATAAGCCGGCGTATGACCTCAGCGCGATTGCATTGACGAAAGAATTTCTAGAACAACTGAATGATGGCGACATTAAGCTGCGGATGCATTTCTGGAGCGGTGAGGTCATTGACTATAAGCTTGCGAAGTCGGGTACTGCGATCGTAGGCGTTTCGTCTAATGATCCGGAGGCAACGGCAGAGCAGGTTCAACCGGAAGCAGACGGAGACGAGCCATCGCAGGCGGACGGCTCAACTGTTGCGATAGAAGGAGATCCATCACAGGAGGTTGCCGCTGCTGCGGAGGACGACGGAGATTCTGATTCTGCAAATGGAAGGATGGCTGCAGGCGCAATTGGTCTCGTAGCGGTAATAGCAGCGGGAGCACTAGCGGGCATTCTGATGCATAACCGCAGTCGGAGAAAACATAAATAAGCGGAGGGGCGAGCAAACAATGACGCTACAGGTGTGGAAGCATCGAGGCTCTTTGAAGCATACGAAGGCAAAAATCATAGAGGGAAAATTGACCGTCGGCTTTATAGGCGGTTCGATTACGGATGCCAGACCAAGGCATAACTGGCCAGAGCCGGTTATTGGCTGGCTGGCGGAGCAATTCCCGCATACCCGTATCGCTGTGGAAAACGCGGCGATCGGGGCGACGGGCAGCGATTTGGCAGCGTTCCGCGCGAAGCGGGACTTGATCGAACGCGGCTGTGATCTCGTATTCGTCGAATATGCGGTTAACGACGAAGGCACAGCGTCTGAGCAGCGGGGGCGTTCTCGCGAAGGGTTAATCCGTCAACTGCTTGCGGACGGAGAGCGGGATGTCGTTCTTGTATATACGTATTCCTCCGGCATGTATGAAGCGATGTCAAGCGGCGAAGTACCGGACACGATCGGTGAATTCGATCGTATTGCCGATCATTACGGCATCAGCTGCGTATGGATGGGCCTGCATGCATTCGAGGAAGTGAAACGGGGACTCATGCGCTTCGAGGAGTGGCTGCCTGACGGCTTGCATCCAACAAGCAGAGGGAGTCTAAGCTACGGGGCGAGCGTCATCCACTATTTGCGCCATCAGCTTGATAAGGCGGCTTCGGTCGATTCAGACAGCTGCTTAGATGAAGCTTCTGAGCATGCAGCACCCAAGGAGCTGCCGGCGCCGCTCGATGCGAAATGCTGGGACGATGTGTATGAGCTGCCATTGGAGAGCATTCATACGACTGGACCATGGACGATTCGCAGATGGCCTTATTATGAATGGATTGATCGTGTATTGGAGACGGCAGCGATAGGCGCCCGGCTTTCTTTCGAATTCGATGGGAGAGGGCTGGCGCTTGGCTTCGACTTTGGCAAGACTTCCGCGGAATTCCGTTATCGCATCGATGGGGGAGAGTGGCAGACGGAGAAGCGCGATCGGCCTGACTGGGTAGGTGCAGACGGCTGGTATCGCTTGAGCTATTATGGAGACGACTGGCTGCCTGGCAAACATCGTTTCGAGGCTGAGGTCATTCATGGCAATCGGCCGGACTGCACAGGAACGAACTTTAGGCTGGCTAAAGTAGGGATCATTCGCTAATGTCGCGATACAAAAGAAGCGCTGGAGCCTCTGTTGGGCTCCAGCGCTTCTTTTGTATATTGCAGACTAACGAAGGTTCGGAATATCTACTTCCGGATTCGTATCCGCTTCGTAATCGATGCCGTCGGTTTCAAAGCCGAACAGCTGGAAGAACTCGCGGCGGTAGCCGGCCAGATCGGACAGATCGTATACGTTCTCCGTCGTCAATTGCTCCCATACGGTTGCAACGGCAGCTTGAATTTCTGGCGTCATCTCGAGATCGTCGACGCGGATAAGCCCTTTCTCGTCAACGGCCGTCTCTCCCGGTCCGTAGAGACGCTCGGAGAACAGACGGTACATTTGCTCGATGCAGCCTTCATGCGTGCCGTTTTCCTTCATAATCTTGTAAAGGGCGGAGATGTACAGAGGAACAACGGGAATGGCAGAGCTGGATTGCGTTACAAGCGCTTTGTTGACCGAGACGTACGCACGGCCGCCGCTTGTGCTCAACTGCTCATGAAGACGCTTAGCTGTTGCTTCTAGGTCGTTCTTCGCCGCGCCGATCGTTCCATCGCGGTAGACAGCATGTGTAATAGCTGGTCCGATATAAGAGTATGCGACCGTTGTAGCGTCTTCAGCAAGAACGCCGGCAGCTTGAAGCTGGTCGATCCACATTTGCCAATCTTCGCCGCCCATTACGGCGATCGTCTGACGAAGCTCGTCCTCTGTAGCCGGCTCGATCGTCGCTTCCGTCACTTCGCCGTTGTGGAAGTTGACCGTTTTGTTCGTGTACGTGCCGCCCAACGGCTTAATGACCGAGGAGAACGTCTCGCCCGTTACCGGGTGTGTACGGCGCGGCGATGCTACGCTGTAGACGACAAGATCGATCTGGCCAAGCTCCGTACGGATCAGGTCGATGGTTTTGGCTTTAATCTCGTTTGAGAAAGCGTCACCAACAATGCTGTACGACTTTACTCCTGCTTCTGCTGCGGCTTGCTCGAATGCGGCAGAATTGTACCAGCCGGCGGAAGCGGTGCGTGCGCCTTCTGCTGCTTTGTCAAAATAAATGCCAATCGTGTTCGCGCCTGCGCCGAACGAGGAGACGATTCGCGATGCAAGGCCGTAGCCTGTGGAAGCGCCTACGACTAACACATTGCGAGGTCCCTCGATTGTCGGTTTGGACTTTACGTAATCGACTTGACGCTGCACTTGGCTAGCGCAGCCCTCCGGATGTGCAGTGGTGCAAATAAAGCCGCGGGATTTTGGCTGAATAATCATAGTAGGGTATTCCTTTCTCCAAATAAAAATGGCATAGCGTATGTAACGGGACAACTCTATTCTATTTTACCGATAATTCGGGTTAAAGGGAAGTTTGGCTTTCGCTAAAAATAAAAAAGAGAGCGCTATTGGCGCTCTCGGTGTTGCACGGCTCGCATTAGAAGCGTCCAGCGAGCTGCTGTTCGGCGATTTGAACGAGACGGCGTGTTATGTATCCGCCAATGGAGCCCATGTCGCGCGTGGTCATGTTGCCATAATAACCGTCGGCTGGAAGTTGAATGCCCAGCTCTTGCGCAATTTCGTACTTCATTTGCTCAAGCGCTGCCCGAGCTCCCGGTACGACAAGTGTTTGGTTTGCCATTTATTATCAGCCTCCTTCTAGTCAGTATTATGTGAAGGCTTTCAAAGGATTATTCGCTAATTTCACCTTTATTTACCGACTAATTTTTGAATGCTTCCATGCTAATATAGACGTACGGGAGGGGACGGCTATGTTTTTGAAACCGATGCAGATGACGGAGCGCAAGCTGCCGTTTGACGATGATCGTTACTTGTTCGAGCCGTTGATTGACGGACACCGCCTGCAGCTTTCTTTTATTAGAAACACGGCAAAGCTATATACAAGGCATCATAATGATGTATCTAAGCAATATCCTGAGCTGCTTAATGTGCCAGCTGTACAACCGGCCGATTTCGTGTTGGATGGAGAAGTAGCCTATATTAATCCGACGACAGGCGAAGCTGAATTCAAGACGCTGATCGACGAGCGATTCAAGCTGAGAAAAGAGCCGGCCATTCGCGATGCAAAACGATTATTGCCCGTTCATTTTTATGTATTCGATGTGCTCTATTACAACGGTGTCGATATGCGGAATAAGCCGCTTGCTGAACGAAAGCAGCTGCTGAGGCAAATTGTTGAAAATAATGCCTATTACGAACAGCTGCCTTACGTCGATGGTTCAGGCAAAGCGCTGTACGAATTCGTGAAGCAATCAGGGTTGGAAGGGATCGCTTGCAAACGGAAGGATAGCTTGTACGAGGCAGAAGACAGTGGAAGCTGGATCAAAGTAAGGAATCCGTATTACAAAGATTTACATATGTCAGATGCGCCTAAGGATCGAAGCAGCAATGCGTTCGCAGATGGCATATGTCGACAGTTGAGATGCGTTTAGTGTGCTCCATATCGTCCTGTACTATTCGATTATCATCAAATGATCTAAGGCTATGCGTTTTCGCGCAGAGCCTTATTTTTGTTTTTTTGGAATTCATTCAATTAAAAGCAGGAGATCGGATCGGAATCATCGAATATAATCGTTTCCAAATAATCGAAGTCACTTTATTTTTAACAGAAAGAGGAAAATAATGAGTTATTTTCAACAAGGAGATACACGAATTCATTACCAAATTTACGAATCAAACGTTCAAAGCTGCGATACGATCGTTTTATTGCATGGCGTAGGACTTAGCGCAGCCTCATGGAAATGGATTATCCCTTATCTGACGAGCCATTCCCGGGTTGTCGCTCTGGATCTGCGGGGACATGGACAATCGGAGCGCGGCACGAAGCCAATTAGCTGGCGGCTATTCGTCGATGATTTGCGGGCCTTGCTCTTGCACCTGAATTTCGGACGTATTCATCTTATGGGACACGGCTTCGGCGCCAATGTTGCGCTCAAATACAGCATGAATTACATACAAGACGTAAGCAGCTTAATATTAATTGCCATACCGATCATGTACCCGAAGAAGACGGCCCAGAAGCTTCTTTCGAACCGGAAGCAATTAACTGCAGATGGCTCGATGAGCAAGCTTGCCTATCGTATGGCGCAGAGCATTACGTTGCTTGATGAGGGGAGTCCCGTTTTCCAAGCTATCATTGCAGATTACAGCCTCGTTGAGCCGAAGACGTATTTGGATATTATTGAGTTATATGCAAACCATCCGCCTAGAGACGATCTCAAATTTACGCAAAGCCCGATATTGCTGCTTGCTGGCGATCGAGACCCTGTGTATCTCGCTTCGATGCACATTTCATCACAGATGCTGATGAATAAGAGGCTGCTCATCGTACCGGAAGCCTCGAACGCCATCTTCATTGATCAACCGGAAGCAACGGCGAAGTGGGTAAATCAGTTCATAGCGCAACCGATAATGGATAATTACCGGCATGTATTAATGAATGAAGCGAGCGCCGCGGAGGTGTTCGGTGCGTTCGAGGATATGATTGAAGCCGGCGTCAAGCAGGTGGATGAAGAGAATACGCTGCACGTTGACTTTCTTGATTCGTTTCGAGTGCGGGTGAATGGGGCGGAGGTTGTTGAAGGCTGGAACAAAAGGTATGCCAAGAACCTGCTCATATATCTTGTGCTGCATCCGACTTCCACTAGAGAACAGCTATGCGATGCGTTATTCCCCGATCGTCCGCTCCGGCAGGCGCTTAACAATCTGAAGGTCTATCTGCATTATCTGAAAGGGCTATTAACGCCAAGCGAGACAGATAAGCCATTATTGTATATGGATAAGGAATATGTTGCGCTTCAAGGCGCCATAAAGTCAGATGTTCTTTCTCTCATTCAGAAGCTAGTCGATGTTGCGAATGAAACGGAGACGATCGCGAAGCAACAAGCGGCAGGCCGGCTGCTTGCAGCCCTTCCAACCGTGCTTATGCCTGGTGTCTACGACGATTGGATCATCCCGTTAAGAGAGTCTCTTGAGCACCAGACATCCGAGCTTGCGAAGTATGAGTGGCTTTGTGTAACGAAAGTGTAACCGAGCATTTGGTACAATATGGAGCGTGTTGTCAAAACAGTGGAGGAGGATCATGATTTTGAACAGATTATCAAAAATGATGTTGGCTTTAGCGCTCGTATTTACCGTATTCGCATCGGCCGGACAGGTTAATGCCGCGTCTTCGACGACGGCAGTGAATGTTACGATTGACGGGGTGAAACAAAGCTATAAGCAGCCAGCGGTATTATCCAACGGATCGGTGCTTGTGCCGCTCCGCCCGATCTTCGAATCGCTGGGTGCACAACTTCACTGGGATTCGAACGAGAAAGTAGCGACGGCATATAAAGACAATCAAATCGTATCGCTGCGGATCGGCAGCAGCGAAGCAAGAATCGGCGATAGCTATGTAGGGCTTAACCAGCCTGCACAAATCATTAATGGAAATACGCTTGTCCCTGTTCGATTTGTCAGCGAAGGGCTTGGGGCGGAAGTGAAATGGAACAGTGCGACGAAGACGGTAGAAATTAAGAAACGCGATGCGTCGCCGGACAAGCAAGTGTACGGCTATACAATGAACGTTACGCAGGACTTATTGCAATCGATATCCGTATACGGCGTTTCCCATATCGGCAACGTCGCATCGTCTACACCGCTGCTAGCCGGCAGAGAGTTCTATTATTACTTTGACGATCTGGTAGGCGAAGGCGACAAAGTAGACTTCCCGTTCGCTCGCATTCGCACGTTCAATGGAGATGCTGCGGCGTTCGAGCAGGCGGATCATGAGGATTTTACTTATCTAGCTACAGCGAACGGTATAACTTTCGCCTATGACTTGATGTTCGATTCGGCAGATCAGGTAAGAGAGTTGATCTACGAAGATTATAACTATTATGGCGAGGAGCTGTCGGATGCTGGCTATAACCGTGTAGCCAAAGCGTTCGAGCAGTTCCCAACGGCAATTCAATCGTTCCAAATGGTAACGCAAAAGCCTGCGGCAACGACGCTTACGAACTCCCGCAGCTACGAAGGTTTGTGGAAGGGAGCAGATAATGGTTCGATATCCCTTACATTCATTACAGACCAGGAAGCCATTCTGAAGTATAGCGAATATGGCGTCGATACGGTCGTCTCGTTCTTCTCGGACAATACATTGAACTATCACTTCTATGATAAGTTCATCATTGCAGAGGACGGCAAGCTGTCGCTTGAACGACCGATCGTCATCGACGGTATGTTCGACGGCGAATATGAAACGATTGCGTTTGCGAAATAACGAACGATAATGGAGCAGATAAGACAGCCGCGGGCGCAAGCCTGGCTGTCTTTCTTTTTTTGCAGCCTTTTCAAATCGGTCAATTGTTGCCATACTAGAATTTGCAGTCATCGCATCATTATGGACAAGCAGGAGGCGTTATGCACTTTCTATTCGAACCTGTTCGTTTCGACGACAAGCATCTGAGCTGGAGCGGCCGAACACGATCCGATAAGGATTATCCGGGCTTTTATCATTGGCATCAATGTACGGAAATATTGTTTGTCCATCAAGGGGTTGGCTATATCATCGTCAATCAGCGCACCTATGAGCTGCGGCGGGGAATGATGTTCGTATTCCAACCGTTTCAATTGCACAAAATTTTCGCCGATGTCGCGCAGGATAAGCCGTTTGAGCGTACGATTCTGTACGTTGACCCGTCACAAACGGAAGAAGCGCTGCGCCCGTTTCCGAAGCGCCATGCGCTCTTTCATAAACTATGGAAAGATCAAGGAATCCAGACGGTGTTCGATATGCAGGATGAGACAGGGCGATTGGAAGCGATATTTGAGAGCTATGAGTTGCTTGATGCTCGAAGGCGAGAGTATGATCAAGAAGAGATCACCTTGCTGCTGCTGCAATTAATGGGGAGCATTGCATCGGTGCGAGACGAGGAAGAGATGCTGGGGTCTGTGCATAGCCTTGAACGAAAGCCGCGTTATTCGGAGCAAATGATGCAATGGATCGAAGCCCATTACGCGGAGGAAGTAACGTTGGAGCGGCTGGCGGAGCAGCTTCATTTGTCCAAATATTATATTTCACGGGTCTTTCATGAGGAAACAGGAAGCCAGATTACCGAATATTTGACGGCGAGGCGTATTAAGCAGGCGTGCAGGCTGCTGCAGACGACGGTCTACTCGGTCGAGCGAATCGGGATTGATGTCGGCTATCCTAACGTTTCCTATTTCATCAACATGTTCAAGAGAGTTGTCGGAACGACGCCGCTTAAGTACCGCCAGCGCCATATGGGGCTGTAAATGGCCGCTTATAAGAGAAAAGGGCTAACCACTTGTCACCGTAGGTGATTCGTGATAGCCCTTTGTGTTTAAGTATAACTATAGAACGCGACGTGCAGTAACGTAGTACTTCTTCCAGTAGCTGCTGTTCAGATCGGAGAGCGTAACGCCCTGGCTGCTGGAGCTGTGAACGATCTTATTATTGCCGGCATAGATGGCAACGTGGCTGATTGTTTTCCCGTTCGTCTTAAAGAAGACGAGATCGCCCATGCTGAGCGAACCTTTCGCGACTTTCTCGCCTTCGGTTGCTTGCGCTGTCGAGGTGCGAGGCAGGCTGACATCGAATGCTTTGAAGATGAATTGGGTGAAAGACGAGCAATCGAACGCGTATGTAACGCCAGCTGGTGCGCCGTACTTATAAGGTGTTCCGATGAAAGTTTTGCTTTCGGAAATGAGTTTGATTGATTCGGTCGTTGCTGCGTGAGCGTGTTGTGTGTTCGAACCAAAAGTAAATGCCGACAGGACGATGGCGGCGCAAATGCCCGCTTTAGCAACCGTTTTAAATACGTTTGTTTTTCTCATGATGTCAGGATATCCCTTCGTGTTTCGTTTTATGAGTTTACTATAACACACTCAAAAACCGGCTTTTTGCCCGTATGAGAGAGCAAAAGCGCTTATTTCGGGGATTATGAGCATTTATGAGAAAAAGATGAAAAATTATTAATGTTTGCGGCGTATAGTTGCCGCTTAAGGCATTACAGCTCCTCGTGCCGATACATACAGCTCGTTCCATTGCTCTCTAGTCATTCGTTCGGCTTGCTGGATAGCGTCCTTGCAGGCGATGATGCGCTCCGGATTAGCGCTTCCGATAACCGGTTGAATGCGCGACGGATGACGCATAAGCCAACCAAGCGAAATCGCTTCTGGTGTCGTTTCGTTCTGTTTCGCAAGCTTAGCGATCAGCTCGGTTGTAGCAAGCTCTGCCGCGGATGGGTTATCCGAAGGCTTGCCTGTAAATCTGCCGCGGGCGAGCGGACCCCAGGCTTGAATTTGCATATTCTCGGTTTGCATATATTCCATTAATCCATCAGCGAAGTTGGAGGAGAGCCCTGCTTGCTGGTTCACATGGATGCCTTGATTGAGCCAGTCTAGCCGCGCAAAATTCATCTCCAGTTGGTTAACGACAAGCTCGTCTTGAAGCTCGCGCTGGATGAACCGAATTTGTCCGGGGCTCATATTGGAGACGCCGAAGTGACGAACCTTGCCTGCTTGCTTCAAAATATGGAATGCTTCCGCGATTTCCTCGGGTTCCATGAGCGGATCAGGACGATGCAGGAGAAGGACGTCCAAGTATTCGACTCCAAGACGTTCCAATGTGCCGTCGACGGACTTTAGAATATGCTCTTTGGAGAAGTCGAAGCGGGTTAACTTGCCGCCTTCGGCGAGCACGATTCCGCATTTGGATTGAATAACGATTTTGTCGCGAAGGTCGGGCTGCTGCTTCAATACTTGTCCGAAAACAGCTTCGGCTTTGCCCATTGTATAAATGTCTGCATGATCGTACATCGTGATGCCAATCGAAAGAGCTGCTTCGACGGCAGCTTGCCCTTGCTTAATATGTTCAGCTGTATACGGCTCGCGATTCCAGCCTCCACCGAAGCCCATACAGCCAAGCACAAGGCGGCTGTCGGAAATTCCACGTTTCTCTAGCGGCATTTTTCTCATCTTAAACGATACCTCCATTTGGATAATCTATATGACGGAGTCTATTATACCTTCATGCAGGCTTTCGCATAAGCACTGAAAAAAAGTTCACTAACTAAACTTCGAGCGCAGCGTCATCATGTGAGTATGGTAACAGTTGCAACCGCTTTATTTTGCTGATACATTACTAGTGAACTTATGATCGCATTCATGCAGGATTCATATACGGGAGGGATTCGCGTTGGCTTTAATTACTTGTCATTTTTTCTCGGAATCGCTAGGTCTTAGCACATCTATGACCGTCATACTGCCGCAGGAGACCACGGGGCAGATCGGCCTTCGCAATGTCGGCTCGCGCAAAAAGTTTCCGACGCTTTATTTGCTGCACGGCTTGTCGGACGACGATACGATCTGGCTGCGGAGAACTTCGATCGAGCGATATGTTGCGGAGCTCGGCCTTGCAGTCGTGATGCCGAATGTACATCGGAGCTTCTATACCGATATGAAGTATGGCAATCAATATTGGACATTCCTGACGGAGGAGCTGCCAGCCGTAGCGCGCTCGTTCTTCCCGCTGTCGGAGGAGCGTGAAGATAACTTTGTGGCCGGGCTGTCGATGGGCGGTTATGGCGCATTTAAGTGGGCGCTTCGCCATCCGGACCGCTTCGCCGCAGCAGGCAGTCTCTCAGGAGCAGTCGATCTCGTAAAACATATCGAGAGCGGCAAGAGCCCGATTGCCGGCATCGAGCAGCTTTTCGAGCAAATATTCGGCAAGGAGTCGATTCGCGGTACGGATAATGACCTTATACATGTTATGCAGCGGCAATCCGGATCATCGGCAGAGAGGCCGCTCCTTTATCAATGCTGCGGAACGGAGGATTTCCTCTACGAGGATAACTTATCGTTCCGCGAAGCCTGCTTGGAAGCGGGTTATGAGCTGATATACGAGGAAGGCCCGGGCAGTCATGACTGGGGTTATTGGGATGAGCATATTCAACGTTTCTTGAAGCTCCTTCCTTTGAAGTAGATGGCTGAATAAAAAGCAGTAAACGATTTCGTGCTGAGAATCAAGAGCATGAAGCGTTTGCTGTTTTTTTTGTTTTTCCTATAGAATATGGGTTGCAAAATAGAGGTAACCGCTATATCATTTGTTTAGGATTAATAAATTAGTAATAGAAATAATGTTTTTATTAATTCAATGAAAAACATAATCTACATTAACATGAAAAGCGAGGGAAATTCGATGAGCAATCTTATCACAATCAATGCCGATGTGGCAGCAGGCACAATCAACCGCAATATTTACGGACATTTCTCCGAGCATCTCGGTCGTTGTATTTACGAAGGAATTTGGGTTGGAGAGGATTCCCCGATTCCGAATACGAACGGCATTCGCAACGACGTCGTGGAAGCGCTTAAGAAAATCAAAATACCAGTCCTTCGTTGGCCGGGCGGCTGCTTCGCGGACGAATATCACTGGAAGGACGGCATAGGTCCGCGAGAAGGCCGCAAACGGATGATTAACACGCATTGGGGCGGCGTATTGGAGAATAACCATTTCGGCACGCATGAGTTTCTGATGCTGTGCGAAATGTTGGAGTGCGAGCCTTACATTTCCGGCAACGTAGGCAGCGGCACGGTACAGGAAATGTCCGAATGGGTCGAGTATATGACGTTCGACGGCGTGTCTCCGATGGCCGACTTGCGTAAGGAGAACGGACGCGAGAAGCCTTGGAACGTGAAGTACTTCGGCGTAGGCAACGAGAACTGGGGCTGCGGCGGCAACATGCGCCCTGAGTATTATGCCGACCTGTATAGAAGATACCAGACGTTCGTGCGCAATTACGGCGACAACAAAATTTACAAGATCGCATGCGGCCCTAACGTAGATGACTACCGTTGGATGGATGTCGTTATGCGTGAGGCGCACAATCATATGGACGCTATTTCGCTTCATTACTACACCGTTCCGGGTGAGTGGACGAACAAAGGTCCGGCAACAGGATTCACGGAAGACGAATGGTACACGACGATGAAAAAGGCGCTATGGATGGAGGAGCTTATTACTCGTCATGAGACGATTATGGACCGTTACGATCCGAAGAAGCGCGTAGGTATGATCGTCGATGAGTGGGGAACATGGTTCGACGTCGAGCCTGGTACGAACCCAGGCTTCCTCTACCAGCAGAATACGATTCGCGATGCAATCGTGGCAGGACTTACGCTTAACATTTTCCACGATCATTGCGACCGTGTCGTTATGGCGAACATCGCGCAAGTGATTAACGTGCTGCAAGCCGTCATTCTTACGGAAGGCGAGAAAATGGTTCTGACGCCGACATACCACGTATTCGATATGTATAAGGTGCACCAAGACGCGACGGCGCTGACGACTTCGATCAGCGGCGATGAGTACAAACGCGGCAGCCAAGCGATTCCGCAAGTATCCGTGTCCGCTTCCAAGGATGCGGAAGGCCGCATTCACGTCAGCCTGTGCAATCTCGACAACGAGAACGCTGCAGACGTGGACATCGATCTTCGCGGACTAGCCGCTGCAGCTCTTAAGGTCACTGGCACAGAGCTTACCGCATCCGTTAAGGATGCGCACAATACGTTCGAACAGCCGGATACGGTTGCTCCTGCGGCTTACAGCGCGTTCTCGGTCGAAGGTTCGGCTATTCGCGCGAAGCTGTCGCCGATGTCGGTTACGGTGCTTGAAGTTATAGCCGAGTAGGTGCGAGACATGGCCAGCAGCGCGGGGCAGTGCAAAGGCTGCCGAGACGATTACCGTGTAACCGATGCGCAGATAGACCGCATATTGTCTGCGCCGATGTTCCAATCCGACATTTGCGTTCCGGACGATGTGTATGCGGAGCGGCTTGAGGCATGCAGCAAATGTGAGAAGTTCCAATACGGCACGACCTGTGCCGTATGCGGATGCTTCGTACGCATCGCGGCCAAGTACAAGGACCGCGCTTGCCCGAAGGCCGGCGACAGCCGCTGGGCGAAGCATGTGTCCTGAGCATATGCCGCTTATTTCAACGAAAATCCCCTCGAGTTAGCGGGGACTTTTTGTTCTTGTTTAGTAGTTTGGTGGTTAAGTCGACGCTCCGAAAGCCCGCTAATCCGCAATAGTGTCATTCTAGGCAACTAATTAGTCTTGTACCAAGCGATCCACCTGTTTAGTTCGAAATCAGGCAACTAAACGGACGAGTTTGGACAGTTGATGGCGAATCGGCGCAATTAGTTCGATGAAAGGCAACTACTGAGCTCACAACTGAGTGACAACGGAGATTAGTTCGACGAAACGCACCTAATGAGCCAATTACCCGTCGAAAGTAAGCGACTTATAGGCTGTGGCGTCGAAGAAAGAGGCAATGCCGAACAACTCGGCATTGCCTCTTATTTGTATATTACTTATAGCTCGGCAGCCAAGTGCCGTGCGCTTCGATCAGATCGTCGCACAGCGAGACGATGTCGTCCATCGACAGCTCGGCGGACGTATGCGGATCGAGCAGCGCCGCATGGTAGATATGATCGCGCTTGCCGGTGATGGCAGCTTCGATCGTCAGCAATTGAGTGTTGATGTTGGTGCGATTCAGAGCCGCAAGCTGCGGCGGCAAGTCTCCGACGTACGTTGGCGTTACGCCATTCGCATCCACGAGACAAGGTACTTCCACGCAAGCTTCCCTCGGCAAGTTGGTGATAAGTCCCGTATTCATGACGTTGGCACCGATCTTGAACGGTTTGTTCGTCTCAATGGCTTCGAAAATATAGGATGCATACTCATGGCTGCGGCAGTGCTCCAGATTGCTGTCATTAACGAGCGACTCGCGCATCGACTTCCATCCCTCGATTTGATTGACGCAGCGGCGCGGATATTCGTCGAGTGGAATGTTGAAGCGCTCCACAAGCTCTGGATAACTTTTCTTAATGAAGTAAGGGTGATACTCGGCATTATGCTCGGACGATTCGGTAATATAGTAGCCGAACTTAAGCATAAGCTCGAAGCGAACCATATCGTGATGCTTTTCCTTCTGCTTCTCCGCAGCGCGGCGTTTAATTTCCGGATACAGATCGACGCCGTCTTTGCTGGCTTCGAGCAGCCAAGCCATATGGTTGATGCCGGCAATATTCCATTTGACGCCGGTCGGGTCCATATCCAGGTGCTTGAACAGATCGGGCACGCATACTTGCACGCTATGGCATAGACCGACCGTGCGCACGCCGCCGTACGTATTCATGACATTCGTAAGGACGGCCATCGGGTTCGTGTAGTTGAGGAATAAGGCGTCCGGGCATACCTCGTTGATGTCGCGGGCGAAGTCAAGCATAACCGGAATCGTACGAAGGTTGCGGAAAATGCCCCCAATGCCGACCGTATCGGCGATCGTCTGACGCAAGCCGTATTTCTTCGGAATTTCGAAGTCGGTAATCGTACAAGGATCATAGCCGCCGACTTGGATCGCATTCACAACGTACTTCGCGCCGCGAAGAGCTTCCTTGCGATCTGTATACGCTTTCACGACACAGCTGCTTCCACTCGTTTGCTTCAGGTTGAGCAGCATTTTCTCGGAATCGCTAAGACGAACGGCGTCGATATCGAATAACGCGATTTCGAAGCCTTGAAGTGCGGGAGTATGCATAACGTCACCCAAAATGTTTTTGGCGAAGACCGTACTGCCTGCCCCGATAAAAGTAATTTTCGACATAATCAATAATGACCTCCTGGAATCGTATAGTATGGTGTTGCTGAATTTGAAGTTGCTTGAATCGCTGCGTTAATCACAACTTCAGTATAACGAGAAGGCAATGAAATGAATATGGAATTAACGATTTTATATATGGAGTAATGTTGCATCATTTAGTATGATGTAAGCAGTTCGAATTCAGGGGGCAATCAGATGGAAACGCATCATCAATTTGCGGTATCGGTCAATTCGGCGCCTATGAAAGGCGAGATGTCCGTATTATTCAGCGGCCGAGGCAAACCTGTCGGCGGGCATTACATTGGCCCTGCCGTACATGATCATTATTTGATCCATGTCGTGTTGGCAGGTGAGGGCGTATTTGAAACGTTGGGCGAATCTTATTTGTGCAAGGCAGGTGATGCATTCATCATTTTCCCGGACATATTGGTTAGATATGAAGCGGATAAGGGGAATCCGTGGCAATATATGTGGGTAGCTTTTACGGGCGATATTGCAGATGCTTCATTGTCGGCCATCGGGATAACACCTGATCGGGCCGTCATTCGCGATTGCTCGCTGCAGGCGATGAAGAAGCTGTTCCGCAGCGTTAGGAGCAGTATTGAGCGGGAAAGCTTCGCCTCGCTCGGCAATATGGAGGCGTCGGGCTGGCTTAGACTTGTTTTGCATGAAATAGCGAGTAAGGGGGAGGGAGCGGCAGAGCATTCGGAGTCGGCTGCCGGGCAATCACGTTCTTACCGTCAAGTCGATCAGGCGATTCGCTTATTGACACTTCAATATGGACAACCTCTGTCGATCGAGAGCCTCGCTCATCAACTAGGCTACCACCGGGCGCATCTGAATAAGCTGTTCAAGGAGGCGACGGGGCTGTCGCCGATGCAATATTTGCTCAAGGTACGAATGAAGAAGGCTGAGGAGCTGCTGGGTGGCGACTTAACGATTGCCCAGATTGCGTCATCCGTAGGCTACAACGACCCGCTCTTTTTCACGAAGCAGTTCCGAAAGTGGAGCGGGCGCACGCCTACCGATTATAGACGAGGAATTGAAGCTGATAGGCGTCCATAATGACACTCGATTTTCATTAGTTTTCGGCGGCTATCGTCTGTACTGAACGCCGGATGACGAGGTCGGCAGGGAGGACGATTTTTTTCCAAGGAAGAACCGCTTCCTTTTCTTGAATGCGCTCGATGAGCATCTGCGTGCCCATGTAGCCGAACTGATACGCTTGCTGGGCGGCGACGGTCAAGAACGGCTCTGCTTCCGAATAAGGGCCGAGATCGTCGAAACAGACGAGCGATAGATCGTCGGGAACGCGCACCCCGCGCCCGCGCAGCATTCTGAGCGTCTCCACGGCAAGTACGTTATTGCCCGCCACGATAGCGGTCGGTTTCGGATCCAACTGCTGAAACCATTGCTCCATATCGGATAGGTCGCTAACAGGGCCGAAGCTCGTTTCGAACAAATTACTCGCATCATAGTTTAGATCGCTTAGCTTAAGTCCGTCCTGGTAGCCTTGCAGCCGAAGTCGGGCGCTGGACACGGAGGGCGAACCATTGACCATCGCGATATGGCGGTGACCGGCGGCGACGAGATGCGAGACCAGCTGTCTCGCGCCTTCCTTGCTGTCTCCGAGCACAATGTCGCATTCGATGCCGGGCACTTCACGGTCAAGCAGCACGAACGGCACGTTGTGCTTGCGGAGCGTCTCAAGATGCGGCAGCGACGGATCGCCGGCAGGAGCGACTAGCACGCCATCCACGCGCGCGGTCAGTATCGTCGTAATGTAGTCGGCTTCCTTATCGAGGCTCTCATCGCTGTTGCCGAACAGCAGCCGATAGCCGTACTTTTTGGCAGCATCCTCCGCACCGCGCGATAGCGTTGTGTAGAACGGATTCATGATGTCGGTAATAAGCAGGAACAGCAGCTTGGTTTGCTGAAGGACGAGGCTGCGAGCCGTTTGGTTCGGCACATAGTTCATTTCCTCCATCACGCGTTTTACCTTTGCCCGCGTCTTCTCACTGATTTTCCCCGTGTTATTGATAACTCTAGAAACGGTCATTGCCGATACATTTGCTTTGGCCGCTATATCATAGATCGTAACCATCCCATTAACCCCTTAACGTTAGCTTCCGCATGTTCTTTGATTTCTCTTACGTACTATCATAACGAAAACTAGTCGTTGACAGCAACCGTTTTGCTTGTTATTTTAAGGTTATCGGTAACATTATTTTGATCCTATGGAGGTTGTTCTGACATGACAGAAGCAAATAATCGGTTTCAAAGCGGTTTTCCAAAGATCGGCATTCGCCCGACGATTGACGGCAGACGCAAAGGGGTAAGGGAATCGCTGGAGCAGCAGACGATGAACATGGCGATCGCAACGGCCGAGCTTTTGTCGGCTAATCTGCGTTATCCGAACGGCGAGCCAGTGGAATGCGTGATAGCGGATACATGTATCGGGGGAGTTGCAGAGGCGGCTGCTTGCGCGGATAAGTTCCTCAAAGCAGGCGTAGGGGTATCGATAACCGTAACGCCTTGCTGGTGTTATGGAACGGAAACGATGGATATGGATCCGTCCATTCCGAAAGCGGTATGGGGCTTCAACGGAACGGAGCGTCCGGGAGCCGTGTATCTCGCTGCTGTATTATCCGGTTATGCGCAAAAAGGGCTTCCGGCATTCGGCATCTATGGCGAGCATGTGCAAGATGCGGGCGATACATCGATTCCTTATGACGTGAAGGATAAGCTGATCGGCTTCGCCAAAGCGGGTCTTGCTGTTGCTATCATGCGCGGCAAATCGTATTTGTCGATGGGCTCGGTATCGATGGGTATTGCCGGTTCGATCGTTAACGATGCCTTCTTCCAAGAATACCTCGGCATGCGCACGGAATATATCGATATGAGCGAGTTCGTAAGACGTATGGAAGAAAACATATATGACGGCGTGGAATTCGAGAAAGCGCTTACGTGGGTGAAGGAGAATTGTATCGAGGGTAAGGACAACAACCCCGATCATTTGCAGACATCCCGCGAGCGTAAGGATAGAGACTGGGAAACGGTTGTAAAGATGACGCAAATTGCGCGCGACCTTATGGTTGGCAACCCGCGCCTAGCAGAGCTTGGCTTCGGGGAAGAGGCAATGGGACATAATGCGATCGTCTCCGGCTTCCAAGGTCAGCGGCAATGGACGGACCATTTTCCAAACGGCGACTTCATGGAGGCTATGCTGAACTCTTCGTTCGACTGGAATGGCATTCGCGCTCCGTATATGGTGGCGACGGAGAACGACAGTCTGAACGGCGCAGTCATGCTGTTCGGCTATTTGCTTACGAATACGGCGCAAATCTTCGCGGACGTTCGCACCTACTGGAGTCCGGAATCGGTTGAACGCGTTACTGGTTACAAGCTGACAGGGGAAGCGGCAGGGGGCCTGCTGCATCTAATCAACTCCGGACCTGCGGCGCTGGACGGAACGGGCCAACAATCGAAAGATGGCAAGCCGGCGCTGAAGCCATTCTGGGAGATTAGCTCCGAGGAAGCGCAGGCGTGTCTGGACGCGACTTCATGGCGTCCGGCATCGGTCGAATATTTCCGCGGCGGCGGCTATTCCTCCGACTTCCTGACGAAGGGCGGCATGCCGATGACCATGTCCCGCATCAATCTCGTGAAAGGGATCGGACCTGTGCTCCAAATCGCAGAAGGTTATTCTGTCGAGCTGCCGGACCTTGTTCACGATACGCTTGATGTACGAACGGACTCGACATGGCCGACGACTTGGTTCGCTCCGATCGTAACGGGCGAAGGCGCGTTTAAGTCGGTATATGAAGTCATGAATAATTGGGGAGCTAATCACGGCTCGATCAGCTATGGACATATCGGCGGCGATCTCATTACGCTAGCGTCGATGCTGCGTATTCCAGTCAATATGCATAACGTGCCGGAGGATCGTCAATTCCGTCCGCGCGCTTGGGGTCTGTTCGGCACGGCCGATTCGGAAGGCGCCGACTATCGCGCTTGCAACAACTTCGGACCGTTATATAAATAATACAAACGATGTACTGATGGAGGGTATCAAATGAGCAGCTTAGCCATTCGCGAAGAATTATGCAAATATGCCCGCAAGACGGTCACGAATAAGCTCGTTGTCGGACCAGGCGGCAATATTAGCGCAAGGCATGAAGGTAAAATGTATTTGTCCCCAAGCGGCTTCGCTTTGGATGAAGTCGAGCCCGAGCAATGGGTCGAGGTCGATATCGAGTCGGGTGAAATAACGGATATCGGTCTGCGTCCATCCTCGGAGGTGCTCATGCATCTGTATGCGTATCGGGCCAATCCGAATATGGGCGCCATCGTGCATACGCATCCTCCATATTGTATCGCCTTCACGCTTGTCGAGCAGGAGCTGCCGATTATGTTCCCGGACCAAGCTGCATTAGTGGGCAAAACGTTGTACGTCCCTTATGTGTTGCCGACGACCGACAAGCTGGCCGACGCCTACGTTGAGGTCGCGGGTCAAGCAAGCTCGGTATTGCTTGGCAATCACGGTCTCGTGACGTCGGGTCGCAACCTGCGCGAGGCGTATTATCGGACAGAGGTCGTGGAGGAGAGCGCGAAAATTTTCTTAATCGCCAAAGCGATCCGCGAGCCGAAAGTGCTCACGAAAGAAGAGTTCGAAGAAATCGCTTCGCTGGAGAGCGAAGCATACCGCATCCAATTGCTTCAAAAGATGAAATGACGGTCGGGAGGTCGAAAGGATGAATAAGCTGGCATCCGTGCTCGCATTCGACCTTGGCGCGAGCAGCGGCAGAGCGTTGATCGGCGAGCTTATCAAGGGGGACGGCGATGGCGGGCCGAAGCTTAAGGTTACCGAAATTCATCGTTTTCCGAATGATGCGATAGCGGTAGGCGACCATCTGCATTGGGATATATTACGACTGCTGCAAGAGCTGAAGTCGGCGATTCGCCGGGCTTTCCAGGATGGCTTCAAACCGCAAACGTTCGGCATCGACACATGGGGCGTCGACTTTGGGCTGCTGGATTCGAACGGCGAGCTGCTCGGCAATCCCTATCATTACCGTGATCCGCAGACCGAAGGTATCGTAGAAGAGCTCGCAGCTCTCATCGGTAAGGAAAGCCTTTATGAGCAGGGCGGACTGCAATTCATGCCGTTCAATACGATTAATCAGCTTTATGCGATGAAAAAAGCAGGTTCGCCTAAGCTTGAGGCGGCGCACGCGCTGCTGCTTACGCCGGATTTGCTGACGTACTTCCTTACGGGAGCGAAGGTAAACGAGTTCACGATGGCAACGACGACGCAGTTGTTGCTGCCTCAGACGCAGGCTTGGAACGTCGAACTCATGGAGCAATTAGGAATTCCAAGCAGGCTGTTCCAAGCTTTGGTTAAGCCTGGAACGCGTATTGCTCCGCTAACGTCAGCGGTATGCTCCGAGCTAGATGTTCCGCCAATCGAGGCGGTTGCCGTCGGAACGCATGATACAGAGTCTGCCGTTGCGGCCATTCCGGCTACCCAGGATGAACCGTTCGCTTATATTGTAAGCGGCACATGGTCGCTGCTTGGAAGCGAGCTGCAGCATCCGGTTGTGACGCCGGAAGCGATGGCGCTAGATTTCTCGAATGAAGGCGGCGCTTGCGATACCTATCAGTTGATCAAAAATATTATGGGTCTATGGATCGTGCAAGAGTGCAAGCGCGAATGGGAGGAGCAGGGTTCCACGCTCGGCTTCGGCGAGCTTGTTGAGCTAGCTAAGAAAGAGTTGTCTTTCCGCAGCCTGATACAGCCCGATAACCATTTGTTCTATGCGCCCGGCGGCATGATTGCTAGAATTCAAAGCTATTGCGAACATTCCGGTCAGCCTGTCCCGCAGACGAAAGGTCAAATCATGCGCTGCGTCATTGAAAGTCTCGCATTGCGTTATCGGCAAGTGCTTGGACAATTGGAGTCCTTGACGGGTCATACGTTCGGCGGGCTGCATATGGTTGGCGGCGGCATTCAAAATGAGCTGCTTTGCCAATTCACGGCCGATGCGATCGGCAGGCCGGTATGGACCGGCCCGGTCGAAGCGAGCGCGATTGGCAATATGCTCATGCAGCTTGTGTCGCTAGGACATTGTGCCGACTTGAAGGAGGCCCGCACATTGGTCGCCTCATCGTTTCCGGGAGGCATATATATGCCTGCGGCTGAGCCGGCCGATATTACACGTCTGGAGGCGGCATATGAACGGTTCGCTCAATTACGTTAAGAAGGGGAGGAGGCTGCTAAGATGTTAATCGGAATTCCTAGCAATCTTTCACCTGAGCTGCTCAAGGTGCTCATGGAGATGGGGCATAGCGACGAGATTGTGCTTGCGGACGGCAATTTTCCCGCAGCGAGCCATGCTCAGCGGCTCATTCGCGCAGACGGACATAACATACCGGAGCTGTTGGATGCTATTCTTAAGCTGTTTCCGCTCGATCAATATGTGCAGAAGCCGGCGGCGCTTATGGAAGTCGTTGCAGGTGACACGGTGGAGACGCCGATATGGGGAGAGTATGGTTCGATCATTACGAAGCGAACCGGTTTAGAATCGCCGTTCGAGGAAGTGGAGCGATTCGCATTCTACGAACGCGCGAAGAAGGCGTATGCGATTGTTGCGACGGGCGAGAGCGCATTGTACGCGAATATCATTTTGAAGAAGGGCGTCATTGCCGCCGAGAACTGAATTTTTTTAATCGAAGCAATCGCGATTAACGAAAGCCGTGAGCAGGACATGATCCTGCTCACGGCTTTTTGTCATGGATAATTTTGCATGTTCGCGCAAATGCTACTAAATATTGCCCGAACTGCACTAGAGCCCCGGCGGATCAGGAGATGAGCATTTGCCTATTTTTCATGGTACGAAAAAAAAGAAACATGTCTATAAATCGACGGATACGCCACCCAGTCAATTTCTTGCAAGCCATAAGGATGATCTGATCAATGGCAACCTCGAGGACACGATAGTCTTCATTACGAAGCTGATCGGGTCAAACACGGATCTGACGACACGGCGTTTTCGCATCTTCGGTCAGCATGAAGCAGCATTGTTTTATTATACGAACCTCGTTAACCATACGAACATTAACGTAGATATCATGAAACCGCTCATGTATAAGCCGAGCCATTTGTCGGACAAAGCTATCGCGGTAGAACAGCTGCAAGACACTATCATTAATGACACGTTATATCAAAGCGAGGCATTGCTGGAGAACAAAGTCGCTTTGCTTGTGGACGGAATACTGCGCGGAGGTACGGTCGTCGCTATCGAAGGCATTGACCGGGCAATCGTAATCGGAACTCGACAGATCGAGTCGCGGAGCATCGATCAGCCCGCTACAGAGCAAGTTATTCGCGGACCGCGCGAAGGCTTTGTCGAGCTGCTCGGCACGAACATATCGCTCATCCGTTACAGACTGCAATCGCCGGATTTGCGTATCGAGTCGACGGAGATCGGGCAGAGGACCAAATCCAAAGTCGCCATTTGTTATATGGACGGAATTACGAACGCCGATCTAGTTAAGGAAGTGAACAGCCGGCTGTCGAAGATCGATATTGACGGCGTGCTTGATTCCGGTTATTTGGAGCAATTCATAGAAGACAACCATCTGTCCCCGTTTCCGCAAGTTCAATATACGGAGCGGCCGGACAAAATCGTCGCCAACCTGCTTGAGGGAAGAGTCGCCATTCTCGTCGACGGTTCGCCGCTTGCGCTCGTCGTTCCGACGGTGTTCAACCAATTCTATCAGACGGTCGAGGATTATACGGAGCGATATTTGCTGATGAGCGCCATTCGGCTGGCTAGGCTCGTCGCACTTGTTTTCTCGCTTATATTCCCGTCCTTGTACGTGGCGATCATCTCCTTCAACCCGGAGCTGATTCCGACGGAGTTCGCTGTAGCGGTTGCGGGAGGACGGGCAGGAGTCCCGTTTCCGGCAGTGATCGAAGTGCTGATTATCGAAACCTCGATGGAAGTGCTGCGCGAAGCGACGATCAGGCTGCCGCAACAGGTTGGCGGAGCGCTCTCCATAGTGGGCGTGCTTGTAATCGGACAAGCGGCCGTAGCGGCTGGTTTTTCCAGTCCCATCACGGTTGTCACCATTGCGTTAACGACGATCGGTTCATTCGCCACGCCGGCGTACAATGCGGCGCTAGCCTTACGTCTGCTCCGGTTTCCGTTAATATTTATGGCCGGTATATTCGGGCTGTACGGCATCATGATTGGATTAATTCTGATTGCCAATCATCTGCTGTCGCTTCGCTCATTCGGAGTGCCTTACTTAAGTCCGCTTGTACCGGGTAATTTTGATGGCATAAAAGATCTGATCATTCGCGGTCCGCTTTCATGGTTAAAGAAACGGCCGTATTTCCTTCAGACGGTTGAAAGAACGAGATTCAAAGAACAGTCGACGCAGCCGTCGCCCTCCGGACGAGAGCCGGAGCTGCTGAATCCGGCCAAAGAAAATCGCAATGGAGAGTGAGAGCGTTGGATCAATCCCGTCAAATTACGGCCATGCAGGCAGGTGCCATTATGGGCAGTACGGTCATCGGTGTCGGCGTATTGCCGCTGCCCTTGTTTGCCGTCCGTGCTGCGGATTCCGCAGCGCCTCTGATTACATTGATCGGTTTGCTTATTGGATCGATTAGTCTTTCGATTGTCATATGGCTTGGTATCCGGTTTCCTCGGAAGTCGATTATTCAATACAGCGAGGACCTCATAGGCAGGTGGCTGGCTGCGATCGGAAGTTTCGCCATTATCGGATTTTTTGCCGTATTGACGTCTTTGGCGGCACGTGAATTTGGTGAAGTAGTCGTTACCTCGGTCCTCAAAACGACGCCGGTTGAGATAACGGTCATCGTCATGCTGCTGCTTGCGGCGATTGCTACTCGGAATGCGATAACAACATTCGCCTATATGCATTATTTTTATTTTCCGCTTTTGCTCGTACCGGGTCTATTGATCGTTGCTCTCTCTTTGAAAAACGCGGAACCGATCAATCTTCAGCCGATATGGTTTCAGCGTCCTCAAGGCGTCATGAGAGGCGTGCTGACGATTGCGGCTCTTTTTCAGGGCAACTTTATTATGACGATGATTATTCCTTCCATGATTGCGCCGCGCAAAGCGATAAAGTCCGGATTGTGGGGTATGAGTATCGGAGGAGGGCTGTACGTCGTAATCGTGGCGGCAGCCGTCGGCGTATTCGGCGCAGAGGAGATCAAAAACTTGCTTTGGCCGACGCTGGAGCTAGCCAAAGCGACTTCGCTGCCGGCTAACGTACTTGAACGCCTCGACGCTGCTTTTCTGGCTGTATGGGTTACAGCCGTGTTTACGACTTTGCTGACGAGTTACTTTTTGACGATCTATGCGACGCGGCAGTTATTCCGCTTGGCTGATCATCGAATGCTTTCTTTCTTCATGCTTCCGTTCGTATTCGCTATGGCCATGATGCCCCAGAACATCGTGCAGATGTATAACATTGTCGAGTTGGTAGGTCAGATCGGCTTATATTTAACAATCGGTTATCCTGCTTTGCTCACCTTGATTTCGCTTATACGCAAGAAGAGAGGGAAGCCTGTTGCCAACCAATAGGACCATCAAACAAGTTCATACTCTTATATTGATCCTATTCGCTTCAACGCTGCTTACGGGCTGCTGGGATCGGATCGAGATTGATGAGCGTGCCGTCGTATTGGGCGTTTCCATTGATAAGGCGGTTGAAGACGAGGAAGAGTTGGAAAGTGAGGTTACTCATGTCGAGGGGTCATTACCCGCACCGGGCAAAGATATGGTACATGTAGCGATTCAGATCGCTTTACCGGGAAGAATACCGCTTGGACCGGGCGAGAGCGGCGGATCAAGCGGAAATCCAGGACAGACGCTTTGGGTCGTTGACGTCTTCGGACACTCCATCGACGACGCGTTCATGAACTTGCAGCAGCAGGTATCGAGCAAGCTGTTTTTCGGGCATCTGCGCGTCATCGTCATTTCCGAGGAAGTCGCCAAAAGAGGCCTCGAGAATATTAACGATTATTTCCGTCGTAATTCCGAAGTTCGTAGAATGGCATGGCTGATGGTGTCTAAGGGAAAGGCGATTGAGCTTATGAAAGCTTCGCCCAAGCTGGAGCGAATCCCGACGCTTTATTTGATGTCCACCTTGGATGAAGGGATCAAAATGGGGAAGTTCCCGAAAGATTATATCGGAATTTTTTGGAGCAATATTTCCAAGAAGGGGCAAGAAGGCTTTCTTCCGTATATCGAGCTCAAAAAGAGCGATAATGTCGAGATTAAGGGATTGGCCTACTTTAAAGGACAGAAGATGGTAGGGGCAACCAAACCGATCGAAATCGCCGGTTACTTAGGACTCAGAGGAATTAATCCTGCGGGATACCGAGCGGTCGTCAAGTTGGACGATCCATCTAGTACCGTAATCACGAGCACTGCTCACCGCAGCTCGAAGATCAAGGTTCAGATCAAAAACGGCGTGCCTCATTTTGCGATTGACGTCATGCTGGAAACGAACGTGGAGGAAATTATCGGGGGCGAAAGTATATCGATGGACAATCCCGGTTTTTTGACCAAGATCGAACAGAAGCAAGGGGAAGCTTCCGTCAAGTTTTATGAAAATATTATCAAAAAAACGCAGCAAAAGAAATCCGATATATTCGGCTTCGGGGAATATGTCAGGGCCAAAGAGCCTGGATATTGGAAACGGCATATCGGGTCGAAGGAGAAATGGGAGCTGCTCTATCCGGAGACAAGCTTCTATATCCATGTCGTTACGAAAATCCGTCGGATTGGCATGAAGGCGAAATAAATAGCCACGGACGGGCGGGCATGGAGGCGCATTGCGAAGATGATAGGCAGCGGATATACGACGAGTTATCTCATATACGCGATATTTTTGGCTCTGACCTGCGGCGTACTCATTTTGCAGGTTGATGTAAGAGGGTTTACGAAAAACAATATGGTGAAGGAGCGGAAAGTATCTCGCGTGCTCGGGTGGCTGCTGATCGTGGCAGGGGTGACCTTGTACATCGTCGATTTGTTCCTGAAATAAGTATTTCACGTCGCGGGATTTTGTAGTAGCATTTAGATAACCTTGATCTTCCAAGGATTGGACGACGTGATGGAAGGAGCATATATCGGTATGGGAAAACAATTCGATTCCATGCTGCCGCAGCATGAAGCGTTTATCGCGAAGCAGCATATTTTTTTCGTAGGCTCAGCCCCTTTATCGGAGGAGGGGAATGTTAATCTTTCTCCTAAAGGACATGATGCTTTACGCGTGTTATCGCCCAATCGGGTTGCCTATTTGGACATGACGGGAAGCGGCAATGAAACGAGCGCTCATATTATGGAGAACGGAAGAGTTACCATTATGTTCTGTGCGTTCGAGGGGGCACCGCTGATTTTGCGCTTATACGGAAAAGGCACGGTTATATTGCCGGGAACGGAGCAGTGGGAGCAGCTATATCCGTTGTTTACTCCGCTTCCGGGCGCGAGGCAGATCGTGACGATCGATATCCATAAGGTTCAGACGTCTTGCGGCTTTGCCGTACCGTTCATGGAATATTCGAGCGATCGGGATACGCTGAAGCGCTGGGCGGAGCAGAAGGGGCCAGAAGGGATAGAAGATTATTGGCAGGAGAAAAACATGCGAAGTATCGATGGGCTGCCGACGCATTTGGCGCTTCGCGATTAAATGAACAAGGGCAATGCAGAGGACGTAATTCGTCAGCCTGCATTGCCCTTTTTTATGAACTTAGAAGCATGTGAACGACTCTACGAGATTCAGGTCGTAACCTGCATACATCCAGAAAAATCCGTTCCATCTAAAGCCGGCAACCGAATTGCGGCCTACGAAGACCGGGAAATACCAGAACTGATTGCCGTTTCTGAGCCATATATACGTATTGCGGAACAAGCATCTGCGAATGCCTCCCGGATCAACGGCGAACGCAGTCGCTTGCGGCCGCGGCGGAACGAACTGGGGCGGCGGCGCTGAAGGTGCCTGCGATCCCGATGGACCTGAAGGGCCCGGAGGACCTGGCGGAGGCGATGGAGGACCGAATGGCGGAGGCGGCGGCCCCGGCGGTCCGAACGGCGGCAGTCCGCCGCCTTGCGAACCCGGCGGTCCGAATGGCGGCAATCCGCCGCCCTGCGAACCCGGCGGTCCGAATGGAGGAAATATTGACATGTTGATTCACTCCTTATTAGTAGGCGCATTCCATTGTTCTTCATGAGCAAGACAATCGTCTATGCATAAAGCTGGTGTATTGTATGCGAATGCCTTTAATGGAGTGATTCATTCGTAAAGAAGTAGTGCTCATGGTTTCCGGTAGGCGGGAATACGGAGGGAGGAGGTTACCGCTGTTACATTACGTTGCTGATTGTTACGGACTGAGTAGACGCTAAACGGTGGAAAGCAGGTAATTTGCACAAGTTGCGGACATAGCAGGACCTAACGCAGGTATTGGGGCTCCTTTTGTTTGTTTTTGATTAGTTAGAGTCATATAGGTCCGTAACATCACGATTACCCTCTAATTTGGTGCAATATGCACATCTGAGTCCGTAACGGAAGTGTGAGATGCGTTGGAGGTAACTCGCCTTGGTTTTAACACATTTCCTTCACGATGCAGATTGTTGCGGACCGAATGGTCTCTTAATGGTGGAAAGCAAGCCAATTGTACGAGTTACGGACACAGCTGTCCCTAACGGAGGCATTAAGCCTCCGTTTTGTTTGTTTTTGATTAGTTAGAATCATATAGGTCCGCAACTTTACGAATTCCCTCCAATATGTCGCTGTACGCGCATCTGAGTCCGCAACGGAATCAGGGACTACACTTTCAACATAAAAGTTCTTGAACGCCGTTGGCCGTTAGCGATGACGATGAGTTGCAGCTCTAGCAAGGAATTCAGTATACGTCTTGCATGACGATCAGTGATACAGAGGTGAGCGGTAAGCTCGTTAGGTGTGAAGGGTCGCAGCAGACGCCTGGCGAATCGCAATGTTTCCGCTTCTAGCCAGCTCAATCCAGAGATGACGTCCGTTGAAATAAACTTCCCGATAAAGGCGAGGATCAGTTGTTGGCATTGCTGCGGTTCATCCATTATCGATGGATAAGCGATTGAAAGAAATGTCCAGCCATCGAGCGATAACAAGCTGTGCCTTCTGCATAAATCTTTGAACCGCCTGACATCAAGGTCTCTGGCATGCGAGCCATAGCCTTGAATTTCAATCCCTCCCTTTGCCCCTCCCGGCATATAAGCGAGATCGAGATAACGATAGCCGCTGCCGAAGTCGCGAACTTCCCACTCAGGAAGCAAATGATCGAAGTTACCCACCGCTGGAAACCAAACGTATCGCAGAAACTCCACCGTACCGTGCCCGAGCCCTTTACACAACAGTTCTTTCCTTCGAGGATTGCTTTCTGCTTCAATATTTGTTTGCAGCCATTGATCATATTTCAGTTGAAATCTAGTCATCCTTATCACACTCCTCTTGCTTGTATAAAATAAAACACGCCGCTATGATGCAAGCACTCCCATGTGGGGGCTCATATCGTAGCGGCGTGTTCTTCACGACCTATGGTGACAGTATATCTCGTACTTCTTAAATCAGCAAGAGCGTGTCAGTCGGTTGAATGGAAAAAGGTGTTCTTGTGGACTGAAAAGACCTTAATTGGTGTATTTTTGGTTTATTTGAGTGCGTTGCGGACTCAGAAGCACTTAGCTATTAAGTTCCGTACCTATTTAATGCTAAACGATAGGTTATTATTTAATTAGAGTCAACCGTGTCCGCAATGAACCCTAATAATACAAAATAGAGTGATAAGCGGCATCTGTGTCCGTAACGAAATAAATACTTCTTTCCTTAGGTTGCCTGGAAGCCGTATTGACATAGTACTTTGGGACTGCGACAAACTACTTCCGCCGTGTCTGCGACGGGGTTGTCCCTTTGTATTGTTTGTACAGCTTCGTAAAATAGTTCGGGTTGTCGCAGCCGACCTTGCCCGCAATCTCGGTGACGGACAGATCGGTGTCGCGCAGCAGGCGCTCCGCTTCATTCATGCGGCTGACGTTGACGTATTCGATGAAGGTGCGGCCTGTTAATTTCTTGAACAGTTTGCAGAAGTGATACGGATTCAAGTTGACCCTGGCCGCTGCCTGCTCGACCGACAGCTTGGATTCGAAGTTTGTCTCAATAATTCGAATGAGCCCCTTGAACCGATCGCGGTTCGCCGAATACGGTTCGTTCCCTTTTCCCGCAGTTTGCTGCGGGAGGAACATTCGCGAGAGCAGCGTGAACAAAGCATGCAGCTGCGACTTGGCGATTAGCTGGTAGGCTGGACGTTTTGCATTAATTTCATCGATTACCTGCTGCAGCATGGGATAGTAAGCCTGGAACTGTTCGTCGTGCTCGGCAGGCTTTACCGGGAACTGAACTCTTCCTTCCAAATAAGGGGCTACGTACTGTGTATGCACAGGGTCATGCACCCAGTCGTTGAACAATGAGGCGTTGAACACTAAGCAATCAAATATGACCTCTTCGTAGCGCAGCGCATACCCGACATGCAATCCTCCGCCTGGAATAATCAGCACATCTCCGGCATTTGCCACGTACGGACGGCTATCAATATGGAACAGGGCGCTGCCTTGGCGCATGACGATAATTTCGAAGTGTTCATGCCAGTGTAGATAGAGAATACAGTCATTAGGCTTTACGTCGCCGGATCGGTTGCGGAACAGCTGAACCGGGTGCGTTTTATGCTCGATATGCGTATTTTCCCATAGTTCCTTCGGATAGCTCATCATTTACCCTCCAACACAAGATCCGACTAGTAATGCACAAGATTATATAGAGTAATCGAAAAATGACAGCGCTATAATTAGGGTGTTCATTCAACTATAAGCCAATATTGGAGTGGTATTCAAGATGGTAAATAAATTGCGCATTGGAACCTTAGTAGGCGGCGGGGATGCGGTTAGAGTCATTCCGCAAATCGTAGGCCACGGCTTTGAGTCGTTTAGCTTAACTTTCTGGCAATCAACGGGCCAGACGGATCTTGTAGAAACCGCGAAGCGGGTCAGAGAGCTCGCGGAGGAACATGATTTTGTTATATCGACAGTTGGCGTATTCGGGAATCCGCTGACGGGAACGAACGGCAACGAAGATACGCTTGCTAGTTGGGAGAGACTGATCGACCACGCGCATCTATTCGGGGCGGATATCGTTTCCGGCTTCACAGGACGTTTGACGGGCGAGTCTATCGATGCCTCGATTCCGAAGTTCGAGCAAGTATTCGGCGAGTTGTCGCGGAGAGCGGCTGACCGCGGCGTTCGAATCGCTTTCGAGAACTGCGATATGGGCGGCACATGGGCAAGCGGTGATTGGAACATCGCCCATAACCCGACGGCTTGGGAGATGATGTTCAATGCCGTGCCGGCTGACAACCTCGGATTAGAGTGGGAGCCTTGCCACCAAATGGTCAGTTTAATCGATCCGATTCCGCAGTTGCGCAAATGGGTAGATAAAGTGTTCCATGTGCATGGCAAAGATGCGACGATCGCATGGGATGTCGTAAAAGAACACGGTATCCACGGACCGAAGCCATTCGTATGGCATCGCACGCCAGGCTTCGGCGATACGAACTGGGCGGATATTATTACGATTCTTCGCCAAGCGAACTACCAAGGTCAAATCAACATTGAGGGCTGGCATGATCCGGTATACAAAGATGAACTAGAGATGACAGGACAAGTACACGCGTTGAATTATTTGAAACGTTGCCGCGGCGGGGATTTTGTACCGAATCCGGTTTAGATTCGAAAGGCAAACCAATTAGAGGAAGAGAGGTAACGCATAATGACAGTATCCAATGCAATTAAGCATCGAATCGTCGTCGCGGGCTGCGGAGGCATGGCGAATACTTGGGTTTCCTATGCAAAAGAACGCGAGGATGCCGAGATTGTCGGTCTCGTAGATATAAAGCAGGAATTCGCGCAAGCGATGGCGGATCGACATGGGCTTGCTTGTCCAACCTTCACAGATCTACATGAAGCGTTAACGGCTACGGAAGCGAATATGGTTTTCGATGTAACGATTCCCGCAAGCCATTATGCGATTGCGACAACGGCTCTGAAGCACGGCTGCCATGTATTTGGCGAGAAGCCGCTAGCGGAGACGATCTCCGAATGCAGCGATATCGTTGTTCTTAGCGAATCAATGGGACGTACTCATGCCGTTATGCAAAACCGACGTTTTGATCCGCGCATCCGCGCATTCCACGAGATCGTAACCGGCGGTGCGATCGGCAAGCCAGGTTTCGTCGGTGCCGATTTCTTTATCGGCGCACACTTCGGCGGCTTCCGGGATGCAATGGAAAGTCCGCTGCTGCTCGATATGGCAATTCATACGTTCGACCAAGCGCGTTATATTATCGGCGCGAATCCGGTGTCCGTTTATTGCCATGAGTTCAACCCGGCAGGTTCTTGGTATGAGGGCAACTCGAACGCTATTTGTATTTTTGAAATGTCGGATGGCTCGGTATTCAACTACCGCGGCTCGTGGTGCGCGGAAGGCGCGCAAACGTCATGGGAAGCTTCGTGGCGAGTAACCGGCGAGCGAGGTACTGCGATTTGGGACGGAAATGGCGAACCGTATGCGGAAGTTGTAGCGGCAGGCGACCAAACGGGTAAATTCATTCGCGACTTTGAGCGGGTGACGATTGCTTTGCCGGAGATGAACCATACGTTCCATCAGGGCTGCCTTGACGATATGTTCGCATCTCTTGAGGAGAACCGCAAGGCGGAGACGGATTGCAGCGACAATATTTACAGTATGGCCATGGTTCTAGCTTCATTAGAGAGCGCTAAGACAGGTGCAAGAGTGAATATTGCTGATTTCATGAATCGTCCTTCCAATTCATAAAGGTAAGAGTAAGAAGAGGGGTAAACACGGGATTTCATTCTGTGTTTACTCTTTTTTTTACATTAGACTCTTGAAAATTAACTTTAGTTAATCGTATTAACTCGGTTGTTCCTGCTATAATCCATATGAAAAATTGTGAATCAATAGATTATAGAACGAAGGTGGCAACTTTGATGAAACGCATGGGGAGAAAAATAAGGCAACGAACGATCAAACTACTTATTATTGTATCGATGCTGACCGTATACGGCTTTGGGTTTACAGAGGGCAAGGCTAATGCGGAAGCTTCGCTGCTGACGGATATATCCAACTCGTACTCGCAGAAAGAAATAGAGGCATTAGTTGATGCTGGCATTATGTCGGGTTATGGCGATGGGAGCTTCAAGCCTGACAAAATGATAACAAGAGCCGAAATTGCCGCGGTGATTGCCAAGCTGCTCGATTTGCCGATGATGCCGGATAAAGCGGCCGTATTTGCAGACGTAGATCCTTCCGCTTGGTACAGCGGCTATATAGGCGCTCTTGTGAGTACAGGAATAACAAGCGGAACCGCATCAGATCGTTATGATCCGCGGGCATTTATCACAAGGGAGGAAATGGCTGTCATAGTGATTCGGGCTCTAGGTCTTGGTGAAACGGCTCTGAAAATGGATTTGCAAAACGTATTCACCGATTCGGAGCTTGTATCGGATTGGGCAAAACCATACCTTTCTCTCGCGTTCCGTATCGGACTCATCCGCGGAATCGAAGATGCGAACGGAAATGTTGCGATTCAACCAAAATCTAAGGCAGAGCGACAAGCGGCGGCCAGGCTTGCTTACGAGTTAATGAAGAATAAAGAGTTCTATTGGAATGAGGCTCAGCGATTAGTGCTGCCCTCGACAAGTCCGAGCCTAGTACCGTCGGCTGTTTCTTCCGCTACACCGATAAGCGTACCAACACCGACAAACGCGCCGACTACACTGCCAACGGTGTCGCCGACAGCAACACCAACACCAACAGCAACACCAACAGCGACACCAACACCGACACCAACACCAACACCAACACCAACACCGACACCAATTCCAACGCCTGAAACGCCGATCGGTTTGAACGCAGTCGGCGGAGATACCGTTGTTACATTGAACTGGGTAGCTGCGGTGAATGCAGCGTCCTACACGGTGTACCAATCTACCGTGTCGGGAACGGCATTCACGGAAGCTGCAAGCAATACTACGGCAACTAACGCTGCTATAACGGGATTAACAAATGGAACAACGTATTACTTTATTGTTAAGGCGGTCAACGAAAGCGGTGAAAGCGAAGCTTCAGCCGAAGTTTCCGCGACACCACAAGTCGCAGCGCCAGCCGCTCCCGTATTAAATGGAGCAGTATCCGGAGACATGCAAGTCTCTCTCTCGTGGACTTCAGTTCCTAAGGCAACGAGCTACATGATTTATAAGTCGACGACACAAGGTTCGAACTATGTTGAGACAACCAGCGGAATAACGGATACATCTGCGACGATTACGGGACTCGGAAACGGAACAACCTATTATTTTGTTGTTAGAGCCGTTAATGCCGGAGGGGTAAGTTCGGTTTCCAATGAAAGGGCAGCCACGCCTGTTATGCCGCCTCCAAATGCGCCGACCAACATACGGGTAACGAACGGGTATCAACAAACGACTGTGCAGTGGAATGCATCAGCCGGAGCAACGGGCTACAACGTGTATATGACGACCGTTTCCGGAGGTGAATATGATCTTATCGCTTCGAATGTAATGGGATTAAACTACACCGTAAACGGCTTGACGACAGGCGTTCAATATTACGTTGTCATAAAGGCGGTTAACGCTTCGGGAGAGAGCGCGGCCTCTTCCGAAGCGAGCGCTGCGTCGTATCTCCAAACGCCATACGGGTTCTCCCATTATAATTACTCCAGTGATGTTATGTTATATTGGACAAAACCTGTAAATGCAACAAGGGTAAGAATCTTCTGGGCTACATCGAGCGATGGTGTATACACTGAATATTATCCGCAGTTAACATTAACTAGCAGTGTTTCTTTCAGACCGGTAACGAGCGGAACGACTTATTATTTTAGGTATAAAGCGGTTTATCCCGACGGGGAGAGCGACTTCTCAACATATACCGTTACTTTTAACTAAATCTTATACGAATGCCGTGGACGCACTTGTCCGCGGCATTGTTCGTTCAACTAACAGTTGAATGGAGTCACCGCATCACTCTACTACTATTCGATACCAACTAATGGAAGTATGCATTACAATCAAATCAGGTACTAATATTGACATTTGATCGAGGTGGCGGGAATGGGCGTGGATTACTCAAAAAATATTAGCGAGCGGATTAGCAAGCTTCGCAAGCAAAATGGCATGACGCAGGAGCAATTGGCGCAGCGGATGGGGGTTACGTATCAAGCGGTCAGCAAATGGGAGAACGGGTTATCCTGCCCCGATGTCTCGTTGCTGCCGCAGCTCTCAGACGCATTTAAAGTATCGCTTGACGAGTTGTTCGGGCGCAGCTTGCGGAATGCGGATCACCGCAAAGGGTTGATCGCGGAGTATTTGTTCCAAGGCGATGCGAAGGACAGCAGTGGACAAGGTCGGCACGCAAGTGTGATAGGGGCGACATTGTGCGAGGATCGGTTCGGAAGGCCGAATAACGCCTATGCGTTCGACGGCAAGGATGATTATATCGTTGCCCAGCCGGCGCCTCTTTTGAACGAAGAAGGATTCACGCTGTCGGTATGGTGCAGCTTTGGATCAGCCACAAAGTTTGAAGGCTGGCATAGCGCGATCGTCTCGCAGGATGGCCATCGTGCACGGCGGGTATTCCAGCTTAGCACGCTTGATGCGAGCATTACTTTTCACCGCTTCATGTCCTATCCCGAGCCGTATGCGGAAGGTCCGATTCACCGCAACTACTGGTATCATCTTGCCGTAACGTATGACGGCAGCCATTTCAGATTATACCGCAACGGCCAACTTGTCAGCGAAGAGCAGGGCAGGCTGAAGCCGGATGGCGAAGAGCCGTTATACATCGGAAGAAAATCGACCGATGAGCCGTATTTCTTTTTCCAAGGCAAGATCGACGACTTAAGAATGTACGACAGGCCGCTGACACCTGACGAAGTGAATGAGCTATTCTTGGAGAACGGCTGGGAACCGGCAGAGACACCGGAGCTGCGGGATGATGAGATGGAGGAGCAGAGAGTTCTCGAGTACTTGGAAGACATACAGATGATCGTTCAGCGGAATCGTATTCATGAGGCGGCTGAGTGGTATATCAACAACCTTGGATTCAAGCGACATGCAGGCGGTCCTGATGAGAACTTCTATATATTAAGCTTATATAAAGGGCCTGATCTGATTATGTCGGCAGGCGAGGATGATAAGGATTACGCGTGGCAAGCATCGCCGGTATTCTACCGAACCAAAATGGATTTGGAAAAGCTGAAGCAACGCCTTGAGTCTGCCGGCGCTGAGACAGGTGCGGTGCGGGATGAAGGCTTCGCGTTTTTCCTCGACCTGAAGGACCCGTTCGGCAATGCTTTGATCCTTTCCAAGCACAAGCGATAAGAATAGAAGAAGAGCGGCTGCGCTTCCCTGGCGGCCGCTCTTCTTGTGTTCAATTGCGTTTAGAAGTTGAAGTTGTCCGGATCAGGGCCGAAGCGCTGATTGCGGTTCAATTCGTTAATAAGCGCCATATCGTCAGCGGACAGCTCGAAGTCGAAGATAGCCGCGTTCTCTTGCATGCGTACCGGGTTCGTCGATTTCGGGATCGTAACGACTTTGTTCTGAAGATCCCAGCGAAGCACGATTTGCGCAGCCGATTTGCCATGCTTTGCGCCGAGGTCGGCTAGCACGCTTTGATCGAGATTGCCTTGCATAAGCGGGCTCCAAGCTTCAAGCTGAATGCCTTTGCTCTCACAGTAGGCGCGAAGCTCGGTTTGGCTAAGCAGCGGATGGTATTCGACTTGATTGACCATTGGCAAAATGGAGCCCGAAGCTTCGATGTCTTTCAAATGATGAATTTGGAAGTTGCTGACGCCGATTGCGCGAACCGCACCGTCCTTGTATAGCTTCTCAAGCGCGCGCCATGTTTCTGTATATTTGCCTTTAACCGGCCAGTGGATCAGAAGCAGGTCGATGACTTCAAGCCCCAGCTTGCGACGGCTTTCCTCGAAAGCGGCTAACGTCGTGTCATACCCTTGATTAGCGTTCCAAATCTTCGTCGTTACAAAAATTTCATCGCGTGTTATATCGCTGTTGCGAATCGCGGCGCCAACGCCTTCTTCATTATTGTAGGCAGCTGCGGTGTCGATACTTCTGTATCCAAGCTCGAGCGCCGAGGCGACTGTTCTTTCTGCTTCGCCGTCATCCTTAACTTTCCAAACGCCTAAGCCGAGCCATGGCATTGTCACACCGTTGCTAAGCGTTGTTGATTGTGTAAATGGTTGCGTCATTTGTGTTTCCTCCCGTACTTGGAATTATGAAAAGGATAGGTCTAATTAAAGCGACAAGGCCAGAATGGCGCGCACATCGTCTTTGCCAAGCGACTTAAATGAACCGATATTGCCGTATTGTACGGCTTCCTCTGCCATGCGGTCGAGATTTTCTTCGCCGATACCAAAGTCCGCAAGTCTCGACTCCGCGCCGATCTGCGTAAAGAAATTGCGAGTTGCCTGAATACCCGCAAGCGCGATTTCATCCTCGGTCATTCCTTCGCCCGTAATGCCCCAAATGCGCTGAGCGTATTGTACGAAACGGTCGACACGCTGCTTATACACGTACTTCATCCAGTTAGGGAAAATAACCGCAAGCCCAGCGCCATGCGGAATGTCATAGATCGCGCTCACTTCATGCTCGATGCCGTGCGACGCCCAGTCATTCGCCATGCCGACGCTGATCTGCCCGCCGTTAAGCGCCATCGTGCCGCACCACATTAAGTTAGCGCGAGCGGCTGCGTCATCGGGTTTCTCAATAGCGATCTGGACGTTCTCGATAACCGTCTGCAAAATCGATTCGCAGAAGCGCTCTTGGAGAGGCGTGTTCGGAGATAAGCTGAAGTATTGCTCGAATACATGCGACATAATATCAACCGATCCATATACGGTATGATTACGCGGCACGGTATACGTCAGCGTAGGATCAAGGATGGAAAACTTCGGATATGTATGCGGGCTCACGAACGATTGCTTCTGCTTTTCTTCCCAATTGGTCACGACCGTACCGCCGTTCATCTCTGAACCGGTTGCTGCCAATGTTAGAATCGTACCTAGCGGAAGAGCTTGCTGCACGACGGCTTTGCGCGTGTAGAAGTCCCAAACGTCACCTTCGTAAAGCGTGCCTGCTGCAATGGCTTTAGCTGCATCAATGACGCTGCCGCCGCCTACGGCAAGAATGAAGTCAACGCCGTGCTCACGGCAGATGGAGATGCCTTTGTTCACCGTTGTAAGTCGCGGGTTCGGCTCGATATTCGGCAGTTCGTGTACCGTAATGCCTGCTTCGGCCAAGCTCCCTAACGTACGGTCAAGCAAGCCCGTCTTCTTAATGCTGCCAGATCCATACACAAGCAGTACCGTCTTGCCGTAGCGAGCCGTAAGTTCGCCTACACGGTCCGCCGTGCCTTCACCGAAAACGATGTGCGTCGGATTATAAAATTGGAATGCGTTCATGGTTTACCTCCAATAGTCTAATAGATAACTTTAAAAGTAACTAATTATCGTGAAAGTTATGTTTACGCCGTTTATTTTAGTATAGCGCGTGAAACAATGTCAAGTGATCCGAAAGAAGCTATTGATACGTTAACTTTAAAGTTATATAATGAGAGCCGAATACTGCTCGAGCAGCTTAAAGTAAAAAGGGGATCAGCGGCTATGGAAATCGAAGTAAGCAGCCGAAATATGAAGTTTCTTGAATGTTTCTCCTCGCATACGCGAGTAAAAATGATCGAGCTGCTTGGCGTGCAGCCCATGAATATTAAGAGCTTGTCAGAGGCGCTAGACATAAAGTCTCCTATCGTAACGAGACATATTCATATGCTGGAGGAAGCAGGGATCGTTCGCTGCGAGACGGCGGCGGGCAAGCGGGGGATGCAGAAGATTTGTTATTTGCAGCTATCGCATGCGATGCTGCTTTTCCCGGGAGCGCCAGCTCAGCTTCAGCCGGTTCAGAGCAACCGTTATTTTGTATCGCTGCCGGTTGGCCATTATTCTTCCTATCAGATCAAGCCAACCTGCGGACTAGCCTCCGATACGACCATGATTGGAATGTGCGACGACCCGCGTTATTTTGCAGATCCGGAGCATGTGCAGGCGAAAGTGATCTGGTTCGGCTCGGGGTTTGTTGAATATCGCATACCTAATTATATGGTTAATACGGAAACGCCCGAGTCGCTGGAGATCGCGATGGAAATTTGCTCGGAGACTCCGTGCACGGTCAACCACCTGCCGTCGGATATATATTTTACGATTAACGGAATTGGAATCGGAACGTGGACGTATCCGGGCGACTTCGGCAATTCGAGAGGGCTGTACACACCGGAATGGTGGCATAAGAACATTCAGCATGGGCTCATGAAAACGATTCGTATTAATAAGCAAGGGTCGTTCATCGACGGGGTTCAGGTATCGAACGTAACGATCGAGCAACTTGCGCTTGCTTATGATAAGGAAATCTTGTTCCGCATCTCCTGCAGCGAAACGGCCAAAAACTGCGGCGGCGTCACGCTGTTCGGCAAAGGCTTCGGCAATTACAATCAAGACATTGAAGTTACGCTCCGCTGCTAAGGGGGCGTTTTTTTCATTTATAAATAGTTAGGAAAAATATATGGATTGAGACTGTTGACAAATGCATCAAATTAAAGTATCTTTAAATCAAGATAAACGAAATTGAGACATCGAATTGAATGAGGTGAGTAAGATGAGCACAACGAAAAACGAATCTCTTGACCTCTACATTGCTCTTTCAAGAGCGAGCGAGTGGGTGAACGCGCATGCCGACCGTGATATTAGAAGCCACGGATTGAACCGGACGGAGTTCGGCGTTCTGGAGCTGCTGTATCATAAAGGCGCTCAGCCCATTCAGCAGATCGGCACCAAAGTATTAATGAGCAGCGGCAACATCACCTATGTGGTTGATAAGCTCGAGAAGAAGCAGTTCGTGAAGCGCAACCCCTCGCCGAGGGATCGCCGGCTCATTCTTGCGGAAATAACGGATGCGGGCAGAACGTTCATGGAAGATGTTTTTCCTCAGCATACGAAGGTAATCGAGCAAGCGGTAGCCGGTTTGACGGAGGAAGAGAAGAAAGCTGCGGGTCAATTATTGAAGAAGCTAGGGAAGTACGCGCAGGATGGCTTCAAGTAGTCGTTGCTCGTAAGAGAAAGCGATGGCTGCTTTTCTTTCAAAGTAATATCTTAATTTTAAGATATCGAAATTGTAGGCATGAACAAGTTAATTATAATTTTATATAAACCAAGGAGATGGATGACAATGACAAACCAACAAACAGCAGGTATTCACCATGTAACAGCTTTCGTACGCAGCGCGCAAGAAACGGTAGATTTTTATGCGGGTATTCTCGGACTTCGGCTGGTCAAAAAAACGATCAACTTCGATGCGCCGGAAGTGTACCATCTGTACTTCGGCAATGAATCAGGCGGACCGGGCACGATCATTACGTTCTTCCCATCCGAAAACTCGCGCAAAGGACGTGTCGGAGGCGGCCAAGTCGGATTCACGACTTATGCGGTGCCCGTAGGCAGCTTATCCTTTTGGTCGGACCGTCTATCGCAATTCAGCGTACCGTTCGAGACAACGCACCGGTTCGGTGAAACGTACCTCAGATTCGAAGACCGCGACGGTCTGAAAATCGAAATCGTAGAGCGCGCGGAAGGCGCGAAAAGCACTTGGGCTTTCGGCGGCGTGTCCGTGGATAACGCGATCAAAGGCTTCGGCGGTGCCGTCCTCTTCAGTACGGCTCCTGACAAAACCGCACAACTGCTCGAGCAAGTGATGGGGCTTGAGAAAATCGGGCAAGAGGGAGCATATGCTCGGTTCAAATCATATGGCGATATCGGCAACATTATTGATGTGAACGTGACTCCGATGGATTACGGCGCAGGCGGCGCAGGCACGGTTCACCATATCGCATGGCGCGCGAAAGACGACGCCGAGCATGCGGCTTGGAGAAGCCACGTTGAAGCAAGCGGCTACCGTCCAACACCGATCGTCGACCGTCAATACTTCAATGCGATCTACTTCCGCGAAGAAGGCGGCATCTTGTTCGAGATTGCAACGGATCCTCCAGGCTTCGCTCGCGACGAAGCGCCAGAGGCATTAGGCGAAAAAATTATGCTTCCTGAATGGTTCGAAGAGCACCGCGAGCTTATCGAGCAAAATCTGCCTTCAATTCAAGTAAGAGTGTTGGAAACTGATCAACAATAATAATTAGTGCTTGGGCTCTCGTCTATGACGAGGGCTTTTTATTGTTTTTTCTTTATACAGGCAGTGGGTGACGATGGAAACGAAGAAAAGGAGATTTCTGTTTTTGTTTGAAATAGGTGTATTCAAAAACAAACAAATATGATATTATCAAAACAAACAAAAACAAAACATCATTCGGAGGTATATCCATGGTACAAAGTTTGTGGGAATCAGCAGAAGCTTCGAAGTTTGAAAGCGGACTTGATCAACTCGTTTATCGCTCCAACATTATCGGCGCGGATCGCCGCGTATGCAATTATGGCGGCGGCAATACGTCGACGAAAACAATCGTTAAGGACTTCCGCGGACGCGATGTGGAAGTCATGTACGTGAAGGGCAGCGGCTCTGACCTTGCAACGATGAAAGCGGGCAATTTCACGGGTCTTCGCATGGACGATATTCGTCCGTTGTTCGAACGCTCCGAAATGCCGGATGAGGAAATGGTCGCTTATCTCGTTAATTGCATGATCGATTCCAAACATCCGCGCGCTTCGATCGAGACTTTGCTGCACGCATTCCTGCCTTTCAAACATGTCGATCATACGCATCCGGATTCGATAATCAGCTTATGTTGCGCGGATAACGGCAAGGAGCTGGCTAAGGAAATTTTCGGCGACCGTTTCGTGTGGGTTCCGTATGTACGTCCGGGCTTCAACCTGTCGAAAATGATCGCGGAAGGCGTCCTTGCCAACCCGAACGCCGAGCTCGTGCTTATGGAGAAGCATGGTCTGGTTACTTGGGGGGAAACGTCGGAAGAGTGTTACGCACAGACGATCAAGATTGTCTCGGAAGCGGAAGCATTCATTGAAGCACGTGTAAATGAAGCGAAGCTGTTCGGCGGCGCGAAGCATGAAGTGCTAGCAACCGAAGTTCGCCGCAGCGTCGCAGCTAGCGTGATGCCAACGATTCGCGGTGCGGTAAGCGACGCTAAGAAAATGATCCTGTCGTACGACGACGAGGCGGACGTGCTTGCATTCGTAAGCGGCGAAGCTTCGCCGAAGCTGTCCCAAGTGGGCGCGGCATGCCCGGATCACCTTGTTCATACGAAGGTTGTTCCGCTCTTCATTGACTGGACGCCTAGCGCGGACGATGTCGAAGGACTGAAAGCGAAGCTGATAGAAGGCATCGCTTCCTATAAAGAGCAATACCAAGCTTACTTCGAACGGAACAAAAACGAAGGCGACGTTATGTTTGAAGCAGCGCCTCGCGTTATTCTCATTCCAGGTATCGGCATGATCAACACAGGCAAGAGCTGGGCGATGTCCAAAGTCAGCGGTGCTCTTTACCACCGTGCGATTGCGGTTATGCGCGGAGCAACTGCGCTTGGCGACTTCGTATCGCTTAGCGAGAACGAATCGTACAACGTGGAATACTGGCCGCTTGAGCTTTATAAGCTGTCGCTTGCTCCGGCAGAAGCCGAATTCTCCCGCAAGGTTGCTTTCATTACTGGCGGTGCTGGCGGCATCGGCAGCGAGACAGCTCGCCGTCTTGTATCTGAAGGCGCGCATGTGGTGCTTGCCGACCTTAACCTCGAAGGCGCCCAGAAGGTTGCTGACGAGATTAACGCCAAATATGGTGAGAACCGTGCGATTGCGGTTAAAATGGATGTAACGAGCGAGGAGCAGGTTTCTGCGGCTTACGCGGAAACGGCGATTGCTTACGGCGGCGTTGACATTATCGTCAACAATGCAGGTCTTGCAACTTCCAGCCCGTTCGACGAAACGTCGCTTAAGGAATGGAATTTGAATATGAACGTGCTTGGCACGGGCTACTTCCTTGTTGCCCGCGAAGCGTTCAAGCTGATGAAGCAGCAGGCAATCGGCGGCAACATGGTATTCATCGGTTCGAAAAACTCGGTTTACGCAGGCAAAAACGCTACTGCTTACAGCGCGGCTAAAGCACTTGAAGCGCATCTTGCACGCTGCATCGCAGCGGAAGGCGGCGAGTTCGGCATTCGCGTCAACACGATTTTGCCGGATGCGATCCTGCAAGGTTCGGCGATCTGGAACGGAAGCTGGCGCAACGAGCGGGCTGCCGCTTATGGCATCGAGCCTGATCAGTTGGAAGAATACTACCGCAAGCGCACGACATTGCTTGTGAATATCTACCCGCGTGATATTGCGGAAGGCATCGCGTTCTTCGCTTCATCCAAAGCGGACAAAACGACGGGCTGCATGCTGACGATCGACGGCGGCGTACCTGCAGCGTTCACGCGTTAATCCAAATAGGGTAAGCATAAACAGGGCAGCAGAGAAGAGCGTCGCCTTCGGCGGCGGCGCTCTTGCTGTTTGCTGCTTCAAGGAGGGCACTTTAACCATGTATCAAGCGCGTGGAGAGAAGCATTGGTTCATACCTGACGGATTCATTCCGCCGGACAGCACCGGTGCGCTTACGAGCCACGAATCGGTGTGCGTTCTGAATTGCTCCTCGGAGGAGGCGCTTATCCGGTTTACTATATTTTTCGAAGATCGTGATCCGATTGAAGACATATTGGTCGTCGTGCCGGGCAGACGCACGAAGCATATTCGTACGAGCTCGCTAGCGAAAAACGATCAGGTCATCCCTATTGGCGTGCCATACGCGATCGAGGTTCTAAGCGATATTCCAATCATTGTCCAATACAGCAGGCTTGATTCGACGCAAGCGGAGAACACGCTTATGTCGACGATTGCTTATCCTTTGAAATCATAAATCACTATATTTTATATTGAAAGGGTGTTCACCATGTCGGATCGTGCTTATGTATTATTTGAAGAGCAACAGCAAGCTAGAGGTATTAACCTGGAGGATGTAAAGTCCAAATTGAAAGCGCTCAAAATCGAGACGCCATCCTGGGGCTACGGAGATTCGGGCACGCGGTTCAAAAACTTCCAAAAAGTCGGCGTTCCCCGCAATCCGTTCGAGAAGTTCGACGACGCCGCACAGGTTCATAAGCTGACAGGTCTTGCTCCATCGGTTGCGATTCATATTCCTTGGGATAAAGTCGACGATTACAGCAAGCTGAGAAGCCATGCGGAGAGCCTAGGCCTTAAGATTGGCGCGGTTAATCCGAACCTGTTCCAAGAAGACGAATACATGCTAGGCAGCGTAACGAATGCTGACCCGGCTATCCGTCGCAAAGCAACGAACCACTTGCTCGAATGCGTAGATATTGCCAAAGAAACAGGCTCGCGCGATATTAGCCTATGGTTCGCGGACGGCACGAACTACCCAGGTCAAGGCGACATTCGCAAGCGCAAAGGCTGGATGTACGAAGCGCTTGCCGAAATGTACGGCGCAATGACGCCGGAGATGCGCATGCTGATCGAATACAAATGTTTCGAGCCTGCATTCTACCATACCGATCTTGCGGATTGGGGCATGGCGTACAACATGGCGCTTAAGCTTGGACCACAAGCGGAAGTGCTCGTGGATACGGGCCACCATCTGCCGGGAGCGAATATCGAACATATCGTTGCTTACTTGCTGGACGAGAAACGCCTTGGCGGTTTCCACTTCAACAGCCGCAAATACGCGGACGATGATCTGATCGTCGGCTCGGTCAATCCATATGAGTTGTTCTTGATCTTCTATCAAATCTTGAATGCAGCCGGCGACGATGATGCGGCTATTCGCAGCAACGTAGAGAACATCGCGTACATGATCGACCAATCGCATAACATCGAGCAGAAGATCCCTGCTATGCTGCGTTCCGTGCTCAATGTTCAGACGAACTTCGCCAAAGCGCTGCTCATTAACCATGAGGAAGTAGCTGCAGCTGCTAACAGCAACGATGTGCTCGGCGCAGAAGATGCCGTTCGCAAAGCGTTCGAATTCGACGTTACGCCGCTGCTTCACGCGATTCGCGAAGAGCAAGGCTTGCCGCTTGATCCGATGAAAGCCTATCTTTCCAGCAGCTACGGCAAAGACATTCTTGCTAGAGGCAAGGGCGGTGCGAGCTGGTGACCATACTCGCATTCGATCTTGGCGCGAGCAGCGGCAGAGCGCTGCTCGGCCGCTTGCAGGATGGCAAGATCGAGGTCGAAGAACTGCACCGGTTCAGTAATGATCCGGTGCAGGTAGGCGACCGGCTGCAGTGGGATATTTTGCGCCTGCTGCATGAGTTGAAACAAAGCTTGCTGCTTGTGAAGCATCGCGGCATTAAGCTGGACAGTATTGCGATCGATTCGTGGGCGGTCGACTTCGGATTGATCGGCGAGAACGGCGAGCTGCTTGGCAATCCGTATCACTATCGCGATTCGCATACGAACGGCGTGATGGAGAAGGTTCGCGAGGAGTTAAGCGACTCGGAGATATTCGGACGTACAGGCATTCAGTTCCTGCCTTTTAATACGATTTATCAGCTTGCCGCGCATAAGCAAGCCCATTCGCCGTTATTGCGGGAAGCAAAACATTTCTTAATGATCCCGGATCTGCTCCGTTATTTCCTGACTGGCGAAATGTACAATGAGTTTTCCAATGCGACAACGACGCAGTTGTACAACCCGTTAACCGGTAGCTGGGATGAGACGCTTATTCGTGCCATTGGATTGTCGCCTGATCTGTTTGGTGAGGTTGTACAGCCTGGAACAGACGTCGGCATGCTGCGTCCTTCCTTGTGCGAGGAGCTCGGAATTGAACCGGTTCCGGTTATTGCGGTCGCTGAGCACGACACGGGTTCGGCTGTTGCAGCCGTTCCGGCGCTCGATCGCTCATTCGCTTACTTAAGCTGCGGGACATGGTCGCTCATGGGTACGGAAGTGGGAGAGCCGGTCATTAACGAGCTGTCGGAGCAACTGAACTTCACGAACGAAGGCGGCGCGTATGGCACGTATCGTTTGTTGAAGAACATTATGGGCCTATGGATTTTGCAGGAATGCAGAAGGGCGTGGGAACGTGCAGGAAAATCGTTCTCCTTCCCCGAATTAGTTAAGTTGGCCGGCGAAGCAGAACCGTTCGCGGCTTTCGTTGATCCTGACGATCCCGTATTTATGCCTCCTGGCGATATGCCTGCACGCGTCGTTGAATACTGCAAGCGTACGGGGCAGCAAGCGCCTGAAAGCGTAGGCGCGATTACGCGCTGCGTGCTGGAGAGCTTAGCGCTGAAATACCGCTTTGTGCTGGAGCTGACGGAGAAGCTGTCGGGCAATCGATTCGGCGGGCTGCATATGGTTGGCGGCGGCATTCAGAACCAATTGCTTTGCCAATGGACCGCTAACGCGATTGGCAAGCCGGTATGGGCCGGTCCGGTCGAAGGCAGCGCCATCGGCAACATGATCGTACAGTGGATTGCCGGCGGCAAGCTGACCGATATTTGGGAAGCGCGCAAGGCAATTCGCGATTCATTCCCTGTGGATGAATACGGGCCTGAGCAGACGGATGCTTGGGAACGGGCTTATGAAGCTTTTGTTGTGAAGACGGGGGTCGCTTAAACAACGGTTTGGGCAGCCATCAAATATAGGTTAGAAAGAGGTACGGTATGCTGGTCGCGGAACGCTACGATAAAATTGTACAGCTAGTGAATGAAAGAGGAAGCATTCGAGTGACGGAGCTAAGCGAGCTCTGTCAGGTGACGGAAGAAACGATCCGCCGCGACCTTGATCGTTTGGAGCAAGCCGGCAGGCTCCGCCGTTCGCATGGCGGTGCGGTAAGCGTGAAGGATCAGCAGCCGGAGATACCTTTTTTTGAACGTGAGATTACGCATGCCGACGAGAAGCGGCTAATTGCCGAAGCGGCGGTGAAACTTATCCAGCCGAAGGATCGCATATTGCTTGATGCGAGCTCGACCGCTTGGTACATGGCGGCCAGCATGCCGGATATTCCGCTCACGGTATTGACGAATTCGATCAAGGTAGCGATGGAGCTGAGCGGCAAGGAGAAGATCGAGGTCATTTCGACGGGCGGCATCCTTGCCTCCCGCTCGCTTTCTTATGTGGGACCGTTAGCCGAGCGCTCGCTTGATGCATACCATGTGGATAAGGCATTTATTTCGTGCAAGGGCGTCCATCTGGAGCGCGGCGTCAGCGAATCGAATGAGCTGCAGGCTCGGATCAAGCAGAAGATGGTCGGCATGGCCGATCAGGTCATTTTGCTTGCCGACTCTAGCAAGTTCGGCGTCATCGCCTTCACGAATGTCGCCGAGCTGGGCGATATTGACACCATCGTTACCGATAAGCGGTTGTCAGGCGAGCTGCTCAGTCAGCTCGAAGAACGGCAGATCGCTGTAACGATTGTGTAGCAGCGTAGAGTCACGCCGCAACTATTCCATTTGCCGTCTGCGGACGGCTCATTTTTATATTCAACATGTCTGACAACCTGATATAATGACATTATTAGACGTGAAGAGGGGGGTGCCGGAATGAAGGTTTCCTTATTTATTACTTGCTTGAGCGATGCGATTTATCCGCGCGTAGGGGAAGCGATGGTGCGGCTGCTTGCGAAGTACGGCGTATCGCTGCAGTTTCCGACCGTACAGACCTGCTGCGGGCAGCCGGCTTTCAACAGCGGCTATTGGAAGGAAGCGAGAGAATCAGCGAAGACGATTTTGGATGCTTTTGAGGATAGCGACTTCGTTATTTCGCCATCAGGCTCGTGCACAGGCATGATTCATCATTATCCGAAGCTGTTCGAGAATGATCCTGTGATGCTGAAGCGTGCGAAGGCCTTGGAGAGCAAGTCCTATGAATTCACGCAGTTTCTCGTGCAGGTGCTTGGGGTTACGGACGTAGGTGCCGCTTTCCCGCATAAAGTTACGTATCATCCGTCGTGTCACGGCAGCCGGATACTCGGCGTGAAGGATGAGCCCATGGCGCTTATGAAACAAGTGAAGGGCCTTGAGCTTGTGCCGCTTCCATTCGCGGAAGATTGCTGCGGATTCGGCGGAACGTTCGCGGTTAAGATGGCGGACATTTCCGGCGCGATGGTTACGGAGAAGGCTGATCACGTACTCGAGACGGAAGCAGAAGTGCTTGTCGGCCTCGACATGGCATGCCTTATGAACATTGCTGGCAACTTGAGATATCGGAACGAGCCGGTGAGGGTTATGCATCTCGCCGAGCTGCTGTACGAAGGGGTGAAGGAAGCATGAGCGGAGCACATCAAGCGGGGGCAACGGTAAAGGCAAGGGCGGAGCTGGCGCTGAATGACGAGTTTCTGCGCAAAGCGGTGAAGTTCACGACCGAACGACTGCGCAACGGGAAGAAAAAAGCGTCAGAGGAGCATGGCAACTGGGAAGAGTGGCGTGAGCGCGGCAAACAGATTCGGCTGCATACGATCGCGCATCTCGACTATTATTTGAACCTGTTCGTCAACAACGCCCGTGCGAACGGCGTTCATGTACACTTTGCGAATACGACAGAGGAAGCGGTCAAGCTGACACTGGACATCGCCGAGCATGCGAACGCAAAGTCGGTCGTGAAGTCCAAGTCGATGGTTACCGAGGAGCTGCATCTGAACCATGCGTTGGAATCGATCGGCGTCGAAGCGATTGAGACCGACCTTGGCGAATATATTATCCAATTGGCGGGCGAGATGCCGTCGCATATCGTTATTCCGGCGATTCATAAGAATAGATACCAAATTGCCGATCTGCTCTCCAAGGAGGCGGGATATACGCTGCCGCCGGATACGACGGCGCTGGCGGGCTTCGTGCGCAAGAAGCTGCGCGAGAAGTTTCTCGAAGCAGACATCGGCATGACCGGCTGCAACTTCGCCATTGCCGAGACCGGCTCGATGGTTCTGTTCGAGAACGAAGGAAATGCCCGTATGGTAAGTACGGTTCCAAAAACACAAATTACGCTAATGGGCATGGAGCGTATTATTCCATCCTGGGAAGACCTTGAAGTGATGGCGACGCTGCTTCCTCGCTCGGCTACGGGACAGAAGCTGACGATGTACATGTCCGGCATTACGGGCCCGCGCCGCGAAGAAGACGCCGACGGTCCGGATGAAATGCACATTATTATCGTCGATAACGGACGCTCGCTGCAGCTCGGCGACCCTGAGTTCCAAGAGCTGCTGAACTGCATTCGCTGCGGCGCTTGCTTGAACGCTTGTCCCGTGTACCGCCATATCGGCGGACACGCATACGGAAGCACCTACAGCGGGCCGATCGGTGCGGTCCTTACCCCGTCGCTCAACAAAAATATCGCGGAATGGGATGACATCGCGAACGCATCCAGCTTATGCGGCGCTTGCTATGAAGCATGCCCGGTGAAAATTCCGCTGCATGATATGCTCGTCTACCTGCGCCGCCGCAAGGTCGAGAGCGGCAACGGCAGCAAGCTGGAGTCGATCGGGATGCAAGGATTTGCAACCGTCATGGGCAACTCGTCCCGCCTTGGCGGCGTATTGCGCTTAGGAAAGCTGGGGCAGAAGCTTGTCGTTCGCAGCGGCGTCATCAAGACGAAGCTTGGTCCGCTTAAAGGCTGGAACACTTATCGTGTGACGCCGAGCTTGCCGAAGGAATCGTTCCGCGACCGCTTCGATACGCTTGATCAGGAATTGAAGCAAGGCTTGAAGGCGATGGATCCAGCGATGCAGAGCCGTATGGAGCAACTGGTACAGAAGCGCAAGGACAACGAGAAGAACGGAGGAGGACATGGTCATGGCTAATACGGATACATCGGCGCATAAGGAATGGCTCGCCAAGCTGGAAGCGCAATCGAAGACGAAGCAGGAGCAATTCATGAACGGCATTTCGCAGCGGCTCGGACATCCCCGCATGACCGAGAAGCCTCAGCATCCGTTCCGCGGTGCTCCGGACTTCTGGAAGGCGTTCGAGTGGAGCGAAGAAGAGCGTATTAAGGCGTTCACCGATAACTTCGTTTCGGTTGGCGGACATGTAGCGCGATTAGAGACAATGAATGATGCGAAACAGTTCATCGCAGACAAGGCGCAGGAGATGAGCGCGAAGTACGTCATTCGCCAGAACCAGCCGGAGCTCGATGCGCTGGATCTCGAAGGCGCGCTTGCGGATGCGAAGGTGTCGGTATGGAATTCCGATCCTGAACAATATTGGCGGGCACGGGCGGCAGAAGCCGACTTCGGCGTCGTTATCGCCGACCATGCTGTGGCATATACGGGGTCCGTAACCGTATTGTCCGCGCCGAATAAAGGACGTTCCGTCAGCCTGCTGCCGACCGTGCTTATCATTATTATTCCGGTAGAGCGCTTGAAGACGAAGCTGGGCGAGGTGCTAAAGACCTTCGATGAGGAAGGGCGCGAGAAGCTTCCTGCCGGCATTCATTTCATTACCGGTCCTAGCCGATCGTCAGATATCGAGAATGATCTGACGATCGGTGTCCATGGTCCGGGAATCGTCTACGCGCTGTTAGTCGGATAAGAAACAGGAGGTGGGCGCATGTCGTCGCTGGATGTCGTGAAGTTGTCCAAACGCAATCATTACGAGGAAATAACGGAGCAAATCAAGGGGCTCATTATGGACGGAAAGCTGAAGGTTGGCGACAAGCTGCCTTCAACGAAAACGATGTCGGAGCAATTCGGCGTCGGACGCTCGACCACGCGCGAAGCGCTTAGCGCGCTCAAAGCGATGGGCATGATCGAGATTCGGCAAGGGGGCGGCTGCCGCGTCATTCGCAGCGCGCCTGCGGAGGTAGAGCTCCCTGAGCTCCAATCGCTGCGGATGAATCGCGAGACGGTGCTGGAGTTGCTCGAAGCGCGTGAGTCGCTTGAAGTGTCGAATGCAGCCATTGCCGCCAAGAAGCGCACAAATGAAGATCTTGAGGCGTTAGCCGGCATCATTCATCAGATGGAAACGACGGTGGGCAATGACGCGGAAGGTGAGCGGCTTGATCTGCTCTTCCATCTGACGCTTGCGAAGGCTACGCATAATACGATTATGGTTCGGCTGTTCGAATCGATTATGGACCCGATCGAGACCGCGATCCACGATATTCGCCGCGTCGAGCTGTATGCGAACGAGCAGGTCGCAGGAAGGCTGTACGAGGAGCATTCCGCTATCTATGAAGCCGTCAAGGAGCAGCAAGCCGAACTTGCCGCCGAACGGATGGAGCGCCATCTGCAGCATATTGAGTCTATCGTGCTGAAGCATATCGGAGCCTAACCACTTGCAGTTTCACAATCGATAGACAAAGAGAAGAGGCTGCACCTGCATCGTCATGACGCGGGTACAGCCTCTTTCGCATGGATGGTCATACCGTTACTTAACCGTTCCCAAATATTTCTTGATAAATTGCAGCGCCTTGTCCGGGTTCTTCGCATTGACGCGAATGCCGACGATCATATCCTGCTTGTAGAGCGGCAGGTCCGTTACGAGCGAACTTGCGCTTAGATCGATGCCGTAAATCCGTTCGGTAGTATCTTCCTCTGTCTTGAGCTTTTGTGCTAGGCCGTCCTTGAGCAACGGCTTCAGTTCCCCTTCAGCTGCATCGTCAAGCGGCAACAACACCCCTTGAACGCCTACCCATTGGAAAATATTTTTGTCCATCACATAGACATCCGGATTTTCGGTTGCCAGCATAAGAACGGCTTTTTGCATATACGCATATTGGTTCGCTTCGTCCTCAGGCACGGGAGTCAGCATCGTCTTGAAACGCTTCCATTCCGGAAAAGCAGCCAGCAGCGCTTTCTCAAGAGGCTCTTCTTTCTCCGCGGTATCATTCAAATAGTAGTTGCCCATGAACGATACTTCAAGATCGACAGGGGGCAGACTTGCCAGGTAGGCTTTCTCTTCGCGATAGTTAACAAAGCTGATAACACCATAAATAATGAGTGCGACGGCTACGACGGCGCCGAGCGTATGAAACTTATAATACCGCCAAAAATGGTCCATCTTCTGGGCTTTGTCAGCCATGCCCTTGTACTTGCCGTATTCCTGTTCATTGAACGCATCGGTCGTCTTGCGGTCCTCGTATTCGAGGATGAATCGATACGCCCCAGTGATAAGCGCGAAATCATCATTGCCGCTGCTTCCCGTACCGCTATCCTGCTGCTGCGCTCGCGAGCGTTCTCTGCGCATCAATGTCGTGTAGCGCTTCTCTACTTCTTCTCTCGGAGCTAATTCCGGCAACCCCAAGCGTTCATATGCTTGTTTCAAATCGTCCACTTCGTCACCCCAATTAGTAAAATAGCTCTTGTATGCATCCTATCTATAAGTATACGGAATTCCGCGCCCAACGCAAACTTTGGGAGAAGAAAGAGAGTCATGTCGATTATAGGCGTAAATAAAGCTTAACAGCCTAGCTTTGCCGCCACTTTTTGCGGTAGACGAGCGGCGTTTGCTCCACACGGTCTTTGAACAGCGATATAAAATGGCTGACATTGTCGATGCCAATCTGCACGGCGATCTCGGCGATCGGCATATCGGAATATTTGAGCAGCTCCTTCGCTCTCGTAATCCGAGTATTAATGAGGTACTCATTCGGCGAGAAGCCGGTATAACGCTTGAATTGTTTGGCCAGATAATATTTGCTGACCGCATGCTCTGCTGCCAGCTCGGTTAGCGACATCCTTTCCGCGAAATGCTCATCCATCCACTGTGTGATCTCGCCGATGTAGCTTGGGATATCCGCATAAGGTAGCTCAAGCTGTTGAGCGGTCAAGACCAGCTCGGTCAATAGCTCCGTAATCAACTGCGAGCCGACTAGCTCGGTTCGGAAGCTTTTGCGAGTATGCAGCTCTAGCAATTGACGAAGCAGCGCAGGCACTGGTGTGTCAGGCTGGAGCTTCAGTACTGGCTCTGAGCTTAATGCGAATTGCTCGTAGTAGGCACGGACTGCGCTGCCATTGAAGTGCACCCATAACATGTCCCAAGACTGGCCTTGCTCGGTTGCATAGTGCTGATAATCCATACAATCGATGAAGAACAGCTGCTTGGCCATTAACGGGTATGTCGCGCCTCGGTAGGTCAATCGCCCGCTTCCGGCTAGGGTGTATACAAGGAGATACGATTCAAGCTGTTCCCTTTCTGTAAAATAACGTTCGAGCGTCTCGAAATATCCGATCTCCTGCACATAGAACAACGATTCCTTGGCGAAGGCCGACGGTGTAGCGAACAGCCGGACGGAGTTATCCGACCAGGCGGGATAACTTCTTTCGCTATAAGCGCACATGATAGGAATTCACCTCGCAAGATTGTGTTATTTTTGACCAAGATGATCTGATGTTATTGGCATTGAAAGCCGTTACAATGTGGATATAAAGCTATTATTTCATAAAATGACGAGGTGGTAAAGCTGACGTTACTATCTGCTATTAAACCAAGCAAGAGAGCACGGATCGGTCTTTATTCTGTTGGCTTGAGAGCATATTGGGAGCAATTTCCCGGTCTGCGGGAGCGGTTGATTGAATACGGGCAATTCATCGAGAAGCGGATGTCCGCTTGGGGAGACGTATACAACTACGGTCTTGTGGATACGGAAGGGGAAGGACGCAAGGCAGGGGAGTGGCTGAACGAGCAGCAGGTGGATTTGGTGTTCTGCCATGCTGCTACGTATTCGACGAGCTCAACCGTGCTGCCCGTTCATCAGATTAATAAAGCGCCGGTCGTGTTTCTTAATCTGCAGCCGACGGAGCGCATTAGCTATGACCAGACGACAACGGGCGAATGGCTGGCGCATTGCGGAGCTTGTCCGGTCCCCGAATTCGCCAACACGTTCAATCGCGCAGCGATCCCGTTCCGCGTCGTTAACGGGCTGCTCGGCTTGGACTACACGCCGGCTATTTCACTAACGAACGAAATGACAGCCCAGCGCAAGGAAGCGGTGCGCGCTTGGCGGGAGATTGAGGAATGGGTGCGCGCGGCCGCCGTACCGCGCAACCTGCAGCACAGCCGCTTCGGCTTCTTAGGAAATACGTACAGCGGCATGCTGGATATGTACAGCGACTTCACGATGATTGCGGCGCAGACTGGACTTCATGTCGAAGTGCTCGAGATGTGCGATCTCGATCGGCATTTGCGGCAAGTTACGCCCCAGGAAGTGAAGGCGAAGCTGGATGAGGTGCATGAGATGTTCCAGATTAGCGGTGATTCGCCGTCCGATCCGATTGCAAGGAAGCCGACAGAAGAACAGCTCGAATGGTCGTGCAAGGTGGCGGCAGCACAAGAGCGTCTCGTTCGCGAGTATGATTTGGATGCGCTAACCTACTACTATCATGGCGCTCCGGGCGGTGAATACGAGAAGCTGCAATCCGGCTTCATTGTCGGTCATTCCTTGCTGACGGCTCGCGGCATTCCATGCTCGGGCGAAGGCGATCTCAAGACGGCTGTTGCGATGAAAATATGCGATGTGCTTGGAACGGGAGGCAGCTTCTCCGAAATCGTTGTCGTTGATTATGTAGACGATACGATTCTGCTCGGACATGACGGACCGTTCCATATTGCGATCTCGGAAGGCAAGCCTGTACTGAGGGGGATGGGGCTGTATCACGGCAAGCAGGGTACGGGTGTATCCGTCGAGGCGAAGGTTCGCGCGGGGGCCGTAACGACGCTGAACGTCACGCAGACCGGAGACGGAAAGCTGAAGCTGATCGCAAGCGAAGGGGACTCGACGAACGGTCCGATTATGCGCATCGGCAATACGCAGACGCCTATCAAGTTCCGCCTTGCGCCGGATGATTATATGACGAGCTGGTTCGCTGAAGCGCCGACGCATCATTGCGCATTATCCATCGGTCATAACGCCTCGTTGTTCGCTAAGGTTGGCGAGCTGATGAAAGTGAAGCATGTGACGCTATAAGCAGCATCGCAACATATCGGAATATTGAACAAAATGATCCGTTATTTGCTACCTGTATAAGCAGCTATTCTGCTATTCTATCATTAATGAGACTTGATGATAGGATGGTGCAAAGTGGTTACAACATATCGATTCGATTTCGGCATTGGCGATTCGCCGCAGCCAGGTACACAATATATTCAAATCCTGCCGGACACGGCGTATACCGATGAACAGGGTTACGGCTTTGAATCCTGCGAGCGTGTGAGCTCGCGCGATCGCGGTGAAGGCGATCGGCTGCGCAGCGCCTTCTGCATCCCACTAGATTCTGCGTTCATCGTGAAGCTGCCTAATGGTTTGTATACGATTACAGTAACGATGGGCGACGCAATAGCGCCTACCGTAACTAGCTTGAAATACGGGGTCGGCCGAATGGTGCTGAACAAGATCGTGACGTCGGCGGGGCAATACGCGGTGCACAGCTTCACGGTGAAAGTGACGGACGGCAAGCTGCGGCTTGCCTTCTCCGGCGTAGCGCCGCGTATTAATGCGCTTGATATTGTGGAAGCGAAGCAAGCGACGACGATTTTCCTTGCCGGAGATTCCACGGTGACCGATCAGGACGTCTTCCCTTATGCGGGCTGGGGACAGATGCTGCCGCTGTACTTCAAGACCGATGTCGCGATCGACAATCATGCGAAGTCGGGACGCAGCTCGAAGAGCTTCATTTCCGAAGGGCGCTTGAAGCCAATATTGGACGAAATCAAGTCCGGCGATTATTTATGGATTCAGTTCGGCCATAACGACGAGAAGCAGGATGAGGAGCGGGCAACCGAGCCTTTTGGCTCCTACAAGGAGAAGCTGGCAATTTATGTGGAGGAAGCAAGGGCAAGAGGGGCGATTCCCGTCCTCATAACGCCGATGCATCGCCGTAAGTTCGATTCGCAAGGCCGCATTATCGATACGCATGGCGAATACTTGCTGGGCATGAAGGAGCTTGCGAGCGAGCTCGGCGTGCCGCTTATCGATTTGGCAGCGAAGAGCAAGACGCTGTACGAGGGGCTTGGGGATGAGCCTTCCAAAGCGCTGTTCATGTGGGCGTATCCGGGCGAGTTCATTCATTTTCCGGATGGGGCGCAGGACGATACGCATTTCCAGGAACTTGGCGCGATCCGTGTTGCCGGATTGGTAGTCGAAGGGGTGCGAGAGCTGGGTCTTGCGCCGCTGAACTTGTATTTGCGATAAAGGCTGTCGATTAGTTTAGCTTATTGAACTAGAATAGATGGATCAACGTTATAGATCGCGAGGTATGCGGGTGTTTGATCCAACGGTGTTCGAAAATGTAAAAGTCGCGCTCGAGAATCATTTTTACGATTTAGACAATCTGGATCGGCTGATCGATATCGTGGGCCGGAATGACCGGATGGAAATGGCGGTTATGGCACGCGAGTTCGGACTGCGATTCACGCTTGCGGGGCAGTCCGGAGTGTCGGCCGAGGTAAGGCTGGCATCCTCGCTTCGGCAGCTTGCGGCCGAGCTGCTGGACCAAGACGGCGATACGGCGGCGACTGGAGCCGGCTGCTCGTTGTCGTTGCGTTTCCGAGTCGCGATAAGCGAACCGGACGAGCAGTGTCGTCAGATTGAACGCATTATGGGAACGATATGGGGCGATGATATGCCCTTTACTCAGACGGTCAGCTATGTGCATGGGCAGGATGCTCCGCCAGAGGCCGTTTTTTATACGAACAAAATTGAACTAAAGTTCAATCGAACGATCGGCGAGGCGCAAATGGAGGATATTCCCGAGCTGGCGGAACATATGCTGCAGACGTTAAGAGAACTGAAAGTTGTAGCTAAATAGCTGGATCTGGCAGTATTCAATCGGGAACGGCTGTGCTATAGTACTCCTATACAACTGAAGAAGAAATTCCGGCGCCGTTGGCGGCCGGGAGAGGTTCGCGAACTCCCTCTATAAAAAACTATGCAAAACGAAGGCTTCTCACGAGAGCCTCGTCTTTTTGCGTTCGGCGCGAAGCGGCAGTACCCGCTTCGCGCCGTTTCTTTGGAATCGGAACGCAAGCAGCATAAGGATGGAACTAGGGCGATCTCTTTCTTCTCCGATCAATGATCTACAAAGCGAGAGGAAGATGGAGCATGAAGCAAGGTAAAGCAGTCGTCGTATTCAGCGGCGGTCAAGACAGCACGACATGCCTATTCTGGGCAATGGAGCGGTTCAATGAAGTAGAGGCGATTACGTTCGATTACGGACAGCGCCATAAGCTGGAGCTTGAGGTTGCCGCTCAGATTACGAAGGACTTAAACGTGAAGCATCATATTTTGGATATGTCGCTCTTGAATCAATTAGCGCCTAACGCGCTGACCCGCGACGATATCGAGATTGAACATAAAGAAGGCGAGCTGCCTACGACCTTCGTTGACGGCCGCAATATGTTGTTTCTAACGTTCGCTGCTGTGCTTGCGAAGCAGATTGGCGCTGCACATATTGTTACCGGCGTATGCGAGACGGACTTCAGCGGATATCCCGATTGCAGGGATGTATTCGTGAAGTCGCTTAACGTAACGCTTAATTTATCGATGGATTATCCTTTCGTTATCGATACGCCGCTGATGTGGCTGAACAAAGCAGAGACGTGGGCGCTTGCCGACGAGCTTGGAGCCTTCGATTATGTCCGGGAGCGGACGTTGACCTGTTATAACGGCATTCCATCGGACGGCTGCGGACATTGTCCGGCCTGTCTGCTTCGTCAGAAAGGGCTTGATGATTACTTGGAGGCTAAGCGCGACAAGGAGGAGGTTAATTAATGCTTCAACAAATTTATCCTTCGGTCGCGCATGATTATAGCTATGAGCTGAACAAAGACTTTCATTTCGCCGCCGCGCACTTTGTCCCTTCGGAAGATGCAGGCAAGTGCCGCCAAACGCACGGACATACGTATTATGCGAACGTGACGGTAGCGGGCGACGAGCTCGACCAGTCCGGCTTTCTCGTGAATTTCGCAATGATTAAGCGGCTGATCCATGATCGGTTCGATCATACGCTTCTTAATGACGATACGGAGAGCTTCAGCGACGGGCTGCCGGAGCGATATCCGACGACGGAAGTCGTGGCGCGCACGATCGCTGAGCTCGTGCAGAATTATCTGGATGCTACTGCCAATCAGCCGCGCGTCTTGCAGGTGTTTCTTCGCGAGACGCCTACAAGCTATTGCGTATATCGGCCGAAGCGAAAGGCGGCGGCAGTCGATGAGCGCTAATTCGAAGCTTATTCCGGTACTGGAGCTGTTCGGCCCGACTGTTCAAGGCGAGGGAATGGTCATCGGACGCAAGACGATGTTCGTCCGCACAGCCGGCTGCGATTATCGGTGCAGCTGGTGCGACTCCGCCTTCACCTGGGACGGCACCGGCAAGGACGATATCCGAATGCTCGCAGCGGATGAAATTATAGGGAAGCTTTCGGCGCTGGGCGGAGACTGCTTTGATCATGTGACGATCTCAGGCGGCAATCCTGCTCTGCTACCCGCCCTCGGCGAATTAATTGATGGGCTGCACGACCGGGGGATTCGTTCTGCGCTTGAGACGCAGGGTAGCCGATGGCAGGACTGGTTCTTGGACATTGACGATCTGACGCTGTCGCCGAAGCCGCCGAGCTCCGGCATGACGACGGACTGGGCCGTACTTGACGATATTGTGGGCAAGCTTCAGAGCAAGTCGCGCAGCTTCTGCTTGAAAACGGTCGTATTCGATGAGCTGGATTTGGAATATGCGACATTCGTCCATCTCCGTTATCCAGGCGTACCGTTCTACGTACAGGCGGGCAATGCGAATCTGCGAGAGACAGAGCCTGCGCGAATGCTGCCTTATTTGGTAGAGCGCTATGAATGGCTCATCGAGCAAGTAATGCACAATACGGAGCTGCGCAGCGTACATGTGCTGCCGCAATTGCATACATGGGTTTGGGGCAATAAGAAAGGCGTTTAGAGCATGAACGATTTTAGAACAAAGTTGGAGGGTATCGGTTATGGAAGGAAGAAGCAAAGAAGAGCTGAACGGCGTGACGCTGCTTGGCAATCAAGGAACGAACTATATTTTTGAATATGCGCCTCAAATATTAGAGACGTTCGATAATAAGCATCCGAATAGGGACTACTTCGTCAAGTTCAATTGTCCCGAATTCACGAGTTTGTGCCCGATGACGGGGCAGCCGGATTTCGCGACGATCTATATTTCTTATATTCCCGATGTCAAAATGGTAGAGAGCAAGTCGCTAAAGCTGTATTTGTTCAGCTTCCGCAATCATGGCGATTTCCACGAGGATTGCATGAACATCATTATGAACGACTTGATTGCGCTCATGAATCCGCGTTACATTGAAGTATGGGGGAAATTTACGCCAAGAGGCGGCATTTCTATCGATCCGTATTGCAATTGGGGCCAGCCAGGCACCAAATACGAGCAAATGGCAGATTTCCGCCTTATGAATCATGATCTCTATCCGGAGAAAGTAGACAATCGATAGCGATAGATGAATCCGGGGGAGACGAAACCGAATAGGAGATTAAGACGTTGTCTATGAAACACAACAAGCTGCGCGAGGCAGCGAAGGCGGTTACGGTAATTCCGCGCGACTACCTCCTTGTGATGGAGGACAACATCCCTAAGGATGATGCGCGGGAACGCGGTTATATTTGGGAGCATCCAGAGCGTTCTGAAGAGCGCATTGAGATCGCGCTCGATCTGGACACTGCTGCGCTGCTCGAATTGCGAATCGAATCCGCCAGTCAGCCGGCCGGGCCGCGCAAGTGTCCTCTGGAGGATGTAAAGGCGGTTACGGATGCTTTTCTAACGAAACATGCAGTTGATCCTTCTCGACTAACATGGGTGCATGTAGAAGAAGGAGTAAGCTGCACGTATATGACGTTCAGGGAAGAAGTCGGCGGTGTTGCGCTGCCGGATACGGGCTGCGAGCTGACGCTTGACGCTGAGCTGAACGTAATCAGATATCGGAATTGCTATAGCGCTGACAGGCCTGCAAGACCGGAATGGCCGAAGGAAATAGCGACTGCCGATACGATCAAATCACGGCTTCGGCGTGAGCTTCGCATGGAGCTTGCGATAGTTGCCGTGCACCCTGCTGTCCATGAAGGTTATGCCGTCGATGCAGATACGAATGATGATGATGACGCATACAGGCTCGTCTATGTTCCTACTGATGCGTGGCGTATGCTTGATGCGGCGACCGGCCTTGATCTATACGAACCCGATCACTACCGTATGCCGCCTAGCTTCCCTATCTTGAGTAGAGAAGGAGACATGCGGGCTCCCCTTCGGTATGCGGATGCTGACCGAGCCGAGATCGAAACGAAGCTAGGCGTGGATAGCCGGGCGCATAGGCTTGATCGCAGCCGCGACGATGGCGAATTCATTACACTGATTTATAGGCACAAGGATGAGAAACAGCCAAGCACAGAGGCGGAAGCTCTGTCGGTTGACGGTTATATGGAGCGGAGATGGGGCGAGCAACTGCGCAACATGAGTGCTTCGCATAGACTTCGGTTCGAGAAGTCGACCGGACGTCTTATCGAGTACGGCTGTTATAGCCGCCGATTATATGATGCACGTACGGAGGGTTTGAAGACGCCGCTAAGCCGTCCCGAATGCTGGCGCCGTGCGAAGCAATTTATGGAGCTTGTGTTTCCCGAGTACGATCGCTACCTCCAGTTGCAAGAAGCGCACGCCTCTGAGGATGGAGAAGCCGAAGCCGTTGAGCGGGAGTTCTTTTATTTGCCAGTATATATCGATGACGTGCCTCTTCATCTGGAGCGTGTCACGATCAGCGTCAGCACAGCAACCGGAGAGGTGCTGCTCTATAGCGGAGTATCCGCGCATCTGCTCCATAAGCTGGAGCAGCATAAGCTTGAGCCGTCACTTACAGCTGAAGATGCGTTGAAGCCATATTTGGCCTACAATCGGCTGCGATTAAGATGGTACTTAGATCAAAATCAAGATCAAGATAAGCCGCTGTCCGCCTATCGGCTTATTTATGAATCCATAGCCTCCGAGGACGAGCTGCCCTTCGAGGGCAGTCACAGCAGAACTTTACGTTATATCGATGCGGTTAGCGGCGATCTTATTTGGGATAAGGTCACAAAACGCAAATAATTAGCTGAACCGCGCTTCAGCCTGACGTGCATGGAATGCCGGATCGATGGCAAACTAAAGGTTAATAATGGTACTATGTATTCAAATGCAAAGCTAAAGGATCAAATAAGAGCGAGCAGCGAGCCATGTGAGAAGGCGCGGGATGGGTGGCTGGTTAGCTGGCAATCCAAGGTGAAATGAGCGGACGCATATGAACGGAATCGTAGTCGTAATCGGGATCATCTTATTAGTGCTGATCGTGATAGCCGTGCTGGCTGTCATTAGTGTTTACTTCTATAACCTCGCGATCAAGCGCGGGTCCAAAGATTTTCTTAGCAGCAGCGGGGACCTGGTTCAGAACGACGGGGGCGGCGAGGCAGAATCGGCGATCGACCTAGGGTTGCATGAGGAGGATGTGCCTGCCGCGCTCGAGCTGGACGGCGTACAATGGGTAGACAGCCAGAACCCTCAGATCTGGCATATTACGACGAAGGATGGTCTTAAGCTTCAGGGCTATTATTTGCCGGCCAAATCGCCTACCGCGAATACCGTTATTTTGGCGCACGGTTATTCGTCGAAAGGCAAGGATCTAGGGCTTATCGCTCGTTTCTATTACGAGCAGTTCGGTTATAACGTGCTGATGCCGGATGACCGGGGACATGGAGAGAGCGAAGGGAACTACATCGGCTTCGGATGGGTTGATCGGAATGATTATTTGCAGTGGATTCGGAAGACGGTGGATACCGTCGGGGAAGAAGCACGGATCGTCCTGCACGGCATTTCCATGGGCGGAGCGACCGTCATGATGGTTAGCGGAGAACCGCTTCCGAAGCAAGTCAAAGCCATTATCGAGGATTGCGGCTATACGTCGGTGCGCGACCAATTGGCGTACCAGCTAAAGCGGCTGTACAAGCTGCCGGCTTTCCCTATTCTGCAGGCTACCAGCTTATTGACGAAGCTAAAGGCCGGTTACAGCTTCGCGGAAGCGTCGGCGCTGCGCCAATTGGCGCGGAACAAGCTGCCGATGCTGTTCATTCACGGCAGCGACGATACGTTCGTGCCAACGGAGATGGTTTACCGGCTGTATGACGCTTGCCATACGGAGAAGGAGCTGTACGTCGCGGAAGGGGCTGGGCACGGACTCGCTTATAGCACGAATAAAGCTGTCTATGAACGCAAAGTCCATGATTTTATAGCCCGCTACGTCGTATAGCGTTGCTTGCAACGTTGGTCGGAGGTTACCTAATTACGATTAGCCTGTATTTCATACAGTCTAATTGAGCTAATCGCCTGTTAAGTGACTCTTGAGTGGAAAACATACAGTCAAAACCGGCATTTGAGTCCTCGTTGGCCATCCTCCGTCCATTTGACTGTAGAAAATCCAATCAAACTCTCATATCGTCTCGTTTTTAGCCTTTTGACTGCACAAAATCCACTCATGAAGCTCAAAACAAACAAACACCCCTTCAACAGGGGCTGCGATAAGCCGCCTCTAAGAAGGGGTGTTTTTTAATCCAACTGTCCGTAACGTTCAAGCGCCATATTGGCCGTCTTCAGCATCCGGCTCTTTAAGTAATCGCCGTCTACGAGTCTAACCCGCTTGCCTAGAAAGCGAAGCTTGGAGAGCACATATTCCTGCTCTTCGCCGGGGAAGGTCAGGCGGATCGTGTACAGATGGGCAACGGCATCGTATTCGACTTTCTTATCGAAGCAGGAGAAAGCGTAAAGGATACGCGACAGCTCTTCGTTGTATTGCTGTACGACTTCGATCGCCACCGTCATATTGCGTTTGTCAATCAACCGGCGAATAGAAGTTTGAAGCTGTTCATACTGCGAAGTCGGCAGATCCATTTCTTGTATATCGACAATCTTGTTCAGCCTTGTCGTAAGCAGCCTGCGGCGGCTAAGGTGAAACCATAGCAGATACCATTCCCGCTTCACCATCGAGTATTCGAGCTTATAGGGAACAGCGCTCTGGCGAGCGTTAAGGCTGCCGTCCTTCGTGAGGAAGCTGAGCGTGATCCCGCTTCGATTCATAATGGCTCGCCGCAGTTGGCGCAGCAGCGGATGGTACACATGGACGACTTTGCTGCGTGCCTTCTCGCTGAGTCGGTCGTCCGTTCTCAGCACGGGATCAGCCTCCAGCATTGTCAGCAGCTTGCTCAGCGTCTCCGGAGTGAACGCGTGCTGCGAGGCAGCTTCGGACAGCATCGTCTTCAGCCAGCTCCTCTCGTGAGCGGTAGCTAGGAATGTGCCGGAGTCGTCCAGCTTCGAGATGACTTGATAATTGAAAATTTTCTCAAACGGATTCATAATACGACTTCAACTCCTTCCATTCCTCGATCATTTCCCGCCGCAGCTGGGCTGGCTCCAGCACCTCGCAGCTTGAACCGAAGCTTCGAATCCAAGGCTTAATCTCCAACGTGCCGTTCACTTCAATCTCGTATAGAAAGGAGGTTTCATCCTCCTGAAAAATGACTCCCCATTGCCCTTGATGAAGCACGCGCTCCTTCACGAAATTACGCGAGCCGTCGCCGGGATTGAAGAACCGCAGCCGAACCGTAACGCGCCTTCCCGTATCGATGAGCCAGGAATAAGCGATTTTCTCCTCCAGCTCGGCAAGCTTCTGCTCGAACAGCTCGGCAGGAGCAGATACCCCGTGATCCGCCATTTGGGTGACGCCTTCCAACCGGTATTTGCGAATGTTATGCCGCGCATGGTAGGCGAGCAAGTACCAACGGCCGTATTGATGATCGTATACGACCTTCAGCGGCAGCGCCCTCTCCAATACGCCCTCGGAATCTCGTTCGAATAGCGGGTTCGTGTTCTGCGAAGCATAGCTCTTCTTTTTTTTCGGCGAGAAGTAGAGAAACGTAACGTATTTGCGCTGCTCAATGGCGGCTAGCAGGCTGAACAGATGAGCCTCATCCAGCAAGCGGGAGTAATAATGATATTTATATAGAAAAGCGCCTAGCGCCTCTTGCTCCACGTTGCTGCGCAGCAGCTGCTTCTTCAGGCTGTCGCGCAGCAGATAGCCTTGGAGCGATGGAACCTGCGTATTCGCCATAACGTCTACGAAATCATACAGATCCAGCCACTCATCCTCTGTCAGCTCTGTCAGCCAATCGTTATGAAGGCGGTAGCGGGATGGGCGCGGGCCGGGAGCTTTGCGAATGACGCCGACCTGCTCTAAGTACTTCAGGTCGGATCGAATCGTCTTCTCATCGGGCAGAGCCTGCTCCTCCGGTAGGCTTGCGTAACAAATATCGAGCAGCTCCATCGCCGTCCGCGCTTGGTCGCTCATCGCCGCGAGCAGCAGAGATATGCGTTCGCTCTCCGACTCCTTAAGCGACTTGGCGCGGAATAGGAAGAGCAGCATCGGATCGGCCCTGTCGAAGTAATTGAACCGGATCGTCTCCGCCAGCTCCTTGCTCTGCTCCGCGGGAAGCTGCTGGTGAACCGAGCTTACGATTTCTTTAAGCCGCTTCAGCGTTTTATCGAAGGTATGTACCGAAATGCCGAGCCTGTCGGCGAACTGCTGACGGCTGTAAGCGCCGCTCGTTAGCGCCAGCATCCGCAAAAACTGAATTTCCTTATCGAAGCTTTCTCTTGCCATGTTCGTTTTGCTCCTCTCCAGGGGCGTCCTCATTTATCCATTGTATCATCGAATTACTGATTTGATTATGCTTTGTAATACTTTCGCCATGTTCGCAGCTAACGAAATGAGTCAAGATAGAACTCGTAAGACGCCTTAACCTACAACATTCGAATCAGACATTAACGATACACGGACATAGAGTCAGGAGGAATGACACAATGGAGCTTCAATCGAACCATCCTTACAAAAATCACGGCGGCAATCACTACGAGCTAGAGCTTCCGAGCGGCAAGCTTCATCTGTTCGCCAACGAGGAAGTGCTCGCTTCTTTCGAACCGAAGGTGTTCGAGATGGCGAACAACAATCTGCATATTCCGCGCAACGTCTATATGAGCTACACGCCAGACGCGCATGTCGGAGTAGGAACATGCATTGGCACGACGGCGGTATGGAGCATGAAGGACGGCTGCGTATCGCCCTCGATCGTAGGCTCGGATATCGGCTGCGGCATGCGCGTTCATATAACGCCGCTGCATAAGCGCGATATACAAAATAAAGAGATTCGCCGAAGCCTCATTGCGGCAATCGAAAAATACGTCCCGACGAACGAGCGCACGAATACGAATTACAATGACATCGATATTATGAGCGTCGTAAGAAACGGCCTCAAAGGCTTGCCGGACAAATATATTCCGAATGAGCAATGGCTGACCCACGTGGAGCAATCTACGTTCCCATATGATCACGCTTATCTCGAGCAGATGCCTCCCAAGATTCGCAAGCATGCGCATGGCCAATTAGGGTCGCTGGGCAGCGGCAACCATTTTATCGAGATTCAGTACTTGGAAATTAACGAGGAGTACGAGGCTGTAGCGGCAAAATGGGGCTTATTCGACGGGCAAGTCGTCGTCATGATCCACTCCGGTTCCCGTTCTTGGGGAGCAATGGTAGGGCGCGAGCATAACAACGTCATTAAGGAAGCGATGAGTCAATGGGGCGTCAGCAATCCCGACCCGCAGCTGATCTACGCGCCAATCGCGAGCCGCGAAGGGCAGACGTACCTGAATCTGATGTACTCCGCGCTGAACTTTGCGGTAAGCAACCGCCATATGATTGCTTACGGCGTACGCGAAGCGTTCAAGGAAGTGTTCGGCGAGGGGATGGAGCTGCCGGTGCTGTATGACTTGATGCATAATTACGCGCTTAAGGAATTCCACCGCAATCAACCGATGCTCGTTCATCGCAAGGGCGCGACGCGCGCGTTGCCGCCAGGCCATTTCTTGAACACGGCAGCATACAAGGAGACGGGTCATCCTGCGTTAATTCCCGGTTCGATGGGAACGTCCTCCTACATTATGGTTGGCCGCGAGGAAGGAATAAAAAACTTTTATTCCATCTGCCATGGAGCGGGGCGGGCGAGATCGCGCAAAGCGACGAAGCTGCTCGTCACGGTCGACCAATTCGAGCAATCGATGAAGGTCGGTACGGACGATGAGGTGCTCGTGAATCACCGCTCGCTTCAGAGCATTCTCGATGAATGCCCGCAAGCCTACAAGGACGTCGATCAAATTATCGACAGCGTTGTAGGCGCGTCGTTAGCCGGCGTCGTCGCCAAATGCAAGCCGATGGCTGCGATCAAGGGCATCTAGTTTTTTACGCTTACCAATGCGCTATTAAAGATAACATCAATAATAGATGAGGTTAGCGGCAGGGGTGGCATACCTTGGCTGGGATTTCATAGAGTCCCGCAGTGCTCGCGCATGTTATGCGCTTGTATGCTGTATCGCGCATCGCCTCGCTAATCTCCCACATGTAGTATGAAGCAGGGGTTCGATTCCCCACGTGCCTTTCACGCACGCTCATGGTAGAGCACTCGACTTTTAATCGAGAGAACCTAATCCTATTCACGACCAGCCTCGGCAATTTTCACGGAGGGCTTCCATAGACTCCGACTGAAGATGGACTAAGCAGCCGTGCGGATACCGATTAAGGAACGCATGCTCCATCGCTCACGCCTGACATACCGCGGTGCAAGCGGCAAGCGAGCTTGCCGCCGCTTATGGATGGCTGCGCGCATGAGGCACGCCGCCCTTCTTCTTAAGCCCGGTTCCGTCTCATCGACAGGAAAATTGCCGTCCAGGCCAGGTCACCCATCAACCGAAATGAAACCACATGTAAAGAGGTGTTGATATGTTTAATAAAGTAACGATCAAAGACGACGAGCGCGGCTTGCTGTTCAAGAAAGGCAGCTATGTGAAGCATTTGCCGCCAGGCGTCTATCGCTATACGAGGTTTTCCGAGGAGTCGATCGTCGTGCTGAATGCAGCGAAACGATTCGATGTGCCGAATAAAGATTTGAATCTTTTTTTGAATGATGCGGGGCTGCTTGCGGAACTGACCGTCATTGACGTGCAAGACTATGAATACGGGCTCCATTACCGGGACGGCAAGTTCGTCTCGTTGCTAACGGCAGGCACATACGCATACTGGAATATCCTGCATAAGCATACGTTCGTAACCGTTGATTTCCGAATTCCGGAGATAAGCTCCGATGTTAGCTTGATCGCCTTGAATAAGCTGCAGGGCTATTACCAAATGTCGGAGGTCGCAAACCATGAGACGGGCTTGCTGTTCTATAACAATGTGCTTAAACGGGAGCTCCGTCCGGGCAAATATTATTTTTGGAAAAGCCCAACGTCCGTGCTGGTGAAAACATTCGACCTGCGTCAGCAGCAGCTCGACATGACGGGTCAAGAGATTATGACGGAGGATAAGGTAACGCTTAGGCTTAACTTCGTCTGCCAATATAAGATTGTCGATCCGCTTAAGGCGTTCGCGATCAAGTCGTTCGAGGATCAAGTGTATATCCTGCTCCAGCTTATATTGCGAGAGTATGTCGGCACGATGAAGCTTGACGATCTGCTGCGCATGAAGCAGGAAATCGCGGCGTTCGTCCTATCGCGCCTGAACGAGAAGAGCGACAGCTATGGCGTGGAATTCGTATCGGCAGGTCTTAAGGACATCATCTTGCCAGGCGAAATTAAGGACATTCTTAATACGGTGCTGCTCGCGGAGAAGAAGGCGCAAGCCAACATCATTACCCGCCGCGAAGAAACGGCCTCGACACGGAGCCTGCTGAACACGGCGAAGCTGATGGATGAGAACGTTACGCTGTACCGGCTCAAGGAGCTAGAGTTTCTGGAGAAAATATGCGAGAAGATCGGCACGATCTCGCTTACAGGCGGCGGTAACGTGTTGGAGCAGCTAGGCTCGCTGCTTAGCGTGAAGGGCGCAGACAAATGATGAAGCCCAGACGAAGAGGCTGTCTATCGGTGCTGTTGAACCGTTGTGACAGCCTCTTCGCATCGTTCCGCCTCATTATGATATAGTAGGGTAATAGAGAAACAGGCGACATACGAAGAAGGCGTGAATGTATGAAAAACTTGCTAGTAACGGGATACCGGGCGCATGAGCTGCAAATTTTCAACCAGAAGCATAAAGGGATCGGTTATATTCAGAAGGCGCTGACGAACAAGCTTATTCCTATTATTGAGGATGGCCTGGAATGGGTCATTACACCGGGTCAATACGGCGTTGATCTATGGGCGTGCGAAGCCGTTATTGCGCTCAAGGAGACGTATCCGCACCTGAAGCTGTCTATTATTGCAGCGTATAGCAATCCCGAGGAGAACTGGAAGGACGATAAGAAGGAGTACTTTCAGCAGCTGCTGAAGGGCGTCGACTACTATTCCTCCGTCAGCAATCAGCCTTATAACGGCGTATGGCAGCTGACGGCGAGAGATGATCTGTTATTCCGCAAAACCGACGGCATCCTGCTCGTCTATGACGACGATGCGGCCGAGGGAAGTCCGCGCTATATGAAGCAGAAGGCGCTCAAGAAACACGACGCTGACGGATACGGCTATTACACGTTAACCTCCGAGGAAATTCAAGATGCGGCGAATGAAGAGAGCTATTCGCTTATGGACGATGATCGAACCGCTGCAATGGATGAAGATACAGGCGATCCGTATGGACCAAACGATAATGGACGAGGAGAGTTGCCGGAATGGTGAACAAATGCGCCGCGGCGTTTGAGGCTTGGCTGAGAGAGCATGCCGATCCGGAGCAGGCTGCGCCGATGGAGGCGTATATGCGCAATCAGTTTCCGTTTCTAGGCATTCGCAATCCAGAGCGGCAGGCGCTTACACGCGAGTTCTGGAAAGCGAATCCGTTGCCGAAAGGGGACGAGCTGCGCGAGACGGCCCTTCAACTGTGGAGCTTGCCGGAGCGGGAGTTTCATTATACGGCGATGAGTCTGCTGGAGAAATACGGGAAGCATGCAAGCGAGCGGCATATCGATGTGCTGGAAACGCTTGTGACGCAGCATTCCTGGTGGGATACGGTCGATTTCATCGCGTCCCATCTCATCGGATGGCAGCTGTCGGCGTATCCGCAGCTAGTGGCGGACTATCCCGATCGCTGGATAACGGGCGACAATATGTGGCTGCGACGGTCGGCGATATTGTACCAGCTGAAATACAAGCATAGCACCGACTTCGACCGTTTGAAGGACTATATCGAGCGCTGCAAGGACGACAGCGAGTTCTTCATCCGCAAGGCGATCGGCTGGGCGCTTCGCGAATATGCGAAGACGGACGCGGGAGCGGTGAGCCGCTACGTTGCGACAGCCGGTTTATCGCCGCTGAGCGAGAAGGAAGCGATGAAGCATTTGCGGTAGAAAATAGCAGGCAGCCCCGATGGTCGGTGAAGACCTTCGGGGCTGCCTGCTTTTTGTTAGATTAGCGCACGGTGTAGAAGATCGTCTCTACGACGGGCTGCTGGCCGTTCAGATCAAGCAGCGACTCCGCGCCTTGGGCGGAGAACTTAACGCCCACGACCGTACCGACAGAGGTCGTCGGCAGCTTAAGCGTGACAACGTTGCCTTGCAGCGTCGTTGTGCTCGGGCTCAGCTTCTTGCCGCTTGCCGTTACGATCTCGAAGGCGCCGGCAGGGTTGCCTTTGACCGTTTCGCTAAGCGTAATATACAATCCCGTCGACCAACCGTCGACGGCTGTAATATACGGCCTTGCGTTATCGCGATCGGAGCCGCTGAATTGAACGGCGGCATCTTGCTCGATGAGCTTGCCTTGGAGATCGGCGATATCCTCGTCGTCCGCCTCATAGGACAGCTTGTAGCTTCTGTCTTGGCGAAGCGGTCCTGCATTCTCGGCATTCAGATGAACAGTCACTTTCTGCCGGTCAGCTGAGAGCTCGTAGAGCGCATAACCGTCGTCCGTAATGCGGACGTTTGTTTTATCCGATTCGTTGTAGAGCGAATAGACGTCGTTGTCCGCTCCTGTAACGGGCTCGCTGAATATAATTTCGAAATTGTATCGATCCTTCACGGTAACCCCTTGAATCGTGGGCGCTCCGTTCTGCTGGTCGATGCCTTGGAAGGAAACGACATACGGCGAGTCGCCCTGCTTCGTAACGAGGCCGTTCCAGCCGGCCGCATCCGTAACGCCGGAGACGAAGTTCATGCGGTAGGTTTTGCCGTTCGCTAATCGATCGCCTAGGTTCAGCGTTACTTCGGTAACGATTCGATTGCGGTCGTTCAACTGGTCTCCGTTAATGCGCACCGAATCATCTCTGTCGTTCGTCAGACGGAAGCTGTCGGCACTCACGTTTTTGACCGGCTCGCTGAAGTAGACGGTAACGGCAGTTGCGTTGACCGGTACGATTCTTGTCACATAAGGCGCGCCATTAGCCTCATCGACACCTGCGAAGCGCGCGCTGTTCGCGTTGTTTGCCGTTTCGAGACCCGGCAGTCCAGTCACCTTCGCCACGTAGACGTGGCCTTGCTTGAACAAGGAAGGATTGCCGTTATCTCTCGTTGCGAATTGGACGCGGATGATCGTGTCGTCACCTGGCTTTAGCGACGTATAGACGCGCCAGCCGGACATCGATACGGTATTACCGTTATCCGTCACGATGTCGATGTCGATAGAGCTTAACGAAATGCCGGCAAGCGAGCGGGTGAAATCGACTTCAACGGTGTTCTCGTTCAAGGCGATGATCGATTGCAGGCTGACCGCAGGCGATTCGTAGCTGCCTTCTCCGGCGAAGACGAGCTTCGTGTTCGCGGCGATGGCATTGCCCGCCTTATCTTTGACGCCATTGATCGTAAGCGTATATTTTTTGCCTCTCGTCTGATTCGTCGTCGTAAGCGTTACCGTCTTGTCATCTTCGTTGTATGTTGCCCGCGTTGGATTGTCCAGTCCGCCGTCAATATCATAGTTGTCTTCGTCATTCGCGGTTCCGCTATCGAGCGCTTCGCTGAACGTAATAACGATCTTATTGCCCTGCTGCGTGAACTTGGTTACGGCCGGAGCAGTTCTGTCGACTACGGCGCCGAAGTACAGATCGCTGCGGGAATCCATCGTATTTCCGGCAAGGTCTTTAATATTTTTGACCGTCAGCGTATAGACTGTTCCGGACTCCTGTTTCTCGGTCGTAATCGTAACCTTCTTGCGGTCTGAAGACAGGTCGATGCCCGTAATGTCGAGATTGTTGTTAAAACGGTAGTTGGACCAGTTCTCGGCGGAGCTTTCCGTAACCTGTTCGCTGAATACGAGCTCAATCTTCGCCTCGCTCGTGATTTTGCTGGATGTGATGCGCGGTTTAGTCGTATCTCTCGGCGGTTCTGGATCGCTCTCGTACACTTTGTAGCTCCAAGTATCGCCGTCAACGGTAAGCCGGTACGTCTTGCCGCTTGTTTGCTTATCGGTCGTCAAGGTGACGAGCGTTCCGAAATCGCTTAGCGAAGCGCGTTGAATGCGGACATCTCTGCCGTAATCGTCTCTCAGCTTGAATTGGTCAAGCGATATTTCCTTGACGGACTTGCGAAGATCGACGAGCAGCACGTTGTTCGATATGGAGACGATTGAGTTCACCTCGAGCTTCTCGCGCTCCGGATCTTTGTCCGGATTCATATCGATATAGACGGAGTAAGCCGCCTGTACAAGCTGCGAGCGCAGCGCGTTCGTGCGGTAGTCGGATTGCGGCGTGATCCAGCCTTTGTTCAGCGCGACGCCGACATCGCGTTTCGCCCATGCGGAGACGCTGCCGTATACGGTGTTGGAAGCATCGCCGGATGCGCCGTAGCCGCGTACGAGAACAGCTGCCAGCTGCTCGACGGTTACGTTCGACGTTGGCGAGAACTTTCCTTTGCCCACGCCTTGCATAAGGCCTGCTCTGGATACGGCTTGTATTTCGCCATAAGACCATCTTGTCTTAAGTACGTCGGTATAAATCGCTTTGGATGAGTCCTCGGTCAGATCCCACAGTCTTAACAGCACAGTCGCGAATTGCTCACGCGTCATGGTCGTATAGAGCTGCGAGCTTCCGTCTGCAAAGCCGGTGAATATGCCTTCATTGACTAAGAAGCGGTACTTCTCCTCCGTGCTTAAATCATCGGCTGCCGTAGCGGCAGCAGGCATGACTGCAAACAACAAAATGGCGGACAGTAGAACTAACAATAATTTTCGGATAGCTCATTCCTCCTTTAAAATAGCTGCAGCGTACGTTTCCACCTATTGGCTTCAATTCCTTGATTAGTCTCTAAAACGAAGGAATGATACAAAATGTTTCAAGCAATAGATGGCAACGCAAACTTTTTTTTGCATGCCGGCGGACGCCCTCTGCTCCTTGCGCTTGAAACTATATGTATTCATCCTGGAGTCGATTCATTACGGCATCGTTCGCGCTCTTCGCGCCTCTTTCGCAAAATGCGCCGGCAGCATATAATGATAGAGAGCACGTATAATTTAGGCCCGGGAGGCAATGACAATGGCTATAAGCAAAGCAAGGAAAGCTAGAGAAAAGCTAGCTAAGCAAGGACGTATCGCGCCTGATCTGCTAAGAGGAAGCTGGCAGGGGGTTAACCCGTTGACCAAACGAAGCGAGACGCTGAAGGAGAAACAGCATAAGCTGCAAAGCAAACATAAGAGGAATCTCGCCGGGTACAGCGATGATTCCTTTTGTTTTTGGAGGGCTAATACGGATGCTGCAGCGAGCGGCTAGGATGGAAAATACGTCTTATCGCGGGGAAAAGGGAGCAGTGGCAGACGATAGGAGGATAAATCCAGCTTATGCTGAGGAGGTGGGCAGTTTTGGATTTCTGAGAGAGAGTTTGGTGAAAAATAGGATGGAGAGAACGTCTTATCGGGGAGGCGAAGCAGAGTTTGAGAGGAATAGGATGGGAAACGCAGCTTATGCCGCAGGCGGTGGATTGCAGGCGGCAGAGTGGAGTTAGAGCTGAAGAGGCATATTAGAACTTGCTAAAATATGTCTCTTCAGCAGCTATAAACGAGTTTACATCAGGAACGTGCCGATGACGATCGATACGCCGATGATGATCGAGCGCAGCAGCTGCGCGACGGCCATATTGCCCTGAGCAATCTGATCGCACACTTTGAAGCGCGGCGTCAGGAAGTCGAAGATGATATAAACGAGACAAAGAATGACGATGCCGATACCCGACCAAATGAGCATCGATACCCAGGAGTCCGAGCTGAAAGACACCATACCGACGATAATGCAGAGGCCGAGCAGCTTGCTGCCCATATATAAGCCGGCCGCTTCGTTGCCCTTCTCAATTTCCTTGGCATCGTCGTAGCGCGTCAGCTTGCTGAATACGAATGCGCCAACGACGAGAATAACCAAAATAATAACGAGTCCGATGCCGACGTTACCCGCATTTTCCAAAAAATCATTCATCGTTAAAACCTCCTAATCGATATGTAAAACAAATCTGCTTCCAACCGTAACTCCGCTCCGATATCGACCTACTCGTCCTGCTGCACGACGGCGGGGCAGAAGTAAGCCATGTCGCCGGTTATGACGCCGCCGATACGCGGCAACAGGCCCGCGAAGCGTCCGCCTATGACATAAGCGCCTGTAAGCAGATAACCTTCGTATATTCCGGTCTCCGTCTGTACGGAGGTATTCTCCATCGGGACACGCTGCTGGTACACCTTCGGCTGCCCGCTGTAATATTGCTTTGTTTCTTCGGCTTCCTCTGCATCCTCCTGATTGCCCCACTCATCTTGTTCCATCAATCCGTCCGCGCCGTACAGCGCCGTTCCTTTGCCTTCGCGCCCCCAGTAGCCTTTGGCCACGAAGGGAATATGCTCCTGCAAGAAGACGGCGTTCTCAAAATAGGTAGGAAGCAGGTAGGCGCGAATCGCCTCAAGCTCACCGGCGTCAAACAGCGGATGTCCCAGTACGTCGCTCGACAGCTCGTTCCTTTCATGCAAAGCCCAGATCAGTGCCATAAAGCCTTTGCTTTGCGTAATCGCGCTTTGCGGCGGATTGATTAGACCGAGTTTCCCTTCCGCAACGAGCTCAATCAAGGCTTCGCCGACCTCGAAACCGCTGTCTGCGTCGGTATCATGGATTAAATATTCAAGCGGATACAGCCGGTACAAAATACCGATACGTTTGCCGTCGGCGTATAGGCCTTCTCCAGGAATAATCTCAAGCTGATCGAGCGGTACATAGATCGCTTCATGGCCAAGCTCGCGGATGACGTCCACCACATATTCGGTATTGCATTTGTCCTCCAGATGCCAATCATAGCTGCTGCAGGCGATGATGCCGTCCAGTCCCGCTTCACGATAATGGCGGATCAACCCGCCGAAGGCTTCCAGCATGCAATCGCGCATTCCCGTCGCGGCCGAGCGATAAGGCGTATAGCGACCGGCAACGATGTTGCCGAGATAAGCAGCTTCCGGTACGCCCGACGGCGTATCGGTATTGTTCTCGATACATTTCATACCGTCAGCGCTTAGGATCCAATCTTGTCTGGAGAGTCCGTGTGCAGGCGTCTCAATTCTCGCTGCATCGACCAAAGAAGGGTGAATGCCAAGTTGCACCGATAAAAAGGGGTCCGGCAGGCAGCGCTGGGCGAACCGAAGCGCTTTCCAATAAATGCGGTCCACAAGCTCGGAAGCGTTTCGAAGCTCCTCGTATTCATCGCGCGCATACAAGGTTACGGAAGGGAGGCAATATTGCTTGCCGTACATCCGGTGATAAGGAAGGCGATCTGCAAGCTCGCCTTGGAACAGCTCTTCCGCCGTAAGGCCCAGCGGGATAACTCGCTGCATGGCGTTATCCTCCGCTGCTGAAGCCGGAGCTGCCGAACCCTTTGGAGGAGCTGGTGCTGGACTTGATGCTGGACGATTTTTTTATTTTTTTGCCGCTGCTAATAATCGTAGTGCCGTCATCGTCGCAATAATTGTTGTTGTTGAAATCATCGCAATCGTAGCTGCTTGCGGTATTGCAGCCGCTTAACGCGACCGGAACGGTAAGCATGAGGGCGAAGGCGAGCGCCTTCTGGCTGTTCGATCGCCATTTCGCAGGACGGGAAGGCTCGCTGCTCTGCGAGGCCATCTTCATTATGTGCTCGTCTTTCATTTACAGATTGACTCCTTTCAAAAATACGACGATTTTGCTGCGGTCCATATCATAAATGGTATACACCGTTTCGTAGGTGCTCCGCTCTGAGACGATGTAATGGTCGAGCAGCAGCTGTGCGAAGTCTAACGGACTGGCTGGCGGCCTCATTGCGAGCACGCACGGGTTGAACCGATAGCCGTTCCATAGCAGAAACTCGGCTTCCAGATAAGGAGAAACGCTGCAATTTTCGTAGAGAGCGGTTCGTATCGCCGTTCCATAGATGGAATCGTCGAATTCGCTGTACGGCTTCATATAAATAAGATGCTGCTGCCCGTCCTCGGATTCATTGGCCGTGTGCTCATACAAACCGTTGCGCACGGCGGTTGCGTTGACGAGCTTGCGGACGAATAGCTCCCCTTGCGATACGGTTGCTTCGGCAATCGTGCGCAGGACGCGCTGCTCGTATTCGGACCACTCCACATAGGATAGAGGGCTGGACATAGGTTAGGACCGCCTTTCGGATCGGATCTTCTGAATCGTATCTTCGTTGGAAATGACGAACAAGCGAGCGTCTGCCGGAATTGTCGTATCCAGCTTGCGGTTGATGCTCATATCCGTTCGGTCGGCGATAAGCGTCGCTCCTTGGCGAAGAAGCGCGGCGAAAGCGTCGCCATAAGTTTGCCAGGCAGGGTCGGGCTTGATGTCGAATACGTCCTCGCCGTATTGCTTGCTCAGCAGCTGTGTAAACAGATAGACGCTGCCTTCCTTCAGGGCGGAACGTACGGCGAGCCTCGATACGGCATCATGAGATAAAATAAAATCATTTACTTGTACGTGGCGGAAATTGAGAATATGCTTCTCAATCACGATTTCTACCGTCGTATGAACGGCCGGCGCCGCTTGCTCGATGCTGGAGACGATCAAGAGCGACTTGCCGTCGATCAGCGATGCGTCGTCGATGCGCGGATCGGCGAAAATAATAGCGGAGCGGGCCGCATGAATATTCGCCATCGCCAGCACTTCGATCGAGGTTGGATCGCCGCTGACGAATTGCACGTTCGGCCGATCATAAGGATGTTTCTCGGCGTTATCGATAATGACAATATGTATGCCGGGTTCGGAGCTGAGCAGTTCTTCGATGGCTAGCTGCGCTTTTTTGCTCCAATTAATGACGATAATATGATTGCTTTCCTGCACCTTCAATGTGCCGCTCTCCCTTCTCCTATGGAAACTGGCGACCCCGTCGATGATTTTGCCGATCATCAAGCTCAGCAGCCCGATGCCGAATACGTATAGAAACATCGCGAGCACTTTGCCGGGCACCGTCTTCGGAAAATAATCGCCGTAGCCGACGGTCGCGACCGTCGTCATTACCCACCATACCGCATTAAACCACGTCCCGAACGTCTCGGGCTCGATCACATATGCGAGAGCAGAGCTGATTGCCACGAGCGCCAGCGTGAGCGCGGCAATCAAATAATGGTTCAAACGCACGAGCTTGAAGGCAAGTTTCATTATGAGCTGCATCGTAGCCCCTCTTTCCTATTTCCTTCTCTATTAACGCAAAATAGGTTATGCCCGTTTCATAGATAGTAAGGGAATATTTGAGACTTGTCACGGACAACCTTGCGGCCCGAAGCATAGTATATAGCAAATTTATTTGAATTTGGGGTGACAAAATATGCCGTTAGTCTTACTATGCTCAATTTGCGGAATACTAGGGTCGGTCGTTACCTTTGCTTTTGGCTCATGGATTGAATCCCTTACTCTATTAGTAGTGGCGATGGGAGTTGATTATGTTACCGGCGTAACGGCATCGATCAAGGAAGGAAGAGGGCTTAACAGCGCATTCGGCGCTTGGGGGCTTGCACGCAAAGGGTTAATGCTGCTCGTTATTTTGCTTGCGCACCGCATCGATATTTTATTGGATTTGAATGATGTGACGATGGGTGCGGCAATCTACTTTTATATCGCGAACGAGCTCATATCCATAACGGAAAATTACGGACGAATGGGGCTGCCGATGCCTGATCGCCTGCGCGAGCTTATCGAGGTGCTTAAGCGTAAGAAATAAGCGCATTGTCGGATAGGGCCAAGGCTGCGATTGGCAGCAGGAAGTTTTTTCTCTATTGCATGAACAAGCTGTCATTGGATATAATGAGAACAGATGTTCTTATCATGCGGCTGTGCAAGGAGGGAAAGCTATGGCCGTAAGCAAGGAAGAAGGACGCAGCGAGGCGAAGGCGGCTTCGCATCCGCCCGTTCAGACCGACGAGGAGCTGGAGCTGGTGAAGAGATATGAGCTGCTTGGCATCGTCATGCGGATACTGGATCATGACATTCGGGTGATCGGGACGGCTTCGATCAAGCTGCCAAGGCTCTATGAGTCGATGCTGCGCGGGGTGCAGGATCGGGTGTTGCTCGATTTGTCCGCCATTAGGCGGCAATTCCGCGAAACCGGCATTAAAGTATATGAAGAGAAGCAGGAGGCGGACGGATTAAGCGCGCATTACATGTGCCGGGGCTACCATCACCGCTTCTTCATGCTGTGGGGCTTCGTGAAGGCCGAGTCCGAAAGGGTACTCAAGCAGTATTTGTCACGTTAATTCACGAATTGTTCATGGTTTTGTCAAAAAAACAAAAAAACTTTTCCTCTTTGCTCAGTTTAAGGTTGAGAACTTCGGACGATCTTATGTAATATAAGAGGTAGACATTATGATCGCAAAGGGGAGCACGTAGCAATGCACAAATGGATTATGTTCGTACTTTTTACAGCGGCGTCGTTGCTGGGCGTTTATATGCTCACATTCGGCTTGCCGGCCAAGCCTGTTGACGAGGCTGCCTCGTTGCCAGAAGGCGTATCGTTACTGAAGCTTGTGGCATCGAATGACTTCACGTTCGACCAAGAAACGTACACGGTGAAGGTTGGCGACAAAGTTAAGATGAAGCTTGAGAATAAGAGCGGCATTCACGGCGTTCACATTAAAGATCTGCAAGTTGAGCTTGACAACGACCACCCGGAAACAGACCTAGAGTTCGATAAGCCGGGCGAATATTTGATCGAGTGCTCGATCCCTTGCGGACAAGGCCATACGACGATGCATGCCAAGCTGGTAGTAGAAGCTGCATAAGCAGCTAATGCGATAATGAACAATGGAAAAGGAGCCGAAAGGCTCCTTTTTCAAAGTTATTAGCGTGCACTGCGGCGACGGCTGCTTTCCCGGCCCGAGAAGATGATCTTGTCGGCGATAAAGCCGAGCAAAGCCCAAGTCAGCACCGTCAAGACATACATAAGCAGGACGCTCACCTCGTGGATATCGACGAATAAATCGACGACCCATGCCGGTGGGCTGAACATAAAGAAGATCATGTTATGCGGGTCGTAGCCCGTGTAATTGAACAGGCAGATCGCAAGTCCGATCAGCGTTGCCGCTAAAGTAACGGGATAGCGCATTCTAGTATCAAGCTCCTTCGCCGTAAAGTTGCAGAGATTGCCCTTATACGGATGCATAGGGTATGATGTGTCTTAGGTTATTATGCGACAAATGATTCGATGTCATGCGAATGCGAACCCATTCAGAGCAGCAATTAGAGGAGGAACAGCCGATGCTTACACACATCGTTTTTTTCAAACTGAAGGACGGAAGCGCTGAGAACGTAGCAAACACTGCACAGGTGCTAAGAGATATGGAAGGCAAGATCGAGGTGCTTAAGTCGATTGAGGTTGGTATTGACGTCCTTCATTCGGAGAGATCGTACCACATTGCCTTAATTACGAAATTCGACTCCTTGGAGGCGCTTGACGAATACCAGGTGCATCCTGTCCATAAAAAAGTAATCGAGCATATGACGCAAGTGCGCGAAGCTTCCGTCAGCATCGACTTCATAAGCTGAAAGGCGGGCTGTACGTAACATGGAAGAACAGATCAGCATGGGCGATGTATATGAAATTATGACTTATTTGCTCGTTATTATATTGAGCAGCATTATTATGGTGGCATGGCTTAAACGGAAAGCAAAGAAAAAAAAGCAAGGCTGAAGGCAGGCGACGACAATTGTATTATGTAAATCGCGAGCAAATTGAGGTCAGGCTGCAAGCAGTGCCCGAGATCGCAGCGGCATTGCATGACGTTGCATCGAACTGGCAAGCGACATTATTGCAGGGACTTGCGCAGGAGCGCGCGCTGCATCTGGCAATCGAGACGGTAACGGATGTTGGAAGTTATCTGATTGACGGTTTTATAATGCGCGATGCGAGCAGCTATGAGGATATTATAGAGATTACGGGCGAGGAAGGCGTTTTTCCGGCGGACATGCTGGGGACGTTAATTGAATTGGTCAGGCTTCGTCGGCCGCTCGTCCAAGAGTATTTTGTATGGCCGCGCAGCGAGCTGCATCCGTTGTCGGAGCGTATCGCGAAGCTGCTGCCGGAATATAAGTTAGCGGTGGAGCAATATTTGGATCGAGAGCTATAGCGTGTAATTGTTGGCCGTTTGCAATTGTTAACACTTGCAAAACGGCCAATTTGCGTTACAATGACGCTAATAGATGTGCAAGGGCGGTGAAGGTTTGAAGCGCAACGATACGAATCGCGCAGCAAGACGGACAGTAGACAATAACAGTGACACTTCAACGCGACAGCGTCTATTGCTGCTGCTTCGGACGAAGGGACGGATGAGCGCCGGTGAGCTGTCGGAGGAGGTTGGGCTGACGGAAATGGCGATACGCCGCCATATGTACGCCCTGGAGACGGAAGGCAGCATTCATATTGTTTCTGTACGTCAAGCGATGGGCAGGCCGCTGCACGCTTATGAACTGACGAGGCAAGCCGATGAGCTGTTTCCGAAAAATTATCACCTGCTCGCTCTCGACTTGCTCGACGAGCTGGCTAATAACCCGGATACGGCCGGGCTGATTGATGTGATGTTCGAAGGCAGGAAGCAGAAGCTGCTTGAGAGGTATGAGCCGAAGATGGCAGGAAAGAATCTCGAGCATCGGGTTATCGAGCTAGCGGCCATTCAAAGCGCCGGAGGGTATATGGCGGAGCTGGAGCCGCAGGGTAACGGAGCGTATATGCTTAATGAATATAATTGCCCGATTGCGAAGGTGGCAGGCAAGTATCAGCAAGCGTGCAACTGCGAGCTTGCTTTGTTCCAAGCGCTGCTGGATGCGCCTGTCGAACGGACGGAATGTTTAGCTAAGGGCGGCGGCAAGTGCAGTTATAAGATCGGCTAAAGTGAAGTGTGGAATAAGAGGTCGTTCCTTGGAATCGTGTGCGGATTCCGGGGAGCGGCCTTTTTTGCATGCGCCTGTGTCAAGACAAGCCCATGCTGCTTATACTGTCATTACGCAAGTGGGCATTCGTCTATATGGCACTCACAGGGTAAGGAGGAGAGCGGAGCATGATCGTAACATGGAGCGCAGCGGTTGCCGCAGGCGCATTCGTCATTCTGGTAACGGGCTTACTTGTCGGCATGCGAATATTGCTTGGCAGGCTTGCACAGGTACAGCAATCTGCTGAAGCGATGCAGCGCGACGTAGCCCGACTAGGGGAAGAGCTGCGCGGTCTCGTACCGCCGGCCGAGGAGACGATTCGAACCGCGAATCGGCAGCTAACCAACGTAAATCGATTATTCGAGGCGGCTGGCGAGGTCGGAGGCGCGATTAAGCATACGACATCGGCCGTACAGAGCGTAACGGCTGTGCTTGCGGATTCGGCGGCAAGGCATGCCGAACGAGCTGCAACGAAGCGCCAGGTCGGCGAAGCGTTCGAATGGGCGGAGCTGGGCATTGCAGCCTGGCAGCTATGGCAATCGAAGCGCAGCACAGCGGCGTCGGCTGACGAAGCCGGGCATCATGCACATGTTACCGCTGCTTTCTCCGAATCGACAGGCAGAGACGAAGGGCACGCTAAGAACGAAAGGAGCGAATCATGATGACAACTCGTAAAGGGACTAAAGGATTTTTGCTGGGGGCATTGGCTGGAGGTGTCGTTGGTTCTGTGACAGCTTTGTTGCTGGCGCCAAAAGCCGGCAAGGAGCTGCGCCAGGATATTTCGACAGGTGCTCAGAAGGTTGGCCAAACGACGGTTAAGGTTGCCGGTCAAGTTGGCGAATCAACAGGACGTTTTGCTAAGCAAATCGGCGATCAAGCGGTGCAGCTTGCTGACCGTACGAAGCAGGCAGCTGGCAATTTCGTAAGCACGGTAAAGGGCAAAAACTTGATCGACGCTGACGAACCAGCAGCTGCATTGAACGCTGGCGGCGGCGAGCAGCAAGTCGCTATCGCGCTTGAATCGGTGGAAGCAGGCGAGTCCGAAGCCGCAGTAACGAAAGAACTGTAATGCCGCATAAGAAGGCGCCGGCCATGGATTCGATTATGAATCATGAGCCGGCGCCTTCTGCTATGTATGAGGTTACATATGATTAAGTTGCGGCTCGTTTGCCGCAATTTCAGCTTCCTTGTCTTCCTTCACAGACTGAATGAGCTTCATGTTGCGAACGAAGAGCGCCAGCATAGTGCCAATAGCAATGAAGATCAGCCCGACCCAAAAGACGGCGTGCAGCGAATCGATTAGCGTTGACTTCACAACGGGCACCAGCTTGTCGGCAAGCTCCTTCGGCAGCTGAGATAACACTGACGGATCAAGCAAGCTGGAATATACGGCCTGCGGATTCGATTCAATCGTGCTTGCCGTTTGGTCGGCCAGCTGCTTCGCTTCCTCGGGAAGCTGCCCAAGCATAGGCGTCAGCTTTTCCTTGAGCGCGCTGCTTGATTGCAGGTTCATGACCGCTCCCAGCAGCGTCATCCCGAACGTAGCTCCGATTTGTCGGAAGAACGTGCTGGACGAGGTGACAACGCCAAGCTGCGATTTCGGATATGAATCCTGCAGTACGAGCGTGAGCAGCGGCATGACGAGACCGATGCCTGTTCCAAGCACGACCATGTAGCTCGATGCCACGAGCCTTGTCGTAGATCCGTCCAGCAGCGTAAGGAGGAAGAAAGCGGCGGCAATAATAAGCATGCCGATCATTAATTGCGCCCGAACGCCAAGCTTATAGACAATCTGTCCACCAATGATGCTGAACAGCATCATCGATACCATCATCGGAATCATAATTGAGCCGGAAGCCGTAGCGGAGATGCCTACGATCCATTGCATGAAGAGCGGCACGAACATCGTTGCACCGAACATGCCAAGGCTCATGAAGAAGCCAACGCTGTTAATTAAAGTAAAGGTTTTGTCTTTGAACAGCTTGACGGGAAGAACGGGCTCCTCGGCTTTAGCTTCCACGAAGACGAATACGGTCAAGGCCGCGATGGCCAAGACAAGCATGCCGATGATCTGCCAGGACAGCCATTCGAATTCATTGCCGCCCAGCGACATCGCAAGCAACAAGCTGACGACGCCGACGACCATAGTGAAGATGCCGGCCCAGTCGAATTTCACTTTGCCTTCGGACTTTTTGCCGCTTAACGATACGGCGATGAAGATCGTTGCGATTACGCCGACAGGCAAGTTAATATAGAACACCCAGCGCCAATCCCAAGCGTCGACGATCCAGCCGCCGATTTGCGGACCTAGGACGGAGGAAAGGCCGAACACGGCGGCGAATATCCCCTGCCACTTCGCGCGCTGCTTGCCTGTGAAGAGGTCGCCGACAATGATCATGGCCATCGGCATCATGATCCCGCCGCCAAGACCTTGAATCGCGCGGTAAATGATAAGCTGCTCGATGTTGCCTGCAATACCGCAGAGCGCCGAGCCGATTATAAAAATAAGGAGACCCGATACATATACGATTTTGCGTCCGAATAAGTCGGAAAGTTTGCCGGCGATAGGAACAATTGTTGTAGAGGTCAGCATATAGGCGGTTGTCACCCAAGCCATCAGCTCCAAGCCGCCCATCTCAAGAATGATGGTCGGCATCGCCGTACCGACGATCGTGCCGTCAAGCGCCGCGAACAGCATGGCGATGAGCAAGCCGATAATAAGCAAGCCGCGTTTGTTGCCGGAATTAACGTCGTTCTCTTGCGCTGCGGATTTCGTTTGTTCCGTCATAGTAGGGTAACTCCTGTCTATAGATGTATATAACCTAGCCGGGGTTTAGGACGGAATTGTTAAATCAATTAAATATTAAGCGATATATATTTTTACTGTCAATATAAGGTTAGAAGGCCGATTTTCAATGGTTTTCATTTGTTGAAGCTTGTCTGCTTTTGCGATAAGATGTAGGTACGTTTTTTTGCCCGTATTCATATGCTATTGTGTCATTCTATTTGACGATTATGTTCAAGGAAAGCGGTGTGTTCGTGCAGCAACCGATTGCGATACTTGATTCAGGCGTAGGCGGTCTTACCGTTGCCAAAGAAGTGATGCGCCAACTGCCGCGAGAAAAAATCGTTTATTTCGGAGATACGGCCAGGACGCCTTACGGTCCTCGCTCCTCAGAGGAAATCATTCGCTTCACGAGAGAAATTGTGGATTACTTAATTCAATTCAGTCCCAAAATGATTGTTATAGCATGCAACACCGCAACGGCAGCGGCGCTTGGCGATATTCGCGCAAGAGTTGCTGTGCCGGTAGTCGGCGTGATCAACCCCGGTGCAAGAGCTGCTATCGGCCGCTCTGCAACCGGTTGTATTGGTGTTATCGGTACGGAAGGGACGATCAAGAGCCGTGCATACGACAGCGCTTTGCGTGAACTTTCGCCGCATGTGGAGGTCATAAGCGAAGCTTGCCCGTTATTCGTGCCGCTCGTCGAGAAAGGCAATTTCCGATCGCCGGAAACGTATGAGGCTGTACGCAAGTCAATCGGACATTTGCGAATGTATCCGATCGATTGTCTCATTCTTGGCTGCACGCATTATCCGTTTCTGACCGACACGATTGCAGAGGTCATGGGTCAAAGCGTGGCGCTCATTAATTCGGCCGATGAGACGGCGAGAGAGGTAAGCATTATTTTGCAGGTACAAAGAAGACTTGCTCAAAGAGACGCCGTGCCGGTGCACCAGTTTTTTTGCAGCGGAGATCCGCTTCTGTTCAAGTCCATTGCGCAGCAATGGCTGGGCGAGCAGATTGAATTGACGCCAGTCGTTTGGCAGGTTCCGAATATCGTTTGAACCTTGTCCGAAGACGGGCGTAACGAAGAAGCCGAAGAGCTCATCTGCTTGCAGACGGGTATCGGCTTCTTTGTTTTGTAAGTAGGCTGCGGTGAGCTTGATAACATAGGGCAAGCTTGTGCGGCATAGCATGGTCATGGTAGGAATGATAAGGGCTGACGCTCGCTGGAGGCGATATTGCGATGAACGAGAAGGACACATACCGTTATCATGATATGCTGGAGGGCTGCAGACAGCTTGCCAGCCGCTATTCCTTCGTTACCGTCTATGAGATTGGGCGCAGCGTTCTCGGCAAGCCGATTATCGCGCTGCGCTGCGGACGAGGTTCAAGAAAGATTCATATGAACGCTTCATTCCATGCTAATGAGTGGATTACATCGGCACTGTTAATGCGTTTTGTAGGCGACTTGTCCGCCTCGTACGCAAATGATGAGCTGCTGAGGGGACAGGAGGTAGCGGAGCTATGCAGAGAGGTGACGCTCTGGGCTGTCCCGATGGTTAATCCGGACGGCGTCGAGCTAGCCCAATGCGGGGTAACGAAGTCCAATCCCTTATACGAGCAGTTGATTGCCTGGAACGGCGGCTCGAACAGCTTCAGCGGCTGGAAGGCGAATGCGAGAGGCGTTGATCTTAACGATCAGTTCCCGGCGCATTGGGAAGACGAGTGCAAGCGCCGCGGAGTGGATGGACCAGGTCCGCGCGATTACCCCGGGCCGCAGCCGCTAAGCGAGCCCGAAGCGCTTGCAATGGCAAGCCTTACGGAAAACATCGGGTTCGATGCGGTTATTGCCCTTCATACGCAAGGGCGGGAAATTTATTGGAACTATCGCGATTACGAGCCTATCGAGGCTGAGATGCTTGCAAAGCGGCTTGGCCAAGCAAGCGGCTACAAGCCGGTGAAGCTGTCAGGCAGCGATGCGGGATATAAGGACTGGTTCATTCAATCCTATCGCAAGCCGGGCTTCACGGTAGAGGCGGGGTACGGCGAGAATCCGCTCCCGTTCCAAAATTTCGATCACATCTATATGGAATTGCAGCCCCTATTGGTGGAGGCGCTGCAAATCGGCAGACATCGTCCTTCGTAGATGATGTCTGCTTTGTTATTTATGATATACTAGTCGTAAATGCAATCAAGGTGGGACATCCTATGCGTAAATTGTTATCGCTTCGCCATTGGAAAGGGACCTTCGGTCTTATTTTCAAGCTCCTGAAGTCACGGGACGTAGAGGTAAAGGACAAGCTGCTATTCGGCGTGCCCGTATTGCTTTATTGGGTTTTGCCCGATGTGCTGCCGATGATGCCGATCGATGATATTGCGGTAACGATGATTGTTTCAGAATGGTTTGCCCGCAGAATGCAGACGAAGTATAATATAAAATAGTAAAACCTGCCGAAGGGCATAACGATAAGAGGAGCTGGATAACGATGAACTGCAAAATTTCCAAAAACGCCGCTAAAATGTTGAAGGTAGAGCTGGACAAGCCAGAAAATGAAGGCAAGAAGCTTCGCGTATACGTAACACACGCGCACGGCGATCACGCGCATTACGGCATGGCGATTGACGAGCCTACCGATAAGGACGTCGTTGTATCGACGGACAAAGATATTGATGTTATTTTGGAAAATGGCAACGAGTTTCTAGACGGCGTTCGCATTGATTACTTCTACGTGCCGGAGGAAGGCTTTGCCGTTACGAATCCAACTAAAGGCAACCACGGCGACCACTAAGCTTCGCAGGCTGCCGGAGCAAGATAGGAAGATGTTGAATGGCTAACGATATACGCATATGCGACAAATGCAAGCATATGAAGATGAAGACGTCCATTGCCAAGCTGCAGAAGCTGGCCCCTAATGACGAGATCGGCGTAGTAAGCTGCAAGTCTTACTGCGGCCCTTGCGCAAGGTACGCGTTCGTCTTTATTAATGGACGGTATGTGAAGGGCGCTTCCGAGGACGATGCGATCGAGAAGGCTAGCCAATACATTAAGAAATAAATGCCGCCTTCTAACGCTCGATTGAAATTGAACTTCATAGAATACGTACACATCAGGACCCAACGGCAAAGCTTCCGTTGGGTTCTCGCTCGTTGTGGATACATGCGCATAATAAAAACCAAAGAAACAGGAATCTAACGGCGAAGAGGTCTGCTGGATGACAATAAAATCGAGGCTTATAAATAGGAACCATCGAAACTATTATATTATCGGGCTTGTCGTTGCATTAAGTTATTTGATATTTGCCGAATTGATATGGCTTCCTGCTCCGCTTAAGACAGCTGGAGGCATGCAATGGATCGAGATGATCGACTGGCTGCTTATGCTGCTTGCGCTGCCTCCGCTGCTATGGGCGGCAGGAGCGGTGCTTGGCAGCATTAAGCTCCGTAGAGTATACCTAAGCACTGGCACAGACGTACGACGCAGCAAGCTTTCGTATGTTGTGATGCATGTACTGAAGCTGGCAGTAATAGTCGTTAGCCTATATGCTGCTGCTGTTGCTCTAGCTGCTCCAGCTAAGCTGATGCTTATACTTCTGCTTATCGGCGCATCAGCACTGCTTGTTGGCATTGATATGCTCCTTAGCGAGCTAATGGGTTGGGAGGCGGCAAACGGTAAGCTGCGATTCCCGAAACGCACATTGCTGTTATGGATCGGTATTGCGATTGTAATGGCACTGCTTGTTACTCCGACAGGCTATAATGTCACTTATCCGGGAATGACGCTAAATATGAACCGTTATGCGCAAGTGGAGAGCGGAGCGGCGGGAGGATCCATTAACGGTGTACTCGTATTCGAACGGCCGGCTGTGCCGATGGATTGGGTATACGGCAAGCTGTTCCCGGAATACCGCTTCGACCCCATTCCTGAGGACGAGCCTCCGCTTACGGAGTCCTACTCCCAGGTTGTCATGATGAAGACGAATGCCAATCAAGTAGCTGAGGCTGTTGCGATGGAGAAAGCAGGGATCGGCAAGGGCGTCACTGCGGATGGGGTGTTCGTCGTGGCGATTGTTACGGGTAGCCCGGTAGAAGGGCAACTTCAGGCTGGCGACATTATTCGTGGCTTGAACGATCGAGCGGTACAGTCGTTGGAAGATATGACTGGTTATATGGGTGAGGCAATCAAGCCAGGCGACACTGTGTCGCTAACGATTGACAGGGGTAAGGAGTCATTGCGGATCAATGCGCCCACACGCGCTGCGGATGACGATAAAAACCGAGCGGTGTTCGGCATTTCTGTGCGGACGAATCCGAAGCTCGATACTCCGCGAGCGGTGGACTACAAACCGTATATCGCGCATATAGGCGGTCCGTCTCATGGAGCTATGTTGACGCTGGCGATCATCGATCAGCTGACGCCAGGCGGTGTAACAGGGGGCTTGCAGGTTGCGGGTACAGGGACTATTGAGGTCGACGGCAGTGTCGGACTTGTCGGAGGCATTCCGCAGAAGGCTTATGCGGTAAGTCGCACCGATGCGGATGTCTTCTTCGTACCGGCCGCATCCGTAGAAGCTGCTAGATCGGCCGCGCCTTCGCTTAATATTGTGCCTGTCCAGACGATTGACGATGTGCTCGGCTGGTTAGCTGAGCATGGCAAGCAGTAGGCTTCATACTGTCATAAAAAAACAACCCGCTTCCCAATCTGGAGGCGGGTTGTTCGTTATTATTTCGTTCCTGCCGAAGCAACGGCGTCGGCGTCTTCTTCCGTGCTGCCCGCACGTGCTTCGGTAGCGTCTTGCTCCTTGTAATCGGCGATGAGATCGTTCTCGATGATCTGATCGGACATCGCCAGCTCCGTGCTCGCTTCCTCAATGCCTGACAAACAGCCATTGATATCGCCGACAGCATTATCGGCTATATTCCAGCACTTGCCGTTCTCCGGAATACCGTCAGCGGAAGGCATGAAGAAGACGGTTCCGTCCGTCCAATACCCGTTGCGAAGAACAACCTTGTGACCCGCAACCGGCTGTTCGGTAATGAGAGGCATGCCGATCATATATTTGTCTGCCGTCGAGATACCGAGCAGGTGCATGACCGTTGGCGTAATGTCAATCTGACCTCCAACGTTCGTATACTCACCGGCATGCTCGCCGCGAGGCAAATGGACGATAAGCGGTACCTGCTTCATAATCATCATTTGCTCGACCTCGGACAATGACTTGCCAAGGAACGTTTCAAACAGCTTCATATCCTTGATCGAGTTATCATGATCACCGTACATCAGAAGGATCGTATTGTCCCATAGGCCCTCGGCTTTCATACGTTCAACCAATTCGCCGATTGCGGCATCTACGTAATGGGTTGCTTGCAAATAATCGCCCATAATCGTACCGTCGAGTTCTCCGACATTCAGCGTTTGTACGTCTTCCTTCAACGTATAAGGATGATGGCTGGACAATGTAATCAGGAACGAATAGAAAGGTTGTTTTTGATCCGAAATGACATCGAGCGATTGTCGGAAGAACGACTTGTCGCCTAGCGACCAACCGACTTTTTCGTCCAATGTGAAATGCTTTCGGCTGTAAAATTTATCGTATTCCATATTGTTGTACATCGTATTCCGATTCCAGAAACCGCCCTCATACGCATGGAAGACGTTGGCTGTGTAGCCTTCTTGCTTCAGCGTCTGAGGCATGCATTCAAATTCGTGGTTTGCGAATTGGATAAATACAGAGCCGTTGCCGACAGGCTGCATCGAGCAGTTCGCCGCGAAATCGGCGTCAGACGTACGGCCTTGCGCAGTCTGGTGGTAGAAATCGCTGAAATAGGCGCTTTCTTTGATGAGCTTGTTCATATTCGGCGTTATTTCCTCGCCGCCGATCGATTGGCCGATCATGAAGTTTTGGAAAGCTTCCATCTGGATCATCAGCACGTTGCTGCCTTTGTAGGCGCCGAACAGCGCATCGCTTTCCAATTCCTTGCGATCTTCACCGCGCTCGGCAATCCAAGCTTTCGATTCGGAAGCTTGCTCCGCCGAAACGTTGGACGTGTCGAACCAGTTCTGCTTCGCATAACGGTATATATCGAACCCGTGGAAGCCGATTTCACCGGTTACGTTGTAGATGGACAGATTCCACCATGCCCCGACGAAAATACCTTGCGCCCACGTCCGCTTCGCCTCTTCCACGTTCGTAAAGACGAGGTTCGAGCCCAGCATGAACACGGCGACGCTAATGATGATGCGGGCAACCGTTTTGCGCCACAACGGCGCGGACTTGATGTCGGCTTGTTCGTTCGCTCTGCGAAGATCGCCGCGGCCTTTCCATATGACATACACGAGGAAAGGAACGATAACAATCCAATCAACGAAGAAAACAATGTCATTCCAAGACAAAAGCGTATTAATACTTTCGCCGAGAGAATCGACTTGGTTCATCTGCATAAGCACGGGAACCGTAATTAAATCTTGAAAATAACGATAGTAAATAAGATCGGCATACATGACGAATGATAAAATGAGATTAATAACGATGAGTGCAATAATACGGCCGCGCGGAGGCAGCCATATGGTCCAAAAGACGGTAAGCAATAGCGCTCCCAGCTCGATGAAAAAATCCTCGCCGTTCATTCTCATTTTGGACATGCCGATAACGTCGGAAAAAATATAAAGCTTAGCCATCAAAACGACCGTAAACAGTAAAAAATCTACAGTCTTGAGACGAGTCAGCCATACGAGCACGCTGCTCATGCATCGTCGTACAATATTGTAATTATTCGAATACATAATGAGCTTGTCCTTCCTTTCTTTCTAGTTCCGGCCGCCGCGCGGAGGCAATGGCCCGAAAAACTGATAATAGTTGCATTCGATTCGGCCATTGAACAGCTTGCGTTTTTTGTCTGCCGGGCGGCCGAAATAGGTCTCAATCGTAGTTGACGGACTTATTGCGAAATAGGACCATGTCGGGTAATGAAGCGCCGTAAGTCCGAATTGGCGCAATGCCATTTCGGCTTCGCGATCATCGCCAAGCCGCTCGCCGTAAGGAGGGTTCGTAATGATTACGCCGTATTCGCCCTCAGGCTTCGCCTTAGCGACCGGTAGGACGTTAAGCTTGATTTCTTTGCCGAAGCCGGCTTTCTTGACGGCCGCCTCCGCAATCTCGATCGCGTTCGGATCGATGTCCGAGCCGGCGATTTGTAACGGAATGTCGTCCTTGACGGCATCGTACGCTTCTTCGCGGGCTGCATCCCACAACTCATCGGGCAGGAGCGGCCAGCCTTCACTGTTGAACGATCTGCGAAGTCCTGGCGCAATATTCCAGCCGATCATCGCTGCTTCTATTAAAATAGTGCCTGAACCGCAGAACGGGTCATAGAGCGGGCGATCCGGCTGCCAGCGGCTAAGCTGGATGAGCGCTGCTGCCATCGTTTCGCGAATCGGCGCTTCCGTCGATACTTTGCGATAGCCGCGTTTGTGCAGGCCGGCGCCTGTCGTATCGAGCGTCAGCATCGCTTTGTCGTTAAGCAGCGTCACCTCGATGACGTAGCGGCCGCCATCCTCCGGAAACCATTCCGTGTGATAACGTTCCTTCATTTTCTCGACAACCGCTTTTTTCACGATGCCTTGGCAGGCAGGAACGCTCGTTAATTGCGATTTTTGGGAGCGACCGTCAACCGGGAATTCGCCATCCTCAGGAATCCAAGTTGGCCAGTCAAGCGCTTTCGTACCTTCGAACAGCTCATCGAACGTCGTCGCACGGAACTCGCCCATCTTGATCAAAATTCGGCCTGCGGAACGAAGCCATAGATTCGTCCGGCATATGTCGGCGGGACCGCCCGTAAAGTTGACTCTGCCGTTCTCGACCTGCAAGTCCGTGTAACCGAGGTCTTTAAGCTCTCGGGCAACAACCGCCTCAAGCCCCATCGGCGAGGTTGCGATTAATTGTAGCTTTTCCATCTAACACTCTCTTTTCATTAGTTCTGCGAGTCCTGTCGACTGATGTCCGGAGCTGCGCTTGTATCCCTGCCAAGCGTAAACGGCTGTCGCCGTCCTTGGCAGCATAAGCTTTCGTTTCGCGGTGAAATATAGGCGTAAGGATAAAAGTAAAACTTATCCTTTCCTATATTTGAACAAAAACATACAATCAAGTATAGGACAAACTAGGTTGTTTTTACAAATTGTAAAAATGGAGAGAGATGAATAATGTTTCTGAATGAGCAATATGTGGATGATTTATACGCAAAAGATACCGATCTTGAACATGTGAAAGCGGTGCTTGCGGAACGCGGAATGCCCGATATTTCGGTAGCTGACGGGTATGGAAGGCTATTGACGATGCTCGTGAGGCTGAAGGGAGCAAGCAGCGTTCTGGAGATAGGAGCGCTTGGCGGCTATAGCGGCATCTGTCTCGCTCGGGGCATGGGAGAAGCTGGGAAGCTAGTATCGCTGGAGCTGCTGCAGCATTACGCGGACGTCGCTAAAGCGAATATGGAAGCTGCGGGACTTGGCGATAAAGTGGAGTACGTTGTCGGAGATGCGAAGGCGAGCCTAGCGCAGCTAGCATCCGAAGGAAGAAAGTTCGACTTCTTCTTTATTGATGCGGACAAGGAAGGGTATCCGATCTACTTGGACTTTGCGCTAGAGATGGCCAATCCAGGAGCGCTGATCGTTGGCGACAATATCTTCTTGCGCGGGCGGACGGTCGACGAAACGAAGCAAGGCCCGGCTGTGCGCGCCGTGCGTTCATTTAATGAACGCATCGCGACCGATGAGCGGCTCATGAGCACCGTCATACCGGGTTATGACGGCCTCGCGATTGCTATTGTGAAGTAAGCAGTTTACATGAACTTGTATAGGTATGGAGGACGAATCTCTGCGAACTGAGTGAGGTATTGCGCAATAGTGTCATTCTCGTCAACTAATTAGTCTTGTACGAGGCCCCTCGCCTGTTTAGTTCGATATTGGGCAACTAAACGGACGAGTTTGGTGTTTTGGCGCGTGAATCGGCGAATTAGTTCGATGAACTGCAACTAATGGGCTCATAGCTGCGTGGCAGATGAAATTAGTTCGACGAAAAGCAAATAATTGAGCAATGTCCCCCTGGTGAGTGCCTTGAGGTATGTTGCGTTACGCTCCAAATGCTAGCTAATGCGCTATAGTGTCATTCTCGTCAACTAATTAGTCTTGTACGAGGGAGCCCGCCTGTTTAGTTCGACATTGGGCAACTAAACGGGCGGGTTTGGTGATTTGGGCGTGAATCGGCAAATTAGTTTGATCAAATGCAACTAATGGGCTCATAACTGCGTGGCAGATGAAATTAGTTCGACGAAATGCAACTATTGAGCAATGTCCCCCTGGTGAGCGTCTTGAGGTGTGTTGCGTTACGCTCCAAATGCTGGCTAATGCGCATTAGTGTCATTCTCGTCAACTAATTAGTCTTGTACGAGGAAGCCCGCCTATTTAGTTCGATATTGGGCAACTAAACGGGCGGGTTTGGTGAATTAGGCGTGAATCGGCAAATTAGTTTGATCAAATGCAACTAATGGGCTCATAGCTGCGTGGCAGATGAAATTAGTTCGACGAAACGCAACTAATGAGCAATGTCCCCCTGGTGAGCGTCTTGAGGTGTGTTGCGTTACGCTCCAAATGCTGGCTAATGCGCATTAGTGTCATTCTCGTCAACTAATTGGTCTTGTGAATGGCGCTCTGCCTGTTTAGTTCGATATTGGGCAACTAAACGGACGAGTTTGGTGATTTGGGCGTGAATCGGCGAATTAGTTCGATGAAATGCAACTATTGGGCTCATAACTGCGTGGCAGATGAAATTAGTTCGACGAAATGCAACTATTGAGCAATGTCCCTCTGGTGAGCGCCTTGAGGTATGTTGCTTTTCGCTCCAAATGCTGGCTAATGCGCTATAGTGTCATTCTCGTCAACTAATTAGTCTTGTACGAGGGAGCCCGCCTGTTTAGTTCGACATTGGGCAACTAAACGGGCGGGGTTGGTGTTTTGACGCGTGAATCGGCGAATTAGTTCGATGAAATGCAACTAATGGGCTCATAGCTGCGTGGCAGATGAAATTAGTTCGACGAAACGCAACTAATGAGCAATATGCCCGTTGGTGTCAGTCTGTTAGCATCAAAGCCATACGTGCTTCTGCTACAGCACGTATGGCTTTGATGCTGAAGAGGGGGCCAAACGCCAGGAGTGGATACGTTTGGTTCCGCGGCCTGCGGTTTGCAACCAGCCCTTCTGCTCCAACTCAAGCAGCAGGTTGCGTGCTGTTCTGTAGCCGCATCCAAGTAAATTCCGGACATCGCTCAATTGCACGGGGCGATCAAGATGGCGTACGAGCCGGATAATGTCCCGTTCTTCTGCGATCAGCTCTGCTCTCCATTCAGATTCCCCGAACAATCTTCCCATCATTTGCTGCAAAAGCTGCTGCCATAGCCTGGGGCGCTGTTCAATATCGTCATATGAAATACGGACAATGATCCAGCCGTCGTTCGTAAGATGCATCTGGCGCACCCATTGATCGCTGAACTGCCTTCTCGAGATATTACGCAAATGAGAACCGTAACCATCCACCTCGATCGCAATTCGAACATGATGTTTCACGAATGCAAAGTCTAAGTAGCGAAATCCTTCGTTGAAGTCTTTCACTTCAAACTCGGGATGCAAGTTGGCAAATTGGCCAAAAGTAGGCCACCACACATGACGAACAAACATTTGCTCGGCATGTGCATGTCCTTCTTTAAGTCTGCGCAAACGCTCACCTTTCCTCTGCTTAAAATGTTGCTCAAGCCATTGCATATGTGCTTCCTCGAATAAAGTCATATTCATCAGCAAGATCCTCTCCCTCATTAAAATGAAAAAACGCCGTTTAATCCGGTTCATCCCGGATCAAACGGCGCATGCTTTGCGACGCAGTAAATGAAGTTATGCATCCATATTAGCATGGATGAAGCCATTCAGCCAATCATTTGATAGCCGATCGGCCACGAAGCAAAGAATGCCAAACCCATACCGCATTGAGCATCATCATGACGGCAGACAGTACGAATAAACCTTTAATGCCGATGTAGCCGGACAATGCGCCGCCCGTAATCGGACCGATCATGTTGCCGATGGCAAGCGAGCTTGTATTGAAGCTGTATGAGCGGCTCTCCATACCGTCGGGTGTGTACTTGCGAATCAGCGTATTCACCGCGGGTATAAGGCCGCCGAGAAAAATACCAAGCATGAATCTTGCGAGCAGCAGTTGCCATACCGTTCCCGCGAGAGCTTGCGGGATGAAGGAAATCGCCGCGCCGATTAGAGCGACGCCGAGTATTTTCTCGCCGCCGATCCGATCGGCGAGCTTGCCGAGCAGCGGCGAGGCAACAAGGTTAGAGAGTCCCGTCACAGAGCCGACGAACCCCGCCCAGAATGCCAAGTTAGCCGCAGTTCCATGCAATTCCTGCACATAAAGCGGGATCAGCGTCATCGGGCTCATCATCGCGAACTGGATGAGGAAGGTGACCGCGAACAGCGAAGTCAGCTGCGGAATGCGGGCAAGCTTCTTCAGCCCCTCGACGACGGAAGCCTGCACGCGCGCCGCTGCTTTCGCGCGGTCGAACGGTTCCTTAACGACAATGAGGGCAAGCAGCGATGCGCCGAATAATAATGCGCCGGTCAGATAGAAGATCGGCCGGTAGCCAACCGTATCGGCAAGCAGACCGCCGAACAGTGGCCCGAGAATCGTGCCGGCAATGCCGCCCGATTGAATGGTCCCCATAGCGAAGCCCATACGTTCCTTAGGCGTTGTAGCTGAGATTAGCGCTATAGAGGCCGGATTGAAGCCGGATATTGTTCCGTTCAGCATTCGTAAGAAAAGCAGATGCCATGGATTCGTAGCGAAGCCCATCAGCACCATGACGACGGCCATGCCGAAGCCTGAGCGCAGCAGCATGATTTTGCGGCCATAGCGGTCAGCGAACTTCCCCCATATCGGCTGGAAGATGAAGGAGGTGACGAAGTTGCCTGCGAATATAACGCCCGCCCATACGCCGATCTCATGTGTATCACTAAGGCCAAGATCGAACTGCAAATAAAGCGACAAAAAAGGGATGATCATCGTCATCCCCGCCATCACAAGAAACTGACCAAACCACAGGACGATTAGATTTTTTTTCCACTGTTCCATAGCTATAAGTATAACATAAGAGGGCGGCATGCGATAAATGGGAGGTAAGGGCAAACTTTCATACCTTCTTCATGCAAAGTGACATCGATTGTCATACTATTGTCATAGGAACGCATTTGAGAGCGGTTGTTAGGGTAGAGGAAAAAGGGCATAATGGATACAGATGACACTACATAGAAATGGGGAACGGGAATGTCTTATAACGACCGTTTCATTCGGGCGTGCATGAAGCAAGAAGTAGACCGCGTGCCGGTATGGTACATGAGGCAGGCAGGTCGCTACGATCCGGATTATCGCAAAATAAAAGAGAAATATTCACTGCTTGAAATATGCAAACAGCCGGAGCTTGCTGCGGAAGTGACGATGATGCCGGTGAAAAAGCTCGGCGTCGACGCAGCGATTCTGTATTCGGACATTATGAATCCTGTCGCTTCGATAGGGATTGACTTTGATATTGTCGGCGGCATCGGGCCGGTCATTGCGAACCCGATCAAGACGGCGGCGGACGTAGAACGGCTGAAACCGATTGACGTGGAAGGCGATCTCGGCCATGTGCTGGAGACGATTCGGATATTGAACCGCGAGCTGGATGTGCCGCTAATTACGTTTGCAGGCGCGCCGTTCACGATTGCTAGTTACTTAATAGAAGGAAGACCTTCGAAAAACTATTTGCGCACGAAAGAAATGATGTACAGCCAGCCGAAAGTGTGGCATGAGCTAATGCGTAAGCTTGGCGATATGGTCATCGCTTATTTGCGTGCCCATATGGCGGCAGGCGGCAAAGCGTTCCAGCTGTTCGACAGCTGGGTTGGAGCGCTTGCTCCAGCGGACTTCCGCACGTATGTGTTGCCGACGATTGAACGTATATTCGACGAGCTTAGCGATTTGCCGCAGCCGAAAATTTATTTTCCTGGCGTCAGCTCAGGCGAACTATTGCCAGAGCTTGGCGGCGTGAAAGCAGATGTGTTCGGACTGGATTGGCGCGTGTCGATCCCAGAAGGACGCCGTCGCTTGAATAACGGCGCAGCGGTGCAAGGCAATCTTGATCCGACGGTGCTAACGGCGCCAATCGGCGTCATTGAATCGTATGCGAAGGAAATTATCGATCAAGGGATCGAGCAGGACGGATTCATTTTCAACCTTGGACACGGTTTGTTCCCGGAAGCGTCGCTGGAGAAGCTGGCTGAATTGACGGCGTTCGTGCATGCCTATTCGACCAAAGCGATTCGTGAACGCAAGGGGAAGGAGACTAGCCATGTCTGATCATAATCAAAAGATCGGCGTACTTGTCATGTCTTACGGAACGCCGGAATCCTTAGATGACGTCGAAACGTACTATACGCATATTCGCCGCGGACATGCTCCGACACCGGAGCTGCTTGCCGAGCTGAAGGGTCGTTACGAAGCGATCGTAGGCGGGGTATTCCCGCTTCGCGAGAATACGAATGGGCAAGTGGCAGGCTTGCAGGATAAGCTGGAGCAGCTTGCTCCTGGCAAGTACGCTTGCTACCAGGGTCTCAAGCATGCGAAGCCTTATATCGAGGATGGCGTAGAGCAGATGGCTGCAGACGGAATCAAGCAGGCAGTCGGCATCGTGCTCGCGCCGCATTTCTCAACGATGAGCGTAGGCAGCTATATGAAGCGCGCTCAAGAAAAGGCGGATGAGCTCGGAATTAAACTGGCTGTTGTGGAGCAATACCATATGCATCCGAAGCTGTTGAAGGCCCTTACGGAACGCGTGCAGGACGGCTTGCGACGCCTAGCGGAACAGACGGACGGCGAAGCAGTAAAAGTATTGTTCAGCGCGCACAGCTTGCCGGAGAAGATTCGCGAGCTTGGCGATCCCTACGAGCAGCAACTGCTGGAGACTTCAGCGGCGGTTGCCGAAGCGGCCGGCGTTACGGATTGGCAGTTCACCTGGCAAAGCGCTGGCCGGACGAGAGATCCTTGGCTTGGTCCGGACATTCTCGAGACGCTACCTGTGCTCAGGGAAGAAGGCGTAAAGGCGGTGCTTGTCGCACCGGTAGGCTTCGTGTCCGACCATCTAGAGGTGCTTTATGACCTCGATATTGAGGCGAAGGCAGCGGCCAAAGAGCTGGATATGGCACTTGATCGAATTGCGATGCTAAATCGCGATCCGTTATATATGGAGACATTGGCAGAATCGGTCATACAAGCACTGGCAAGCGAGAGAGAGGAATGAATGAGATGCGGAGAATCGGAGAACCTGATCGAATTGTCGTCATTGGCGGAGGGATCAGCGGACTGAGCTCCGCTTTTTATTTGCAGCGGGAAGCGGAGCGGCTAGGCAAGGAAATCCATCTGACGATTGTTGATGGAGCTCCTGTGCTAGGCGGTAAAATCAATACGCTGCAGCGTGACGGCTTCGTCATTGAGAAAGGGCCGGATTCGTTCCTTGCGCGAAAGCTGGCCATTATCGATTTGGCAACGGAGCTTGGGTTGACGGATGAATTAACGACGACGAACCCAGGGGCGAAGAAAACTTATATTTTGCATCAGAAAAAGCTGCATCCCATGCCGGCCGGACTCGTGCTTGGCGTGCCGACGGAAATGAAGCCGTTTCTTAAAACGGGGCTTGTATCTTGGGGAGGCAAGCTTCGCGCTTTAATGGATTTTGCGCTGCCTGCGCGCAAGGTGAAGGGTGACGAGTCGCTTGGCGGATTCCTGGAGCGCCGTGTCGGGCCGCAAATCATGACGCAGATCGCCGAGCCGCTGCTGGCCGGCATCTATGCGGGAGATCTTAGAAAGCTTAGCATTCAAGCGACTTTCCCGCAGTTCGCGGCATCGGAGCAGAAGCACGGCAGCCTGATCCGCGGCATGCAGCATAACCGCAAAGCGGGATCGGCTGCTCTTCCCGCGGTGGCGAAGGGCGGAACCTTCCTAACGTTCAAGGGCGGATTGACGACTGTCGTAAATGCGCTGGATAAGGCGTTAAGCAGCGCGGAGCGCAGGCTTGGCGTGAAGGTGGCAGAAATTCGCGACGAACAGCGGTCAGCTGCGAAAGAAACAGAACGAGAACGGGAGATCGGACAAGCCCGCTATACCGTTGTATTGGAAAATGGCGAGCAACTGCCTGCGGACCGCATCGTGATGACCGCGCCTGCGTACAACGCGGCCGATCTGCTCGAGCCGCTAACCAACGTGAGCGAGCTTCGAGCGATTCATTACGTATCGGTAGCGAATGTGGTGATGGCTTTCGATAAGGCGACATTCGGACTCGAATTCGATGGCTCCGGCTTCTTAGTTCCGCGTTCGGAAGGACTTAGCATTACGGCATGCACATGGACATCGAGCAAGTGGCTTCATACGAGTCCCGACGATAAAGTGCTGCTTCGCTGCTATGTCGGACGAGCGGGCGACGAGGAGAAGCCGAAGCTGCCGGACGCCGAGCTGATTGCTGCAGTTCGCAGCGACATCAAGACGACGATGGGCATAACGGCAGAGCCTCTTTTTACAGAGATTACAAGATTGTATCGCTCTATGCCGCAATATCCGGTCGGACATCTCGACAATGTGAAGAGGCTGCGCGCAAGGCTGGCGGAAGAGCTTCCAGGCGTATGGATTACAGGCGCGGCCTTCGACGGCGTCGGTCTTCCCGACTGCATACGGCAAGGGAAGGAAGCGGCGAAAGCCATTCTAGCAGAGTCGTAATATTTGTTGACCATGAAGCTCCTATCATTGATATAATGGAAAAGTCTTGATAGACAAACTTCCAATTATATCAACGAAGGAGCTTATTTTCATATGAACGTATCCCGGTCTGAGACGCGTCAGCATGAGAAGAGAATGCGCAAGAGAAGAATGAGGCGGCTTATGATCCTTAATGTGACATTGCTGACCATTATTGCTGCAGTGATTGCCGTCTGGTTAATTGGTTTGAATATGAATGCGGATAAGGAAGCGGGCAGTTCCAATAGGCGCGAGGACAGCGGGGACAATCAGCCGATCGAACAGAAGCAGCCCGATGATTCTAATGGAGCTGAGACTTCTACCGAGGAAGAAACAGCCCCAAATAACAACGAGGGCAATACGGTGGCCGTAGATTCGGGCAGCGCGGATGGCGAAGAAGGAGAAAAGATCAGTCTTTCTTTTGTAGGCGATGTGTTGTTAGCCCCTTATGTGGAAGGCGTCATGAAGAAGAACGGTTACGATTTTCCATATCGGGAATCGTTGCTGTACCTAAGCGAGCCGGATGTAACGGCGGCAAATTTCGAATATCCAGTCACGTTACGCGAAGCTCCTGCAGAAAATAAACAGTATGTGTATAAAGGACCGCCTGATTCGCTGCCTGCATTCCGGGACGCGGGGTTCGATGTCGTTAACCTGGCGAACAACCACACGATGGATCACGGGGTAGAAGGTTTGCTCGATACGATGGACTATTTGGACAAAGCGGGCATTGCGCATATGGGGGCGGGCAACAACGATACGGAGGCTTTTGCCCCAAGTATTCATGAGGTGCGCGGTGTAAAGGTTGCATATGTCGGACTTAGCCGCGTCGTCCCTGAAGTGTCGTGGAAGGCGGACAAAAATACGCCCGGTGTAGCGGAAACGTATGATACGAGACGGGCGGTAGAAGCGATTGCCAAAGCGAAGGATATGGCCGACATTGTAGTCGTCATGGTACATTGGGGAACAGAGCGGACGACGGTTCTGGAAGATTATCAGAAGCAGTTCGCAAGGCAATATATCGATGCAGGCGCGGATCTGGTTATTGGCAGCCATCCGCATGTGCTGCAAGGATTCGAAATGTATAACGGCAAATGGATTGCATACAGTTTAGGGAACTTTATTTTTGGCTTGAACCCGAAGGGTGAAGAGAAGGATACCGGCGTGCTGGACGCGGTATGCTCGAAGAACGGCGATTGTGATCTGACTTTCCATCCGATGGTTTCGGTGAATTCGCAGCCGATTCCGTTAGAAGGGGACGAAGCGAAGACGCTTCTGGATCGAATAACGTTGATTTCTCTCGGAGTTGCCCTGCGGGAAGACGGAAGACTGGAAGCGCAATAGAGCTGGCAGTCCGAAAGGATGAGTGAATAATGAGAAATCCGTGCGTAGCGCATCGAGGCTGGTCGGGCCGCGCGCCGGAAAATACGATGGCTGCGATTCGTTTGGCAATCGCCGAGCCGGACATTGAATGGATTGAAATCGATGTACAGCTTTCGAAGGATTATGTGCCGGTCGTTATCCACGATTATAAGCTAAGACGTACGACGAACGGCAAAGGCGATGTGAAGGATTGGACGGCAGCGGAGCTGGCGCAGCTGGATGCCGGTCATTGGTTCTCGCAAAAATATCAAGGAGAACCGATTCCGACGCTCGATGACGTGCTTCGTGAATCCATCGGACATTGCAAGCTGAATATCGAGCTTAAGACGGACGGTATTCGGTATCCGATGCTGGAGGAGAAGGTGCTCGAGCGTATCTATGCTTTCGACGCGGCAAAAGAGGTTGTACTGACTTCGTTCCATGAAGGTACGTTGTACAATGCGCGAAAGCTTAGCGGCGAGGTTAGGACGGGACTTATTCTAGACGCATGGCGGAATTCGCTTCCGAAGGAGCTGGAGGAGCTTGGCGCTGATTTCTTATCCATCGGCTACTCGCGGCTTAATAAGGAGCGCATGGCGCTATTGAATGAATCAGGTATTCAGACGATGGCATGGACGGCGAATGATGAGCGGACGATCCGCAAGCTGACCGAGCTAGATCCGAATCTGATGATATGCACGAATTATCCGGAAAGGTGGCGCGAGGCGTTGCATCGCAAAACGAGATTGTCCAGCGTTTCGCAGTGGCTGCAATGGTAGGGCTGGTGGATGAATGGTGGTTAAGGCTGCTCGTTGGTTTCCTATGCAGCAGCCTTGCTGCTGCCGCGGCATATAAGGCGCGATCATTATCCCTCTCAGGGGCATGGTCGGCGCTCGTGATGGGGACAGGCTTCGTGACGCTTGGCGAGCCCATATGGTTCGGCGTGCTGATTGCTTTCTTCATATCGTCTTCGGCGCTGTCGAAGTATAAGCGCAAGCATCGGGCGAAAGCGGAGGCGGAAGCGAAGTACGAGAAGACCGGCAGGCGCGACGCCGGACAAGTGTGGGCGAACGGCGGAGCGGGGCTGTTGCTGTGCGCGGCCCATTACATATGGCCGCATGAGGGCTGGCTGTTCGCGTACGTCGGCGTCATGGCCGCCGTGAACGCGGATACGTGGGCGACGGAAATCGGCGCCCTCAGCCGCAGCGCGCCGCGCATGGTCGTGAGCGGCAAGCGCGTAGCGGCTGGCACGAGCGGCGGAGTCACGCCGCTCGGCAGCGCAGCAGCGCTCGCAGGCGCCGTGTTCATCGGCGCCGTTGCCGCGCTGCTGCTGGCGGCCACGCAGCAGCCTGCGCATGCTGCTGCGGGCCTTGGCGCCGCGGCGGCATACATCGCCGCCGCGACCGCCGCAGGCCTGGCAGGGGCCTTCGCCGACTCGCTGCTCGGCGCCACCGGCCAGGCCATGTACCGCTGCCGGACCTGCGGCAGCGTAACCGAACGCGCCGCGCATTGCGGCGGCGCGGCCGAGCTCGTGCGCGGCTTCGCCTGGCTGAACAACGACAGGGTGAACCTCCTGTCGTCCTTGTTCGCCGGCTTGCTCGGCTTCATGCTAGGCGCGGCGCTTCTCTAGCCGGTGCGCCTAGCTCAAAGCAGCCTCAACGGATATGTTGTCCGTTGAGGCTGCTTTTTTTGTGTAAACATGTCGGCTCTACATGGTTAGTATTTGCCGCTTTAAGTTCGCTGGTTGAGTGGTCGTGCTGCGGCAATTCGGAGAGTCTGGCCTCATTGGGGATGAGGCTAGGCTCATAGATTGGTGTGTGCGGGATGGGAAGGCTGGTGCATGGCTCTTCGGTGGCGGTGCGTGACGGGTATGGTGCCAGAGTAACTTTGCTATTGTTGAACGTAGCTGCTACCTACGTCAGCAAGCTGGTGTGTGAAGGAGCTCATTATATAGTGAGCCGAATCTCACTATCTGCCGCCTTATCGGAGCTCCTTGCCAGAGGAGTGAGGTAAACCTCACTTGCCGTGAACGCAGCTTCACGAGGGATGAGGTTTGCCTCACTATTCGCTGGTTGGGTGGTCGTGCTGCGGCAATTCGGTGAGTCTGGCCTCATTGGGGATGAGGCTAGGCTCATAGATTGGTGTGTGCGGAATGGGAAGGCTGATGCAGGGCTCCTCAGCGGTCTAGAAATAGGTAAACTCCCCAATTCCGTTTCCCCATATGCCGTTATTAGTCTATATTCATCCTACGATTACGCAAGGCATAATCGTTACGCAAAAAAGGGAAGATCCATAACCGTCACGGTTAGCGGATCTTCCCTATTCATCTTCAGCCTTCCAAATTAAACTACTTCGTCAACTGCTCCATTTGTCCGATCAGCTCTTCGAACACGCTCATCGCTTGCTCGATCGGCTCTGGCGACGACATGTCTACGCCGGCCTTCTTCAAGATGTTGATCGAGAAGTCGCTGCCCCCGCTCTTCAGGAAGCCGAGGTAACGATCGACGGCAGGTGCGCCTTCTTCGAGAATTTGCTTCGAGAAGCTCGTCGCTGCGGAGAAGCCCGTCGCGTATTTATACACATAGAAGCTGTTGTAGAAATGCGGAATTCGCGCCCATTCCATCTCGATATCTTTGTCAATGACCATTCCCGGTCCGTAATAGTGGACGTTCAGGTCGTAATAGATTTTGTTCAGCTCCTGCGGGGTCAGCGATTCGCCCTGCTCGACGCGCTCGTGAACGATTTTCTCGAACTCGGCGAACATCGTCTGGCGGAACACCGTCGTACGGAATTGATCCGCATAGTACGTAAGCAGGTACATTTTTTCCTTCGGATCGGTCGATTTCTTCAGCATATAGTCCATCAGCAGCGCTTCGTTCAGCGTGGATGCCACTTCTGCAAGGAAGATCGTATATTGCGCATCCCGGTAGTTCTGATTGTTGTCAGAGTAATAGGAATGAAGCGCATGGCCCATCTCATGGGTGAGCGTGAACATGCTGTTCAGGTTGTCGTTATGGTTCAACAGTACGTAAGGATGCGTGCCGAAAGCTCCCCAGCTATAAGCGCCGCTGCGCTTGCCTTCGTTCTCGTACACGTCGATCCAGCCGTTATCGAAGCCGTCTTGCAGCACGTTCAAGTAATCCTCGCCCAGAGGTTTCAAGCTTTCTTTGATCGTTTTCTTCGCTTCTTCATACGTAATGTCCATCTTGAACTCCTCTACGAGCGGAGCAAACAGATCGTACATATGAAGCTCTTCAAGGCCTAACAGCTTTTTGCGAAGGTCCATATAGCGGTGCATCAGCGGGAGATGCTTATGGATCGTATCAATGAGATTCGTATAGACGGACTGCGGGATGTTGTCGCCATAGAGAGACATATCGAGTGCAGAATCGTATTTACGCGCTTTGGCATAAAAAATATTTTTGGTTACGTTAGCGCCCAAAGTAGATGCGAGCGTGTTTTTCAGCTTGCCGTACGTATCGTACATCGCCTTGAACGCATCACGCCTGACGTCTTGATTTTTACTTTCGAGAAACTGTATGTAACGGCCATGCGTCAGCTCGACTTCTTCGCCGTCCTCGTTTTTCACTTTAGGGAATTTTAAGTCCGCATTGTTCAGCATGCCGAAGATCGTGCCGGGTGCGGAGCTGACGTTGCCCACTTGAGCTAGCAGCGCTTCCTCGTTCTTCGATAGCACATGCGCTTTCTGACGGCGCATTTCTTCCAGCGTATGACGGAACTTCGCAAGCGACTCGTTGCCAATCATCGCTTCAAGATCATTATCGGATAAGCCAAGCACCTCAGGTGTAATGTAGGACAGCGCTTCGCCGGTTTCGACGCTAAGCTTCTTCGATTTGTCGGAGAGAGCTTGGTACACAGGCTCTGCCGTATCCTCGTGATGCTTCATATTCGCGTATACGTACAGGCGTTCAACATGCAGCGACAATTCATCCTCTAGCTCGAAGCAAGCTTTGAGCTGAGCAGGGTCGCCAAGCTTGCCTTCGAAAGCGGCTGCTTTCTTGATCAAACTCTTCGCTTCCGCGAACTCGCTATCCCATGCTGCTTGATTCGCGAAGAGATCCTCCAGCTTCCATGTTGTTTCTGGCGCGGATTCGGAACGTTTCGGTACGTGATTCATCGAACTCCTCCTTGGTATCGAAAAAGTAGATTGCGGCTTGGCTTCGGAGTTTGGCTTCGTGCTCGCATATGCGTGAGCTGCTCCGTTGCCGGGTATTAAGCTTAAAGCTACAAGCAATGGGAGCCATTTCACCCGTTAATCACCTCAGGCACAGTTTTCCATTAACATGCCCGGGCGACCCCGTGAATATGTAACAACCGCTTAGATTAAGCAGAGCCCATTGTAAAGAACGCATACACAATAAGGAAAAAAGCGAATGCGATGAAAATGATCGAGAAGATGGCCATGCCGCGGCGCAAACCGGGCGACAATGTATCCTTCTTCAAGACAACAAGGCCCCCAAGGACAAAGGAAGCGATGATGAAAATAATAGTAGCTGTCGGATCCATCTCGAAGCTGCTCCTCCTCTAGTCAAGCGACAAGCATCATGATGCGCAAATCGTAGCTTGCTTGTGCTCTATCGTTACCTATGCGGACGCTTGTAACGTTATGTTCGCCGCATAGGACATTTTTTCCTGCTCTGTTCAATCGTTGTACTTACACTTCTTTGAATGCAGCCATAATAGCCGCGAGCTCGTCTTCTTTGCCGACGAAGTCCGATGGACGGAAGCGGTTCTCTGCCCAATGCAGCATTTCGGGGCGGCTGACGAATGTATGGCAGTCCTCGCCCCATTGGTCGGAAATCTCTCTGACGATCAATGTTTTGCCTTGAACCTCGACGGTCAGCATATTGTATTTGTCTGTTTTGTAAATTTCGTGCTTTTTAAACATAAATTTTCCACCTTCGAATAGTTAATTATGGTATAGTTAACATCATGCCAAATCACAAGCTATAAAGCAACATCGTTGAGCAATAATACGATGTCAGCGATGAGCCGACCGGCATGCAGATGAGTTCAGTTGTGAAGAGATTAGATGAGACGAGACGAGGAGAGTGTCAAGATGAGTCAAGTAAAGTATGAGCAGATTGGGGTCGCTATGACCTGCAGAGGATATGAGGAATATATCCGAATGTTCGATCTGAATGAGAGTGACCTTGCAGGCGGTCCTGTACTGGATGTTGCGGCAGGGGGTTCCTCTTTCACGGCAGAGGCTAAAGCAAGAGGTTATGAGGCATGCGCGGTTGATCCGCGATATGGGAACGACGTGACGAGATGGGTCGAAGAGGCCAGAGAAGAGATTGGCACTTCTACTGCAAAGCTTGCCAAACTCGCTGATATATTCGATTGGAGCTATTACGGCTCGATCGATCAGCATCGTGCCGGACGAGAGGCATCATTATTGAAGTTCGAAGCGGATGTGAATGACCCGAGTGGACAATCCTCCTACGTGTCAGGCAAACTTCCGAATCTGCCTTTCGCGGATGGAACATTTTCGCTTGTGCTGTGCAGCCATTTCTTGTTTTTATATGCGGAGCAATTCGGCCTTGAGTTCCATAAGCAGGCGATTGCCGAGTTAATGCGTGTTACGAAGAAAGGCGGCCAGATTCGCATCTATCCGTTGCAAGCGCTGAACTGGGAGCCATTCGCCCAATTAGACGAGCTATTGACCTTTACCCGGGCGAACGGAGGCAACGTACAATTATTGCCCTCCAAGCTTCCTTTTATACCTAAAAAAAGCGATTTTATACGAATTTCACATTAATTGCAATCGCCTAAAGTTACCGCTATAATGATTCTACTCGCCGTTAATAACGGCGGTCATCTTTAGGAGGTTGTTCAATTGAAAGGTACAGTGAAATGGTTTAATGCAGAGAAGGGTTACGGCTTTATCCAAGTCGACAATGGAGAAGATGTATTCGTACATTACTCCGCCATTCAAAGCGAAGGGTTCAAAGCGCTTGAAGAAGGTCAAGCGGTCGAGTTTGACATTACTGAGGGTAACCGCGGGGCTCAAGCGGCCAACGTCATTAAATTATAAGATCGACGCTTCTTATAATAGGGTATGACCGTGTTACATCTGTAAGGTATAACAAAGAAGCGGCTGAACGGGGAGTTTTCCCTCGCTCAGCCGCTTCTTCTTATTATGGCAGTAACCCCGCTACCGCTCATCGCTATAATAATATTTCGCAAAGAAGCCAACCGCCGCGACCATCGCAATGATGGAGCCCATTCGGAAGAAGCTTTCCCTGCCAAACTGCTCGTAGATGAATCCTCCGAAGAAGCCGCTTATTGCGCCGGCAAGTCCTGTCCATACGACGGCATAAACCGCTTGACCTGATGCGCGGAATTCGTCGGGGATAATTCTAGAAATGTAACGAAGCGCCGTCGAGAAATAAATGCCGAACGTGATGCTGTGCATCGCTTGAGCTGCAAGCGCCCATCTGGGATCTTGAATATCGCTTACGAACCATAAGCGGACCGCATACATAATCGAAGCAATCATAAGCAGCGGAAGCTCCTTGAACTTATGACCATATTTGCCGAGCAGGAACAGAACCGGAATTTCGCTTAGCGAGGACATAAGCCATGACAGGCCAACTAAGGAGTCGCTTGCCCCTAAGTGCCTCATCGTTACGGCCAAGAAGCCCTCATTCATTCGGTGAGGAATCGAGATCGCCAAGACGAGCAGAAAGAAGATAACGATATTCCGCTGCCGCAGCAGCTTGAAGAAACCGGAAAAATCCATTTTTCGAGAAGTCGCCTGGTAGTCCTTCAGTCCAAAAACAAGACAAAGCGTAATCGCAATCGTCAACAATGCGAGGGGCATCGTCCAGTTTGACCCGATATGCTTCAATATGAGTCCTAGTGAATAGGCAGTTGCTGCAAAACCAAGTGAACCGAATATACGAATAAGCGCATAAGGTTTGCCGGTATATTGACTGGATAACAGGATCAGGCTGTCTGTCAGCGGGTTAATTGGCGTCTGAAAAAAATAAAAGCCCATCATAACGAGGCAGACGACCGCAAAATGTTCAACTGGAAGCAGGATCGATATCATGACGAGCTGGCCGAACAGGAGCAGTATGAGCAGCTTCTTAATCGTCCTCAGCTTGTCGCTCGCCATGCCGAATAAAATGTTGGCGAAGATCGACATAAGCGGGCCGATCGCATAAATAATGCCGATCTGCTGTTCCGAGTAACCGCGCTCCAAAAAATACAGCGGTATGAAGGACACGATCATCGCGGCTGTCGAATAGGAGAAAAACGTATACGTTCGCAGCGCAAAAGTTTCTTTGCGGGCTGTGGCTGAGGTTGCCGGTCTATCAGCCTCGGAAGTTCCGGATGTTTCCATTGGTGTAAGTCTCACTCCATCTCTATACGATTGCTTAATCGTCATTAATTATAGCATGGCTCTGGAAACCGACCAATTTGATTTTTGAAGCTGGATTATTGTGTATCGAAATGGTACATTTAGATGTGGAGGTTTACAATGGGGGAGTATCGATTTGATTGGAACGAACGGCTTCGAATTAGCCTTCCCATCCTTGAGAGGGATTGGGAGCAATACGAAGTATCCGAGCAAATGAAAATCATTGAGCAATGGGAGTCGATAAGGGGAACGATTCCGGATCGCGTCATCGAATTCGAACGATTGATTAACGGGAAGCAGGCAGAGCTGTTCGAGGAGCATGATTTTGATAGATGCTGCGAATTGAACTATGAAATTGCCGAATATGCAAGCCGGATTAACGAATTGCATATATGGTACCGAATAAATCAAGAGATGGAATCTCGTTGGCATTCATGAAATGGAGTTCGAGGAGGATCCCATCTTGCGTGTAACGACTCTTTCAAGCGGACGCGTGCCCCAGAGCCCGATAAAGCTCATGCATCGCGTATACAAATATGTGCTGCCAGGCGTTGAGAAGGAGCTGAAGCTGCTTCGCGCGCGCGCAGAGGCTATCCCCGACGAGGAGCTTAGGAGTCAGGCTCTAAGCAGTATGGATAGCAAAAAGTTTCATTGCCAAGGCGGCGCCGTATATGCAATCGTAAGTCTGGAGCATCGACATATTTTGATTCCGCTAATTGTATCACTCCAGACGATTAGCGATTATTTGGACAATCTATGCGACCGAAGCACATCGCTTGATCCTGATGACTTCCGTCAGCTTCATCAATCGATGCTGGATGCGGTTAATCCCGCTGCTCCGCTTCAAGATTATTACAAGTATCGCAAAGAAAACAACGACGGCGGTTATCTGCATCATCTGGTGCTAACCTGCCAACGAATGGCTTCAAGCTTGCCTTCCTATTCAAGCGTCGAGCCTTATGTTACCGAGCTTGTTGCGCTTTATAGCGACTTGCAAGTGTATAAGCATATTCGTAAGGATGAACGTGAGCCGATGCTGCTAAGTTGGTGGGAGAAGCAGATGAGCAGCTGCCCGGACCTGAAGTGGAATGAGTTTGCCGCTGCTACAGGCTCCACGCTTGGGATGTTCATGCTGTTCTTGGCGGCGACGGAGGACAAGTTGTCCGCAGTCGATGCTGCCGCGATTAAGAGTGGCTATTTCCCGCATGTTTGTGCTCTGCATATTTTGCTTGATTACCTGATCGATCAGGAAGAGGATCAAGAGGGCGGCGATCTAAACTTTTGCAACTATTATGATAATGATAGTCTGCTCGTTGATCGGTTAAGCATGATTGTTGCTAGAGCGCGTGAGGATGTGAAGGGGCTGCCCGCTTCGCGCTTTCATCGCCTGATTATTGAAGGGCTGCTTGCGCTGTACTTATCGGATCCGAAGGTGCGGCATCAGCCGCCGGTGAGAGACATCTCGCGCAGGCTAATGAAGAACAGTCCGCTTACACGCCTGTTTTTCCTTGTCAACAGCATTTGGATTAGGAAAAAACAAGCTTGATATTATAACCAATACAATTACACAGTGAAAGTGGAGGAATGAAACATGTCTGCAGTCAAATCAATCGCTGTACTGACAAGTGGAGGAGATTCTCAAGGAATGAACGCGGCTGTCCGTGCTGTCGTACGGAGCGCGTTGTTCCATGGGCTAGACGTATACGGTGTACAACGGGGTTACCAAGGGTTGCTTAACGACGATTTGCGCCAAATGGATTTACGCAGCGTAGGCGATATTATTCAACGCGGCGGCACGATTCTGCAAACGGCTCGCTGCAAGGAGTTCATGACAGCGGAAGGACAGCAACGCGGCGCGGAAGTGCTTCGGGCAAGAGGTATTGACGGTCTTGTCGTTATCGGCGGAGACGGCTCATACCAAGGCGCGAACAAGCTGAGCAAGCTCGGCATTAAGACGATGGGCTTGCCGGGAACGATCGATAATGACATTCCGTTCACGGATATGACGATTGGTTTCGATACGGCTGTAAGCATCGTTGTCGATGCGATTAACAAAATCCGCGATACGATGTCTTCGCACGAGCGTTCTTCGATTGTCGAGGTTATGGGACGCCATTGCGGCGATATTGCTTTGCACGCTGGTCTTGCTAGCGGTGCGGAGACGATTCTTGTTCCTGAAGTTCCGTTCGATCTGAACGAAGTTGCAGATCGTATGAAAACAAACTTTGCCAAAGGCAAACGCCACAGTATTATCGTTGTTGCGGAAGGCGCTGGCAAAGGGGAGGACGTGTCGCAGAAAATTACCGATTGTTGCGGCATCGAGCCCCGTGTTACGGTACTTGGACATATTCAGCGCGGCGGCACGCCAACCGCTGTCGATCGTATTCTTGCAAGCCGCTTAGGCGACTTTGCCGTTAGCCAGCTAATGGCTGGCATATCTGGCAAAGCATGCGGCGTTGTTCGCGGCGAGCTTGTGACGACAGACATCGATACTGTCGTCAATTCCAAGAAGCCTTTCAACATGGACATGTACGAGCTGGCGCTTCGTCTATCGCAATAAGAGCTTCGTTCATACAGCATAAAAGGCTGCACTCAACATCCGGCGGATGAAGAGTGCAGCCTTTTTTGGGTTTGGTTCATTTGTAATCGACGTTCGGCGAATACTTATTGCCAGCATTCCACAAAAGGTACTCGTTAACGTTCGAGTCGTGCAGTGCTTTTATTTGCGCTTCGACCTCTGCTTTGCCGTATTTCATGAATTGGCCTTTGCCGAGCCAACTAGCAGTGAAGTCTTGAATCCATGGCCGAATGATCGGTTTCAGTTCCTCCGTGCCTTCAAGTTTCTTATGCGTATCCTCCATAGCGCCCTTGATGACGGCGTAAGGGCTTAGATCGGGATACTTCTGCTTGAACCAGCCTGTACTGTAATGGCTTGGGTAGATCATCGGCGAGATGACATGCACGTCATTCGATATTTTCACGAAGTCTTGTCCGATTCCTTCCGCTGCCGATACGGAGGCCGCATACCCGAAGATATCGACCGATACGCGAACGCCGAGCGGCTCGAGCTGTTCTCTTGCGTATTTGACGAAGCCGGCGACGGCGTCAACGCGGCTAAGCTCCGACTTCGTAAAGGTGAGTGAATCCGCCTTCTTATCGAAGCCTTCAGGGAAACGCACATAATCGAATTGTATTTCCTTGAAGCCGAGCCGGGCGGCTTCCTTGGCAACCGTAACGTTATAGTCCCATACTTCCTTGCGGTAAGGATTCACGAAGCTCTCGCCTTTATTATTTTTCCATATCGTTCCGTCCTGGTGGAGGAATGACAGCTCTGGCTTCTTGCGGGCGAGCACCGTATCCTTGAACACAACGATCCGGGCAATCGGATAAATTTCATGTTTCTTCAGGCTTGACATTAAATTTCCAATGTTGCCGATGAACCGCTGAGGGGTTCCGACCTCGAGCAGCTCGGGGGTTGTTGTCGGATAGGTAATATAGCCGTTATCGTCCTTAATGTCGATGACCATGCTGTTAAGCTCGGTGCTGTCGACAAGCTTAAGCAGCGACTCCATTCGTGCTCCGCCTGCGCTGTGCGCGGTTACGTAAATGCCCTTAATGGCCGGCGCCTCAGGCTGCGGATCTTGCTTCACGGCTGCGATGCCGCCTGTTCCGCCGGGAAGCCCGCTTAGGCCGGGAGAGTCGGGTTGTATAATCGTCTGACCTGCGGCAGCGTTTATGTATGCGGCGGCGAGCTGCTTAGCCGCCATGCTTTCTTCGCCGGAGCCGGTTAGCAAATTGTACAGCAGCAGTAAAGTTGATAGAATAATATCCACTATGTTCTCTCCCCGTTAGCTCTTCTGTACCCAAATTATAAAGCAGATTCCGCGGCTGGGTCATCATTTATTTTCCTTCTACGACAAAAAAACCTGTCGAGAGGGTTCTCGACAGGCGCATGGGTAATCTGTATTTCCCGTATTGTCATTGCAGGAAAGCTTCTCTTTGATGCTCGCAAATACTGTGTTGCACGATTTCCATCGCGTCTGACGGCTCAAGTACAGCAAGTCCGTCCCGCAGCACAATGCTGATGTCCATCTCGCGTTCCGTGAGAAAAGGACTAAGCTCAGGTGCAAGCTTCTCCACAATTTGAGACAGTTTTACCGTTTCCAAATCCACCTTAGCATCACCCTTTCGTCGATCGATTGTTCAAAGATAGGGGAAATCCTATGGGAAAAGAAACCTAAACTACGGGTTACACACATTATAGCAGGATCAATTTCAAAAACATAGGGATACTCCATAAAATCCATATTCGCGTATATACTTAATCCTTCGGCTTGGAGAAGTCGCCGATTACGCCTACGGTTTCCACTATGTTAATGAAAGCATGCGGGTCGATGGAACGTATGGTTTTGCTCAGATCAGACAATTCGTACCTTGTTCTGACGGTCATCAGCATATCGCGCTCAGCCGCAGAGTAAGCTCCTTTCGTCTTAATAATGGTAATTCCGCGAGGATGGGTCAGCAGTCTCGCCAGAAGCTCCTCGGTTTTCGTCGTAATAATAAAGGCGGTAACTTTGATATGGCGAACGTGGATGATGTCGACAATCTTTCCTGCCGTATAGATGGATACGAGCGAGTAAAGAGCTAAATCCCAATTTTTTGTGAAAAAAACCAGGATGGCGATGACCAGGCTATTGAGTACGAATATGATCATGCCAACCGGAAAGTCCCGTCTCCGCGTTACGATCGAAGCGATAATGTCGAACCCGCCAGACGATCCGCCGTAACGAAGCGAAAGTCCGCTCCCGAATCCGACGATGATGCCTCCGAAGACGGAGCCCAGCACGATATCTTCTGCGATTTTGACTACAGGCAAGATTTGGAGGAACAAGGTAGATGCAATGACCATATAAATGCTCCAAATGATAAATCGGTGGCCGACAGCGAACCAACCCCAAAGCAGAACGGGCAGATTGAGCAAGAAGTATAACAAGCCGATATTGCCTCCGGTAAGGTAGCCGATCATCATGGATATGCCAGATAAACCGCCGCTTAGCAGTTGATGCGGAATAAGGAATAAGTTGAAGCCTGCTGCGACGAGCAGCGCTCCGAACGTCATGACTGGAACGTTGTATAGATGCTGCAAAATTTGACGATTCAAGTCAGGACGCCTCCCGTGAAACAGACTAGACAAGCCGCTTTTTGTCGTTTGTAGTATGGCTTTATTTGGTTTACTGGTATTCACAATTGTTTCTGTGCTATAATGATTTGGATATTCTTAAGTAGGCTGTAGATAGAAGGAGTTTGAGAAAAGTTTGAAAACATTTGCTGAATTTGGCTTGGAACCTAAGGTGTTGCAAGCAATTACTGAACTTGGATTTGAGGAATCAACCCCGATTCAAGACAAAGCGATCCCTATCGCACTGGCAGGAACCGATCTTATCGGCCAGGCACAAACAGGAACAGGGAAGACAGCGGCATTCGGAATACCGCTCATTAACAAAATTCCGACAAGCGAGGAACGCATTGTCGCATTAATAATGACGCCAACCCGTGAACTCGCTATTCAGGTGGCTGACGAGATCGGGAAGTTGACTCGATACAAAGGTCTTCGCTCATTGCCGATTTACGGCGGTCAAGAAATCGGTCGCCAAATCCGTGCATTGAAGAAGAAGCCACAAATCATTATCGGTACGCCGGGACGTTTGCTCGACCATATCAACCGCAAGACGATTCGTCTCGAAGACGTTCAAACGGTTATTTTGGACGAAGCGGACGAAATGCTGGACATGGGCTTCATGGAAGACATTCAGTCGATCCTGAAGCAAGTGCCGGAAGAGCGTCATACGATGTTGTTCTCGGCAACAATGCCGGCTAACATCCAGAAGCTTGCACAACAATTTCTGAAGAATCCGGAGCATGTCTCGGTAATCCCGAAACAAATTACGGCTCCATCGATCGAGCAAGCTTACATTGAAGTGCATGAGCGTCAGAAGTTCGAAGCGCTTAGCCGCCTGCTCGATATGGAATCGCCTGAGCTTGCCATCATCTTCGGCCGTACGAAACGCCGGGTAGATGAGCTGAGCGAAGCGCTTCAGAAGCGTGGCTATTCCGCTGACGGCTTGCATGGCGACTTGTCGCAGAACCAACGTGACAGCGTTATGCGTAAGTTCCGTGACGGAAGCATTGACGTACTTGTTGCAACAGACGTTGCGGCACGCGGTCTCGACGTATCCGGCGTAACGCATGTAATCAACTTTGACCTTCCGCAAGATCCGGAGAGCTATGTTCACCGTATCGGCCGTACTGGCCGCGCAGGCAAAGAAGGAACTGCATGGTCGTTCGTAACGCCGCGCGAAACGGATCACCTTCACTTCATCGAGAAAATCACTCGTCAGAAGATGAACCGCAAGCCGCTTCCTAGCATTGCAGAAGCTATCGAAGGCAAGCAACGCGTAACAGCGGAGCGTTTGCTCGATATCATCAACAACGATGATTTCAATGAGTACAAAGCCATCTCGATCCAACTTCTTGAGCAATACGATTCGGTTCACCTGCTTGCAGCTGCAATTAAATTGCTGACTGGCGAGAAGAAGAACGTCGATATCGAATTGACGCCGGAAGAACCGCTTCGCGCTAAGAAGCGTAGACCGGATGTTCGTTCCAACGGCCGTCCATTCAATCGCAGCGGATCCTCCTCCTCTTATGGCGGCAACCGCAGCGGCGGTACAGGCGGAAGCAGCGGCGGCGGGTATCGCGGACGCGATGACAGACGCAGCAGCGCTGGAAGCAGCAGCGGTAGCAGCAGCTCGCGCGGCGGTTATGAGAGCCGTGGCGGAAGCGGCGGTTATGGCGGCAAGCGCAGCAGCGAAGGCCGCAGCGACAGCCGTCGTCCGAAGAGCAGCAGCGAAGGTTTCGTCAACAATTAATTGTGTCTAAGCTATGAGCTGCGCTAAGACAAAGGCAGCCAGCGCTTCGCGGTCAATGAAACCGGGGAAGTCCGTTATGCCCGGCGGGCATTCGGGTTTCCCTGGTTTTTTATTTCGCGAAACGTTGCTTTACGTCGCTTTATAGGACGAGTTAGCCGTTTCACCTTGCATTCTTAAGAATGGACTTATCTGGAGGCAGATCAAATGGAACCAAGAGGACTAATGGGGGGATTTTACCGAATCTCCGAATGGATTATGCGTTTAGCGGTAATTAATGTATTATGGTTGGTCTGCTCAATACCATTTGTGTTTTTTGCCTGGACACTCCTTATTGCTGGAACGGGTACGGAAGCCGAAATGCTTAGCCAAGTGTATATGACGCTTATCTTCATGGCTGTCGTTGCGCCGTTCACGTTGTTCCCTGCTACTGCAGCGATGTTCGCCGTCGCGCGCAAGTGGGTTACGGGTGAAGTGGATGTTGCGTTGTTCAAAACCTATTTCCGCAGCTACAAGGAAAATTACAAGCAGAGTATGTTGGGCGGTATTATTTACACGCTGCTGCTCACTATTATGATTGTCGATTTTATCGTGTACCGCGAACAATTAAATCTATTGTCGTACATTTTCGTCGCATTTCTTATTTTGCTCGTCGTATCGCTGTTCAACTTCTTCTCGATGCTCGTTCATTATCATATGAAAACGTTTCAATTGCTGAAGAACGCCGTATTGATCACGATCGGAAGACCATTCCGTTCCTTGTCCACGGCGATTATGGCCGGAGCTGTCCTGTACTTCAGCACGAGATTTACGTTTCTTATTCCGTTCTTCATGGGGAGCATCATCGCGTACTTATCGTATTGGAACTTCAATTTGATTTACCAGAAGCTCCAAGACCAAGCCGAGAAAGCAAGGCTTGCTGAGGAAGAAGCGGCAGAGGAAGCGGCAGAACTTGATCGGGTCGATCTGATTAAGCATGATTCGGACAACTCCAACAAATAACAACCTGTCAGCGTTTACTTTTGCATCGCATACGTCTATAATAACAATACATCCTGCGATGTTCGTTTCGGCTTTTCGTTGTTTTGAACCAATGGCTGTTTCACGGGAGACCTAGATTGGAACGCAGCTGACAAGCCCTCGAAAGGGGATCTCAAAAGCGTTTCTGCGGACACCCACCTGCGAGAGCAGGGTTCAGAAACATGTAAGTCGGACGGCATAGGCGGGTTTCTTATTCAACCAAAGGGAGCTTTTGCCGGAGAGATCCGGTGAATGCTCTTTTTTCATACGAAACGTGAGCAAACGCCAGCAAGCATGGCAACTGCCGTTTACGCTTAAATTCTAAGTTAATAACGATTGTCCCGTTATTATTGGCTTAGAATTCTCCGCGAAACGTTATATACGCATGCAAGCATAGCGTATATCGTTTACGCTCGGGACAAATCATGGTATCATAGAGAGTAATGTACATAGATTTCGGAGGGGGAGATCGTTGTTGTTGAAGCGGACCTTTATCGGGCTGCTGCGCAGTCATGAACAGACAGGCGACAGAGCCAAGGATCCAATGCTGAAATCTCATTTCTACAAGCTCTCGAAGGAGAAGGCTTGGGAGGAAGTTATATCGACTCTTAAGAAGATGCAGGGCTACAAGGTATTACATGAGGTGCAATCTGTAGGAGAGATCGTACTGGAGAAGCGTACAGCATTCGGCAGAACGATGGACATTACCGTTTCCGTCATCAGCGTTAATCCGCTTACCTCGGCTGTCGACATCTATTCGGCATCGCGCGGCTCGCTGGGCGACCTCGGATCGAATTATAGGGTTATTATAGACCTCTATCGGACGCTGGACAAAAAACTTTCGGCGTTCAAAGTATCAAGCTAACGAACATACATGTTTTAATTAAAAAATCAAAAACAAAGCGAGGAAGGATGTCCTTCACTCGCTTTGTTTGCGGTCATGCGCCTATTGCGTTATGGATGAATATCGCTTGGCTTACAGAAGGGCTTTGACAGCGCTAATCGCTTGCTCGTAGTTCGGGTGCTCTGTCATTTCTGGCAAGTACTCAACATATTGGATCGTATCGTTCGCATCGATTACGAAGATCGAACGCATATCGAGACCCAATTCTTTAATGTATACGCCGTAAGCTTCGCCGAAGCTGTGCGCTTTGTAGTCCGAGAGCAGAACGACTTTGTCAACGCCGGACGCGCCGCACCAGCGCGACTGAGCGAATGGCAAGTCTACGCTTACCGTTAGAATAGCGACGTTCTCGCCCAAGGAAGCTGCTTCAACATTGAAGCGGCGCGTCTGTGCATCGCATACGCCTGTGTCGATCGAAGGAACAACGCTGATTAGCTTTACTTTGCCTGCGTAGTCAGCAAGCGATGCATTCTCAACCAAGTTTTTGTTAATGGAGAAGTCTGGAGCTTTGTCTCCAACTTTAAGTTCCGGGCCGATAAGTGTAATTGGGTTGCCCTTGAATGTTGCAACGCCTGTACGTTCCTGTGACATGTGTAATGTCCTCCTCGATTTGAATGGTCAATACCAAATTCATTATAATCGTAATGAAACAACATTGTCCAATTCATGGATGGAAAAAAGGGGCTGAAATAATGATTTTTTTGCGGTATGAGAGTTTTCGCGAGTACTTGAAGCAATTTCCGGTTACGGCTACGATTATTGCGCTTAATATCTTGTATTTTATTGTCATCGCAATCAATGGCAATCCGAACAATGCAAGTCATGCCTATGATTATGGAGCGTTTGTAACCATACCTGGGGTTGATCCGTATGGTATGCAAGAGCCTTGGCGATATTTGACCTCCATGTTCATGCATTCAGGTGTAGAGCATTTGCTCTACAATATGTTTTCGCTGCTCATCTTCGCTCCGCCGCTTGAAAGACTGCTTCGATCGTCGAGGTACATCTTTTTCTATCTTCTATGCGGTATTGGAGGCGACCTCATGAGTGCATGGGTGCACGCGTTGCAGAATGATGGCGCACATATTGCGGTAGGGGCATCAGGTGCGATTTATGGCGTGTTCGGTGCGTTTCTATATTTATCGTTATTCCGAAGAGCAAGGCTGGATGAAAGCTCAAGGAAGACGGTCTACATGATACTTATATTTGGGGTCATCTATTCGTTCCTCATTCCAAGGGTTGATCTTTGGGGGCATGTTGGCGGAGGAGTAGCGGGATTTCTTCTCTACAATTTGTTCGACCGCAGCATGCTGCGCAAGAAGCGCGTAGGGTGATAGGTAAGAGGAGTGTAGGAAGGACAACAATCAAATTAAAGGTCCTTGACAGGAGAGAGAAAAACCTAGATGGAACTTCGTCAGCTTTATTATTTTGTAAAAGTAGCAAAAAAAGAACATGTAACACAAGCGGCGGAAGAACTGCACGTTGCGCAATCGGCTGTTAGCCGTCAAATTCACCAGCTGGAAGAGGAGCTTGGGGTCAAGCTGTTCGTTCAGAAAGGCAGAAATCTGCAGCTGACCCAGGTCGGCCAGCTATTTCTAAAGCGTGCTGAAGCGATACTCGTCGATTTGGAACGGGCGGTTGTGGAAATTCATGAGTTTCTCGATCCGGAGAAAGGTGAGATCAGGCTTGGTTTTCCGCATAGCTTGGGCATTTCCTTGATTCCACAGGTCGTTGCGGCGTTCCGCAAGCTGTATCCGAACGTGAAGTTTCGCTTCAAGCAAGGAATGTATCCATCACTCATTCGCGATATGATCAAGGGAGAGATTGATTTGGCTTTTATATCGCCATTTCCTGACGATCATGAATTCGTATGCGGCGAGGTGTTGCTGACAGAGGAACTGTACGCTATTCTGCCTCCGGGTCACCCGCTGTCGGATGAACCGGCAATCGAGCTTAAACAGCTGGAGCATGAGACATTCGTGCTGTTCAGTGAAGGTTATTCCCTTCGGCCGATTGTATGGGAAGCGTGCCAACAGGCCGGATTCACGCCGAATATCGGGTTCGAAGGCGAAGAGACGGATACGATTCGCGGACTCGTCGCCGCCGGCATGGGAGTAAGCTTGCTGCCTGAATTGGCGCTCCATTATACAGGACCGCTTCAACCGGCTAAGGTGCGGATCAGCCACCCGCAGGTGACGAGGACAATTGGACTTATTCGCCGTTCGAATGAAAAGCTTCCGCTTGTTGCCAAAGTATTTCATGGCTTTCTTATTCGGTATTTTAATGATCGCAAGAACAATTCCTAACCATATAGGAAAGGCTTCCTGGGCGCGTGTTACCCTAGGAAGCCTTTTTTGTTATTAATCGCGCCTAGATGTGAAGATCATAATATATTTGAGCAGCTCCAGTAAGGAGATAAGCGCTGCCGCTACATAAGTAAGCGCCGCCGCGTTCAGCACCTTGGCTGTACCGCGTTCCTCTTCGTTCGTAATGATGCCCTCTGCAATCATTAGATCGCGCGCTCGGCTGCTGGCATTGAACTCGACTGGCAGCGTAATGAGCTGGAAAGCAACGGCAACCGAGAAGAAAGCAATACCGATACCAATAAGAGTAGGGGCGGTGAACAACAGTCCTGCCAGAAACAGGAACGGAGCTGTGCCGGATGCGAAATTAACGACTGGGAAGATGCGATGACGGATAACAAGCATGGGGTAATGAACGGAATGTTGAATGGCATGTCCGATTTCATGACAAGCGACGGAAACGGCGGATATGGATCTTTCGTAATAGACGGGCTCCGATAAACGTACAATACGATGTACCGGATCGTAATGGTCGGTCAGGGAGCCCCTGACAGGCTCTATAGGAACACTCGACAGTCCGTTACTGTCGAGCAGCAGTCTAGCCGCCTCGTAGCCGGTGAGGCCTCTCGCGGCAGGTATGCGCGACCATTTGTTGAACGTGCCCTTAACACGGAATTGAGCCCAGATGCTGACCGCTAAAGCGATTAGGATGACTGAATCCATCGGGTGAAATAGCAGCATAGATGCATTCCTCCATAGGTGACTGACATCGGCGCAAGCAAGCTTGGATTTCGGAATTACATGAAAGGTCCTTTATTAATGAGCAGCATAAGCGCCTCGATGCACGCGGCGGTCTGAGGGACGAGACGAGTATAGAGCTGATTGGCTTGCTTAGGCTTAAGCTTCTTAATATCAGGCTCCAATTCCTTCACTTGACGCTCCAGTTGGCTTAATTGATGCTGCAAGTCGGTGAGCCGCTGCGATACATGCTCTTCTGGCGTTACTTTGCTCCAGGTTTTTAGATTTACTTTAATCTCGTCTAATGTATATTTATCTTTTTTCAATTGTTCAATACGCTCCAAGCGGAGAAGCGTCTCGTGGGCATACAGCCGATAATTTTTGGCAGAACGCTCCGCTGGCTCGATTAAGCCGATCGAAGTGTAATAATCAAGCGTTCTCTGACTAATTTGCGCAAGCTTGGATAATTCTCCGATCCGGTATAAAGCTGCACCTTGCATAACAACACCTTCCTTCATTAGACGAATACTCTGATCTATATTAAATATGATAATAGGAAGTATCCGCGCAGTCAAACCTGACATGCGACTTTACAACTAGATGTCAGATACACGATCTTATAGAGCTGTCTATTCTATTAATAGAGGCTAAACGCGAAGAATGAGACGCCCTCACAACCCTTTTTGGAGATGAATTGTAAAAAAACTTAACGTTCGTGTCAGATTTTATGCCGAACGTTAGATTTTTTTTCAAAAATAGAAGAAAGCGTATTGTCAAATTGAGTACTTCTGACTATAATGACATTAAGTCTTTCCTCACATGTTAGGAAACATTACATTAAGGGAGTGGTCGTATTGATTAAGAAAACGGTGTTAGCTTTTGGTGCTTTAACTCTTTTATTCCCGGCAATGGCTTTTGCTGAGGACCCATCCGGCGGCACGCTGAACATGGGATTGAACGCTCTCTGGGTTATGCTATCATTCATCCTCGTATTATTGATGCAAGGCGGCTTCATCCTTCTTGAAACGGGTTCGACTCGAATGAAAAACGCTGGTCACGTTGCCGGCAAGACGATTTTCACGACAGGCCTTGCGGCAATTATTTATTGGGCGTTTGGTTACGGCTTCGCATTCGGCGGAGACAGCAGCGTCAGCGCGTTATTCGGATGGGGCGACTTCTTCTTCGATCCTTCGAAGGCAAGCGTAGAGAACGCATTGCCAAGCACGATCTTCTTCTTGTTCCAACTCGCATTCGCGGCAGTATCGCTTTCGATCGCATGGGGCGGCTTCGCAGAACGCGCTAAGCTTTCATCTTATGTTGTATTTACAGTATTCTTCATTGCCATCATTTATCCAACGGTTGCTCACTGGATCTGGGGCGGCGGTTGGCTTGCAAAAGACGGCGCGCAAGACTTCGCGGGATCGACCGTCGTTCACTTAACGGGTGCTCTAGCGGCATTCGCAGCTACAGTATTACTTAAACCTCGTATCGGCAAGTTCAACAAAGACGGCTCGGCGAACGAAATTTTGGGACACAACCAAGTATTCACTGCACTATCCGTATTGCTTCTCTGGGTGGGCTGGTTCGGCTTCAATGCCGGCTCGACAGTAGCGATCGGCGACGGCTTCTTCGGCTTCGTAGCATTCAACACAATGCTGGGCGCTGGCGCCGGCGGTGTGGCAGCACTTCTTATTTCATGGGCAGTTACCGGCAAAGCTGACATCACAACAATGCTTAACGGTACGCTTGCAGGTCTAGTAGCCATTACGGCATCATGCGCATTCGTAGATCCTTGGGCGGCAGTAGTAATCGGTTTGGTAGCTGGCGTACTCGTATTCTACAGCGTGAAATTTTTCGAAAAAATCAAAGTCGACGATCCAATCTACGCTCTTTCGGTTCACGGCGCTGCTGGTATCTGGGGTACGCTTGCTAACGGTATCTTCGCTACGCAAGAATTGGCTGAGAAAGTGGCCGTTGGTGAAGGCGGTCTGATTGATACAGGCAACTGGCACCAATTGTGGGTTCAATTCGAATCGGTAGTCGTAGTTGGCGCATTCGTACTTGCTGCTTCGTTCCTTGTTCTTGGCGTAATGAAACTTATCATGGGCTTCCGCGTAACAGAAGAGCAAGAAATTATCGGTCTTGACCTTAGTGAGCACGGTGCTTACGGTTACCCTGAGCAAATGAAAAAAGCTGACAAAACGATTCAAGGGTAATCATTAATTGGCTACCAAGAGGGACTGACCGAAGGGAGAGGCATCAGATGGTTGATCCGGTGTGGGCGCAGCTGCTTGCACGGATCGGTTCAGCCGATCATGTGGAAGAGCTGCGAAGCTTGCGGGATCATGTACACGAGCAGATGGAGGCTCTTCTCTGGGCGCGCCCGGTCGAACAATTTAATGAATATCTGAATGAGATGCACGACGCGGTTATTAGCCGCGCCGTTGCTCTCGCAGAGACGCAGATGGCACGGATGGGGATGGGTTCTCCTCCCGTGCCTTATGCGTATTTATTGTTTGGCAGCGGCGGTCGGAAAGAGCAGACATTGTCCAGCGATCAAGACAGCGGTGTTGTCTACGAGGATCCAGTGTCTGATTCGGCGAAAGTAAAGCAATATTTCAAGCAATTGACTGACATTGTTGTCGGTTATCTTCAGACAAGCGGTTATCCGCCATGCGAAGGCAATGTGCTTAGCAGTAATTCGGAATGGTGTCTCTCGTTATCCGAATGGCGGGCGAAGCTCGATCATTGGTTCGAGGAGCCAGCTTGGGAATCGGTTCGTTATTTGCTCATCATTGCGGACGGACGGGGCGTTTATGGCAATCTAGATTTGGTAGATGCGCTCAAGGACTGTTTCTTTACCGATATGCTTAAATCTCCGATCATCGTTAGGCGTATGCTTGAGAATACGATGCGGCACAAAGTGCTTCTCGGTGTATTCGGTCATCTGCTTAAGGAACGTTACGGGGAAGATGCGGGCAGCCTCGATATCAAATACGGCGCCTACATACCGATGGTCAATTCCATTAGGCTAATGTCCATTCATCGAGGGATTAGGGAGACGGCAACGCTCGAGCGCATTAAGAGGCTTGCGCAGACTGGCTTACTGCAGGAATCGGATGCTCGTCAATATGAGCAGGCGTTTCGTTTCTTCCTACGCCTGAGGCTCATGACGACAGAACAGATGGAAGACGGGTATTATGCCAACAATGGCAAGATTTCGAGCAGGAAACTGACGAAGGAAATGACGGATGAGCTGAAGAGCAGTCTGCGACTAGGCAAGAAGCTGCAGCGTTTGGTTATGAAGCAGACAATGGGAAGGCTAACGTAGGGCGGTGGAGATGTTATGAAGGAACAAAAAGGCGTCGGTCGCATGTGGAACCTATACAAAATGGGAGGATTTACGCCTGCCATCGCTTCTATGTTAGGCTCTCAGAATGCACAGCAAATGGCGTTTATTCGATCGGTGAATAAGGAGCAGCGCAAGCAGTCGATGCTGGACACTCCTCTTCGGGAGCTGGAGGTCGTTATATTCGACTTGGAGACGACAGGCTTCTATCCGAACAATGGCGATGAGATTATATCGTTTGGTGCGGTGCTCATGCAAGGGGTTGAAGTGCATGAGTCGAATACGTTTTACAGTCTCGTTAATCCGAAGAGAAAGATACCGAAATCGATAATCGAGCTGACCGGCATTACGAATGAGATGGCGCAGGATGCCCCTGATCTGATGCAGGTGCTCCATGATTTCATGGAGTTCGTTGGCAAAAGGCTGCTTGTCGCTCATGCGGCAGGGCATGACAAACAGTTTTTGAATGCGGCATTATGGCGTACGTCGAAGGTGAATTTGAATCATCGTGTGCTGGATACGATGATGGTTGCCAAGTGGCTTGAACCGAAACGTGACAGCTACGCCCTTGATGATCTGCTGGAAAGCTGCAACATCGAGATCGTAGACCGTCATCACGCGCTGCAGGATTCGTTAATGACAGCGAAGCTATGGCAGAACTATTTGACCCGCGTATTAGAACGGAATATTACGACGCTTGGCGATTTATACGCCTATTTAAGCAAACACTAGCTCGATCGGCTTGAACCCGGCATTCGTTCGGCGATAAGGTTGGATGTACGGTGCGCTGCGGTCGGCAAGCGATATGATCCAATAAGAAACAGATGAGGCGGGCCAGAAGCCGGCTTGATCCAGGCTTGACGGGATAGCCTCGGTAGTAGGATGGGAGTGGAATAAGCCGACAAGCGATTGTCGGTTTGTTTGCATGTTATAATAAGCAGCCGTCCATTCAGCAGGATCGAATGTGAACGCTTTACGCGGATCGTTATGTATGTTGCGAATAGGGATAACGGTATCTATAGGAGCTTGTTCACCGTTATGAACGGCTATTCCGCTGGCAACAATCCCGCAAGCTTCCTCAGGCAGCCTGCTTATGCAAATGCCAAGCAATTGATCATAGGCCTGCTTAGTAATTAGTCCAACCTCATGATGCGGTATCGAATGCAATTGTTCCATTTACGAACCTCCTTCTCAGCGTAAGTTTTACATTCATTATAACATCTCAAGGATGGACCAGCGGCTAATAATTAGCCGCTGTTTGCTGTTTGCTCCTCCGGGTGGATGAAGCGGAAGACGAGCCATAAGGAAGCAGCGGCTAATAGGACGAGAATAATGAATAGCATCGTTACTGACTTATCGGCAATATAGCTGAACAAGGGAGGACCTGCAGCTACGCCAAGAAAGCGCAGGCTGCTATAGAACGATGTGACCGTCCCTCGATAAGCTCTTTCGGCACAGCCGGTTATCATCGTATTTAAGCAAGGAAGCAACAGACCTGTTCCAATACTGCTGATCGTTACGAACACAATTAGTGCCATTAAACTTCGGTGCCATATAGCCGCAGCTGCCAAGGATAATACGATCACGCTTAAACCGGCAATCATAAGCTTGCGCATGAGCGTTTGCTTCTTCTTGATGATTCGACCAGTCGTATAGGCAGTCAAGACGAGTCCCAGCAGAGGGATGGCAAGCAAGCCCCCTTTGGCAACTCCGTCAATTGAATAGGGCGGCTTCTCGACCATATCGGATAAGTAGAACAGCACGCCGAACAGGATGAACAGGCCTAACGCCCCTGACGCGTAGGCTGTAAGCAGCCAGGCTAGGTTTTTACCGTAAATAGCTTTAATTTCGACGATATATTTCTTGAAAGGCAATGGCTTCTCTTTTTGTTTCGGTTCTTTGATAAGAAAAATGACCGCAATAAGCGAACCTGCGCAGAAAAATGGAAAAGCAAAAAATGGCGCATACCAAGACCATAGTCCGAGCAGCGAGCCGATAATCGGACTGATGACTTTGCCCGCACCGTTCGATGCTTCAATTAAGCCCAGCGCTTCGCTTTCTTCTCCATCCTTGTACATGTCGCCAACGAGTGCCATTGCAATCGGCGCCGTGCCGGCCGCTGCAAGTCCTTGTACGCTTCGCATGGCAATGAGAAGGGGGTAGGAGTTCCATACGGCTGCCATGCCGGCCATGATCCCTGCAGCGCCGTACAGGGCCAGTGCGGGCACTATAACGGTTTTACGGCGGATACGATCGGATAAATACCCGATGAAAGGTATGAACAGACCGGCACTAACCGAGAATAACGTTATAACGAGGCTGGATTGCAGCTCGGAGAGCTTCATATGCTTAGCCATATCGGGCAGCACGGGGACGAGCATAGAATTGCCCAGCACGAGCACAAGAGGAACGGTTGCGAATGCGGAGAACTGAATCCACTTGGACTTCGATTGGGCCATTAGCGTATCTCCATTTCTAATTCGTGACGTATTTATGGCTAATGTGCCCTTCGTCTTGAGCTTCCATGCGGTGCATGTTACGATGTAGGCAGTTTGTATAGGTTGGTTAGAAACCATTTTTAAGAAAGAAGGACGTGCAGCATGAAACGCGTGATTGCTTTGTTTACGATCGCTTTTGTTTTTGCGGGATTAGCGGTATATCAATATATAAATCGAGGAAACGAGCAAATATCGCTTGCGGCTTCCGCGGAAGGCTTTAAGCCGAAAGCGGGATTCGAGGCTGCTTCCTTCGAGCTGCCGGCGCTCGATGAACAATCCTACGCTGTCGGAGGCAAGCGCGAAAAGCTGACATTCGTTAACTTCTGGGCTTCTTGGTGCGGTCCTTGCGAACTGGAAGCGCCTGATCTGCAGAAGCTGCACGAGACATACGGCGATGCTATCACGTTATACGGCGTCAATGCGACGAAATATGATAAGGAGCGGGCAGCGCGCGAGTTTGTCGCCGATCATGAATTCACATTTCCGATTCTGATGGACAGAGAAGGGGATGTAACGAAGAAATACAAAGTGGATACGTTCCCGACAACCTTCCTCATCGACAGCAATGGCGTCATCCGTGAACGAATTAACGGCGTCATTACATTCGCAGAATGGGAACGCTTGATTGAGAAGTGGGCGTAGGAAGGGATAGGAAGAAGAAGAGGCGATTGGACATCATCATGAATGATGTTCGATCGCCTCTTCTTTCGTTGCGGACTGTAAGCGCTATCTGAGTCCCTTACCATACGAATGGAAGTCAGAAGGAAGAAAAAAACTGCCCTCCAAAAGCTTTGGTCTAGGGCAGTCTCATTATAATTTAAGTCAATTAGTGGTTCACGAGACCGATTCGATCCGTATGCTCATGAGAAGGTGATTCAACCTTCACCATACCGAGAAGGGCATAGCGAATGCTGTCGACTAGCGCTTCCCAGCTTGCTTCGATGACATTGTTGGAGACGCCGACCGTGCTCCACGTATTGTCGAGACCGGTTGACTCGATTAGTACGCGTACCTTTGCTGCTGTTGCGTCCTTCTCGTCGATGACGCGCACTTTATAGTCGGACAGGTGAATTTGTTCGATCTTCGGATAAAATTGCACAAGCGCCTTACGAAGCGCGTTATCAAGCGCATTGACCGGACCGTTGCCTTCCGCGGCGGTGTACACCTGCTCGCCGTCCACGTTGATTTTGACAATCGCTTCCGACAGCATTTGACCGTTCGTTTTCTCTACGAGCATTTTGAACGACTCAATCTTGAACAATTCTTTCGATTCGCCGCCAAATGCATCACGCAGCAGAAGCTCAAGCGAGGCGTCCGCGCCCTCGAACTGATAGCCCTGGTGCTCCAGCTCTTTGATTTGATCCATAATCTGCTTCGTCTTCTCGTTGTTGGCGTTGACGTCCAGGCCAAGCTCCTGAGCTTTCGAGATAATATTGCTTTGTCCGGCAAGCTCGGAGACGAGAATACGCTGCTTATTGCCTACAAGCTCCGGCTGAATATGCTCATAGGTTTTGGAATCCTTCATGATAGCGGATACGTGAATGCCGCCTTTGTGGGCGAATGCCGCATTGCCGACATAAGCTTGGCCGACAGGCATATGCACATTGGCGATCTCGCTGACATAACGCGCCGTGTTCGTAAGCGTGCGGAGCTTGTCTTCCGGCAAGCAGTCGTATCCGAGCTTAAGCTGCAAATTCGGAATGATGGAGCACAAGTTAGCGTTGCCGCAACGCTCGCCATAGCCGTTGATGGTTCCTTGCACCTGTCTAGCGCCCGCTTGAACGGCAGCTAATGTGTTCGCAACAGCCAGCTCGCAATCGTTATGCGTGTGAATACCGATCTCGGCGCTAAGCTCCTGACGGACGCGAGATACGATCTCCGTAATTTCGCCTGGCAGCGTGCCGCCGTTCGTATCGCATAGTACGAGCCAATCAGCTCCGGCGTCTTGTGCTTTCTTCAAGGCAGCAAGCGCATATTCCGGGTTATGCTTGTAGCCGTCGAAGAAGTGCTCGGCGTCGTACATCGCTTCGACACCGCTGCGCTTCAGGAAAGCGAACGAGTCGTAGATCATCGCCAAATTTTCTTCCAGCGTCGTCTGCAGCGCGGTATGAACGTGGAAGTCCCATGCTTTGCCGACGAGCGTCGCCGCCGGTACGCCTGATTCTACGATCCGCAGCAGGCTGGCGTCTTGCTCCGCCAAGCTGTTTTTACGGCGCGTACTGCCGAAAGCCGTTATTTTAGCTCGCAAATTCAAAGACTTGACACGTTGAAAAAATTCAATATCCTTGCTGTTGCTTCCTGGATTGCCGCCTTCAATATAATGAACACCCAGTGCGTCAAGCTTCTGAGCGATTTTCAATTTATCATCCGCCGACAGGCTGATCCCTTCGCCTTGCGTTCCATCGCGCAGCGTCGTATCAAAGATTGAGATGATTGTTGTCATTATCGGGACGCCTCCTTCACTGATAGCCTTTTCAAATCATAATGTACTATTATAACACTTGTTCAGTTGATTGTAGAGAGGAGGAAACGTTTTTTTCTTGTTCGCCGCCAATTGGACAGCAATATCCACTTCGCTTCAGTTGACTAGAATATGTACCAATCGTATATTAAGGATATTCGAAAGTTTGGGAACATATGTTTTGTAATTATGGAGGTGAATCCGATCATGCCAGTGTCCGATACGAATGAGCATTATCCCGCCAAGGGACGCGTCATTATTCATTTGGATATGAATGCCTTCTATTGCTCTGTGCATGAAGCGGAGCAACCTGAGAATTATAAGGATAAGCCAACTGCTGTAGCCGGCAGTGTCGAGCTTCGCAAAGGCATTGTCGTTACTTGCTCCTATGCGGCAAGACGTATGGGCGTGAAGACGGGGATGACGGTCAGGCAAGCGATGAAGCTATGTCCTTCGCTAATCCTTATCCGACCGGACTTTGACCTGTATCGCAAATACTCCAGAGGTTTTATGGCGATTGCAAGGCAGTACACGCCGCTTGTGGAGTCCGTATCGATTGACGAATGTTATATGGATATAACGGGCTCCAAGTTGTTCGGAACGCCGCTCGAGATTGCGGATTCGCTGCAAAAGCGCATACAGACGGAATGGTCGCTGCCATGCTCTATTGGACTCGCGCCCAACAAGCTGCTTGCCAAGATGGCATCCGATATGAAGAAGCCGAACGGTTTAACGGTCCTTCGCATAAGAGACGTTCCGCAATTGTTATGGGATAAGCCATGCGATACGCTGTTCGGTATCGGCAGGAAAACAGCGGAGAAGTTGACGAAGATGAATATTCGCACGATTGGACAATTGGCTCATACTGACGAGCAGTTGCTCATCAAGCAATTTGGCGTAATGGGTTCTTGGATGAAGACGGCTGCGCACGGAATTGATCATTCAGCCGTGAATGGAAATCGAGAGCTCAACAAGTCGATTGGCCATACGACCACGCTGCCCAGCGACATCGTAGCCAAAGAGGATGCTCATCGCGTGCTGCTTAACCTTTCCGATCAGACGTGCCGCCGCTTGCGCCGTCAAAAGCTAGTCGCTCTAACCGTTCAGATTACCGTTCGCAGACAGGATATGACGACGATTAATCGATCGCATACGCTAGCCGTTCCGACGGACACTACCGACATCGTCTATCGTGAGGCTTGCCGGTTATTCGACCTTCATTGGAGTCATGGGGAACCGGTACGCTTGCTTGGTGTTGCGCTACAGAATCTGTCGTTAGTCGATGAGACGGCGATGCAGCTTGATCTGTTCAGCTACGAGGAGCAGCCCAAGAAGGAAGCGCTGACGAAAGCGATGGATCGGCTCAGGGATAAGTTCGGCGAGGATGCCGTGTTGACGGCAGGCATGCTGGGGGATGATCCGTCAGCCTTAATTAGGAATAAACGAATTCGCGGGACATCCTTGCAAAGGGACGATGGTTTGTTATATATTGATGAGTGAGGGTTTACGGCATGTATACTAGAGATTATACCGTACATTTATAGGAGGGAATTTTCCATGGGTAAATTTACTTGGGTAGAGAAAGACACTTGCATCGCTTGTGGAGCTTGTGGAGCAACTGCTCCTGACATTTATGATTACGATGATGAAGGCTTAGCTGAAGTTATTTATAAAGCAGACGGAAACAAAGGCAATACTGAAATTCCAGAAGATCTTTACGACGATCTGCAAGACGCAGCTGACGGCTGCCCGACTGATTCCATCAAGATTGCAGATGAGCCGTTTAACTACTAATACAATCATCTCATACATCTAGACAGAAGCTCTCTATCGTCCTTATGGACGGTGGGGAGCTTTTTTTGTCAGGCAAATCATGACATACTGTTGTCATAGTTGTTCGTGTATGGTTGTAGGATCAAACATACTGAGGAGAGAATTGGCTATGAACAAAAAAATAGACTACAAAACAGACTATAAAAAGATTTATCTCCCCCCTGTGGAGCCCGTTATTATTGATGTGGACGCGATGCCGTATATGATGATTAGCGGCGAAGGCAATCCGAACGGTGAGGAATATGTCAAAAGGGTCGAGGCGCTGTATCGATTAAGCTACGCGGTTAAGATGTCATATAAGAGCGATGACGTACCTCCGGGGTACTATGAATACACCGTTTTCCCTCTTGAGGGCATATGGGACTTGATCGATACGTCTAAACCCGCAACGGACCTTGATAATTTAAAATATACGATAATGATAAGGCAGCCCGACTTTCTGACAGAGGAGCTGTTCAATAAGCTGGTAGATCGGACTAACAAGAAGAAGCCGTTGCCTTTGCTTAATGACGTTGTGTACGGGGAGATGACGGACGGGCTAAGCTGCCAAATGATGCACATTGGACGTTATGCGGATGAACCGGCCAGCTTCGCCAAGATGGAAGCTTACTGTAAAGAGCATGGATACGAGCGTTCTGCGCTTATTCATCGTGAAATTTATATATCTGACCCGCGTAAGACGGATGCAGCAAAGCTGAAAACGGTATTGCGATTCAATGTAAGTAAACGTAACTGAGCAATAAATTTCGTCATATGAGCCTCCTGGGCATAACACTTCAAACTCTTTTAGACATAAAATACCCTATTGTTCCTTCATAGATTGCAACGAACGCAGCAATTAACCGATATAGGATATATACATGTTAATGGAGGGATTAGGGATGGAATCGCCGGAGGACATATTCTATTTGAAGCAATTTGTGAAGCAGCATCCCGACAACCAAATGGGCTGGTATTTGCTCGGCAAGCAATATTTGCTCGCCGGCAAGGAAGGAAAAGCAAATTATTGTTTTATACAGGCTGGCGAAATATATGATGCATTCGAGCGTGAGAGCCATCCGCTCGCCGAGCATCAGTTGCAATTTTTGAAGGAATGGAGCCAGAAACAGAAGAAAAAACGGACTGCCAGACGGTTAGCGCTCGTTGCTATTGTGCTTATGGGGGTTGTCTTAAGCTTGCCCGCCGGCCGGGAGTTGAATCATGAAGAGGCAGTATCGCCGATTATTGGATCGCAGCAGACGGTTTCCAAGGTCGGCGTTATCTTAGTTCCTCAGAAGGAGCTTCGTCCGGTAGGCTATGCTTGGGAAGGGCTTATGAATGCTGGCCAATCGGCACCTCTTAAGACGATCGCGGCCAAGCTGGAAGAGGACAAAGGCTGGCGTAAATGGACGGGACGCGCAACGATTGTGATGGCGGTAGAAGTGAAGCAGTCTGATGAAGAGGACGATACGAGTGCGGAAGGAAGCCGCCGCGTGCGATCGTCTGACGGCAATGAACTGGGTGCGACGATGTTCGACTCCAATACATGCAACTGCATTCCTGCGGAGTCGTCCGGCATTTACAAAGAGTACCGCGATTGGCAGACGAAGCAGGAGCTTCATTGGACGGTTGGCAGCGCGGTCACGCAATATAAGAAGCTGTATGGAAATTGGCCGGGCAAGCTGGAGGATCTCGTAAGACCTTATCCGAACAATGTGCTTGCAGGCGAGAAGGAAGGCATGAGAGAAGTATTCCGCGAAGTGCTTGAGCGTTTGAAAACGAAGGAGCAGGCTGGTCAGAGCGGCGAGAAGGGAACGGAAGCATCGAGCGGTTCGAATGGCAACGGCAACGCGATTCGGACGGCCTCAGCTGTCGGATCGAATGGCTATTTGGAGCCGAATTGGAGCAAGCCGCTGGAGATTGTAGTCGATAAGTCTACCCATCGGTTGGCTGTCGTACAGGGGAATATCATCGTTCGCAGCTATAAGGTTGGCTTAGGAGCGGATCGCACGCCGGAAGGCAGCTTCTACATAAGCGAGAAGGTGAAAAATCCGAATGGGAGCGATAACGGAACGTTCGGCAGCAGAGGCATGACATTGTCGAACACGCTTTACGCGATTCACGGAACGGATGAGCCGGACAGCATCGGCAAGGATGAATCGCTAGGGTGCATCCGCATGGGCAAAGCCGATGTTGAGGAGCTGTACGATCTTGTGCCGCTTGGAACGCCAGTGAAAGTGAAAAACGGGACGCTTCCATCTGATTCGAAGTCCGCAGCCGTTAGATTCAAGCTGGAACCGAAGCAGGATGAAACCAATCCCGTCAAAGTGTATGAATGGTTGAACTAGGCTAGCGAGTGCAATACTAGGATACGATAAGAAGAACGGCGACCGCGATTACAACTACGGCAGCGATGGAGCCGATCCAGATCAGAGCTTTCTTGTTTACTTCTTCCTTCGGCTTTGTTTTCATAACGGGCGGTTTTCTTTTGGTTGTGCTCATCGACAATCAACCTTTCTATCTCTTAATGAAAATAGCTGTTTCCATTGTAATCGTTTTCTTCCAAAGCCGCAACCATGCTAGCGTTTTCATATGGTTGCAGCTCTTTTCTTTTTGTCGCAAAAAAGATAAACTGTTCCGTAGAACATACATCTTGGAACGGAGTGGTAAGTTGCTTTATTCTTCTATTCTCAAACCGATTTTTTTCAAAATGGATCCGGAAAAGGCGCATCATCTCGTCATTGATGGGTTAGCAACAGGCGGGCGTATTCCCGGCATGACAGGTATGATGCACACGATGTACGGAGTTGCCCCTTCACCTGAGCTGAAGATGGACCTGTTCGGACTTCATTTTCCCCATCCAGTTGGTCTTGCGGCTGGACTTGATAAGAACGGCAAGGCGGCTGACGGCTTCTCCAGCATCGGTTTCGGCTTCGCCGAGGTTGGCACCGTTACGCCGAAGGGACAAGCTGGCAATGAGCTACCGAGGTTGTTCCGTCTTCCGCCGGATGAAGCGCTTATTAATCGAATGGGTTTCAATAATGAAGGGACGGAAGCGATGGCAGGCCGCCTGGCGCGTCGCAAAATCAACCGAATCCCGATCGCGGTCAACATCGGCAAAAATAAAGTAACGCCTAATGAGCAGGCTCATGAAGACTACGAGGCTTGCATTCGTACGTTATATAACTACGGTGATTTCTTTGTCGTTAACATTAGCTCGCCGAATACGCAAGGGTTGCGCGATCTGCAGCATGGCGACGAGCTGCGCAAGCTGCTTGCCGCCGTTATGGAGGAGATGAGCCGTCAAGGAGCGAAATCGGGACAGAAGACAAAGCCGATTCTCGTCAAGATTGCTCCCGACATGACGGGCGACGAGCTTGAGCATACGGTCAATACCATTATGGAGAGCGGCGTATCCGGTATTATTGCGACCAATACGACATTATCGCGCGAAGGGCTTCGCCATCACAACGCTGGCGAGGCTGGCGGTCTTAGCGGCAAGCCGCTTCGCGACCGTTCGACTGAGGTAATTCGCGCTGTCTACCGCCAGACAGGCGGACAATTGCCTATTATTGGCTCAGGCGGCATTTTTACAGCTCAAGATGCATACGATAAAATCCGCGCAGGAGCGTCGCTGGTTGAAATATACACCGCGCTCATCTATAAAGGGCCAGGATTGCTTCGCGAATTAACGAACGGACTGAAGGAATGCTTGCGCAAGGATGGCTATCGGAATATTGCCGAAGCAATTGGCGCAGATCATCGTTAGGAACAGGAGGCGGCCGGATGGACGGTAGAGATTGGAGTCTTTTTTTACAGCCTTATGAACAAGCGGTTGAAGAACTGAAAGTGAAGTTTAAGACGATGCGAGTTGAATTAAAGATTCGAGAGGCGTATGCGCCAATAGAGTTTGTCACCGGCCGAGTGAAACGGATATCCAGCATTCTCGAGAAGGCGAAGCGGCTTAACGTTCCGGCAGATAAGCTGGATACGGGAATTGAGGATATAGCGGGAATACGAATTATGTGTCAGTTCGTAGACGATATTATCCGCGTGGCAAGCTTAATTCGCAGCCGGAAGGACTTGACGCTCGTTTACGAGAAGGACTATATTACAAACTTCAAGGACAGCGGTTATCGCAGCTACCATATGATCGTGGAGTATCCGGTTCAGACGGCGCTCGGGTATACGAAAGTGCTCGCAGAAATTCAGATACGGACGTTGGCCATGAATTTTTGGGCAACGATCGAGCATTCGCTTAATTATAAATTTAAGGAAAGCTTGCCCGAAGATGTGCGCGCGCGTTTGAAGAAAGCGTCAGAGGCGGCATTCCTGCTTGATAACGAGATGACGAGCATTCGGAAAGAAATTCTCGATGCTCAGACGGAATTCGAGGAGCAGTCGAATGTCGTATCGAAGGTGCTGAAGGGCATCCAAGATTTATATTACTTCCATCGCGTGCGCGAAGCGGCCCAATACCAGATGAAGTTCAATGAGCTGTTCGAGAAAGAAGATTATCAAGGTCTCAGTCAGTTATCGTCCGATATACAGCTTGCAATCAGCAAAGCGAAGAAGGCAAGCCAATCCTAATTGCGCCACATCATAAAACAAAACCTCCAGCGCACTGTGCGGCTGGAGGTTTTGTTGATTCTTCGTTATTAGCTGGCTTTATTCGGCTTGAACGCCTCGTCAATTGCGGCATGGACTTCGTCTGGTGTCTTACCCTGCTTAGTCAAGTCGATGACCATCTCCATCTCCTTCTTGCATATCCCGCAGCCCGTGCTGTGATCGGTCCATGTGACGCCGTCTTCGCCAGCAGGATGCTCTGCCAAGTAACAGCGAAGCAAGGAGTCATGAGGCGTCTCTACGGCCAAACCGTCCATACAGCCGCAGTAGCAATTCATTTGGGCCATAATGTCCGCATGCTGATGAACAGCACGATAGAGATCGCTCGTATGCTCGGTATGATTGGATAGGAAATCGGGAAGAACGTCAGGAGAGGCCGTTGACTGCCACGTTTCCGAACCGTGCTGATGCTCGGCGCCCTTCTGCTTGTCGTCATCGGATAAGCCGCATGCCGTAAGCAGCGTAATGAAAGCGAAGGCGAGCAGCATTCCGTACATGATGCTCCGGGCGCTGCTGCCGCTTCCGCTTGTCTTGGGAGCATGAACACCAACTGCAGGCGTTTGATCATGCTCTATCATTGGGCAGCTTCTCCCGAATACTTATTGAAAAATTGTTTGAAATCGTCCAGCGTATAACCTTGGGTTGTTCCTTCGGCAGCAATGCCGCCTTCCATGCGCTCGACTTCAACGCCGTCTTTGAAATAAGCGAGCGTTGGCGTGTATTCAACCTTCAAGCTCTTGAAGTATGAATCGAATTCACGCAGGTTGAACTGCGGAAGGTCGATTCCAAGCTCCTTGACCAGCGGCATAAGCTCAGGTGTCGTTTGGCGGCAAAAACCGCAGTCGGAAGCGAACAGATAGACGAAGAAATCTTCCTTATCGGCGATCTTCTTATCCAATTCAGCCGGCAATATGATATTCTGATAGTTAGGGTCGTCAAGCAGTTCACGCGTAGCCGGATTCAGCTTGGAGGCAGGTTTGTCGTACAAAGCGTTAATTGTCTCGTTATTATTAAGATAAATGATTGCGCCGAACAAGACGACTATGATTCCGATGTAGACATAAAACATTTTGAACTTTTTTTTCTTTTTCATGAAAGTATTCAGCCTCCAACTCTTTATTGAACGGACAAGCAATTATGCTCTAGCAGGTCTTGTCCACATTATATTCTATTATACAACATAGCCGATTGCGTTTGTACATCAGACCGCAACCTAGACAATTAGCAGGAGGAGACCGTATGATCGGCCATTTGCCTACAAAATTCACGCAAAAGATGGAAAAGCTGCTCGGCAGCGAATATGACAATTTTATGGCATCTTATGCTGCGCCGCGTGTATACGGGCTTAGAATAAATGCACTGAAGCTGACAAGCGGCGACTGGAAGAAGTTGTCCCCGATGGGCGATCGCGTCCGTCCAATTCCATGGACCCAGGATGGACTATATTACGCCGAGGAAGACAGGCCGGGCAAGCACCCGCATTATTATGCAGGGCTGTATTATATCCAAGAGCCCAGCGCGATGGCGCCGGTGGAACTGCTTGATGTGAAGCCGGGTCATAAAGTGCTTGATCTATGCGCTGCGCCCGGAGGCAAGTCCACGCAAATTGCGGCCAAGCTTCAAGGTAAAGGCGTACTCGTTACGAACGACAATGCGCAGGAGCGGACGAAAGCGCTGACCAAAAATATCGAACGGGCAGGCGTTCGCAATGCCGTTATTCTGAACGAAGAGCCGGCAGCTCTTGCTCCTGTTTTCGCGGAATGGTTCGATCGGATCCTTATTGATGCGCCGTGCTCGGGTGAAGGGATGTTCCGCAAGGACGAATCGATGATTGCCGATTGGGAGAAGCATTCCGTCGAGCGATGCGCGGCGATGCAGCGGGATATATTGCGCCATGCTGCCGGGATGCTTGCGCCAGGAGGAATACTCGTCTATTCGACATGTACCTTCTCGCCTGAAGAAGATGAATGGCAGATCGCTGAATTGCTGGCTGATCATAGCGACTTTGAAGTTGTTCCGGTAGCGCATCGTTATGGCTGGGCGGAAGGAAGAGCAGACCTTGCGGCGGCATCGTCAGCCGCCGCTGAGCTTGACGAGAAACGATTGCGCAGCATAGAGGGCACTGTTCGGCTCTGGCCGCATCGGATCGAAGGAGAGGGCCATTACGCGGCTGTATTAAGGAGACGTGAAGCGGTGCCTCCAGTAATGGACAGCGAGTCGAGTGCTGTGCCTGAGGAGCGGGTGCTAGCATCCGCAGAAGCTCCTCTTCCCCCGTCCCGCTATGCGAAGGATAAACTGCTGAGAGCAGCCGATACACGCGGAGGACGCGATTCCGGACGTCATTCGCAGCAAAGGGACAAGCGAGGCGCCAAATCAGCCGCCGATCGCGGACGTGCTGCCGGCGGAAGGAAGGACGTACAGGACGATCAAGATCCGATCAGCTTGTGGAAGGCATATGCAAGTCAATACGTAATCGGTTCGGAAGCATGGGAAGGCAAACCAATCGCCTACGGTTCAAGGGTTTATCTGCAGCCTGAGAGTGTCCCGTCGCTTAATGGGCTCAAAGTCGTTAGGGCAGGCTGGTTCGTCGGCGAGGCTGACCGAGGCAAGTTCGTTCCTTCACAGCCGTTAGCAATGGGCTTGACGGCGCAAGAAGCCGTAAGATCGATTAGCTTCCCTTCGGATGACCCACAGACGCAGCGGTATTTGCGCGGAGAGACGTTGTTTGCGGAGGATGGGGATATTGTTAGACAAAGCGATGTTATCGCGAAAGGGTATGTGCTCGTATGCACAGACGGTTATCCGCTCGGCTGGGCGAAGTATGCGGGCGGCATGATAAAAAATGAGCTTCCAGCAGGATGGAGATGGATATAAAATGGCGAAGCGAATCAGAATCGATAAGCTGCTGTCTCATATGGGAATCGGTACGCGAAGCGAGATTAAGAAGGCGGTCAAGCAAGGGAAAGTGGCAGTAGACGGCAAGCCGGTGAAGGATAGCGGCCTCATTATCGATCCGGATGTGCATGAGGTTTCTTTCGAGGGTGAGGTCGTCGCCTATAAGGAGGTCGTCTATCTCATGCTGAATAAGCCCCCCGGCGTTATCTCCGCAACAGAGGACGGCAGGGAGCGAACGGTCATCGATCTGCTGGCGCCTGAGGATCGTGTACTGTCGCCTTTTCCTGTGGGAAGGCTCGATAAGGATACGGTAGGGCTGCTGCTGCTTACGAATGACGGTCAACTCGCGCACAAACTGCTGTCGCCGCGGAAGCATGTGGACAAAACTTACGTAGCGCATGTTCTAGGAGACGTCGATGAACAGGATCGGCAGCAATTCGCTGCTGGAGTAACGCTCGACGACGGTTATGTGACGATGCCTGCCGAGCTTCGAATCGATAGCAAGGAGCAACGCGGCGAAGATGTGATCTCAATGATCACCCTCACCATTAAAGAGGGGAAGTTCCATCAGGTAAAGCGTATGTTCGAATCGGTCGGGAAACAAGTGATTTTTCTAAAAAGAGTGTCCATGGGACCGCTTCAGTTGGACAATCATTTGCCGGAGGGTGAATATCGCGAACTTTTGGAAGAGGAAGTAGAGCTCTTGCGCACATACAAACGAACGTAATGGTTTGCAAATAACTCATAGAGATAGAGACAAAGCGGGTAGTACCGCTACAACAGGATGGGAGAGATAGAGATGGCTTTGAATTACGATTTAATTGCACTGGATGTAGACGGAACCTTGCTTACCGACGACCATGTTTTAACCGATGGAGTGCGGGAAGCCGTTCAGGAGGCGGCTGCAAAAGGCGCTCAGATCGTATTATGTTCGGGACGCGGACCGTCTGGCGTGTTGCCGATCATGGAGCAGTTGGAGCTTGCAGGAACCCTCATCTCGCATAACGGCGCAGCGACAGTAAGCTCGTATGACCTGGCGGTTGTTCATCAATACGAGATTATCCCGGAATACCTTGCCCCCTATATCGCTTATTGCAAAGAGAACGGCGTTCATTTTGATTTAAATACTGCGTTTGACATGATGGTCGAGCGAATGACGCCTGAAGCGGAAGTGATGTATGCGCGCTTCCACGCGAAACCTTCTGTATTTGACTTTGCAGCTGGATTGCCGTCAGGGCTATTGAAATTCACGATATTCGGAAGCAAAGAGCAGATGGATGTCGTGCAATCCGAATGGGACCAATGGCCAAGGCAGCTTCAATCGATCCGGAGCGGGGATTTCTTCATCGATGTGCAGCATGCGGATGCGAACAAAGGAAAAGCGCTTAGGCAGCTGGCTCTAAGCCGGGGGATCGATCGGGAACGGATATTGGCTATCGGCAATTATTATAACGATATTTCGATGCTGGAGTTCGCGGGGTTAGGCATTGCGATGGACAACTCGCCAGAGCTTGTTAAGCAGTCAGCGGGCGCAGTCACGCTATCTAACCATGAGGACGGCGTTGCTGCTGCACTGCGGAAATATGTATCTTAAATGAAGTACGGACAAAAGACGGCGGCACATAAAAAATAGAGGCAAGCACGAAGCAGATAGCTCTGCTCAGTGCTTGCCTCTTACCCTTGTTTACTATCTGCCGCGACCGCCCGGTCCGCCCGGTCTGCCAGAGGATCTGCCGCCGGAGGACTTGCCGCCTCTAGGCTGTCCGGACTTGCTGCCTGCGCCGCCCGACATGTTGCCGCGTGCTGCGCCACGGCTGCGGTTAGCGCTGCCGCGACCGCCTTGGCCGCTTGGCTTCGATTCTCCTCGCAGTGCCGTCCATGGATTGTTGACCGCATCCATCTCGCGTCCCGCTACGTGAGCACCGTCTCTTACGCGCTCCAGGTTTCCGCCGCCGCTGGCGCGACCGCCGCGCTTACCGGCAGATACTCCGTCGTTTCCAGCACGGCTTCCACGTCCGCGGTCAGCGCCGCGAGGTGCTGAAGAATCACGTTCTGCGAAGCGCTCTGCACCGCGTCCAGCGGCGCGGGGAACGTCCCAGCCTGGCTTCTCCGTGCTTGCGCTTGCGCTCCGTTCAGTGCTTCTGTCGCCGCGTCTGCCTTCATTTTTCTGCTCGCGTCCGCCGCTTCGGCCAGCAGACTTAAAGCTGCTTGAACCTTCGCTCCGTTGTCGTCCACGGCCTTTGCCTTTAGCATCGCGTGACCGGTCACTGCCGCCAGCGCTAACCGGCTTGCCGGTTCTGCCGCGTCCAGCCCCGCGCTCGCTGCCTTGCTCGTTAGATGCTGACAAGACGCCTTCGTTATCGATCTTACGGCGCTCAAGCTTCGCATTAATGCTTTGCTCGATAAGCAACAGATTGTTTTTGTCGTAAGGCGTAGCAAGCGTAATCGCCATACCGTTATGACCGGCGCGTCCGGTTCTGCCGATCCGATGGATATACAGCTCGCCATCTTGCGGGACATCGTAATTGTATACATGCGTAACGCCGTCAACGTCAAGTCCGCGCGCCGCTACGTCCGTAGCGACAAGCACTTGTAAACGTGCGTCTCTGAAGCGCTTCATCACTTGCTCGCGCTTAGCTTGCGTCAAGTCGCCGTGCAGCTCATCGGACTCGATGTCCAGGTCCTGCAGCGCCTCGTTCAGCTTCTTCGCGCGCACCTTCGTGCGGCAGAAGATAACAGCCAAGTAAGGCTGGTGAAGCTGCAGCAGGTGTACAAGCGCGTCTTGCTTGGTACGGTCCGTTGTGTCGATGACTAGCTGCTTAATATTATCGAGCGTCACGTTCGCGCTGCGGATTCGAACATCCGATGGCGTCTTCATATATTCTGCAGCTAGGCGTCTGATCGCATCCGGCATAGTAGCCGAGAACAGCATCGTCTGACGAGCGCGAGGCGTTTGGGTGACAATGCTCTCCACCTCGGGCAGGAAGCCCATGTGCAACATTTGGTCAGCCTCGTCGAGCACGAGCATCTGCAGCTTGCCGAGATTGATCGTCTGCCGCTTCATATGGTCAATTAATCGGCCTGGCGTTGCGACGACGATATGCGGCGCACGCTTCAGCTTATGAATCTGGGCCTCTACGTCTTGACCGCCGTAAGCGGCCAGCACGCTGGCTCCGACTATAGGCGCAAGCTTCTTAAGCTCGCTCGTTATTTGGATTGCAAGCTCGCGGGTAGGCGTTAGAATTAGCGCCTGCACCTGCTCCTTCTCCGTGTTGATCCGCTGGAGAATCGGAAGCGCGAACGCCATCGTCTTGCCTGTTCCGGTCTGCGCTTGCGCAATGACGTCCTGTCCCTCGAGCAGCATCGGTATCGTCTGCTTTTGTACCGGGGTTGGGTCGGTTATTCCGTTCTTTTGGAGCAAATCGCTTAATTCGGGGCTGATCCCCAAAGCTTTAAAAGCGTTAGACATTCGTATATTTCCTCATTTCATTTCGATCGTTTGAAGACTAGTATAACAGTTGTCCACTTAATGTGCATCTTTACATTACATATGTTATGCTGATTTTCATCGAAGATTAGCAGAGGAATGATAAAAAAATGAATGGCACAATCAGATCAGCGATTAAAGCGGGGCTAACGGTTGATATTGTCCTGAAACAGGATCAACGTACAGGCAAGCTTACGCGAGGCATCGTCAAGGATATACTTACTAACTCGCCGAACCACCCGCATGGCATTAAAGTGCGTCTGACGGACGGTCAGGTCGGCAGAGTCAAGCAAATCGTAAATGAATCGCAAGCATAGAAGGATAGTTAAACCTTTCTGTTAGGCTGAGATGACGAGGGAAAGGAGGAACGGCTCAACATGGCTTTTGGCATAACGCGAGCGGAGATGGAGAGTTGGAAAACGGCGGTCGCGGGGGGCGATATCGCGTTTCTGACCCATTACTGGCTTGATCCGAGATTTCCGGATATGCGAACCGTAACGAAGGTCGGCTGCTCCGATCTGGCGAAGCTGTCGCGCTGGTGTCTCGATAATGGATTGAACCCGCGATATATTCACAATCGAGATCCATTTCCTCATTTTGATCTTCTTGGAGCGAAGCAGCGCGAGTTGCTTCTAAAGGAGAATAAGCATGACCAGCTGGAGAGATTCGGACTACTATAACCATATTGCAGCAGCTGCCGAATTGGCGGCTTTTTTTTACCAAATCAGAACTTTTAAGTGCTTTACAGCGATAAAGCGTAAAGGAGATCATTCAGATTGGCGATAAAAACTTCTTTGCTTCCGAAGAGAGTTTGCTACGCAAACTTGTAGGTCGCTCATCATCGAAGTACTCCGATAGGAGTTTTTCTCATTGTGGCGGTACCCTTCAAGTGATAGAATCTATGAAAATCGGATTTGACTTCATGTGGTTAACACTTATTGGGAGGAGAGGGCGAGGAGTATGGATCAGCAGTCAAGAGCGCAATTGCTTGAGCAATTCGATTCATGGAATACATTCATCCATCATATCGAGCGGCTTGGCGAACAACTGTGGAATCAGAGCATTGCGGAGGGTAAATGGTCGGTTCGCGAAGTTGTGGCGCATATCGCGCGTTGGGACGATTATTTCTTTGAGGAAGCAGTTGCCAAAGCCGCCAGAATGGAATCTCTTACGGTTAAGCACTTGGATTATGATACGTTTAACGAAATCTCCAAGGCTTACGGAACTTCGACGGAAATTCGGAAGCTGGCCGAACACGCTGTTTCGATTCGCCGTCGAGTTATTAGCGTCATAGAAGGGTTGAGCGTTACCGAATATGAAGACGCATATACAGACGCTGACGGTCATCCGTTTCAATTCGAAACGTATTTGAAGGATTTCATCTGGCATGACCGTCATCATATGGATCAAATCAAGCGACTGATCCATTTCAACCTCGAGGAGATGAGCCTTAACGGCTGGCCGGCGCTTCAGACGACGGTATACGACGGCTGGCTTATACGCACGGCTGACGGATATACGAAGCGGTCGAATTCGGTCCAGCCGTTATATGGGCATACGCTTCCGCTTGAGTTGAAAATCCGTCATTGTGAGACGATATACAGTGAGATGAACTCACCGACTGTTTTTAAAATAACGCCATTCGCCAAACCCGTTGAACTGGACGGTGTGTTGGCCGATATGGGCTATGAATTGATTGACCGCACATGCGTGAAGACGGTCGCTCTTGAAGATGCTGAACTTCCGTCAGGTCCGGATTCGGACATTTCCCTTGAGCCTGTGCTCACTGAGCTGTGGTTGGATGCGGTAGCCGTATTCAATCGCTTAACGGAGGGGCAGAAATCCGCCACTAGAAACATGCTGGCGTCTTCATCGATTAAGAAATGTTATGGACTGCTCTACGATAACGGCATTCCAGTCGCCTGCGGTTTCGCAACGCTTGAGCAAGGCTGGGTCGGCTTGTACGACATCGTTACGGATTCGCAGTTCCGCAACAAAGGTTACGGCGAGAAGCTTATTCGGCAATTGCTCGGTTGGGCTAAGAAGGAAGGCGCAACGCACGGTTATTTGCTTGTCGTCAAAGCGAATGAACCTGCCAACCGATTATATGACAAGATCGGGTACATACAAGCTTATGAGTATTGGTACAGAGTGAAGGCTTGTCCTTCATAGGTTCTGCAGTCCACTCGCATATTTAACAACTTAGAGCTTTATTCAACAGGAGAGAAGGACTTCATCGTGAAAAGTTTTCAATCAGGACAATCTTTGCCGAATGCGCACGGGGTATCGTCTTCCGCCATTAACGGCACCTCGTTATTAATCGCAGGCATATTAATCATGGCCCTTAATTTGCGCGCTCCAATTACGGCTGTCGGCCCGATCGTATCGAATATTCAGCAGACTTTCGGTTTATCCAGCACGATGACCGGTTTGCTGACAACGCTGCCGCTGCTTGCTTTTGCCCTGATTTCTCCGCTCGCGCCGCGTATGGCTAGCCGGATAGGCATAAAAAGCAGCCTTTTTCTATCTATGCTGTTGCTGTTCGGAGCTATCCTCATCCGTTCGCTCCCAAGCTTGGCAGCGCTTCTTACCGGAACGATGCTGCTCGGCATAGCGATTGCGATTGCCAATGTACTGTTGCCTAGTCTGATCAAGCGAGATTTCCCAGGCTCGTTAGGCGTGATGACAGGGCTATATTCCGTCGTCATGAATCTCGGCGCCGGCCTCGCATCAGGCTTCAGCATTCCAATGGCCGAAAGTCTTGAGCTCGGCTGGGAAGGCATGCTGGCTTCGTGGTCGCTGCTCGCGCTTATAGCCGCAGCTGCATGGCTGCCTCAAGTACGCGGGCGGCTCAACAAGCTGAAATATTTCTTCCAAAGCGAAGGTAGCGGCAGGAAATCAGCAAGCGCCAACAAGACTGGCAACAAGCTGACACGATCAGCGCTGGCTTGGCAAGTGACTCTGTTCATGGGGCTGCAATCATTCACGTTTTACGTTAATATTTCATGGCTTCCGGAGATATTGCATGATCGCGGCATGAGCCATAGCGGAGCAGGCTGGATGCTATTCATGCTCCAGATCGTCAGCCTTCCTGCGACGTTCATTGTTCCTATTCTCGCAGCCAAGAGGCGCAGTCAACGGCCGCTCGCCTTATTCTCGGCTATTCTGCTAATCATCTCCTATGTGGGGCTGTTAGCCGGACCGTCATCTTGGATTCCGCTATGGATTATGCTCTTAGGCATCTCTGGAGGCGCGGGCTTCAGCTTGGCAGTCATGTTCTTCGCACTTCGAACGTCCAATACGGAGCAATCGGCACAGCTATCGGGCATGGCGCAATCGATCGGTTATTTGCTGGCTGCGACCGGGCCGTTGCTATTCGGCTTGCTGCATGACGCGACGCATGGATGGTCGGCATCGTTATGGATGATATTGGCCGTTTCGATCTTGTTCGGGGCTGCTGGGTGGTATGCGGCTGCCGACAAAACCGTAAACTCGCAATAATTGGGATATTTCGGCAACTTTATGTAAAGCGAATCCGTTTAGTAGATTGCAGTCTAACTTTACAATGCGGAGGGATAAGCTGTGCTCTACCTAATCGGATGCGCCTTTATCGTGATAGGATTTGCGTTCGCAGCCAAAGCGGCATCTGTCAACTCGCCTTGGTCGAAAACGTTGCTTCTTGCGGTTCTTTTAAGCCTAATCGCGAACGTTTCCTTGGTTTCCACAATTGCCGCCAACGCTAATCCGGCAGCAAACGACGGCTTAAGTGTTCCAAATCGGATTGCTTATTGGATTATTGGCGAGGACGGATGGAGTATGGGGCTGTTTCAACGATTATTTGATCAGTCCATGTGGTGTACCTTGTGGCTTACGCTTATTTTCGCTGTTGTGTCGATAAGCGAGGCATTCGGCCGCAAGATGAGGGGAGTTGGCAGCGCATGATCGGAAAAAGTTACGTGTACGCGTTAGCCGCGGCATTTATGTCCTTGACCATTGGCGCTTGTTATATCGGCGATCTGTTTTTCGACTACAGCTTTCTTGGCATGGAAATGGGATCGGAGCGGGAGACCGTGCACCTATGGGGCTTTGTATCGATCGGACTTGGCGCTGTATTGCTCTCAATTGTTATGGTAACCATGGACAGCAATCGGCAAATGTTGAAGCAATGGATGGTTATCACCCTTTTCTTGCTGTGCTTTATTCAGCTTGCTCCGCTTTTCTTGTGGACGTTCGTCGTTCTTATAGGCGAATGGAATGCGGTATGGGTACTGCTAATCCATTTATTATTGTTGGTTATCCTTATCGGTAGCGTTAGGTATATGAGACGGACGCTTGTCGGATCTTGACACAGAGCATAACGATCTTTATAATCGAAAATAACTATTTTCATCCATAGAAGCGTTGAAGAGGAGCAGTACTTTCGCAAAGCAAGGCCTAGAGAGCCGGTGTAAGGGTGTAAGCCGGACCTGCTGCGGAACGAATCTCGCCTTGGAGCTGTGCGTTATTCAAACGCGCCGTCTGGCCTGCGATAAAGGCGACAAGTGAGCACAGGCAAAGCATGCCTGTCGCTAACTAGGGTGGTACCACGGGAGCTCAACTCTCGTCCCTAGCGTAATACGCTAGGGACGGGAGTTTTTTTATTGCAATCTAGGCCTAGCCTTGGATTGAGCGCTTAATCGTGAGTAAGTTTAACTTTGTAGGAGGAATAGATGATGAGTCAGGAGCAGCAATTTCACGGCTACAACCCGCTTGTTGTAGAACCGAAGTGGCAGCAATATTGGGATAAGAACAAGACGTTCCAAACGAAGGAAGAGCAAGGCAAACCTAAATTTTACGCACTCGACATGTTCCCGTATCCATCTGGAGCAGGCTTGCATGTAGGCCATCCCGAGGGTTATACCGCAACAGATATCGTATCCCGCTACAAGCGCATGCAGGGCTATAATGTCCTTCATCCGATGGGCTGGGACGCTTTCGGCTTGCCGGCCGAGCAGCACGCGCTCGATACAGGCCAGCATCCAAGAGACATTACGTTCAAAAATATCGACAACTTCCGCCGTCAAATCAAATCGTTGGGCTTTTCCTACGATTGGGATCGCGAGTTCAGCACGACGGACCCGGATTATTATAAATGGACGCAGTGGATTTTCATCCAATTGTACAACCGCGGACTTGCTTATGTAGCAGAGGTTCCGGTTAACTGGTGTCCGGCGCTTGGCACCGTTCTTGCTAACGAGGAAGTCATCGACGGCCTAAGCGAACGCGGCGGCCATCCGGTTATTCGCAAGCCGATGCGTCAATGGATTCTGAGAATTACCGAGTACGCGGAGCGTTTGCTTGAAGATCTGGAAGAGCTGGATTGGACGGAAAGCATTAAAGATATGCAGCGCAACTGGATCGGCAAGTCGACGGGCGCGGAAGTGACGTTCGCAATTGACGGCCATAACGATTCGCTAGTTGTGTTCACAACCCGTCCCGACACGCTGTTCGGCGCTACGTATTGCGTGCTTGCACCTGAGCATGAGCTGGTAGCTTCCATTACGACAGCCGATCAGAAGGCTGCTGTCGAAGCTTATCAAGACGCTGCTGCTCGCAAGAGCGATTTGGAACGTACAGATTTGGCGAAGGACAAGACAGGCGTATTCACTGGCGCTTATGCGATCAACCCGGTGAATGGAGCTAAGACGCCGATCTGGATTGCCGATTACGTGCTTGCAGGCTACGGCACGGGAGCAATTATGGCCGTACCTGGTCATGACGTACGCGACTGGGAGTTTGCGAAGCAGTTCGGATTGTCGATTATCGAGGTTGTTGAAGGCGGAGACGTGACGAAAGAGGCTTATGCTGGAGACGGCGCGCATGTTAACTCCGATTTCATTAACGGCCTGAACAATGAAGAGGCAATTGCCGCAATGATTAAGCATTTGCAAGAGACTGGCAAAGGCCAAGGGAAAGTGACTTATCGCCTGCGCGACTGGCTGTTCAGCCGTCAACGCTATTGGGGCGAGCCGATTCCGATTCTCCACTTGGAGGATGGAACGATGAAGCCTGTCCCTGAGGATCAGCTGCCGCTGCTGCTGCCTGATGTCGATGCGATCAAGCCGTCCGGAACGGGCGAATCGCCGCTGGCGAACGTCACTGAATGGGTCAATACCATTGATCCTGAGACGGGGCTGAATGCTCGCCGCGAGACGAACACGATGCCGCAATGGGCAGGCAGCTGCTGGTATTACTTGCGCTTCATCGATCCGAAGAACGAGAACGAGATTTGTTCCAAGGAGAAGCAAAAGGAATGGCTGCCGGTCGATCTGTATATCGGCGGCGCGGAGCATGCGGTGCTTCACTTGCTGTATGCGCGCTTCTGGCATAAAGTGCTGTACGATATTGGAGTTGTCGATACGAAGGAGCCGTTCCACAAGCTCGTTAACCAAGGGATGATTCTTGGTACGAACAATGAGAAGATGTCCAAATCACGCGGCAATGTCATCAACCCGGACGATATTGTAGGCGAGTTCGGCGCAGATACGCTTCGCATGTACGAAATGTTCATGGGGCCGCTTGAAGCGACGAAGCCGTGGAACACGAACGGCGTTGAAGGCACATACCGTTTCTTGAGCCGCGTATGGCGCTTGTTCATTAACGAGGACGGCAGCTTGAGCGCGAAAATAACGGATGGCGATACTAGCGATGCGTTCAAGCGCACATGGCATCGATCGATTAAGAAGGTAACCGAGGATTACGAAAACCTTCGTTTCAATACGGTCATTAGCCAGTTGATGATCTTCGTTAACGAAGCCTACAAGACGGAAGTGCTTCCGCGTGAGGCGATGGCGCAGTTCTTGCAAATGCTGTCACCGATCGCTCCGCATATTGCGGAAGAGTTGTGGGAGAAGCTTGGACGCGCGGAGACGATTACGTATTCCGAGTGGCCGAAGTACGAGGAAGCTTGGACGGTCGATCAAGAGGTAGAGATTGTCGTACAAGTGAACGGCAAGATCGTAGAACGCGTCTCGATCGCTGCCGATACAGAAACGGACGAGATGGAACGCCTGGCGAAGGAGCTCGAGAAGGTTCAAGAGCTTATCGAAGGCAAAACCGTTCGCAAAGTGGTTGCCGTAAAAGGCAAGCTTGTTAACATCGTAGCCAACTAATACGAATACAGCCGCAAAACTTCGAAGAGGTGAGCGGGCTTTAGCTGAAGCACAGCTATTGCCCGTTCACCTCTTCGCTCATAAATGAGGCGGAAACCTTGATTAAATCGTCCTTATACTTATTATGTGTCGTGCGAATAAGCTGATTGAACATGCCGCCTGTCTCACGCTTCAAGTATTCCAGTGCTTGCGCCGTTATTCCGCCTGGTACGGCGACCTTCTCCTGCACGTCGGCAGGCGTTAATCCGCCCTCCGTCAGCAGCAAACCGGTTCCTAGCATCATCGCGCTTGCGACCTTGCGCGCTTCTTCACGCGCGATCCCCGTTTCTTCGACTGCAGCTTCGATGAATTGCTCCAGCAGGAAGGTAAAGAAAGCTGGACCGCAGCTCGATAAATCAGACACGATTCGCGTATGGGATTCTTGAATGCGAAGCGGTTCGCTAATGTAGGCAAGGAGTTGTTCAAGCTTCGTTTTATCCGCCTCGTTCATTCGTTTGCCATAGATGCATAACGTTGCGCCGCTCGATACTTGGTTCGTAATGCTTGGAATGACTTTTGCGATTTTGCAGTCCAGTTCGTCTTCGAGCTGGGCGATCAGCACGGGACTCGTGATGGACACGATGATTTGACTGGGATGGACGATGTGCTTCAAATCGTCGACCGCTTTCTTGAACTCATGAGGCTTGATGCACAAAAAAACAATTTCGCTGCCGCAAGCAACCGCAGCATTCGTCGTCTCTGCTGTCATGCCGGAGTAACGGTCAGCCAAAGCTTGCGCCTTTGCAAAGGTGCGGTTGCTAATAACAATTTGTGCAGGCGAAAGCGCGCCCGATGCGATAAAAGCCTCAATCAGCAGGCTTCCCATCGTTCCCGTCCCGATAAATCCGACATTCATGCGGAGCCCCCCTAAGCATAAGCCGCGTTTGCGTACTCTCTTACCATATTCTGCATGACTTGTTCCATATGCACGCAATTAAGATAACAGACACTTCTAGCTAATATATGAAAATAAAGAGGAGCTGTTGCGTAATGCAAAAAAAGTATGCTCGTGTGGAGATGAAGTTATGGCTGCCGGCGGCGGTTTGTCTAGCAGCGGCAGCGGTTTTGCTCGTCGCAGCATTCGCTCAGCCTAAGCAGGATAACCGTGAACAATGGACTGCATTGAATGACGAGGTGGAGCTTGCTTTGAAGGAGCTGGAGCCGGATGCTTCAACGCGCGGTGAGGAGGCGGCTGGTTCAAAGAATGAGGCAGGCGATGCTCATGAGGGTGAGGAGAAACGCGCTGTGAACGACGAAGCAGGGAAGACGGGTAGCGCAACTGATGCTGATGATGCTCAAGCGGACGGCGAGCTAATTATTGAAGATGACCAGACTGGCAAGCTTGATATTAACCGAGCGACCGCAGGAGAACTGGATGCGTTGAAAGGAATCGGCCCCGCTAAGGCGCAGGCTATTGTCGAAGATAGGGAGAAGAATGGTCCTTTTGCCACGGTAAATGATCTGCTCAGAGTGCGAGGAATAGGCGAAAAGCTGCTTGCGGGCATGAAAGAGGGCATTGTGGCTCGTCCATGATTGTGAGATAATGGAAGGAAGCGGTTGCAGTTGGAGTCTGAAGCTGACGAGGCAAGGATCCGGCTTTGACCGTAGTGCCATTATCATTTACTTTTATAGGAGGCGTTCAATTAGATGTCCGAACAACGCAAGCTCTCACTTGATACGGTAGCCGTCCACGGAGGCCAACAAATCGATCCAACGACAATGTCGCGCGCAGTACCGATCTACCAAACGACGTCGTACGGATTTAGAGATACAGATCACGCAGCAAGCTTATTCTCTTTGCAGGAATTCGGCAATATTTATACGCGCCTAATGAACCCGACATCGGATGTATTCGAGAAGCGCGTAGCTGAGCTAGAAGGTGCTCCGGCAGCACTCGCGGTCGCATCCGGCCAGTCTGCTATTACTTATGCACTGCTGAACATTGCAGGCGCCGGTGACGAGATCGTCTCTGCGACAAGCCTGTATGGCGGTACATACAACCTGTTCTCCACGACGCTTCCGAAGCTTGGCATTACAGTCAAATTCGTAGATCCTTCGAATCCGGAGAACTTCCGCGCCGCGATTACAGAGCGCACGAAAGCCGTATACGCGGAGACGATCGGCAATCCGAAGGGCGATATTATCGACCTGGAAGCTGTTGCGGCGATCGCGCATGAGAACGGCATTCCGTTCATCGTGGACAATACGTTCCCAAGCCCTTACCTGTGCCGTCCGATTGAACATGGCGTCGATATCGTTGTCCATTCCGCTACGAAGTTCATTGGCGGTCACGGCACATCGATTGGCGGCGTTATCGTCGACGGAGGCAAGTTCGATTGGAAGGCAAGCGGCAAGTTCCCTGGCCTTACCGAACCGGACCCAAGCTATCACGGCGTTGTCTATACGGATGCGGTTGGTCCGATAGCTTACATTATTAAAGCTCGCGTACAGCTGCTTCGCGATATGGGCGCCGCTTTATCGCCGTTCAACTCGTTCCTTCTGCTGCAAGGACTTGAGACGCTGCATTTGCGTATGGAGCGCCATAGCTCGAATGCTCAGCAGGTGGCCGAGTTCCTGGAAGCTCATGAGTCGGTTGAATGGGTGAACTACCCGGGGCTTCCAAGCCATCCATCCTATGAGCTGGCGCAGAAGTATTTGCCGAAGGGCAAAGGCGCTATTCTTACATTCGGAATTAAAGGCGGCGTAGAAGCCGGCAAGAAGGTGATCAATTCCGTTAAGCTGTTCTCTCATCTCGCTAACGTCGGCGATTCGAAGTCGCTTATCATTCATCCGGCGAGTACGACGCACCAGCAGCTGTCGGCCGATGAGCAGGATGCAGCAGGCGTTGCGCCGGGCATGATTCGCTTGTCGATCGGAACGGAAGGCATCGACGATATTTTGGCAGACCTAAGTCAGGCGCTTACGCTAAGCCAACAAGGTGCATAAGACGAAATCATAACATAACGGCACATAGTCAAGCTTACAGCATGAAGGATAGAAGCAGCATGAGCAAGAGAGAGGAAGAAGCTGAACAATGTTGAAGGAAACACAAGAAACTGCCCGTAAAGATTGGGATACGTATTTCATGGATATCGCCTACATGGTGTCAACGCGATCGCGCTGTCCAAGAAGACATGTCGGAGCCGTGCTCGTACAGGGCAAGAAGCTGCTCGGGACTGCTTATAACGGCGCGCCTATGGGCGTACACGATTGCCTGGAAGAGGGCTGTATGATCGCGGAAGAGATCGAGATGAAGCTCGTGGACGGCAAGGAGCAGGTTGTGAAGAAGCAGCGCTGCATTCGGACCATACATGCCGAGCAAAATCTCCTCCTGTTCACCGATCGCGCAGACCGCGAAGGGTCGGTCGTCTACGTGACGGATCAGCCGTGCTGGACGTGCGCGAATATGCTTGCCAATAGCGGTATCGTAGAGATCGTATATCATCGCAGCTATCCGAAGGACAGTGAGAAAGTCGCTGCGCTAATGGAACAGAAGGGAATTGTGTTTCGCAGCTTGGATCAGTTCGATCCGCCGGCTCAAGCTCAGATGGAAATTACATTGTAGTAAATCGTATTTCCATATTAAAGTGGCAGAGGAAGAACCTCCGCTTGCATCTTTTTTGATGCCGGCGGTGGTTCTTTTGTTATTTTGTTGCGATATTGCAGGTAGGAAAGGGGGAGCGGGATGAACAGAAGGCCGCTTATTTGGTTTGTGCTATGTTATGTGTGCGGAAGCGCGGCTGCCGCGGGACTTAACGCGCAAGGCGTCGTATATGCGGGCGGGGCGGCCTTGTTCGCGGCCGCAGCCTGCGTGTTGTTAGGGAAGGCGTCGCCTAGACTTGCGATCGCCTGCTTGCTCGCGGCGGGGCTTGCGGCAGGGGAGCGTCTATGGGCGGATGCCCATAACGTGACCGGGCTGCCGGAGCTGCTGGCCGCCGCCGAGGCGGAAGGGCCGCGAGCCGGATACGAGGCGGAGGCGGAGGGGGTTATCGTGTCGGTCGTTGAGGTCGACGGCGACCGGGTCAGCTTCCGCGTCAGGACGGATCGCCTGCGCGTGAAGGGGGATGCGAAGCCGCGAGCCGTGCGCGAGCGGCTGATCGTTCAGGTGCGGCTGGCGGAGCAGCCGGAGCAAGCTGTTGCCGCGGGCTGGAAGCGCGGCGACAAGGTCGTGATCAGCGGCGAGCTGGCGCAGCCGGCCGCAGCAACGAATAGCGGCGGCTTCGATTACCGCCGCTATCTTCGCAGCCAGCGCATCCACTGGCTGCTCAAGGTCAAAGGCGCCGCCTCCGTCAAGGCGTCGGCGGGCCCAGCCTGGACCGCGGCCGCTATGCTCGGCCGCATCGATGCCGTGCGCGACAGCCTCGGCGCACGGATGAACGCCCTGTACCCGTCCGATCAGTCCGGGTACATGAAGGGTCTCGTCCTCGGCATTCGCGAGGACCTAGACCCGCAGCAGTTCCAGCAATTCTCGCGTCTTGGTCTTACGCATATATTGGCAATTTCAGGGCTGCACGTCGCGGTGTTCCTCTACGCGCTTGGAGGACTGCTGCGGCTCGCAAGGCTGACGCGCGAGCGAACGCTGCTGCTGCTCATGATTGCCGTACCGCTATATGTCCTGCTCTCCGGCGCATCACCATCCGTCGTGCGAGCCGGACTTATGGCGATGCTCGGCCTGCTTGCGGCGCGGCTGGGCAAACTTAAGGACGGGCTGCATCTGCTGGCGGCAGCCGCTTTGGCTATGCTCATCTGCGATCCCTATTTCCTCGAGAATGTAAGCTTCCAGTTGTCTTTCATAGTCACGATCGGGCTAATACTCGGCGTCAATCCAGTGCGCAAGGCGATGCCTGAGTGGCGCAGGGGCAAGGCGCTGCTTGACCTCGCGGCAGTGACGCTCGTCGCGCAGATTGTATCGTTTCCGATATCGATCTATTACTTTAACCAATTTCATCTATTGTCGCTTCCGGCCAATTTCATTCTCGTCCCGTTTATTAGCTTTGTCGTCATGCCGATAGGTGCTGGTGCGCTCATTATCAGCCTGTTATGGGAGGACGGCGGTAAGACGCTCGCTTATGTATCCCATTATGCCAACGACTGGACGTTCGCTCTTGTCGAGAAGTTAGCTGCGGTCGATAGTCTTCGAACGATCTGGGCGAGTCCGCCCTTATGGTGGGTTGCTGCTTGGCTGGCAGCACTGTGCTTGACGTTTCATTGGCTTAATCAGCGCGTTCGTCCTCAGCTTAATGAAGACAATCCTATAGATCAGATAACAGATCGGTTGGTTGCACCCACGATTCCGCACCCTGCCGGCACTTCGAACTTTGTCGTGCTTCCCGATCCGTTAATCGAGTTGCGACAACGGCTTAACTTGTCAACGAGACGGGAGGAGCATACGGCTGGAGAAGCATTCCTCAAAGCGTACAAGCCTCTTGTAATGATAATGATTATAGGAACACTCTTATTTTTGGCATACGATCCCGATCGATGGGATAACAAGGCGAAGATCAGCGTCATCGATGTGGGACAAGGGGATGCCATCCACATTAGAACGCCTGAAGGCAAGCATATGCTTATCGACGGGGGCGGTACTTTATCTTTCGTGAAGCCAGGCGAAGAATGGCGTGCGAGAAGCGATCCATTCGAGGTAGGACGCAAGCTTCTAGTACCGCTTCTAATGAAACGAGGCGTGCGGGAGATTGAAGTTCTTGTGATTACTCATCTTGACAGCGATCATATAAGGGGACTGCAGGCCGTGATTGAATCGATTCCCGTCAAAAGTATTTGGTGGAATGGATCGGTCAAGCAAGCGGAGGACGCAGAGAAGCTTATCCAGACAGCGCTTGACAAGTCTATCCCCATGTACGGAGTTTATGCGGGGATGGAGATGAATGTTGATGACAGTACGGATGTTCAAGTGTTATGGCCGCCGCAACAATCGAATGACGTTATTGAAGTACAGCAGGAGCAGAATGAGCTAAGCGTCGTCTTGTCCCTTCGAATCTACGAGCAATTATTCGTTATGTCCGGCGATATTAATGCGTCTACGGAGCATGCGATTATCGACCTGATGCGCCAAACCAACCATGCCATTGACCCAATCAACCGTGCAGCTGTATTAAAGATAGCTCATCATGGCAGCAGATTCTCGACAAGCGATGAATGGCTTCATTATTGGCGGCCAATGGGTGCGGCAGCTTCGATTGGAGCAACGAACAGCTACGGTCATCCTCATCCGGACGTTCTTGCCAAACTTGCTGCGGCTGGAGCTCGGCTATGGCGAACCGACCTGGACGGAGAGATCCAATTCTCCATATCGGAGAAAGGACTATTTGTTGGAAATTAGCGTTGATCATGACTCAAAAGCATAGCTGCTAAAAGTCATTATATTAGCCCCGCTCATCGAGCAGAGGGCTTATTGACGTCTGTAAATGCAAGCGGATCATCGCATTTCTATATACGGGCAACTGAATATTTGGTATCCTTTAATGTGGAGTTGTCTGTCATGAAACTTTTCTAATAATTCTTAGTATATAAATTAGCGTATACAGCTGCGCTCGAACTCTGACTGTGGGAGCTTAACTGCCGCAGTATATTGGCGATTAGTAGCTAATTAAAGGCGAACTTCATATTTCTTAATATTTCTTAAGAATTCTTAAAAAAAATTGCAACTTTTAATGCAACCGCCTCGTCAGAGAGGTTGCAAGAGAGGGGGATCCTTCGTGGTGGAGCCGGACCTCATACGAGCCGCCCAGTCGGGAGATCGCGACGCTTTAATAACTCTATTGCGTGAGATTGAAACCCATGTTTATCGGACAGCCTATTATATATTGAATAACGAGCAGGACGCTATGGATGCGGCCCAGGAGGCGCTTATACGCATCTATACGAAGATCAGCTCTTATGAAGAGAAGGCTCAATTCAAGACATGGATTCAACGAATCGTGACAAACATATGTATCGATAAATTTCGAAGGAATAAGCCGACGGTATCGATTGACGAGCATGAGATGGTTTTTCGCGAGAAGCAGAATGTAGAGGACGAGGTCATGTCCGCGTATGCGGTACAAGACATTCGGTCCGCGATCGAGAAGCTTCCCGAGCACCATCGGGCTGTCGTCGTGCTTCGTTATTTGCAGGATTTCTCGTACAACGAAATTGCCGATTCGCTCGATTTGCCGCTTAATACGGTGAAGTCTTATTTGTTTAGAGCTAGACAGCAACTGCAAACTTTACTCCATGATTATCAGAAAGGTGGTGTCCGGGGATGAATTGTCAAGAGGTGATGGATTTAATGCACAGGCAGCTAGATGGCGATCTCGACGAGAGCGAGTACAGCGTCTTGATAGATCATACTAGACATTGTCCGGACTGTGCAGCAATGTATGATAGACTTCAGTTGCTGTCCGCCGAACTTACTAGTTTGCCTAAGGTTGTTCCGAGCTATAGCTTAGTCGATGCGATATTGCCGGAGCTACAGCGTTTGGACCTGGAAGAGCGAAGCGATTCGATGCATGTCGTTCATAAGGATGAAGTTGAACAGGGGCAGGGGAAAGCGGCAGCTCGCCGGTTGGCGCGCAGCCGACGTCTTCCATCGCTTCGGTATGTGGGCGGTATCATTGCGGCAGGTGTCGTCGCCGGCTTGTTCATTATTGGCTATAACGCAGGAATCGGCCCGAGCTTCGACAACGACAGTGCGGGTTCGATGACCGCTCAAGAATCGGCTTCCAATGACACGATGGACATTGCTCAACAAAGCGACGTATATAGCTATAAGTCAGACCAAAAAATAGAGCAGGACGCGTCTGCCGCCCAAGAGGACACCAAATCGTTAGGTGATTCAGATGGCGGCGCTCAGCCTAGCGTTCGCACGCAAGGAAATGAAGGATCACCTGCAGCAGTTGCTCCAGACGAGTTAGACGAAGCAACGAGCTCAGGTGAAGTCGGCAAACAGCCGATACCTGAATCCGAACAGGAGCTGGAGACGTCTAATACCTTGGAAAGCGGAGCGTTAAGCGGCGATGGAATGAGCAATAAGTCCGGAACCGACACCTTTACGTCTACGCCGGGCACTCAAGGGATTATGAGCGAAGTGCCGGTTGCGATTACTGCCATTTCACCTAATGGAGAATGGCAAGCGGTCGCGGAAGGCTTTAAGGTGAAGATATTTAAGACTGCGGATCAATCGCTTCTGTTCGAGACAGACCGAAAGAACGGCAAGCTTGCCGGGCTCGTTTGGTCAGACGACAATACCGTGCTGAACTATGAAGTACAGTTGGAACAAGGCGCTAGTGAGAAATATGTTATAGACGTAAAGGCAGGAAGCGACACGAAGGCGCAACATTAATTTGCGGGTATTCGCACACTATCCTGAAGCTTTGCGTATAGTATAAGCAACGAGCAACCATTGCAAGCTGGCGAGAGCGTGACGAACGTATGACCAACCGTAGGGCGGTACCATGGACCTGCCTGCGGCTGTTTATATAGATGTTCGGCAAGCTGGGCCGGGCTGACTGTTAACGGAGTAGGGCATCCGGATAATAGTGAGAACCGGGTCATGTTGAGGGATAAGCGTTGTTTGTTTCATCAATCAGCTCTTATCTTTGGACAAAGGGATGTAGCCTTCTGACGGCACATCCCTTTGTTGCCGTCTATTCTAAGTCATAGTGTGCCAAGCTGAGATTAAGGACATTATTGGGAAGGCGGTGAATACGATTGGATCCGAAGGAAGCATTAAAGGAAATTAAGGGAGGCCGTTTCAGACCGATCTATGTATTGTACGGTAAGGATCGTTACCGCGTTCAGCATTTTATTGATACGTTATCGGACAAGCTGTTTACGTCTGATGAGAGAGAGCTCGGCATCGTTAAATTCGATACTGCCGAGACATCGATCGAGGAAGCCGTATTGGAAGCGGAGACGCTGCCTTTCTTTGTGCCGCGCAAGCTCGTGTTAATTCGAGATATGAATGTGTTTGCCGCTGGCGGCAAAGAAGGCGGCAAGATCGAGCATAAGCCCGAGAAGCTGTTGCAGTACATAGAGAATCCTTCCGAAACGTCGGTTATTGTGGTAAGCGTGCATGCGGAGAAGCTGGATGAACGCCGTAAGCTGGTGAAGACACTTAAGGATCGGCATTCGCTAGTCGCTTTTCCAGAACTGGACGCGGCGCAATTGAAGCAATGGATGATCAAGCGTGCAGCTGATCAGCAGAGAACTCTCGAATCAGAAGCAGCCGATCTTCTCTTCATACGGACAGGCGCCAATATGCAGCAGCTGGCGCAAGAGGTAGACAAGCTTTGTCTGCATGCTGGAGCAGGGGGGACGATTACCGCTGAAGAAGCGTCGATGCTTACTGCCGCAACGGCCGAAGAGGATGTATTCGCGCTTGTCGAAGCTATCGCTGAGCTGCGTATCGACCGTGCGCTGCGTATGTATCGCGAGCTGCTCATCAGGAGGGAAGAGCCGATCAAGATTGCTGCGCTCATCGCAAGGCAACTGCGTATCATGCTGCAGATTAAGGAGCTTGAGCAGCATCAGTATTCGCCGCAGCAGATGGCTGGGCAGCTCGGCCTTCATCCTTATGCGGTGAAGCTGTCTGCGGAGAAGAGCCGCAAGTTCCAAACAGCAAGACTCGGGCAACTGCTCGCGTCGTTAGCCGACTTGGATTACAAAATGAAGACAGGCGCCATTGACAAGACATTAGGACTTGAATTGTACTTGCTATCATTAGGACTTGAGCAGAGAGCGTAGCCGCGACATTGCGGCAGCGCTGCTGCTCTTTTTTTATCACAACTGGAATTCCCACTATTCCATATAACACAAAAAACGGCTTCACCGTTCGCTAAGCGATCGATGAAGCCGTTTCAACTTGGCTGTTATTAAGCTTGTGCCGACAAGGCATTCAGCTTTTTAGCAAGGCGCGATTTTTTGCGGGAAGCCGCATTTTTATGAATCAGGCCTTTCGTAGCTGCTTTGTCCAATTTTTTGGTAGCAGCGATCAATGCAGCTTTAGCTGCGTTAACGTCAGTGCCAGCAATTGCTTGGTCAGCAGATTTAACGGCCGAACGAAGTGCGGATTTTTGGGATGCGTTCAAAGCACGGCGTTTTTCGCTTGTTTTGACGCGTTTAATTGCGGATTTAATGTTTGGCATGGAATTCACCTCCTAAACTGTTCACAACGGTAAATATCTAGATAACACAACTTAAAATATATTATCATGCAGGTTGCCAAAAAGCAATAGTAACCAATGCGGGGTCTAGACGTCAATAGGATGCGGCCAAAGAAATCAAAGTATGAAAATGATCTCCTTGCAAACAATAACGAAAGTACATACGTACGCAAGAAGGGAGCACCGAACAATGAGTGAGCTTGATCTGCAGCAATATAATATTCGAACCGACTTGGCGCTGGAAGCGAAAGAAATGGCGGAAACGCCGGGCGGCGGGCCGATACCCGGCATTGTCTCCGAGGTGACGGAGGATAACGGCATTACGATTACGCAGCTGCATGTGCAGAATGAGCAGGGCTCGCAGGCGATCGGCAAAATGCAAGGCCAATACGTAACAATCGAGGTGCCGGAGCTGCGCAATCAGGATACGGAGCTTCAAGACCGGGTGGCAACGGCGTTCGCCAAACATTTCGAGAAGTTTCTGGAACGGCTCGGCATTAACAAAATGGCCAAAGTATTGATCGTCGGCTTGGGCAACTGGAATGTTACTCCCGACGCGCTTGGACCGCTAGTCGTCGAGAACGTTATGGTTACTCGGCATTACTTTGAATTAATGCCCGATCAAGTCGCGCCGGGCTATCGTCCCGTTAGCGCGATCGCGCCAGGCGTACTCGGCATTACCGGCATCGAGTCAAGCGAGATCGTACAAGGGATCGTGGAGCGCTCGAAGCCTGATCTTGTTATTGCAATCGACGCTTTGGCGTCTAAAGCGATTGAACGGGTGAATACGACGATTCAAATTGCGGACACAGGCATTCATCCCGGCTCGGGTATAGGCAATAAGCGCAAAGGATTGACGAAAGAAATATTGGGCGTGCCTGTCATCGCGATAGGCGTGCCGACGGTCGTGTACGCTTCGACCATTGTCAACAATACGCTCGAGATGATGAGATCCCATATCGAGAAGCAGAAGGGCGATTCGAATCATATTTTCGGAGTCATGAACCAGTTGCCCGAACAAGAGCGTCTTCAGCTTGTAAAGGAAGTTCTGAGTCCGCTTGGCCATGATCTGCTCGTTACCCCGAAGGAGATAGACCAGTTTATTGAGGATATTGCCAACATTATCGCTAGCGGACTTAACGCTTCGCTTCATGATGCGGTGGATACCGATAATGTGGCTGCCTATACGCATTAAGGATTACATGTGACGTCCCGGTCTTTGGCTGGGACGTTTTTTTGCATTCCTGCCTTCTCACATAAAACGATCCTCTCCCAATCCAAATCTATGAGATTGCAACCAACAAACTGCTTCTCTAGTGGTTCTATGAACTCGGCGGCGATCATAGATTAATAGTAGCTAACGTACATTTAAGGCGGGAGGAATACAAGGGATGAAACGAACGATGATGCTGCTGGATTTTGGGAAAGAAAGCAGGCGGATACGAAATTTGCTGGTGACGGGGCGCACGTTTGCGCTTCTTTCATTTAGCTCGACCTTATTTTTTATTTTGATAGGATTAGCGGGCATGGCTCATCAGCAATCGACGGCCGATCCGGTCAATTCAATGAAAGGCTTCGCTGCATCGGTATCTAGCGGCTTCTTTGGGGACATGCTAGAGATGGAGATGCCTGCATTCCAGAGCAGCGGTGAATCGGGTTCACTTTCCAGCAAGCAAATCAGCAAATTTCTCATTCGTGCGTTAACCGATATTAATCCGAATGATCCGAAAAGCCTTCTGGCAGGTGAATTGCCGGGTATGAGCGCGAACGACGCATTCCTTATTCGGCAGGGCATTGGAACGGACACCGCAATTGGACCGGAAGACAATACGCCAATCATATCCGAGCCTAACACGGGCACAGGTATTGGTTCTGAAGGCTCTGAGGGCTCCGAAGGCTCCGAAGGCGCAACCGATCCCGGAGCTGCACCAACAACGCCGGCAACCGATGCTCCATCGCAAGGTGATGGAGACGAACCGTCAGAGCCAACGACAGGTGGCGAGGACGTTGTCTTCATCTATCATTCGCATAATCGCGAATCCTGGTTCCCTGAATTGACGGAGAAGATGAAGGATCCGAACTCCACGACGACTAACATCACTTTGGTCGGCAAAAGACTCGCGGATAAATTGGAGGAAGAAGGCGTCGGCGCGCTGCACAGCAAGACTGACTACCCGACCGCGATTAAGGATTACCGCTGGGAGCTGTCCTACAAATATTCGATGAAGACAGTGAAGGAAGCGATTGCGAGCAGCAAGAAACTTAAGTTTTTTTTCGATCTGCATCGCGATTCGCAGAAGCGTAAATATACGACGATTGATATTAAGGGCAAAAGTTATGCTCAGGTGTATTTTATAATCGGCCACAAAAATCCGAACTGGAAAGAAAACGAAGAGTTCGCTACGCAAATCCATGAAGAGCTGGAGAAAAAGTATCCTGGCATTTCGCGCGGCATTTGGGGCAAGACAGCTGCTACGGGCAATGGGGAATATAATCAATCGCTCGCTTCGGACAGCGTGCTAATCGAGATCGGCGGAGTAGATAACACGCTTGAGGAATCTTACCGTACGGCAGATGCGCTTGCGGAAGTCATTGGCGAGATCTACTGGGAAGATGCGAAGGTAACGGCTCCTAATACAAAGGGCAATGCAAGCTAGCCATTATGAACGAATGGAAGGGAAGAATGAACGATGAAGAAGGGTGCGCTTAAGTGGACGCTGTTGGGAGGCGCGATTGTGTTTATTGTTTTATACGGAATCGAAATGTCTTCATCCGGCATTGAGCGCATTAACGGTTCCTTCGAGGAAACGGAATCGGGCAGCGGCTACTATGACGAATACGAAAGTGACGGAACTCAGGAAAATATAGAGCAGCAGGATGAGAACTTGGTCTATGCGCGTAAGATTGAGCAATTGGAGCGCGAGCTTGAGGAGACGAAGCGTCTGCTGACCAAAGCTGGCAAAGCAGATGCCGAAGCAGGCGAGAGTACGGCTGTCGATGAGAACGAGCGGCTGCCTGGTATTCCGCTTCAAGAGAACGAGCCCGCCGTCGACAAGCTGGCGGAATCCGCTTCAGGAATGCTGCAGTCTGTATCGAGCGGAGGCATCCGATTCGTCGTCTCGATCTTCGACGGATTGACGAAGTGAGAATGAACATTGCCCACATGCCCCTTAAGCTGATATACTAGAAAGAATGAGTAGAATTATTGGAAATTGTGGGGGTTAGGCATGACAGACGTTCGTGACCGACAAAAGAAAATTAGAAATTTTTCTATTATTGCGCATATAGACCATGGCAAATCAACTTTGGCCGACCGGATACTGGAGTATACCGGCGCACTTACTTCCCGCGAGATGCAATCGCAGGTTCTTGATCAGATGGATCTGGAGCGGGAACGCGGCATTACCATTAAACTTCAAGCGGTTAGATTAGGATACCGCGCCGATGACGGCGAAGAGTACATTCTGAACTTGATCGATACGCCGGGACACGTCGACTTTACATACGAGGTATCTCGAAGCATGGCGGCCTGCGAAGGAGCACTGCTTGTTGTTGACGCGGCGCAGGGTATCGAGGCTCAGACGCTTGCCAACGTTTACTTGGCATTGGACAACAGCCTGGAGATCTTGCCTGTCATTAATAAGATCGATTTGCCTAGCGCCGAGCCTGAACGAGTGAAGCAGGAAATTGAGGATGTTATCGGACTTGATGCAAGCGAAGCCGTTCTTGCATCAGCGAAAGCGGGTATCGGCATAAAGGAAATATTGGAGCAGGTCGTAGCCAAAGTTCCGGCACCGACCGGAGATCCGGATCAGCCGCTTAAGGCACTTATTTTCGACTCGCACTACGATCCCTACAAAGGCGTAATCGTATATGTGCGCGTCATGGACGGCAGCATCAAAGCCGGCAAAAAAATTCGCTTCATGGCGACGGGAGCGGAATTCGAAGTCATTGAGGTCGGTGCCTTCAAGCCGCGGATGACGATTGTCGACGAGCTGGCCGTAGGCGACGTAGGCTTCGTTGTAGCAGGCATCAAAAACGTGAAGGATACGCGTGTCGGCGATACGGTGACGGAAGCGAAGCGTCCGGCTCCAGAGCCGCTGCCAGGTTACCGTCGTATTAATCCAATGGTATTCTGCGGCTTGTATCCGATCGAGACGCAAGATTACAATGATTTGCGCGAAGCGCTTGAGAAGCTTGAGCTGAACGATGCATCGCTCAGATACGAGCCGGAGTCTTCGACAGCGCTTGGCTTCGGCTTCCGTTGCGGATTCTTAGGCCTGCTGCATATGGAGATCATTCAGGAGCGTATTGAGCGCGAGTTCAATATTCCGCTTATTACGACGGCGCCAAGCGTTATTTATAAGGTAACGTTGACGAACGGAGATACAATGGATATCGACAACCCGTCGAACTATCCTGAAGCGGGCAAGCTTGATTATGTTGAAGAGCCCTTCGTTAAAGCGGGCATTATCGTGCCTAACGACTATGTCGGAGCGATCATGGAGCTTTGTCAAAATAAACGCGGCGAGTTCGTTAACATGGAATACTTGGATACGAACCGCGTTACGATTACGTACCAAATCCCGTTGTCCGAGATTGTATATGATTTCTTCGATCAATTGAAGTCGAATACGAAGGGTTACGCTTCGTTCGATTATGAAGTATCCGGCTATCGCCGCTCGAATCTCGTGAAGATGGACATCATGCTGAACGGCGAGCAGGTTGACGCCTTGTCGGTCATCGTTCACCGCGATCGCGCATACAACCGTGGACGTCTCATTTGCGAGAAAATGAAAGAGCTTATCCCGCGTCAAATGTTCGAAGTGCCGATCCAGGCATCGATCGGAACGAAGGTCATTGCCCGCGAGACGGTTAAGGCTATGCGCAAGAACGTTCTTGCCAAGTGTTACGGCGGCGACATCAGCCGTAAGCGTAAGCTGCTTGAGAAGCAGAAGGAAGGCAAGAAGCGGATGAAGCAGGTTGGTAGCGTAGAGGTGCCGCAGGAAGCGTTCATGGCTGTTCTTAAGATCGACGAGAATTAAGCTTAAGCGTCTAAAGTAGCGAAGCGAGGGAGAGCGCGGCTCTCCTTCTTTTTATTGAGATATTATTTTTTTAAAATATAGGAAAGTATAAGTTTCACTCTTATCTTCATGCCTATATTTCACCGCGAAACGAAAGCTTGTGCCGCCAAGGACGGCGACAGCCGTTTACGCTTGGCGCACGACGGAAGGAGGACTAACGATGAGTGTTACAAGTGTCATACAATCGCCAAGAGCGTTATATATTCACATTCCCTTTTGTACGAACAAATGTCATTATTGCGACTTTACTTCCTATGTATTGAAGGGTCAGCCCGTCGATCAATATTTGATTGCGCTAGAGCAGGAGATGAAGCGGACGACCGAGCTGCTGCCGCCCGTGGAGATCGATACCGTCTTCGTAGGCGGGGGTACGCCGACCGTACTGACACCGCCGCAGATGAAAGTGTTTCTTGATGCGGTTAAGTCTCATTTTCCGCTCGCTCCGAACGTTGAATTCACGATGGAAGCAAATCCCGGAACTACGGATATCGAGAAGCTTCAGGCGATGCGAGATGGCGGAGTCAATCGAATCAGCTTTGGTGTCCAGTCGTTCGATAACGGCTTGCTGGAGCGAATCGGCCGTATTCATAGTGTAGATGATGTATACCGGAGCTTGGAGAATGCACGCAAGGTCGGCTTCACCAATATGTCGATCGACCTTATGTTCGGCTTGCCGGGTCAGACGATCGAGCATTTGACCAGCAGCGTCGAAAGCGCGCTTGCGCTCGATTTGAAGCACTATTCGATATACAGCTTGAAGGTTGAGGAGAATACGCTGTTCCACAAGCTTTATGAACGCAATGAGCTGCCTTTGCCAACTGAGGATGAAGAATTTAATATGTTCATTCGGTTAATGGATTTGCTGAAGGCCGGCGGCTACGAGCATTATGAGATCAGCAACTTTGCAAAACCGGGATACGAAAGCCGTCACAACTCTACGTATTGGCGCAATGAGCCGTACTACGGCCTCGGCGCAGGCGCGCATGGCTACGCCAATCGTCAGCGTCATGTGAATTTGAAAGGGATTACGCCTTACATTGATGCTGCCTCCGAGAAGCTGCCGCGGCTGGACTCTTTCGAGGTGAGCGAGCAAGAAGCAATGGAGGATTTCATGATGGTAGGCTTGCGGCTGCTCTCAGGCGTTCGCTCTTCGAATTTCACAAAGCAGTTTGGCAGCGGCCTATCTTTGGAACAGAAGTTTGGTCCAACGATAGACAAGCTTCTGAGAGACGGCTTGCTCGAGAAGCTGGAATTATCGGATGATACCGTGTATAAGCTTACTTCACAAGGTGTATTGCTCGGAAATGAAGTGTTCGGAGCTTTCCTCGAGGGCTAATGATCGGCACTATTTTTACTATTGTGTTAAAATACATTGTGTTGTATATTTATTCATATTGTTTTATCATCAGTGGTGAGCGGAGGCGAAGGCAGCGATGCAGGCATTAGAGGTTCTATGCAGAAAAGCGACGTCCGATGATATCGAGACGTTGTTTCAATTAATTAAGGGTTATGCCGAGAAAGGCATTATGCTGCCTCGTACACGAGAAGCTCTGCAACATATAATAGATACTTTCGTCGTTGCCGAGATTGACGGTGTTGTCGTTGGCTGCGGCTCCTTAAGCAGGCTTGGCGACGACTTGGTGGAAATTCGCTCGCTCGGCATGACGGATGGTTACAGAGGGCTTGGCATCGGCAACAAGCTTGTCGAGAGCTTGATCGAGCAGGCCAAGGCGCTGAACGTTACTAAAGTGATGGCTCTCACGTACGCGGACAACTTCTTCAAGCGCAACGGCTTCACGATCGTGGAGAAAGAGATTTTTCCGGAGAAGGTGTGGAAGGACTGCGTCAACTGCCCGAAGCAGCATGCATGCGATGAAATCGCCGTGCTCAGAACGGTCTAAAGCATCTTCCGACGTCATAACGAACAAAAAATACCGAACCGACTTGACAATCGTTAAGCTGGTTTGGTATTTTTGTATTAATGATTAGCACTCGAATCGATTGAGTGCTAACGATGGCGGTGATCAACAATTACGTAGGGGGAATTCGAATGCTGACGGATCGACAACGGATGATATTGCATGCAATAGTGGATGATTATATTCGCTCGGCTGAACCGGTTGGTTCACGCAGCATCTCGAAGCGAGGCGACGTAGCTTTCAGTCCGGCCACCATTCGCAACGAAATGGCCGATTTGGAGGAGCTTGGCTTTCTTGAACAACCGCATACGTCTGCCGGACGCGTGCCTTCTACAAAAGGATACCGTTATTATGTCGACCATTTGGTGAAGCTAGGCGAGGTTAATGAGCATGACCTAGGTATGGTTCGCTCGTTCGTTACGGATAAGATGAGCCAGATGGAGGAAGTGATCCAACATGCTGCCGGCATTCTGTCCAATCTGACGAACTATACGTCGATCTTGCTCGGACCTGAGCTGTTCTCTAATTCCTTGAAGCATTTCGGCTTAGTACCGCTTGACGATACGTCGGCTGTAGCCATTATTGTTACGAATACAGGCCATGTCGAGAATCGGACGATTTCGCTGCCGCAAGGTTTTAAGATGGACGATATGCAGAAGGTCGTTAACATTTTGAACGAGAAGCTGACAGGCGTCCCGTTGATCCGCTTAAAGTCGAAGCTCTATTCCGAGGTTGGCCAAGAGCTGGAGCGTCATGTCGATCATTTCGAGCAGGTGCTTCAAGTGCTTGACCATGCGCTGCAAAGCGACGATGAGCATCGCATTTTCTTAAGCGGCACGACGAACATGCTGACACAGCCGGAGTTCAAAGATGTCGACAAAGTGAAAACGATTTTGGATTTGCTTGATGAGACACCGGCAATAATGAAAATGTTTTCCGCTTTGCCATCAGGTATACAAGTACGTATTGGAACAGAAAATGACCACAAGGCGATAAGTGACTGCAGCTTGATTACGGCAACCTATGCCGTCGACGGCCAGTCGCTTGGAACGATCGGCATTTTAGGTCCTACCCGGATGGAATACGGCAAAGTAATCAGTTTGCTTGATCTAATATCCAAGGATATGGCGCTCTTAATGAGCCGCTGGTATAAGTAACGACTTTTAAGGAGGTGACAAGGTGACTAACGAACAACATAACGAAGCAGCAGAAGCAGTAGAAGAGCAAATATCCGAAGAGCAGCAGCAAGCTGCCGAGGAGACCTTCGCAGAGGACGTAGCAACAGATTCCCGTTATGCTGAGCTCGAGAAGCAAGCTGAAGAAGCACAACAACGATACTTACGCGCGCAAGCGGACTTTGATAATTTCCGCCGCCGTACGACGAAGGAGAAGGAAGAGCTCGCGCAATACGCTTCCATGAAGCTGATTACGCAATTGCTTCCAGTGGTTGACAACTTCGATCGCGCTATGGCTGCAGCTTCCGCAAACGGCGATTTTGAATCGCTCGCCAAAGGCGTGGAGATGATCTTCCGACAATTAGAGCAGACACTTATCGGCGAAGGGCTGAAGGCGATGAATGTCGTCGGCGAACCTTTTAATCCGGAATTCCATCAGGCTATTATGCAGGTAGAGTCCGATGAGCATGAAGAAGGCATTATTGTCGAGGAAGTGCAAAAGGGCTACATGCTGAAAGATAAAGTATTGCGTCCAGCGATGGTTAAAGTAAGCGGCTAATCACGACTAATCAATAAATGGATTTCGTTCCACAAAACTTTTTAGGAGGAAATAAAACGATGAGTAAAGTAATCGGTATCGACCTTGGTACGACGAACTCTTGCGTAGCAGTTATGGAAGGCGGCGAAGCCGTCGTTATTCCGAATCCAGAAGGCAACCGCACTACGCCTTCCGTAGTAGGCTTCAAGAAAGACGGCGAACGTATTGTCGGTGAAACGGCAAAACGCCAAGCGATCACAAATCCTGATCGTACGATCAGCTCGATCAAACGCCATATCGGCACGAACCATAAAGAGCAAGTAGACGGCAAAGATTTCACGCCGCAAGAAATTTCCGCTATTATTTTGCAAAAGCTGAAGTCCGATGCAGAAGCTTACCTCGGTCAAACGGTAACGCAAGCCGTTATTACGGTTCCAGCTTATTTCAATGACAGTCAGCGTCAAGCGACGAAGGATGCAGGCAAAATCGCAGGTCTTGAAGTGCTTCGTATCGTCAACGAGCCGACAGCGGCTGCGCTTGCATACGGCCTTGAGAAAACAGAAGACCAAACGATTCTTGTATACGACCTTGGCGGCGGTACATTCGACGTATCGATTCTTGAGCTGGGCGACGGCTTCTTCGAAGTTAAAGCGACTAGCGGCGACAACAAGCTCGGCGGCGACGACTTCGACCAAGTGGTCATCGATCACCTTGTTGCTGAATTCAAGAAAGAGCAAGGCATCGACCTTTCTAAGGACAAAGCTGCCGTTCAACGTCTAAAAGACGCGGCTGAAAAAGCGAAAAAAGAATTGTCCGGCGTCCTGACTTCTTCGATCTCGCTTCCGTTCATTACAATGGTTGACGGCGTTCCTCAGCATTTGGAGATGAGCCTGACACGTGCGAAATTCGAAGAGCTGTCCGCAGCGCTCGTAGAGCGTACGCTTGGACCGACTCGTCAAGCGCTTAGCGATGCTGGCATGTCCCCGAGCGACATCGACAAAGTTGTCCTTGTAGGCGGATCGACGCGTATTCCAGCCGTTCAAGATGCGGTTAAGAAGCTAATCGGCAAAGACCCGCACAAAGGCGTTAACCCGGATGAGGTTGTAGCCCTCGGTGCTGCCGTTCAAGCAGGCGTATTGACTGGCGATGTGAAAGACGTTGTATTGCTCGACGTTACTCCGCTATCGCTCGGTATCGAAACCGCTGGCGGCGTGTTCACGAAAATGATCGAACGCAACACGACGATCCCAACAAGCAAATCGCAAGTTTACTCGACCTATGCTGACAATCAGCCAGGCGTAGAAATACACGTATTGCAAGGCGAGCGTTCCATGGCGAACGGCAATAAAACGCTTGGTCGCTTCACGCTGAACGATATTCCTCTTGCTCCGCGCGGCGTACCGCAAATCGAAGTTACTTTCGATATTGACGCGAACGGTATCGTTAACGTATCCGCTCTGGACAAAGGAACAGGCAAGAGCCAAAAAATTACGATCACTTCGTCGAGCGGTTTGAGCGACGCTGAGATCGAGCAAATGATGAAGGACGCTGAGCTTAACGCAGAGGAAGACCGCAAGCGTCGCGAGCTTGTTGAAGCGAAGAACAGCGCTGATCAGCTCATCTACTCCGTCGACAAAACGATCAAAGACCTTGGCGACAAAGTAGATGCTTCCGAAATCGAGAAAGCAAATGCAGCGAAAGAAAAATTGACTGCTGCGCTTGCTACTGACGATATCGAACAAATCAATGCTGCGGCTGCCGAGTTGACTGAAATCGTTCAACAGCTTTCCGTGAAGCTCTATGAGCAAGCACAAGCTGCACAAGGCGCTGAAGGCGGAGAGCCAGAAGCAGGCGCTGGAGCTTCGAAAGGCAAAGATAACGTTGTCGATGCCGATTACGAAGTTGTAGACGACCAGAAGTAATAGGCGTTTAGCAGGAGCGTGAGGTCAAGGGCGGGCGTAGCCTGTCTTTGACCTCCTTTCTTGCGAATAAGCATATTGACGACGGGCCAATTGGCAGTTGAAATCATAGCATATAGCGGAGGTGAGAACAGATGGCAGATAAACGCGATTATTATGAAGTGTTAGGCGTTGGCAAAGATGCCTCCGCAGACGATATTAAGAAATCATACCGTCAGCTTGCTCGCAAGTTTCATCCCGACGTCAATAAGGAAGCGGACGCGGAGTCGAAATTCAAGGAAGTTAAGGAAGCTTATGACGTCCTAAGCGACGATGGAAAACGTTCTACTTACGACCGTTATGGTCATGTTGATCCGAATCAAGGCATGGGCGGCGGCGGAAATGGCGACTTCGGCGGCTTCGGAGACATTTTCGATATGTTCTTCGGCGGCGGCGGAGGCGGCAGACGCGATCCGAACGCACCGCAGCGCGGCAATGACTTGCAGTATACAATGACCGTCGAGTTCAAGGAAGCGGTATTCGGCAAAGAAACGGAAATTACGATTCCTCGCACCGAGACATGCGACACTTGTCATGGTTCTGGCGCGAAGGTTGGCACGAAGCCGGAAACATGTACGATCTGTAAAGGCAGCGGCCAGCAAGAGGTTGTTCAGAATACGCCGTTCGGCCGTATGGTCAACCGTCGTGCTTGTACGAATTGCAGCGGCACGGGACGCGTTATCAAAGACAAATGCGGCACTTGTCACGGCGCTGGCAAAGTGAAGCGTCAACGCAAAATCAACGTTCGTATCCCAGCGGGCGTGGACGAAGGCGCACAAATTAGACTTTCTGGCGAAGGCGAAGGCGGCTTGCGCGGAGGTCCAGCAGGCGATTTGTACATCGTTATCCGTGTCAAAGCGCATGAATTCTTCGAACGCGACGGCGACGACATCTATTGCGAAGTTCCGCTTACGTTCGCTCAAGCAGCGCTTGGCGACGAGATCGAGATCCCGACGCTTACAGAGAAGATTAAGCTGAAGGTGCCTGCGGGAACGCAGACAGGGACGTACTTCCGCTTAAAAGGAAAAGGCGTACCAAAGCTTCGCGGCTACGGCCAAGGCGATCAGCATGTGAAGGTAACGGTCGTTACTCCAACGAGTCTGACCGAAGAGCAAAAAGATTTGCTTCGCCAATTGGGCGGCCCGGGCTCCGAGTCTGCCGGCGATCAAGAACATCATGAATCGATATTCGAGCGCATGAAGAAGGCGTTCCGCGGTGAATAACCCGGAACGTCTTTTTTTTGTAGGATGTGAATCATTAGTACGGACTCAGTTGGCTCTTAGAAGGCTTAATCAGTATATTTCTTGGTGTTACGGACACAGAGGACGCTATCGGGAGAATGAGGGGCCATGGAATGAGCTTATTGGAAATAATTCAAGCCATAAGGTTTCTGTAGTCCTTAACGCTGATCAAACACCATTTATGTCTTGGTTAAGGTCTATAGTGTCCGCAACGGGGATAGAACTGGATGACCGCTAATTTACAGCTAATGTGATGGATCTGCCTATATTACTGCTTTTGACGCATAGAAAAAAGATTATAGGAGCACTCTATTCAGGTAATGCAGTTATACGCATACGCGAAGAAGTAAACTAAAGGAGACGATACAGATGACAGAGAATCAAAAGAATGAGCTCGAGAAAGAGAATTTTGCTCAATTGCCGATCGGGAAAAACGAGGACGTAGAGTTTTCCGAAGAATTGGCGGACGAGGCGGATCGCCAAGCTGCCCAGCGCGCAGCTGAAGCGGATCAACGCGCTCAGGAGCAGTAAGATGAACCAGGTCGAGATCAAAGCGACCTTCAGCGGCGAGAGCGCCGCGCAGGAGGCGCTGCACAAGCTGCAAGCGCTTCGGGTAGTCGATGTCGGCGGGCTGTATGAGCAGGGCTTGCTGACCGCTACCGTTGATGCGGCCATTGCAGACAAAGCGCTGCGTCTTATCGAACAGATCGGCGGTCAAGCAGACACGTCGATCTTGTAACAGATAGACAAGAAAAAGGAGCTATCTCTTAAGGTTATTCCTTGAGATAGCTCCTTTTCTGTTAGTTAGGATGATGCTTATTATTGGGTAGAAGCAGCATCGTGCTGCGACGTTCGCAGCGACCTGACAAGACTTTCGCGAAGTTCAGCGAAGCGAGGATGCTTGCGTCCGCTTGCGAACGGTTCTATGCGGCTGTTAAGGGGATTGGCGATATCCGAATGGATGCGGCCCGGTGAGCCCTGCATCGTAATGATGCGAGTGCCAAGCAGCAGTGCTTCATCCACGTCATGGGTTATGAACAAAATGGTTTTGCCCGTTTGCAGCCATAGCTTGCGCAGCAATTGCTGGAGCGCTTCTCTCGTGAGCGCATCGAGCGAAGCGAAAGGTTCATCCAGCAGCAGAATGCGAGGCTGAGGGGCTAGTGCTCTTGCAATGGCGACTCGCTGCTTCATGCCGCCTGACAATTGATAGGGAAGCAACGAGGCATTATTCGAAAGCCCAACCTGTTCGAGGACATTGTCTGCTACTTGCTTGCGTTTTGCTTTTGGCAGACCGGACATCTTTAGTCCGAATTCCGTATTTCGCTGAACCGACAACCAGGGAAACAGGTTAGCGTGTTGGAACACGACGCCGACCTCAGGATGCGGTTTGACATGAGGCCGCTCAAACACGCTTACCGTACCAGCGGAAGGCTGCTCATAACCGGCGATAACCTTAAGCAGAGAGGTCTTGCCGCAGCCTGAAGGACCGAGCACGCATACGAATTCTCCTTCTTCAATCGTAAGATCGATACGGCGCAGAACCTCTGATTGAGCTGTTTTGCCCGGATAGATTAGGCTGATATCCTCCAGCTTAACAGCTTCGGCAGCCGCAATGTCTCCTGCTGGCTGTATGAATGGTTGAGCAGCTTCAGTCATCGCTTTTCCTCTCCTTATCGCTTGATTCCTTCGTTCCAAATTCCTTTTTGATACACATCTGCTTCCGGGGCTGTCGGAATAGTCTGTTGCTCGACGAGAAATTGTCCAGTCTGTTGCAGCACTTGTGCGAATCCGCTAATGCTGTTGTCTGTACCTAAATACTTGGCATCCTGCTGTTCTGCCGATGTCAGCCATACGAGCTCATGCAGCTGCGGCAACGTGTCTGCTTCGGATTGGCTGAGCAGTGGCGCTACCGCTTTGGCCGCTTCTTCAGGCTTGGAACGGTATAATTCGACAGACTCATCGAGCAGCGAGACGTAATCTTTCACGAACTGCGGATATTGCTCCGCGAAGCTGCGGCTCACAATGCCTACGTCGGCCGTAATGATGCCTTGCTCCGATAACTGCTTGGCAGAGATAAGTATTTTGCCGTCCTCAGCAATGAGTTTGGCGAGTGAAGGCTGCCAGACAAACGCTCCATCGATATCTTTACGCTGCCAAGCTGCAACGATATCCGGCGGCTGAAGGTCGAGAATCGAAACCGTCGATGGATCGACGCCTTCCTTCTTTAATGCGGACAGTAAGCTGAAGTGAGTGGTCGAACCGAATGGGACGGCAATCTTCTTGCCGCTTAAATCTTTGACGCTGTTAATATTGGAGCTATTGCGCACTGCAAGCGCTTCGTTATCACCGATAATATCGTGCAGGAAGTATACTTGATACGGCAGATCGCTCGCAAGACCAATAGCTACAGGAACAGAACCGGCAAGACCGAGATCAATGCCGCCAGCTGCGAATGCCGTATTCACGTCCCGACCGGAATCGAATTGAACCCAGGTTACTTTGACACCGGGAAACTTTTTCTCGGCTAAGCCCAGCGCTTTCGTAAGCAGTTCCGCATTCGGAATGACTTGGAAACCAATGCGGACCTCCTTAGGCAGCTGCTCAGCTTGCGCAGGCTCTTCGGTGCTTTCACTTGGTTTAACGGTTTCTTCAGCCTTTGTCTCCGGCTTATTAGTCTGACTCTCAGTATTACTGCCGTTGTTCGAGCTGCATCCCGATAAGATGCCGACAAGCGCAATCAACATAATAATTGCAATAGATACGGTTTTGGTTTTTAGAGTTTTCATTAGACTCCACTCCTTAACAATATGTTTTATTTACTCTTTGCCGCTCCAAGGAACAAGCTTCCTCTCGAGCAGGCGGATCGCCGAATCGATAACTATGGCGATTAATCCCATTAGAATAATGCCTGCAAAAATAATATCGCTCCTAAGAAATTTGCTCGCGTCCAGCACCATCCAGCCGATGCCGGACATCGCGGCTACCATCTCAGCTGCAACAAGTGTCGTGTAGCTAACGCCGATCGCTGTTCTTAGACCGGTGAAAATCTCGGGCAGCGAGGAAGGCAACAGCACATGCAGATACAGCTTGCTTCGGGTCGCGCCGAGCGTCTTGGCGACGCGAATGCGGTCAATCGACACCTTTCTGACACCGGCAACGACGGCAATGTAGAGCGGGGAGAAGGCCGCTAGGTACAGCAGGGCGATTTTGGATGAATCGCCGATTCCGAGCCACAGAACAAGCATGGTGTAGTAGGCGAGCGGAGGCAGCGGTCTGTAGAACTCAATGAAAGGATCGAGCAAAGCTCTGACAGTCGCCGAAGCTCCGCTAATGAGACCTAGCGGAATCGCGGTTATAACCGCGAGCGCGAAAGCACTCCCCAGGCGGAAAAGGCTGTCGGCGACGTGCAGTCCGAGGGAATGGCCTTTATATCCGGATTGCCAGATTTGTGCGAATGCCAGCCATACTTTTTGCGGTGATGGGATGAATAAAGGGTTGACCCAGTTGAGTGCTGTTACAGTTGTCCACACGATAATTACGAAAGCTACAGACAGTGCGGAATACAGTAAGTTACGATAATTAGCGTTTGACATGGCAGTCTCCTAACGTTTAGCGGCTGTGCTTTGGATCGTAGTGGTAAGCGATCATCTCACCGCCGCGTGCTGCCGCCGTTTGGTTATCAGCTTGCTGTGAACGCAGTTTCGGAAAGAGAAGCTCGGCAACCCGGTAGGCTTCCTCTAAGTGCGGATAGCCGGACATGATGAAAGTCTCGATACCGAGTGCAGCGTATTCCTTCATTCGAGCAGCAACCAAGTCGGGATCACCGACTAGAGCAGTACCGGCTCCGCCTCTGACTAGTCCGATACCTGCCCATAGGTTAGGCGATATTTCGAGATTGCTTTGGCTCCCGCTATGAAGCTCGGTCATTCTGCGCTGGCCATGGGAGTCCATGCGCGCATAGATTTGCTGGGCTTTGGCAATCGTACCTTCATCCAGGCGGCTGATGAGACGGTTTGCTTCCGCCCAAGCCTCCGCTTCGGTCTCCCTGACGATGACATGCAGCCGAATGCCGAACTTGATTTCCTTCCCCGCCCGAGCGGCAATGTCTCTCATTCGATCGATTTTTTCCTTCACCTGAGCTGGAGGCTCTCCCCAAGTTAAGTAGTAATCCGCATGTCGGGAAGCGACATCCATTGCGGCGGGCGATGAGCCGCCGAAGTATACAGGCGGGTATGGACGCTGGAGTGAAGGGAGCATATTGATAGCATTCTTCACTCTAAGATGGTTTCCGTCGAAGGTGACAGACTCGTTGCTAAGCACTCTGCGCCACACATCCATGAACTCGTCGGTAAGCTCATAACGTTCGTCATGATCCAGAAACAAGCCGTCAGCTTCAAGCTCATCGGGATCACCGCCGGCGACGACATTGACGAGCAGACGTCCCTCGGAATTGCGATCGAAGCTTGAGGCCATGCGAGCAGCTAGCGTAGGAGACATAAGTCCCGGACGGACAGCGACGAGAAATTTGAGATTTTTCGTTACGGGAATTAACGAAGCGGCGGTCACCCATGGATCTTCGCAAGAACGCCCGGTAGGGAGCAGCACCCCATCATAACCAAGATCGTCGGCTGCAGCGGCAATCTGGCGATAGTAGGCAGGTGTTGTTGACCTTGCTCCGAAATCTGAACCAATATATCGGCCGTCACCGTATGTCGGTATAAACCAAAATAGCTTCATAGCGCTCATCCTCTTCCTTTTAGTTGACTAATTAATCTCATCGGATAAGTTGGTATAATGAAAATAAAAAAAGCATAAAGACTCTTCTTTGCGAAGTTGTCCTTATGCGTCTCCAGCGGTCTGGTAGACTTGCGATGAATAATTATTCACTATGTACACATGATAGCAGCAATTTCCAAAATGAGTAAATCTTTTTTTCAAATAAAAGAAAGTATAAAATTTGCTGCTAATTTCACCTTGGAAAAAGATGTTATTTGAGCAGCAAGGCAATCATTTTATCCGGGGTAAGCGTGGCGATTTCTTGAATACCCGGTATACTGTGCAGAATTAGGCCCTCCATCATCGATACATAAATAAGCGCAAGCTCGAAGCTGTCTCCGTTCTTGAAAATGCCAGCCGTTTGGCCTTCGGCAATAATCGCGGCCATTGGCCGCAAGTTGTCAATGAAACGTTCGCTGACCGCCAGCGTTACTTCATGAGGTACGGCTTCCGATGTGCGTGCGTATTGAAGGATAGCGGTAATCGCCCAGCCGTTGCGGTAGACGAGCCAGTTCTCGGTATACCAATACAGCTTATCGTAGGGTGATGCGTTTAATTGCAGCGCCTCCTCGACGAACACCCGATATTCGCGCTGTCCGTTTTCAACCAAGGCTTTAAAGATTTGATCCTTTGAGAGGAAATATTTATATACATTTCCAACGCTGATTCCAGCCTGTGAGGCAATGTCCGCGATCTTCGTTGCAGGTAAGCCGCGCCGCGCAATAACGTGCATCGCTGCCTCAAGAATCTGGCTTTGCCTCTCGTCGCGAAGCCTTTGATCTTTCTCGATATTTCTAGGTGACATGGTGCTCAGCCCTCCTGAACGTTGTATTAAGAAGAAACGCCTGACGGTGTCCTTTCTAGAGCCGTTATCGTTTCGTCGAAACGTATAGAGAAAGTATGAGCAAAATTATATACTTTCCTATACGTCAAAAAAGCAATCAGCAAGATTGCTTCCAGCATTTAGTAAGCATTGTAGCATAATTATCGCTAAAGTTCGCTATAACACTTTTGTGCAAAAGCCGCTCGTGGTGTACAATAGATGTTAGGTTTTTATTGTATTGGAGGACGTTATCTATGAAATGGCATGAACTAACGATCGCGACAACAGAAGAAGCGACGGAAATGATCTCGAATTTTTTGCATGAAATGGGCGCTGGCGGCGTATCCATTGAAGAATCAGGCACGCTGAACAAGCCGCGCGACACTTCGCTCGGACAATGGTATGAGCTGCCGCTTAACGATATACCGGAAGGCAAGGCCGTGATCAAAGGGTATTTTGCCGAAGAAACGAATGTTGAAGAACTGATTGCAGCGATTAAGCCGCGCGTTGAGCAGCTTAGAGAATTTGATATAGATCCGGGTAATGTGGAGTATACGTCTGCGGAAGTGGACGATGATGACTGGGCAACGGCATGGAAGCAATACTTTAAGCCGCTCCGCATATCGGATAAGCTCACGATCAAGCCGACTTGGGAAGAATATGAGGCTGGTCCAGACGAGCGGATCATTGAGCTTGACCCTGGAATGGCCTTTGGAACGGGAACTCACCCGACTACTGCTTTATGCTTGCAGACACTCGAGTCTGTCGTGCGCGGCGGGGAAGAGATGATCGATGTCGGCACAGGTTCAGGCATTCTTGCAATTGGCGCATGCCGACTTGGCGTGAAGAGCGTACTGGCGCTGGATCTTGATCCGATTGCCGTATCAAGCGCCACGGAAAATGTGCGGTTGAACGATCTGTCCGAGCAGGTGGAGGTTCGTCTGAGCGACCTGCTGGGCGTTCTGCGCGAAGATCAGGCGGATTCGGCGGGAATCGAGCACGGACTGCGCGTTACCGTTCCAGTAGATTTGGTTGTGGCGAACATTCTCGCGGAGATTATACTGCTGTTCATCGACGATGTGTTCGAAGCGCTTAAGCCAGGCGGTACATATATTGCATCGGGCATCTGGAAAAACAAGGAGACCGACGTTGAGGACGGCTTGATCCGTTCCGGCTTCGAGATCGTAGAGAAAAGACGCGATGAGGATTGGATTGCATTCGTTGCTAGAAAACCCCTAGGGAGTGAATAAATCTGGAAAACTTTTTGAGGTATCCGATTGACGAACTGCCTTTCCTTGTATTGGCGCTCATCATAGCTTTTACTGTTCATGAATTTGCTCATGCCTACAGCGCCTATAAGTTTGGAGATGATACTGCTTATAATGCAGGACGCGTGACGCTTAATCCGCGCGTTCATCTCGATATTCTTGGAACAATCCTTATCTTAATTGCGGGATTTGGTTGGGCTAAGCCGGTTCCCGTTAATCCGAATAAATTCAAAAAACCAAAGTTAATGAGTATAATTGTAACCGCAGTAGGTCCATTAAGTAACTTGCTCATTGGGGTAATCGCCGTCTTTATTTACGTTGCGCTGGTTGCATCAAATGTATTGAACGGAGCATCTCCTGGGGTAATAGCTGCAGTAGAAACATTTTTTGAGTATTTAATATCTTTGAATTTCCTTTTATTTGTTTTTAATTTAATTCCTTTGCCGCCACTTGACGGTTATCGTATCATTTCCAACCTAATGCCTTTTAAAATAAGATATAAGATGGATCAAAACGTACAATGGGGAATGTTCATTTTTTTAATAATTGTGTTTATCCCTCCTTTGCGAAGAGTAACGCTAGATCCGATATTGGGCTGGGGAGTAGACCTCGCAAATAACACTTTTGAATGGGCATATCGAATCTTTTTCTGATGGATTGGCAATGGTTTATCATGGATTTTACGAAGTGAAACATGCTATGATGAAGGATGGTTAGAGACCTACGATGCAGCGATACTTTGTAGCAGCAGATCTATTTACCGAGACGCAGGTGCGTTTGACGGGCGAGGATGCCCATCATGCGGCGCGCGTTATGCGGATGAAGCCGGGCGATAAGTTCATCGTAAGCGATGGCGCGGCTCGTACGGCGATAGCGGAAGTGACGGATGCGTCCGCTACGCTCGTCGAAGCCGACATTGTAGAGCAGCTGTCCATGGACAGCGAGCCTCTCTGGTCGGTCACGATTGCCCAAAGCTTGCCGAAGGGCGATAAGATGGAGCTTGTTATCCAAAAGGGAACGGAGATTGGCGCTTACGCGTTCGCGCCATTCCAGTCCGAGCGGATGATCGTGCAGTATGATGGCAAAAAAGAAGCGAAGCGGCTCGAACGCTGGAGCAAGATCGCCAAGGAAGCGGCGGAGCAGTCTCATCGCAACCGTGTGCCGGTCATTGAGCAAGTTCAGAGCTGGCGCGAGTTGATGCAAGGGATCAAGAACTATGATCTTGTTCTGTTCTGCTATGAGCGCGAAGGGGATGCGGCGCATGGCAAAGGCATCCGAACGGCGGTACAAGAGTGGATATTGCGCAGCGAACGATCCGGGAATCAAACTGCGCCTGCCAACATCATGCTTATTGTCGGTCCCGAGGGCGGCTTCACCGAGCGCGAGGCTGCTGAGGCGGAAACGACAGGAGCCGTGCTTGTCGGGCTCGGCAAACGAATACTTAGAACGGAAACAGCAGGTATCGTCGGATTAACCTGCTTACTATATGAATCCGGAGAAATGGGAGGAGCGTGACCACTATGCCAACGGTCGCATTTTACACCTTAGGCTGCAAAGTTAACTTCTACGATACGGAAGCGATTTGGCAGTTATTCAAAAACGAAGGCTACGAGCAGGTCGATTTCGAATCGACGGCCGACGTCTATCTTATTAACACATGTACGGTTACGAACACGGGGGATAAAAAAAGCCGCCAAATCATTCGCCGTGCGGTACGCCGCAACCCGGATGCCGTTATCGCGGTAACGGGCTGCTACGCGCAGACTTCGCCTGCCGAGATTATGGCGATTGAAGGCGTCGATCTTGTAATCGGCACGCAGGACCGTGACAAAATCATGTCGTTCGTCGATCAGATTCAAGACGATCGCAAGCCGGTCAACGCCGTTCGCAACATTATGAAGACGCGTGACTTCGAAGAGCTAGACGTGCCGGACTTCTCGGACCGTACACGCGCGTTCCTGAAGATTCAAGAAGGCTGCAATAACTTCTGTACGTTCTGCATCATTCCATGGTCGCGCGGCTTGTCGCGCAGCCGCGATTCGCATAGCGTCATCGAGCAAGCGAAGCAGCTGGTAGCTTCCGGCTACAAGGAAATCGTCCTAACGGGCATTCATACCGGCGGCTACGGCGACGATATGGAGAACTATAATCTTACAAGCTTGCTGTGGGATTTGGACAAGGTAGAAGGGCTGGAGCGTATTCGGATCAGCTCGATTGAAGCTAGCCAGATCGACGACGCCATGATCGACGTCCTCAATCGTTCGAGCAAAATGTGCCGCCATCTTCATATTCCGTTGCAAGCGGGCGAGGATTCGGTGCTAAAGCGGATGCGCCGCAAATATACGACGGAGCAATTCGCAGCCAAAATTAAACGTCTGCATGAAGCGATGCCGGGTGTTGCGATTACCACGGACGTTATTGTCGGATTCCCTGGAGAGACCGAGGAAATGTTCGAGAGCGGCTACCGTTTCATGGAGGAGCTTGGCTTTGCCGAAATGCACGTATTCCCTTATTCCAAGCGGACGGGAACGCCTGCCGCGCGTATGGAAGATCAAGTGGATGAAGAAGTTAAGAACGAGCGCGTGCATAAGCTGATTGATCTGTCCGAGCGTATGCAGCTTCAATATGCGAAAACGTTCGTGGGCGAAGTGCTGGACGTGATTCCTGAACGGGATTACAAAGGCGCGCCTGGTACCGGGCTCATCATGGGCTACACGGACAATTACATTCAAGTGGTGTTCGAAGGCTCGGAATCGCTGGTCGGCAAGCTTTGCCGCGTTAAGATCACGGAAGCGGGCGTTAACGAATGCCGCGCGACACTCGTAAGAGTGCTTGACGACGAACAGGCGATTATGCGCGAGTCTGACGTTCATAGCTTCGTGCTGGAGCGTCCTGAAGCCATTCGTGCTTAGTTTCGGATAACGGCTTTATATGGGATTCCTTTTCTTTTCATTGCTACTGGAAAAGAGGAAGGAATCCTTTGCTGCAATTATAACCAACTATGGCTTGTCTGCAATCGATCCTGATGATGAGCAATTGCTGGCAGCAGGCAAGTGTTTCATGCTGGATATACTAATCATTAAACGTAGCAAGGGGGAAGCGGAGATGAAGGAAATATCTGCTGGAGGCGTCGTCTATCGTCGAACTGCGGAAGGAAAGCTTCAAATTCAGCTTATTCAGGACCGATACGGCAAAGTATCTCTGCCCAAAGGCAAGATGGAGACGGGCGAGACGGTTGAGCAGACGGCGCTTCGCGAGATTGTTGAGGAGACGGGAATGGAAGGCGTCATTATTGCTCCGATCGATCAAATCAAATATCAGTACGAGCATGAGAAGCTTGGATTAGTGGACAAAGAAGTTCATTATTATTTAGTCGAGGCTGTTGGAGGCTCGCTCCAGGCGCAGGTCGAAGAAATTCGCGGCGTCGATTGGTTCGAACCGAAGGAAGCGTGGAGACGCCAGAAGCAATCCGGCTATGACAACAATCATCGGATTGTCGCTGGCGCATTCCAACTTCTTGGGTTGTCGACTGATTAACGGTTTCTGAGTGGGTGCTTACTTCTGTGGATCGAGTCCGCGCACGGCGGGCAAGTAGCAGAAAGGAAGCGCCAGCAGGGAACTTAGTATGTTGAACACGGTTTGGGCGCGCGCGATCTGTCCCGCAGGTGATTCAGACAGCCACTCTGACAGATTAGAGAGCTCTGGAAGGAAAGGCAAGAACAGCAATGCGCCCCCGGCATTCAGCAGGACATGGGACAGCGCTACGTACTGGCCTGCCTTCGAGCCGCCAATCGACGCAAGCATGGCGGTGAAGCAGGTGCCGATATTGGCGCCGAGCACAACGGTGATTCCGATCTCCAGCGGCATTGCGCCAATCGCAGTGAAGCCCATTACTAAGCCAATCACGGCTGCGCTGCTGTGAACGGCAGCAGTCAGAAGCGCACCCGCTGCAATTCCCCACCACAGGCTGTCGTCCGCTTTTCCAATAAACCAATTGAACATATCGCTTTGCTGCACGGCAGGTCCAATGGATTGCATCATCGCCATGCCAGTCAAAAGCAGGCCGAAGCCGCATAGAACAACTGACGCAGAACGGATCGGATTAAGTTTCGGAGACAAATGTCGAAGCCATGGGAGCAGCCTGACCTCCCCGGTCAGAGCAGTTAGCAGCCAAACTCCGATGGATACGATCATGATCGGAATAGCGAGTTTGTTCAAATTTAATCCGATAAGTTCCGTTGTCAGACAGGTGCCGATGTTCGTTCCTAATATGATGCCAAGCGTTCTTGGAAAGGTGAGCAGGCCCGCGTTGACGAGACCGATCGAAATGACGGTTACAGCGGTGCTGCTTTGGAGAAAAGCGGTCGTTGCCGTGCCGATGGCGAGTCCGTGGACGGGCGTCGCCGTCGAACGCCGCAGCATCATGGTCAGATAAGGTCCCGCAAGTTGATGAAGGGCAAGCTCCATAAGCTTCATCCCGCACATAAATATGGAGAAGCCAAGCAGCATGGGGATAAGGATGGATTGAAGCATAGCGAATCTCCTTTTATGAATATATGAGTGCCATCAAAGGGGCCAACAAGCCGTTAGCGGCTGCAACTATACATATGCTGGAAGTAAGACAAGCATGACAAGCTTTGAGCAGAGAGGGCGTTAAGAAAAATGGGTAATGCAAAACTTTTTCTACTGAAATCGCGCAAAAAGAGGTTGGAGCAAGGCCATCCGTGGATTTACGCAAGTGAAATCGATCGCTTGGAGGGTGAGGCGAAAGCAGGGGATCTGGTCGATGTCGTGAACCATCAAGGGCGGTATTTGGCGACTGGCTATTGGAATCCTAAATCGCAGATTACCGTTAGGATTGTATCTTACTCGCCGATGGAGGAAATGGACGGCTCATACTTCCGCAGCCGATTCGAGCAATGCAAGGAGCATCGCGCTCGGTTCGTGAACGATTCCGATTGCAGACTCGTCTATGGCGAAGCTGATTACCTGCCGGGACTCGTTGTCGATCGATTTGGAGGCGTACTCGTCATTCAAGTGCTGACGCTTGGAATGGACGCACGAAGAGAAGCCATTGTAGAACAACTGGTTGCGGTGTTCCAGCCCAAAGGTATTTATGAGCGCAGCGATGTCGGCGTACGCGTGCTAGAGGGGCTTGAGGAGCGGACAGGCGTCTTGTACGGTGATTGCCCGGCTATCGTGGAAATTGTAGAAAACGGACTCAAAGTCGAGGTGGATATTGTCGAGGGTCAGAAGACGGGGTATTTCTTCGACCAACGGGAGAATCGCGCTTCCATTGCCCCCCTCATGAAAGGCTGGGGTGCCCGCAGCGGCATTCATTTGCAGTCTGATCCGTCCTTGAAGAACGAGGGTTCTGATGGCGGACAAGACCGTCTTGTTCCGGTTAATGCGAACGGCAAAGTTGTGACATTTCCCTATTGGGACGGTGCCACGGTACTGGAATGTTTTGCCCATACGGGCAGCTTCACGCTTCACGCATGCAAGTACGGAGCGAAGAAGGTCACTTGCCTGGATATTTCGGAGCATGCGATCGATACCGCGCGTCGTAATGCGGAGCGCAACGGTTTCACCGATCGGGTCGAGTTCGTCGTTGCGGATGCGTTCGATTATTTGCGCTCGCAGGTGAAGGGGCTGGATGAACGCAAGCAACGCGGCAGCGGAGGCGTTGACACGTCGAAGCCGCTAGCGAGTGCAGGAAGATCATGGGATGTCGTCATTCTCGATCCGCCGGCCTTCGCGAAGACGAAGAGCGCGGTGCCTGGGGCAATACGCGGTTATAAGGATATTAACCTGCAAGGGATGAAGCTCGTTAACGAAGGCGGCTATCTAGTAACGGCTAGCTGCTCTTATCATATGAAGCCGGAGCTGTTCTTGGAGACGATCCAAGATGCCGCTGCCGATGCTGGCAAGCTGCTGCGATTAATCGAGTGGCGCGCTGCAGGCAAGGATCATCCCCAGCTTCTCGGTGTAAGCGAAGGTCATTACTTGAAGTTCGCCGTATTCGAGGTTAGGAGCAAGTAAGCTAGAAAGTACGAAAGCAAACAAGGTGTGGGAGAAGGGGAGAATGGGTTATGTCGCTGCGCTATGTCATCGGTCGATCGGGAGCAGGCAAGACGACCTGCTGCCTTAATGAAATTCGCGACAGGCTTAAGGAGAAGCCTGACGGCGGACCGCTTATTATGCTTGTGCCGGAACAGGCTACATTCCAAACCGAATACGCACTCCTCCAGGATAGCGATTTGAACGGTACGATCAGGGCGCAAGCGCTGAGCTTTCGCCGACTTGCGTTCCGCGTTATGCAGGAGACCGGCGGGACGTCTCTTGTGCCGATCAATGATACGGGCAAGCATATGCTGCTCTACAAGATCGTTCATAAGTTTGGCTCGCAGCTTAAGCTGTTTCAGAGCGGCGCTGAGCAGCCCGGCTTTATTGATCGGCTTGCCGAGCTGCTGACGGAGTGGAAACGTTATGGCGTCGACTCCGAGCAATTAAAGCGCAATATGAGTGAGCCTTCAAGCGAACACTCGGAACTGCTTAAGCGCAAGCTGCATGATCTCCAGCTGGTGTATGGACAGATGGAGCAAGAGCTTGCCGGCAAATATATCGACGCAGAGGATTATTTGTATTATTTGCGTCAAGGGTTCGCCGATGCGCCGTCGATGCGCGGTGCTGAGATATGGATCGACGGCTTCTACGGCTTCACGCCAACGGAATATGAAGCGCTGGGGGCGCTGCTCGCATCCGGTGCGAGCATAACGATATCGCTAACGTTGGATCGTCCCTATCCTCGCGGAGAGCAGCCTCATGAGCTCGAACTGTTCCATCCGACGGCAGAGACTTATAACAAGCTGATGGAACTCGCGGTTGCTAACGATGTAGAAGTACTGCCTCCTGTGCTGCTCGGAGATACGAACCTGGGCCGATTCAGCGGCAGCCCGATGCTGGCTCATATCGAGAAGCATTACGGCGATCGCGTACCGATGTTACTGCAAGGTAAGACGTTACTGCAAGCCGAGCACGAGCATTGCGGCTTGTCTTTGCATGCGGCCGTGAACAGGCGGGCAGAGGTAGAAGCAGTAGCTAGAGATATGGTTAGAAGAGCAAGAACAGAGCAGCTGAGATGGCGCGATATGGCTGTTATGGTTCGTAATGCGGAAGATTATTCGGATTATATCGGACTTATTTTTGCCGATTACGGCATTCCCTTCTTCGTCGATCAGAAGCAGAAGGCGCTTCATCATCCGCTCGTTGAGTTCATTCGCTCCGCCTTGGAAACGGTGCTGTTCGGCTGGCGTTATGATGCCGTGTTTCGGTGCATCAAGACGGAAATGCTGTTCCCTATTGAGGACAGCCTTCCGAGAGAATGGTTCGACTTATTGGAGAATTATGCGCTCGCGGCCGGCATTGACGGGTGGAAGTGGCTTGACCGGAAGCGCTGGCAGCCTCTCGTTCAACAGTCGCTGGATGACGATTCCGATATGGAGACAAAGATTAGCGAGAAGCAGCAGCGCGAATTCGACATCGTCTTCGCAGCCAGAGAAGCGGTTGTGCCTCCGCTTCGCCGTTTCGGCGAGGCGTTAGCCAAAGCGGATAACGTGCAAGCGATGTGCGAGGCGCTGTACCGATTGCTTGACCATATCGATGCCGCTGATAAGTTGGAACGTTGGAGCAGGCAAGATACGGAAGCCGGCAGTGTCCAGCGGGCCAGAAGCCACCGACAGCTTTGGGACGGCGTCATGCTGCTGCTCGATCAGCTTGTCGAGCTTGCCGGAGGGCAGCAGGTTACACCGGAGCTGTTCGCTGGCATGGTGGAAGCGGGATTGGACAGTTTGAAGCTGGCTTCTGTTCCGCCTGCGCTCGATCAGGTGCTGATAGGCAGCATGGATCGGACACGATCCGGACATGTAGGGGTTTGTTATGTATTAGGCGCTAACGATGGCGTTGTGCCGATGCGTGTGAAGGAAGACGGTATTTTGACCGAGGCGGAGCGGGAACAGCTTGCCGAGGATGGCACCCCGATGGCGCCTGGCGTCAGACGCCGCTTATTGGACGAGCGCTTCATGATCTACAACGCTTTAACGACGCCAAGCCGGCACCTGTGGCTTAGCTGGGCGCAGGCGGACGAGGAGGGCAAGAGCTTGCTCCCTTCGGAGATTGTGCGGCATATGAGGCAGCTGTTTCCCGGTATTCCTATTGACGCTTCAGCGGCGCAGCCGTCAGCAGCCTTGTCTGACGAGGAGCAGCGCCGATTCATTGCACATCCGCAACGGGCCTTATCTTATTTGATTGCTGCGCTTCGGGATTACCGGCAGGAAGGACGTATTGCTCCGTTTTGGTGGGACATCTACAACTGGTTCGCCGTTCGGCCGGAATGGCAGCATAAGCTTGAAGGGCTCGTCTCGTCGCTAGGCTATATGAATCAGGAGTTATATATTCGTCAGGAAACCGCAAGAGAGTTGTATGGCGAACGGCTTAAGGTAAGCGTCTCGCGAATGGAACGTTTCGTCGCTTGTCCGTTCCAGCACTTCGCCATTCACGGTTTGAAGCTCCGCGAGAGACGGATGTACAGACTCGCAGCGCCCGATGTGGGACAACTGTTCCATGCCGCGCTTAGCCGGATGGCTAGCGGACTCGGCGGCAAATGGGGAGCGATGCCGCCTGCGGAAATTAAGGCAGCGGCAGATCAGACTGTCGATGAGCTGATTCCGAAGCTACAATCGCAGATTTTGCTTAGCAGCGGACGCTTCCAGTATATAGCGCGGAAGCTGAAGGAAATCGTAGGACAAGCGGCTGCCATGCTAGGTGAGCATGCAAGAAGAGCGCAGTTCCAGCCTGTAGGCACGGAAATTGATTTTGGACCAGACGGCACTCTGCCTTCACTTATCATTCCGCTGCCTGCAGGCGGCGAGATCGAAATCATTGGAAGGATTGATCGCGTCGATGCGGCACAGACGGATGACGGCTTGCTGCTGCGCGTTCTTGACTACAAATCCAGCGCAACACACTTGAAGCTGGAGGAAGTCATTCACGGCTTGTCTCTGCAAATGCTGACGTATCTCGACGTGCTCGTTACCCATTCCTCGGTATGGCTTGGACAGGAAGCTTCCCCGGCAGGCGTACTTTATTTCCATGTGCATAATCCGGTGCTGACACTGCCTAACGGACTTGGTAAAGCTGAAGCAAGCGGACAACTGCTTAAGCGGTTCAAAATGCGAGGTCTCGTCACCGCGCATGCGGAGACGGTCAGACTGATGGATGACGAGCTGGAAACCGGTTACTCGGAGCTTCTTCCTGTAGCGCTTAAGCGCGACGGCAGCTTCTACAGCAGTTCGTCGGTCGTAACGAACGATCAATGGGACAAGCTGCGCCGATCCGTACGAGGTGAGATTGCCCGTATCGGAGAGTCGATTCAAGGAGGCAAAGTATCGATTGAGCCCTATCGGATGGGGGCGAAGTCCCCTTGCCAATATTGCGATTATAAAGCGGTATGCCAGTTTGATACGCTGTTCGAAGGCAATGATTACAGAAAGCTGAACAAGCCAGGCAAGGATGAAATATGGCAGCAGCTCGAGAAGGAGTGACGGCACCGATGACAGCAACTGTACAACAACCAAAACCTGCGAACAGCACTTGGACGGACGATCAGTGGGATGCGATCGTGACGAGCGGCTCTAACGTGCTTGTCGCCGCTGCTGCCGGCTCGGGCAAGACTGCCGTCCTTGTTGAGAGGATTATTCGCAAAATATCGGCTAATAGCGACGTTGACCGATTGCTCGTGGCTACCTTCACGAAGGCCGCGGCGGCAGAGATGAAGGATCGTATCCGCATTGCGCTTGAGAAAGAGTTGGAGCGTAAGCCGGATTCGGAGCATTTGCGCAAGCAGCTTGCCCTTATGAACCGCGCTTCGATTACGACATTGCATTCTTTCTGTCTAGACGTCATCCGCCGCTATTATCCATTAATCGGTTTAGATCCGGGTTTTCGAATTGCGAATGAAACGGAAAGCGAGCTTATGCGTCTCGACGTTCTAGACCAGCTGTTCGAGCGCAAATACGAGTCGTCGGGAGATAACGGCGCTTTCCTGAAGCTTGCCGACAAATTCGGCGGCGAGCGCGGAGATGAGCCGCTCTACCGCCTTGTCCAGCAGCTGTATGATTTTGCGCAAAGCCATCCTTGGCCTTCGTATTGGCTGAGTCAGACTGCCGCGGCATTTGAGCTTAACGATACCGCTGAGCTCGGCGACAGCGATTGGGTGAAGAGCTTGTCGGGCCATGTACTTCTAACGTTGGAAGGGGCGGCTTCGCTGCTGCTGCAGGCGATGGATTTAACGCGTGAGCCAGGCGGTCCTTCGCCATATGCGGCTACCATCGAAGAAGATCTTCAGCTCGTAGAGCAACTGATTGCAAGCGTGAAGGCGCAGGGCTGGGAGAACTGGTCTGAGCCGTTCCAGTCGGCACAGTTCGGCAAGCTGAAGGCGATGCGCGGCGACGAATATAACAAGGACCTCCAAGAGCAGGCGAAGGCGCTTCGCGATCAAGCGAAGAAGCTTATAGCCGGGCTGGCAGCCGAATTATTCGGACGGGACGCCGAACAGTTTCTCGGGGAGTTGCAGGAGCTGGCGCCGTTAATGGCGACGCTGGCAGAGCTGGTTATTGCATTTGGTGAAGGTTATGAAGCGGCCAAGAGAGCGAAAGGGTTGCTGGATTTCGGCGATTTGGAGCATTATTGCCTGCGGATACTTCGTGATCCGAGCTCGACGCCGGGCGAGCTGAAGCCTTCGATTGCCGCGCTCGAGTTCCAGCAGCAGTTCGACGAAATATTGCTGGATGAGTATCAAGATACGAACATGGTGCAGGAAGCGATCGTATCGCTGATTGAACGAGCAGGGAGCGGCAATCGGTTCATGGTTGGCGACGTGAAGCAGAGCATCTATCGATTCCGTCTTGCCGATCCTACCTTGTTCTTGCGGAAATACAAATCGTATGCGACAAGGAAGGAGCTTGAGGCTGCCGGCATTGCGAATGCGGAGCAAGGGCTGCGCATTGATCTCGCTCGCAACTTCCGCAGCCGATCCGAAGTCGTGGACGGTGTTAATGACGTATTCCGTTCGATCATGCGAGAGAACGTGGCCGAGATGGATTATGACCGCCGTGCTGAGCTCGTGTGCGGAGCATCTTATCCGTCGCCTCCGCTGCAATCATCGAATGCTTTCCAAATTCAATTCGCCGTGTTGGACAAAGGCAAAGGCGGAGATCAAGAAGACAGCGAGGACGAATCCGGAGAAAACGGCTACTCATCGGCAGCAGAAGATGAATCTGATGATGAAGCGGCCGGCGGAGCGGTTGCCGTAGACAACACGCAAGAGCTTAAGACGGCTCAGCTTGAAGCGAGATGGATTGCCGAACAGATTCGTTCTATGCTGGATAACGGCTTCGACGTCTACGACGGCAAAAACCGCGTGAACAGGCCGATGCAGTGGCGCGACATCGTTATCCTGCTTCGGGCGACACAGCAGTGGGCACCGATCATCATTGAGGAGCTGCAAGCGGCAGGCATTCCCGCTTATGCGGAGCTTAGCAGCGGCTACTTCGATGCAACGGAGGTGGAGACGATGCTCTCCATGCTGAGGGTCATCGACAATCCGTATCAGGATATTCCGCTGGCCGCCGCGCTTCGATCACCGCTCTTCTCGCTTCAGGCGGAGGAGCTAGCGAACATCCGCATCCCATCTCCAGGCTCCACGTATTACGACGCGGTTCTTCGGGCGGCTGTTGACGGCCGTTTGGACGAAGAAACGAGACGCAAGCTGAATGGCTTTCTTATTCGTCTGGATAGGTGGCGCAATGAAGCGAGACAGGGTTCGCTTGCAGATTTGTTATGGGATATTTACCGGGAGACCGGCTACTTTGATTTTGTCGGCGGCTTGCCGGGAGGCGTTCAGCGCCAAGCTAACTTGCGAGCGCTTCATGACCGCGCGCGCCAGTATGAGGCGACTTCATTCCGAGGTCTGTTCCGTTTCCTCCGCTTCATCGAACGAATGAGGGACAGCGGCGGCGACTTAGGTACGGCAAGAGCGCTGGGCGAACAGGAAGACGTCGTTAGAATTATGTCCATTCATAAGAGTAAAGGACTTGAATTCCCGATTGTATTCGTTGCTGGGCTAGGGAAGATGTTCAATCAGCAAGATATTCGCAGCTCCTTCCTCATGCACAAGCAGCTTGGCTTCGGCCCTCGTGTCGTCGATACGGAGCTGCGCATCAGCTATCCGTCATTATCTTATCTGTCCATTAGACGTACGATGCGCATGGAGATGCTAGCGGAGGAAATGCGTATTCTATACGTCGCCTTAACGCGTCCGAAGGAGAAAATGTTTCTTGTCGGCACCGTTTCAGACGCCGAATCCAAGCTTAAGCGCTGGCTGACCTCGATAGATGCGGAAGGACAGTTATCCGATTTCCGAATCGCCTCGGCTCGTTCGTTCATGGATTGGTTAGGTCCGCTTGCAGCAAGCCAGATGCAGTTATCGTTATCGGATGCCGAGGATGAACGACGCGCGTCCGGACTGGAATGGAGGAGCGGCATCGTACCGGCGTCGATGCTCGGCATGGAAGCGGCAGCCGCTGCCGAACAACATGAGCTTGGTGCCGAGAAGGAAGAACGGCTTCAAGCTGTAGCCTCACTCGCCCTGCTAGAAGACGCGGCAGTCGATGAGCAGCTTCGCGGCCGCTTGGAGTGGGAGTATCCGCACCAAGAAGCGTCAAGAATTGCTGCGAAGACATCGGTGACCGAGATGAAACGTCTATATGCGGAAATGCCTGAAGAAGCGGCCGCCGAACATCATACATGGGAAGAAGGACAACCGCAAACGGGATCAGACGGCCAATCATCATCGCAGGTTAGTCCGACTTCTGAGACCGCCAGCGGCAGCTATACGTTCAGGCTTCGCAGGCCCGCCTTCATGGAGGAAATCGCCTTAACTGCAGCCGAGAAAGGATCGGCGAACCATCTGCTTATGCAGCATGTGTCGCTCACGGCGCCAGCAGATCGAGAGCAGTTGCAGAACACGCTCGATTCGATGATAGATAAGCGTTTATTGTCAATAAAGCATGCAGAAGCAATTGATTTGGATGCTGTAGCGGCGTTTTTTAAAAGTAAGCTTGGTGTAAGGCTTCGCGGCGCGCAGTGGGTTAGACGAGAGGTGCCGTTCAGCTGTATGTTCCCTGCGAATCGCGTTTATCCAGGATCTGGAGATACGCTTGCGGCCGAGCCGATATTGATTCAAGGCGTTATCGACTGTTTATTCGAAGATGAGAACGGTGTTGTCCTGCTTGATTACAAGACTGACCGCATCTACATGAAGGACTGGGATCTTGCTGCCGAGCGTCACCGCTTCCAGCTTGAGCTGTATGCTGAAGCGATTGAGGCGGTATTGGGAAGACATATTGACGAAAGCTATGTGTTTTTCTTCGATGGCGGCACATCCGTTAGGATTAGGGGTTAGAGGTTCGAGGTCAACAGTGAAAAGGAGTGCTGAAGCAATGGAGAAGCAGAACGCGGGCAAACGTCCAATCGCATTGCCCATTACGCTTGTCCTGCTCGTATTCAGCTTGATCGGCAACGTGTTTTTATATTCACAATATTTGCAGAACAAGCAGCAGAACAATTACGAGTTTGGACAAACAGTTGTTGAGAAGCTGACGGAATCACGCTTATACGCGCAAGAAATGATCAAAGTGATGGATGGGCTAGCGCAGAGCTCCACTCAAGCAGACCGTTACGAACAGGCCTATCAGATCGGCCGGACAGCTGCGCTTGGCTACGCGGTCTGCGAGCTGATGACCGAAGCCGGACGGCTGTCTGAGTCTGATGCCGCAAGCGGCGCAGAGGAAGCGGAAGCGTATGTCAACGCTGCGGCCGCCAAGCTGACGGGAATTGCTCATCAGGAAGGAAAGCTCAGCGATAATGATCAAGATCAGCTTGCTGCGCTAAAGGCTGATTTCGAGGAGATGGAGCAAGCGCTTGGCGGCTTCAATTACGCGATCGGCGAGAATCGGGCAGCGTCGATTCGGCTTGCAAGCGGTCTTGAATGGCTGGATATCGCGAAGAAAATGGAGCAAGTAATCAAGCGGCAATAAATCAAAATCGACACCTCCTTTGCACCGTTTTCACGTTGGATTGGACGAGGACTCTATTTTTCGTTATGATAGTAGAGTAAATACGGTCGCAAAGGGGTGAATTCAAATGGATTGTCTTTTTTGCAAAATCGTTGAAGGAACAGTTCCGTCGACGAAAGTGTATGAAAGCGACTCAGTTCTTGCATTCCGCGATATCGCACCTGCAGCGCCCGTACATATCATAATCATTCCGAAGAAGCATATTGCGACGATGAATGACGTTACCGATGAAGACGATGCCGTGATAGCAGAAATATTCAAGGCTGCCCGCGAAATTGCGAAGGAGCTAGGAATAGCGGAGTCTGGCTATCGGTTAATTAACAACGTAAACGCAGACGGCGGTCAGACCTTTTTTCATCTTCATGTCCATCTGTTAGGCGGCAAGAATGTTGGCCCATTATTGGCAGATAACCAAAGTTGACTTTCGCTTTTGGTTTGACATATAATGAAATTTGATAAACCGTGTTATAAGCTCTGGACGGTCTGTTTCGGAGGGAGGGAAAACTGGTGTCTGAAACTAAAGTTCGTAAAAACGAAACTATTGATGCTGCGCTTCGCCGCTTTAAACGTTCCATCGCTAAAGATGGTGTTTTAGCTGAGGTGAAGAAACGCAAGCATTATGAAAAGCCAAGCGTGAAGCGCAAGAAGAAGTCCGAGGCTGCGCGTAAGAGAAAGTTTTAGGAGGATCCTTCCACAATGAACCTGAGCGAAAGATTGAACGACGATATGAAGCAAGCGATGAAGGATAAGGACAAGTTTAAGTTGTCCACAATTCGTATGATGCGTGCGGCAATGAAAAACTTGGAGATCGATCTTAAGCGCCCTTTGGAAGATACCGAAGTGCTTGATATATTAAGTCGTGAGATCAAACAACGTAAAGATTCCCTCCAAGAATTTAAGAAGGCCGGCCGTGACGATCTCGTTACGGATCTTGCAGCGGAAATTGAAATTATTAGTCAATACCTTCCCGAGCAGCTGACTGAAGAAGAGATTAAAGCGATTGTAACGCAGACCATCCAGGAACTCGGTGCTTCTTCCAAAGCCGACATGGGGAAAGTTATGGGCGCTCTTTTGCCAAAAACAAAAGGACGTGCTGACGGTAAACTAGTAAATCAGTTTGTACAGCAATTTCTGCAATAACGATATGTTCGGACTGCAAACACCCCTTAACCGGGGTGTTTTTTGCTATGTGCGTGTATTTATTTGAAACAATTTCGTCACAATTTCGTAGTAGGGAATACGACAATGAAAAGGGGGTAGCCTTATCTTGTACAATTCGAAATGGCGCAACAAGGCGGTCCGCGTTCCAATATTAACGCTGCTGCTGACTGTACTGATAGCCGGCATGTTGCCGTGGTTGACGGAAACAGCGCAAGCGGATACGACGTCTCCTATCGGGCCTGCTGTCTACATCGTACCGGTCAAGCAGACGGTGGAGTCAGGACTTCAGTCTTTTCTAGAAAGGGCTTACAAGGAAGCGGAGGAAGCAAATGCCGAGCATATTATCCTCGTAGTTAACACTTTAGGCGGTAAAGTCGTTAATGCGGAGCAGATCGGGCATATGATTCGGTCCAGCGGTATTCCGACAACCGCTTTCGTAGAAGGGAAAGCGGTATCGGCCGGGACCTATATCGCACTGAATGCGGAGCATATCGTGATGCAGCCAGGCAGCACGATTGGCGCAGCGGCAGTTGTGAACGGTTCAGGCGAGCTGATCGACAATCCGAAGACGGTATCGTTCTGGGTGAAGGAAATGATGGAATCTGCCCAGCTGAATGGACGGGATGGCGATATTGCAGCGGCAATGGTCGATCCGTTTATCGAGTTGAAGCTGACAGACAAGATCGGCAGAGATAAGCTCAGAGGAAATATCCTTACGTTGTCGGCAAGCGAAGCGGCAGTGGTTGGTTATTCCGATTACACGGCAAGCTCTGTGAATGACGTCGTTAAATGGTTGCAGCTGGATGGAAGAACACTCGTAGAAGTGAATCCTTCTTTGGCTGAAAACGTCGCAAGATGGTTAGTTAATCCGATTGTGATGACTATTCTGCTTCTGCTTGGCATTGCGGGCATCGTAATCGAGTTGCTCATGCCTGGTTTCGGGGTACCGGGGATAGTCGGCTTGCTTGGCTTCGGACTTTACTTCTTCGGCCATTATGTTGCAGGCTTCGCCGGGATCGAATCCGTCGTGCTGTTTGTAGTCGGCATCGCGTTGCTCGTTATCGAAATTTTCGTGCCGAGCTTCGGTATTCTTGGCCTATTAGGAACGGCAGCTCTAATTACAGGCGTGGTCATTGCGGCTTCCGATCCGATGACCGCTTTCATCTCCATCGTCGTCGCACTTGTGGCGGCTGTACTCGTTATTGCTTTTGTGGTGAAAAGGTATAAGACCAAAGGCATTTGGAATAAGTTTATTTTGCGCGACAAGCTGACAACGGAAGACGGTTATGTATCGGCTGATGCGAAGGACTCTTTGCTGGGACTTGAGGGCATTACAGTAACGCCGCTGCGCCCGTCCGGCACGATCGTGATCGGCGATAACCGGGTTGACGTCGTGACAGCTGGAGAATTCATTCCTGCTGACCGCAAAGTTAAAGTTGTAAAAGCAGAGGGCACATGGGTTGTTGTTAAAGAATGGATAGAGTAAGCTGTCTCTAACTGCTCAAATTCGAATTGGAGGTTGAATACATGACACTTGATCCTGTTGTATCGTTCTTGATTATTGCAGTTGTCGTTATCGTCTTGTTATCTGTTTTTCTAAGCTTCTTCCCGATTATGCTGTGGATATCCGCACTCGCTTCAGGCGTGCGAATCGGCATTATTACGCTCGTCGCTATGCGTCTGCGGCGCGTTGTTCCGAGCCGGATCGTCAATCCGCTCATTAAGGCGACGAAAGCAGGGCTAGGCCTCAATATTAATCAATTAGAGAGTCACTTCCTCGCGGGGGGGAATGTAGACCGCGTCGTGAACGCTCTAATCGCAGCGCAGCGTGCCAATATTCCGTTAATATTCGAACGGGCGGCAGCCATTGACCTTGCGGGCCGCGATGTGCTCCAAGCGGTTCAAATGAGCGTTAATCCGCGCGTCATTGAGACGCCTATCGTTGCAGCCGTAGCGAAGGACGGTATTGAAGTGAAGGTTAAAGCCAGAGTGACCGTTCGGGCCAACATTGATCGACTTGTCGGCGGTGCGGGCGAGGAAACGATTATCGCCCGTGTCGGCGAAGGTATCGTAACGACGGTAGGCTCGTCGAATTCCCATAAGGACGTCTTGGAAAATCCGGATATGATCTCGCGCACGGTGCTTGGCAAAGGACTTGATGCGGGTACGGCATTCGAAATTTTATCCATCGATATCGCGGACGTAGACGTAGGCAAAAACATCGGCGCTCATTTGCAAACCGAGCAAGCTGAAGCCGACAAAAAAATCGCCCAAGCGAAGGCGGAAGAGCGGCGTGCAATGGCGGTTGCGCAGGAGCAGGAGAACAAAGCGAAGGTCGTCGAAATGGAGGCGCGTGTCGTCGAATCCGAATCGCAGGTTCCTTTGGCAATGGCGGAGGCGCTGCGCAGCGGCAAGATCGGCGTTATGGACTACATGAATCTAAAAAATATTGAGGCCGATACCCAAATGCGCAGCTCGATCAGCAAGACAGACGGGCCGGCAGACGGTAAGGACGGCCGTTAAGAGATGCAACTATTCCAGTTCCTGCTCGATAACATCGTTGCGGTAGTCGTTATATTAGGCTTCGTAGCGACATTTATGGGCAAGGCGAAGGATAAGCGTAAGCCGAGGCAAACGGCCAGCTTCGGCGGACAGCCGGCATCTAACCATGCCGAGGAGCTCCAGGAAGAGCGCAGGCGTCAGATCGAGGATCAGCACGCATCGATAGAGAGAGAGCGTCAGAGGGCCCATGAGGCTGATTTGGAGCAGGGACGACGTTTGGCTGAGCGCAAGGCGCGAGAAGAGGCTAGGCGGGCGTCAGAGGCTTCTAGAGCGTCTCATGCCAATATGGCGCATCGCTCAACCCGGATAAGCGGCAATGCAAAGCAGGAATTGCGAGCGGAGGACATCAGACGGGCGGTAATATGGTCGGAAATATTAGGCCCGCCGCGTGCGAAGCGCTCCTATCGCAAATAGTCCAGTTAATACCATATGATTATTCAAGAACGGCTAAGTGAGGCGATAATGTCTTACTTACCGTTCTTTTTGTTGTGTCTTAAAGGCTTCATATTTCCGGTCCGGCGAGCATATTTTTAAAAGATCATCGTGTAATTGAAGCGGGTTTGGCCTTTTACAACAAGAGAGCTAGATGGATAGATCATATCGAGGGGGCATGGAACGAACAATGAGTCGCTTGAAAAAGAGATTTCGCAAACTAACAGCCGATCTGCTTGATATGCCTCAGGACGTCGTCTACGACCTTCCCCGCTTGACAATGATCGGGGATCGCCAATTATATATCGAGAATCATCGGGGAGTCGTCCATTTTTCCACGGATCGTCTGCGTCTCGCTCTCACGAAGGGAGAGCTTGAGGTAACGGGCAGCGATCTGGTTATTCGGACGATCTGGACGGAGGAAGTGTTCATCGAAGGTCATATTGCCAATATCCAATTAATTCCGTGACTTAGGTCATGGAAGACGAACGAGGAGGGGAAAGCAGTGAAATTGCAGAGCACACCGTGGATGAAAGGAATCGTGACGGTTCATATCCGAGGCGGCAAGCATGAACAGCTTGTCAATAAAGCGTTGACCGGGGGACTCGAACTGTCTTCCATACGGTGGACGAGCGGGGGCTTGCTTCAATTTGAAGTATCCGTGAGCGACTATTTCAAACTTCGTGCGTATTTAAAAGAGACAGGCTGCCGCGCGCATGTGGTTCGGCGGAAAGGATTGCCGTTCTGGCTCGTAAAAGCGGAGAAGCGATTGCTGTTCACATCGGGTATTGTTTTGTTTCTGGCAATTATTTTCTTATTGTCCTCGCTCGTCTGGAGTGTCGAAGTGAAAGGCAACGTGAAGCTCACGGAAGAGCAGATTCGCGCAGTTGCCAAGCAAGAGGGGCTGTATCCGCTGCAGTGGTCGTTCAAGCTTGCTGATGCCGACGTATTGTCCAAGCGTCTCGTTACGAAGCTGCCGGGGACGTCGTGGATCGGCGTAGAGAAGAAAGGGACTAAGGTCGTCATCCAAGTCGTGGAATCGACGTCGCCCGACCTGCCGGAGCTGCAGAGCCCGCGTCACTTGGTCGCATCTGCCGATGCGGTCGTTACGCAGATTATTGCCGAGAGAGGCAGACCTGTCGTGAAGAAAAATGCGTTCGTCAAAAAAGGACAAACACTTATCTCGGGAACGATCGGCAATGAGATGCACTCTCAGACCGTCGTCGCCAAAGGCGTAGTCAGAGGGCTCGTCTGGTACCAATTCGACATTGCCGCTCCTCTTACGCAGAAGGCGAAGGTGTATACGGGCGAGAAGAAAACGAAGTGGCATCTTGTGCTTGGTTCGCGTGCTTTGCAAGTCAGCGGGTTCGGCGGGCATGACTACGAGCAATCGGAAACGATTCGCGTGGAGGAGAAGACGGCGTGGCGTCATTGGACGCTTCCGATTGGGCGTTTGAAGGAAACGGTCATGGAAACGGAAATCCAGGAAAGAGAGCTAACCGAAGCTGACGCTCGAAGCATTGGATTGATGGAAGCGAAGGCTGCGGTCATTGATAAAGCGGGAGCGGATGCCGTCATTGTGGACGAAAAGGTTTTGCATGAAAAGACAGACAATGGTAAAGTTTATATGAAAGTTGTTTTTGAAGTCGAGCAATCTATCGTAACCGAAATGCCATTAGTTCAATTACAGGGAGATTGAGAATTGTTGCAAATGGAGACGAAGTCAGTAAAGATCCCGCTCGGTAACGCGGCGGAAGGGTTAGCCGTATTCGGCCCTCAAGATAAGTATTTGCGTATGGTGCAGCAACAGGTTGAATCGTCTATTTCTTCACGGGAAGCAGAAATCGTCATAACCGGCCCATCTGCGGAGGTTGACTCCTTAGAACAATTGTACCAGGTGCTGTTGCAGCTCGTTCGCGGCGGATATACACCGTCGGAGCGCGACGTGTCCTATGCGCTGGATTTGGCAAGATCGATGCAGGCAGAAGAGCTGCTCGATCTGTTCAAAGCGGAAATTACGACCACGTTTAAAGGCAGGCCGATCCGGGTTAAGACGATCGGTCAGCGCCATTATGTCAAGTTGATTCGCAAACGCGATATTGTGTTCGGCATAGGTCCTGCCGGCACGGGTAAGACGTATCTAGCCGTTGTGCTTGCGGTAGCAGCACTTAAGGAAGGCTCCGTGAAGCGCATCGTGCTTACGCGTCCGGCGGTTGAAGCGGGCGAGAACCTTGGTTTCCTGCCTGGCGACTTGCAGGAGAAGGTCGACCCGTATTTGCGTCCGCTGTACGATGCGCTCCATGATGTGCTTGGTCCTGACCAGACGGCGAAAGCGCTTGAGCGCGGTTCTATCGAAATTGCGCCGCTTGCCTATATGCGCGGACGTACCCTTGACGATTCCTTTATTATTTTGGATGAGGCTCAGAATACGACGCCGGAGCAGATGAAGATGTTTCTTACCAGGCTCGGCTTCGGCTCGAAAATGGTAATCACGGGGGATGTAACGCAGATCGATTTGCCTAGGGGCAAAAACTCCGGTTTGATCGAAGCGCGTCGAATCTTGCAAGGCATCGAAGAGATCGGCTTCATGATCTTCTCCGAACAAGATGTCGTGCGCCATACCTTAGTTCAGAAAATCATTGTTGCCTACAATACAGATGCTGAGAACAGAACCTAGAAAGGACTGTGCTGCATGAACCAAACTCAAGCGGATAAACAGCCAAGCAGCTCGCAGTCGCTCGGATCGGCTCGCTGGAAGCAGAGCACGGCCGTGCAGTGGGTGCTGCTGTGTTTGTTCGTCCTGCTGTTCTATTTCAGCTTGGCGCCGTATTTGGTTCCGGAAACCTATGATATACAAGAAGGCGCCGTAAGCGAGAAAGATATTAAAGCGCCGTTCCAGATTAAGGACGAGAAAGCGACGCGGCAAGCGGAGGAAGACGCGGCAGAGCGAATCGATACGATCTACTCGATCGTTCCGCTTCGCAATGAAGCGCTTGCCGAACAAATTCTTGTTCGGATTGAACAATTGAATGCGGATGACCAGGTATCGACGGAAAACAAGATCGAAATCTATCGCAACGAAATACCGGGCCGTTATTCTGCCTATATCGACAATTTCATTAAGACGAATAAAGGCAAGGGCACATATAATGATGGGCTGTTAGAGGAAATGTCTCTTGTCGCCAAGGATCAGCAATATACGATTCCGGAAGAAGCGTTCTACAAGATGCCGAATCTGACGTCCGAAGAGCTGGCCGAAATGCGGGACGTTGCACGCGATATCGTGCGCAAGCTGTCCGTCGAGCAGCTTCGCGAGGCAGAGACGGCGCGTACGCAGGTAGCGGAGCTTGTGAATGCGAGCCCTCTGGCGAACCGGACAAGCCGTGAAATCGTTCAAGAGGTTGCGCGATTCGCCATCATGCCGAACAAGTTTCTCGACAAGCAGGCGACCGATGACGCGAAGGCGCTTGCGAAGCAGAATACGACGCCTGTCGTCATCAAGGAAGGCGATCTAATCGTCAAGCGCGGACAGACGATTACTCCTGACCTGTATCAACTGCTAGTCGATTCGTCCTTGCTGCAGGATAAGAAAAACTATTGGCCGCAGCTGGGATTATTGATGATGTCGATTATGTTCACCGTGCTGCTATACGCTTACTTGCACAATTCCGGCAGCATTAACGGCATAAAGCCGAAGTACAATAATTCACAGTTGCTTATGCTGTGGCTTGTATTCCTAATTAACATTATTACGATTCAGATCGTTGCTCTTACGCAGACCGATACGGCTTCGTATGTCGGTTTCCTCGCCCCGGCGGCGATGGGAACGATGCTTATTACACTGCTGCTGGATATTCACCTGGCGATCGTAAGTTCATTCCTGTTCGCGATCATGGGCAGTATTATACTGAATACGTCGCAGCATCAAATATTCGACTTCGAATACGGCTTCTTCATCATCGCCGTATCGTTCGCCGCAATCTTCTCGATTCATCGCGCCAGTCAGCGCTCTACGATCTTGAAGGCCGGCATTATGGTCAGCTTGTTCGGCTCGTTGTCGGTTATTGCGATGCTCCTGCTTAATGAGCAGCTCGACCGGATGCCGTTCATCTATTCAGTCGCGTTCGCGTTCGCGAGCGGACTTGTTACGGCGGTGCTCGTTATCGGTCTGATGCCTTTCTTCGAGATAACGTTCGGAATTCTATCGGCACTCAAGCTCGTTGAACTATCGAATCCGAATCATCCGCTGCTGCGCAAGCTCCTTACCGAGACGCCGGGTACTTACCATCATAGCGTAATGGTCGGCAACTTGTCCGAGGCGGCGGCGGAAGCGATAGGCGCAGACGGCTTATTATGCAGGGTGGGCTCATTCTACCACGATATAGGGAAGACGAAGCGACCGAATTATTTCATCGAGAATCAGACCAATATCGAGAACCCGCATGATACGATCGATCCGAAGCTGAGCAAGTCGATTATTGTGGCGCATGCAAGAGATGGCGTAGATCTGCTAAAAGGGCATAATATCCCTAAGCCGATCCGCGATATTGCAGAGCAGCATCACGGTACGACTTCGCTTAAATACTTTTATCATAAAGCATATAAGCAGGCGGAGGAGCAAGGCATCGAACCGACATTTACGGAGGATGACTTCCGATATCCGGGGCCGAAAGCGCAATCGAAGGAAGCGGCAGTTGTCGGAATTGCGGATTGCGTAGAAGCAGCAGTAAGAAGCTTGCGCAACCCGACGGTTGAGCATATAGAAGCGATGATTCACAAAATAATTAAAAGCAGACTTGACGATAATCAGTACAACGAGTGCGATCTGACGCTGAAGGAATTGGATAAAATCGCGCAGTCGCTTAAGGAAAGCGTTATTGGCATCTTCCACTCGCGGATTGAGTATCCCGAAGATGTGAAATCAAAGGAGCGTTTGTCATGAGCTTGCAGCTCGATTGGAGCAATGAGCAACAGAAGGTAGAAATTCCGGAAGTTTGGATCGGCAGGCTGGAGCAGTTGCTTCGCATTGCAGGCGAGAAGGAAGGCATCGCAGGAGGCGAGGTAACGCTCACTTTCACGGACGACGAGGAAATTCATAAGCTGAATCTTGAATATCGCAATATCGACCGGCCGACGGATGTGCTTTCCTTCGCGATGCAGGACGACGGAGTGGACGAGCTTAACATTATTTTTGAAGTGGAATCGGAGGATGAAGTGGATCCGATATCCGGCATGCTTGGCGATATCATTATATCGGCCGAGACGGCTTTGCGCCAAAGCGAGGAGTATGGCCACTCCCTTGAGCGGGAGATCGGTTTCCTGTTCGTTCACGGCTTCCTGCACTTGATCGGCTACGATCATCAGGATGAGGCAAGCGAAGCGGAAATGACGGCGAAGCAGGAAGCTGTGCTTCAGCAAGCTGGCTTGTCACGCTAATGCGCAAGTTCCTCCATAGCTTATCGGTTGCGAATGCAGGCATTCGGTTTGCCATTCGGACGCAATTGCATATGAGAATCCATCTAATTGCCGCGGCGCTAGCCTGCGGCATTGGTTTATTGGTGTCATTGCCGCGAGCAGACTGGGCGATCCTTATCTTAACGATCGCCCTCGTCATCTCCGCGGAAATGGTTAACACGGCAATCGAACAGGCAGTGAACTTAGCCAGCCCCGATATACATCCAATCGCCAAAGCGGCGAAGGATGTCGCGGCTGGCGCTGTTCTTCTTGCGGCTATTGCGGCAGTTGTGGTTGGATTGCTCTTATTAGGTCCGCCATTATGGCGGCTTTGCTTTGGAGTATAAGAATGCCGGTTGAATAATAGACGCAATGATATTGCAGGAGGTATGGTACAATGAATTACGAAGGTTTATCGGAAGCCTATACGTCGTTGCTTCACTCGGCTAAGGAAGCGATGGAACGCGCTTATGTGCCTTATTCGAACTTCCAAGTCGGAGCGGCTTTGCTAGACGACGAGGGCCATGTTCATTATGGCTGCAATGTCGAGAATGCTGCATACGGACCTACTAACTGTGCGGAACGAACTGCGCTGTTCCGTGCTGTCGCAGACGGAAAGCGACCAGGCCAATTCAAGGCGATTGCGGTCATTGGCAATACGGATGGACCGATTGCGCCATGCGGTGTATGCCGTCAGGTGCTTGTAGAATTGTGCTTACCGGATATGCCGGTTATTATGGGCAATATGAACGGACAGTGGACGGTGTCGACCGTCTCCGCCCTATTGCCGGGGGCGTTCACGCCTGCTTCACTAGAGAAAGGGGAAAGCTAGAGCCTATTATGAATCAACAATCATCGAACAACCGCGGGGACGGCAAAGGAAAGTTCCGTTCCGGCTTCGTAGCTATTATCGGAAGACCGAATGTCGGCAAGTCGACCCTGATGAATCATCTAATTGGTCAGAAGATTGCTATTATGTCCGACAAGCCGCAAACGACGCGCAACAAAATTCACGGGGTTTATACGACGAATGATACGCAGATCGTATTCCTCGATACGCCGGGTATCCATAAGCCGCAATCAAAGCTAGGCAATTATATGATGGCCACGGCAGAGAGCGCGCTGAAGGAAGTGGAAGCGGCTTTATTTCTGATCGATGCATCGGAAGGGCTTGGGGGTGGCGATCGCTTCATTATCGAGCAGCTCAAGAAAGTAAAGACGCCGGTATTCCTCGTCATGAACAAGATAGACAAAGTGCTGCCTGAACAGCTTCTGCCTATGATTACGCAATATAATGAGCTGTTCGACTTTGCTGAAATCATCCCGATCTCTGCTCTGCAAGGAAATAACGTGAGCACGTTGATCGAGCAATTGTCGCGCTATATGCCGGAAGGACCGCAATACTATCCTGCCGATCAGATCACGGATCATCCCGAGCAATTCGTTGTCTCGGAGCTTATCCGCGAGAAAATATTGCATATGACCCGCGAAGAAATTCCGCATTCCATTGCCGTAACGATTGAAGATATGAAGGTGCAGGACAATGGCGTCGTCTATATCGGAGCCGTCATTTTCGTTGAGCGTGATTCCCAGAAGGGGATTATTATCGGCAAGCGAGGGGAGCTGCTTAAGGAAGTAGGCAAGCAGGCTCGCAAAGACATTGAGGCGTTGCTGGGCTCGCGCACATTCCTCGAATTATGGGTGAAGGTGAAAAAGGATTGGCGCAATCAGGAGCGAATTCTTAAAGATCTCGGCTTCAGACATGATTGACCTTCGCTGACGTAATTTGCTAAGGATAGTCCTCGTTTCTTTATCGCATCCTAATACCGTCTGGAGCAGCATTTCCGACACGGAAAGGGATGGATACGAATGCGAGATTTTTCGTGGAAGTATTTTACGTTGACCGGGGATGTCGAATCCTTCATGCTGTACAAAGAAATGGATCAAATGGGCGTCTTGGAACAGGATGGCGCGCAAGCTGGAGAAAACGACGATTATGCCATGATGGAATTAGAGGATAGCTCCAGCTAGCAGCAGCTTGAGACAAAGCATCATTTCAATTGCGAAAAAATGCGCTTACGCCGATATGGGACGGTGTAAGCCATTTACGCTTTAAGGGGAAATAATATGCTGTATCGAGTGGAAGGAATCGTTATCCGCAGCATGGATTACGGAGAAGGCAATAAGATCGTAACGTTGCTGACGAATACGAATGGCAAGGCCGGTGTCCTTATTCGCGGCGCCAAGAAGGTGAAGAGCAAGCACGGATCGCTTGCGCAGCCTTTTACATACGGGGAATTTGTATACTTTCGCACGAGCGGTCTTGGAACGCTTAATCATGGTGAGATCATTGAATCTCACCATCTTTTGCGTGAGCAATTAGATAAAACGGCTTATGCAGCTTATGTTGTTGAACTGACGGACCGCGCGCTGCAGGATGACGAGGTCGGCAACTATCATTTTGAGCAGTTGAAGGCTTGCTTGTCAGCACTAGAGGAGGGCAAGGACCTCCAGATCGTGTCGCATCTGTATGAGATGCGGATGCTCGACTCAGCGGGCTATGCGCCCGAGTTCGACCAATGCGTGCATTGCGGAAATGTCGTAGGACCGTTTCGGTTATCGCCTTATGCCGGCGGCGTGTTATGTTCAAGATGCACAGGCAAAGATCCTTTCGCCATGCCGCTTAGCGAAGGGGCATATAAATTGCTGAAGTTATTTCGCAGATTGGATATGCGCAGGCTTGGCCAGATCCAAGTAAGACCGGAGACGAAGGCGGAGCTGAAGCTTTGCATGCGCAAATTAATGGATACGCATATGAGCTTGCAGCTTAAGTCGCGAAGCTTTCTCGATCAGCTTGATAAGCTCAGTCCGCCTGAGTAGCCTCTCCGTCTAGAGACCGAGACAGGGCTACTGCTGTCGATGGTTACATACAGCTAATCCATGCAGTATGCTTGATGATGTTGGTTGGCTATATACAAATGATGGAGGGAATGACATTATGTCAGCAAAACAAAGCAGACTAGGCTTCGTTGTAGCGGGTTTACTGCTCGGCATTCTAGTCGCTTCGATCGATAACACAATCGTATCGACGGCGATGGCGACAATCGTGTCCGATCTTGGCGGTCTGGACAAATATGTGTGGGTAACTTCTGCTTATCTTGTCACCGAAATGGCAGGTATGCCCATTTTCGGCAAACTGTCGGATATGTATGGGCGGAAAAGGTTTTTCGTACTCGGCATATCGTTATTTTTGATTGGTTCCGTATTATGCGGAACGGCGGAATCGATTACGCAGCTTACGATTTACCGCGCGATTCAAGGGATTGGCGGCGGCGCGATGATGCCGATCGCATTCGCAATCGTATTCGATATTTTCCCGCCGGAGAAGCGCGGGAAGATGGGCGGTCTCTTCGGTGCCGTATTCGGCACGTCCAGCTTGTTCGGTCCGCTTGCCGGAGCTTATCTGACGGAATATGTGAATTGGCGCTGGATTTTCTACATTAACGTGCCAATCGGTCTTGTTGCATTGGCATTCATTATTATTTATTACAAAGAGTCATTGTCGCATGCTAAGCAAGTAATCGACTGGTGGGGCGCATCGACGCTAGTCGGCTCGATTGTCTGCTTAATGTTTGCCCTAGAGCTGGGCGGCGCGGAATATGCTTGGGATTCCGTTCAAATTATTGGTCTCTTCGCAGGGTTTGCCGCTTTATTAATCGCCTTCTTCTTCGTGGAAACAAAAGCGAAAGAACCGATTATTGCGTTCAGCATGTTCAAGAAACGGTTGTTTGCCAGCAGTACCGGAGCAGGCTTATTCTACGGTGCAGCCTTCATTACGGCGGCACTCTATATTCCGATGTTCGTTCAAGGGGTCTTCGGAGGCACGGCCGTTAATGCAGGCTTAACGCTGCTGCCGATGACACTAGGCTCGGTATTCGCAGCGCAGCTTGGCGGTTTTCTTGCCAATAAGATTTCGTACCGGAGTGTCATGACGTTATCGGCGGTTATCTTTATTGCCGGCATTATCCTGTTATCGACAATTACGCCTGATACGACGCGTTTCTTATTGTCGGTTTATATGTTCATTACCGGCTTCGGTATCGGTTTCTCCTTCTCCGTTCTTGGCATGTCGTCGATTCATGACTTCGATATGCGTCAGCGAGGAAGCGCAACATCGACGATGTCTTTTGTCCGTTCGCTTGGCATGACGGTCGGCATCACGATCTTCGGCATCATTCAGCGCAATCATTTTACGAGCGGCATGGCCGATGCATTCGCAGGCGGTGAAGGAAGCGGAGGTGGGGCGCCTATGACGGATAACGCACGCGAATTGCTATCTCCGGAGAAGCGCGCGGAAATTCCGGCTCCGGTCATGGATAAGATCGTGGCTGCATTATCGGAATCGATATCGGTCACTTTCCTATGGTCCATCGTTCCTGCCGGTCTTGCCTTCGTATGCGTCCTTATGATGGGGAACGCGGGCATGAAGGATCTGCTGGAGAAGCGTGTACACGGCAAAGCAGTCATAGCGTCCCATAACGACGATACTCGCAGTCATTAGGCTAGAAGCCATTTAGTTGACATTGCATGGCAAACCGAATACAATAACTTAATATGTATATAGACTATGAAGGAAAAAGTAATCGTAATAATCGACGTGCATAGCGAGCCAGGGATAGTGAAAGCCTGGACGAACGATGACGATGAAGAGGCGTTCCTGAGTCTGAACGAACGAAAAGAGGGTTAGCTTTTCAATAAGCGAACCAAGTAGGGTGGAACCGCGGGATACAACTCTCGTCCCTACGTCTGGCAACAGGCGTAGAGGCGGGAGTTTTTTGTGATTCCAGTTACCCATCGCCTCTGCCGATGTCCAGCCACAGTCCGACAAAGGACAATAAACGAGGAAGAAGGAGACGGTTTTGATGAATTTTCAAGGTATGATATTGACGCTTCAACAATTTTGGGCTGAACAGAACTGCATTCTCGTTCAACCTTACGACACCGAGAAGGGTGCGGGTACGATGAACCCGATGACCTTCCTGCGATCGATCGGGCCAGAGCCATGGAACGTGGCCTATGTAGAGCCTTCGCGTCGTCCGGCAGACGGCCGTTATGGCGAGAATCCGAATCGGCTCTATCAGCATCACCAGTTTCAAGTGATCCTGAAGCCGTCGCCGGACAATATCCAAGAGCTTTATCTGGAGAGCTTGAAGCGTCTCGGCATCGATGCGCTTGATCACGATATTCGGTTCGTTGAGGATAATTGGGAATCGCCAACGCTTGGCGCTTGGGGACTTGGTTGGGAAGTATGGCTGGATGGCATGGAAATTACGCAATTTACGTACTTCCAGCAAGTCGGCGGCATTGATGCGAATCCAGTTGCTGTAGAGATTACATACGGCATGGAACGCCTTGCCTCCTATATTCAGGAGAAGGAAAATGTGTTCGATCTGGAGTGGGTGGAAGGCGTTACGTACGGTGACGTGTTCAAGCAGCCGGAGTTCGAGCATTCCAAATATACGTTCGAAACATCGGATTCGGCTATGCTGTTCACGCTGTTCAATATGTATGAGGAAGAAGCGAAGAAGACGATGGAGCAGAAGCTTGTATTCCCTGCATACGATTATGTGTTGAAATGCTCCCATACGTTCAATCTTCTTGATGCCCGCGGGGCAATCAGCGTAACGGAGAGAACGGGCTATATTACACGCGTCAGAAACTTGGCACGTTCATGCGCTGCGACTTATCTGGAGGAGAGAGAACGTCTCGGATTCCCGTTGCTGAAGAAAGGAGTGGAGCACAATGGCTAAAGATTTATTGCTGGAGATCGGACTTGAGGAAGTGCCGGCGCGTTTCGTGCGCGGTGCGATGAATCAGTTGAAGGATAAAATGGTCAAATGGCTCGCAGAATCGCGCATCTCGCACGGCGAGGTTGAGGCGTATGCGACTCCGCGCCGCTTGGCGCTGCTTATTCGAGATGTCGCTGAGAAGCAATCGGACATGAACGAGGAAGCGAAGGGACCTTCGCGCAAAATCGCGCAAGATGAGCAAGGAAACTGGAGCAAAGCGGCTCTTGGCTTCGCACGCAGCCAAGGCGTAGAGCCGGAGCAGCTTTATTTCCAAGAGCTTGCCGGTGTTGAGTATGTGTATGCTACGAAGAGCAGCATTGGATCGGATACGGCTGGCGTATTGCCGGAAGGCTTGCCGGCGCTTATTACATCGATGTCATTCCCGAAAAACATGCGTTGGGGCGCGCATGAGCTTCGTTTCGTTCGCCCGATTCGCTGGTTAGTCGCATTGTTCGGAGCGGAAGTTATTCCGTTCGAAATTACAGGCGTGGCAACGGGCAACATTTCCCGCGGACATCGTTTCCTTGGCGGCGAGTCCGTTATCGAAGAAGCTGGTCAATACGCAGAGAAGCTTCGCGAGCAGCAAGTTATCGTTGATGTTGCCGAGAGAGAGAAGCTGATCGTTGCGCAGATCGAAGAGCTTGCAGCGGATAAGGGCTGGGAAATCGCCATTAAGGAAGACTTGCTGGAGGAAGTGCTGTTCCTCGTTGAAATTCCGAACGTATTGTTCGGCACATTCGATCCGGCATTCCTTCACATACCGCAGGAAGTGCTTATTACTTCGATGCGTGAGCATCAGCGCTACTTCCCCGTATTCAACAAGGAAGGTCAGCTTCAATCAAACTTCGTAACCGTGCGCAACGGCGACCGCAGATCGATTGAGCTTGTTGCAAAAGGCAATGAGAAGGTTCTTAGAGCTCGTCTATCCGATGCGAAGTTCTTCTATGAAGAGGATCATAAGCTTGAGATTGCTCAGGCACTCGCAAAACTTGAAAATATCGTGTATCACGAGGAGCTAGGCTCTGTTGCGGATAAAGTAAGAAGAATTCGTGCAACGGCCGACTTGCTGAGCAGCAAGCTCCAAGCGGACAGCCAAACGGCGTCCGACGTCAGCCGCGCTGCGGATATTTGCAAATTCGATCTTGTTACGCAAATGGTCTATGAGTTCCCAGAGCTTCAAGGTATCATGGGCGAGGATTATGCTCGCAAGCTTGGCGAACGCGAAGCAGTAGCGAAAGCCATTAATGAGCACTACCAACCGCGGTTTGCTGGCGATCGCGCTCCATCGTCGCTTACCGGAGCAATCGTAAGCTTGGCAGATAAGATCGATACGATCGTAGGCTGCTTCTCGATTGGCATTATTCCGACCGGCTCGCAGGATCCGTATGCGCTGCGCAGACAAGCGGCGGGCATCGTCCAAATTATATTGTCCCATGGCTTGAAGCTGAAGCTTAGCGAGTTGTATGAAGCCGCTTTATCCGTGCACGAAGCTCGTGGTTTGAAACGCAGCAGTGCCGACATCCGTAAAGACTTATCAGACTTCTTCGCGCTGCGGATCAAAAACGTATTGTCCGAGCAAGGCGTTCGCTACGACGTAGTCGATGCGGTTATGGCAACAGGCCTTGACGATCTTAGTCTTACGATTGAACGCGCAACGGTTATTCAATCGCTGGCTGCGGGCGAAGAACGATCTGAATTCAAGCTGACTGTAGAAGCTTTCAACCGTGTATGCAATTTGGCTTCCAAAGCAACCGTATTCGAAGTGTCGGCTGCGCTATTCGCCGAATCGGCTGAGTCCGAGCTTTACGCAAAATGGAAAGAGCTGCATGTCGGCTTTGATGCTGCCGTTAAGGAAGGCAATATAGCGCAAGCGGTTCAACTGCTGTCTTCGCTGAAACCAGCAATTGACGCATACTTCGAACATGTTATGGTTATGGCGCCTGATGAATCGGTTAAGAACAACCGACTGGCCACATTGGCAGCTATCGCAGGGGATGTATCTTCCATTGCTGACTTCTCGAAGTTAGTGTGGTAGCTTACCCGAAGTATATCGATCTGTTTGCCGCCGGACTTCCGGTATATTCGCAAAGGGGGATGATTGAATGTCTAATTCAACAGCAGAAGTAATCGTATATGTCATTTCTGACGCTGCTGGCGATACGGGTGAGCTTGTCGTTCGCGCAGCTATTGCTCAATTTCATCCGATTAACGCCGATATTCGCCGAGCGCCGTTTATTACCGACGAGCTTGCGTTGTTGCGTATCATCGGACAAGCGAAGCAATGCGGAGCCATTGTCCTGTATACGCTGGTCATTCCCCAATTACGCGATAGCGTAAAGAAGCTGGCCGATGAAGCGGGAGTCGTTGCAATTGATTTGCTCGGCTCCTTTATCGAGACGCTGGAAGAACGGACAGGTAGAAAGTCACGCCAAGAGCCGGGGCTTAACCATGCGTTGGACGAGGATTATTTCCGTAAAGTAGAAGCGGTCGAGTTCGCGGTGAAATATGACGATGCGCGCGATACCTCAGGCGTACGCAAAGCAGATATTGTTCTGGTTGGCGTATCCAGAACGTCGAAAACGCCTTTGTCCATGTATCTGGCTCATCAAAAATTTAAAGTCGCCAACGTCCCGCTCGTTCCCGAAATTAAGCCGCCGGCGGAGTTATACACGATTCCAAAGCATAAAATTATCGGCTTGACGATCGGCGTGCCTTATTTGAACATTATCCGCAAGGAGCGCCTTAAAGCGCTAGGCCTGCCAAATACGGCACCGTATGCGACAACGGATCGGATCGAGAAGGAACTGGCATACGCTGAAAATATTATGAAGCAGCTGGGCTGTGTGATCATTGATGTCTCGCATCGGGCCGTTGAGGAAACAGCCAGCCTCATTATGGAGCAGGTCAGACTGACTTAGCCACGTTGTTCATAGCAGCAGTATGCAGGATTTTTTCGTTATTTGCCGTATATAATAGTACAGTATAAATGTGAAAATCGAGAACGAGCGGTGATTCATGATAAAGGACAAGCCTAGGGCTGTTGTTGTCGATGCGGACGCTTGCCCGGTTAAGCAAGAAATTGCGGAAGCGACCAAATCTTTTCCCGTACGCGTCCTGATGGTCGCATCCTATGATCATCGGCTGGAAGCGCAGCCGGGAATTGAAGTCGTGCAAGTGGACCGCAGCGACCAATCGGTGGACTTGTATATCGTTAACCATATTACGACCGGCGACATCGTCATTACTCAGGACTTCGGTCTCGCTTGCATAGCCATTGGCAGAGGCGCGATCGTATTGTCGCCTCGCGGCGAACAATATACGAATGACAACATTGATTACTTGATGGAACGCCGTCATGAGCTTGCCAAACGGAGGCGAAGCGGGGGCAAGACGAAGGGGCCGAAAGCGATGAACGATGCCGATCGTGAGCGATTTCAACAAAAGTTGACAAAAGTTTTACGAATTGAGCAGGAGAAACATGACGCATAGCGAATATTATTTACGTGTTACTAGGATGAAGGTGATGAACGATGACATTCGCAAAAATACCCGATGAGGTCATTAGCGAGATTTTGAAGCACAATGACATCGTGGAGACGGTCGGAAAATACGTTCATCTCACGAAGCACGGAAAATATATGAAGGGCTTATGTCCGTTCCATTCCGAGAAGACCCCGTCGTTCACCGTTACGCCCGAACGCCAAATCTTCTATTGCTACGGTTGCGGGAAAGGCGGCAACGTCATTCGTTTTCTTGAGGAGCTGGAGGGATATTCTTTCCCTGAAGCTGCTCGGGCACTTGCGGAGGATGCCGGCATTGCGGTTCCTGACAGCTGGAGCTCAGATGATGGCGGGAGCAATAATCCGGAGAACGCCGAGCGCGCCAAGCTAATCGAAGCGCATGAGCTTACAGCTAAGCTATATCATTACATGCTGAACAATTCGAAGCAGGGCGTAGAAGCAAAGCGTTATTTGCGGGAGCGGGGACTAAGCGATAAGCTGATTGATCACTTCATGATTGGCTTCGCGACGGACGAATGGGATCGATTAGCAGACTTCTTAGAGAAGCGCGGATTTGACCTGGCCTTGATGGAGAAGGGCGGATTGTTATCGGCAAAAACGGATGGAAGCAGCTATGTGGATCGTTTTCGTAATCGCATCATGTTTCCGATATGGGATAAAGACGGCAAAACGACCGCGTTTGCGGGGCGCATTATAGGCGACGGACAGCCGAAATACTTAAATTCCCCGGAGACGATGCTTTTTACGAAGAGCAGAATCGTATATAACTTGCATCATGCACGGACAGCAATTCGCAAGAGCAAGCAGGCTGTTATTTTTGAAGGCTATATGGATGTCATCAAGTCATGGAGCGCTGGTGTCAAGAACGGCATCGCGACGATGGGAACCGCACTTACCAAGGAACATTGCGCCATCCTTCGCAGACAAGCGGAAGAGGCGATCGTCTGTTATGACGGCGATGATGCTGGACAAGCGGCTGCGTTCAAATCGATCCCGCTGCTGGAAGCGGCAGGTTTGAAGGTGACAGTGGCCATTCTCCCGAAGGGGAAAGACCCCGACGAATATATAGGTGAATACGGGCCGGACGCATTTCTGCGCGAGATCGTCGATCAAGCGGTATCCGTTACAAAATTTAAGCTTATATATTCAAGGAAAAACCATATACTGCTAAAAGAAGAAGGCAAAAAAAATTATCTGCTGGAAGCAATGGATATCGTAGCGGAGCTTAGCTCGCCCATTGAACGCGAAGTGTATTTGAAGGAATTGTCCCGCGAGTTCGATATTTCGCTCGAGTCTCTGAAGCAGGATTGCCACCGCAAGGTGCAGGAGCTGCAAAAAAAGAAACCGCAAGGGGATAATAACGACAATTCGTGGAATAATGGTAGAAATGAAAAGCGCCGTACGTCCGGACCTCCGGCTGTATTGCCTGCCTACACGCATGCCGAACGAAGGCTGTTGTACGTTATGATGCGAGACAAAGAGGTTGCTGAAGCCGTCCATAACCGAATCGGTGACGCATTTAACATGGAGGATCATGCGGCACTCGCTGCTTACTTATACGCTTATTATGCTCAAGGTCATGAATCGGATGCCAGCCGCTTTGTAGCTACGCTACAGGATGATCAATTAGAGCGGACAGCGGCATCGATACTCATGAGCGACAGCGATTTTCCGTTTGATGAGACAACGATGAACGCTTATATCCGAGATATTGTTAGGGTACCGCAATTTAAGGAAATTGAACGCAAGAAAGAAGAAATGCTGCGCGCCGAGCGGTCAGGCAACGCTTTGCTGGCAGCGCAATTAGGTCTTGAGATTATAACCCTAGACAGACAGCTTAAGGATCGCACTGAGGAGTAGTTTCTAGGGAGGAGGGAGTCGGAATATGGCGAATGATCAACATACTGAACTAGATACGGAACAAAAACTAGATCATGTAAAGGAACAGCTGATCGAGCACGGCAAGAAAAGATCTTCATTAACCTACAAAGAGATTATGGAGAAATTGTCGCCTTTCGATCAGGATCCAGAACAGATTGATGAATTTTTCGAGCAGCTTGATGATTTGGGTATTGAGGTGCTTAACGAAAATGACGAGGATCATCCGCTTCGCGGTGCTGGGGAAGAACAAGAGCGCGAACAGGACGACTTCAACTTTGACGACGATCTGGCGTTACCGCCAGGCATCAAGATCAACGACCCGGTACGTATGTATCTGAAGGAAATCGGACGTGTTCCGTTGCTCCTGGCGGATGACGAGGTTGAACTCGCCAAACGTATCGAGAACGGAGACGAAGAAGCGAAGCGCAGATTGGCTGAAGCGAACTTGCGTCTCGTCGTTAGTATTGCGAAGCGTTATGTCGGCCGGGGCATGCTGTTCCTTGACTTGATTCAAGAAGGCAATATGGGCCTAATTAAAGCCGTAGAGAAGTTCGACCACGCGAAGGGCTTCAAATTCAGTACGTATGCAACTTGGTGGATTCGTCAAGCGATTACGCGCGCCATTGCGGACCAAGCGCGTACGATTCGGATTCCCGTGCATATGGTTGAGACGATAAATAAACTTATTCGTGTATCTCGTCAATTGCTTCAAGAGCTGGGGCGTGAACCGACGCCAGAGGAAATTGCGGCAGAGATGGAGCTTAGCACGGAGAAAGTACGCGAGATTATGAAGATCGCTCAAGAGCCGGTATCATTGGAAACGCCGATCGGGGAAGAGGACGACTCGCATCTCGGGGATTTCATCGAAGACCAAGAAGCGCTTGCGCCTGCTGATGCAGCCGCTTATGAGCTTCTGAAGGAACAGCTTGAGGATGTGCTCGATACGCTTACCGAGCGTGAAGAAAACGTACTGCGTCTGCGTTTCGGTCTTGATGACGGTCGTACGCGTACGCTTGAGGAAGTCGGCAAGGTGTTTGGCGTAACGCGCGAACGTATTCGTCAGATTGAAGCCAAAGCGCTCCGCAAGCTACGTCATCCAAGCCGCAGCAAACGCTTGAAGGATTTCCTCGAATAACGTTTGGTTTGTTTGGTACTGCAATGACCTTTCTGCGCCTGCAGCGAGGTCTTTTTTTTCTAGTTCGACCCGATCCGTATACGCATTATCTCTAATAAAGCATAGGCCTGAATCCGATACATACATTGAAACGTCAAAACGGTAAGACGGAAAGGATAAGAACCAATATGAATTCGGATCGCCGACAAATCATTGTAAGAGAAATCGAGCATTGGCGAAGGAGCAAGCTGTTGCCCGATCAATATTGCGATTTTCTACTCAATCTGTATGCGGATCAAGAAACGGACAGTACATCTTCCCGAGCAGCCGGCGGATCGAGCACCGCACGAAAAGCGGTTGCGGCGGTACAGCGGGCTACAGGCATGCAATGGTTTCTTACATTTGGAACTTTTACCTTAATTTCCTTCGTTGTGTTTTATTTTAGCGTTTTTCATCCGCTATTGCAAATAGGTGTTATCGTACTGGCGGTAGTCGTATTGTTGTGGCTTGGTCAGCGTCTTGGAAAGCATAATGAGGCTGCCGGCTTAGCGTTAACCGGAATCGCGATGCTGCTTCTATTAGGCGGCGGACTGTTTATGTACGGATTGCATGATATAACGGAGTGGTGGACCAAAGTGGCTCTGCTTGGTTTCTGTGCGCTATTATGGGTAGCCTATGGCATATTGGCTCGTATACCTGTGCTGCACTTGTGCGGCTGGATCACTTCGATACTTGTATATGCATGGCTGCTGTCGCATTATATGGGAGCTTCCAAGTGGTACGAAATTCAGTTATATTGGCTGCCGATTGCGTGCTTGTTCGCATGGGGCAGCTGGTTCATTCACCGTTGGCAGAAGCCGGTATCGGCTGTACTATTCGTCACCTGTGCGTTAGTATGGTTTATGCCCGAGCTGTACGCCATGTTGTTCTCAGACGAAATCGCTTGGATTCAACTGCAATTGATCGTCAAAATTGGCGTTGGCGGCGGTTTGTTGTTTTTAATGCGAAAAAAATGGATGGTGTGGGTTGTATAATGTTGAAATTATCAAAAAGACTGCAAACGATTGCCGATTATGTGTCGGAGGGCTCGCGAATAGCCGACATTGGCTCTGATCATGCCATGCTGCCCGTCTACTTGCTTCAATCGAAAAAATGTCCTTCGGGTATTGCCGGAGAGCTTAACGAAGGTCCTTACGAGGCCGCTCGCAAGCAGGCAGCCGATGCTGGATTGAGTTCGAGGTTGTCTGTTCGGCAAGGCGACGGTTTATCCGTTCTGAAGCCTGGCGAAGCCGATACCGTGACGATTGCGGGCATGGGCGGCAGTCTAATGAGCGAAATATTGGAAGCAGGGTTACAGGCAGGGAAGCTAAGCGGTGTGCGTGAGCTCATTCTGCAGCCGAATGTCGGTGAAGATATCGTAAGAAGATGGCTTTATGAACATAGCTGGTACTTGGCTGATGAGAGCATTATTGAAGAAGACGGTAAAATTTATGAAGTTATGCGAGCTGTCCTTGATGTTGATGCATCTGAATTAAATAATAAGCTGTATAACAGCGGTTTCCTTAGCGTCGAGCTGAATGAGGAGAAAGGCATAGCAGTGCTGTTCCAAATGGGGCCTCACCTGCTGCGGAAACCTACTCCTGTGCTGCATCAGAAATGGCGTATGGAGTTGGAAAAGCTGGAGCGCATCTGCCAGCAGCTTGCAAAGTCGGAATTAGCAGAATCCGAGCGGAAGCTTCATCAGTTCCGTGCGGAAATGAATGTTACGCAGGAGGTATTGCAATGTTTGCCAACGGACATACCGTCATCCAATTGATGGAGAAACTAGCTCCCAAGCATTACACGGTAGAAAATGACAAGATCGGACTGCAGCTCGGGACGCTGAATAAAACTATTGATAAAGTGTTAATCGCGCTTGATGTAACCGATGAGGTCGTGGATGAAGCGATTGCGGCAGGTGCTGGACTTATCATCGCTCATCATGCGATTATTTATCGTCCGCTGGCGAAGCTAGATACTTCAACGCCTGCAGGCAAGCTTTTCGAGAAGCTGATCAAGAACGATATTGCGGTGTATATTTCGCATACGAATCTCGATGTTGCAGATGGCGGCATCAACGATTGGTTGGCTGATCAGATCGGTATCTCAGCTTCCGGACGTCAGTGCCTGGAAGAGGTTCATACGGATAAGCTCTATAAGCTTGTCGTGTTCGTGCCGGAGAGCCATCATGAGCAGTTGCTTGCGGCGCTATGGCGCGCAGGAGCGGGCGAAATAGGCAACTACAGCCAATGCAGCTTCAATATCAAAGGCACGGGTACATTCCTGCCAGGACCGGGTACTCATCCATTCCTTGGCGAGCAAGGCAAGCTGGAGCATGCTAACGAGGTGCGAATAGAAGTCATCGTTCCGTACAGCGTACACCGCAAGGCGGTACAAGCGATGTTGAAGGCACATCCTTATGAGGAGGTAGCCTACGACTTGTACGCTGTCGATCTGAAGGGCCGTGCCTTCGGACTTGGCAGGGTGGGTAAGCTGGAGAAGGAAGTCAGTCTAAGCGAGCTTGCCGAACGTTTGAAGCAGGCCTTCGACGTGCCTGCGCTTCGAGTCGTCGGCCAACTGGATCGCAGCATTCGCAAAGCGGCCGTGCTCGGGGGATCGGGAGCAAGATATGTCCGTCACGCTATATTTGCAGGTGCTGATGTGCTCGTAACGGGGGATATTGATTATCATACCGCGCATGATGCACTGGCAGCCGGAATCGCCATTATTGACCCTGGCCATAACATCGAGAAGGTAATGAAGCAGCAGGTTGCCGATTGGCTGAATGGTCAGCTGCAAGCGACCAAAAGCGAAACGAAAGTAATTGCATCTACGCTAAATACTGAACCATTCACGTTCATTTAGGGCCTTGCTTGCAATGCGGCTTGTCGTTCAAATATCAATTGGAATGAGTTAGAGGGTTGAGCTTTGACCGAATACCTAGTATACTAGATCGTGCTACGGAAAGTTTGACAGACAATCGCTGGCGGCCTTGTTGCCGCGAGAGGAAAGTCCGGGCTCCGCAGGGCAGGATGCTGGATAACGTCCAGTCAGCGCGAGCTGAAGGATAGTGCCACAGAAATGGACCGCCGATGGCTGGCTTAGGCCGGCACAGGCAAGGGTGGAACCGTGGTGTAAGAGACCACGAGGAGTGCAGGTGACTGCAGTCCTGGTAAACCCCATCTGGAGCAAGACCGAGAGGACGCAGCAGCCGCAAGGCTGCAGCCTTAGCCTGAGGCGCGTCCGGGTTGGTTGCTGGAGCCGTATAGCAATGTGCGGCCTAGATAGATGATTGTCGCTTCCTCGTGGGAGGGTCGTTCCCGTTCGCACCACTAGAAGTACAGAACCCGGCTTACGGCAAACTTTCCGCACGACCAATAATTAATGACAAACGAAGAAGGTTGAGCGAGGATGCACAGCATCCTCTGCTCAACCTTCTATTTTTTTACCACATCTGATCTGAGTGTTAGATTTTCTTTAAAGCGATAAAGCATTAAGAAAATTATTCAGATTGGCGATAAAAACCTTCCGCATAAACGCGGTCGCTCATCCTCGAAGTACTCCGATAGGAGTTTTTCTCATCTATATCTGCGAACAATGTTGTCCAAGCGGCGTTTCACTTGATCCGGGAACGTCTGGAGCGCATTGCCGTAACTGGAGGCTGCCTGCAGCGCTTTGTTCACATCGATCTCACCGTAGCCGAAGTAATCATCCTTGCCCTTCGTGCCGAGATCGATGGACGAACTGCGCATAAGCTCCATAACTTCTTTATTGGTAAGCTCCGGATTAACCGACCGAATTAAGCCTGCAAGCGCAGCGACATGCGGCGATGCCATTGACGTGCCCGATAATGCAGCGTATTGACTTCCCGGATACGTACTGGCGATGCTGTCTCCCGGTGCTGCCACGTCAATGTAATCACCATAGTTGGAGAAGGAAGCTTTCTCTTTACTGCTGTCAGTGGCAGCGACCGCGAACACCTCTGGATATGCCGCTGGGTATCCTGGACGGTCGGTATTGTCATTGCCGCTGGCGGCAATCATGACGACATCATGCTCGTAAGCGTATTTGATCGCATCATGAAGGAAATCGGCTTCGGCATAGTTGCCGAGACTCATATTAATGACTTTTGCGCCGTGATCGACTGCCCATATAATGCCTTGGGCTACCGTATAGGTTGAGCCTGCGCCGCTGCTGTCCAGCACCTTAACAGGCATGATTTTATTGTACCAAGATACGCCTGCGACGCCTTCGCCGTTATTAACTGAAGCTCCGATGATTCCGGCTACGTGCGTGCCATGTCCCACATCGTCATCGGGATCTTTGTCTTCATCGACAAGATTGATGCCGTCTAGAAGCTTACCTTGCAAGTCGGGATGGTTGCTCTGCACGCCTGTATCGAGCACGGCCACAATAACTTGTTCATCGCCCTTGGAAACTTTCCAGCCCTTCTCCGCCTCAATGGATGGCAAGTTCCATTGATATTCGGAATAAAGCGCATCATTCGGAACGATATCGTTATCTGTCACTTTCTCGTTCGTCATGTACAAATAATGAGGCTCCGCGTACTCTGGATTCCATTTTTGACGGAAATACTGCAGCATTTTCTCGGTTTCAAGCTTCTTCGATCGGAACACGTACGTATCCCCGATTTGCTGTACGGATACGGCGTCAATATCGCGCTTGATCTGCTCCAGCTCGCGATTATTAGGTCTGCTTGCAAAGTGAATGACCGCATCGCGAATATGATAATGGCTGGCATTGCCATTGTCCTCGCCGGTGCGAACAGTCGTATCGATCGTGGAATTTGGTTTCACCGATTCGATCTTGTAATTGCCCTCTGCAGGGTATGGAATGAGACGCAAGTTCCGTTTTTGATGTGCCTCGACGGATTTGACAATATTTTGATTAATGACGCCGACAACGCCAATGCCGGGATGCTTCGAATCCGGAACGCCTAACACCATATACCGGTTGCCATCCTTGTCATTGAACGTTGGCGATTCGAACTTTGCGCCTTTCATCACTTGCAGCTTCGCCGTCTTCACATATTGCTGCGCATCGTGCGAATCGGCCGAATCCGGTATTTCGCCGCGTTCAACCGAGCGTGTGCCGTTGATCCAGCTAATGAAACGCATATGATGATGCTCATGCATAAGGTGCTCCACAGCGTTTTCGGAATCTTTGCGTGACGAGCTGCCGGCGCTCATCAGCTTATGAAAATCACGCGAGCATTCCGTTGTACATAACAACGCGGTAGCATTCATATCGTTTTGCAGTGTATTGAGCTTAAGCGTTTGCTCGCGCTTAACGGCGAAGCTTTCTGATTTTCGCGGGGTTTCCTTGACGGTTCCCGGAGTGAAGAGCCGGGACGACGGAATTAGCAGGGCGGCAAGAGCAACAATGGTAAACGCGCCAATCCAATATTTTCTCATGTTCGAACCTCCAAATAAATCGTTCAGTTGAAGAGATGCCTAAAAGTTAGAGTTCGGCTAATGGCGGCAAAATATGCGAAGCAAAAAGAGTCAATCGCCAGTACCACTTCCATGCAATTTGTGGTACGATGTTGATGCCTACAGTTTTTTTCTGAGTGAAATGAAAGGGGATCTACCTATAATGCCATCTGCTAACGTAAATTCGATCAGCGAATCCACTCGCAACAAATTGAAAGACGCGGTTAATCAACTTGAACCGTTTCTGAACAATTATGCGCTGTCGCAGTTGTCCGAGAAGGACAGCAGCGAGGAAGCACAACTGTTCTACAAAGGACTTTTATCCGATTTGAGACATTTGTTGGTGTTCTCTGAAGTCTCGGTTGAAAAGCTGGGAGTTCTTCTTAGACGCCCCAATTTCGATACCGATTTTGCAGAACGCGCGCTTTATGAAGTGTACCACCAATGCGTAAGCGCCTTTTTCTATCCGAAGAACGAATGTTATTCCGAGGACGGACGTTACGCTTATACGGGACAAGACGCGATTCGCTTCCGTTACAAGCCTATTCGTGAAGCTCGCGACATCGTGCTTAGCGTATCGAAGATTTTTGAGGAGCTGCGCGACGAATTGGCGTATTACGAGAACGACTACATGACGCAGCGCCGTATGCAAGGACAAAAATAAGGCAAGAATGAATCACCTCCGGTCAGGGAAACTTGATAACGGAGGTGATTTTATTATGCCGAATGGCGTATCCTGCACGGTATCCAATTGTTCCTTCTGGAAAGAAGGCAATGGATGCAATGCAAAAGAGATCACGATTGAAATTGATCAGCATTCGAGTCATTCTTATCATGAAGAATTTGCTGGAGACGAGCTTGGACTGTTCCATGAGGATCAGGCGGAGCAATCGTCGGCTACATGCTGCCTCACCTTTAACCCAAAGGAGTGATTGGCGATGGAGAAATTCGAGCATGAACATGATGATGAACTTCGAAAAACCGGCCAAACGCCGGCGGTCATCGATCCGTTAACGAACGCTTCGCTAAACAATGTAAATGAAGAAATGGCAGCCGATTTCGCAGTTGGCGCTCCAGGCGCTTATGTAGAGCGGGATCGGAAGGAAAATGGGTATGCCGCGTATGAGGATGAAGGCAATGATGTGCGCAGCGGGGGATATGCATTAGGCTGGGTGGCGCTCGTATTTGCAATTGCGTCATGGTTCGTATGGCCTGTGCTGCTTGGCGCAACATCAGCCGTTCTTGGCTTCATTGCATACAGGCAAAGCGCGAGAGGGCTAGGCGGTTGGTCTATGGCGATCGGATTATTGGCAGTTGTTATGTATTTAGTCATCGTTCCCTTTTATTACGCGATAACCTAAAGCGGATAATAAGCAAACAGCTCCCTGCCAATATGGCGGGGAGCTGTTGTGCGTTATGTCTATTCGAGCGTCTGTGTGCGATGGCGCTGTACTTCTTCATTGAGAGCAAGCATTTGACGATCAAGCGAATCGATCATCGCTGCCGAGCCCTTTAATTGCTGTTGAATGTGCTCGGGTATCCGCTCATCGAATTTGTAATAAATTTTATGTTCGAGGCTTGCCCAAAAATCCATCGCTATCGTCCTAATTTGAATTTCAACACCTACATACTCCGTACGATTCGTTAAAAATACGGGGATTTCGATGATAAGATGGACGCTTTGGTAGCCGTTAGGCTTCGGATTTTTCACATAATCCTTAATCTCGATGATTTTGACGTCACTCTGCATGCTTATCATGTCGACAATGTGGTAAATGTCCGTTGAGAAAGAGCAGATGACTCTGACGCCTGCAATGTCTCTTATATGCTCTTTGGCTGCCTCGAGCGATATGTCGAGCCCTTTGCGCCGCAGCTTCGTCATTAAGCTCTCTGGCGTCTTAATGCGCGTCTTCATATGCTCAATTGGGTTATAGTCGTGAATGAATTGGAATTCCTCGTTCAAAATATTGAGCTTCGTTTCCACTTCATCCAAAGCAAATTTATACGTTAGAAAAAAATGCGACCATTCTTTGATTTGATCGGGTTTCATAGGATAATCACTCCTGAGTTTGTAAAAATATATGAAATTCACAAAAGTCAACGGTACCCGTACAGCAAGAATCGTTGTATGATAATAATGGTTGATATGAAGTGTGAAGTCAAATTATCGTCAAATAAATCATTCGTACAACATGTATAAGCATACATTGACCGGGAGGACTATCCAGTGGTTATAGACATAAAAGGCGTATCTTGGGATCGCGGCGACAAAACGATTTTGCAGCAGATCGATTGGAAGGTGCAGAAGGGCGAGCATTGGTGCTTGCTCGGCTTGAACGGATCAGGCAAGACGACACTGCTCAATATGATTAACGGGTATATATGGCCGACTGACGGTCAAATGGAAGTGCTCGGCAAAAAATTCGGTGAATTCGATCTCCGCGAGCTGCGCAAAAGCATCGGCTGGGTCAGCACATCACTGCAGCAGAAGCTGTACGGCAGCGAGACGGCATTCAACATCGTGCTAAGCGGCAAGTTTGCAACGATCGGCTTGTATGATCGTACGGACGATACCGACTCGGATAAAGCCGAAGCGCTTATGCAATCGCTGGGCTGCGCGGCGCTAATGCAGCGTACTTATGATACGCTGTCGCAAGGCGAGCGGCAGCGCGTGCTGATTGCGAGAGCGCTGATGGCATCGCCTAAGCTGCTAATATTGGACGAGCCGTGCACAGGGCTGGACGTATTCGCGCGCGAGCAACTGCTGTACATGATTTCGTCAGTCGCGGAGCAAGAACATGCGCCTACCATTATTTATGTAACGCACCACGTAGAAGAAATATTGCCTTGCTTCACGAAGACGCTGCTCATTAAGGATGGGACCGTATTCGCCGCCAGCTCCACGGATGAAGTGCTTAAGACGGAGACGATGAGCGAGTTTTTTGGCGTTCCCGTTAGAATTGAACAGCATGACGGCCGTAATTGGCTCACCGTTAAGGAGAACTTATGGAATTAGCGATACAAGAGCAACGTAAGCTGATCAAGTTCGCAGCATGGCTGAAATTAAGATATGAATTGCGTGCTGACCGCGACAGCTTCATATGGCGAATTGCTACAGGCAGTCTTATCGTCTTCGGATCGCTTTCGATGTATACGGCGGTAATGGGAATGCCTACCGGTCTCGGAGCGGTTATAGACACCATTCTATTCCTGCTCGCGAATGTGCTGGCAATCGGGGTATCCGCATTCATCTTATCGATCCTGTTGTCGCTTGCTTACGTTCCGGTTCCTAGACGTTTTGCGGCAGTGCTGCTCTACGTGGGTATCGAAACGTATATGATTTTATATTTTGCTGAGCTTGGCATTCTAATGTCTGTTATATTAGCTGCCTTGTATGCGGTTATAGGAGCTTTGCTTGGTGTAATGCTCGGAGTGCTTCTCAAATGGCGGACTAGGCCGCGCTACAAATGGATGACCGGCGTAAGCTTGTCGGTCATTATCGCTCTGATCGTTACTTTGGCGGGCTGGCCGAATCCAGCGTCGATGCCGCAAAGAGAAGAAACGGCGATAGAAGCTGTGTCGCCAGTCCATGCGGATAATCCAGCTCTTCCGGGAACGTATGAGTTCGCTTCGTTCAGTTACGGAAGCGGGGCTGACAAGCATCGGGATCTATTCGGTGAAGATGTGGATTGGATGACGAATTCCGTGGACGCGTCGGAGTATATTACGAAATGGTCAAATCTGAAGACGCGCTTCTGGGGCTTTGATGAACATAAGCTCCCGATTAACGGCAGAGTATGGATGCCGGAGGGAGAGGGGCCGTTTCCGCTTGTCCTAATCGTACACGGGAATCATCTGATGGAGCAGTTCTCGGATGGTGGTTATGCTTATTTGGGAGAATTGCTTGCGAGCAGAGGCATGATCGCCATTTCCGTAGACGAGAATTTCTTGAATTATTCGGTCTGGTCGGGTATCCCGAACAATGATATGAAGGTGCGTGCGTGGATGCTCCTTAAGCATCTTCAGCAGATTAAGACTTTTAATGAAAGCATGGACAATCCATTAACGAACAAAGTCGATATGGACAAGATTTCGCTCATCGGTCACTCCAGAGGGGGACAAGCGGTAGCGATGGCTGCCGACGCCGATCGATGGTTCAAAGAGGATAAATCATTGACGAATTTGGAAGACATTCAGATTCGTTCGGTAGTGGCCATTGCGCCGACCGACAAACAGGTGGATGACAAGTCCGCTCGGTTGAAGGATGTCAACTATTTAACGCTGCAAGGCGCGCGTGACGGAGATGTGAATTCCTTTTACGGCGATCGGCAGTACAGCAGAACGTCTTTCTCGAGCGAGTCCGATGGATTTAAGGCTTCGCTCTATATAGCCGATGCGAATCATAGCCAATTCAACACCGCTTGGGGAATCATGGATGAACGACTGCCTGGCGGCATGTTCTTGAACCGACAAGGCATGCTGGACGGAGATGAGCAGAGAGAGATTGCGAAGCTGTACATTTCCGCGTTTCTCGAGGCTACTCTGCATGGCGAGGATCAATATACCGAAATGTTCCATGACTACCGCACGGTTCTGGACTGGCTGCCCGACAGCACGTACGTGAATCGGTATGAATCTTCTAATTTCACGGAAATAACAAGGTATGAGGGCAGCTCTGTCAAAACAACGATAAGCGGCGGGGGCAAAGCTTCGGCTGAAGGGATGACGGAGTGGGAAGTGACGAATGCCAAGGATCGTGATGGCAAAAACAAAGGAACGAAAGCAGTTTCGCTCGAATGGGAGGAGCCAGGCGCTGTATATGAGCTTGAGCTGCCGAAGCGCGTAACGGAACAAATGGCTTCCGAGACGACATCATCGAGCCTTATATTCTCATTGGCAAATCTTGAACGGGATTTATTAGCCGACGAGGCTGTACTGGAAGAGGAGCCGGAAGCCGACGCTGACGCAAATGACGAAATAGATACAGAAATTGAAGCTGAAGCTGAAGTTGAAGGATTATCCGAGCTGCCGCCGCTTCCGGAACTGGAGATCGTTCTAACGTCGAGTAACGGCCAAACGCTTGAATTGCCATTATCCGAGATTATGCCAGTCAGTCCGCCGACGTATACGGCTTTCATGACGCTTCCGTGGCTGGAGGAGCGAGTGAAAGACGAGAAGTACAAACAATCGAACGAGCCGGTGTTCCAAACTTTTATTGTTCCTCTGAACGCGTTCGAGACGCCGAACGAATCAATAGAAGAGCTTGAAATAACGAAAATATCTTTTGCATTCGTGGACGGACCTGGCAAAGTAATGCTCGACGATATCGGAATCATGCCGATACCATCTTAACGAACAACAAAGAAGCGATTCCGTATCTAACGGGATCGCTTCTTTGTTGTTCGTTTTATTAATGGCTTTCTTCCTTAAACGTAAAACTTCTAGCCGCATAGAGGAAAGGGGTCGAGACAAGCGAGACGATAAATTTGATAATGTATGTCGAAAGGAAGATCGACAGCCAGACGTCGCTTTCGTATTCGCCGGCGAACGCGATCGTGCAGAAGATCAGCGTATCTACAAGCTGGCTGACGAGCGTACTGCCGTTATTGCGGATCCAAAGCTTATTCGGTGCTGGAAACATCCGCTTAAGTACCGAGTAAATTTTGACATCTAGAAACTGGCTGACGAAATAGGCGCATAAGCTGCCAAGCGCGATTCGCGGCAGAAGGCCGAACAACGTCTCAAGGGACCCTTGCACCTCAAGCGGGAACGGATCCTGAACGGGTTCGAACAATAGCGCCATTTGCATAATGACCGTAGTTGCAACTAGAGTGAAGAAACCGAACCATACCGCTTTCTTGGCTGCCTTCTCGCCGTACTTCTCGTTAAGCAAATCGGATGCGAGATAGATGGTGCCGTACATCGTGTTGCCGAGCGTAATAATGATGCCAAGCGGCAATTCGACGGTCTTTACGACTTGAATATTCGCAAGCACGGTTGCCATGCCGATCCAAGCATAAATACCGATTCTGCCGAACATTCGATACGAAATAAGAAATAATGTGAAATGGATAATCATAAAAAGAGCGCCAAACCATAAGTTAAACATGTTTTCCTCCTAGTTTTGATAACGCGGGAGTTTGCGAACCGCGCGCCGACATACAGAAATGACCGGCATTATTCAGCCTTAGCTATTATAAACGGTTGTCCTCTTACAGGCAATGTATAGTGCTGGATAAGGCGAGCTATTTGCCGACTTTCGTCCATATATCGTGAATATCCACACGCAGCTCGGAAGCAATCAGCTCGGCTGTCAGCCGTTGCGGCTTCACGATCTTGCCATTTCGGAGCTTCGAGATCGTCTGGATCGATATGCCCGTTGCTACGGATAGCATACCGGCGGTTACATCCCGCTTAGCCATCCATATTTTAAGCTTCATGGCGGAATCTATTGTATCGTCGACAGGCTTCAAATCCCATATGACGAATGCGTATTCTTTGGTGTCGCCAAAACCGTCGATGATTGGCGTGAACGTAATCGACAATTCCAGCTCAATGCCGCTTAATCTGCTCGTTTGAAGCGTAAGGCTTTTTTCTTTTTTCATCGTTCCGGCCTCGGCAAGCGCCTCCATTACTCTGGCATGTTCGTTATCCGCAATAAAGCTAAGGAGCGTTTCGTCCTCCATTTTTCGGTCAGGCTCGAACAATAACGGAGCGACGCTGTCGCGCAGAAAGCGAATATGGGAATGTGCGTCAACGATCCCGCTAATGATGACTTTATTCTGTTCACATTTTTGCTCGATCCACTTGTAGGCTGTCAGATCTTCGAATGTGACAAAACTGATCAGCTCGGTTTCGCCTGGTTGCTTCGGTATCGGCTGTTGGTCGATGCGTACTGGAATTTGCTTGTTGCTTTTGGTGAAAATTCCGAACTCGCTCTTAAGCGTCTGCTTCGTCGTATCGATGTTATACTTTAGCAGATGTCCAGCGCTTTCCTTCGATTTAAGCTCCTCCAACGTGTAACCGAGCAATCGCGAAAAGCTTTCGTTGGCATCGATAATTCTTACCTTTCCGTGTTCCATTCCTAGAATAATGATGGGCTTGTCAAAGATTTGGAATAAGCGATAGTAGGGTGACATGATGTTTTCTCCTCTTTTTTGCACAAGCATAAGCATTTGTAATATTCAAGTAAAAGTATAGAATAACTGCCGAACGCACACAAGAGACTTCCAAATTGTTTCAAGATCAACTATATCTATTAGAAATTGGTTTAATTAATTAAACTCCAAAACTTCTGCGCCATGTATAACGTGCAAATAGAGCCTAGAACCGCGTTTAAAGGCGTAATCTACCGATTTACAGCCTTTATTCTATACGGGATTCTCGATAATATGAATGAATGAGTGATTTTGCACATTTTTCACCGTGAAATCAATCTGGTTATAAGTTTTATGCTCAAAACGAGCTCATATTTCACCTACGGCGTAAGCCGTTTGCGCGCTTGACTCGTACAAAGGGGAGACTACCAATGGATAATTGCAACATGGAAGATTGTACAAAGTCGATAAAGGCAAGAGGATTGTGCGCAATGCACCATCAGAGACTCATGAGACATGGAGATCCGTCTATCGTCAGGCCGCGTCGAGTTAAGGCAACCGCAGATTGCAAGTGGGTGAATTGCACGAAGGAAGCGGTAACCAAGGGTTATTGCTCCAAACATTATTATATCCAGCGCGTATTGTCTTCCAATTGAACAAAATAACGTTTTGTGTAACATGCACGTAAATAAATCTGACATTTTGTCGCAAACTATGAAAACATGCTGTGATTTTTCATAAAACGATGTATAATATGGGTATCTAAACCTATTTGACTCGCAAATGACATCCAGAAGGGTGGAGGAGCGGATGGTTCAAACGGTTCCAAACGGTTTATCCCATGAGCAATTGTATTTGTTTAATGAAGGCAATTCGTTTCACAGCTACCGTTTCATGGGCGCGCATCCCATCCGCCATGATGGAATCCAGGGGGTCCGCTTTGTCGTGTGGGCACCTAATGCCCTGGAGGTTCGCGTAGTTGGAAGCTTCAACGACTGGGATGGAAGCCGTCACCTCATGGAGCGAATCGGAACAACAGGCATATTCGTGTTGTTTGTTGCGTATATCGGTGAAGGCGAGATTTACAAATATGAGCTGGTTACGCAATCCGGCGCATGTATTAGGAAAGCCGATCCGTATGCCTTTTATTCAGAGAGACGCCCGAACACAGCATCCATCGTCACGAGTTTGGAAGGTTATGCCTGGCAAGATGAGTCATGGCAAGCAGCCAAACCGAACAAATCCCCTTATACGAATGCGCTGCTCATCTACGAGGCGCATGCCGGTTCCTGGAAAATCAAAGGAAAAGAACACTTCTATACATACGAGGAATTAGCCGGATCGTTAGTTCCGTATGCCGCTGATATGGGATATACTCATATTGAACTCATGCCCTTGTCGGAGCACCCGCTCGATCAATCATGGGGCTACCAAATTACCGGATTCTACAGTGCGACGAGTCGCTACGGCACACCCAAAGGACTTATGTATTTCGTTGACACCTGCCATGCTCATGGCTTAGGCGTTATATTAGATTGGGTGCCTGGCCACTTCTGCAAGGACGACCATGGCTTGCGTCAATTCGACGGCTCGCCCCTCTTCGAAGGCGCGGATCCGAACCGCGCAGAGAAGCCGCTCTGGGGCACGTTAGCTTTTGATTTTAGCCGCAATGAGGTTGTAAGCTTCTTGATTTCTAACGCTGTCTTCTGGATGGAAATGTTCCATATCGACGGATTGCGCGTCGATGCCGTTGCAAGCATGATCAATCTACATATGGACAAACCGCCCGAGATGCATACCTACAACTGGCTTGGCGGTGCCGACAACTTAGATGCCCTTCGCTTCTTGAAGAAGCTTAATGAAACGGTGTTTCATTATTACCCCGACACGCTTATGCTAGCAGAAGATTCTTCCGCATGGCCTGCCGTCACCTCGCCTACCTACAAAGGCGGCCTCGGATTCAATTTTAAATGGAATATGGGCTGGATGAATGACATGCTGCGCTATATGGCGCTTGATCCGGCTGATCGCTCGCACCACCACCATCTTATTACTTTCTCACTCCTTTATGCGTTCTCAGAAAATTTCGTTCTTCCGCTATCACACGATGAAGTTGTACACGGCAAACGCTCCTTATTGAACAAAATGCCTGGCTCCTATGAGCAAAAATTCGCCCAACTACGTTTATTCTACGGTTTCTGGATGACGCATCCAGGCAAGAAGCTGCTCTTCATGGGCAGTGAATGGGGACAATTCGACGAATGGAAAGACAGCGATATGCTGGACTGGATGGTGCTGGAGTACGATTCCCACCAAAGCATGCACCGCTATGTCAAGTCTCTCAACCATGTTTACGTCAATGAGCCTTCTTTGTGGGAGAGGGATCGCGAGCCGGATTGTTTCGAGTGGATTGACGCGAATAATGCCAATCAATCTGTTATCTCCTACATCCGCCGCGGTGAATCCAGCTTCACCATCATAATCGCTAATTTCTCGGCCAATGAATATAACCCCTATCGCATCGGTGTTCCAGAGCGAGGAAATTACCGCTCTTTAATGCATAGCAATAATCCGCACGAAGAAGGAACAGCTTCACAGAGTTCGCCTAGCTACAGCAGTCAGCCTATCGCTTGGCACGGGCATAATCAAAGCATTTCGCTTCAATTACCCCCATTCACCTTTATGCTGCTCACCTTAGATCCGGGGAACACACATTGAGAAGGAGTTGGTGTCCATGGGCCGAAAAGAAATGATCGCAATGCTACTCGCGGGAGGCGAAGGCAAAAGGCTTGGCGTATTGACAAAGGATTTGGCTAAGCCTGCCGTTTACTTCGGCGGGAAATACCGCATTATCGATTTCACCTTGAGCAATTGCGCTCATTCGGGTATTGATACGGTCGGCGTATTGACTCAATATCAGCCTCTTGAACTGAACCGATATCTAGGCATAGGCAGTCCATGGGGGCTGGACCGTCGTGACGGCGGTATGGCAATTCTGCCTCCCTATGTGAAGCAAAAAGGCGGCGTTTGGTATACGGGAACGGCCAACGCAATCTATCAGAACATGTCCTTCATTGAACGTTATAATCCCGAGTACGTGCTCATTATATCGGGGGACCATATTTATAAAATGGACTATGAGCTTATGCTAGACCATCATAAGCGCTGCGGCGCAGATGTGACGATCGCCGGTATAGAAGTCGATTGGAGCGAAGCCAGCCGATTCGGACTTATGCATGTGGACGATGAAGACCGTATTACCGCATTTGAAGAGAAGCCAAAAACACCAACGAGCAATATTGCATCGATGGGTGTCTATATATTCACCTGGTCCGAGCTGCAGAAATATTTGATATATGATGAAGCTAATCGCTCTTCGAGCCATGACTTCGGCAAAGACCTTATCCCGTCGATGATGAAGGACGGGAAGAAGCTGTTCACCTATCCGTTCAAGGGCTACTGGAAGGACGTCGGGACGATCGACAGCTTATGGGAGGCGAATATGGATCTGCTCGCCGATGAGCCGCCGCTCACATTGAATGATTCCTCATGGCGAATCTATTCCGTCAGTCCACATCAGCCAGGCCATCATGTAGGCGTATCTGCCGAAATCTCGGCATCGCTTATTACGGAAGGCTGCATGCTGGAAGGGAAAGTTCATCGATCGGTGTTGTTCTATGGGGTTAATGCCGCCAAAAACAGTTCGATTACCGAATCGGTCATTATGCCTAACGTCCGAATTGGCGAAGGCGCCAAGATTCACCGAGCGATCATCGGCGAGGGGGCGGTCATCCAAGCCGGCGTCACGATCGGCTCGCCGGATGATGACGCGATTACGGTTGTTGCCGTAGACCAATATGTGACGAACGATCATCTGCTGCAGGAGGTGGAGCATTCATGAAGCATAAAGTGATGGGTGTCATTAACTTAATCCATGAGACGGATGAGCTCGACCGTCTGACGCAAGGGCGCTGCCTCGCGACTGTTCCTTTCGGAGGTCGTTACCGCATGATCGACTTTGCATTATCCAGCATGGTTAATTCGGGCATATCGAAGGTAGCCATATTCGCTCATACGAAGTACCGCTCGCTGATGGACCACGTAGGCTCAGGCAAGCCCTGGGATTTGAATCATCGCCAAAGCGGATTGTTCGTTCTGCCGCCTGCTACGGATGATATTCAAGAGATTAGCCGCGGCGATCTCTATCATTTTTATCAGCATCGCGATTATTTCAATCGTTCTTCTCTAGATTATGTCGTTATTACACGCAGCCACATGGTGTGCAATATCGACTTCGAGCCTGTTATTCAAGCGCATCTCGATCGCGCTGCCGATATAACTGTCGTCTGCAAGCAGCAATCCGAACCGATATTAGGCAAGGCGCGCAAGGTGAAGATGGACGAAGATGGCAGAATTACTGCGATCCAAGATCACTTTGGACGTATGGTAAGCGATATTCATTCGATGGAAATGTATATTATGCGCAAGGATCTGCTCATGGAGCTTGTGGAGACGTCGCTGGCGCAGGGTCAAGATCATCTCGTGCGTCATGCGATTTTTTCGAGGCTGGATAAGCTCAATGTGCAGGCGTATATGTATGAAGGTTACTTAGGCGTCGTTAACACGTTATCGAGCTATTATCACAATAATATGAATCTGCTGAAGCCGGAAGTATGGAAGGAGCTCTTCTTCCAACCGGGATCGATCTATACGAAGGTGAAGGATGAGCCTCCTGCCCGATATTTGGAAAGTTCTAAAGTGAGCAATTCGCTAGTTGCGAACGGCTGCCGGATCGAAGGAACGGTTACGGGCAGCATTCTGTTCCGCGGTGTCCATATTCGCAAAGGCGCAGTCGTTACGAATAGCATTATTATGCAGAACGGGATCATTGGCGAGAATAGCTTTATCTCGCACAGCATCCTGGATAAGGATGTAGAGGTAGAGTCTGCGCGCGATATACGCGGGGTAGAAAGTTCTCCGTTTCTTGCCGGCAAGAGGAAAATTATATAAGGCTGCCGCATAAGCGGAAGATAGCCGCATAGGAGGAGAGAGGCCCGTGAATATATTGTTCGCAACCTCTGAGGCAGTGCCGCTGGCTAAGACCGGCGGCTTAGCTGATGTTGCGGGAGCGCTGCCTAAGGCGTTAAATGCCAGAGGCGCAGATGTGCGCGTCGTGCTGCCAAAGTATGAGCAGATTCCGCTGTCGATGCTTGAGCAATTTCAGTTCGTTGATCATTTTACGGTATCCTTCGGCTGGCGCAATCAGCATTGCGGGCTGTTCCGAGGCGTTATGGATGGCGTAACCTATTACTTGATTGATAATGAGTTCTACTTTAAGCGAAGAGGACTATACGGTTATGGGGACGACGCGGAGCGATTCGTATTCTTCTGCTTCGCCATTATGGAAGCCGTTCGCTACATGGATTTCCGGGCGGATATCGTTCATTGCCATGATTGGCAGACGGGACTCATTCCTTTCTTGCTTCGAACGCGCTATGCTTTCGACCCTGCTTGGGCGAATACGAAGTCAGTGTTCACGATTCATAACTTAAAGTATCAAGGATTGTTCGGTATTGATCTGCTCAAAGATTTGCTGGGTGCGGGCGATGATGTATTCGGTGCGGACGGTCTTGAATTCCATGGAGCGGCAAGCTGCATGAAAGGCGGACTTGTCTATGCGGATAAGCTGACAACGGTAAGCGGTACGTACGCGGAGGAAATTCAAACGGAATATTTCGGCGAAAGGCTTGACGCGCTGCTGCGCTATCGCTCTGGCGATCTCGTCGGCATCGTAAACGGCATTGATGAAGAGGCATTCGATCCGATGAACGATGCGGCGCTGCATACGCTTTATCGCAGCTCGCTCAGCCGTAAGCACAAGAATAAGCTGGAGCTGCAGCGAAGGCTGGGCCTTCCGCAGTCTGAGAGCGTACCGGTCATAGGCGTCGTATCGAGGCTAGTGGAGCAGAAGGGCTTCGAGCTCATTATGGCAACGCTGGACGAGCTGCTGCAGGACGATATCCAATTCGTCGTGCTTGGAGCCGGCGATGAACGTTATGAGCGATTCTTTAATGATATCGTGGCTCGGTATCCGAACAAGGCTGCCGTGTGGATTGGTTATGACGACGGCCTGGCTCGACTTATTTATGCGGGCGCCGACCTGTTCGCGATGCCTTCGCAATTCGAGCCTTGCGGCTTAAGCCAGCTCATAGCGCTTCGTTATCGGACTGTTCCTATCGTTCGCGAGACAGGCGGTCTGAAGGACACCGTTCACGCCTACAACGAATATTCAGGCGAAGGCAATGGCTTCAGCTTCACGAATTACAATGCGCATGACTATTTGCATACCGTTCGCAGAGCGCTAGCGATGTATCGCGACGAGGAGCAGTGGAAGCGGATAGTAGCGAATGGCGCCAAAGAAGATTATAGCTGGAATCGTTCCGCCAAAGCGTATTTATCGTTGTATACCGACCTTATTCCGCATCGAAAGGAGCAAGAACAATGGCCCGTCATCTTGTAATCGGCAACGGAAAGATGCTGCTGAACCTCGACCAGCATTGCTACATTAGAGATATTTATTATCCGTTCGTAGGACAACTCAACCATGTAGGTGGTCAATATTGTCGTTTCGGTATCTGGGTGGAGGGCAAGTTCAGCTGGCTCGACGAGCCGGAATGGAAGTTCGAGCTCGATTATATCGAGGATTCGCTCGTAACGAACATTATAGCGAGGCATGAGGGTCTCGGCATCGAGCTGCAAATGAACGACGGCATCCACCAACGGGAATGCATCTATATCAAGCGAGTCGTTATTCGCAACAAAACGAGCGAGACAAGAGAAGTACGATTGTTCTTCCATCAGGATCTAATGATCGACGGCTCAGAGGTCGGCGATACAGCGGTCTACTATCCGGAAAATCATACGTTGTATCATTACAAGCGGTCTAATTATTTCATGTTCAACGGCTTCTCCGATGAAGGCGGCATGACCCAATATTCAACGGGCATTAAGCGATTCCAATCGGCCGAAGGCACTTGGAGGGACGCGGAGGACGGCGTTCTCATGGGCAACTCGATTGCTCAAGGATCGGTCGACAGTACGATCAGCTTCCGAACCGTTGTATCCGGAGGCAGCGACAAGACAGTCTATTACTGGATGTCCATTGGCAAAAACCTCGAGGAGGTCAAGGAGCTTAATCAATACGTTCACGAGAACCATCCCGAGAAGCTGTTAAGCCGGATGGTCATTTACTGGAAGCATTGGCTGCGCCGTGCGGAGACCGATCTTGGCGATTTGCCGCATGATGTCGTGAAGATGTTCAAGCACAGCCTGCTGCTCGTAAGAACGCAGGTTGATGAGCGGGGCGCCATCCTGGCAGCGAACGACACCGATATTCTGCAATACAATCGCGACCACTATAGCTATATGTGGCCTCGGGACGGCGCACTCATTGCCGATGCGATGTCGATGGCCGGGTATCAGAGCGTCATCGCGCCATTCTTCCACTTCTGCGCGCAGGCGTTGTCGCCTGAGGGCTACTTATACCATAAATACAATCCGGACGGTACGGTAGGCTCAAGCTGGCATCCTTATATCGTCCAAGGAAGCAGGCGGCTGCCGATACAGGAGGATGAGACAGCGCTAGTTCTGTTCGCCTTGTGGCAGGATTACACGAGGAATCAGGTTATTGAATTGCCGCAATCGCTTTATAGCAATCTGATTCGCAAAGCGGCTTCCTTCTTGAGCCAATATATGGAGCATTCGTTGTCGCTTCCGAAGCCGAGCTATGATTTGTGGGAAGAACGTTACGGCATATGGACGTATACGGCTGCTTCCGTATACGGCGGCTTGATGGCAGCTGCGTTCTTCACGGAGCTGTTCGGAGATTACGAGCGAAGTGACCACTATAAGAATACGGCACAATCGATCAAGCACGGAATGATTACTCATTTGTGGGATGAGGAGAGCGGGCGATTCGCTCGCGGCCTCATTCAGAAGGACAACCGCTGGGTGAAGGATATGACGCTGGAGAGCAGCTTGTTCGGCATTCTTGAATTCGGCGTACTGCCCGTCGAGGACGAGCGGGTCGTGAAGACGATGCTGTCCATTAAGGAAGGGCTGCAGGTCAAGACGGAAATTGGCGGTATCGCCCGTTATACGAATGATTATTACTTCCAGCAATCCGGCGAAATCGACAAAGTGCCGGGAAACCCTTGGATCATCTGTACGCTTTGGGTTGCCAACTTCGAGATCGATTCAGCGAAATCGATCGAGGAGCTCGAAGGCGCCAAAAATACTCTTCAATGGGTTTCCGATCATGCTCTGCAGAGCGGCCTGTTGCCGGAGCAGTTGAATCCGTACGATGGAACACCGTTGTCCGTTGCACCGCTTACGTGGTCGCATGCGACCTTCGTGCAAAGCGTCAGCAAATATGCGGCGAAGTATAAGGCGCTGCGCGATAAAGATAACTAGTTCATTCATGTGAACGCAAAACAAGCTGCCCGCGCATATATGCGACGTGGCAGCTTGTTTGCATTTAAATACGGGTTTCGGATATGGCTTGGCGAATCTTCTCCAGTGATAACTTGGCGTTGTCCTTATTCGCAATCAAGACGTTCACATATAGCGCGTCGATCAGGCTTAGTTGTCCGATCCGGGAGGCCAAAGCCTCGGAGCGGTATTCGGTCTCCTCAGAGCTTGTATGGAGCGCGACGTCGACGTTCTGACTGATCGGAGACTTCGGGAAACCTGTTATTCCGATCGTTCTAGCACCATTGTCGCTTGCCGTCTTCAGTATGCGCAGCGTGTCCTTATTCGTTCCGGAATGGGAGAGGACGACTGCAACATCGTTCTGATCCAACTGAGATGCCGACATCAGCTGGAAGTGGGCATCCGTAAAGGCGAAGGCTTGCTTGCCGCAGCGATAGAACTTATGGACGGCATCCATGGCGATAACAGATGAGCCGCCTATACCGTAGAAATAAATGTTTTTCGCTTGGGACAGCAATTCTACAGCCTTATGGAACGCATCGCCGTCCAGCAATTGGAACGTGTTCTCCAGCGTGCGTATATTCGATTTGAATATTTTTTCGGCTATCGTCTTCGCGTCGTCGAATTCATTGATTTCTTCGTAAATCTGTTGTGCGGGCGACATAATCTCCGAAGCAAGCGCGATCTTCATCGCTTGATAGCCTTTATAGCCGATATGCTTGCAGAAGCGGAAGACGGTTGCCTCGGCAACGTGGAGATCATCAGCTACTTCACTGATGGTGCTATGGATAATTTTTTCCGGATTTTCTAATATGTAATTGGCGATTTTCTTTTCTTTCTCGCTGAACCTTGTTTGATAGGAGCGGATTTTTCCGAGCATATTTTGCACCATGGCGGATTTCCCTTCTCGTTGCGGTGTATTGTTGAGAAGTATACCATAAACCGTTAATTGGTAAACCATTTATCTATCCGACTCGTATAGAAAAGTTGCGCGAGCGCCTAATCCCTTGTAAGGTTATAGAGGGAATTATTGCGTTACGCAGCGAGTTAACATAGGGAGATGAAGACTAGCAATGGAAACCAAATATATGATTGGCGTTGATATAGGAACAACAAGCACAAAATCCGTATTGTTCACGACGAAAGGGGCTATCGTAGCCAGTCATGGCATCGAGTACCCGCTTCATTCGCCGTCGCCGGCGATCGCGGAGCAAGATCCTGAGCAAATCTTCCAAGCGGTTATAGAGACGATCGGACAAGCCGTGGCACAAGCGGGCGTACAGGCTAACGAGGTGGCATGCGTATCATTCAGTTCGGCTATGCATAGCGTTATCGCGGTTGATGAAGCAGGCACGCCGATTACGCAATGTATCACATGGGCAGACAATCGCAGCGCGGAGTGGACGGATAAAATTAAGAACGAGCTGAACGGTCATGAAATTTATTTGCGTACCGGCACGCCGATTCATCCGATGTCGCCTCTTTCCAAGCTGGCATGGCTCAGTCATGATGAGAGGGAGCTGTTCGAGCGCGCTTATAAATTTATATCGATTAAAGAGTACGTGTTTTTCAAGCTGTTCGGCCAATACTTTATTGACTATTCGATTGCTTCGGCTACGGGACTGTTCAACCTTGAGCAGTTGTATTGGGACGAGGAGGCGCTGCGAGTTGCAGGCGTTACGGCTGATCAATTGTCTGCGCCGGTTCCGACGACTTACAAGCTTGAAGGATTGAATGGCGGTTATGCGGAGCGGATGAATCTGCTGCCTTCGACGCCGTTCATCGTCGGCGCCAGCGATGGCGTCCTGTCGAATCTAGGCGTCAATGCGATTGAGCCTGGAGCTGTTGCGGTTACGATTGGGACGAGCGGCGCTATCAGAGCCGTTACGAATAAGCCGATCACCGATCCGCTTGGCCGTACGTTCTGTTACGCGCTGGCTGATGACCTGTGGGTCATCGGGGGCCCGGTCAACAATGGGGGAATGATCTTCCGTTGGGTTCGGGATCAGATCGGAGCGCATATAGCGGATGAAGCGAAGCAGCGCGGAGTCGACGCCTACGAGCTGCTTACGGAGCTGGCCGCCAAAGTGAGCGCTGGCTCTGACGGCTTGATCTTCCATCCGTACTTATCCGGCGAAAGAGCGCCGCTGTGGAACGCTAATGCAAGAGGTTCATACTTCGGCCTGGGCTTGCATCACCGAACGGAGCATCTCGTTCGCGCCGCTCTGGAAGGCGTTATTTATAACTTGTATACCGTACTTATGGCGCTGGAGGACTTAATTGGCAAGCCGACAAGCATCCAAGCGACAGGAGGTTTCGCCCGCTCTGAGCTATGGCGCCAAATGATGTCCGATATTTTCAACCAAGAGCTGCAAGTGCCCGAGAGTATCGAGAGCTCATGTCTAGGCGCAGCCATTCTCGGATTGTACAGCTTAGGCGAGGTATCCTCGCTGCAAGTCGTCTCCGAGATGGTCGGCGGTTCTCGCAAGCATCAGCCTAATAAGCATAATGCCGCTATTTACGCAGAGATCATGCCGATCTATGTTCGATTGTCGCGATTGCTGACAGACGAATATGCGGAAATTGCTGCTTTTCAGAAAAAATGGATGTAAACGACGACCATTAACGGCGATATCTTAGTTGCCTCCGTACTTATAAATATAGGATGTTAGCGTTAAGAGCGGCCAAATATAATTGTTGCTCACATAATGAACGTATATGCTGCCCGGCAGGCCTGCTCCTGTCGGGTATGTGTATGTCCAGTCGTTTCGATCAAGTGTTTGCAGCAATGCCTTTATGCCGCGCTCAATGGCCGGCGTAGATTTCGGAGAGACTGCAATTAATCCATCAAGCGCCCATGCCGTCTGAGAGGGCGTGCTCGCATGCAGCGGAACGTAATGCTTCACTTTGTCGCTTAGACAGGACTCTCCCCATCCGCCATCTGCATTCTGGATACTGAGCAGCCAAGCAGCCGCCTTGCGCACAGCGGGGTGATCGTTGGCGACGCCGATAGCCGTCAGCCCTTGAAGGGCAGCCCCTGTGCCGTGCGTATAAGCAATTCCCCAACGACCGTACCAACTGCCGTCCTTCTGCTGCTGTGACAGCACATACCGAACCGAATCCTCCAGCCAGCTTGACGATGACGTCAGATGAAGCTCTTTGCCTAGAAAATAAAGCGTCCGTGCCGTCAGGTCCACTGTTGACGGATCGACAGCGATGTCCGCTGCGCCTTCAAAAGTTAGAAAGCTTGGCGGGGTCGTACTCCCTTGGCGCTCGAAAGCAGGCCATCCGCCATCGTCGTTGCGCATGGACATGACCCAGTTAAGGCCTCTTTGCCATGCGGCATGATCATCCTCGTTATTCGTTGCTCCGGTTGAGTCTGATTTCGCTATATAAGGAAGCAATGACCGCAGCGCAGCTGTGCTGTCGTCCACGTCGGGATATAGTGTATTTACGTCAGAGAAGCCCCATCCGCCCGGCGGCGTATCCGGATTGTGAATAGCCCAATCGGCCAGCTTGGTCTGTTGTCTAACTTTCAAATAAGCTGCCGCATTGCGCAGAGCAAAGCTAGAGGCCGGAAGTCCGGCTTCTCGAAGCGCGTAGCTGAGCATCGCCGTATCCCATACTTCCGCGGAAGCGACTTGAACATGGGGGCGATCACGGCATAACAGCGAGCGAATGCCTGCAACCATGCGGCTAATTAATGGCGAATGGTCATCGTAGCCTAATGCGAGCAACGCCATAATCATCAACATCGTTGCTGTTGAGAAGGTGAGCAGCGTACTGTTCGGTTCGAGTCGATCGAGCATGTATTGCTCAGCCCTTTTCCATGCCTCGTGAGACGCATCAGCGAACAATCCGGTATGGGCTATCGTATCGAATAAAGCGGAAAATGCCGCGAAGATCGGAGGATCATTTTTGAATTCCAGATGGCCGTCAATGAACCAATCGGACAGATCGGGAGCGCTTGGCGCGCGTCTAGCATAAAGACTGTTCGCCATAATGACGGTTGGGACAATATGAGCTCTAGCATGGCCTGACAATGTGAATAGATCGAACAGAGGGTGCTCGCCGAACAGGAAGGGCAGAGGCACGCGCAGGGCATTCGGCCATTCCGCCTGTCCCGAAGCGGACAACCATACTTGCGTAAGCAATGATTTCACCTCAGCCAAGCCGCCGCGGCTGCGAATATATTTCTTGGCATTAACTATCGGCGCATCGTACGGGGTATATAAGCCGGCGTAGAGCAGCGCATAGGCGGCCTCGGCCGTTGCGTCCAAATTGCCTTCCCGCTCATCATGATACAGTTTCCAAGAGCCGTCAGGCTGCTGCTGGGAAGCAATACGAATCGCTAAGGAACGGATAAAGGGCTCATCGGCGATGTTCAATATCCGCAGTAACATAATCATGTTGCTGTCGGTCGTCAAGCCGTCATCAAAGCACAGCCGCCATGCGCCGTCTGGCGATTGCAATCTCAGCAGTTCTTCGGACAACTGTTCTATTTTCTCTCGAAGCGGTTTCACATCCATCGTTCGCTTCATCCTTTGCATAGGTTATTCCATATGTATATGCGAGCGGTGGCCGACTCATTAAAGCAAACAAGGCATCGCCGCTAGGAGATGCCTTGCCTTTCTCGTTCCCATATTGGATTAGCCCTTCGGCTGCACTGTTCATCTATAGGCAGGAGTTAAAATACAACTGCGCGCAATATAATGACTAGTAAGATGAAGAGAACAAGAATAGTACCCGTATTTGACCATAGGCCGTTACCGCAACCAGCACCCACACCTGCTACAGGGTATCCCATAGTTCATTCCTCCTGAAAAGTAAGTTTAGTGTGATGTTTGTACCTAATCACAAGATAATGTATGCGGCAGGGACAGAAGAGAACTAGACATTTGTACCTGTATAAATGCAATTCCACTTTTGCCTACTTAAGTGATCCTTAAATCTTGCGTAGGCTGCTGCCTTTCCTGGCATTTGCCTTTGTCAGCAGAAAGCGCCGGGGATAGGCTTAGGCCGCGGATATTGCCGGATATGCTTAATTCGGGATTCCAAGTTAACGTTCATGCAGTTGCCGGCAAGGAAGCTGGATGCCGCGCCTGTAGCCGTAACTTGAATGCAGCCGACCGTAATATACGGGTTGCAGTTAATCCTCTCAATCTGGACGCCTTGCCCTGGCTCGTATTGCGGATCAACCAGTTCGGGCAATTGGCGGTCGAAAATCCGGTACGATTCGAAAAAGACGTCGCCGGCCGTCGTATGGTCTTCCTTGCGCTGCACAGCCAATGCGCGAAGCCTGGCATTCGTCTCGCCGCGATCGCCGAATTGTACGGCGCCTGACAATGAGACGTCGATGAGGTATACGGCGCCGATTCGCGCTGTCCGAATCGGGAACGTATCGTCTGGTCCGCTATTACTCGGCACTCGCTGCGCCCTCCTCCTGCGCTCCTTCCGGGAGCGGGAGCGGCGCTACGGGACCTACGATGACCGATTCCGGCGGCGTATCGAACATCGAGTTCAACGTGACGTAGTCGGTGTCCCCGATCTGGAACATTGAAGCGCTTGATACGCCGAGTATTTCGATCTGTCCAACGGTGAGCGCATGATTAACGACTTTGAATTGAATCATCTAGACATTGCCTCCTGATGGTGGAATCCCTTTTTGTAACTGCTGCATATAGGCGAGCATTGCTGCGTCTGCATCTCTTATTGCTTTGACAAGCACAACTTCGCCCGTATTCTCGTTTGTATCCGGAGTTTCATTATCGTTGCCGCTGGTGTTTGATTGTTGCATATAGTAATTGATCCGTGTTGGCATCTGCTTCTTAATATCATTAAGAATGATCCTACGGTGGAACGGATCTAACGGGATGCATAGATCGGTTTCCATCGCGATAAGTCTTTCGGTCGCATCCGTATCGAGATATCGATTCATATTATTGAATATTTCGTTATACAACGGGGATGGAGGCGTCACTGCAGGAGCTGCTGACGGGAACACCTCAGGTGCCGGTGCGGGTGAAGGTACAGATATTTGCTCGATGGACCCAGGAAAGTGATCGCCGCCGCTGCCGGGAGCGGTCATGCCGATATTCAGTGTTCCATCCAGCTTCTCAACCTTCAATTGGTCAAAATGATATTCGATGCTCTCGATATTGTAAGCAGGCTTAGCCTCCAACAGCTTCACCTGCTCGCATAACTCGGCAACCTGCTGCTCTAGCTTCTCGATTATCGTTTGCTGGGCGGTTAGCTTATGCATCACGTCATGCGCCCAGGCTTGCCAAGGTGACAGCGGACCTTGCTGCATACGTTCCACCTCCTGACGTAACGGTATGTTTACTAGCGATTATGAAGGATTCGGAAGCGGCACGAACGATAACGGATTCTCCGAGCTGAGCTGCGGAGCAGGCCCAGCGAAGCCGCCCGTATTGAAGAGCTGGGACAATGATCGGATCGAACCTGCGCTGCCTACCTGAAGCACCGAGCTGTTCGAGATGCTGTCTATGCGCATCGAATTGATCGTAATCTGCTGATGAATGGTCCAGCTCATATGACGTTAACTCCCGAGGCAACCTCGTTTTGCGTATTGTCTTGCAAATCCGGATCAAGCGTGTTCGTTGCGCTGACGGCATTGTTGGAATTCGTTAAGCTGCCCGTCAGGAAGGATCCCGAGCCTGCGTACGTTTTGGAACTGCTATTGGGCGATACTTGCACGGCATCGCCGAACTGAACGATCGAGCTCGATCCGACACTGACTATTTTTACAAAACCTACGACTGCTGGCATGACGTTCACCCTCTTCTATGAATCGGTCTGGCTGGCCTATCTGATATTACATCTTATGCGGCATTCGCCTAGACGTTACCCGCCCAAGAACGTGCTGTTGCCGAATCGGCCGGCAGTATCCATCGACTAGGCTGGCGCATATATTGGCAGTAGTGCAGGGAGGCAGGTGTGCTGATGGCGTCCAAATGGAATGATATCGAGAAATGGATGGAAGGGCAGCAGCTTCCAAAAGGGTTCGAGGTGCTCAAAGAGCCGGATTGGGTGGAGCAATATGTAAGGAAGCTGATGACCAAAGCGCTGCCTGAGGCTGCCGGCGTAATAACCGGCTCGAAGTCGGCGGCAGTCTCCGAAACGGACCATTTTGTCATCGTAAAAATAAATTTGCCAAAGGATACGGATCGTGAACAGGTAAGGCTGTTCATTCGCGAAGATCGAGTCCGGGTGGAAGGGCTGCCGAAAGGAAATAAAGAGACCGTGAAGCTGCCGGTACTCGTTAAACCGCGAATATGCAAAGCACAGGTGAAGGATGATATCCTGCATGTGAAATTGCGCAAGCGGCCCGTCAACCGCACCTATCATGAGTCGTATATTGTCTGGTAGCGAGGATATCCAGTCCTTTTGCAAGCAAGGGGGGCCGCTTCATTTGTTGCAGGCACTCCTTGTTTTGTCACGAAATCGACCGGGTTTACGGCTGGATAATGGTAGACTTATCCCTTATAATGGCTAGTGACGTGTATATATTAGTCTATAGAGGAGTGTAACCTGTGTCTTTAGTTGATGTTAGTGACGTATCCGCTGCGTTATTTATACTGGGTATCGTGTTCTTATTGCTTATATTTGGTTTGCTCAGCTTCGGCATATTGCGAATGTTTCAGCAGAAGTTCAGGACAGGCTGGTTCTGCTTCGGCGGTGCTGTCGTCAGCTTCGGCGTATTCATGTACATATTAAATGAATGGTTTCTATAGCGCGCTGTAGCCATCTTATTGGAGGAATCGTCGTTGTTCTGGACGTTAATGTGGTTTATCGTTAATATATTGTTCGTGACTTCCGTGATCGTCTTCCTGTTCATGCACCGCGCATACAAGGAAGCGGCTCTTCAGGCTGATCGCGAACGGCTTGCCAAGAGCAAGGGCAGAAGGCTGCTGTTTGGTGTGATCAGCCTCGCGTTGTTAATCGCTATGGTAGTCAGCTTCTTAATAAATATGCGAATGAACGGCTAAAATTCGTCGTTTACCGCTATTATAGGTACGTCTGCAAATGGAGGCTCTCATTGACGAGAGCTTTTTTTTTCGGCATTATGAAGATAGCAACTTTCAATGAACGGAGGTACTGACATTGCATACGATTGATGAAATTATACAAAGCATGGCAAGTCGTGGTCTCCGAATTACGGACCAAAGGAAGACTCTCGCTAAGCTGTTCGCCGAGTCCCCCGGTTATTTGGCGCCTAAGGAAGTCTATGAATATATGGGAAAATCGTATACCGGACTTAGCTTTGACACGGTCTACCGCAATTTGCGGGTGATGGAGGAGCTAGGTGTGCTTGAGCAGGTGATGTTCGAGGAGGGCGTGAAGTTCAAGCTTCATTGCAGGGAGCATGACCATCACCATCATATGATTTGCCTGCAATGCGGACGCACTTATCCTATTACGTATTGTCCGATGGAGCAGACGGCTGTGCCCGACGACTTCCGCGTCGTGAAGCATAAATTCGAGGTATTCGGCTATTGCAAGGAATGCGTGCAGGAAGATACGGCCGCGAGCGAACGATAATGGGCAGCGGAAGGGCGCTAAGAATAACGCTTCAAGCACCGATTCATTTCTATCGCAAAGTGATATCGCCGCTGAAGCCGCCAACCTGCCGCTTCTATCCGACCTGCTCCATGTATGCGCTTCAGGCGATCGAGCTGCACGGTCCGGCCAAGGGGGCATGGCTTGCGGCAAAAAGAATTGCCCGCTGCCACCCTTTCCACCCGGGAGGTTACGATCCCGTTCCGCCGGTGAATGACGGGAGCGAGGCGTCACCTTGAAACGCGTTTCGCCGACTAAGGGACGGCGTCAGCCGTATCACCTTGACAAGTGCCGCGTTGCTTCGGTATATTTTTATTATCTAATCGATTATTGAACTGAATCGTAACGTCCTATGAATGGATAAGTACAATGGCATTCCTTGCTCAGAGAGCCGGTCATTATGGTGCAAGCCGGTGAAGGAAGCGATTGGAAGATGGTCCTGGAGGATCCGCTTTCGAGCAGCAGCATCATTCGGGTGCTGGGTAAGATTGCGGCGCAGCGCCGGCGTTAACGGCATGCCGTCATTAGCAGACGGCACACGAAGCGTTCGAGTTAGGCAGGCTTAATAGCCTCTCATAACTTGAGCGAAATTTGGGTGGTACCGCGTGAGTGCATACTCTCGTCCCATGTTGGACGGGAGTTTTTTGCGTTCACTGGCAAGTCTAAGTACGATAGGAACAATACGGGAGGTCGAATAAACGATGTCTAAGAAAGAACCTTTTTACATTACTACGCCGATCTATTATCCGAGCGATAAGCTCCATATCGGCCACGCTTATTCTACGGTCGCGGGTGACGCGATGGCTAGATACAAGCGTCTTCGCGGCTATGATGTATGGTATTTGACGGGAACGGACGAGCATGGCCAGAAAATCGAGCGCAAAGCGCAAGAGAAAGGCAAGACGCCGCAGCAATTCGTAGATGATATTGTGGTCGGCATTAAGGAGCTTTGGAAGAAGCTCGATATTACGAACGATGACTTCATTCGGACGACAGAGGAGCGCCATAAGCAGGTTGTTGCTCAAATCTTTGACCGTTTCTTGAAGCAGGACGATATTTACAAGAGCACCTATGAGGGCTGGTATTGCACATCCTGTGAATCTTTTTTCCTGGAGCGCCAGCTTGAAGACGGCAGATGTCCGGACTGCGGCAAAGAGGTCGAGTGGGTAACGGAGGAAAGCTACTTCTTCCGGATGAGCAAATATGCGGACCGCTTGCTGCAATACTATGAAGAGCATCCAGACTTTATCCAACCCGAATCGCGCAAAAACGAGATGATCAACAACTTCATTAAGCCGGGTCTTGAAGACCTCGCTGTATCGCGGACGACATTCGATTGGGGCATTAAAGTGCCGGGAGATCCGAAGCATGTCATCTATGTGTGGATCGATGCGTTGTCCAACTATATTACGGCGCTTGGCTACAACACCGATAATGACGAGAAATTCCGCAAGCATTGGCCTGCAAGCGTACATCTAATGAGCAAGGAAATCGTCCGCTTCCACACGATTTATTGGCCGATTATGCTCATGGCGCTTGACCTGCCGCTGCCGAAAAAAGTGTTCGCGCATGGATGGCTGCTAATGAAGGATGGCAAAATGTCGAAGTCGAAGGGCAACGTCGTTGATCCTGTCGTTCTTATCGATCGTTACGGCTTGGATGCGCTTCGTTATTACTTGCTGCGTGAAGTGCCTTTCGGGGCAGACGGAGCGTTCACGCCGGAAAACTTCGTGGATCGCATTAACTTCGATCTCGCGAACGATCTTGGCAACCTGCTGAATCGTACAGTGGCGATGATTGACAAATATTTTGACGGCGTTATTCCGACAACGAACCTGGTGCCTACAGACTTCGACGAATCGCTCAAGAAGCTCGGCAGCGACACGGTAACCCAAGTGGAAGCGGCGATGGAAGGCATGGAATTCTCGGTTGCGCTTGCTGCAATCTGGCAATTCGTCAGCCGCACGAACAAATATATCGACGAGACGCAGCCATGGGCGCTTGCCAAGGACATTTCTAAAGTCGGCGAGCTTGGATCGGTTATGAACCATCTTGCGGAATCGCTGCGTATTATCTCGATCCTGTTGCAGCCGTTCCTGACGAATGCGCCTCGCGAAATGTGGCGTCAGCTTGGCATCGCGGAAGGCGAGTCGACGACATGGGAGAGCACAAAGAGCTTTGGAATCATTGGCGGAGGCACTCGCGTGACGAAAGGAACACCGATCTTCCCGCGTCTCGAGATGGCAGAAGAAGCTGCATATATCGCGGGAACGATGGGGGGAGGCGTCAAGCCGGCAGAGGCTGCGTCGGAAGTGCCTGCTGCTTCTGATTCGTCTGCAAAGGCAGACAAGCCAGAGACGGCTGTGGAATCGAAAGAAGAAATCGGCATCGATGATTTCGCGAAGGTAGAGCTTCGCGTTGCGCAAGTAATCGCGGCTGAACCGGTTGCGAAAGCCGACAAGCTGTTGAAGCTGCAGCTGGATCTTGGTTATGAGCAGCGCCAGGTCGTCTCGGGCATTGCGAAGTTCTACACGCCAGAGCAGATGGTCGGCCGCAAAGTCATTTGCGTGACGAACTTGAAGCCGGTTAAGCTGCGCGGCGAAATGTCGCAAGGCATGATACTCGCTGCTTCGCATGGCGATCAATTGACGCTGGCTACCGTTCCTGACGAGATGCCGAACGGGGCAATCGTTAAGTAAGTATGCAGCAATCTAAATAAGACAGAGGCTGATCCTAAACGCTTTGGCGGAAGGGGTCAGCCTCTTTGCTGTCTCCTTATAATTATGATCAAACGGGTCAATACAGGAGATAGGACGCGCCTTCCGAATCGGAATGAAACTATATTTATCGTTGACAGCCTATAGCTGCCGTCGTATAATACAAAACGTAATCATAACGATTACGATTAAGGGAAAGCGAAGTCAGGCAGCCGGCTATCATCCTAGGAATGAAGAAATGGAGTGTAACATGATGAGAACAAGAACAAGAGGTATACGATACTTAGCAATAAGCTTAGTTGCAGCAATCGCGCTATTGACTGCGGCTTGCGGCAATACATCTAATCATACGAATAAAGCAGAGGGCAATACGGAACAAGACGGCAAGCTGAGCGTCGTTACAAGCTTTTATCCCTTGTATTTTATGGCTAAGGAAATCGGCGGAGAGCATGTGAAGGTCGATAATCTCGTCGCAGCAGGAGTTGAACCGCATGACTGGACGCCAAAAAGCCGGGATCTGAGTACGGCCTCGAACGCGAATCTGTTCCTGTATCACGGGGCTGGGCTCGAAGGCTGGGTTGAGGATTTCCAGAAAGGGTTGTCCAAGGATAGCGGCGTAGCAGTGAAGGAAATGAGCGAAGGCATTACTTTGATTCATGGCGAAGAAGAAGAGGAACACGAGCATGAGCACGAAGGCGAAGAGGACCACGACCATGAAGGCTTGGACCCTCATACGTGGGTAAGTCCGAAATCCGCGCTGATTTTGGCGGAAAACATAAAGGATAGCTTAATCGAGGCAGACGGTACACATAAAGCCGATTATGAGCAAAACTTTGCTGCGCTTCAAGAAAAGCTCGTTGCAATCGATGCTGAATATACGGCGGAGCTTACAAAAGCGAGCAAAAAGGATATCGTCGTATCCCATCAGGCGTTCGGTTACTTGGCAAGAGATTATGGCTTGAATCAGGTGGCCATTATGGGATTAAGCCCGGACGCCGAGCCGCGCGCGCAAGACTTGTTGGAAATCGCCAAATTCGTCAAGGAAAACGATGTTCGCGTTATTTTCTTCGAGGAGCTGGTATCCGATAACTTAGCAAAGACGCTTGCCGATGAGGCGGATGTAGAGACGCAAGTTCTTAACCCTCTGGAGGGACTTACATCGGAGCAGGAGAAGGCAGGCGACTCCTACTTGACGCTTATGGAACGAAACTTGCAATATCTGTCGCAAGCATTACAATAAAGGGTAACGATAGTCAGGCAAGCGGGCTAATATCGCTGAGATATAGCCCCTTATTGCTGTAAGGAGATAGAACATGCCGCAACCAAAAACATTAATAAACGAAACGCCGAATTGCCATCAGGAGGTTATTTCACTCGACGGGGTATCGTTCTCGTACCAACAGCAGCCGGTCATTTCGAACGTAAGCTTCGGTGTGAAGGAACGGGATTTCATCGGCTTAATCGGAACGAATGGCGCCGGCAAGACGACATTGCTGCGAATGATAGTTGGTTTACTGAAGCCGACGCATGGGCAGATTCGTCTGTTCGGACAACCGATTGAGAAGTTCAAGCAATGGGAACGGATCGGCTATGTGCCGCAGAAGAACTCGCTAAATCCGTTGTTTCCGGCGGTTGTGAGAGAAGTGGTGCTGTCCGGACTGTACGGGCGGAATAAGGTGTTCAAGAAAGTAACGATGGAAGATCATCAGAAATGCGATGATGCGCTCCATGCTATGGGGATCGAGGACTTAAGCGAGAAACGGATCGGTCTGCTCTCGGGCGGTCAGCAGCAACGCGTATTTCTCGCAAGGGCGCTGATCAACAATCCGTCACTGCTCATTCTGGATGAGCCGACGGTCGGTATCGATACCGAGACGCAGGAAAGCTTCTTCCATATGATCAAGCATATGCATCAGCATCATAATATGACGTTCCTGATGGTGTCGCATGACATGGATATGATTCGGTCGTATCTCGGCCAGCAGCCGGCTTCGGAGAGCGGCAAGCTGAAGTTCTATATCAGACATTCGCATGAGACGCAGGATTGCGTAGAGAGCAATTTGGCACATAGCTTGAAAGGGCTAAGGGAGCAATTGGAGAGCGGGAAAGAGGTTGTTCGGATTGGAGATCGTTACTAGCGAGTTTTTTCAAAGAGCTCTTATCGGGGGCTTGTTAATTGGTGTTACTGCGCCGCTGATGGGCATATTTCTAGTGCTGCGCAGACTATCGATGATCGGAGATACGCTGTCGCATGTATCGATTGCCGGCGTTGCACTCGGTTTCCTTATTGGTGTCTATCCGATAGCGGTCGGTCTTGTGTTCGCCATAGCCGCATCATTCGGCATCGAGAAACTTCGCAAAGCGTATAAGACGTACGCCGAGCTGTCGCTTGCCATAATGATGTCGGGCGGCGTGGCGCTGGCCTCGCTGCTGTTCACGCTTGGCAAAGGATTCAACATGAACGTGAACAGTTACTTATTCGGCAGCATCTACACGCTTAGCAGCGGCGATCTTTATTTGATTGGCGCGGTAACGCTTGTCATTCTGATTGCGATCCGAACGCAGGTGAAGGAGCTGTTTCTCATTACGTTCGATGAGGATGCGGCTGCGGTAAGCGGGTTGCCCGTCCGTTTCTATAATGTTATGATTAGCGTGCTTACGGCACTTGTTATTAGCGTATCGATCAAGATTGTAGGCGCTTTGCTCGTATCGGCTCTATTAACGATACCGGCTGCGTGCAGTCTAATTATCGCGAGAAGCTTCAAGCAAAGCGTTATTTCGGTCGTTATTATCGGCGAGATTACTGTCGTTGCCGGCTTGCTGATTGCGGGAGTATGGAACCTAGCGCCAGGCGGAACGATTGTATTGCTGCTAATCGTTATTTTGCTTCTGCTGCTCGTGTTCAAGCGAGGCATGAAGTTAGGCAACTGATCAGCTGATTTGAGATTGAGGTGAAATGGTTTGACCGATGTTAATATTTGGCTGGCGTTCACCGCCGGCATTGCTTCGTTTGTGTCACCTTGCTGCTTGCCCTTATATCCGTCTTATTTATCGTACATAACCGGTATTTCGGTATCCGATCTGAAAGAAAACGACCATACGAAGAAGCAGCGCATGCGCATGATGTCGCATACGTTCTTCTTCATATTGGGCTTCTGTACGGTGTATTATGCTTTAGGTTACTCGACGAATCTGTTCGCGGAATTTTTCAGCGAATATCGTCAGCTTATCCGTCAGTTGTCGGCAATACTCATTATTCTGATGGGCTTGTTCTTGATCGGACTATTCCAGCCGAAGCTGCTGCTCAAAGACACGAGGAAAAATCTGATTCCGCGGAAATCAAACTATATCAGCTCGTTCGTGTTCGGTATCGGCTTCTCGGCAGGCTGGTCGCCCTGTGTAGGGCCCGTGTTGACTGCTATTCTTGGCTTGGCAGCTTCGTCGCCGGATACGTGGTTCCAGTTAACGACAGCTTATGCGCTCGGATTCGCAATCCCATTCTTCGTATTGGCCTTCTTCCTTGGAACGGCAAGATGGATACTGAAGTACTCTTCCCTTGTCATGAAGATCGGCGGCGGCGTAATGCTGCTCATGGGCGTGCTGCTATTCACGGATCAAATGACCCAAATTACGATTTGGCTTAATTCAATAACGCCGGAATGGCTGAAGTTCTAAGTAAAGTATTCGATCTTCGCTTCCGGAAAATGCTCGAAAATGCGCTCCGATATGAACATGCGGAGCGCATTTGCCTGTTCATCGGGATATACGTATTTGCCTTGTCCCCAGCGTCCCCATTTGTATTTGCGTTTCTCCATGTCCATCTCCAGCTTCGTACGAGGGTAACGCTTCTCAATGACGGTTTTAGCCGTCTTCGTGAACCGGTGCTGAATTAACTCGAACGTGAGATCACGCCTTGCCTCAGGTGGCAAATCGGCAGCCAGAGCGGCTATCAGCTCGCCGTACCCTTCCTCCCAGCCATCATGCCAGATAATCGGCGCGATAATGAAGCCCATCGGATAACCAGCTTTGGCGACCTTGACCGCCGCTTCGATACGCTGTTCGAAACGGGAGGTGGCCGGTTCGAAATGTTTAATGACGTATTTGGCGTTAACGCTGAACCTTATTCTCGTATGGCCGTTATGCTTCGCATCCAGCAACGAATCGACATGATGGAATTTCGTGACGAATCGAAGCCTTCCCAGCGGCTCTTCGCCAATGAATTCAATCAACTCGCGCAGACTGCCAGTAATGGGCTCGAGTCCGACAGGGTCCGAAGTGCAGGCTGCTTCGAAGCGGGTGATTTCCGGCTTGCGTTCTTCAATGTAACCTTTGGCCGCTTCGATGATGTCGTCGATATTGACGTAGACACGAATATAGGGTTTAGCTCCCAGCGTTGTTTGCAAGTAACAATAATGACAGTGCGCCATGCAGCCAGTTGCGATAGGAATTGCGTACTCCGCTGAAGGCTTGGACGTATCGAATTTGAGTGTCTTTCGAATGCCGACGACAAGCGTGCGTTTTGCAATTTTATATTGCTCCAGCTCCGTATCGCCGGGCAGATTCGTAATGCGGTTATGCGACGATGTCATACGATAAGGAATGCCCTGCTCCTTCACCCATTCAAAAATGCGTTTGCCTTTCGGATAATCGAGCGCGGAGGGCTCGAAATAAACAAGCTCGGGGACGAAGGAAAGCATCGAACGGTCTATTTTCGGACGATCAATCACGTTAGCGCTCATGTAAGCAAAGTCCTCCTCGAATAATGGCATTCATGCTTGGCATCATTGCTTATAGTGTATGGAATTCGAGGACGAACCAAACTGGAAAGATGCAGTGCGGCATTTGGGACGGGTTGCAGTGTCAGGCTCGTACAGTGTATGATACATAGAGTAACGCCGAGGAAACAAGGTGAAGATGCAGGGTTAGGGGGTTCTTCAGGTGCCGACTCCGAGCATGGAAGACTACTTAGAGAGAATTTATAAGCTCATCGACGAAAAAGGATATGCGCGTGTTTCGGATATTGCGGAAGGCTTAGAGGTACATCCGTCCTCGGTCACGAAGATGATACAGAAGCTCGACAAAGACAACTATTTGATCTATGAGAAGTATCGCGGTCTTGTTCTTACGAATAAAGGCAAAAAAATGGGCAAGCGTTTGGTTGACCGTCATCAATTGCTGGAAGATTTCCTGACGACGATTGGCGTGCAGGATGAAAATATTTATCGCGACGTAGAAGGAATCGAGCATCATCTGAGCTGGGATTCCATTACATGCATTGAGACGTTGGTTGAATATTTCCGCCGTGACAGCCAGCGGCTGGAGGAGCTTCGCTCCTTGCGCTCCGAACTGGACAGCGAGTAGAGTAGATAGCAATGATTAATGAAAAAAAGGGATTGCAGCCCGCGCGGGCCGCAATCCCTTTTTTCGATGTTAGTGATACTTAGGCATATCGTTGTCGTCCTTGCCGCCTTCAATGACTCGGAAGGGCACCGTCTTGGAACGTGGACGGCTCGTCTTCGGCTTAGCGGCCGATGATGAACGGCCTTGTTTGACGCGCGTCTGGCTCTGACCCGTGCGGCGATACCCTTGCAAGAACGAAGGCGGATATTTGTAAAGGAGGAAGATCGCGCCGAGTATGACGATGGGAAGGATGAAGCCGAACGGATTCGTCGTTATGCTGAACAACACTCCGATTACGAGCAAAATTAATATCGTAATTGACCATCCATTCCATTTTCCTTGTACTCTGCTCATCGCTATTCCTCTTTTCTTATTAGAAATTAAGCTTTCGTCATTTGTTGCTCCAGTTCGCGCATCCGGTTGAAGGAAGCGATGGATACGGCAACTTGCTCGTCTTGCGGTTCTTTGGTCGTCAATAGCTGAAGCCAGAGCCCTGGATAGCCAAGGTAACGAAGTACTGGAATGTCTCTAAGCGCGTTCGTCCACTTCAGCACCTCGTAGGAGATGCCAAGCACGACTGGCAGCAGGAGGATACGGATGTAGACGCGTTCCCAGATCGAATCCCATGTGAAGACGGGCAGCGAGTATATAACGACGCCGACGATAACGGTAAATACAATGAAGCTCGAACCGCAACGGTAGTGCAGACGGCTGTATTTCTGAACATTGCGCACCGTCAGATCTTCACCGGCTTCATAAGCGCTAATGACTTTGTGCTCTGCGCCGTGATACTGGAAAAGACGCTTGATGAGCGGTGTCATCGAGATGAAATACAGATACGTAAGCAACAGAATGATTTTAATAAGTCCTTCTAATAAATTATGACCGATTTTGTTGCTGAATACCCCTGCGAATAGCAATTCTTCCAGCGCGGCAGGCACAGCAGTAAATATGAGCTTGCCGAAGATGAAGGACAGGACGCCGGCAACGGCTACGCCGACAACCATACTAATGCTCCAGCCTCCGGATTTCTTCTCTTCCTTGCTTTCTTTCGTAACATCGATTGAAGCTGCTTGTGCGTTCGAGTCGGCCTTGTTATCCTTGGCCTCGCTCGTCTCATCCTCCGCATAAGCTTCCATGGAGAAGTTAAGATGCTGCGACCCTTTGGCGCTTGATTCGATAATGCCGACTACGCCGCGCAGTAAAGGGATTTTTTTTAAGCGTTGTACCCAAGGCTTCGAGACGGAAGGGACCTCGTAAAATACGATTTCATCGTTTTTGCGCCGTACGGCCGTTACGTTAACGTGTTTGCCTGCAAACATTACGCCTTCGATAACAGCTTGTCCGCCATAAGCGCGTCTAATATCCTGCGGCAAGAGCTTGTCACCATCCCCAAAGTAAGGTTTCGTCATCAATCCTATTGCGACGAATCTGTCTATCGTTTTGTAAGTCTATTGTACTTGATCTATGCGTGAATTGCCAACGTCATCATCATCCAGCAGCACTTGAGTTAGGAGTAGGTTGATTCCGTTTAAGTGTGCATTGATTGCATTGATGAATTGCAAAGAAGGCGATTGTCACATAATAAAGGAGTCAGATACAACATAGGGAAGAAAGGCGGTCAATTAAGATGTCGACGTTGGCTAAGAACAAACGCAGCGACCAGGAAGTCTACTCGGATCATCATACGAATCCATGGACGTACCCGATGATGATAGGACTTTACGCCGGAATCATATGGGGCGGACTTAGGTGGGTGTTCTATCAAATTAAGTTTACTACCGTGCTGCCGGGGTTTATAGCCGATCCGTTTTTTAAGCAGTCTTTTTTGAGGACGGGATGGGGGGAACTAGCCGGAGTAGGATGCTATGTCTTATTTTCAATTGCTGCGGCACTGTTGTATAAGCTGGTTCTCGGGAAATTGCGCGGCCCATGGCCGGGAATCGGTTACGGCGTATTCTGGTGGGCGCTTATCTTCTTATTGCTCGGCCCAATGCTCGGTATGACGGCATCAATTACGAAATCTGGCTGGAATACATTGTTCACAGAGATCTGCGTATTCATTCTTTGGGGGTTGTTTATCGGCTATTCCATCGCTTTCGAATTTACGGACGAAGCTTCGAGAGAGCCGATTCCGGCGCCGACATGAGTTATCACTTCTCAAGCGGCGGGCATTTGTGGTAAAATGTGAAAGCCGTTTACGCTAGAGAATGAAAGCAGTATCAGCTTAAACTCTAATACATCGCTCGAGCTTCCCAGCGTGACGACAGATGTGCTCTTCTACCGGGCACACAAAGCTGCGTTCGTAGGGGAGGTTAATTCATGAGCAAAGTTCTCGTTCTAAACGGTCCTAACCTGAATATGCTGGGCATTCGAGAGCCTGGGGTGTATGGAACGGAAACGCTGGCCTATATTGAATCGCTTGTGAGGGAGAAGGGCGAGGCGCTTGGCTTCGAAATCGATTTCTTCCAAACGAACCATGAGGGCGAGATGATCGACAGGATACATAGTGCTTTCGGCATTGCTAACGGAATCGTCATTAATCCTGGCGCTTGGACGCACTACAGCTACGCCCTGCGAGATGCGCTTAGCGCGGTAAGCTTGCCGATCGTTGAAGTGCATTTGTCCAACATTCATAAAAGAGAAGCGTTCCGGCATGTATCGGTTATCGCTCCGGTTGCCGTCGGACAGATTGCGGGCTTTGGCGCGCATAGCTACTTATTAGGCTTGGATGCGTTGGCACAGCATTTGCAAAGTAAGTGAATGAAAGGAAGTGTAGCTTATGTCAAACGAAAGAGTAAACCGTCTGCGCAAGCTGCTAGTGGAATCAAGCTATGAAGCCATTCTTATCGGGAGCGATATTAATCGCCGCTATATCAGCGGATTCACAGGCTCCTCAGGAATGGTGCTTATTACGCAGGACGAAAGCTATTTGCTCACTGATTTCCGGTATCGTACACAAGCGCCGCAGCAGGCGGCAGGCTTCCAGATCGTGGAGCATGGTGCGAATCCGATTAACGATGTGCGTGAGCTGCTTGCCAAGCACGGCATTAAGCAGTTAGCTTTCGAACAGGATCATGTCGTCTACAGCCAATACTCAGCTTGGGCTGAGGCGTTGCCAGGCATTGAACTGCAGCCTTCCGGCGCGCTCGTAGAGAAGCTTCGGATGATTAAGGACGCAGCAGAGCTTAAGGTGATGCAAGAAGCTGCCGATCTGGCGGACAAGACGTTCAGTCACATTCTGAATATCATTAAGCCGGGCATCAGAGAGTCGGATATTGCCCTTGAGATGGAAGTGTTCATGCGCAGTCATGGCGCAACTTCATCTTCCTTCGACACCATTGTCGCATCCGGTGAGCGATCAGCGCTTCCGCATGGTGTTGCAAGTGATCGCCTTGTAGGACAAGACGAATTTGTTAAGCTTGATTTCGGCGCTTATTATCAAGGCTATTGTTCTGATCTAACACGGACAGTAGTGGTCGGCACGCCGACCGAGAAGCACCGTGAAATATATTCTATCGTGCTGGAAGCGCAGTTACATGCGCTTGAGCATATTAAGCCGGGCATTAGCGGCCGTGAAGCGGATGCGCTTGCCCGCGACGTTATTGCGAAGTACGGCTACGGCGATCTATTCGGACATGGCACTGGTCACGGCCTTGGCATGGAGATTCATGAATCGCCCCGATTGTCGAAGTTCAGCGACACGATTTTAACCCCCGGCATGACTGTAACGGTAGAGCCTGGCATATACATTCCCGGCTTCGGCGGGGTTCGTATCGAGGACGATATCGTGATTACGGAAACCGGTATTAAAATATTAACCTCATCTCCGAAAGAGCTCATTATTTTGGGATAGGAACAATTTATTCAGGAGGTATATTCAGTGATTTCAGTAAATGATTTTAAAACAGGCTTGACCGTACAGGTCGACAACGACATCTTCTCGGTAATTGACTTCCAGCACGTTAAACCGGGCAAAGGCGCGGCTTTCGTTCGTTCCAAATTGCGCAATCTTCGCAACGGCAACGTTGTTGAGAAAACGTTCCGTGCGGGCGAGACAATCGGTCGTGCAATCATTGAGAACCGCGAAGTGCAATACCTGTACAACTCCGGTTCCGAATATACGTTCATGGACAACGAGACTTACGACCAATTCAACCTCGACAAGAAACAGCTTGAATGGGAGCTTAACTTCTTGAAAGAGAACATGAACGTTAACATCTCCAGCTACCAAGGCGAAATCCTCGGTATTCAGATGCAAACGAGCGTTGATCTGAAAGTAACGGAAACGGAGCCGGGCGTGAAAGGCAACACGGCTCAAGGCGCAACGAAAAACGCGACGCTTGAGACTGGTCTTACGGTTCAAGTTCCTTTGTTCATCAACGAAGGCGACGTGCTTCTGATCGACACGCGCGAAGGTAAATACATTTCCCGCGCATAGTTGCAGCGGGATTTGAAAATGATGGAAAACCGTCCGGTGCTTGCATTCGGACGGTTTTTTTTTGTGGGTTTATATACCCATTAGCTTGCGATTTGTGTTATAATATTGACTTGTATGTATATGTCAAGGTTGGGAGTGAACAGCTTTGTCGTTGATAGTGATGAAGTTTGGCGGCAGCTCTGTCGGTACACCGGAGAGAATGCAGCGCGTAGCAAAACGTATAATTGAAAGGCAGCAGGAGGGCAACCAAATCGTGGTCGTCGTCTCTGCCATGGGTGATACGACCGACGATTTAATCGATCAGTCGAAGGAGCTGAATCCGAATCCGCCGGCGCGCGAGATGGATATGCTGCTTACCGTAGGTGAGCAAATATCGATCGCGTTGCTATCGATGACGATTCATCAGGAAGGTCATAAAGCACAATCGTTCACGGGCTGGCAAGCAGGCATCCGCACTGAAGCCGTTCATGGTAAAGCGAAGATGACCAATATTCAGCCAGACCGGCTGTTCAAAGCGTTAGAGGAAGGCAATGTTGCGATCGTTGCCGGATTCCAAGGGATGACCGAGGAAGGCGAAATAACGACGCTTGGCCGCGGCGGCTCGGATACGACAGCCGTTGCGCTTGCAGCTGCCATCAAAGCGGACGTATGCGAGATTTATACCGACGTTGACGGGATCTATTCGACTGATCCGCGCGTCGTTAAGAATGCCCGCAAGCTGAATGAAATTTCCTATGACGAAATGCTGGAGCTTGCCCATCTTGGAGCGGCAGTATTGCATCCGCGAGCAGTGGAATATGCGAAGCATAACAATGTGAAGCTGGTTGTTCGATCCAGCTTTACCCAAAATGAAGGTACGAGCGTAAAGGAGGAAGCGGTCATGGAGCAAGGCGTGGTCGTTCGCGGCATCGCGTTTGACAAAAATGTAGCTAGAATCAGCATTATCGGCGTTGAGGATATTCCTGGCGTGCTTGCCGGCGTATTCGGAGCGTTGGCGGGCAACGGCATCGACGTTGACATTATCGTTCAAAGCGGCGTGCAGGACGGCAAAGCCGACTTCTCCTTCACCGTATCGCGTGACGACAAGGACAAAGCGATTAACGTAATCGAGAGCATTCGCTCCTCTTTCCCTTATCGCGAAGCAAGCTCCGAGGAAGATTTAGTCAAAGTGTCGATCGTTGGCGCAGGCATGGTCAGCAATCCAGGCGTAGCTGCGAAAATGTTCGCGGCGATCTCTTCCCTCGGCGTAAGCATCAAAATGGTAAGCACGTCCGAAATCAAGTGCTCCTGCGTTATTTCAGCAGAGCCGCTGAACGAAGTTGTGCGTGCGCTTCATACCGCATACGACCTCGACACGGCAGAGCAAGTATTCGTAGGCGGACCACAGGACCGTCGCTAATCGCAATCATAAGTTAAGCAAGCCCGCGTCGGCATTAGCCGAGCGGGCTTTTTTCATTAATCGGAAATCATGCAGCTACCCGCCCATAAGCTTAAACAGCTTGTACAATATAGCTGTAATACCGGCAGCCATAAGCGGCCCGACAGGGATGCCGCGCATGAAGACGATGCCGACGATGGAGCCTAGCACAAGCCCGACAATGATCTGAGGGTCGACCTTTAACAGCTCGAGCCCTTTGCCATTAATATAAGTGGCGGCAGCGCCGCCAAGCAGGGCGAGCCAGCCTGGCCAGGAGCTTAGCGCCGCTAATAATTCTTTCGACTGGATCCGTCCCGATGCGAAGGGAACGAGTACGCTGAAGGTTAGAAATAATAAGCCAATCTCCAAACCTCGCCTTTCGATCGCAGGTAGAAAACGCTCCAAATGAACGAGCTTAACTGCGAGTAGCAGGCAAGCGGCGGTGGCGATGATCGGAGATCGGCCAACTAAACCAATAATAATCAAGCCTACTAATATAATTTCACCGACCATCCCCAACGACTCCTCGAACAATGATATGCCCAGCAAACCACCTGATAAGCGGCCTTTGAACAGTTCATTATATGGACAAGCGGGCGTCAATATGTCATTCTAGCTTCTCGTCAACAAATCCCCGTTCAGCCTTGGAACTGTCTGATAGACGTCGACAGCCGCACAGGCTTCGACATCTTTTTTGAAGCCAAGCTTGCATAACCGTTTACCCGACATACCACTCAACAAGGTTTCCACGATGTAGTTTGCCCGATTGCGATAAAGCGCGAGCATAGCGATTCCGAAGTCGTCCGTCTCTACTGGCGCTCCGCCAAGCTCTTGCAGCTTGTTCAGTACAAGTCCGGCGCATAAACCATCCTCGATAGCAAATTCATCATGGCTGCCCGCGCATAACAGCACGACATCCCGGCGCAGGTCAAGCGCTGCTTTGGCGCTTGCTTCGGCATTCAGCAACGACGCGGTAAGCACATAATCCGCTCTCATCGATTTGTGAATGGCCCTCGTTCCGTTTGTCGTCGTTAAGATGACGCGTTTCCCAGCTACATTTTGCTCGGAATATTCATCAGGCGAGTTGCCTAGATCAAATCCTGCTATTTTGCGGCAAAATCGTTCACCTCCTAGCAGGTCGCCCGGTTTCTGGAGCGCGCGCGCCTCCATAACCGTTTCCGCAGGCAGGACACAGGAAGCGCCAGCCTCAATCGCGGAAATTATCGTGCTCGTAGCACGCAGAACATCGATTATGATTGCCGTTTTATGATGGAACTTGGCCGAGCTGGCCTCATTAACGCTTGAAATGACTTGCACTTGCATCGTCTCGTCTCCGCCTCTCCTTCGGCTATTGTTATAGACCTCGCAGTCATAGCCAAAGCATTAAATCATCAAATCATATAAAAAAACGTATCCGACTGTCCGAACTCGAAGGTATCGGAGCGCAATCCCCGCCTCATAGCCTCCAGCGCCAGCACGTCTGAAGGCGCGATGTTCCCGAGATGCACGTCAGCGCCGAAATAGCGAAGCAAATGAACCTGCTGCTGCTTCTGCGGCGCTTCCCACATGAGCCGCTTATGCTCCGCAACCCGGCTAATGACTTCTTCCAGCATGCTGTCCCTGCATTTGCCGGATTCATCGAATAAGCCGACATCTACGCCGGATTCTCTAGCTTCAACGGTTACAAGCATAGCGCCTGCATCCCAGTCACATTCTGCGGTGAAGGCTAGCTCCTCGGGATCGATTAATGAGCCCGCTGCCTTTTTGCCGTATTCCGTAATGACGTGGAGTCCTCTAGAAATGCCTTCTTTAATAAGGCCCGTTCTTCGTTTGCGGTCCAGCTCGATCGTGCCGTCTGACACTTCAATGCCGTTGAAGCCCATCTGACATACCGTATCCATGAAAGAACCGATTTCTTGCTGAGCAACTGCAGCCTCCAGAAGCGTGCCTCCAGGCATAACGATTAGTCCTTGCTCTCTAGCCAGCGTGAGCTTCTGCTGAAGCAGCTCGGGCGTATAGAGAACGGAAGTGCCGAATGCTAGCTTAACGATGTCGACATGCGGGCCGGCTAGCTGCACGAAATCAGCGAACTGATGGAAACCCATCCCTTTGTCGATCACCATCGTTTGTCCGAATCGGTTCATTCGGCTAGCTGCCCGTTTGCCGCTAGGATCTTGCAATAGTCGATTCCAGCCCGTGGCTGATGCAATAGTCATGACGATCGTCTCCTTGCCCGCGCTTTGCTTGGGACAGTATTGTAATCCAATGGTTTACTATATGCGTCATTTGTTAGGCATGTGCCCTGCATGAAATAGAGACAAGCAAGCATAAGCATAGGTAATAGCATCTTATTGGAAAGGAGGCTGATTTCACGTGTTGAACAAAATCGTATTGTCGATGGCGTCGCTTCGGTTAATGTCCGGTACGATCGAGATTTGCGCCGCCCTGCTCATGTTGAAGCTGAACCAAATCGACAAGGCGCTAATCATCAATTCATCGCTCGCTTTTGTCGGACCCGTCATTCTGCTCGCCACGACGACAATCGGACTAATCGGCATGGCAGACAAGCTCTCGCCGGCGAAGTTCACCTGGGTTGCGATTGGCATCATCTGCCTAATGATCGGTATTTTGAAAAAATAATAGATTCTAGCAATCGCGCTAACGAGTCATATTTTCGCCCTATCTGCATACAATTGGAACTACGAGAGGACAAACATCCAGGAGTGATGAGCATGCTGTCGCGAGTCATACATTTGCTGCCGCTTGAATTAAAGTCGTTGCTAGAGCGTCTTCCCGCTCAGGTTAAAGAGCAGCTAGAGGAAATACGAATCCGGGAGGGACGCCCGCTCGAAGTTGGTTTTCGCGGTCAATCCCGCTTTGTTGCAAACGACGGATCGCTCCGGCAATCGACTACGGACGATACGTATAAGTCGAGCAGCGATCTATGCCGAAAGCTGCTTGAGAGAATTACGAACTATTCTTTATATGCAATGGAAGAAGAGCTGCGAAGAGGTTTTATTACCGTTACGGGCGGCCATCGAATTGGACTTGCCGGCAGAACGATTTTGGACGGCGGGACGGTAAGAGGAATTCGGGATATCGGGGCATTCAACATCCGAATCGCAAGAGAAGTACTCGGAGCTTCGACACACTTGTTGCCTAAGCTGCTAGATAAGTCGCGCAAGACGCTGCTGTCGACGCTCATTCTAGCACCGCCGCAGCAAGGCAAGACAACGCTCATCCGCGATATTGCCAGATCGGTCAGCTACGGTTATTGGCAGCAAAGCGATCTGAAGGGCTGGCAAGGGCGCAAGGTTGGCATCGTTGATGAACGTTCAGAGATTGCTGCATGCATGAGGGGCATTCCGACGTTCGACATTGGGCCTCGCACCGACGTCATGGATGCTTGCCCGAAGGCAGAGGGAATGATGATGCTGCTTCGGTCGATGTCTCCCGAGGTTATCATCGCGGATGAGATTGGTCGTCCGGAGGATGGCGAAGCGATTCGGGAGGCGAGTCATGCGGGGGTTAGTGTCGTAGCGACCGCGCACGCGTACGATTTGCAGGATGCGCGCGGAAGGCCGGTGCTTCAGAAGCTTCTTGACGAAGGGACCTTCGCTAATGTCGTTGAACTGAAGCGAACGGCAGATGGAATTATGCATCGCGTCGTAGCTTCGGGCGGCAAGCGGTATGACACCTTTGACCCAGTCGTTTCTTCTTCTCGGCGCGAGGCGAGCACGAGCAGCCGGTTCAGAGCTGGTGAGCCGTGATTAAGCTGCTTGGAGCAGTTCTCATCCTGATCGCGGGCACGATGATCGGTTTCCAGCAGGCCGCTAGATTTGCGGATCGGCCGAAGCAGCTTAGGCAGCTCGCTCATGCGCTGCAACGGTTGGAGACGGAGATAGGCTACGGACATACGCCGCTTCCTGAGGCGCTCGAACGAACGGCGGAAGCCTCGCCAACACCGTTGTCCGAGCTGTTCCGCAGTGCAGCGGGCGGGGTGTGGCAAGGCGATGAGAAATCATTCCGCGAAAGCTGGGAGCAAGCCGTTAACGAGCAATGGCCATACACCTCGATGCGTTCAGGCGAGCAAGCCGTTATGCTGCGTCTTGGCTCAACGCTGGGTATAAGCGACAAAGAGGATCAGATGAAGCATTTGCGGCTAGCTTTATTGCAATTGAAATCGGAAGAGGATGCAGCCAGAGACGATCAAGGTCGCTACGAGAAAATGTGGAAAAGCCTTGGCGTATTGATCGCAGTGCTGATCGTCATATTGATGGTGTAATGGGGTGCCGTACGGATGAACATGGATGTGAGCGCGATTTTCCAAATTGCCGGCATCGGGATCGTCATTGCAATGATCCATTCGGTTCTGAAGCAAATGGGAAAGGAAGATATGGCGCAATGGGTAACGCTCATCGGGTTTGTTGTCGTCTTACTGATGGTTGTAAGACTGTTGAACGACCTTTTTCAAGAAATTAAGACGATATTTCTGTTCCAGTAGACGTCTGCAGCTTGGGCGCAATTCGAGTAGGTGAACGAAGTGGAAATCATTCAAGTCGTCGGCCTCGGCCTGATGTCAACCGTCCTCATTCTTGTCGTACGGGAGCAGAAGCCGATGTTCGCCTTCCTGCTTGCGGCATTTACGGGTTTGTTCATCTTCCTGTATCTGATCGGCAAGATCGACATCGTCATCACGGTGCTTGAGGATCTGGCCAATCGGTCGGGCATTCCGTCCATTTACCTGAAGACGATTTTGAAAATAATCGGGATTGCCTATATTGCCGAGTTCGGAGCACAGATTGTGAGAGATGCAGGGCAGGAAAGCATCGCGTCAAAAATAGAATTCGCCGGCAAGGTATTCATTCTTGTCATGGCCGTACCGATCATAAGCGTCATCGTCGAGACAGTGATCGGCTTACTGCCGGCAGGGAGCTGATGCCTATGCTGACTATATCCAGCACCTTAGATCGGGCCAAGCTGCTGCTCGCCGTGATGGCGGCCGTACTGCTATTCTCATTCGTGCCTTCAGTGTCGGGAGAAGCCGGCATTTATGCCGAAGAGCCTGCCGCAGCCGGGACGAGCCAGTCCGAGCAGTTGACGAACGAATTGGCCGCTGATCAGATCGGCGGGCTCGATACGGACGCGGTAGAGAGTTATTGGAATAAGCTCCGCAGCGAATATGGCGGTTACTTTCCCGAACAGCGTGTGCCGAGCTTCATGGAAATGATTATGCCTGGCGGCGGAGGGCTTAAGCTAACCGATGTGCTGAAGGGCATCATGAAGTACTTCTTGCATGAAGTGCTCTATAATGGGCGGCTGCTCGTCACGATTGTGCTTTTGACGGTGTTCAGCATGGTTCTCGAAACGCTGCAGAACGCTTTCGAACGAAATGCCGTCAGCAAGGTCGCTTACTCCATTACGTACATGGTCATGATTATTATTGCGGTCAACAGCTTTCACGTCGCAATCGGCTATGCGAGGGAAGCGATCGAGAGCATGATTCAATTCATGCTTGCGATGGTGCCGCTGCTTCTGACGCTGCTGGCTTCGATGGGCAATGTCGTGTCGGTGTCGGTGCTTCATCCTCTTATTATTTTCATGATTCACGCAGTCGGCACGCTGATCTACACGGTCGTATTTCCGCTGCTGTTCTTCTCGGCCGTGCTCCATATTACGAGCGCCTTAACCGACAAGTTCAAGGTGACGCAGCTTGCGAATTTGCTTCGCAACGTAAGCGTTGGCGTACTTGGAGCGATGCTCACCATCTTCCTTGGCGTCATATCCGTACAGGGCGCAACCGGGGCGGTGACGGACGGCGTTACGCTCAGGACTGCCAAATTCGTGGCCGGCAATTTCGTTCCCGTCGTCGGTCCAATGTTCTCGGGTGCTGCTGATACCGTCATTTCGGCTTCAATGCTGGCGAAGAATGCAATCGGATTAGCCGGGGTTATTATCCTGTTATTCATCAGCTCATTCCCGGCGATCAAAATAATGACGCTTGCGCTCATCTACAATTTGGCCGGAGCGATCATGCAGCCGCTTGGCGATTCGCCTATCGTAACCTGCCTGCAGACGATTGGGAAAACGATGATCTATGTGTTCGCAGCGCTTGCGGCCGTGAGTCTGATGTTTTTCCTGGCGGTGACGATTATCCTGACAGCCGGCAACGCCGCAATGATGGTCAGATAGGAGGGAGCGAGTAGGCGATGGTTGCTTGGCTTAGCGATTGGCTTAGAGACATCATAGCGGTCATCCTAATCGCCGTTTTCGTTGAACTGCTGTTGCCAAACAAAGCGATGCTGCGGTATGTGCGGCTCGTTGTCGGACTTTTTATTTTGCTGACGATTATGTCTCCGATTATGAAGTTGCTGCAGACCGATATGAACTCGATGCTGGACGAAGGGCTCTCTGCTTGGACGCAATCAGCAGCCGAACAAAGCTTGAACATGCAGGGGATGAACGAGATTAATCAGAATGCGCAGAAGCTTACCGAGAAACGTGATCAAGAAGCGGCCAAGCTGACCGAAATCACGTTGGAAAAAACGATAAAGAGTGAACTGGTGAAGCAGTTGAATGCCCCTATATCGGAAGTTGACGCGGAACTGAGTTGGGTCTCGGATGCAGGTGTTCGGACGCCTCGTCTGGACAAAGTAACAGTTTCCTTAGAGGCTGCAACAAAAGAGAAAGACGGCGCGAAGGCAGGAGATGAGGATTCGAACTCTGTCAAGGAGGTGCAGGCGATTGCGATAGACATCCATATAGATAACGAAATTGGAGCTGACGGGGAGAAGGACGATCATTCGGCACCGGCCACGGATTTTTCGGAGGACGAAGGCTGGACATCGGCTGCTCCCGCCGAGGAGCAAGCGATACGAGGCTTGCTGGCGGAAGGCTGGGGAATAGCGGCTAAAGCAATTGTCGTAAGACAACAAGTTAATGAGCAGTAATATTGACCCCCTGGACATAGAAGCGAATGAGGAGGAACAGCGCGGTGGCCAAATGGCTGGAAGGCATAGAATCGGCGGTCGGCGGCGGCCCAAGCGGCCCGAAGCGAGTGAAGACGCTGCGAATATTGCTGATCGTCGGCGGAATTGGAGCGGCGCTGATGATCTTGAATTCATTTCTGACGTTTAACAGGGTCGATCCGCAAACGGCGGATGCGAATCCGCCGCCTCAAGAAGAAGCAGCTTGGAGCAACGGTGCCTCGTCGTTCGATTCCAAATTTGGCGCTATCGAGCAGCCGCTTGAGATGCGGCTCAAAGATATTTTGGAGAAAATCGTCGGGGTGGGTACGGTTAATGTGCTCGTAACGGTCGATGCAACCGAAGAGATTGTCGTCGAACATAACGAGCAGGAATCGCAGCAAATCCAAGATGAGAACGATAAGAACGGCGGACGAAGACATATTACTTCCATCAATAAGGAAGGGCAAGTCGTTCTCTACGAGGTATCCGGCGACCAGAAGCCGATCATTACGAAGACGATTAACCCGCGCATTCGCGGCATTCTCATCGTAGCTGAGGGTGCGGAGAATGAGACGGTGAGGAAGCTCATCATTCATGCCGTAGAAAAAGGCGTGAGCGTGTCCGTTAACCGCATATCTGTAGTGCCTAGCAAGCGTTAAAAAATTGATCAGTTGGGGAGGGTGTTCTCATGAACACAAAAAGACAAACGGTGTGGCTCGTTTCGATGTTAAGCTTAATGGTGGTATTGTCGGCGTATTATTTATTCACACAGGACGTTGAATCGCCTGATCTCGTAACGGACAACACGCAAACGGAGCAAGGCGGCAAAAACGCAACTGAGGTATCGACAGACGGAAACGAACTTGTCATTGACGATGTGCAGCAGCCTTCAGAGGACTCGCTGTTAACGGATGCGGAGAAGGCAGCTCTTGAGCAAGTGGAGGCGCAAGGCTATACGGATGGCGGCATCTTCAGTGAGCTGGCTGCCAAACAAGATCAACAGAAGGTAGAGGAGACAGACAAGGCGCTTGCCGCAGTAGGCAACGTGCTCACGAACCCGGACGAAGGCCAAGAAGCTGCGGGCCAGCTGGAGAGCGTGGAGGCGAAATACGCGAAGATTTCTGAGCTGCAGGAAGAACTGCAGAAACAATACGAAATGGTCGTCATCGATGAGGAGAACGATAAGTATAACGTTGTCGTATCGAGCGAGAAGCTGGAGCGCAGCGAAGCGGCTGCCATCATGGAGCTTGTCATGACGAAGCTGGAACTGAAGGCCGACCAAATCTCGGTACAATACGAGCCGCAGGCATAACTGCATAAGCGATTGAAATGATGTTAGCCCCGCGCTTCGAACGGCCAATGTGCCGTCGGAGAACGGGGCTTTTCTCGCTTGTAGGATCGCAGGATGAAGGCTTGTCAGAAAAAATGATTCGTGTTCAGGACGGTTTATGATATAATGTTTAACGTTATGTGAACATTGGGAACGTGTGGCAACAATAAGCCGTAGTGGCTGGCGAAATCTCGCTGCTTGCTACCCGCAAACTTAAGGAGTGAATCTATTCATGTTCAAATTGAGCGAGATTAAAGAATTGATCAAACTGGTTGATCAAACTTCCGTTCATGAGCTGGAAATTGAAAACGAAGGGGCGCGCCTGCTTATCCGCAAGCCTGGCAAAACAGAAGTGGTGAATGTGCAAGCGGCTCCAAGCACGTATACATATGCGCAATTGCCGCCGCAAGGCATTCAGCAGTCTGCTGTTCAAGCCGCAGCTCCGGCAGCTGTTCCAGCACAGGAAGCAGCGCCAAGCAAACCGCAAACAGACAACCTGCACAAGATCGTGTCGCCAATGGTCGGTACGTTCTACAGCTCCCCGTCCCCGGATGCAGCCGCATTCGTGAGCGTTGGAGACCGCGTACAGGATAAGAGCATCGTCTGCATCATCGAAGCGATGAAGCTGATGAATGAGCTTGAAGCAGAAGTGAAGGGCGAGATCGTAGAAGTACTCGTAACGAACGGTCAGCTTGTCGAGTACGGACAACCGCTGTTCCTCGTTAAGCCGGAGTAAGCTGTAATACCTTATAGGGAAACTGTTGTTGAAAGGGGTTCCTTTGTGAAATTCCAAAAAATATTAATTGCAAATCGCGGTGAAATCGCCGTTCGAATCATTCGGGCTTGCAGAGAGCTCGGAATAAGCACGGTTGCCGTCTATTCGGAAGCGGATCGCGATTCGCTTCACGTTCGTTTGGCTGACGAAGCATATTGCATCGGGCCGACAGCGTCGAAGGACAGCTACTTGAACCTAACGAATATTATGAGCGTGGCAACCATTACGGAATGTGATGCGATTCACCCGGGTTACGGCTTCTTGGCTGAAAACGCCGACTTCGCCGAAATCTGCGAATCATGCAACATCACGTTCATCGGACCTTCTCCGCAGGCTATTAGCAAGATGGGCGATAAAGCGGTTGCCAAGCTGACAATGAAAACGGCTGATGTGCCGATTATTCCTGGCTCGGACGGCTTGATCGAGAACATGGATGAAGCGATTACGATCGCGCGTGAAATCGGTTATCCGGTAATCATCAAAGCGACGGCCGGCGGCGGAGGCAAAGGCATCCGTATTGCGGACAACGAGGAATCGCTTATCCAGCAAATTACGACTGCCCAGCAAGAAGCACAGAAAGCGTTCGGCAATGCCGGCGTATATTTAGAAAAATATTTGACGGGTATGAAGCACGTTGAGATTCAGATTATGGCGGATAAGCACGGCAATGCCGTTCACTTGTTCGAGCGTGATTGCTCCGTGCAGCGCAGACGTCAGAAGCTCGTAGAAGAAGCGCCTTGCTCAGTGCTCTCGGAAGGCTTGCGCGAGAGGATGGGGATGGCCGCTGTTCGCGCCGCGCTAGCCGTTAATTATTCCGGTGCAGGCACGCTCGAATTCCTGCTTGGTCCAGACGGCAACTTCTACTTCATGGAGATGAACACACGTATCCAGGTTGAGCATCCCGTTACGGAAATGATCACGAACGTTGATCTTATTAAGGAAATGATCTCGGTTGCAGAGGGCAATCCGCTCAGCTTCAGCCAAGAGGATCTGCATATCAACGGCTGGTCGATCGAGTGCCGTATCAATGCGGAAGATTCCGAACGGAACTTCATGCCGTCGCCGGGCAACATCCCGTTTTATCTGCCTCCAGGCGGAGCGGGCGTTCGGATTGACAGCGCCGTATATCCTGGCTACACGATTTCGCCGCATTATGATTCTATGATTGCGAAGCTGATCGTATGGGGATCGACGCGTGAAGAAGCGATTGCGAGAATGAAACGGGCATTATCCGAGTTTGCCATTGACGGCATTCGCACGACGATACCGTTCCATTTGAAGCTGCTGAATCATCCGAAGTTTGTCAAAGGCGATTTTGATATCAAGTTCCTTGAAGAGCATGATATTAATTCCCCGGAGGCCTAAACTTTTCTAAAAATATAAGACTTTATAAGTTTTATACTTATACTAAGCTTATATTTTTCCGGAATGAAACGCGTCTGCCTCCAGAGGACGGTGCTAACCGTTTCACCTTACTTGTGAACAAGTCGTTACGTTTGTCATAAAACGTAGCGAATGTTATAGTATAGAAATAAGATGCGGTCAAATGCTCGGCTTTACCGGGTACGCGCAACTTTAGGGAGGTGTACAACCATCATGAGTATTATTGCTGCTGAATATGAGAAAACGGATATTGGCACGATTCAAATTGCACCAGAGGTTATTGAGGTTGTTGCAGGACTTGCGACGATTGAGGTTGAAGGCGTTGCGGGAATGAGCGGTGGATTGGCAGGCGGTATCGCCGAATTGCTTGGCCGCAAAAACTTGTCCAAAGGTGTAAAGGTTGAAGTTGGCCAGCGCGAGGCAGCTGTTGATGTGTCCATTATTGTTGAATACGGCAATCGTATTCCAGAGATCGCTTCGGAAATTCAACGTAATGTGAAGCGTTCGATCGAGATGATGACAGGACTGCACGTCGTTGAAGTGAACGTACATATTCACGATGTACATTTCAAACAGGCGGAAAAACCGGTAGAAGAAGATCAGCAACAACGCGTAAAATAGTTATTTTTTTAATTGAATTCCGTACAACCCCCTCGTGTATGGGCATGCCGCTCGGCGCAAGGGGGTTTTCATTCGGTTTGGCGGGAGGAGTCGGTGCGCATGGTCAAAGTCATGGACAAGCTGTTTCTATTTCTGTACAGCATCGTGGTTGGATTAATTTCCGTCATCCTGCTGTGCGTTGGATTCGGCGCTGTAACAAGAGATTCAATGAACGATTTCATTTCCGATCTATACCGTTACGATTCGCTTCAAATTACAACGGCAGTACTCGGAATCGTTTTATTCGTATTAAGCTTGCGATTTTTTGTCGTATCGGTTAAACGAGGCTCTGCGCTACCTCCATCTATTGATCAACGTACGGAGTTTGGCGATATTCGCATCTCGCTCGAAACGATTGAGAATCTGTCGCTTAAGGCTGCATCGCGTCATCGCGGGGTGAAGGATTTGCGCTCCCGCATACGTGCGACTGATGCAGGTCTTGACATTGTTCTAAGAGCAGTCGTCGACGGGGAAAGCTCGATTCCGACATTAACGGAAGACATACAACGTTCCGTTAAGGAGCATATTGAAGAAATAGCCGGTATCCCGGTTATGAATGTGGCTGTATATGTCGCTAATGTCATTCAATCCGGCACGTTCAAGAGTCGCGTGGAATAGAGGTGGGCTTCCAAGTGGTATGGAAACAATTGTGGGCAGCCTATTGGAAACGGATAATCGGCGCGGCAACAGGATTGTTATTGGGCATTATATATTTAATAAGCGGCTTCTGGGATATGCTCGTTGTCGGGTTTCTCGTATCGATCGGATATTGGATTGGCAAGCACAAAGAATCAAGCGATGGACCTTTATTGCCTTGGCAGAAGCTTTGGGATTCGCTACTTGACAGATTCCGGCCGTACAGATGATCCTGTGGTCTCCTCCTTACTCCGCAAACCGGACCAATGCTCGTTTACGGGCAGGGAGGAGATCATAGGTTTTTTCGATTCTAGATAGTCATGTTAGAAATTAAATCGGCATTTAAGCTGCCGCGGAGGTCATATGAAACGAAGATTAGCAAGAGAGTTAGCAGTGTCCAGCCTATATCAACTGGAAATGAATGAAGTAACAGCCTCAGAGGCTATTGACATGCTGATGGACGAGCTGCGTCAAGAAAATGAGATCGGCGCAAATCCGTCTGAAGTGGGAAGCACCGATGAATTCGTCCGCGAGCTTGTATTTGGCGTCGTTGAACGGAAGCAGGCAATCGACGGCATGCTGCAGCAATTTTTGACGGGATGGCAAGTGGACAGGCTGTCACGTGTTGATCGTCAGGTGCTGCGCGTAGCCTGCTACGAAATGGTATTCCGCGACGATGTGCCTCCTAAAGCGGCTATCAACGAAGCGATTGAGCTGGCGAAGCACTTTGGTACGGAAGAATCGGGCAAGTTCGTCAATGGCGTGCTCGGCAAGCTTCTATCGGAACTGGACGAGCTTAAGTCTTAAATACCTGACAACAGATTAACGAATGATTGAGTACTCTAATGACATTTGAAGGGGACGAATGCAATGAGCGCACATATTATTGAAGGCAAAAAAATATCGGATCTTATCCGTTCGGAAATGGTCGTAGAAGCGGCTGCCCTTAAGGAAAAAGGTATCGTTCCTGGGTTAGCTGTTGTTTTGGTTGGAGAAGATCCAGCTTCGAAAGTATATGTCGGTTCGAAGGAGAAAGCTTGTCAGCAGCTCGGGTTTTATTCCGAGGTTCATCGCCTGCCTGCAGATACGAGCGAAGCTGATCTGCTTGCGTTAATCGACAAGCTGAACAATCAGGAGTCGATTAACGGCATTCTCGTGCAGCTTCCGCTGCCGAAGCATATTAACGAGAAGGCTGTAATTGATTCGATACGCGTCGATAAAGACGTTGACGGCTTCCATCCCGAGAGCGTAGGCAATCTCGTAATCGGCGATGATAGCCTGCTTCCATGTACGCCTGCTGGCGTTATCGAGCTTATTAAGCGCAGCGGCGTCGATATTGCGGGCAAGCATGCCGTTGTCATCGGTCGAAGCAATATCGTAGGCAAGCCGGTAGCGATGCTTCTTCTTCGCGAGAATGCAACCGTTACGGTATGCCATTCGAAAACAGCGAACATGGAAGAGCTGGCGAAGCAAGCGGACATTTTGGTTGTGGCCATCGGCAAAGCGAAGGCAATCGACAGCAAGTTTGTTAAACCGGGCGCCATTGTTATTGATGTCGGCATTAACCGCTTGGCTGACGGCAAGCTAGCTGGCGATGTTGATTATGATGATTGCTTGGAGACTGCGGGATACATAACGCCGGTTCCCGGCGGAGTAGGCCCTATGACGATTACGATGCTCATGCAAAATACGATTACTTCAGCTAAGCGAGCTAATGGAATCGGGGAGTGACCAGAACAGTGGCGAATCAGCCTCGTGTCTACTCTGTCAAAGAATTAAATCGTTATATCCGGATGAAAATGGATTCAGATACGCTGTTAAGCGATGTATGGCTTAGAGGCGAAATATCGAATTTCACGCATCATTCCAGCGGTCATATGTACTTCACGCTTAAGGATAGCGACAGCAGACTTAAGTCTGTCATGTTCGCTTCGCATAATCAGCGTCTGCCGTTCATTCCTCGCGAAGGCTCGAAGGTGTTAGCACGAGGCAATGTATCCGTCTACGAGCGGGACGGCAACTATCAATTTTACGTCACTGCGATGCAGCCAGACGGCATCGGCAGCCTATATCTCGCTTACGAGCAGTTGAAAGCGAAGCTGGAAGGGGAAGGCTTGTTCGCGGAATCGCGCAAACGGGCACTTCCTTTCCTGCCGCGTGCGATAGGCGTCATTACATCGCCTACCGGGGCTGCTGTACGCGATATTATCACAACGCTGGAACGAAGGTTTCCTTCTATTCCGGTATACATATACCCAGTTCTTGTTCAAGGAACGCAGGCAGCGCCTTCAATTGTGAAAGCGATAGAAGCAATGAATCGTTTCGGCGAGACGGACGTATTAATTATTGGCCGCGGCGGCGGGTCGTTAGAGGAGCTGTGGGCGTTCAATGAAGAGAGCGTTGCCCGCAGCATTGCCGCTTCTCGAATCCCCGTCATAAGTGCAGTCGGACATGAGACGGATTTCACGATAGCCGACTTTGTTGCCGACCTGCGAGCTGCGACGCCTACTGCAGCGGCTGAACTGGCTGTGCCTCATGTGGCAGAGCTGAAGCAGCAGTTACTTCGTAAGCAGCAGCGTATGGAACAAGCGTTGCGTTATGCTTTGCAGGATCGAAGAGAGAGATTGGCGCGAGCGAGGCGTTCTCCTTTTTTTGTTCATCCTAAGAAATATATGTTGGATCAAGCACAGCGGCTGGATCGTCTGCGGGAACGGCTTGAATCTCGAATGAAGCGCATCGCGGATCGAGGTTATACGCGACTTGCGAGGCAACAGACAGCCCTTGCAGCACACCATCCTGGCGAACGGGTTGCATTCGCGGCTAAACAGCTGCAGAGCACCTCCAAAGGGCTGGAACAAGCGATGGCGGCTTATGTGAAAGACAACAAGATGCAGCTATATAATATGATGAAGCAATTGGATGCTTTAAGTCCCCTCAAAGTGATGTCGAGAGGCTATAGCCTCGTTTATGACGAGAAGGAACGGAAGCTGATCAAATCGATAAGCGAAGTGGAGACAGGGGCTTTGATTAAAGTAAAGCTAGCTGACGGCCAATTGGACTGTGAGGTTAGGTCAACGGAAGGAGAACGAAGCGGTGAAAGCAGCGAAAAACGAGGAAATTAGCTTCGAACAGGCGATGGAACGGCTGGAATCAATCGTAGCTAAGCTTGAGAATGGCGATGTTCCGTTAGAAGCGGCTATTGAGCTGTTTCAAGAAGGGATGAAGCTGTCGCAGTTATGCGGCGGCAAGCTTGAACAGGTCGAAAGCAAGATCGAACTGCTAATGGAGTCGGAGCAGGGCTTTCAGAAAAAATCGTTTGCGCCTTCAAACGACGATAAAGGAGAATAAGCTTGAGTCAGAGAGACGGAATTAAAGCCTATTTGGCACAATGCGCTTCTGAGACGGAAGCAGCCCTTACGCATTCGCTTCCCGCGCAGTGGGATGTGCCGCAGAAGCTTCGCGATGCCATGCAATATTCGCTGGAAGCGGGCGGCAAACGACTTCGTCCGGCACTCGTACTCGCTGCGGCGGAAGCTGCTGGCGGCGAGGGAACGAAGCGTGAGCAGACGATGCCCGTTGCAAGCGCGATCGAATTTATTCATACGTATTCGCTCATTCACGATGATCTGCCGGCGATGGATAATGATGACTTCCGCCGCGGCAAGCCGACGAACCACAAAGTGTTCGGAGAAGCGATGGCGATTCTTGCCGGCGATGCGCTTCTGACCCATGCTTTCTATTTGGTTACGCAAGCGGCGAATGAAGGCGGACTATCTGCCGATATTGCGCTTGCAATCGTTGGAGACTTGGCGAGACTTGCCGGCGCGCCAGGCATGGTCGGGGGTCAAGTAGCCGATATGCTTGGAGAGCAAGGGATTACGTCAATAAGTGAGCTTGAGTATATTCACCTTCATAAGACGAGCGATTTGATCGTATTCTGTGTTACGGCGGGCGGGCGAATCGGCGGTGCTACGCCGAAGCAGCTTGAGCTTCTATCGGTTTATGGCCGGAACATCGGATTGGCCTTCCAAATTCAAGACGATATTCTTGATTTGATTGGCGACGAAAAGAAGCTTGGCAAGAAAACGAACAGCGATGTAGCGCAGAACAAGGTAACCTATCCGTTTCTAATCGGAATGGAAGAGAGCAAGGCGCAAGTCGAGCGACTCACGCAAGCAGCGAAGTCAGCGATACTTGAAGCGGAGTTTGCTTTACCGGATCGATTGCTCGAAATAGCCGATTATCTTGTGCAGCGCGATCATTAATCGCGGGTTCTAGTATTGTTAGTATTGGGAAATACGTTTACTGTATGTTAAACTGTACAGTATACGCATCGAACGGGGCTCCCATTCGAGCTTGCTAGTATTCAGATGTAGACGTTCATGGGACAGTAACTCTGCTGTCCGCGAAAGCGAGGAAAGTAAATTGCTGCTTGACCATATTAACGGGCCTCAAGATTTGAAAGCTTTGTCAGTGTCGCAGCTTAATGAGCTGGCGAGCGATATACGGCAATTTCTAATTGAGAAGCTATCCGTTACGGGTGGTCATCTCGCTCCCAATTTGGGAGTCGTTGAACTGACCCTTGCCATGCATTATTTATTTAATAGTCCAGAAGATAAGTTTATTTACGATGTCGGACATCAATCCTATGTGCACAAAATATTGACCGGACGCAAAGATCAATTCGATACGCTGCGGAAGTACAAGGGCTTGTGCGGATTCGTAAAGCGCGCGGAGAGCGAGCACGACGTATGGGAAGCCGGTCATAGCAGCACGTCATTGTCAGCTGCAATGGGTATGGCGCTTGCCCGCGATCTGAAGGGCGAGGACAACCGCGTCGTTGCCGTTATCGGCGATGGAGCCTTAACCGGCGGCATGGCGCTAGAGGCGCTTAACCATATCGGACATGAGAAGAAAAAAATGATCGTTATTTTGAATGATAACGAGATGTCAATTGCGCCGAACGTCGGGGCACTTCATCACTACTTGGGCAAAATCCGCACGGATCGGCATTACCAGAAAGCTAAGGATGAGCTTCAACAGCTGCTTAACAAAATTCCTGCAATCGGCGGGAAACTGGCTAAGACAGCGGAGCGATTCAAGGACAGCTTGAAATATTTGCTCGTTAGCGGTATTTTGTTCGAGCAATTCGGATTAACCTATTTGGGTCCTGTCGACGGTCATGACATGGAACAGATGCTTGATATACTGCGTCAAGCAGATAATATCCAAGGTCCCGTGCTTGTTCATGTGCTTACCGTGAAAGGCAAAGGCTACTCTCCTGCGGAAGCCGATTCGTTCAAATGGCATGGTATTACGCCTTATAAGATTGAATCGGGTCAAGTGATGAAGGCGGTTGGACCTCCGGTCTATACGGATGTGTTCAGCGATATGATTATTGAGCTTGCCGAGAAGGATGAGCGAATTGTTGCCGTTACACCGGCTATGCCAGGCGGTTCGGGTCTATTGCGCTTTGCAAGTCAATTCCCGACACGTATGATTGATGTCGGTATTGCCGAGCAGCACGCAGCTACGATGTGCGCAGCAATAGCTATGGAAGGTCTTAAGCCGGTATATGCTGTCTATTCGACGTTTTTACAGCGGGCATACGATCAGGTCGTTCATGATATTTGCCGCCAAAATCTAAACGTTATTTTTGCGATTGACCGTGCCGGCTTCGTAGGCCCGGATGGGGAAACGCATCATGGCGTATACGACATTGCGTTCCTAAGGCATGTGCCGAATTTGGTGCTTATGATGCCTAAGGATGAGAATGAGCTTAGACGTATGCTTGTAACTGCAGTTGAGTATAATGAAGGGCCGATAGCTGTGCGCTATCCTCGCATTAATGGCGTAGGCGTTCCGCTTGATCCCAATCCTCAGCCGCTTGAGATCGGCAAGTGGGAGACGGTAAGAGAAGGCGATTCAGGCGTCATTATAGCGCTGGGACCGATGATTCAAGTAGCTGAAGAAGCTGCTGAATTGTTGAAGCGCGAAGGCCATAACATACAGATTGTGAATGCTCGCTTCATTAAGCCTCTCGACGAGCAGATGCTGTTGAATCTTGCTGCCGAAGGCAAGCAAATGATCGTGCTGGAGGAAGGCTCAGAGATGGGCGGACTAGGTAGCGCCGTGCTCGAATTCTATTCCCTGAATGGCAAGTATGGCTTGCCAATCCGAATTATCGGTGTGCCTGACCGCTTTATCGAGCATGGTTCCATCAAGGAGCAGCGTCAGGAAGTTGGACTTACGGCTGAGCGCGTTGCTACGGAGTTCAAAGAAATGATGCCGCGTCGCATCAAGCGTGTAACAGGAAAGCATTAAGGAGAACGATGACAACGATAGCGAAAGAACGTATAGATGTCCTGCTCGTGGAGCGCGGTTTTTTTGAAAGCAGGGAGAAGGCCAAAGCAGCGTTAATGGCTGGGCTCGTGCTCGTTAACGACGAGCCAATCGATAAGAGCGGCATGAAAGTGGCCCGCGATGCAGACATTAAGGTGAAAGGGGCTATTCACCCTTATGTAAGTCGCGGAGGCTTGAAGCTTGAGAAAGCGATCAAAGCGTTCGAAATTGAATTAAACGGCCGCGTTATGCTCGATATAGGTGCTTCTACCGGAGGGTTCACGGATTGCGCACTCCAGAATGGAGTATCTTACGTGTACGCGATTGATGTAGGTTACAATCAGCTAGATTGGTCGCTGCGGCAAGATGAGCGAGTAGGGGTTATGGAAAGAACCAACTTCCGATATATGCAACCGGCAGACTTGGTTGGACCACAGCCATCCTTTGCAACCATAGATGTTTCCTTTATATCGCTAAAGCTTATATTGCCAACGCTAGCGACGCTTCTATCCCCTGGTGCTGGAATTGTCGCCTTAATTAAGCCTCAGTTCGAAGCAGGCAGGGAGAAAGTTGGCAAATCCGGTGTAGTCCGCGAGTCCAGCGTTCATAAGGAAGTCATTCATAACGTATTAAACATGGCAGCAGAACTCGGATATACGCTGCAGAACATTACGTTCTCACCGATTACGGGCGGCGAAGGAAATATCGAATTTCTTGCTTATTGGCTCTGGAGCGGCGAGGCTGGGGCTGTTGTGCCGGCGTCGCTTGACGTGGAGGGTCTTGTAGCGCAAGCGAATTCAACATTCTCCAGCGGCAAAAAATAAAAGCATTCAGGAAGGATGCCGAGCAGATCAGTTCTGCTGGGGCATCTTTTTTTCTTTACAATATGTTCTTTGATTTGATAAACTAAAGACACCAAACAAGCGTTCGCTTTTATTTGAACGTATTTAAGTCTAAGACAGGAATATGGTCCTCTGATATCGAACCTTTATGTTATGGTCGGTATTTATAGCAATGGAGGGCTGCTAATGTCGCAATACGGTGATTGGTTCATCATGCTCTTAGCAGGCAGCTTGCTGCTTATCTGGATGTTCCGAGCTTTCTATAGGTGGCTTCATGCCCCGTCAAGTGTAAGCAGACTCAAGCTCGGCAAGGGCGGAACGCTGTCTCCCAATGATGAGAATATTTTGTTGCTGGAGCGGTTCGGGTACGAGGTTGTGTCAGGCAAGCATTTGATTCCTATTGCCGTTGAATTGGACGGTCAAGAGCTCGGAAGCCGGTTATATATTGATTATGTTGCGGAAATGGACAACAAGACGTATATTGTGAAGTCGGCTCGTGAACGGATGCCGATGGATTGGACAGGCAGCGGCGTTCGTGATCGGCTGCTCGTCTATGCGCTCTTGCTGCCTCAATGCTCAGGCGTGTTGTTTGTGGACGCGAAGGAAAGAATAATACGCAAGATTCATTTTCATATTTAGCCCACTGGGCTTCGGAGGTTTTTATGAAAGGTATTCGCCAATTCAAGATTAAAGATTTAATTACGAACCAAGTTATTGAGACGCAGGACGAGCTCGTTGAAGCGCTGCGCCTATCGGGGCTGCATGTTACACAAGCTACGGTTTCTCGCGATATGAAGGAGCTTATGCTAATTAAGGTGCCTGCCGGCGAAGGAAAGTATAAGTATTCGCTGCCTCAAGAGCTGCAGCGCCAGAATCCGGTTCATAAGCTTAAACGGGCTCTGCTCGATCATTTCGTACATATTGATTTTACGGACAATCTGGTTGTTATGAAATGTCTGCCGGGTACAGCGAATGCAATCGGCGCGCTTCTCGACAACATGGAGTGGCCGGAGGTAATGGGTACGATCTGCGGGGACGATACGATCTTAATTATATGTCGGACGAAGACGCAAAGCGGGGAGCTTGTTGAACAGCTTCTCGCCTTATTGAACTAAGGAGGAATCAGCCATGCTGCGCGAGTTGTCTATTCGGAATTTAGCGGTTATTGAAGAGGTACACGTTACGTTTCATCATGGATTTCATGTGTTGACGGGCGAGACTGGAGCAGGGAAATCGATTCTAATTGATGCGCTCAGTCTGGTCGTCGGCGGACGGGGCTCCGCAGACATGGTTCGATACGGCTGTGACAAGGCCGAGATGGAGGCGATGTTCGACTTGTCTTCCAGCCATCCAGTATGGCGCGTATTAGAGAAGCAAGGTGTGAATGCCTCTTCGGAGGAAATGCTTGTCATCAGGCGCGAACTTACATCGCAAGGTAAGAGCAGCAGCAGAGTGAACGGCCAGCTAGTGACGATGACGATGCTGCGTGAGATCGGCGAGTGTCTTGTCAACATACATGGGCAGCATGAGCATCAATCACTCTTAAGAACCGAACAGCATTTGGAGTGGCTTGACATGTTTGCCGGCGATCTGCTAATTGAACGTAAGCTGCAATACCGCGAAGTGTTCACCCAGCTTCAACAGGCAAGGCACGCATTGAAGGATATCGAGAGCTCGGCTCGGCATAATGTTCAGATGCTTGATCTGTATCGATTCCAAATCGAGGAGATCACGAACGCACAGTTGAAGATTGGCGAGGATGAGTTGTTGTCGGAGCAACGTCGAAAGCTGATGTATGCTGGCAAACGTATGGATGCGGTATCCGAAGCCTATACGCTTCTGTATGGCGGCAAAGGGCTTGATGCGGTAAGTAAGGCAGTTGCGAAGTTAATCGATATTCAGACGTATGATGCAGCCAAGCTTAGTCCGTTGCTTGAGCAATTGCAATCGGCCTTTTATCAGGCGGAGGATGCGGCATTCCAACTAAGGGATTATCGAGACAGCATTGAATCCGATCCCGATCAGTTATCGCATATCGAGGACCGTTTGGATTTAATTAACGGATTGAAGCGCAAATACGGGGAGAGCATCCCTGATATATTGTCGTATCTAGAGAAGACGACTGCCGAACGCGACAAGATCGAGAATAGAGATGAGCTTATCGAGAGCTTGCGCGCTCAAGAAGCGAAGCTGTATGCGCAAGCGTTGGACAATGCCAAGGAGCTTTCGAAGCTGCGTGAGCATGCCTCCATGAAGCTGGCAGAAGCGATTGAGACGGAGCTTAAGCAGTTGCAGATGCCGAATGCCATATTCCGCGTGAAGCTCGAGCCATGCAAGGATGAGTCGAAGGGAGAAAGCGTCATTCGACTGCATGCGAACGGCATGGATGAAGCGATGTTCATGCTCTCGACGAATCCGGGCGAACCGCTTAAGCCGCTTAGCAAGATCGCTTCGGGCGGAGAGATGTCTCGAATTATGCTTGCCTTGAAAACTATCTTCGCGGAGATCGATCAAGTGCCCGTGCTCATTTTTGACGAGGTGGATACAGGGGTTAGCGGCCGCGCTGCGCAAGCGATTGCCGAGAAGCTGTCCCAGCTATCGGGGAAATGCCAGGTATTCTCGATTACTCATTTGCCACAGGTGGCATGTATGGCCGATCATCATTATGAGATCCGCAAGCAAGTGATCGGCGAACGTACGTCTACTTCAGTTTCTGCGTTGCTGGAGAGAGATCGCATTGATGAGCTTGCACGAATGCTTGGCGGAGTGGAAGTAACGGAAAAAACCAGGCATCATGCACAAGAAATGCTTGATTTGGCGCATCGTCAGAAAGGGGCGTAATGGAAGCCAATAAGGGAATGTTTTTGCGGACATAAAACAATCGGGGCAGGGTAACTTAAAGGTACGCCATTGGCGACTTACCTTTTCGTCATGCGATGGAATCACAGGGAGCGTGAAATCATTGAACTCCAATCAACGGAAGCGATGGTTTGGCCTACTTCTCGTTTTCTTCGTTTGCATGCTTGGGCTCTCTGCCCCGTTTCAGCGTTATGCCGCCGTTCCGAATGAGCTTCGGATGTTCGCAGGCCAGATGAAACGATTGCAATATGGAGTTCCGGTACATGCAGAAGTAACCGTCGACCCTCAGATGCTCCAGATTAACGGATCAACAAGCAAGTCCTTGTCAGTCAATCTTAATGAACCAATGTCGCTTCAACCGCATCAAAGCGGTCAAACCCAAGTGAAGATGAAATTATTTGGTAAAATCCCGTTCAAAACTGTAAAGGTCAATGTAGTGCCGGATTTGCGAGTCATACCTGGAGGCCAAACGATTGGCGTCAAGGTGAAGTCAGCTGGAATACTTGTTGTTGGACATCATCAGGTTGAAGGCAAGGATGGAATGAAGCAATCTCCCGGCGAAGCTGCGGGACTAAGATTAGGCGATTTGATCGTTAAGATCAATGGCTCACCGATCAATGAAGTACACAAGGTTGCCGAGCTTACAGATCGTGCAGGGACGGATAACAAGCCGCTCAACGTCGTCTACAAGCGCGGGGGGCAATTGGGTCAAACATCCTTAAATCCGGCTTATGATGCCGAGGATAAGGTATGGCGTCTTGGCCTGTACATCCGCGACTCAGCGGCAGGTGTTGGCACGTTGACGTTCTATGCCCCTGATCAGGGGGTTTACGGAGCACTCGGGCATGTCATTACCGATATGGATACCCAAACTCCGATTGAAGTAGGCGAAGGTCAAATCCTTCAGTCGAGCGTAACATCCATCAATAAGAGTCAGAATGGCGAGCCTGGTTCAAAGCTTGCGCATTTCGTGAAGGAAGGCAAAATATTAGGCAGCATTGAGCGAAATACGCCATTTGGCATTTTCGGCAAAATGAATGAAACGCCTACCCATAGCTACAGCGAAAGATCGGTGCCTGTAGCGTTTTCCGAAGATGTCAACGAAGGCCCAGCCCAAATATTGACGGTCCTGAATGGTCAGAAGGTAGAACGCTTCAATATCGAAATTACGCATGTATCCAAGCAATCTGGCCCGGCAACGAAAGGCATGGTCATTAAGATTACGGATAAGCGGCTGCTCAATAAGACAGGCGGTATTGTGCAGGGCATGTCAGGCAGTCCGATTATTCAGAACGGCAAGCTTGTCGGAGCAGTTACACATGTATTCGTGAATGATCCTTCTTCCGGTTACGGCTGCTTTATTGAATGGATGCTGCAAGATGCGGGAGTGTTATTGCGTTCTAAGGACACAAGCTGGCTTGGAGAAGCCGCCTAATAAAAACGCTAAAGGTCTGCTGTGATCTAACGATGACAGCAGACCTTCTTCATTTCATAAAATACCGATATTTGTCGAACGATTACGAAAATGCTCGACGAATGTAATAAATTATTTATTATAACGAAATAAGGATAAAAAATAAAGAAAAATAATTTTCGACAGAAGGAATTCACCTCCATATGTCGAAAACTTTAAAGCAGACAACTTGGGAAGGTAATCATGAATATCATTTAAGGGAGGACCAGACCTTGCATAAGATCGAAATATTGTTGGCAGATGACAACCGAGAATTTACTAACCTGTTATCGGAATACATATCCGAACAAAGTGATATGAGTGTGAGCGGAGTTGCTTATAACGGAGAAGAAGTATTGAGACATCTCGAAGAAACGAGAAAGATTCCCGATGTGCTCATACTGGATATTATTATGCCGCATTTGGACGGTCTTGGCGTACTAGAGCGTTTGAAAGAAATGAACCTGTCCCCAATGCCAAAAATAATTATGCTGACGGCTTTTGGACAAGAAAACATTACTCAAAAAGCGGTTCAGCTTGGTGCCTCGTATTATATTTTGAAGCCATTCGATATGGATGTGCTGGCTAACCGCATTCGTCAGCTTGTCGGTAATCCGACGTTCACAACGAACGGCAGCTATGCAACAAGCTCATCATCGATCAAATCGAATGTAGTTCCAATTGCCAAAGGCAAAAATCTCGATGCTAATATTACGAGCATCATACACGAGATTGGCGTTCCTGCGCACATCAAAGGATATCAATACTTGCGTGAAGCGATTACGATGGTGTACAACAACATCGAGATCCTTGGCGCAATTACGAAAACGCTGTATCCGGCAATCGCTGAAAAGTTTAAGACGACGCCATCCCGCGTCGAACGCGCAATCCGTCATGCGATCGAGGTTGCATGGACCCGCGGAAATATTGACAGCATCAGCCATCTGTTTGGCTACACCATTAATATCAGCAAGTCGAAGCCGACGAACTCGGAGTTCATCGCTATGGTTGCGGACAAGCTGCGGATCGAGCACAAGGTATCGTAATCATAAGCAAAAGGTTTATCTCACAAGCACGGTTTCTCTATTGGTTCTTTGCAGCCAGTAGAGAAGCAGTGTTTTTTTATTTGCCGCAATAAAAAAAAGAAGACTTATGCGAGCTAGGAATGACTTGTGCTTTCCTTGCGGAGCAGCGCACGTCAATGCTTCGTCTAAGTCTTCTCATTCGTTTTCGCTTCAATGATTGATGGTTTAAGTAGTTGAGATGAGGGCGATATGAATTGGTGACTGAGGGTATTGGATGGAGCAGCGTTTGAAGTAGGAGTGAACATGCGAATTCATTATTGGACATGTTCGAATTAGTAGATGACTCTGCGGTTTAAATACACATTGCTGCCGTATTTCTCAATAAGGGCCGTTGACTGCGCCTGAACAAAATTATGAATATCTTTGAGTCGCAGGTCGTTAGGCTGAATCGTTTCTTTTACTTTGCCGTCTACTGCTACATCGAATACAATTTTCATCATAAGGATCACCTCTTTCGCAAGTTATGTGATCAGTATAGAACTCAACTATTATATAAAGATAAAAAAAGATGATCGAAATTGTAAGATTTGCACCAATTCGTTAGAAGGGTGTAAACTTTTGCTGATAATCATTCATTAATTGTCTACAAAAAAAGCAGCAGGCTGCAGGAAAGATTACTCTTCCTGCAGCCTGCTGCATCGTTCGAAGAAAACATCATTATTTGTTGGCAGACGGCTTAGGCGGGCGCGGACGCTTCGGTTTGAAGCGGGTTGCGACATAATTCCGCTTGCGATCTCGGAAAAAGGTCCAGCCGCCGATGAAGCCGACACCGATACCGAACATGACGAATCCAAGCAGGAATGAAAGCCAGTGGAAGTCAGGTGTAATGGCATCGTTGCCGAATTGGGAGAAATAATCGAATAATTCGTTTTTCATACGAAGAAATCCGAAGCAGGCAAGCAAGCCTGGTATAACGAGCAAGACAATGGCAATAATGCGGGAAATTAATAATTTCATTGCGTAGAATCTCCTTGAAGATCATAATAGACAGTTGTTACTATCATACCTTTTTCGCAAGTTGCTGTCTAATTCATAATTGGGCGATGTAAAAGGTTTTGAAAACAGGTACAATAGAAGTGAATGGTTTGCGTTAGATTTTCATGTGAGATAGACCGACAACGAATTTCAGATTAGGACATGCATATATTATTTATAGGAGTAATGGAGGGAACGAAATGGCAATACAAGTGGATGTAGCCGTTCTTGGCGGTGGACCCGGAGGATATACGGCTGCGATTCGTGCCGCGCAATTAGGCAAATCCGTAGCAATCGTTGAGATGGATAAGCTTGGAGGCACCTGTCTTCACAAAGGATGTATCCCAAGCAAATCGCTGCTGCGCAGCGCAGAGGTATATGCGACGCTTCTAGAGGCGGGCAAATACGGTGTAGACGTAGCCGAAGGAGCAATAGGTCTTAACTTCGGCAATGTTCAGCTCCGCAAAGAGCAGACGGTCGAACAGCTCCACAAAGGTCTTCGAAGCCTGATGAGAAAACATGGCATTCAGATCATTGAGGGAAAAGGACGCGTTATCGGTCCTTCCATATTTTCGCCTAGAAGCGGGTCGCTCGCAGTAGAGCTTCCTGACGGCGAGATGGAATCGGTCGTCTCTACAAATTTGATTATTGCAACAGGCTCGAGGCCGCGTACCTTGCCGGGATTAGAGCCAGACGGGGAATACATACTAACAAGCGACGAAGCACTCGTTATGGACAAGCTGCCTAAGTCGATTATTATTGTCGGCGGAGGCGTGATCGGCGTCGAATGGGCGTCCATGCTGCAAGACTTCGGTGTGCAAGTAACGCTCGCGGAAGCGGGTGCGCGTCTAGTACCAGGCGAAGATGTTGATGTATCCGCAGAGTTGACCAAGATATTGCGTCGTCGCGGCGTACGAGTGCTAACCGGCATTCAATTAAATACCGATACGTATGAACGGAAGGACGGCGAGGTTTCGATCTCAGCCGCTACCGAGGATGGCAACGTATTGTTAACGGCTGAGAAGCTGCTCTTATCGGTTGGCAGGCAGCCGAATATCGAAGGCATAGGACTTGAGAATACGGATATTCAAACCAAAAACGGTGCGATTGCCGTGAATGCATTCGGACAAACAAGCGAGCCGCATATTTACGCAATCGGTGACGTAATCGGCGGCGTGCAGTTAGCGCATGCCGCAGCACATGAGGGGTTAATCGCGGCTGAACACATTAATGGCGGCAAACCCGAGGCGCTCGATCATCATCTCATTCCGAGATGCATCTACTCGCGTCCCGAGATCGCTTCGTACGGATATACGGAAGATCGGGCTCGGGCGCTCGGACATGAGATCAAGACGGGCAAAATTCCGTTCCAAGCGATAGGCAAAGCACTGGTTCTAGGAGAAGCGGAAGGATTCGTGAAGGTCATTGCCGATAATAAAACAAATGATATTCTCGGTGTTCACATGATTGGTCCTCATGCGACGGATCTGATTTCCGAAGCCTCGTTAGCGGGCTTGCTGAACGCGACACCTTGGGAAGTCGGACAGATGATCCACCCGCATCCGACATTAGCCGAAGCGCTTGGCGAAGCGATGTTAGCCGTTGATGGGCGGGCTATTGCGTATTAATCTAGCTTTGCGGCAAAGAAGCTCATGCAATAACGGTTTTCTTTTTGATGGAAATACGGTTATAATATATAATATCAAGTCTTAGGACCAGGTTTTAATAGTTGGTAAAGGGAGGAATACCCTCATGACCCAATTCGCTTCTACAGGGCAAAATGCACGTCATTTGGAGTTAGGGCTCAGCAATGAGCAAGCAATTGAAATGTATTCAACAATGCTGACGGCACGCAAGTTCGATGAACGAATGCTGCTGCTTCAGCGGGCAGGAAAAATCAATTTCCACGTCTCTGGTATCGGCCAAGAGGTTGCGCAAGTTGCCGCGGCTTATGCGCTGGACCGGGATCATGATTACTACTTGCCTTACTATCGTGATTATGGCTTCGTTCTTGCCGTTGGCATGACGCTAAGAGAGCTGTTATTGTCGGTATTCGCTAAGGCGGAGGATCCGAACAGCGGCGGTCGTCAGATGCCGGGGCATTTCGGGTCTAAGAAGCTGCGTATTGTGACGGGTTCCAGTCCGGTGACGACGCAGGTTCCCCATGCAGTAGGCATTGCGCTCGCGGCTAAGATGAAGAAGAAACCGTTTGTCAGCTTCGTGACCTTCGGAGAAGGTTCAAGCAATCAAGGCGATTTCCATGAAGGCTGCAACTTCGCAGGCGTACATAAGCTGCCTGTCATCCTCATGTGCGAGAATAACCAATATGCGATTTCCGTACCGCTTCACAAGCAGCTTGCAGGCAAGGTAGCGGATCGTGCCATCGGTTATGGCTTCAAAGGTTTGCAGGTGGATGGCAATGACGCGCTTGAGGTGTTCCGCGTCGTGAAGGAAGCGCGTGAACGCGCTGTTACAGGCGAAGGGCCGACTCTTATAGAAGCATTAATGTATCGCCTCTCCCCGCATTCGACGTCGGACAACGATCTGGCCTATCGGACGAAGGAAGAGGTTGACATGAACCGTGCGAAAGACGGCATTCCGAAATATAAGCAATATTTGATCGATAGCGGCATTTGGTCGGAGGAGCAAGACGAGGAGCTGCAGCTTCGTATACGCAAAGTGCTGGATGAAGCGACGGCTTACGGCGACAAAGCGCCATTCCCAACTCCTGAATCGACTTTGCTTCACGTCTATGCTGGCGATGCAGAGCAAGGAGGGACTCCATAATGGCTGTTATTGAATATATCGATGCGATCAGGCTTGCCATGAAAGAAGAAATGGAGCGCGACGATGACGTATTCGTATTAGGCGAAGACGTTGGTCTTAAAGGCGGCGTCTTCACGACGACCAAAGGGCTTATGGAACAATTCGGCGAGCTGCGGGCGCTAGATACTCCGCTGGCCGAGTCAGCCATAGCCGGAGTTGCAATCGGAGCTGCTATGTATGGCATGAAGCCGATTGCCGAGATGCAATACTCGGACTTTATGTTCCCTGCTACCAATCAAATCATAAGCGAAGCGGCCAAAATCCGTTATCGCTCTAACAACGACTGGAGTTGTCCGCTCGTGATACGGGCTCCGATCGGCGGAGGCATCTTCGGCGGATTATATCATTCACAATGTCCGGAATCGGTATTTTTCGGAACGCCGGGACTTAAGATTGTAGCGCCATACCGCGCTTATGATGCGAAGGGCTTACTGAAAGCTGCCGTTCGCGACCCGGATCCGGTTCTGTTCTTCGAGCATAAGAAGTGTTATAAGCTTGTCACGGGTGAAGTGCCTGACACCGATTATATTGTACCTATCGGCAAAGCTAACGTATTACGCGAGGGCGATGATATTACGGTTATCTCCTACAGCATGCCGCTTCACTTCATCGAGCAGGCCGCAGCCGAGCTTGCCGACGAAGGCATTAGCACTCATATACTCGATCTGCGAACGATCCAGCCCCTTGATAAGGAAGCGGTGCTGGAGGCGGTTCGCAAAACCGGCAAGGTGCTGATCGTACATGAGGACAACAAAACAGGCGGCGTTGGCGCAGAAGTGTCGGCTATCATTGCGGAAGAGCTGCTATTCGAGCTAGACGCGCCGATCATGCGTCTATGCGGACCGGATGTGCCGGCTATGCCGATCAATCCGCCGGGCGAGAAGTTCTTCATGCTTAATAAGGATAAAGTGAAAGAAGCTATGCGTAACTTGGCGTTGTATTAATTGCATGGCACGCATGTGCTTGTCAGTTAGGGGATGAGAAGATTGAAAACGATGATCGAAGTCGTCGTGCCGCAGCTTGCGGAATCACTCGTATCGGCCACAATCGACAAATGGTTGAAGCAGCCTGGCGATTGGGTAGATGTTTATGAGCCGATCTGCGAGATTTTGACGGATAAAGTGAACGCCGAGCTGCCTTCCACAGTATCAGGCACGCTTATGAAAATATTAGTTGGGAACGGTGAGACCGTTCCTGTCGGGACGCCGATCGCCCTAATGGAGGTTGAAGGCGAAGCTGGCGATGCAGATGCTTCAGCTTCTAGCGGAGCATCGACTAACACTGCGGCAACCTCTAGTGGCAGCGCTGCGTTGTCAGTGTCGTCTGGAGCACCTGTCGCAGATGCTGACGCTCCGATGAGAGGCAGGTTCTCTCCGGCTGTGCAGCAGTTGGCTGCCGAGCACAACATCCGATTGTCTGATGTGCCGGGCACTGGTCTAGGCGGAAGAATTACACGCAAGGACGTGCTTGCCTACGTCGCGTCTGGTGCTGCAGGTAAAGCAGGCGGGGGAGGTCACGCGACTCCGGTCTCTTCCGCAAGCATGGATCCGAAAGCTCAGGTTCGGTCGTCAGGTATTCATTTGTCCGAATCGCCAAGATTGCCGAAGATTGAGGTTGAGGGCTCGAATTCGCCAAGTCGCGGCGAAACCTTCATCGACGTCACTCCGATTCGCAGTACGATCGCACGGAATATGCGCCAAAGCGTTAGTGAGATTCCTCATGCCTGGACTATGATCGAAGTAGACGTTACGAATCTCGTGCTGCTCCGCAACAAGCTGAAGGATGAGTTCATGAAGCGCGAAGGCGTGAACCTGACTTATCTTGCATTCCTGCTTAAAGCGGTCGTAAATGCGATCAAAGACTTCCCGATCATGAACTCCGTCTGGGCTGTGGATAAAATCATCGTGAAGCGCGATATTAACATCTCGCTGGCCGTCGGCACGGAAGATTCGGTTATGACCCCGGTCATTAAGAATGCCGATCATAAGAATGTCGCAGGACTTGCGAAGGAGATCGAAGAGCTCGCCCGCAAAACGCGCGAAGGGAAGCTAACGCTTTCCGATATGCAGGGCGGAACGTTCACGGTGAACAACACAGGTTCATTCGGCTCCATATTGTCATATCCGATTATTAACTATCCGCAGGCTGCTATTCTAACGTTCGAATCGATCGTGAAGCGCCCTGTCGTTATTAATGACATGATTGCGGTACGTTCCATGGCTAACTTGTGCTTGTCGCTTGATCATCGGATCTTGGACGGCGTTATTTGCGGACGATTCCTGCAGCGGGTGAAAGACAATCTCGAAAGCTTCACATTAGATAGCAAATTGTATTAAGAAAAGGGGAATACCAACATGGCTGCTGCGGACAATGAAGAACGCTCAGAAAGGTTGGAAGCCCACTATATACCTATGCTGGACTACGCGGAAGCGTGGGAGCTTCAGAAAGCATACGTCAAACAAATCGACCGGGAGGAGCGTCCAGAGACGCTGCTCCTTCTTCAGCATCCACCGACCTATACGATCGGATCGGACCGCAATCCTGAGCACTTGCTTCTGAATGAATCGGAGCTCAAGGAACGTGGTATTTCCTTATACGAGATCGACCGCGGCGGAGATATTACCTACCATGGTCCAGGACAGCTCGTCGGCTATCCGCTTCTTTATCTCGATGCGGTAGGACTGGATCTGCATGCGTATTTGCGAAGCTTGGAGCAGGCGATAATCGATTGGCTTGGCGTGTACGGTATAGAAGCGGGCAGAAAACCGGAATATACAGGGGTATGGGTTGGCGACGAGAAGATCGCCGCCATCGGAGTGAAGTTCAACAAAGCGCGCAATCGCCGCGGATTCGTAACGAGTCACGGCTTTGCGCTTAATATCAAGGAAGGCATTGCGTTCGAAGGCTTCAACGGCATCGTCCCGTGCGGCATTGGCGAGTACGGCGTCACATCGTTTAATGATCTGACCGGACGCGACCTGTCGGTGGAGGAAGCAGCTGCGGAGTTGCTGCCGTTCTTCGCAAAGCAATTTAAGTTCGACGTGCCGGAATTAGTACAGCAAAGAGCCGAGTCCAGCGACTAACGTCGATAAAAGCATGGCGGATACAAGAACTATGGCGACGATACGAATGACTTTACGGTTGCCCATGCGCATGCAGCCCCTTTCTGGAATAATAGGATTGTAATTGCGTATTGCCTGTCTCTATCTCTATTGTATACGAATTTGATGAATGGAGGAAACGTAAATGATTGCAAAAGATCGATTAGTGAGTGAATTTATGGAGCTGGTGCAGATCGATAGCGAGACGAAGCACGAGCAGGAGATAAGCAAAGTGTTAAAGCATAAATTTACTTCATTAGGCTTGTCCATTGATGAAGATGACGCTGCTGCGAAGACTGGCCATGGCGCGAACAATCTGTTTGCCAAGCTTGCCGCAACGGATGGGTTAGCGGACGCTGCGCCGATATTTTTCACTTGTCATATGGATACGGTAACGCCCGGCAATGGCATTAAGCCTCAATTGGACGATGACGGCTATATCCGCAGTGACGGGACTACGATACTCGGAAGCGATGACAAGGCGGGAATTGCGGCGTTATTCGAAGCCATACGCGTGTTGCAGGAACAGTCGGTTCCCCACGGTCCGATCCAATTCGTTATTACGGTCGGCGAAGAATCGGGTCTTCTAGGCGCTCGCGCGCTTGATGCATCGAAGCTGGACGCGAAATACGGTTATGCGCTTGATTCGAACGGAAAGGTTGGCGATATTGCCGTAGCTGCTCCCACGCAAGCGAAGGTAAGCATTAAGATGTACGGTAAATCGGCCCATGCCGGCGTTAATCCCGAAGACGGCATTAGCGCGATTCAAGTTGCAGCCAAAGCAATTGCTAGAATGCCGCTCGGCCGTATCGATAACGAAACGACGGCGAATATCGGCAGGTTCGAAGGGGGAGGCGCAACGAATATTGTCTGCGACTATGTGAAGATCGATGCCGAGGCGCGCAGCATCGTACAGCATAAGCTGGATGCGCAGATCGAAGCGATGCGCAAGGCAGTCGAAAGCGCCGCAACTGAGTATGGCGCACGAGGCGAACTCGTAAGTGAAATTATTTACCCCGCTTATCAATACGATGATGAGGATCCTGTCGTTCAGCTCGCGAAGCAAGCGATTGTCGCAATCGGCTGCACGCCTCGCACTTTCCACTCGGGCGGCGGCAGCGACGCGAACATTTTCAATGGATTAGGTGTTCCGACTGTCAACCTTGCTGTGGGTTACGAGCATATTCATACGACGAAGGAACAAATTAAAGCGGATGATCTTGTCAAAGTTACCGAGCTGGTCGTCGAAATTATGAAACAAGCTGCTGTTGGCAGATAATCCATACGATAAAGTAGCCCTCCTGAAGGTTATCAGCTTAAGCAACTGATACCGCAGGAGGGCTTATTGTTTGATTTAGAAATTAGCAGAAGTGATTATTGTTCTGAAACTACGTGCAGATCGATAGGAGGGCGACGCATGGCCGTTCCTCCAGTGAAGTCGGACAACAGCTTGTAATTGGCGCCCGTCCCTGCGGCAGCACTGAGCTTGCGCAGCTGGTGACGAATTTCCCAAGCCTTGCCGACCAAACGAAGCTGATTCGAAGCGACATATTGTTTCATGGATATCGCACCTCTCGTAATTTGATATAATGATAGGTATGCGACAGATGGACAACCTATGCCATCTAGTGAATAAACCGTAGAAGGAGCTGCTGTACATATGGATAAGAAACAATCAAGCGAGCTTTGGCGTGAGGAGACGATTAGTACGGAATCGATTTTCCAAGGGAAAATGATTTCGCTGCAAGTGGATACGGTAGCATTGCCCGAGGGTCGAACAGCGACAAGAGAAATCGTGAAGCATCCTGGTGCTGCCGCTGTTATGGCGTTGCTGGACGGCAAGCTGCTTGTCGTAGATCAGTTCAGAAAGCCGCTTGAAAAATTTCAAATCGAAATTCCCGCAGGCAAGCTGGATCCGGGAGAAGATCCATTGACCGCGGCAGCAAGAGAGCTCGAGGAGGAAACAGGATATAGAGCGAAGGAGCTGAAGCTGCTGAGCGCCTTCTATACGTCTCCAGGCTTTGCGGATGAGAAGTTGTATATTTACTTCGCTGAACAGGTGGAGGAAGGCGTTCAAAGCCCGGACGAGGATGAGGATTTGAATGTCGAAGCCATCACGATGGAGCAAGCTGATGCCTACATAGCCGAGGGTCGCATAAGCGATGCCAAAACGATACTTGCCGTATACGCATGGAAGCTATATCAATTAACTGGTCGCATCTAGAGCTCGTCATACCATCGTAAGATCACTCATAAACTAAAATTGGACACGCTTTTCTGCTAATGAGCGGTATAGATTGAGTTTGGTGGTGAATGTAACCGATGGTGAAGAACAATTTGTCGCTGTATGTGTTCGTGGCTGTACTGTTTGTTGTAGGGGCTATATTCGGGGCGCTTATGGTTAATGCGCTGACATTCGAGCAACAGCAGGATTTGGCTCAAGATGTAGATCAATACGTGAGATTGATGGGAGCGGGAATCGGTGTCGATGAAACGGATTCGTTCTGGGAGAGGTTCGTTTTCCATGGCAAATGGATGCTGCTTCTATGGCTGCTAGGCATAACCGTTGTCGGGATACCTGGCGTGCTTGCGCTCAATTTCTTGAAAGGTGCGCTAGTCGGTTTCTCGATCGGCACGCTTATTAACCAGTATGCTTGGAAAGGGGTTTGGTTCTCACTCGTATCGATTGCGCCGCAAAACATTATTGCGATACCGGCGATGATCGTTACAAGTGTCGCAGCTCTGACGTTCTCCATTTATGTGGTCAAAAACAGGCTGCTCCAGCAAAAAGGGACGCTGGCTCCTGAACTTGCCGGCTTCACTTCTACAACGTTGCTTATGGTCATCGTCTTAGCGGGAGCTTCGCTCTTCGAAGCATACGTTTCGCCGACAATTATCGGTTGGGCATCTCCTTTACTATCGTCTTAAGCTGCCAGCATACGACAGCAAAATGTTTGACTTTATTGCATGTTAGCCCCTATAATGAAAGGAAAGTTTCCTGATATAGGCGCAGACATGTGGTAGGGGGGAAATCATGGAAGCCCGGATTGAGAAAATCAAACAACAGTTGCAGTCCCAGGGCTACAAATTAACCCCGCAACGGGAAGCAACCGTCCGCGTATTGCTTGAGAATGAAGATGATCATTTAAGCGCGGAAGATGTGTTTATGCTCGTAAAGGATAAAGCACCGGAAATCGGATTAGCAACCGTTTATCGGACGCTCGAGCTTCTAAGTGAGATGCATGTCGTCGAGAAGTTGAACTTTGGCGACGGCGTTGCTAGATACGATCTTCGGACCGACAGCAGCAAGCATCATCACCATCACCTCATTTGTGTGCAGTGCGGATCAATGGACGAAATTAAAGAAGACTGGCTTTTGCCTCTCGAAGAGAAGCTGGAAGCGGAATACGGTTTTTTTGTCATTGATCATCGTCTTGACTTTCAAGGCGTGTGCCACCGCTGCAAAGCAAAAAACGACAACCCAACTCAATCATAAACGGCTTGGCTGCCCAGCATAACTGGACGGCAAAGCCGTTTTGGCATTTCTATGGAGCACCTATCTTTTCTTTATGACGTTGACGGATGAATTGATATCGAAGATTTGATCCAATTGCATTAATCCAGAGCCTTGGGCAATGACATTGTAATTTTCCAGTTTGATCGCTTTCCTGCGCAATTGAGTAGATACGGCTGCCGGACTTAAAGAAGTTCTGCGGCTGAGCAATAAGGCAGCACCTCCCGCGACATGGGGGGAAGACATGCTTGTGCCCGACAACTTCTTGTAGGAGTTGCCCGGCCATGTCGATAATATTTGCTGCCCCGGTGCAGTAATGGCAATGCCTGGGCCTCTGCTGCTGAAGCTTGCAATCTGATTGTCTTTCGTTGAAGCGGCAACCGCGATTACTTCCTCATAAGCAGCAGGTTCATCAATTTGTTTGCTTGATTCTCCCGAATTTCCCGCAGACGCTACGATTACGATCCCTTGTTTCACTGCTCTCCGTACCGCGTCATGCAGAACGCCGCTGCTCTCCGAACCCGTAATACCGAGACTCATGTTAATCACATTCATTTGCCTGCTGATACACCAATCAATACCCTCGACTATGTCCGAGACGTATCCTTCTCCGTTCGCGTCCAGCGCTTTGACCGCATATAATTCAACCTCCGGAGCAACGCCAATGATATTGTCATTAGTTCCTAACGCGGCTATAATGCCGGCAACATGGGTCCCATGACCGTTATCGTCACTATACGAGCCGCCGTTAATCGTATTAACCCCGCCGGCAATCCGGAGATCCGGATGATTCGCAATGCCGGTATCAATGACGGCGACCTTCATCGGGCTGCCTTTTGAAGTAGCCCATGCTTGGGGCGCTTTTACGCGACTAATGTTCCAGGTTATTAAGGAAGCTTTTGCTGTCGGCTTTGTTGTAGTCATCATTAGTGGAAGCGAACGCTTGAAAGACCTGTACTTATTAGGCTTGGATGGAGCTTTGTACGGAACTTTGAAAGGCGCCTTGTAAGGAACAGCAGCATGTATTTTGATTTTAAGATCCTTCTCGACTTTCCTAACTTCCGGATGGCTGGATATGGAAGACGGCGAAGCTCCTTTCAGGACATGGAAGCCAATCAATAAGCTTCTTGATACGGCCTTAAATGGAGTAATACCGCTCTCTTTCATCATTTTCAGGCAGCGATTATATGATTTTCTTGACCGCAAAGTAATAATTTGTCGCGCCGTTCGTTTCGAAGGCTTGATGGCGGCACAGCGTCGGATCATGGATTCCAGCTTTGGCAATGAAATTGAGCCTCCCTAGTCAGCTTTAAGCTAGTTCAGTGTATGGGAAACGAGCGGTTTACGTATGGGTGACTGTCGATAGGACACATATTTTTAGGCTTTGCTGGAAAACGTATCGCGTATGGACGATCAAGTTGGCTTGTTCGTTCATACATCATAATAAGAGCGTTTAAGATGGTCTCGGGAGGGGTAATCATGTTAATCGGCGTGCCGAAGGAGATTAAACAGAGTGAATATCGGGTTGCGTTGACGCCGGCTGGCGTTACGATGCTGAAGGCGGCTGGCCACGAGGTGCTGATTGAGGAAGGTGCAGGCAGCGGCAGCGGATTCGAGGATAGCGACTATAGGCGTGAGGGTGCGAATATAGCCTCAACTGCTGCTGAGGTTTGGGGTAAAGCAGATATGATTATGAAGGTAAAGGAGCCGCTTGCAGAGGAGTTCGGATATTTCCGTGAAGGGCTGCTCTTATTTACTTATTTGCATTTGGCCGCTGCGGCGGATTTGACTAAAGCGCTAGTCGAGCGCGGAGTAACGGCAATTGCTTATGAGACGATCCAACTTCCAAACGGCAGTCTGCCGCTTCTTACGCCGATGAGCGAGGTTGCGGGTCGTATGTCCGTGCAGGTAGGAGCGCAGTTTCTAGAAGCGTTCAATGGCGGACGCGGGGTACTTCTTGGCGGGGTTCCGGGGGTGCCGCCTGCGGAGGTCGTTATTATCGGGGGAGGAATTGTGGGCACGAATGCTGCGAAGATTGCGCTGGGGATGGGAGCGAATGTCGTTATATTGGAGAAGAGTGCAGATCGAATGCGTTACTTGGACGATGTATTCGGCGGTCGGCTCCGAACGTTGATGTCAAGCCCGCTTAATATCGCGGAAGCAGTGAGCCATGCCGATCTGCTTATCGGTGCTGTTCTTATTCCCGGAGCGAGAGCCCCGCAATTAGTAACGGATCAGATGGTCCAAATGATGCGGAAGGGCTCAGTTATCGTCGATGTAGCCGTTGATCAAGGCGGATCCATTGAGACCGTCGATCGTCCGACAACGCATAAAGATCCGATTTATATGAAGCATGGCGTCGTTCATTATGCAGTTGCGAATATACCGGGAGCCGTGCCGCGCACTTCGACCTTCGCGCTGACGAACGCCACGATCTCCTATGCGCTTGATTTGGCCAATAAAGGACTGGACGCGATTCGCCGAAGCGTACCGCTGCAGAAGGGCGTCAACACGCATGCGGGCAATGTAACGTATGAGCCGGTTGCGGCAGCGACTGGCATGCCTTATACCGCACTGGACAAATGGCTGAACAGCGTTGCTTATGAAAACCTGGAGTCGTAAGCGAATATTCACATCGGCCTCCTCATAAGGTGTAGCGAGCGGACAACCGTGAAGCACTTGAAGCGGAGGCTGATGATGATGGTTTTATCGATAAGGAAGTGGGCAAGCAAGCTGTTCTTTATTGTCGTTTTTACTGCGGCATTATTAGTAGTCACGGGAGGCTATCGTTTTTTGGTCGATGCGATATCTCCTGTTCATCCCTATAGGGAACCGAAGGGAGAGGCGCTGAAGGTATTTTTGACCGATCCGGAGTCGCCCGAGGGCGGTCATTTGGCGGACAGATTACGTTGGTTTTATTGGTATGGCGAATAAGGCGAACCGTGCATGGCATTGTGCACGCTGCACAGAAATATAGCAGAAGCAGGATTTGCCGTTGCGAATGTGGAATAATTGTAGGTGAGAAGCAGCATGGAAAGGAATTGGAATGAAGGCTTATCTGAAGACGTACTTGGAGCACCTGGAAGTCGAACGTAGGTTGTCCTCTAATACTCTCTCGTCCTATGAGAGAGATTTGCTTGCGTTCGCCGCTTATGCCGAGGAACAGGGTATTGGCGAGCCGTCCCAGCTGCAGAGGCATCACTTTGCACGTTATATGCTCCATCTTAAGGAGCAGGGAAGGAAGGCGGCAACGATTACGAGACATATCGTATCGTTGAAAGCTTTTTTTCATTATTTGACCAAGGAAGGCGTCATTATTCATAATCCTTCGATCTATCTGGAGGCGCCAAAGCAAGAAAAGAAGGCTCCGAAATTGTTGTCCGAATCGATGACAGCCGTGTTGCTCGATTCGCCTCAGTCGGATAAGCCTGCCGGGAAGCGGGACAAAGCGATGCTGGAGCTTCTTTATGCGACTGGCATTCGCGTTTCTGAGCTCGTTGCCCTTGATGCCGAGCACTTACATATGCAGCTTTCGGCCGTTCGATGTATAGATGCTGGCGGGAAGGAACGTATTGTCCCTTTTGGGCGCATGGCGGCAGAAGCGTTAATCGCTTACTTGGAGGACGGCAGGAAATCGCTTATGAGACATAACGAGAATGAGTCTGCCTTATTTCTGAACCATTTAGGCACGAGAATGACGAGGCAGGGCTTCTGGAAAACGATCAAGAAATATGCGAAGGAAGCGGGCATATCAGACGATATTACGCCTCATACGCTCCGCCATTCCGTCGCTGCGCATCTGCTCGAGCATGGCGCGGACGTACGTTCCGTGCAAGAGCTGCTGGGCCATGCCGATCTGGCGACAACGCTTAAATATGTAAAGCAGCCAACAACGCGAATCAAGGACGTCTATAAAAGCGCGCACCCAAGAGCGTAGACTACATAGGAGGACAACATCGATGAGATTTGATCGTATTGCAGTGATTGTATTGGATAGCGTCGGAATCGGCGAGCTCCCGGATGCGCCAGCCTTCGGAGATTCCGGTGCGCATACCCTAGGGCATATCGTGGAGCAATCGCCGGAATTACGATTGCCCAATATGCGCATATGGGGCCTCGATCGAATTGCGCCGATTGGCGCGTGGTCGGAGTCCAAAGAACCTCCTGCTGCTTATTACGGCAAGATGGCGGAAGTATCCGTAGGCAAAGATACGATGACTGGTCACTGGGAGTTAATGGGGCTTAAGATTGAGGTCCCGTTTCAGACGTTTCCTGAAGGCTTCCCGCCGGAGCTGATCGAGAGCTTCGAGCAGCGCACCGGCCGCAAGGTTATCGGCAACAAGCCGGCAAGCGGTACAGAAATCTTGGACGAGCTGGGCGAGGAGCAGATGAGAAGCGGCTCTTGGATTGTCTACACATCGGCAGACAGCGTGTTTCAGATTGCCGCTCATGAAGAAGTGATTCCGCTGGAGGAGCTGTACCGGGCATGCGAGATCGCCAGAGAGCTGACGATGGACGAGCGGCATTCCGTTGGCCGAGTGATCGCGAGGCCTTACATCGGGAAGCCGGGAGCGTTCGCGCGCACGCCGAACCGGCATGACTATGCGGTCAAGCCTCCTCAGGCAACGGTATTGGACACGCTTAAGGCTGGCGGTTACGATACGATTGCAATCGGCAAAATCAACGATATTTTCGACGGGGAAGGCATTACGGCTACATCGCCAACCAAAAGCAATGCAGACGGCATTGCGAAGACGATAGAGCAGCTTGGCAAGCCGTTCAAAGGTTTGTTATTCACGAATTTGGTTGATTTCGACTCGTTATACGGACACCGTCGTGATCCGCTTGGTTATGGGAAGGCGCTTGAGGAATTCGATCTTGCCGTTCCTGAGCTCGAAAAGCAGCTAGGCGAGCGCGATTTGCTAATCGTAACTGCCGATCACGGCAATGATCCTGTTCATGCGGGAACCGATCACACGCGCGAATACGTGCCAATTATGCTATATAGTCCGTCATTCACTAAGACGGCAAGGTTAGAGACTAGAACAACCTTCTCCGATCTTGGCGCGACGATCGCCGATAATTTCGGTGTTGAAGCACCGCCTAACGGAGAGAGTTTCTTGCATCTGCTGTAAAGAAAATATGCGGTTATTTTTATCTAGCGAAACAAAAGCATAACTAAATCAATAGAATGGGGAGAACAGACGATGAACGCATTGACGTCGGCGCATATTAAAGAAGCAGCGGAGTTTATTGAAAGCAGAACGACACTTAAGCCGGAAATCGGTCTTATCATGGGATCAGGATTAGGTGTGCTTGGCGATCATTTGGAAAACCCGGTGACGATTGATTATCACGATATTCCCCATTTTCCGATCTCGACGGTTGAAGGACATGCAGGAGAGCTGTTGATTGGAACGCTGTCAGGCAGAACGGTTCTCCTTATGCGCGGCCGCTTCCATATGTATGAGGGTTACGGTCCGGAGTTAACGGCATTCCCGGTTCGAGTCATGAAGGCGCTTGGTGTCAAATCATTGCTCGTAACGAATGCTGCCGGCGGCGTGAACTTGACTTACGATCCAGGCAATCTCATGCTCATCTCCGATCATATTAATTTAACGGGCAAAAACCCGCTCATCGGTCCAAACGACAATGAGCTCGGCGTTCGTTTTCCAGATATGTCTGAAGCGTACAGCAAACGACTGCGCGCAATCGCGAGAGACATTGCGGCAGAGCAAGGGATGACGCTGCGTGAAGGCGTATATGCCGGCTTGCTTGGTCCGACGTATGAAACGCCTGCCGAAATCCGTATGCTGCGCATCATTGGTGCAGATGCTGTCGGAATGTCGACAGTTGCCGAGGTTATAGCTGCCCGCCATTCAGGCATCGAAACAGTCGGTATTTCATGTATCAGTAACATGGCTGCCGGAATATTGGACCAGCCGTTGTCGCACGAGGAAGTTATGGAAACGACGGAACGTGTGAAGAACCAGTTTTTGGGACTTGTAACAGCGCTTATCGGAAAAATGTAATAAATATGAAATAAAAATGTAACACAACTGTCACATTTACATCGACTTAATATGACAGTGTTCGCTCGCTTAATCGTCGTATAATGTCCATGAACATTGAATGATGGAGTGAGAACGAGATGGATAAGAATAGGCAATTACTCTTACAAATGGAGCAATTGCGGAGCAAAATGGTGGAAACTGCGCTATTAAGGCAATCCTTCCTGCACCGTGAAGTCATAACGCTCAGTCAGCGGTTGGACGAAATGATCATTCGTGTGCAGAGGGAGCAAGCCGCGCTTTCGAGAGCGAATTAATGCGCAGAGAACGAGGAGGCAATTATGCGCGCAGTAGATATTATCCATAAGAAGCGGGACGGCGGAGAGCTTACCGCTTCTGAACTAACTTATTTGATTGACGGCTATTGCCGAGGGGATGTTCCAGATTATCAAATGTCCGCTTGGGCGATGGCTGTTTTCTTTAGAGGAATGACGCCTCGCGAGACGGCTTCGCTTACACTGGCGATGGCGAATTCGGGCGATCAGGTTGATCTCGGCCCCATTAGCGGCGTGAAGGTTGACAAGCATAGTACAGGAGGCGTCGGCGATAAGACGACCTTAATTATTGCGCCGCTTGTCGCTTCAGTGGGCATTCCGGTCGCGAAGATGTCCGGCAAAGGTCTTGGGCATACTGGCGGTACGATCGATAAGCTGGAGTCAATCGAGGGATTCCGTACGGAGCTTTCGCGCGAGCGGTTCATGACACAAGTGAATGATATCGGACTGTCGGTCATTGGGCAGAGCGGCAACTTGGCTCCTGCCGATAAGAAGCTGTATGCGCTGAGAGACGTAACAGGCACTGTCGAATCCATTCCGCTCATTGCCAGCTCGGTTATGAGCAAGAAGATTGCGGCGGGCGCCGATGCGATCGTGCTGGACGTGAAGACAGGCAGCGGGGCATTCATGAAGACGCTGGAGCATTCCGAGCAGCTTGCGCAAGCGATGGTGGAGATTGGGACCGAGGTTGGCCGTCATACGGCAGCTATTATTAGCGATATGGACCAGCCTCTCGGATACGCGATTGGCAATGCGCTAGAAGTAGCTGAATCGATCGAGACGTTGAAAGGCCGCGGACCAGCAGACTTGACTGAGCTATGCCTGACATTAGGCGCTCATATGGTCGTTCTTGGCGGTAAGGCGGGCGATGTCGAATCGGCCAAGGAGATGCTTCGCGCTCAGCTATATAATGGAGCTGCGTTAGCCAAGTTTAAGCAGTTCGTAGCTGCACAGGGCGGGGACGAAAGCATTGCTGACGATCTCTCGCGCCTGCCTAGCGCTCCGCATCGTGTCGAAGTGAAAGCCGGAGCTGAAGGTTATATCAGCGCGATTGAAGCCGAGCAGCTGGGTCTAGCGGCAATGCTGCTTGGCGCTGGCAGAGCAACGAAGGAAGCGGAGATCGATTATGCGGTTGGATTGACGCTTCGTCTGAAGGTCGGCGATCCTGTGCAAGCTGGAGAGACGCTTGCGGTTCTTCATGTTCGCGAGAATAATGATGCTGCGAACGAAGTTGCGGCTAGGGTCCGAGATGCTTATTCGATTACGGATAAGCAGCCTGAACAACGTAAATTATTGTTATCGGTCGTAACGTCTTCAGGAGTCGAGCGTTATGCATAATTAAACAATTAAGCTGGAGCTGTATCAGAAGGTCGAGAAGACTTTCTGGTGCAGCTCTATTTTTTATGGGGCGAACGACGGATGGATTGGAATAATTTGCAAAGATTCGGTCAACAATGTAGAGGAAAATATAGCCGAAAATGGCCGCAATCGCTGTCAACTATTTAGGAGGAATAAGCGTTGAAAAACAAAGCTAGTAAATTGCTCATATTCGTTCTTGTCATTTCGCTCGCGTTGCCGGGGGCTGTATTTGCCGAAGAGCCGGCTCCTGCGCCTGAGCAGGTTGCTGCATCGGAATCCGGAGGGCAAGCGCCGCAGGTAGATCTAGCGCCTTCAGCGCGCTCGGCGATCATGATGGATGCGGAGAGCGGCACTGTTATTTTCGAGAAAAATAGTCACGACAAGCTTCCGCCGGCCAGCATTACGAAGATTATGACGATGCTGCTCATTATGGAGGCGCTAGATAGCGGGAAAATTAAGTTAACCGACAAAGTGCAAACGAGCGAATATGCGGCGTCTATGGGCGGATCGCAAATTTTCCTTGAGCCTGGCGAAGAAATGTCGGTCGAAGAGATGATTAAAGGCATCGCTCTTGCTTCTGGCAACGATGCATCTGTAGCTATGGCTGAGAAGCTGGCAGGAACCGAACAGCAATTCGTCGCCATGATGAATGAGAGAGCGCAGCAGCTCGGTCTCAAGGATACGATGTTCGCTAATCCGAACGGTCTTCCGGTTGCGAATCACTATTCGTCAGCGCATGATATTGCCATCATGTCGATGGAGCTCCTTAAGCATTCCGAGGTTACGAAGTATACAGGACTCTATCAAGATTACTTGCGCAAGTCGTCAGAGAAGCCTTTCTGGCTCGTCAACACGAATAAGCTTGTCCGCTTCTATAGCGGAGCTGACGGGCTAAAGACCGGCTTTACGAGCGAAGCGAAATATTGCTTGTCGGCAACGGCGAAGCGCGATAATTTGCGTATCATTGCTGTCGTAATGGGTGAACCAACTACGAAAACAAGAAATGCCGAAGTATCGCAAATGTTCGATTACGGCTTCGCGCAATATATGAATCACAATCTCGTCAAAGAGGGCGACAGCATCGGGACGGTGCGGATCGAGAAAGGCGCTCAGAAGGAGCTGCCGCTTGTCGCAACCCACCCTTACAGCGTGTTGCTGAAGAAAGGCGCAGCGACGAACGATATTCGCTCCGAGCTAATCGTGAACGGACCGCTTAAAGCCCCGATTCAAAAAGGCCAGTCAATTGGCAAGCTTGTTGTGTATCAAGGCGATCAGGTGCTTAAGGAGTTCCCGATCCAGTCGCCGGAGGATGTTGGCAAGGCAGGCTTCTGGAAAATGTTCAGACGTTCGTTCAACGGTTTGTTCGGTTAGCGATGCGGTTTTTGTCAGCTCATAGCGGTATGCTTCTAGTTTTGTCGGCATGCAGGAGAAGGCCGCCTTCTTGGAGAATTGCTTGTTCTATCTCGAAATGAAGGAGATGAGCAGCTTAATGAGTCTGCAAGCAGAGTTGGAGCATTACCGAAATATGCTGATCGTACGTCTTCGAGGCGAGCTTGACCATCATACGGCTGACGTCGTGAGATTTAAGATGGAGGAAGCGATTGCCCGGGGGACAACGGATCACGTTATTCTGAGCTTGAAGGAGCTGCAATTCATGGACAGCTCTGGTCTTGGCGTCATCTTAGGCAGGTACAAGCAAGTGAAGAGCCGAGGCGGCAAGATGGTCGTATGCGACGTCAACCCGAATGTGCAGCGGCTGTTCGAGTTGTCGGGCATATTCAAAATAATAACGATGCACGACAATGAACGTACCGCCATTACGAGTTTGGAGGTGGTGTCATGACCGGAACAAATGAAATGACGCTTTCCTTTAGTGCGAAGTCGGAGAATGAAGCTTTCGCGCGGATCGCGGTTGCAGCATTCGTATCACAGCTCGACCCGACGCTCGATGAACTGAACGATTTGAAGACAGCTGTCTCTGAAGCGGTAACCAACGCGATTATTCACGGATACGAGAGCGATCCGTCCTGTCAGGTAACGATCGAGGCAACGATCGAAGGCGACTCCGTATCGATTACCGTAACGGATAACGGCCGCGGAATAGAAGATTTGGAGCTGGCAAGACAGCCGTTGTATACATCCAAGCCGGAGCTTGAGCGCTCAGGTATGGGATTCACAATTATGGAAAACTTTATGGATCGCTTCGAGGTTGCAAGTACGGCAGGCGGCGGAACCCGCGTGGCGATGCTGAAGCGAATCGAATCGAAAAAAGCGCTCTACAACTAGGGCATAGGGGTTGAACCTCATGGAAGCTGATTTGAAACATACGGCCCAGCCATACTTGGATGATGCAGAGGTTAAACGGCTCATCGCATTAAGCCAGTCGGGCGATACAGTTGCAAGAGATACGCTGGTTAACTGCAATATAAGGCTTGTGTGGTCGGTTGTGCAGCGTTTTATTAATCGGGGATATGAACCTGAGGATCTGTTCCAGATCGGCTGCATCGGCTTGCTGAAGTCGGTAGATAAGTTCGATTTGTCCTATGATGTTAAGTTCTCTACTTATGCCGTGCCGATGATTATCGGCGAGATTCAGCGGTTTCTGCGGGATGACGGGACGCTCAAGGTGAGCAGATCGCTTAAGGAAACAGCGAACAAAGTACGGAAGATGAAGGATGAGCTGTCTAAGACGCTTGGCCGTCTGCCAACGATCAGTGAAGTGGCGGAACGGCTCGGCATCACGCCAGAGGAGGTTGTGTTCGCGCAAGAGGCGAATAAGCCTCCCACATCGATACATGAAACGGTGTTCGAGAATGACGGCGACCCGATTACGCTTATGGATCAGATCGCTGACGAATCGCAGGAGCGATGGTTCGATAAGCTGGCGCTCATCGAGGCGATTGAGGGACTTAGCGAGCGTGAGCGGCTCATCGTATACTTGCGCTATTACCGTGACAAGACGCAATCCGAGGTCGCGAGCCGGCTTGGCATATCGCAAGTGCAAGTATCGCGCCTGGAGAAAAAAATATTGCAGTCCATTCGAGACCAGATCGCCCAATAGGGCGGACTGGTCTTTTTCCGTTTATTACCTGTCTAAGCATGAGTATCCGAAACAGCCTTTTCTCATACTATATTTGAAACATAAACCATGGAATTAGCAGAAGGGAAGATGACAGATGGAAGCAAATAAGCCTTCGCTCCTCTATCTGCGTCTCAAGAAACGAATTTATATGCGCCCGGAGCAGCGTGTCACGTTAGGTCAAGCGGCTCGGCTGCTGGCAGCGGACGCAGAGACGGAGCAGTCGCTTAAGCAGCTCATCCTGTATGAGCATAAGAAGGCGGACGGCAATCGGGTCGTCATCGACCTTCTCCAGATCGTCAAGGCAATCCGAGAAGCAGCCCCCGGGTTGTCGGTGGAAGCCTATGGCGATCCTCAGGTGCTCGTGATGATCGCCGAGAAACCGGTGAAGCCGCGAATTTTCGTGCTCATTCTCTCTTGGCTGCTGCTCTTCTTCGGTGCAGGTCTTGCCATTATGAATTTCCACACGGATGTCAGCATGAAGGAGGTACATACTCGCATTGTCGAGCTGATCAGCGGCAAGCAAATCGAGCATCCGCTTTGGTTCCAAATTCCGTACTCGCTCGGTATTGGGCTGGGGATGGTTCTCTTCTTCAACCATTTATTCCGCAAGAGGTTCAATGAGGAACCCAATCCGCTGGAAGTCGAGCTCTATATGTATCAGGAAAATGTGAACGCCTACGTCATTGCCGATGAGATGCGCAAGAAGTCAGATTATGATCAGACGCGGGGCGGAAGCGATGGCTGATGTCCTGGCGAATGTGTTCATCGCGCTGCTGGGGCTGGCTGGCGGGCTGGCGGTCGGCAGCGGACTCGTCGCTTTGTTGATCGTCATTGATCTCATTCCTCGTCTTGCGCAGCTTGCGAACGCATATCGACTGTCTATTCTGTTCGAGACTGCGGTTATTAGCGGTTCGATGTACTGGACGTTCGCAGACTTCATGGATTGGGAGCTTGGCTGGCATCCGCTCCTCTTGCAAAGCGGCGCCGGCTTATTCGACGGATTGTTCGTCGGTATGCTCGCCGCGGCATTGACAGAGGTGATGAATGTTCTGCCCATTCTAGCCAAAAGAATGAACTTATCGGACTATATGGTCGCTCTCGTCATGGCTATGGTGCTTGGCAAGACAATAGGCTCATTGTTCGATTGGCTTATATTTCAGTGGTAATTCTAACATTAATGTTGAAGAGGTGAGGAAGCATGTCGGATACGCGTTCCGAGCATCCAGGAAGCGAGCAAGAGGGAGTAGGCGTGGAGCAGCTTATTGCGTCAATGCCCGATGAGCAGAAGCAAGAGGAGTCACATCAGGCAGGCGAATCTGAAGAGCAATCCGTTAATTCGCAAATGGGCAATCGAATCCATGAGGTTTCAGCGGGTTCGGACGATAAGAAGAAGGAAAATCCCATACCGCATAAGCTCAATGATATTCTATCGCGTCTTGAGAATGAGATTGGTTACAAAACAAGCTTCGACGTTGTCGTGCGCGAGATGACGTTCGGTGAACGCAAAACGGCGATTCTGTTCATGAATGGACTCGTTAAGGACACGCTGTTAACGGAAGTGCTGAAGAGACTGACCTATTTGCATCCCGATGACTTGTCGGGCGATGCGCTCTACGCCTTTCTGAATTTGTATGTGCCTGCCGCGCAGGTCGTCAAGCAGAAGGATTGGAACGAGATGTTAACCTGCGTGATGTCGGGCGCAACTGCGCTGTTCATCGATGATGAGCCCGCAGCGTTAATTATCGATGCGAAGAGCTTCCCGTCACGAGGCCCGGAGGAGCCGTCGCTGGAGAAGGTCGTTCGTGGTTCGAGAGACGGCTTTGTTGAAACACTTATGACGAATGTATCGCTCGTTCGCAGAAGATTGCGCGACCCTCAATTACGATATGAGATTTTACAGCTTGGCGAGCGGACGAAAACGGATGTGTGCATCGCCTATATTGCCGATTTGGCTGATCCGAAGCTCGTGAAGTCGATCAAAGATAAATTCTCGATGGTGAAGCTGGACGGGCTGCCGCTGGCGGACAAGCAGCTGGAAGAGGCGACCGTTAAACGCGGCTGGAACCCGTTCCCGCTCGTTCGTTACTCGGAGCGGCCCGATACGGTATCGGTTCACTTATTGGAGGGGGCTGTCGCCGTCTTCGTCGATACATCGCCAAGCGTTATGACGCTGCCTACGACTTACTTCGACCTTATGCAGCATGCGGAGGAGAATCGTCAGACGCCGTTTATCGGTACCTACTTGCGGTGGGTTCGTTTCATTGGAATCATCGCCTCGTTGTTCCTGTTGCCGATGTGGCTGCTGTTCGTTATGCACCCTGAAATGAAGCCTGCTGCGCTAGAATTTATCGGTCCGAACAAAACAGGCCAGCTTCCGCTCATCGTCCAGTTCCTGTTGGCAGAGATCGGCGTCGATCTCATGCGAATGGCATCTGTCCATACGCCGACCTCGCTTGCAACAGCTATGTCATTAGTCGCTGCTATTCTTATCGGCGACATTGCAGTACAGACCGGCTTATTCGTCAACGAGGTTATCCTCTATATGGCGGTTGCCGCCATCGGCATGTTCGCGACGCCGAGCTATGAGCTTGGACTTGCCAATCGGATCGTAAGGCTGGTATTGATCATAGCGGTTGCCGCATTCAGCGTGCCGGGCTTCGTCATCGCGACGACGGCGATTATTATGATGCTGACGCTGGAGCGTTCGTTCAATCGCCCATACATGTGGCCGTTTATACCATTTGATCTGAAGGCGCTATGGAGCATCATCGTTCGCCAGCCTGTTCTCTATAACCGGACGCGCCCGAATCTATTGCACCCGCAACAATTAGACAGAATGCCAAAGACAAAGTAGGTTCACAAAGAATGCAAATGAAATGTGAAATTATCCATTTCGGCGGCGGTTAGTTTGCGATATACTGTTGCTATAGATGCAAATTAACCGTCTATCTGCTTGCAGATAGAGAAAGTCGAGGGGAAACTATGTACTTGCATGGAACTAGCAATATTAACACGAATGGTCATCTAGAAATTGGCGGTTGCGACGTAACCGATCTTGCTAATAAATTCGGCACACCGCTTTATATCGTGGACGAAGCACTCGTTCGCCAACGCGCTAAGGAATATGTTGAAGCGTTCAAAGCTTCCGGCTTGAAGTTTCAAGTCGCTTATGCGAGCAAAGCGTTCAGCGTAATGGCGATGTGCGCTATCGTTGAACAAGAAGGATTGTCGCTTGACGTTGTTTCTGACGGCGAGCTGTATACGGCTCTGCAAGCAGGCTTCCCGGTGGAGCGCATTCACTTCCACGGCAACAACAAGACGCATGAAGAGATCAACATGGCGCTTGACGCTGGCATCGGCTGCTTCGTAGTCGACAACTTTATCGAATTGCACACTCTGAACGCACTGGCTGCGGACAAAGGCAAAACCGTAAACATTTTGCTTCGCATTACGCCGGGCGTTGAAGCGCATACGCATGACTACATCTCGACAGGCCAACAAGATTCGAAGTTCGGTTTCGACCTTGGCAACGGCGCTGCGAAGCAAGCGATTGAGCAAGCGATCGCATTGCCGAACCTTGAAGTGCTGGGCGTTCATTCCCACATCGGTTCGCAGATTTTCGAAGTTGAAGGCTTCCGCATGGCGGTAGACAAAGTAGCAGATTTTGCTGTAGCGATTCGTTCTGAGCTTGGCCTTACGTTCAAAGTGATTAATCTTGGCGGCGGCTTCGGTATCCGCTACGTGGAAGGCGATACACCGCTTCCGATCAGCGAATACGTAGGCGCGATTACAGGCGCTATCAAAGCCAAGTTCACCGAAGCGGAATTCCCGCTGCCTGAGATCTGGGTTGAGCCGGGCCGCAGCATGGTTGGCGACGCAGGCACTACGCTTTATACGGTAGGCACGAGCAAGCACATTCCGGGCGTTCGCAAATATATCGCTGTAGACGGCGGTATGACGGACAACCCTCGCCCAGCGCTGTACCAGTCGCAATACGAAGCGATCTTGGCGAACCGTGCTAACGATGCGAAAGAAGAGACGGTTTCGATTGCAGGCAAATGCTGCGAGAGCGGCGACATGCTGATCTGGGATCTAGAGCTTCCTAAGGCAGAGAGCGGCGATCTGCTTGCTGTATTCTGCACAGGCGCATACAACTATGCGATGGCAAGCAACTACAACCGTATCCGTCGTCCGGCAGTCGTATTCGTGAAAGACGGCGAGGCTGACCTTGCCGTTAAGCGCGAATCTCTCGAAAATATTGTATGCAATGACGTGATTCCGGCAAGACTGCAAAAATCAGCGCTTGCGAAATAAGCTTGAAATTGGTAACGTTATAGTATTCTGTTGAAAAAGAGAGGTAGATGCAGCAATGGCTAAACAAGCAAAAATCACACTAGCAAGCGGCGGAGAAGTCCACTTGGATTTGTTCGACCAAGATGCTCCCAATACAGTAGCAAACTTCGAGAAGCTTGCAAACGACGGGTTCTATAACGGTCTTACGTTCCACCGCGTTATCCCTGGCTTCGTCGCGCAAGGCGGATGCCCCAACGGTACTGGCGCAGGCGGCCCAGGCTACAATATCAACTGTGAAATCAACCCGAACAAGCATGAGCGCGGTACGCTCGCTATGGCCCATGCCGGCCGTAATACAGGCGGCAGCCAGTTCTATATCTGCTACCAGCCGCAGCCGCATCTTGACGGCGGTCACACGGTATTCGGCAAAGTAACGAAAGGCATGGAGTTTGTTGACGCGCTTAAAGGCGGAGACAAAATGGAGAAAGTCGAAGTAACGGCTTCTTAATAACCGCCCGTTAGAAGTTCCGCCGTATTTCTCATCGAATGAGAGGTACGGCGGTTTTATTTCCAAGCAAATTAGACGGATATCTTGCTTTTTTATTAAGCTAGTGGTAATATTTCTTCAGTGTATAAAGGACTTCACTATTCACTAATCATAAATTATTTTATGCAGCTTTCCTTCGGGGCAGGGTGAAATTCCCAACCGGCGGTGATCGAGCGGCGAAGGCAGGAGCGGACAACCGCAGGCCTGTCGCAGCTCGTTAGTCCGTGACCCGGTTCGGATTGAATGGTTAACGCGATAACGCATTAGCATTCGATACGAAGCGGTGGACCTGGTGTAAATCCGGGACCGACAGTATAGTCTGGATGGGAGAAGGAGATGCTTGCGACAGCTACGTCATTCATGCTTATTAGTTTGTGCTATCTTTCACAAGCTAGATAGGTTTGTTTCTTTAGCGTTAGTACCGACCGTTAGCCGCTGCATAGGCGGTTTATTATGAACGGGATTTCTGCAAGCTTATTTCATTCCATCGTTTTTAGGTGATGGATGTCATTGGCGTTGTTTGAATCATCTCGCTCTTGTTACGGTTTTGTCGCAATGGCTATCTTCATTCATCTATCATCACCCCCGGGGCGTTAAGTATGCCGATGGGGGTGTTTTTGCGTTCATGGACGTATTGAATGATGAATATTATATGCAGCTCGCGCTAACAATGGCGGCCAAAGCATCAGGTCAGACGGGTATTAATCCGGTTGTCGGCTGTGTCGTCGTCAAGGAAGGACGAATTATCGGTATCGGCACGCATTTGAAGCGGGGTACGGGCCATGCGGAAGTACACGCTCTCCAAATGGCTGGCGAAGAAGCGGAAGGCGCTACGGTTTACGTAACGCTGGAGCCATGCAGCCACTTCGGCAAGACGCCGCCATGCTGCGAACGTATCATCGATGCGAAGGCGGCAAGAGTCGTTGTTGCAAGCGGTGATCCGAATCCGCAGGTTGCAGGCAGAGGCATCTCTCGGCTTCGCGAAGCGGGAATTGAAGTAACGGTAGGTTTGCTTGAGGCTGATTCACAGCTTATGAATGAAAAGTTTAATAAATACATTACGTCGAAGCTGCCGTTCGTCACTCTTAAGACGGCGAGCACGCTGGATGGCAAGATCGCCTCGAAGTCAGGCGATAGCCGCTGGGTAACGGGAGCTGTTGCACGCGAGCAGGTACATACGCTCCGCCATCAGCATGAAGCGATTATGGTCGGTATCGGAACGGTATTGGCTGACGATCCTTCATTGACGACACGTGCTACCGTACCTGCGATTCACCCAACCCGAATTATCGTCGATTCTTCCCTGCGTCTTCCGCTTGAAGCGAAAGTCGTTACGGATCGATCGGTGCGAACGATCGTCCTGACTACGGAGCAAGCGGATGCTGACAAGCGACAAGCGCTAGCGGCTGCAGGCGTCGAGGTCGTTGCTTGCGGCGAAGGCAGTAAAGTCGACCTTCGCGAGGCGATGAAGAAGCTCGGCGAGCTGGAGATTGGTTCGATCCTGCTGGAGGGCGGCGGTGCTCTGAACGGCGCAATGCTGGAAGCGGGTCTCATCGATAAAATTATTTTGTATTATGCGGCTAAGATTATTGGCGGAGCTGCTTCGCCTGGAACGTTCACGTTCGAAGGCTTCGAGAAAATGGCGGATGCGATTGAACTGGAGCGCGTATCCGTAGAGATGGCGGGAGAGGACATCTGCGTATCCGGCTATCCTGTATATCCAAGTTCATTGGGTTAACGAACGCTCAGCTCAGGTGGAATAGAGGGGAGGGCTACGATGTTCACTGGACTCATTGAAGAGGTAGGTAAGCTGAAAGGTGTTAAGAAGCAAGGCGAAGCGATGCGGTTATCCATTGGTGCTGCACGCGTTCTAGAAGGTGTACGGATTGGAGACAGCATTTCGGTTAACGGCGTATGCTTGACCGTTACCGATTACGACGGCGGCTCTTTCGCTGCCGATGTTATGCCTGAGACATTCAGACGCTCTACGCTGCATGCGCTGCGTTCCGGAGAGGCTGTAAACCTGGAGCGGGCGATGCAAGCCGGCGCGCGCTTCGGCGGTCATATCGTGCAAGGTCATATTGACGGCACTGGCCAAATCATAGGGCGTGAAACCGATGCGAATGCGGTCGTATTTCGTATTAAGCTGGATGACCCGTCATCGCTGCGATACGTGATTCCGAAAGGCTCGATTACGATTGACGGCATTAGCTTAACGGTCGTAGACACATCGGCCCAGACATTCGCGGTATCGATCATCCCGCATACGCTTGGCGAAACGGCACTGCTGAACAAGAAGCCGGGAGAATCGGTTAATATCGAATGCGATGTCATTGGCAAATACGTCGATCACCTGCTGCACTTTAAGCAGCCGGAGAGCGAGGCACCGAAGTCAAAGCTATCGACGGCGTTTCTGATGGAGAACGGTTTTCTGTAAAAGATGAATTATACGAAATAAGATTGTTCTTATAGATTGGATACCACCGGGGAGGGAAGCAGGATGACAAACCGTAATGCAAATTCGAATCCGTTCGATACAATAGAAGCAGCACTGGAAGATTTGAAGCTGGGCAAAGCAATCATCGTTGTTGACGACGAGGATCGTGAGAATGAAGGCGACTTAATCGCCTTGGCCGATATGGCGACGCCGGAAGTCATTAACTTCATGATTACGGAAGCTCGCGGCTTGGTGTGCGTTCCGATTACGCCGGAGCGGGCTGAGGAACTAGAACTGCCGCCGATGGTAACGCATAACACCGATTACCACGGAACGGCTTTCACGGTGTCTGTCGACCACGCTTCGACGACGACGGGCATCTCGGCATATGAACGCTCGCTCTCTGTCAGAGCGCTTATCGATCCGGCGGCGAAGGCGGCGGACTTCCGCCGTCCCGGACATATTTTCCCGCTCATCGCGAAGCCGGGCGGCGTCCTCCGCAGAGCTGGTCATACCGAGGCAGCCATTGATTTGGCGGTTCTGTGCGGCTCGAAGCCTGCCGGCGTCATCTGCGAAGTCATCAATGAAGACGGTACGATGGCTCGGCTGCCGGACTTGAAGATCTTCAAAGAGAAACATGGGCTTAAGCTCATTACGATTCAAGAGCTTATTCGATATCGGAATGAGAAGGAGAAGCTTGTTGAGCGAATCGTTGACGTGCAAATGCCAACCGACTTCGGTATTTTCCGCGCTATCGCCTATACGAACATCATGGATAGCAAGGAGCATGTTGCGCTTGTGAAAGGCGAGCTCGATACAACTCAGCCCATTCTGGTGCGGGTACATTCCGAGTGCTTGACCGGCGACGTGTTCCACTCCCACCGCTGCGATTGCGGACCTCAGCTTGATGCGGCGCTTCGTCAGATCGACGAGGCCGGAAGCGGAGTACTGCTCTATATGCGTCAAGAGGGCAGAGGCATCGGCCTCATTAATAAACTGAAGGCTTATGCGCTTCAAGAAGAAGGGCTCGATACGGTTGATGCGAATATAAAGCTTGGGTTTCCTGCCGATTTGCGAGATTATGGTATAGGCGCGCAAATATTGAAGGATCTTGGCATCTCCAAGCTGAAGCTGCTGACGAACAATCCGCGTAAGATCAAAGGGCTCGAAGGCTACGGCATCGAGGTCGTCGAACGCGTTCCCATTCAGATGGAAGCTAATCAAAGCAACAGCAAATATTTGCGAACGAAGAAAACGAAGTTAGGCCATATGCTCAAGTTCGAAGAGCAGGAGCCGCAGCAGTCGTAATAGCAGTTAGCAGCCAAAAAAATATAATAACTACTCAGGATGAGAGGATGATGGTAAAATGGCACGTATATATGAAGGACATTTAGTATCGGAAGGTTTAAAATATGGGGTTGTTGTCGGACGGTTCAACGAATTTATTTCCAGCAAATTGCTTGGCGGCGCGCTTGATGCATTCAAACGCCACGGCGCAGCGGAAGATGATGTTGAAATCGCATGGGTGCCTGGCGCATTCGAGATTCCGCTGATCGCTCAGAAGATGGCTGAAAGCGGCAAGTATGATGCGGTAATTACGCTTGGCGCCGTTATCCGCGGATCAACGCCTCACTTTGACTTTGTATGCAATGAAGCAGCCAAAGGCGTTGCGGCAATCGCGCTCAAAACAGGCGTGCCTACGATCTTCGGCGTGTTGACGGTCGATTCGATCGAGCAAGCGATTGAGCGTGCAGGCACGAAAGCCGGCAACAAAGGTTATGAAGCGGCTGCCAGCGCGATCGAAATGGCTAATTTGACGAAACAGCTGCAGGGATAATACCCCGAGAGCTGCAACGCGGGAGGAAATACGAGTGTCGGTGCTTTACAAGCTGGATTCTTTTGAAGGGCCTCTTGACCTGTTGCTCCATCTGATCGACAAAGCGGAGATTGATATCCATGAAGTGTCGATCAGCGAGATTACGGATCAATATATGGAGTATCTGCATGCGATGAAGGAACTGGAGCTTGAGGTTACGAGCGAGTTTCTGGTCATGGCTGCAACCCTTCTGGCGATAAAAAGCAAGCAACTGCTGCCTAAGCCTCCGGTGTTCGAGGAGGAATATGACGAGTGGCAGGATGACGGCCTTGATCCTCGTGATGAGCTCATTCAGAAGCTCGTTGAATATCGTAAGTTTAAGCAAATAGCCGAGCAGCTGCGGGAGAAGGAATTCGAACGCAGCCTCGTCTATTCTCGTGAGCCGGATGATTTGACCCCTTATATGAAAGAAGAGAAGGTCAATCCCGTTGAAGGCTTGCACGTGTCCGATCTTGTTGCCGCCTTCCAGAAAGCACTGCGCAGGGCAGCAAGAAGGAACGTCATCTCAACGATCCAGCGCGATGAAATATCGGTTAAGGATCGGATTCGAGATATTGTCGAGGTGCTGAAGCAATACGAAACGGTCCGTTTCTCGAAGCTTATACGCGAGAATATGGACAAGCACGAAGTAGTTGTCACCTTTCTAGCGATACTGGAGCTCATGAAGATGAAGCATATTCGCTGCTTCCAGCATCAGCTGTTCGACGACATCGTCATACATTGGAGAGGAGAATCTTCGCAAGATGGATTATCCGAAATTGAAGTCGATTATTGAGGGCCTTCTGTTCATGGCCGGAGATGAAGGCTTAACGAAGAAGCAGCTCGCCGACATTTTGGAGATCGATTCGGATTTGTCTTCCGATCTGGTCTACGACTTGCAGCGGGATTTGGAACGCGAGATGCGAGGCGTTCAGATAGCCGAAGTAGCCAGCTCTTACCGACTGACTACGCATCCTGAGCATGCGCCTTACTTTGAACGAATGGCTTATTCGCCATCACGTTCGCAATTATCGCAAGCTGCTTTGGAGACGTTATCGATCGTCGCTTACCGCCAGCCGATTACAAGAATCGATATCGAGGAGATTCGCGGCGTGAAGACCGATCGGGCGATCAGCTCCCTTGTATCAAAGGATTTGATCGAAGAGGTAGGAAGAGCCGAAGCGATTGGAAGACCTATATTATACGGAACGACGAAATTATTTTTAGAATACTTCGGCTTGCCATCAATCAAGGAATTACCTGAACCAGGACATGTCAGTGTCGACGATGCGCTTGAGGAAACGACGCAGTTGCTGTTCGAGCGCCTAGACGGCAGACAAATGACGATTGATGAAATAAAAGAATGAGATTTGACCGCCGGGTCATACTATATTCAACCATAAGTAGGGAAATGGAGGAAGCATAATGCCCCTTTATCCTTTTGGTTGGATGACGGCGGCCGGTCTCTTTTTTTTGTTCATTTTTTCGATTGTAATCGCATCTCCCGTTAAAGTTAGCGGACATTTTGCGAAGTCGGGAAATAATGACGACGCCGAAATTGCAATCAAAGCGTTGTTCGGCTTATATCGTTACCGCTTGAAAGTGCCGGTTATCAAGTATTTGGGCGCTTCTGTCCAATTAAAGGAGCAGGTGTCATCAACGAATACGGGGATTAACACTTGGAAGCAATTCAATGAAGAGATCAATGCCGACGATGTTGCTCGTACGATGGATCGTTTCAAGGAGATCCTGGAGATGACACGGAACTTGACCGGCTGGGCGAGGCAGACGTTGACGAAGGTAAAGATGACTGAATGGACATGGAACACTTCCGTTGGAACAGGCGATGCGATGTGGACGGCGATGACGACGGGTTTCGTATGGTCGGTTAAAACGAGTCTGATCGGCGTTCTCTCTCAGATGGTCAAGCTCCAAGCCGACCCGCAGATGACCGTGACGCCGATTTATCAGCGACCTTACTTTTCGACGGATTGGTCGTGCAGCGCCAAGATGAGCTTTGGCAGCGCGGTACTGGCCGGGATGAAGTTGTTCTTCCGAATGCGGAAGAGAAGGCGAAAAGAAGGCGGCGGCGGGAGTCCTTGGACGTGGCAAAAACAGCTGTTCAAAGTGTAGTTTAGAACATCTTTGCGGGGGGCTCAGCTCATACATAGTCCAGAGCTGTACTGTGCACAATACAAGAAGCGTAGGCAAGTTCTTATTCATATCGCAATGAAAGTATGCTTTCGGAGCAAGTTTTGCTGTGATGACTCTGCAATGAAGCGTCTTTTCACAAAACTTTTGAGGAGGAGTTACAATGGCTGAGCATCCTATTCAAGGATTAATGCAAACCGCAATGGAAAACATCAAGGAAATGGTCGACGTCAACACGATCGTCGGCGATCCTGTACAAACCCCGGACGGCAGCATTATTATGCCGATCTCCAAAGTTGGCTTCGGTTTCGTTGCAGGCGGCAGCGACATCCGGCTCGATGGATCCGACCATACGAGCGGATCGCAAAACGATGCGCATCAGGCTTCCGTATCGCTTCCGTTCGGCGGCGGCAGCGGCGGCGGCGTGTCGATTACGCCTATTGCCTTCCTTGTTGTAGGTACCCATGGCGTGAAGATCGTGCCGCTGGATAATCAAACGCATCTAATGGAGCGTGTCATTGACGCTGCGCCTCATGTATTCGATAAAGTGCAGTCGATGATTAAGCAGCCTATGCAGCAATCCAATTATGTCGATCCCGTGTCTACCGTTATTACGGGTAATCTGGACGCAAATGATCACCTCTTGTAAGCTAATCGCTTGAGAGAGGCAATCCAACATGTAAAGCTGCCCGCAAGGGCAGTTTTTCATTTTTTCATTTTAGTTGCGACAAGCTCGTCTACACGAATATGTACAGGCATATAATGAACGACAGACTATTGCAGCGAGAGGAGCATCATTGGAATGAATGGTTTTAAGCGGTATAGAATCGCTATAGCTTCCATGCTCTTATTAGGAGTAATGACGTTGGCGATTCAACAGACAGCAGATGCGAAACCAAAGCCGATCGGTACGAATGCAAGAGCGGCCGCGTTAATTGATGTCAGCTCTGGCAGAGTCCTATATAGCACCAATGGCGATCAATCGATGAGAATTGCAAGCTTGACGAAGATCATGACTGCAATCGTGGCCATAGACCACGGTAAGCTGGGCGATAAGGTGAAAACACCAAAGAGGGCGGTTGGCAAGGAGGGATCATCGATCTACCTCCAATTAGGCGAAGAAATGACGCTTGAAAACATGCTGTATGGTCTTATGCTTCGCTCCGGCAATGATGCGGCAACCGCGATCGCCGAGCATGTAGGAGGTTCAGAAGAGGGCTTCGTCCACCTGATGAACGAGAAGGCGCGTTTTCTTAATCTGAAGCATTCGCAATTCAAAAATCCGCACGGTCTTGATGAAGAGGGGCATTATTCTTCAGCTAATGATCTTGCCGTATTGACTGCTTATGCGCTCAAAAATAAAACATTTGCCCGAATCGTTGGCACGAGAGAAAAAAAAGTACCCAATCCGCACGAGAAATGGGACTACACTTGGCCGAACAAAAATAAAATGCTAGCCATGTACGAAGGTGCGGACGGTGTCAAAACAGGCTATACCAAAAAGTCGCTTCGCTGCCTCGTTAGCTCAGCTACTAGGAATGGCCAGCAGCTTGCCGCAGTAACCATTAATGACAGCGATGACTGGAATGACCACAAACAAATGCTTGACTGGGGCTTCGCTAACTATCCGCTTCAGAAGCTTGCCAGCAAGGGGCAATCGATCGCCGGTTATCCATATGCGCTTGGCCAAGGATTCAGTTATCCACTTGAGCTGGACGAGCAGGATTCCATTCATACAAGTCTGGTTCTAACTCCGCCAAACTCAACGAGTTATGCGCTTGGCGAACGCGGGTCGCTCCAATGGTTTCTGAAAGGAGAGAAGATCGGTTCGACCCCTGTTTATGATGCGGGAAGCAATCGATTAAGGGATATCGTGAATAAGTAATTGTTTCATATAAAGCATAAAACCGAGGGGAGACGGTTTATATGGTGAATTGGATATGGTTGTTTTTTATCGCGGCTAGCGTAGCGGTAGCCGCGATAAACGGCAACATGGACGCGGTAACGCAAGCAGCTTTCGAAGGGGCAAAGTCGGGCGTGACCGTAAGCTTCGGCCTCATAAGCATTATGGTATTCTGGCTTGGAATGATGCGAATAGCAGAGGATGCAGGCTTGCTTAAGACAATGGCTCGCATGCTTGGACCTCTCGTACGCAAACTGTTCCCGGACATTCCTCATAACCATCCGGCAATTGGATACATTATGAGCAATCTAAGCGCAAATTTATTCGGACTTGGCAATGCGGCAACGCCAATGGGGATTAAGGCTATGCAGGAGCTTCAGAAGCTGAATCCCGATCCATCGACGGCAACGCCTGCAATGTGTACGTTGCTTGCGCTTAATACGTCCAGCATTACGATCGTGCCGACGACACTTATTGCGATTCGAATGAATTATGGCTCGGCTAATCCTGCTGAAATTATCGGTACGACGTTAGCTGCAACTTTCGTTGCCACGTCAGCGGCAATTGTTGCCGACCGATGGTATAGAAGAAAGTCCCCTCCTATGACCCCACCACAGTTAAACCTGAACAAGCAGCCGCAAAATCAACAGCAATCATTGTCAAAACCTTCTGCTGGCGGGGGTGAGACGCTTGTATGAATTATTCACCAATCTATCCGCATGGATGATTCCTGCCATCATCGTATTCATCCCTCTCTATGCGGCGTTAAGACGCAAGGTGCCCGTCTATGAAACGTTCGTCGAAGGGGCGAAGGACGGGTTCGGTACAGCGATTAATATTATTCCGCATCTCGTCGGAATGATGGTTGCGATCAGCATGTTCCGCGCATCGGGCGCGATGGAGCTGATGTTGTCTGCCGTAAGGCCGCTATTCGACTGGCTCGGTATCCCAAGCGAGGTGCTTCCGCTAGGCATCTTGCGTCCTCTTACGGGCGCAGGATCGCTTGCGTTTACCGCTGACCTTATTCAGACCTATGGACCGGATTCGATGATCGGAAGAATTGCTTCAACGATTCAAGGCAGCACCGATACGACTCTTTATGTGCTGACCGTCTACTTCGGAGCTATCGGCATCCGCAGAACGAAATATGCGTTAAAAGTAGGTCTTTTCTCCGATTTGGTCGGTTTTTTGGCGGCGATATTCATTTGCTTGTACATATTCGGCTAACACAGCTTGTACTTTGTTCTCCTAATCGGTATGATGGAGGATGAGGTGAAAGCATTGGAACGTTTACAGAAAATATTAGCGCAAGCGGGTGTCGCATCCCGTCGCAAATGCGAGGAAATGATAATGGCCGGCATGGTTGAGGTGAACGGCGAGAAAGTAACGACGCTCGGCGTCAAAGCGGATCCAGCCGTTGATGCCATTACGGTGAACGGCAAGCCGATCAAAGGCGAGAAGAAAATTTACGTCATGCTTAATAAGTCGAAGGGCGTCATATCGAGCGCCAAGGATCCGCAAGGCCGCAAGGTCGTCGGTGACTTCTTGCCCGGTATTAAAGAGAGGGTATACCCTGTCGGACGTTTGGACTACGATACAGAAGGACTGCTTCTGCTTACGAACGACGGTGAGTTCGCCAATATGCTTACGCATCCGAGCCATCACGTCCCGAAGACGTATCACGCGACGGTCAAAGGCGTACCGCATGGCAGCGCGCTTGAGAAGCTTCAGAAGGGCATTATGCTAGAGGACGGGATGACGGCGCCCGCTGAGGTTGAATATCATGACGTCGATACGGAAAATAATGAAGCCAAAATATCGATTACGATATACGAGGGCCGCAACCGTCAGGTTCGCAGAATGTTCGAGGCAATCGGCCATAAAGTCGTCCGTCTGAAACGTATTAAATTCGGCGATCTTTATCTGCAGGATCTTGGCCGCGGCAAATACAGACATCTAACTCCCAAAGAGATTGACAGCCTGCTCGCTGAGGCTCGCAAGACACATAAAGTTCATAAAAAGTAAACGACGGCGGCAGTTATTGCCGTCGACTTTTCGTTATAATGGTACTAAAGTAGTCATTCATTCAGCAGAGATAGAAGCAGGTGGTGAGGCAAGCTAATGGGAAAATCTCGCAAAACGGTCCAAATCATCATATTGGCTGCCGTACTTATTATAGGCGGTTATGCGATCGGATCGACGTTGTTCGCGTCAGATTCGGAAGGTCCGCTAAAGGCAGGCAGCGAGCCGCCTTCATTCACATTGGCCAATCTGGACGGCGGTACAACGGCATTGTCGGATTATAAGGGAAAAGCGGTTGTCGTTAACTTTTGGGGCACTTTCTGTCCGCCATGCGTGAAAGAAATGCCAGAGTTCGAGCGGCAATACGCCAAGTGGAAAGACCAAGGCCTCGTTATTCTGGCCATTAATTTAAGCGAAGACACTTTGACCGTGAACAACTTTGTTCGCCAATTCGATTTGAACTATCCGATTCTGCGCGACGTCAGCCGCAAGACGGAACGCAGCTACGGGCTGCGCTCCTACCCGACGACCTTCTTCATCGGACCGGACGGTAAAATAATGGAGATTAAAGTAGGCGGCATGACGGAGCAAGAGATTGACGATCGGATTGAACGTTTGCTTCAGCTCTAGGAGGATAAGCTGTGTTAGTCGTAGAGAACACAAAATGCGAATGCGGCCATCAAAACTCGGTAGGCACGGTATTATGCGAAAGCTGCGGCAAGCCGCTTTTGCCATCCGAAGCCGAAGATACCGAAACGCCGCTTGAGATGCGTTATGACGGCGTCGCGCGCCGTTCGCAGAAGAGCAATCCGAATGTCATCGACCGGGTGTGGAACTTCTTCTCTTCTGTCAAAATCGCGATTTACTTAATTATTATTACATTCGTAACGGCAATGTTGGGAACGATCTACCCGCAGGAGAATACATTCATCAATAACTTCGAGCCTGCCGTTTATTATGAGGAGACGTATGGCCTAACCGGCAAAATTTATTATTTGCTCGGCTTGTCCCATACATACGAATCATGGTGGTTTATCGGCTTGCTTGTCATGATTGGAACGTCGCTCGTCATTTGCAGTCTCGACCGCGTGCTGCCGCTTTATCGGGCGCTTAACAAGCAACAGATCCGCAAGCATCTGCTGTTCATTAACCGTCAGAAGACGGTGTACAAGCAGACCATTGAAGGCGATCCAGAGCAATGGGCAGAGCAATTCGGCGCGCAGCTGAAGCGCAAGGGCTATCGCATCCATCGCGACGGGAGCTCATTGCTTGCGGAGAAAAATCGTTTCAGCCGCTGGGGTCCTTATATCAATCACATCGGCTTGATCCTGTTCTTGCTTGCAATACTGGCTCGCAGCCTTCCAGGCTTCCAAATGGATTCGTATATTACGATACCAGATGGTGATACGGTTCAAATTAGCGGAACGAACTATTACGTTAAGAACGAGAAGTTCATCATTGAATTTTATAAGGATGATGAGCTGCCTGAGACGCTGAAGGGGACAGCGCGTGCAAAGCTGTTCAAGACGCAAGCGGTATTGTACACATGTTCAAGCAATTGCGACGATCCGCTGAAGCAGCCGGAGCTTACGGAAGTGAAGCGTCATGATATTATCGTCAATGATCCGCTTAAGTACAAAGGTCTTAAGCTGTATCAGTTCGACTTCGATATGACGCCGCGACTAAATGCAGTTCACCCGGTTCTTATCAACAAGCAGACAGGTGAATCGTATGGACCGTTCGACTTGCCGATGAAAGACTCGGCACTCAAACATGAGCTTGGTCCTTATACGCTTGAACTATATGCGAATTTCATGGAATTCGCGCTCGACAGCAATGGCAAACCGACAACGCTTTCGCGTGATCCAATTGCGCCTGCATTCATCTTTACGGTCAAAGGTCCTGGACTTGCAGCCGAGGGAGAGCCTTATATGTACTTCCCGATGCAGAAGGACAAAGTAAAGTTTGCCCAGGATGTCATTAATGGCGCATTGGCTGAGAAGATTGAAATCAAGGTTGATGGAATGGAGAACGTCGAGTTCTCGGAAGCATCCACCTATTTGAACGTAAGGATGGACAGAGCGCTTCCTTACGTATGGATCGGCGCAGTATTCTCGATGCTCGGCCTGCTTATGGGCTCTTATTGGCAGCACCGAAGAATATGGCTGCGCGTTGATGACGGCGAGCTGTCGCTTGGCGCTCATACGAATAAGAACTGGTACGGCATGCGCTCGGATGTAGCCGGTGCGCTCAAAAAAATCGGGATTACCGTCGATCCGAAGGCGCTCGATAACGGAGGGAACAACGCGTGAGTTTAGTCGAATTTAGCAGCGACGTTTTTTTAGTCGCATTCTTTCTTTACTGCTTTGCCTTTATGTTCTATGTCATCGCGGTTGCCGGCAAGAAATGGAGCAATCGCAAGCCAGCCGATCATGAAAGACGCTGGGGCAAGATCGCATTTATTACATCCAGTCTTGGACTTGCGGCTCACTTAGCGTTCTTCTTCACGCGCTGGGCAGGCAGCGGGCAAATTCCTACGAGCAACATGTATGAGTTCATGACCTTCCTCGGTATGGCCATTATGATTGCGTACACGATCATTCATGCGATTTATCGCAAGCCGTTGCTCGGCATGTTCGCCTTGCCGCTAACGGTTATCATCGTTGCATATGCGGCCGTATTCCCAAGCGATGTACAGCCTTTGATTCCGGCCCTTACGTCGAACTGGCTTAAGATTCACGTGACGACGGCTGCGCTTGGCGAGGCATTCTTCGCAGTTGGTTTTGCTGCAGGTCTGATGTATCTGTTGCGTGTTGTCGATTTCAAACAGACGACGAAGGAAGCTCGTAGAGATCAATTTTGGGTTGAATTCACCCTGTACTCGCTTATCTTAATCGTTGGATTTATTATTGCCGTATTCGGCTTCCGCGGCGCCGGTTATGAAGCGCACTTCACTCAAGAAATATCGGAAATCGACAGCAAGGGCATTGAGCAAACGACAACGGAGAAGGTTGCTTATGCGCTTCCGCCGATCGTGAAGCCTTACAATAGCCAGGTCGTCGAGATGGACAGCTTCCTTGGCTTGGAGAAACCGCTATTCGAAGCGCCTTATTGGATGAATGGCATTAACGCAGGCCGTAAGCTGAACACCGTTGTATGGTCGGTTATTGCGGGCAGCATTTTATACGGATTGCTCCGCCTTGCCTTCCGCAAGCGTCTGGGTGCAGTGATTCACCCGGCGATGGAAGGCATCGATCCTGAAGATCTGGATGAAATCAGCTATCGTGCGATTGCGATCGGTTTCCCGGTCTTTACACTAGGCGCACTCATCTTCGCCATGATATGGGCGGAGAAAGCTTGGGGTCGCTTCTGGGGCTGGGATCCGAAGGAAGTATGGGCACTTATTACATGGCTTTACTACAGCGCCTACTTGCATTTCCGTCTATCGCGAGGCTGGCAAGGATTGCGTTCGGCTTGGCTAGCGGTTATCGGATTTGTTATTGTATTGTTTACATTGATCGGCGTCAACTTGATTATCGCCGGTTTGCATTCTTACTCAGGGACTTAACACAAGAATGGAGAGGAGTAATGCCGTATGACCGATTACTCAAACCGTATTTTAGTCGTTGACGATGAGGAACGAATTCGCCGCCTGCTCAAAATGTATTTGGAGAAGGAAGGCTATACGATTGATGAGGCTGAGGATGGAGAGACAGCGCTTCGGCTTGCATCAAATACGGATTACGCATTGATATTGCTCGATGTAATGCTGCCGGGAATCGATGGCGTCGAGGTATGCTCGCGACTTCGTCAGATTAAGGCGACGCCGGTCATTATGCTGACCGCAAAAGGCGAGGAAATGAACCGCGTACAGGGCTTCGAGGTTGGCGCTGACGACTATGTTGTTAAGCCATTCAGCCCGCGCGAAGTGATCTATCGCGTGAAAGCGATACTGCGTCGTTCGTCTGCTACTGCGTTCTTGACCAAGGAGATTAACTCCAGCAACAACATCGTGTTTCCTAACTTGATCATTGAGCATGACGCGCACCGCGTAACAGCCGGAGGTCAAGAAGTAAGCCTAACGCCTAAGGAATATGAGCTGCTGCACTACTTGGCCGTCTCGCCGGATAAAGTATTCTCGCGCGAGGAGCTGCTAAAGGATGTTTGGAACTACGAGTTTTTCGGTGACTTGCGGACAGTGGATACCCATGTGAAGCGGCTTCGCGAGAAACTGAACAAAGTGTCTCCGGACGCGGCCGCAATGATAACGACCGTATGGGGCGTCGGCTATAAGCTTGAGGTACCGAAGTAAATGAAGTTGATTCAACGATTGACACGCATGCTATGGAACAGCGTGGTCGGCAAGCTTTGGGCTACCATCATGCTGCTTGTAGCGGTTGTACTCATCATATTAGGCGTATTTTTGCTGCAATATATTGATATATGGTTTAATGAGGATGCCCATGATATTAAGATTTTGTTCATCGTCGTTGCCATCATCGGTTTCCTGCTGTCTACGTTCTTCGCTTTCTTCCTGTCGGCGAAGATCCAACAGCCGTTATTGCAGCTTAAGAACGCAGCGGATTCCGTGTCGCAAGGCAATTACAGCACAAGGGTCGATATTCGGTCGACGGATGAGATCGGCGAGCTTGCGAAGACATTCAATCATATGACCGAGCAGCTTGACAAACTGATTCACGATTTGAATCATGAGAAAAATCATTTGACCAGCATCCTGCGAAGCATGGGCGATTCGGTTATTACGTTCGATGCGGCAGGTCAAGTGATATTGACAAATCCGAGCGGTCATCTGCTCATCAATCAGTGGTCGGGGCTCAAGCATGAATGGCATGATGACGAGTTGCCGAATAACGATGCACACTACGAGAGCGTACCGATGCCACTGCGAGAATTGTACCAATCCGTAATGGAAAAGGGGCATGACTTAAGCGAGAAGGTACATGTTCATACTAACGTATGGTCGGTCGTTATGGCGCCGCTTCAATCGAACGGCGTTGTCCGGGGTGCAGTGGCCGTAATACGGAATGTAACCGAGGAGCATAAGCTTGAGAAGCTGCGCAGAGACTTCGTAGCGAACATATCGCATGAGATTCGCACGCCATTATCGATGCTGCAAGGCTATAGCGAAGCATTGCTTGATGATATTGTCGCTTCGCCTGAGGAAGGCAAGGAGCTTGTGCAGGTTATCCATGACGAGTCGCTTCGTATGGGCAGGCTCGTCAATGACTTCCTTGACATCGCTCGGATGGAAGCAGGGCATGTGGAGATGAACTTCCACGAGATCGATCTGTGCCATGTTCTGAAGCGCGTCCACCGGAAGTTCCAAGTGTATGCGAAGGAGAGAGAAGTGCGGCTTCAGATCGATATTCCGAATGAGCCGCTTACGATGCTGGAGGCCGATGAGGATCGCTTAGAGCAGGTATTAACGAATCTGCTCGATAACGCACTTAGGCATACGCCGGCTGGGAAGTCTATCACTATAGCAGGGCATCAGGCGGATGTGAATGGAGAAGCCTTCATTCAAATTATGGTTCGTGACGAAGGGCAAGGAATTCCGGTGGAGGATGTTCCGTACGTATTCGAACGGTTCTATAAGGCGGATAAAGCCCGCAAACGCGGTTCTTCCAGCGGTACCGGCCTTGGTCTTGCGATCGTGAAAAACCTGATCGACCTTCATAAAGGCCGTATTGTGGTGGAAAGCGCTGTTGGCGTTGGCACATCGTTCACCCTGTTGCTTCCTGTCGATTATCATCAATAGTTGTCAAAGCGTTCCCTTGCGGAGCGCTTTTTTTGTTGAGAACCATCGTTTAATCTTGTTGTTCGTGAAACAATGGGGTAAGTATCTATACAATAAGTAAAATAAAAGAACCTCATCATCCGCAAATGGGAGATGAGGTTCTTGTTCAGAGCAGCGGTTCTATTAGTAAAGCTTGATTTCCTTAGCTGTGTTCAGCTCAGGAAGGCTTGTCAACTGTTGAAGCACTTCTTTCGGAGCGGCTTTGTCAACACGAAGGACCATGATAGCCGATCCGCCTTCAAGCTGGCGTCCTACTTGCATCGTCGCAATGTTCACATCGTTGTTGCCAAGCAATGTGCCGACGCGACCGATGATACCCGGTCTGTCGTTGTGCGAGATCAGAATCAGGTTGCCTTCAGGCGTAACGTCAACTGGGAACTTATCGATCTGTACGATGCGAGGACCGTAGCCAGTTAGCAAAGTACCCGATACGACATGCTCTTCCTTCTTCGTGCGAAGCGACACGGACACGAGGTTCGTGAAGTCTTTGGAAGCCGTCGATTTACGGATCACGATATTAACGTCTCTTGTTTTTGCAAGATGCATCGAGTTGACCACATTTACGTTCTCAAGACCGAGGTGATGCGCAAGAACGCCGCGAACGATGTAGCGCGTCAATGGTTGCGTGTCAACTTCAGCCAGCTCGCCGGCATAGTTAACGATGATTTCTTGAACAGCGCCTTCCGTCGATTGAGCGATAAAGCTTCCGAGCTTCTCGCCAAGCGTGTAGTACGGCTGCAAAATGTTTTGCAGGTTAGCCGGGATAGGAGGCATGTTAACCGCGTTCATGAACGGCTCGTCACGCAATATGTGAAGCACTTGCTCCGAAACGTCGATAGCAACGTTTTCTTGAGCTTCGACAGTAGAAGCGCCAAGATGCGGCGTTACGATGATTTTCGGATGCGTTAGGAATGGATGATCTTCAGCTGGAGGCTCAACCTCGAATACGTCGAAAGCAGCACCCGCTACAACGCCTTTATTAACTGCGTCAACGAGAGCAATCTCATCAATAATGCCGCCGCGTGCGCAGTTCACGATGCGCATGCCTGGCTTCATGACTTCGAATTGCGCTTTGCCGATCATGTGGCGAGTCTCAGGAGTCAGCGGAGTATGAACCGTCATAAAGTCTGCGTTGCGAACGATCTCGTCAACCGAAGCGAGCTTGACGCCGATTTTCTCTGCACGCTCCTCCGTCATGAACGGGTCGTAGCCGAGAATGTCCATGCCGAAAGCTTTAGCGCGTTTTGCTACTTCGCTGCCGATACGGCCCATGCCGAGGACGCCAAGCGTTTTGTTGCGAAGCTCTACGCCAAGGAACGATTTGCGATCCCATTCGCCGCCAACGGTCTTCAGATAGGCTTGCGGGATATGGCGCGCAACAGCCATCATCATAGCGAAAGTATGCTCGCATGTCGTAATCGTATTGCCGTCTGGAGCGTTAATGACAATAATACCGTTTTGCGTAGCCGCTTCGAGGTCGATGTTGTCGACGCCGACACCAGCACGGCCAACGACTTTAAGCTGTTTGCCTGCTTCCATGATTTTAGCGGTTACTCTTGTTTGGCTGCGAACGAGAAGAGCGTCGTATTCGCCGATAATGGCAACAAGCTCGTCCTCGCTAAGGCCAGGTTTTTTGTCTACGGTGACATCATTTGCATCAACTAGCTGCTGGATGCCCAAATCGCTGATCGGATCGGAAACTAACACTTTAAACATGAGAAGTATGCCTCCTAAATTGGTGCAAGGCGATTGTGCCTTGCTTTCTAATATGAACAGAAAAACCCCCGTCCCGGCTTCGACTTGCAGCATCGGGACGAGAGTTGGATCATCAAGTCGTGACCGAAGTGGAGCGTATTCCAAGCCATAACGGCTGTTGCCGCACTGGAACGAAAGTGAATTCTAAAAGTAGACTCGGACTTTTCTATTTTATAGCAAGCGAGTGGACAATTGCAATGCTCAAACTTGCTGATTTGTGAAAATTTCGATATGATTCAACCATTGTGAGCAACAAATGACGACACAGGAGGTATAGGATAATGACAAAATGGCAGGATGTAGCTCCTGAGCAATTAATAGCAATTTTGGAAAGCGTTGAAGCAGATGCTTCGCAAATCATTGACGTACGCGAGCCGTACGAATGGGACTATTACCACTTAGAGCATACAACCTTATTTCCAATGAACACCATTCCCGGCAGACTGGATGAACTGCCAACCAACAAGACGCTGTATATCGTATGCGCGCATGGCGTTCGAAGCGAGGCCGTATGCCGTTATTTAGAAGAACAAGGCTATAGCGACCTCCGCAATGTTACAGGCGGAATGGCGGCTATAGCCTCGTTAAGAAACTTTCAGTATGATTAATATTAGTTAGTCGGCATTCGCAGAGAAGAAAGGCAACTGCGGAAGCAACGTTTTCTTGTAAAGCTTCGCGTGACTGTCAGCAAAGTCTCCGCTACGGACAGCGTCCGTGTCAAGCAGCAGCGCAACGATTTGGGACACGGTACCGAGTTTCATCTTCGCGGCTTGACCGGAAATGATAAATTCATCGACCCGGCTAGTCAGATCATGAGGATAAAAAGTCGTGATCTGCTTGCGGCCGAGCAAGGAATCGGCCATGAGCTTGTTCTTGACCGTAATAGGCAGCGTTTCCCACTTAGCGAGATCGAGCTTGGCTGAGAGCTTGTATTCGCTAGGAATATCGACGTTAACGCTCGATGACCACTTCAGCATAGCATCATAATAGGCTTGCTGCGCGGTTAATGATTGGGCGGTAGCGGTAATATAGTTTTTCTCCTTGGCGATTACTTGCAGCAGTTCATCGCCCTTTGCAGATTTGGAACTTGATGCCGCATGGGTTGCCGCGTCTGCGAATAGTTTCAAGCTGCGTATGTAACCGACTTGCGCCTCACCGAGCAGAGGGGAGTTCTGCATATTGAAGGAGCTTGCTTCGCTCGCTTTATTTTTTGCTAGATTAGACAACTCTTTAAAAGCTGATGAAGCATCAATGGACTCACCTTGCGATAGCTTGTTAACGGCGTTGAACCACTCGTTTTGAAATTCACGATAAGGCAAAAATACGGTATGATAGAAAGAAACCAAATCCTGCTGCTGATAGGGACTGACCGATTCTTTAGCTTCTGCGCTGGCCTTCTCCGCTTCGTATCTCGATTCGGTCCGATCTGCGCCAACTTCAATACCGTAAAAAAATGCGCCAACCGAGCATGCGAGCATGAAGACGAATCCGATGCTGTATAGCATTGCGTTAGCTGATAGTTTCTTTTCCATGACAAACTCCTTCTATGTATATGTAATGTGGTGGGTCTCTAAGTTCTAATCAGTATAGGTTAAAAGGCCGAAAAAGAAAATATGAACGAAACAGATTGGCGGGCGGGAAACGATGAAAAAGTTCGATATTCGCAATATTCGTGTACGTAAAGTTTCCGTTGACGATCTGGACGACAGAATGCTGCTCATTAACTTGTATGCGACGCAAGGGCTTACTTTTATTATCGGCTTGATATGGGTATTATTTCAGCGTCAAAACATAATTGCATTATTCAAATTTCCGAAAGAGCTTTCTTTCCTGTGGTGGGGAGTTGGACTAGCGGCGGCGGTCATCGTGGTTGACCTGCTCATTTCCAGGTTCGTGCCGGAGGAAGCCGCGGATGACGGCGGCGTTAACGATCGTATTTTTCGCAAGCGTCCGGTGTGGCATATTGTTCTCATTTCGTTTATTGTAGCAATATGCGAGGAATTGTTGTTTCGCGGCGCCATTCAGCATGCGATCGGTCCATATTGGACAAGTATCGTATTCGCGACCATCCATGTGCGTTATTTGAAACATTGGATACCGACAGGCTTAGTCTTCTCCATCAGCTACGGCTTAGGTTGGATTTATATGGAGACCGGATCGATTTGGTCCGCTATCATTGCGCATTTTGTAATTGATTTGATTATGGGTTTAATTATTCGATTCAGGAGGGAGTCATGAGCAGGAGAAGCAGGTCTGGAAGCTCGAGCAGACAGGAACACTATCAACTAGAAGGGACGGCTGAGCCGTCCGCAAGCAGTCTCGAATCCACCGACGTCTCGGCATTGCCGCCAAGACGCAAGAAACATCCATCAAGCGCGCAGAAAGTAACGAAATGGTATTATAATCTTATTGTAGTTTTGTTTCTTGGTCTGGTGGCGGGTTTGTTCTATTATGGTATTAAGTATACGCAATAGGAGAAATAGTCGCCGGATCAATGAAGGTATAACCTTCTTTCTCAAGCTTCGTCAGCAGCTCATCCAAAGCATCGGCTGTCCATTGCAATTCATGCATTAATATATTAGCGCCCGGATGAAGCTGCTCCATCACATTGCGGATCACCTCCGCGGGATTATCCCGTGCCGGTTTCTCCCAATCAAGCGAACCGTTAGACCACGTCATGTATAACATGCCGTGGTCTTTTGCTGTTTGCTTAACGATGTCGTTGCCAGCGCCGTAAGGCGGTCGGAAGAAGAGGGGGGCGGTTCCCGTTAATCGCTTTACCTCATCTTGTACATCGCCAATCTGCTGCTTCACCGCATCATCGCTGGCTTCTTTCAAATTGATATGATCCCAAGCGTGATTGCCGATCGTTTGTCCACGGCCTTGGATGAGCTTCAGAAGCTCAGGGTTTTGCTTGACCCTGTAGCCGTTAACGAAGAAGATCGCTTTCGCTTTATGTTTGTCCAGCGTAGTGAGCAGACTTTCGATAATCGTCTCATTATTTGGTCCGTCGTCGAATGTAAGAAGTACGGCTTTGTCGCTAGTAGCCTCATCGATCGGTATGAACCGGTAAGCGTCAGTCATCCGGTAGAGCGGCTTTGAGCTTACGGCTTCGGTTGGCGCAGCGGTTGTCTCGGTGTGAGGAACAGCACTTGCCTGTGCAGATGGAGTTTCGGACGGTTTCGCGGTAGCGGAAGCGGGCTGCTGTATAGTTGTGGAGGCTTGATCCGTCTCTGTCGTCGTCGTACTGGAACTGCAAGCGGCTAACATCACGAATAGCGAAGCGGTCAGAAGAGCGTTTAAAATCGGCAGGCGTCGTTTCATCATCGTTAAAGATTACCTCCGTCAATGTTATGTCGAGTTTTGCTGTAATTTGGCATTAGTATACCATAGTCACGCAATAGGCTACTCAGTCTCATTTCCTTATTTTATCGGGAATGACGCCTCTCTGCGGCGGTCACACTAACAACTGAATACGAAAGACGACGAAGGAAGAGGTGTTCTTACAGATGAAGTTAAGCGGATTTATCGTAGGCGGTTTGCTCGGCGCGGCAGCGACGGTGTATGTATCGCGGAAACGTCCAGGAACATTCGCGTGGGCTTCGAGCGCGATCTCGAATGCTTGCTCGAATATGATGGGCAAGTCGGTGTCCAAAATGATGAATAAAGGATTCATGCACGAGGCGTCGAAAGTCGCCCCAAAGCATACAGACGCTTCCGCAGGAAGGTCAGAAGCCGCTTGGGAACAAATTGAGGCGATCGTGAGCAACGATCCGGCTATCAAGAAGGAAGCGGACAAAATAAAAGCGGAAACGTCAGCCCTTGCCCACTAGCTGCCACAGCATAGCCCGGCATCCACGGAATCGCAGTCAACGATTGGCATAAGCCAGCCGTTATGCGATTCCTTTTTTTGCCCAATATTAGTGCATTCGACGGTTATACATGATAAAGTAGTTACATAGCATGATTTGATCAAATTGATCACATCTTACTAAAAATTTCATACGCTGTTACAACAGATGCTGCAGAGGAGGATCCTGTCATGAAAATCGAACGGCTGAGTCAGGACAAGATACGGATTTTCCTGACGTTCGACGACTTGTCGGAACGGGGGATCCATAAGGACGACATGTGGCGCGAAATTCCTAAAGTGCACGAGCTGTTCAGTGAAATGATGGACCAGGCATATACGGAACTCGGTTTCGATGCCAGCGGCCCATTGGCAGTTGAAGTGTTCGCCCTTCCCGCTCAAGGTATGGTGGTCATCGTTACACGCGGCAAGATGAATGCACACGCTCATGATGGCGGCCACACGTTGGAAGAAGATGATGCGGACGATGAAATATACGAGATGGAAGTTACGCTCGAACAAAGCGATATTGTCATGTACTCATTCCGCGACTTTGAGGATGTCATTGCCGTGTGCAAGCAGCTTCAATCTTCCGGCTTAACCGAAGATGGGAAGCTATACTCGTACAACGGGAAGTATATTCTTGCGCTAGAGCCTGCGCTGATCGACTCGTCGAAGCATAATGCCGTAATTGCCCTGCTTGCAGAATACGGGGAAGCGACATCCGTCACTTATGCGATGCTTGAGGAATACGGTAAGGTTATTATGCCAGAGTCGGCCATTCGTCAAATATGTCTTCATTTTAACTTTTAAGCACCATCCCTCGTTGAGAGCATCTGCGACCTTACCGGTTTGCAAGATGCTCTTCTTGCATTCCAGGCTGTCCTAACGCATGACTCCGTCTCTTATGGAATACGCTGTGAGCATGGCGCTCATATTATAAAGAGACAAGGGCGGTGATTGGGATATGAATGACAAAAATGAGACCGATGTGCTGCAAGCGACTCAAATCGTAATCGAACAAGCGCTGCAGCGGCTAGGCTATGAGCAAGATATGATCGAGCTGATGAAAGAACCAATGAGGGTGCTGACCGTTCGAATTCCGGTACGTATGGATGACGGCAAGACGAAAGTGTTCACAGGGTATCGTTCTCAGCATAATGACGCAGTTGGGCCAACTAAGGGAGGCGTTCGCTTCCACCCCGCAGTGAATGAGAATGAAGTAAAAGCATTGTCCATATGGATGACGCTTAAATGCGGCATAGCCGATCTCCCTTACGGTGGAGGCAAAGGCGGCGTTATCTGCGACCCGCGCAGCATGTCCATTCGCGAGTTAGAGCGTTTAAGCCGGGGATATGTACGAGCAGTCAGCCAAATCGTTGGCCCGACGAAAGACATCCCAGCCCCTGATGTGATGACAAATTCACAGATTATGGCTTGGATGCTGGATGAATACAGCCGCATTCGGGAATTTGATTCGCCGGGCTTCATCACCGGCAAGCCGCTTGTCCTCGGAGGCTCTAAAGGGCGTGAGACCGCTACGGCGCGGGGTGTCGTTATCATGATCCATGAAGCTTTAAGACTGAAAGACATCAAGCTGACGAATGCGCGAATCGTCATTCAAGGGTTCGGCAATGCTGGAAGTTATCTTGCCAAATTCATGCATGAAGCAGGTGCGAGAGTAATTGGTATTTCCGATGTGTCCGGAGCGTTGTATAATGAAGAAGGACTCGATATTCCTTATTTGCTGGATCGACGCGATTCTTTCGGCAATGTGACTAATCTGTTCCAGCAGACGATCACCAATGATCAACTGCTTGAGCTTGACTGCGACGTGCTTGTCCCTGCAGCCATCGAGAATCAGATTACCGAACATAATGCGCCGAACATTAAGGCTAAGGTCGTCGTTGAGGCGGCTAACGGTCCTACGACACTCGAGGCGACTCGGATTTTATCCGATCGCGGGATATTGCTCGTGCCTGACGTGCTTGCAAGCTCGGGCGGCGTTATCGTATCTTATTTCGAGTGGGTACAGAACAATCAAGGCTATTACTGGGATGAACAAGAGGTTGATGACAAGCTTCGCTTGATGATGATACGAGGCTTCGAACAAGTGTATGACATTCACCGCACCCGCAAAGTCGATATGCGGCTCGCTGCTTATATGGCCGGCATTCGCAAAGTAGCGGAAGCGGTTCGCTTCCGGGGGTGGGTGTAAGAAGGCAGGTGTTAGATGCTTATTTTTTCTATCTTGACAGCAGCGGTTGCGCCAGGCATTTCGCTGCTTACTTACTTATATTTAAGAGATAAATACGATGCAGAGCCGATCCACATGGTTGCGCGAATGTTCGTGTTAGGCCTGCTTATCGTTATACCGATTATGGTTATTCAGCGCGGTCTAGAGATATGGCTAGGCGATTACACGGGGGTGTTCATATTCCTCGAGTCAGCTGGGGTAGAAGAGTTCGTGAAGTGGTTCGTTCTTCTTCACGTCATTTACAACCATACTGAATTCGACGAGCCATATGACGGTATTGTATACGCCGCATCGATTTCGCTTGGTTTCGCGACGATGGAGAACGTGCTGTATGCGATCTACTCGCCAGCCAGCTTTGCAACCTTGCTCGGACGTGCGCTGCTGCCTGTATCCGGTCACGCCTTATTCGGCATTATGATGGGGTATTACTTTGGAAAGGCGAAGTTTGCTCCCGCGATTAAGACGAGGAGACTTCTTGCCATCTCCATGCTGCTGCCATTCGCGCTTCATGCCATCTATGATTGGATTATTATTTCAATCGGTTCTAATTACCTTTGGTTCATGGTGCCGTTCATGGCGGTGCTGTGGGTATGGAGCTTGCGCAAGATCAATTCCGCCAACTCCAGATCGCCGTTCCGATTCATGTCGCGAGAGGATGAGGTTAAATTATAGCTCATCCGTCCATAATGCTACTATAGGAACCATCTAGTAGCTTAGGGGGTAACGATGGAAGCGCGAGTGAAGGTGACCATTCGGTGCAATGTATGCGGGGAGAAGTTCGTGCTGCGGGGGCGACGGGATAAAGGCGGTATCGACACCGGCTTTAAACAATGCATCTGCAACAATAGCAACGACCTCGATATTGAAGAGCATACCGCCTATTAGGGCGGTTTACCGATGGATTGTTAGTCAACTGAATAGCATGGATGCATAAAGCTCCTTTTGGCAAACCAAACTAACACCAGGTTTGCACAAGAAAGGAGTTTTTTGCATATGTACCGCCGACTTAGTTCGATCCTGTTCCCCATAATGACAATCTTGTTTCTCGGCTCGATCTACTGGGGCTATCAAGAGCATCAAGAGAAAAACTCGATTCTCATAAAAGCGGAAAACCAATACCAGCGCGCCTTCCATAACTTGGCTTACCATGTCGAGCAGCTGCATCAGCAGCTAGGCAACACGCTGGCGGTTAATTCCACCTCGCAAGCGTACCATCGCAAAGGGCTCGTCAATGTGTGGCGGCTGACAAGCGAAGCGCAAAATGAAATCAGTCAACTGCCGTTAACGCTGCTGCCATTCAATGAAGCGGAGGACTTCCTGTCGCATATCGCTAACTTTGCTTATAAGACAGCTGTAAGAGATTTAAGCAAGCAGCCGCTGACACCAGACGAATTCGCAACGATGAAGACGCTCTATAAGAAATCCGAGGAAATTTCGAAAGATTTGTTAGGCGTTCAGAACAATGTATTAGCGAACAGCTTGAGGTGGATGGATGTTGAGGTCGCCATTGCGTCCGAGAAATCAAACAACGACAATGCGATCATCGATGGCTTCAAGACGGTCGACAAGAAGGTTAGCGAGTACCCGGAAATCAACTGGGGACCATCCGTTAGCAGCATGTATCAGAAGCGCTCCATTAAGATGCTGGGCGGCAAGTTTGTCAATTCGGAGGATGTGAAGAAGGAAGCTGCGAAGTTCACCGGCGAGGATGCCGGTGCGATCCGAGTAACAGAGAACGGCAAAGGCACTGAATTTGCTTCTTATACAGCTACGGTCGAATCGGGCAAGGACAGGAAGCTGCAGCTGGATTACACGCAGAAGGGCGGCCAACTCATCTCGTTCATGAATCCGCGCGAAATAGGAGCAAAGCAGATTGGCCTGAACAAAGTAAAGAGCAACGCGGAGTCATTCTTGGAGAAGCATGGCTTCAAAGGAATGAATGCAATCAGCTACGATATGTTCGATCGGGCGGGTACGTTGACCTTCGTACATAATCAAGGTGGCGTACTCATTTATCCGGAGAAGCTGACCGTGAAGGTGGCGCTTGATAATGGCGAGATTGTCGGCTTGCAAGCTACCGATTATGTATACGAGCAGCATGAACGGAAGCTGCCTAAGCCGGTGCTGACGAAGGCGCAGGCAAGCAAAGCGCTTAATCCGGAGATGAAGGTCCGCAGCGAACAGCTCGCTCTCATCGACAATGAATTAGGCGAAGAAGTACTCTGCTATGAATATACGGGACAAATCAATGGCAGCCTCTACCGTGTCTACATTAATTCAGAGACGGGCATTGAGGAATCCATTGAGGAAATGACGCGAAACGATACGAAAGCCGCCGACAAATAACGATATAGCTCCCCTCTAATCGACGTGCTATAATGTCAATGAAATGGGGGGAGCCAAATGTTGCCTAAAGTAAATCAAATGCTGTATTACCATATCGCTTCTGCCGATGAAGAGGAAGCGGCGATCGAATACAAGTCTCGCATAGCCGATGAGCAAGAAGACTGTTTGTTGATCGAAAATCCGCTCAGCGAGAAGACAGGACGTTTCAAACGGCTGTTTCTAGGGGACGAGCTGTCCGTCAACTTCATAACGGAAGCGGGCATCAAGAACTATTTCGATTCGCATGTCATCGGCTTTGCCGAGGATGTCATTCGACTTATTAAGATTCGCAAGCCCGATCCCGATCGGATTACGAAGGTGCAACGCCGTAATTTCCTGCGCGTGCCGGCCGAGCTTGAGATCGCGGTCAAACTGTCCGATCATGTTCGCTTCGTCTGCAAGACGGATGATGTAGGCGGCGGCGGCATTTCCTTTATATGCGATGGAAAGTGGGCGCTAAAGTCAGAGCAAATGCTGGAATGCTGGCTGCTCGTCCCATTTAAGAACGGTACGATCGAACATGCATCATTCAAGGCGGAGATCGTGCGCGTCGTAGAGATGGAGTCCGGTCGTCATCAGATCATGATTAAGTTCGCGAGCATCAGCGATTCCGAGCGTCAGAAAATAATTAGATACTGCTTCGAGAAGCAGCTTGAATATCGCAATCGATGAATAGAGTGGAATAGGTTGGCGAAAAATAGGGAAAGAACCCGAATTAAAAGAGGAGCGATTCCTATTTTTCGCGAGCTGTTTATGAAGAAAAAAAGTAAAAAACAGATCATTAAGCTATCTGACGAGGTTAGCGCTTTTCTCAAAAAAATGATCATAACGCTGCTCATCCTGGTTGTCTGTTCACAGGCTGCGCTCCAAAACGACACGATCAGACATTGGTTGACGGGTGTGGATCGGTGGGAAGGCGCAAGACTCAAATAGCTTCCCGTTCTTTTGCATCTGCGGGTATAGTGTGGTATAATTTTCACGTCGCAGGCAAAGCCTGCTTTTTTCTTGAAATATAAGAGGTAGAATAGTAGCGTTGCTGCGTTCTTATATTTCGCCCGCGAAACGATCGCGCCTGCTGCTTCGGCATGCATAACGACCGTTTACGCTAGAGAGGTTTGCGTCGCATACGTTAATCAATTCGGCCAACCGTCTCTCGATCTAAAGGGGGTTGACTGTGCGTGACGCAACACGGAGGTGACAGCGACCGTATGAATATTGCCATTGACGGGCCGGCAGGCGCGGGCAAGAGTACGGTAGCACGTAAGGTCGCCGAACAGCTTGGGTATGTCTACATTGATACGGGAGCGATGTATCGAGCGGTCACGTATACTGCGCAGCTTGCGGGCGTTCTGCCTGAGCAGACTGCAAGACTGGCCGAGCTGACAAGATCGCTTCAGATCGATCTAAGGCCCGGAGAACATGGACAATCGGTTTATGTGAACGGGGAAGACGTTACCTCATCCATACGTTCGCGGGAAGTCACCTTGCAAGTGTCCCATTACGCAGCGATCGAATCGGTTCGCGATGTGTTGGGAGCGCTGCAACGGCAGCTCGCAGCCCGCAAAGGCGTCGTTATGGATGGACGAGACATCGGGTCTCATGTGCTTCCGAATGCGGAGCTGAAGGTATTCTTAACAGCTTCTGTACAGGAACGCGCAGCGAGGCGGTATCGCGAAATTTCGGACAGCCAGTCCATTACACTGAGACAGCTGGAATCCGAAATCGCCGAGCGGGATCGCTTGGACGAGCAGCGCGCCATTTCGCCGCTGGTTTGTGCTTCCGATGCTGTCGTTCTGGACAGCACGGGAATGACAATTGACGAAGTTATTGCGGCAATTGTTAATTTAAGCCGAACCAAATTGGCGGAGGCGAAGTAAACTATGTTATATCGCATTTTTAGGTTTTTGCTCCGGGTCATTTACACCTTGCTATTCCGCTTGGAAGCAAGAGGTACGGACAATATTCCTGCAGACGGTCCAGTCGTGCTCGCTTCGAATCATTTGAGCTTGCTTGATCCGCCGACTGTAGGCATAAAAATTCGCCGTAAGGTGCATTTTATGGCCAAAGAAGAGCTGTTCAAAATTCCGGTATTCGGTCCGTTGATACGTTCCTTCGGCGCTTTCCCCGTCAAACGCGGCGGTGTCAGCAAAGATGCGATCAAATCAGCGATTTCCTTACTTAAGGAAGGCAATATGCTCGGGATTTTCCCGGAAGGCACGCGTAACAGTCAAGAGGGCACGGCAGCGAAGAAAGGCGCATCGATGATAGCGATCAGAAGCGGCGCAGCCGTTGTTCCGGTAGCGATCATCGGCAAATATTCGCCATTCCGCAAAATGATTGTATGCTATGGGGAACCGATCGATCTAAAGCCTTTTATTGAAGAAGGTGCGCCGGATATGCTGGAAAAAGTTACAGATGCCATTATGGCTCGCATTCGCGAGATCGCAGCACAACAATCTTAAGGCAAGCGCGCGTTTTAAATGCTGCTGGCGGAGCTATTTCGAGAGAAAAGGGCAATCGTCAGCGGATTTAAATAAAGTTGGGGTATGAATTGAGGAGGTTATTTCAATGTCAGAAGAAACTAATGTTCAAGAAACTGTAGCAGAAGAAGTAAGCCAAGATGCTATGGACAATTTCGTGTCTTTGAAAAAAGGCGATTCCGTCAAAGGTACGATCGTCAAAATCGAAGATAACCAAGCTTACGTAAGCCTTGGATATAAATATGACGGTGTCATTCCAATTCGTGAGCTTTCCGCTGTTCAAATCGAGAACGCAACCGAAGCGGTTCAAATTGGCCAAGAGGTTGAGCTTAAAGTTGTCAGCATCGACGACGAGAAAGAAAAACTTGTCCTTTCGAAACGTCAAGTTGACGGCGAGAAAGCATGGGATGTGCTTCAAGCTAATTTCGAGAGCGGCGAAGTATTCGAAGTAGCGGTAGCAGACGTAGTCAAAGGCGGCCTTGTTGTAGACGTAGGCGTTCGCGGCTTCATTCCTGCATCGATGGTTGAACGTCACTTCGTAGAAGATTTCAGCGGCTACAAAGGCCGTACGCTTCGCGTTAAAGTGAAAGAAATCGATCGTGAGAACAACAAAGTGATCCTTTCCCAGAAGGAAGTATTGGACGCTGAGTTCGAGCAAAGCAAGCAACAGGTTATGGCTTCGTTGCAAGTAGGTCAAGAGCTTGACGGTACGGTTCAACGCCTGACACCATTCGGCGCTTTCGTTGATATCGGCGGCATTGACGGACTTGTACACGTATCCGAGCTTTCCTGGCAGCATGTTGCACATCCGAAGGATGTTGTAGCTGAAGGACAATCGGTACGCGTTAAAGTACTTAAAGTTGATCCTGCTGCAGGCAAAATCAGCCTTAGCATTAAAGCTGCACAACCAGGTCCTTGGGACACGGCTGCAGGTCAATTCGCTATCGGCAGCATTGTTACAGGTACGGTTCGCCGTATCGTAGCATTCGGCGCTTTCGTAGAGATCGCTCCGGGCGTTGAAGGACTTGTACACATTTCCCAAATTTCGCACCAGCATATCGCTACGCCTAACGAAGTTCTTAAAGAAGGTCAAGAAGTACAAGCGAAAGTTTTGGACTTCAACCCCGCTGAGAAACGCGTTAGCCTAAGCATCAAAGAAACGGAAGAAGCTCCTGAGAAGCCAGCTCAAAGCCCGCGTGCCGAGAGAGCGCCTCGTGCTCCTAAAGTTGAAAAAATCGACAACCCGAACGTAAGCTTGAGCAATGAAAGCATGAGCTACTCCCTTGCGGAGCGTTTTGGCGACAAACTTAAAAATTTGAAATAAGATTTGAATGGAAGAGGCTATTCCTGTGCTAACGCACGGGGATAGCCTTTTTTTTGATATATAGGAAAGTATATCATTAAGCCTTCCTTTCTCTATATTTCATCGGAATGAAACGCGCAGCGCCACCAAAGGACGGCGACAGCCGTTTCACCTTGTGCAGAGCGATGCAGGAACACACTTCATTGGCATAGTCGTTAATGCTTGGGAGCATAATATGCGGATAAGAGGTGATGGGATGAATCCCGGATTTATTTCGGTTTGGATCGTTATTGCAGCATTGATCTTATTCGCAACGGGCTGGCGAGAATATCTGGCTCCCGGGATCAGCAGGAGAACATTAATCGTATTAGGAGCGGTTAGCGCCATTATGCTCATGATGCCGTTATGGGTCGATATCCACATAAGATCAGAAGCAGCTGTTGCAGCTGTTATTCATATCCATGCTGCTATTATATTGCTGCTTCTTGCAGGAATGGTTACAGGCAGGGACGATGAGGGGTGGAACAACAAGCTATATTTGGTGTTATGCGGAGTGATTGTCGGACTGGTGTGGGGAATTGTGAGGAAGCTGTACAGCTACGATCCCGTGTTTTATTGGCTTGGACCAAGCTGGGATGCTCCGATCTTGAGCGGCGCTTTATGCGGCGTATGTACTTCCAACGGCAAGCAACAGTTCGGCGTTATGATCTGGGGAGCCGTAATCGGAGAATTCGTATATGCGTTGTTATACAAAGGAATTGTAATGACGAGCATCGGCTCTGTGGCTTGGTGGGATCGTTTTCTTGTCTCGCTTGTTGCAGCCAGTCTAGCTAGTCTTGCGCACCGGGCCGTTCGTATGACCGGGTCGAAAATTAGCGATTTATTACTGAACTACAGAGGAGGCCGCTCGTCCTAATGCTGCAATATTTGGATCAGAACAAACATCTTATCGGCGTTTTGTTGGGAATTGTTTTCGGTATAATCGCTCGTCTCCTGATGCTTCGAACCGATTATCGGCAATATCCGACATATCCCCATGGACGGATTATTCATATTTCGTTAGGCGTAATTGCCGCTGCGCTTGGAGCGGTTGCGGTTCCCGCACTGTACAATAAGGACTACACGGCGATTACATTTTTAAGCTTGGCAGCACAGCAATTCCGGGACGTTCGCAAGATGGAGCGCGAGACACTGACAAAGATCGATAGCATGGAGCTAGTAAGCCGCGGCTCGACTTATATAGAAGGCATTGCGATGGTGTTCGAAGGACGCAACTATCTCGTTATTATGTCGGCTCTGCTTACGAGCCTGTTTGCGGTATTGTTCAATGTATGGATCGGCATTCTTGCAGGAGGAGTATCCTTATTGCTGGTCGAATGGCTGAAATCGGGAAAGTCGATCTCTCATATTGCAGAGGTCGAATCTGCACCGGTTATCATTGATGGGCCTGATCTGCTCATCGATGATATTTATATTATGAATGTCGGACTTAAGAGCAATCAGCAAATTATTGCCGAACGGGGTATTGGTTATATTTTGAAGCCGATCAATGCCAATAGCAAAGTGACGCTGAGCAATCTCGGACAAAGACAAGCGATCCTGTACGATTTGGCGACGATTATGGGCGTATATCGCGATGACGGCGAGCCGGCTCTCATTCCGATGGCCAAGCTAGATTTGAAGGACGGCAGACTTGCGGTCTTCTTATTGCCCCAAGAGCGGGATCAAGACAAAGGGAAGGAAGTCATTCTTCGCGTGCCGATTCTGGAGTCGGCGGTTCGCATGCCGACAGAGGCGGCCGTCAATAAGAAAGGAGCGGGCGAGCTTGGCTAAGATTGTCGCAATCGTAACGATGCATGGCAAACAAGTAGACGGCGGGGCGCCTATTTTTATCGTCGATGATGAGCAGGCATTAGAGCATACATCTTTCCTGCTGGAGAAAATTTTGGATGCAAGCGCGCATGATTTGAAGAATGGGACCTACATACTAGTCAATCATCATTAATATGAAAAGTTAGCCAAGACCGTAGTTTTTTGCTATGATGATTAGCGTGAGTATTTTTGAAGGAGTGAAAAGCTAATTATGGCAAGACCTGTTATTGCCATCGTCGGGCGACCCAATGTGGGCAAGTCCACTATTTTTAACCGTGTCATCGGCGACAGGCTAGCAATTGTAGAAGATAAGCCAGGCGTCACGCGTGACCGTCTGTATGGTATTGGCGAGTGGGCTGGAAAGCCTTTTAGCATTATCGATACCGGAGGTATCGAAATTGACGGCGAAGATGAGATTATGAAGTCGGTACGCATGCAGGCCGAGCTGGCGATCGAGGAAGCGGACGTCATTATTTTCATGGTCGATGCGAAGACTGGACTTACGCATGCCGACGATGAAGTGGCGCAAATGCTGTTCCGTTCGCGCAAGCCGGTAGTCGTGGCTGTGAATAAAGTAGATAATATGAATCGCATGGACGAAGTGTACGAGTTCTATGGACTTGGCTTCGGAACGCCGATTGCGATCTCTGGATCGCATGGCATAGGCATTGGCGACTTGCTTGAAGCTGCCGTTGAACTGCTCCCTGAGATTGAGGAAGACGGCTATGATGAAGATGTCATTCGTGTAGCTTTAATCGGCAGGCCGAATGTGGGCAAGTCGTCGCTCGTTAACGCCTTGCTGGGCGAAGAGCGCGTCATCGTGAGCAATGTTGCGGGTACGACACGCGATGCGATCGATACGCCGTTCGAGCGTGACGGTCAACGTTATGTGCTTATCGACACAGCGGGCATGCGCAAGAGAGGTAAAGTATACGAATCGACAGAGAAGTACAGCGTCATGCGCGCGATGAAAGCAATCGAGCGGGCGGATGTCGTCCTCGTTCTGATCAATGGCGAAGAAGGCATCATCGAGCAGGACAAGCATATCGCCGGATATGCCCATGAAGCAGGCAAGGCTTCAATCTTTGTCGTGAATAAGTGGGATGTTGTCGAGAAAGACGAGAAGACGATGCAGCAGTTCACGACGAATATTCGTGATCATTTCTTGTTCATGTCGTATGCTCCGATCGTGTATTTGTCGGCATTGACGAAACAGCGCTTACAGAAGCTTCTGCCAGTTGTCAATCATGTGTCGGAGCAGCATGCGCTGCGCATTCAGACGCATTTGCTTAACGATGTCGTCTCCGATGCCGTAGCGATTAACCCGCCTCCGGCTGACAAGGGCAAGCGGCTTCGCATTAATTATGTGACGCAAGTCGCAACGAAGCCGCCTACGATCGTCGTGTTCGTTAACGAACCGGAGATTATGCATTTCTCGTATGAACGCTATTTGGAAAATAAAATTCGAGCTGCCTTCAATTTTGAAGGAACGCCGGTTCGTATCTACACGCGTCGGAAGAACGAAGAGGATTAGGGGAGAAGAAGCTTGGCATACGGAGTCATTGCGGTTGTTTTGAGCTATTTGTTAGGCTCGGTTTCATTCAGCATCGTCATTGCCAAATGGGTCAAGGGGATTGACATCAGACAGCATGGCAGCGGCAATGCCGGAGCGACAAATACGCTGCGGGTGCTGGGCAAAGGCCCAGGCATACTTGTATTCCTGCTGGACATCGCCAAAGGGATCGCAGCTGTATGGATCGGTCATGGACTTGGCGGAGATAATGAATGGATACCGGTATTATCCGGGTTAGCGGCTATTATCGGCCATAACTGGCCGATATGGTTCAAGTTCAAGGGTGGTAAGGGCATTGCTACGACCGTAGGCGTCATTGCCACCTTGGCCTTCGTACCTGCAATATGCGCCGGCGTTATAGCCATCTTGTCTATCGTCGTTACAAGGTACGTATCGTTAGGATCGCTATTGTTCGCCAGCATAACGCCATTATTAATTGCATCCTTTTATTATTCTTTGCCTTTGCTTACAGCAAGCATCGTGTTATGTCTATTTGCGTTTGTTCGTCATCGCACGAATATCGTAAAGCTGTTCCAAGGCACTGAGAACAAGCTTGGTGCAAAGAAAGGGACGTGAATGCAGCTATGACCAACGAACATACATCAACTGCCCGCATCGCGGCAGTACTCGTGGCAGGCAGTTGGGGAACGGCGCTCGCTTCCGTGCTAGCGACTAACGGCTACAAGGTCAAGCTCTGGACGAGAAATGCCGAGCAAGCGAGCGATATTAATACGAATCGTGAGAATAGCAAATTCCTGCCTGGCGTGAAGCTGGATAGCTTGATCGAAGCTACGACAGATATGAAGGAAGCGGTGGAGCATGCCGAGCTTGCGCTCTTCGTTGCTCCATCGGGAGCGATGCGTGACGTGGCGAGGCAAGCTGCTGCTTACTTGTCGCCAGAGACGCTTGTCATCCATGCGACCAAAGGATTCGAGAGTGATACGCTGAAGCGGATGACTTCCGTTCTAGCCGAGGAGCTCGGACGATCTGCTGATCAATTAGTCGTTCTCTCAGGTCCAAGCCATGCGGAAGAGGTTATTCGCCAGCAGCCGACCACTGTCGTTGTCGCCTCTGCCAAGCTGAAAGCCGCCGAACAGGCGCAGGATGCGCTAATGAACGGCTATTTCCGCGTCTATACGAATCCGGACGTGCCTGGCGTTGAGGTTGCCGGCGCGATTAAGAACATTATTGCGCTTGGCGCGGGTTTGTCCGATGGCCTTAACTTCGGAGATAATGCGAAGGCTGCGCTTCTAACGCGCGGTTTAGCGGAGATCGGAAGATTAGGCACGGCAATGGGGGCTAATGCGCTTACGTTCGCCGGACTCGCCGGTGTAGGCGATCTGGTGGTCACTTGCACTAGCAAGCACAGCCGTAATTGGCGGGCGGGCTACATGCTGGCAGACGGGACGCCGCTTGAAGAGGTGCTTAACAAGATGGGCATGGTCGTTGAAGGCGTAAGGACCACGCGAGCTGCCTATGAACTCGCGAAGCAATATAATGTGGAGATGCCGATTACAGCCCAGCTGTATGAGGTATTGTTCGCGAACAAGAGTCCGAGAACCGCGGTCGAGCACCTGATGGGTCGATTGCGGACGCATGAAATCGAAGAAATCGGATAAGGACGTACGCCTATACCAAAACGTCCACCTCCTCATATGATGCTAGGAGCGCTGCAGAGCGCAGGCGTTGGCATACTTTATGTTATGCCGACGAGCCTTACGTTTGCGCCCGCAAGCCTATGAGGAGGTTAGAGCGTTGTCCAAGGATATGTCCAAAGACGTATTAGGCGCGATTAATAAGAAAACCGGCAAAAACATTACCGAGAGCGCGGTGAAAAAAATTGCCGGAGGCGTAACAGCCGAAACGATGCAAAACGAAGCGGAGCTTCGCAAGCTCATCAAGCAAGTATCGGATATGGCAAAGGTGAAAGTGTCCGACTCGACGGTTAACGATATTGTTAAAGCTGTCAAGGCTAGTGGCATGACCGCCGGCGGCATGGAAACGATCATGAAAATGATGATGAAGAAGTAAAGCATATCGGCAAGAGCTCGGCAGGACAGCGAATGTATTCATTCGTTCGTCACATCCTGCCGGCTTTTGTCCTTTTTTTTGTGCCGAGATAGGTACAAGTCAGGCTTGTCGAATGTTATAATAGTCGGGAACTTATTCCGTTACAGATTAGGAGAATCGATTCGAAATGGATGCAATGACAAAAATGTGGGTATCCTTTGTCGGCATAGGCCTGATGGCTATCGCCGCGGCTTTAATCACATTCGCCCGTTTGAAAACGAAGGGCGTTGTAAAATTTGTTTTATCGCTAGTCGCATTTATACTGCTAGTCCTCGGATTCGTATACGGCTTATTTTCCATCATATAGAGAAAGCTTACATACGATATAGAATAATTAAGGGCTGCGAAAGGGAGACCTGGAGACGCAATGATTGAGCTAAAAGGAAAAACGAAAACAGCTGTTGTCGAGCCGGAGGAAGGCATGTCGCTGCTTGATCTGGCAATCAAGCATAATGTGGATTGGAGCTTCTCTTGTGCCAGAGGCACATGCGCGCGTTGCCGCTGCCTCGTAACGGAGGGCGGCGACCAACTCGAGGAAGTAACCGATGATGAGTGGGATCGGCTTGAGCCAGAGGAGTTCGAGGAGGGCTATCGACTTGCTTGCCAAGCGATAGTGAAGCCGAATGCCGGCCCGATCGCTGCTGCCAATAAGCCTTATTTCTAAAAATATAAGATAGTATAAAATTTGCTGTTTATTCTGTGCTTATATTTCATTGCGAAACGGTCGCTGTTGCCGCCAAGGACGGTGACAGCCGTTTACGCTTGATGACAAAAGAAGGAGTGCCGGCGATGAATGAGAATAAGCAAATATACAGAGCGCTGGCTTCCGTAATTGACGTTACCGGCAGTGATTGTCCGAATTGGATCGTAGGCGGAAGCGCAGGATTGCTGATGCGCAAACTTCCGCTTCAAGCAAGCCCTCGAGATCTTGATCTCTATTGCGACGACGAGGATGTTGAGCGCATATACAAGAAGTTAAGTCGGTATGCGGTTGATGAACCGGATTTGAGCATTACGAACATGTATCGATCACGATTGTGTCATTTTAACATCGAAGGGGTATCTGTCGAGCTGGTCGGCGGCTTTGAAGTGACATCAGCTGACAGCTTCTATCATACGGATGTGAAGAAGCTTCTGATCCCCTACGGTATCAAGCTTACAGTGGATGGAACAGCAAAGCAGGCGAACGTCGTGCCTCTCGCGCACGAATTATGGTTCAACGCGCTGCGTGCCCGCGAGGATCGGGTGCAGCTTATTGCAGAGAGCTTTAATCATTCGGCCGACGGGCCCGCTCTGAGGGCCATTGAGACGGTTAACCGCTTCTCGGAGCAAGCAAGGCAATATGTGCACAGCTTCATTAGCGAGTCGAAAGCGGGGTTAAGGCGTTGAGCGCGGAAGTTACGTTTTGGCCATCGGGCAAGAAGGTTGCGGTGAAGCGTGGAACGACGCTGCTTGACGCGGCAAGACGTGCCAATGTTCTCATTCAGACGCGTTGCGGAGGCAAGGCGGCATGCTTTATGTGCAAGCTGACGGTGCTTCCGGGCAGTGAGCTGATGCCAATATCGGACAATGAACGCAGGAAGCTGGCGGGACTTGACGGCGAAGGCATCCGGCTCGGCTGTCAAGCGCGTGTCGACGGCAAAGTAGAAGTAACGGTGCCGCTTGACCCGCTTAAGGCGGCTATAGCGCGTCAATTAGCTAGGCAGGCAGAGCAGGATGAACCGCTCTGGTAGTTAACAAGTTGCGTAACACAATTGTTGCAGGAGGATTAACAATGGCTTTATTTACGAACAGAAGATTTGCGCAATATTTGCGTTTATTAGCTATAGTAACAGCAGTTAGTTTATTTGCTGCAACATTATCTGGCTGTATGTACCCCGATGATCAGCGCAAGCAGAATCAAGCGGCGCCGAAGGAAGCCATCCGCAACGTACAAGGGGCTATCGACCAATACAAGGACGAGACGGGCATGCTTCCAATCAAGAACAGCGATGCACAAACCCCAGTTTACGAGAAGTTTCTGATCGATTTTGCGAAGCTGCAGCGAACGGGCTACTTGAGCGATCTTCCTAGCGCGGCATTCGAGAAGGGCGGCAACTTCTATTTTCTCGTCATAGACGAGGAGACGAACCCGCGTGTGAAGCTGATGGATCTGGTCACCTATCAGAAGGTGAATGATATTCAGGGTTGGGTTAAAGCTTATGTGCAAAATGGCGGCGAGCTCCCTAAGGGCGAACAAATGTATCCAGGCTTCTATCAAATCGATTATAAATTGATGAACAAGACATCGCCTGTCATTCAAAGCGTATTCTCAGGACAATCCATTAACGCACTCGTAGACGAGGGCGGTGTTGTGTACGCCGATTATGGTATTGACATCATGCAGCTCATTCAGAAAAACGGCGACACGTCCATCGATGATAAGCTGGACCTGCGAACTTTGCTGGTCGACGATTCCGACTATGTTCCAGTCAAATCGCCCATCTACCACTATGTGAATGGCGAGCCGCAAGCGGCCAAGCCCTAATCGTTCCATCCAGGATAAGACCTCTGTCAGCCAATCCATGGCTTGCGGAGGTTTTTTTTGTATATCGATGTACTAGTGAAACTCGGCAGCTCATATAATTCAATCTTGGAAGGGATGTTGACCGACGAGGTGGTAAAAAAGATTTCAGGGAAGGAATCGTCATAAAAGGTAAGTCCCAACATAAGATGTTACTAGTCCAAAAAGTATGTACGAGTTGCGTCGCTGGCCTGCCCTCTTGTCCGGTGGATGGCGGCGAACCGGAAAATCAATTGGGAGGGGATATTCAGTGGAGAAAGTGGACATTTTCAAGGACATAGCCGAGAGAACTGGCGGGGATATTTACCTCGGTGTGGTTGGGGCAGTCCGGACGGGCAAATCAACGTTTATTAAACGGTTTATGGAGACGGTCGTGCTGCCGAACATCGCCAGCGAATCAGATCGTGCCAGAGCCGTGGACGAACTTCCTCAAAGCGCTGCGGGTAAAACGATTATGACAACAGAACCGAAGTTCGTGCCGAACCAAGCGGTACAACTGAAAGTAACCGACGGGCTCGAAGTAAATGTGAGATTGGTCGATTGCGTTGGTTACGCGGTTGAAGGTGCGAAGGGCTACGAGGACGAGAACGGTCCGCGGATGATTACAACTCCATGGTTCGATGAACCGATCCCGTTCCAGGAAGCAGCGGAGATCGGAACGCGCAAAGTCATTCAGGAGCATTCGACGCTTGGCGTCGTCGTAACGACGGACGGCTCAATCGCCGAAATACCGCGTAGCTCCTACGTGGTCGCCGAAGAGCGCGTCATCAATGAGCTGAAAGAAGTGGGTAAGCCTTTCGTGCTTATTATTAACTCAACTAGACCTCGCGGCGAAGAGGCGCTTCAATTGCGCAATGAGCTGCAATCGAAATACGATATTCCAGTTATGACGCTTAGCGTTGCGACAATGGGCGAGGAAGAGGTTATCTCGGTACTGCGCGAAGTGCTCTATGAATTCCCAGTGCACGAGGTTAACGTTAATCTTCCAAGCTGGGTCATGGTGCTGAATGATAACCACTGGCTGCGCAACAACTACGAAAGTTCGGTTCGTGATACGGTGAAGGATATTCGCCGTCTGCGCGATGTCGATCGAGTCGTTTCGCAGTTCATGGAATATGATTTTATCGCCAGAGCGGGCTTAAGCGGCATGAACATGGGTCAAGGCGTGGCGGAGATTGATCTGTATGCTCCTGACGAGCTGTATGACCGCATTTTGATGGAGGTTGTCGGCGTCGAGATTCGCGGCAAGGATCACTTGCTCCAGCTCATGCAGGACTTCTCGCATGCGAAGCGCGAGTATGACCGATTCGCCGAAGCGCTGGAGATGGTGAAGACGACGGGCTACGGCATCGCCGCTCCTACGCTGGCTGAGATGGCGCTCGATGAGCCGGAGCTGATCAGGCAAGGTTCTCGCTTCGGCGTTCGCTTGAAAGCGACTGCTCCGTCGATTCATATGATTCGCGTGGATGTAGAGTCCGAGTTCGCTCCGATTATCGGTACGGAGAAGCAGAGCGAGGAGCTTGTCCGTTACTTAATGCAAGATTTCGAGAACGACCCGATCAAGATTTGGGAGTCTGACATCTTCGGACGATCACTCCATTCGATCGTAAGGGAAGGCATTCAGGGCAAAATCGCGATGATGCCGGACAACGCGCGCTACAAGCTGCAAGAAACGCTTGGCCGTATCATCAACGAGGGCTCAGGCGGATTAATTGCTATCATTCTCTAAGGCGATCCAAAATACGTTTGCGAGGCCGCTTCCGAAAGTCGGGGAGCGGCCTTGCGATTTTGAATGGAAGAAATGCATTTACCTACTTGAAATTGCGAATCGGCTGTATTACTATAGGTTTGTTCGGTCAAAAGGTATATTTTTGAAGTTTTCCGTTAATAAGAGGGATAAGATATGTTTGATGCTTACGAAGCAGTTTGCTTCGCAAAACTAAGCGTATGCTTTCGAAGTAGTTTTGCTTCGCAAAACTAAGCGTATGCTTTCGAAGTAGTTTTGCTTCGCAAAACTTTAAGGAGGTGAAACCATGAACAAAACAGATTTGATTGCTAAAGTCGCTGAATTGACAGACCTGTCGAAGAAGGATGCAACCAAAGCGGTAGATGCCGTTTTTGATGCGATTTCCGATGCGCTGCAAAGCGGAGACAAAGTGCAACTGGTAGGATTCGGAAACTTTGAGGTGCGCGAGCGCCAAGCGAGAAAAGGACGCAATCCGCAAACGGGAGATCCGATCGAAATCGCTGCCAGCAAAATGCCTGCCTTCAAACCGGGCAAATCTCTCAAAGACCTTGTATCCAATTAAATAAGTTAAGGACGTACTCGTTACCTCCTTATCCGATACTTATTCGTTACGTATACGCCTGGGCGGTCTCGCCTAGGCGTATTCTCGTTCGTAGTGACAATTGAAACAAGCCGTATCATTGCACATTTGAGTCTCATCAACTATAATTCACTTGAAGAAAGTCTACATACTTTGTAAGCATTAAGAATTACGGAATTGATAGATGCGGAGGGAAGACGATGGAACCTACAGGCGGGGATTATATTGTAATCAAGGCTAAGGAGCAGGGCGTGAATGTCATCGGCCTGACTCGAGGGCAAGATACAAAATTTCATCATACGGAAAAGCTGGATCGGAATGAAGTATTGATTTGTCAGTTTACCGATCATACATCGGCAATCAAGATTCGCGGCAAAGCGATAGTGATGACGAAGTACGGTACGGTAGAAACAGACCAATAAGCAATGCGCGGAGCAGGCATAGCCTGCTTTTTTTCATGCGGAACAACAATAGCGGTTGAATAATCGGACAGACTTGCTCGTACAATGAATACATACGCATGATGTATGCAAGCCATAACGGGAGGTGTCCGATGCGAATCAGCAAACCGCTGTTAACCGCATGTTTAGCTACTATTGCGCTTACGCTGTTATTCTCAGCGCTTCCGCATCATATATGGAAAACCGCTAACGAGCGAGGGGAAGTCGCGGTATTCCACCCTGCACCTGTCGCACGCCTGTCCAATCAAAATTTGGTTGATGTGCTCATCAGCGCTCAATTGAACGAACGGATCAAAAAAGCCGACTGGCATAACGCGATCTTGACGATTGATCTTAAAGTCAACGCGGAAGAGGGGAGACCGGCCTCTTGGTTCTCCGATGTGGAGAAGCTGCTGCGCGTATCGTTCCTGCAATTGGAGAACGTGAAGCGCGTGCTAGTCAGGATCGTAGAAGACGCCCCGCAGGAGCCTAGGCTGTTAGCGGCCGTAGACGTACGTAGGACAGATAGCTGGCTGGATACAGAGCTTGATGCCTTGCGTTACGCGGATCCTGTTCATGATGAGCGATGGAGGAAGAGGCTGAGAGTTAGCTTTACTGCTGCGTGGGAAGAACGATTAGGCCGCGTTTCGAGTTATTCCATAGAGCGTGCGAAAGACACAGCTTATTAAATCTGCTTTGTTCAAGTACATATCACCGTCAAACGGTAAGTTGTAACCGCCAATCGACAGCGATTGTCGGTTACGTTTGTTGCAATCGTATGCTCTTTAAAAAAGTTGTGCTATAATAGTTTAGATTATTGAGCGGCGATTGTTGCGCTTCTCTGTTCGGAGGCTTCCCCATGAAATCGTATCGAATACCATCCATTGCAAGCAAATATACCGAATACGACATGATCCAGATTCATACGGATCTGCCTGCGCTTGCGCATCCTAGGCTGCAATTGCTTCATTCTTTCCTCATTCGGGGGCAAGTGTATGAGAAGCATAGCGAGCTGTATACGCTAGTCGCTTCGCTTGTTCAACTCGGAATGGATACCCATGATCGGATTAATAACGACGCTGATTCTTCGCGGCGTGCAGAGAATGAGATGCGTGCCAAGCAGCTTAAGGTGCTTGCAGGCGACTACTTCAGCAGTATTTTTTACCAATTGCTCGCGCAGGCAGGGCAAATAGAAATGATTGCGATTCTAAGTGAAGCAGTATGCGAAGTGAATCGTCTTAAGACGAATCTTTACATGAGAATGAAGCAAATGAAACTTACAGCGGACGATTATTTGAGCGGTATGTCACAGATTCGCAGCGAGCTGTTCCAGTCGTTCACAGCGTTGATGGATGTCGATCAGTCGCGAGCCTGGCAGGATCTGCTGGTTGCACTTACGCGTTGCGAGGTTATTCTAGAAGAGCTTGAGTGTTTGAATGACGTCTCGAATTTCGAGCATAGCTGGGCCTACTGGCATGTCATGCAAGACGGCACGGAGTCAGAACGCGCACTGTTGACGGAATCGCTAATCGATTCGGAACGCGTATACGAGCTCGTTAACAAATACGATATTCATGGTAAGCTGACGGCTAAGCTGAACTTAGCGGCTGAGATGGTACGTACGATTACTGCGAAGCTTGATCCGGATTTCATGAATAATGAGCCGATTCGGATCTTGGAAGAAATGCTGAACAGAGCGGCGGGCAGAACACCGGCCCTTCACGAGACGAGGTGAAAGACGAAATGGATGCGAACTCTAAGAGTCATGTTCATGGCGTATTCGAGCGTGTAGCGCCGAAGTACGATATGATGAATGACTTGATTAGCTTCCGCAGGCATAAGGCATGGCGGAAGTTTACGATGAAGAAGATGAACATGCAACCGGGGCAGACTGCAATCGATCTATGCTGCGGCACCTGCGATTGGACGATTGCGCTGGCCGAGGCAAGCGTATCGGGTGAAATTATTGGTCTTGATTTCAGCCAAAACATGCTCGATGTAGGCGCTGCGAAAGTGGACAAGCAAGGACTTAGCAAACAGATTAAGCTGGTACAAGGCAATGCGATGAGCTTGCCGTTCGAGGACAATCAATTCGATTATGCAACAATCGGCTTCGGACTTCGCAATTGTCCCGATTTCCTGCAAGTGCTGAAGGAAATGGAACGCGTTGTGAAGCCAGGAGGCATGGTCGTATGCTTGGAAGTTTCCAAGCCGACTTGGCAGCCGTTCAAAGCGATGTACAACTTGTACTTCGGTCAAATTTTGCCGTTAATGGGCAAGCTGGTGGCGAAACGATTCGATGAATACAAGTGGCTTCCGGAATCGCTTAAAGTGTTTCCAGATGCGAAGCAGCTCGTTAAGCTGTTCGAGAAGGCGGGCTTGCAAAGCGTGAACGCGTATCCGCTGACCGGCGGAGTTGCAGCGTTGCATATGGGGACAAAGGAGAAGAAGCGTCAATGATTCGCAAAATAGGCATTATTCTTGAAATGATCAAGTTTGAGCATACGATATTTGCTTTGCCGTTCGCCTTTATGGGAGCAATCTTGGGCGCTGTTGCAATGGAACAGCGTCTTCCTTCATGGGAAGAGATCGGTTGGATTACGCTTGCGATGTTCGGCGCGCGCAGCGCCGCTATGGGACTTAACCGCGTCATTGACAAGGCGATCGATCTTCGCAATCCGCGAACCGAGAAACGGGCGCTGCCAGCCGGATTATTGAAATCGGCAGAAGTCATTATTTTTATTGTTGTTTCACTCGTACTCATGTTCATCGCTGCGGCTAACTTGCAGCCGATTGCGCTGAAGCTCATGCCTATTGCGGTTGCACTGCTCGTTTTGTATTCGTATACGAAACGGTTTACTTGGCTGTGCCACCTTGTGCTTGGTTTCACAATCGGTTTGTCCCCGCTTGGCGCATGGGTAGCCGTAACGGGGCACTTCGATCCAGCGGCATGGCTGCTGTATGCGACTGTCGCGCTGTGGATTGCAGGGTTCGATATTGTTTACGCTACACAAGACTTCGAGTATGACCGTGGAGCAGGCTTGCATTCCATACCTGCGCGATTCGGTCTTGCCGGCGCGTTATGGTTTGCGCGTATTTTGCATATGGTGACCGCGATCGGCTTTATTATGCTATTCATGATGACGGAATTAAGCTGGGCGTACTTGGTTGGAACGATTGTGTCGATATCGCTGCTGTTCTACCAGCATTGGCTCGTGCGGCCTAATGATCTGTCACGCGTGCAGACTGCTTTCTTCGGTATGAACGGTACGCTTAGCGTCGTATTATTTGCTTTCACGATCTTCGATTTGTTGGTGCTTAAGCAATGGTAGCGTTAGATACGCCTTCAAGTCATAACTCGTCTCTCCGCAGGCGCAAATGGATTGTTGGCATTACGGGTGCAAGCGGTTCGATTTATGGCATTCGGCTCATTCAGGAGCTGATCGTCAGCGGTTTTGACGTGCATCTTGTCATTACGGAAGCGGGCTGGCGCGTATTGAAGGAAGAGCTAGGTTGGGAAACGACGCGCAGGCAAGCGGCTTTGGAAGCTTGCTTCGGAGCCAGTCTGACGGATGGAAGGCTTGTTTTTCATCCGAATGCAGACATTGGCGCCAGCATCGCAAGCGGCTCGTTCCGAGTAGAGGGCATGATGATCATGCCTTGCTCGATGGGGACGCTTGCTTCGATCGCTCACGGCATATCCGATGATTTGATGACGAGAGCGGCTGATGTTATGCTGAAGGAAGGCCGCAAACTGCTGATTGTGCCAAGAGAAACGCCGCTTCACGCGATTCATTTGGAAAATATGCTTACACTGGCCAAATTAGGGGTGCGTATCGTACCTGCTATGCCGGCTTTTTACTATAAACCGCAATCGATGGAGCAGATGATCGATTTCCTCGTAGGAAAAGTGCTCGATCAGGCAGATGTTGATCATGATTTGTATCGAAGATGGGGAGATGAGTACAATGGGCTATAATCGCCCAATTACCATCGGCACAATTGATTATGCGAATGCATGGCCGCTCTTTCATCAATTGGAGTCGTTCGCGGGCCATGTGAATTATGAGAGCATTTCCCGCTATCCTGCAGAGCTGAATCGCTTGCTGCAGGCGGGCGAGCTAGATATATCGGCCATATCCTCTTATTCCTATGGCTTACATTCGGAGAGCTATATGCTGCTTCCGCAATTATCCGTTGGATCGACTGGACCTGTCCATTCGATCCTGTTGTTCCTTAAAGAGCCGCTCGAATTGAAGCGGCCGTCTACGATTGCCGTCACGTCAACATCGGCAACGTCCGTTAATTTATTGAAAATTTTAATGGAAATGTATTATGAATGCTCGCCCACGTATGTAACGGCCGAGCCAAGACTTGAGGAAATGCTACGGGAAGCTGATGCGGCGTTATTGATCGGCGATCCTGCGATCCATGCTTCATGGAACGAACAAGGGCTGCATGTGATTGATCTTGGCCGTCTATGGAATGAGTGGACGGGACTCGGTATGACGTATGCGGTCGTTGCTGCGCGCAAGGATGTTATCCACTCGAATCCTGAAGCTGTACAAGCTGCATATGCTGCTATTCTTAAGTGTAAGCAGCATAACCAAAATCATCTAGAGCCGTTAATTCGGCAAGCCTGCAAGCAGCTCGGCGGAGACGCCGCTTATTGGGATATGTACTTTCATTCTCTGCAATATGATTTTGGCAGCAAGCTGCAAGAAGGTTTAGCCCTGTATTTCCGCTATGCGAAGCAGCTTGGACTGCTGGCGAGGGACGTCGAGTTTACTTTTTTTGAAGACCAATCTGCCCAATAGGTGAAAGAATGAAACTACTAGACTTGTATGCAAAGATGAAAGGCGATTTAAATCAAATCGAACAAGAACTGGAGCGCACCGTTACGACGGATCATGCGCTGCTTAGCGAAGCTTCGGTACATCTGCTCAAGGCAGGCGGCAAGCGAATTCGCCCCATATTCGTACTGCTCTCAGGTAAGTTCGGCAATTACAGCTTGGAAGTAATGAAGCATATCGCCGTTCCGCTGGAGCTCATTCATATGGCCTCCCTCGTGCATGACGATGTCATCGACGATGCGGAGACCAGGCGGGGTCGACTAACGGTCAAGTCCCAATGGGATAATCGTATTGCGATGTATACCGGCGATTATATATACGGCAAAGCGCTGACGCTTGCGACTAAGCTGACAAATCCGGTTATCCATCAAATCTTGTCCAAAGCGATGGTGCAGATGTGTGTAGGCGAGATGGAGCAAATACGCGACTTCTTCAACATGGAGCAGTCGGTGCGAGACTATTTCCTGCGTATACGGAGAAAAACAGCGCTGTTGATCGCGATCAGCTGCCAACTCGGTGCCGTAGCCGCAAGCGCAGACCGTGAAACGGCGAACAAATTGTACAGATTTGGGTATAATGTAGGTATGGCTTACCAAATTAGGGATGATCTGCTTGATCTTCTCGGTACGGAGAAGCAGATCGGCAAGCCGCCGGGCTCGGATATGAGGCAGGGAAATATTACACTGCCCGTCATACTGGCTCTGAAGGAAAAGCGTATTCAAGTAGCGCTGAGCCGCGAGCTTGTTCTTATCCGCGAGAGCGGCAGCGTATCGGATACGAGCCGCGCAATTGAAATGATTCGCAATAGCGACGGTGTCGCTCAAGCAGATCAGCTTGCGAGCCGATATATAAATAAAGCGCTGGCTGCTTTAGAAGGATTGCCGAACATTGCGGCGAAGAAAAACCTAGCCGACATTGCTCATTTCGTAGGCAAACGTAATTATTAAACCAAAGCGGTGCTGAAAGGACTGACTAGCCATGGAAAAAACATTTCTGATGATTAAGCCAGATGGCGTTCAACGCGGTTTGATCGGTGAAATCGTATCGAGACTCGAGAGAAAAGGACTACAGCTAGCTGCAGCCAAATTTATGATTATCCCTCGCGAGCTGGCGGAGATTCACTATGCCGAGCACAAAGGCAAAGTGTTCTATGAGCCGTTGCTTGACTTCATCACATCGGGCCCTGTATTCGCCATGGTATGGCAAGGGGATAATGTCATCGCATTGTCACGCGCGCTTATAGGCAAGACCGATGCGCTCGACGCAGCGCCAGGAACGATTCGTTCCGACTTTGCCGTACATACGAACTTCAATCTCATTCACGGTTCCGACTCTGCCGAGAATGCGATCCGTGAAATGGGAATCTTCTTCAAGCCAAATGAGATTGTCGATTACGAACATACAATTCAGCGGTGGGTGTAGTTAAAGCCTAGTTGCCGCTTGCAGCGGAGGGACTTATGCTCGACGATCGTGATTTCTCGTTGTTTGTTACTCGCATAAAGCAGAAGACAGACATCGATCTATCGCAATATAAAGAAGCCCAAATGAAGCGCAGATTGACGACGCTGCGGATGAAGCACGGATATGCGACCTTCGAGGAGTACTGGAAAGCAATCGAGCAGAATCGCAGCATGCTCAATGAGTTTCTCGATCGGATGACGATCAACGTCTCCGAGTTTTGGCGCAACCCTTCACGCTGGGATGTGCTTCAAAATCGATTTTTCCCTGAAATGCTTAAGAACAATGCAAGGCTGAAAGTATGGAGTGCCGCATGTTCGACGGGTGAAGAGCCTTACACGCTAGCTATGATGCTCTCAGAGCTGGGGGCAATCGGCAAGACAAGCCTGCTGGCTACCGATCTGGACAGCAATGTTCTGAAGAAGGCGATGGAGGGCAGCTACCTGGAGCGTTCGCTGCGCGATGTGCCGCCGGCTTGCAGGCAAAAATATTTCAAGCAGCAGGACGGAGCATATCTCATCTCGGATCAACTGAAGCAATTCATTCAGTTCAAACAGCAAAATCTGCTGCATGATACGTTTGACAGCTCGTTCGACCTGATTGTATGCCGCAATGTTATGATTTATTTTACCGAGGAAGCCAAGCACTTATTGTATCATAAATTTGCAAAAGCACTGAAACCGGGTGGTCTGCTGTTCGTCGGCAGCACGGAGCAAATCTTCTCCCCGGCGCAATACGGCTTCGAAACGGCGGATACATTCTTCTACCGGCGCGTTTAACTTTTGAGATCATGTATACCGTTTTCCATCTTCTCCAATACTAATCATAATCGGAGCGATTTGGAGGTTGATGAGAAGAGTGGACAAGCGCAAAGTAATCGCTGCTTATCGGCGAGGCTTGATATCGATTCAAGAGTGCGCGCAAATCATCGGCGTTGACAGCGGCCAAATGGTCCGGCTTGTTGATGACCCGCGGCTTATGCCTGAGGCTGTGCTACAGCGGTCGAAGCAGATGATTAGATGAATATCAACTCATGATCGTTTAGCAGCAGTGAAGAGAAAACTGGCAACACGCTTGATAGACAAGCATGTTGCCAGTTTTTTTGCGTCCATTTTTCTTTATTTCGGTTGCTTTTGTCCGATACTGCGTTGACGCTTTAAATCTTTGTTGAAATATTGCCTTTGAGGCCTGTCAATTTCTTGTCAAACCTTATGGGCTGTACTATAATGAGCAAAGATGTTGAGGCTCATGCGAGATAGAGTTATAGACGAGCAAGTGCAAAAATGCTTGCTTTGAAGGAGGAGCTTGGTCTTGAGTTTACGTTATTTGACAGCGGGAGAAACCCACGGTCCACAATTAACCGCAATTATTGAAGGACTTCCAAGCAATTTGAAAATCGACTTTGAGGAACTTAACTTTCAACTCCATCGCCGCCAGAAGGGTCATGGGCGCGGTCGCCGCATGCAGATCGAGAAGGATACTGCGAACATTGTGGGCGGCGTACGCCACGGCAAGACAACCGGGGCGCCGGTAGCGCTCGTCGTTGAGAACAACGACTGGAAGCACTGGACGAGCGTGATGAATATCGAGCCGATCGAAGGCAGCGATGAAGAGAAGCGCCGTGTACATAGACCGCGGCCAGGTCATGCCGACCTGAACGGCGGATTGAAATACAACTTGAAGGATTTGCGCAACGTGCTGGAACGTTCAAGCGCGCGCGAGACGGCGGCACGAGTTGCCGTGGGCGCTGTTGCTCGTCAGCTGTTGGCTGAATTCGGCATTAAGGTTGCCGGACATGTCATTCGCATCGGCGAGATTGAAGCGCCAGCTAACGATCTCTCGGTCGACGAGCTGATCCGATTGACGGAGGAATCGTCCGTACGCGTTGTGGATAAGGAAACGGAAGAGAAGATGACTGCTTATATCGATCAGATAAAAGCGGAAGGCGATTCCATTGGCGGTATCGTCGAGTGTATTATCGAAGGCGTGCCTATCGGACTTGGCAGCCATGTGCAATACGACCGCAAGCTTGACGGTCGCATTGCGCAAGCAGTCGTATCGATCAACGCGTTCAAAGGCTGCGAGATCGGCATCGGCTTTGAAGCGGCTAAGCTTCGCGGCTCGCAGGTACATGATGAAATCATGTACAACGAGGAGCGCGGCTATCATCGCGCAACTAACCGTCTTGGCGGATTCGAGGGCGGCATGACCAATGGCGAGCAGATCGTTGTTCGCGGCGTCATGAAGCCGATTCCTACTTTATACAAGCCGCTTCGCAGCGTAGACATTGATACGAAAGAGCCGTTCACTGCGCAAGTGGAGCGTTCGGACAGCTGTGCCGTGCCTGCGGCGAGTGTCGTTATGGAGCATGTCGTCGCATGGGAAGTCGCGAAGGCGTTCCTGGAGAAATTCGGCGGCGATTCCATTGAAGAGATTCGCGCCAATGTTAACAGCTATCAAGCGCAATTGGAGCGTTACTAATATGAGAGAACTTACGGTTGAATTAGGTGAACGTTCTTATCCGATCTATATTGGAGAAGGTCTGATTGGCGAGGCTTCCTCCTATTTCATCAAGCATGGCATCAGCAAGAAATCACCGCTTATGATCATCACCGACGAGCATGTCGCCAGTCGTCATCTTGCGGCTCTAGAGCAATCCTTGAAAGATGGGGGCTTCAGCGTGGTCAGTGCGGTCGTTGAGGCAGGCGAGAGCTCCAAGTCGCTGGCTATGCTCGGCATGCTGGTCGGGAAAGCGCTTGAAGCGTGTCTTGATCGTAATTCGGCGATCGTAGCGCTCGGCGGCGGCGTTGTCGGCGATCTAGCTGGCTTCGTAGCAGCATCATATATGCGAGGCGTTAAGTTTGTACAAGTGCCAACGACGATTCTAGCGCATGACAGCAGCGTAGGCGGCAAAGTTGCGGTTAATCATCCGCTTGCCAAAAACATTATCGGAGCTTTCCATCAACCGGAGCTTGTCCTTTACGATCTGCAAACGCTGCAGACGCTTCCTCCGAGAGAGGTAAGCGCCGGCTTGTCTGAAGTCGTCAAGCATGGATTTATCTGGGATGCCGATTTCGTAGAATGGTGCGAGGCGAATGCAGAGAAGCTGCTGGCGCTAGATCCCGATACGCTTGGCTATGCGTTGTACAAAGGCAGCAGCGTGAAAGCAGCGGTCGTATCGAAGGATGAACGCGAGAACGATCTGCGGGCGATATTGAATCTTGGCCATACGATCGGCCACGCATTGGAAGCCGTTGCAGGGTACGGAGAGTTGCTTCATGGCGAAGCGATTTCGATCGGCATGATCGGATCGGCCAAGCTTGGGTTGAAATACGGTGCTGACGAAGAAGTGTACACGACGACGAAGCGGGTGTTGTCCGCATGCGGCCTGCCGGTTCGACTTCCGGAGCATTATGACGTTGACGCGATTATGGATGCGATGATGCATGACAAGAAGTTCAAGGAAGGTACGATGGTATTCGTCGTCCCGACAGCCATTGGCAAAGTCGATATCGTGAAGGACGTTCCCGTAGCATGGGTGCGTGAGATCGTTGAACAACTGAAACAGGAGGCAGAGCTGCAATGAGCGTAAGAGGTATTCGAGGTGCGATAACGGTCGAGATTAACGACAAACAACAGGTGCTGGATGCAACATTAGAGCTGCTTCACACCATGATAGCCGAGAATGGTATCGTTCCGGACGATGTTTGCAGTATTTTCATAACGGTAACGAATGATTTGGATGAAGCGTTCCCTGCCAAAGCGATTCGCGAAACGAGCGGGTGGGAGCTAGTGCCGCTGATGTGCGCGCTTGAGGTTCCGGTGAAGGGAAGTCTAGAGAAGTGCATACGCTTCATGCTCCTTATCAATACGGACAAAGGCCTGGCAGACATTAAGCATGTCTATTTAGGCGGAGCCAGCGTGCTTCGTCCTGACCTATCGCAGTCGTAAAGAAGAGCTGCTGAAGCGTCAAATAATCTTTAATGTACGGCATATTCATCGGTTGACGGGAAGTCGTAAGTTGTTGTATATTGAAGATCGTAAGTGAGAATAGTCAGAGCAGGTTTTACAGTTGAGCCTAGATGAGTCGAGCCCAGTTAAGAGCAGGTTAGAGAAGAGCGTCCCGAGGGGACATAGGGAATTACAATTGTTTTGCATACGCATAGCTTAGTTCTGATTCGTTCAGATCAAGTGGCTTTAGCGTCATGGCGGAGCTGTATTTTCCTATACAATGAGTAGCTTCTTTAATTACTGCACACTTTCGCTATCATCTACATTCAACGCTCCTGCTGCGGCAGGAGCTTTTTTATTTTCATTAACTATTTCATCCCCAATGGAGGTCGTTCCAATGTCAACCGAGCTGCAGCAAGTGACCCGTCTCGCCAGCCAATTCAATCTGATTCCGATCGTGCGCTATATGATGGCCGATACGGAAACGCCAATCAGACTATTCCAGCATTTCGCGAAGGAAGAATACGCGTTTCTGCTGGAAAGTGTAGAAGGCGGCGTGAAATGGGCGCGCCATTCGTTTATCGGCACCGATCCGTTCATGATGCTTTACGGTAAAAACGGGGAGATGGTGCTCGAGCATAACGGAGAGAAGCAAACGCTCCGCGACAAGCCGATCGAGCTGCTCAAAGCGCGTCTTCGCTCCTTCCGCAGTCCGGCAATTGCGGATCTGCCTCCATTCACGGGAGGAGCCATCGGATTTTTCGGCTATGATCTGTTGCAGTATTACGAGAAGCTGCCAGCACATCGGATAGATGATCTGCAAATGAACGATATGCAATTCATGTTCTGTGATCAAATTATTGCTTTCGACCACTTCAAGCAGCAGCTTCAAGTGATCGGCAACGTTCACGTCAAAGAAGGCGCTACGGATGATGATATTGCTATCGCATATGCGGCTGCGGTTGCCAAGATTGAAGCAACAATTGAGCGACTGAAGAAGCCTGCGGCTACACCGGTTACGACGGGCCAGGCGATCTCCACGGATCATGAGCTGGGCGATATTCAGTCGAATGTGACGAAGGAGCAATTCATCGCCAATATCGAGAAGGCCAAAGAATATATTCGAGCGGGCGACATTTTCCAAGTGGTGCTTTCGCAGCGGTTCAGCATTGAGACGGATATCGATCCGCTTCACGTGTATCGCGTCTTGCGGACGATGAATCCATCGCCTTACATGTATTACTTGAAGATGGGCGAGGAAGTCATTGTCGGCACATCGCCAGAAGCGTTGGTGAAGGTGAGCGGCGACAAGCTGGAGACAAGGCCGATTGCCGGAACAAGGCCGCGAGGCAAAACGCCGGAAGAGGATTTGGCGTACGAACGGGAGCTTCTAGCCGATGAGAAGGAACGGGCCGAGCATCTTATGCTTGTCGATCTAGGACGGAACGATATTGGACGCGTATCGGAGTTCGGCACGGTCAAATGCGATTCGTTTATGGAAATCGAGCGGTACTCGCATGTCATGCACATCGTATCGAACGTATCCGGCAAACTCCATAAGGATAAAGATTTCTTCGACGCTTTTCTTTCTTGCTTGCCGGCAGGCACGGTGTCGGGCGCGCCAAAGCTAAGAGCGATGGAAATTATTGCAGAGCTGGAGAACGAAGCGCGGGGAGCATATGCGGGAGCGATCGGTTACTTGGGCTTCGGTGGAACGATGGATACGTGTATTACGATTCGGACCATTATATTCAAGCACGGCAAAGCGTACGTTCAAGCCGGAGCGGGAATCGTATGGGACTCGGTTCCAGAGAGCGAATATATGGAGACCGTTAATAAAGCGAAAGCGATGCTGAAGGCGATACGCGCAGCGGAAGCGATCTTCGCGAAGCCAAGCGGCAATGCGGGTTTATATCAGTCGGTGAATACGGATTACGATGTGGAAACAAGAGAGGGGTTGACTCGGTAATGACGCAGCAAACGGAATTGTACTCGATGCAGCACGCGCTGCGATCATTGATTGAGGGGACGGACCTCACTCGCGAGCAAGCAAGGTCGGTCATGAGCATCATTATGAACGGGGAAGCCACCGCTGCCCAGATCGCAGGCGTCGTAACGGCAATGCGCATCAAGGGGGAAACGAAGGACGAAATTACGGGCTTCGCCGAGGTTATGCGTTCCCATTCGAGCCATGTTCAGACGGATCAGGACGGCTTGCTCGACACATGCGGTACGGGCGGCTCAGGCATTCATAAATTCAATATTTCTACGGCATCATGCATTATTGCGGCGGCGTCCGGCATTCGCGTTGCCAAACACGGCAACCGTGCGATGTCCGGCAAGACCGGAAGCGCTGATGTGTTGGAAGCGCTGGGCGTTCAAATCGGGATTTCGCCAGAACAGGCAGCAGCCTGCTTGGAGAAGATCGGAATCTGCTTCATGTTCGCGCAGCACTATCATCCATCGCTTCGTCATGCAGCTGCCCCTCGTCGAGAGCTTGGCATTCGGACGATCTTCAATATGCTGGGTCCGTTAACGAATCCGGCAGGCGCAGATCGTCAACTGCTCGGTCTATACGACCGTTCGCGCACATCGACGGTAGCTGAAGTGATGAAGGATCTTGGTCTTAAGCGTGCGCTAGTCGTCAGCAGTCATGATGGACTGGACGAAATCAGTATTTCCTCACCGACGCAAATATCCGAATTGAAGGATGGCAGCGTCCGCACCTATGATCTAACTCCGGAGGAAATCGGGCTTAAACGTTGGGCGATCGAGAATGTGCTGGGCGGGGAGCCTGCGGTCAATGCAGCCATTATCCGTTCCATCTTCACTGGTGAAGAACGCGGCGCCTACCGCGATATCGTACTGGCGAACGCAGGAGCGTGCATCTATGTAGGCGGACTTGCAGAGTCGTTGCGCGAAGGCGCGGCCATCGCAGCCGAAGTGATCGATTCAGGCAAAGCTGAGCGTAAGCTCGAACAGTTAATTCAAACGACAGGAGAGCTGGCTCATGTTTCTTGATAAAATAGTTGCTACGAAAAAGGTAGAGGTTGAAGCGCTCGCCGCGGCGTTCTCATTGTCCGACTTTGAGAATCGGATTGCGGAGCTGCCAAGCTGCAAAGGATTCGAGCGCGCATTGAGCGCTGGCGTGCGCAATCGTTCAATGGGATTGATTGCCGAAGTGAAGAAGGCATCGCCTTCGAAAGGACTTATCCGTCCGGACTTTAATCCGACTGAGCTGGCTTTGGCTTATGAAACCGCAGGGGCTGACTGCATATCGGTACTGACCGATCGGGATTATTTTCAAGGCGCCAATGAATATTTGAGCTCGATCCGCTCGGTTGTCGGACTGCCTTTGCTGCGCAAAGACTTTACTATCGATTATCGCCAAGTATATGAAGCTCGCGTTATTGGAGCGGATGCCATCTTGCTGATCGCAGCGATTCTCACGAAGGAATCGCTGGGCGAGCTGCACGATATCGCGAAATCGATAGGTCTAGATGTATTGGTAGAGGTTCATAACCGCGAAGAGCTGGAGCTTGTGCTGGAGCTGGATAAAGCGAAGCTGATCGGCATTAACAATCGTGATCTCAAATCATTCGTTACAGATCTTCGTACGACGGAGGCGCTTATCGGCATGATGCCGAAGGATGTTACGGTCATAAGCGAAAGCGGTATTGCCGGCAGGGCGGATATGGATTACTTGCAGTCCATCGGCGCGCATGGCGTATTGATTGGCGAGCATTTCATGCGCCACGATGATGTCGCTGGCTCTGTTCACGATCTGATGGGTGCGGTGACGGTGCGATGACCGGCAAAAAGTTGCCGCATATCAAGATATGCGGACTTAAGGATATCGCAACGATTGAAGCGATGAACGGCTTGCCTATCAACGAAATCGGATTCGTGTTCGCGAAGAGTAAGCGGCAGGTGACGCCGGAGTCGGCGGCAGCATTGATCGAATCGGCGAACCGCTTAACGGCTAGAGGCGGCGAGCGGCCGAAATCAGCCGGCGTGTTCGTTAACCCAACGATTGAGGAGCTAGATAACGTACTCTCGATTGCCCCGCTTGATATCGTGCAGCTTCACGGCGACGAATCCGCTGATTTATGCCGCGCGGTTAAGGAACGCTTTCGCGTACAAGTATGGAAAGCGCTCGGTATGAAGCCTTCGTCAACGGATAACATGTCTGAGTTATCGCAAACGGCTATTGAGCGCATACTGCCTTACCATGGTTCTGTTGACGCTATACTTATTGATTCCGCCGGGGGCGGAACCGGACATACCTTCGATTGGGTGACGATCAAGGAATACCTTGCGGCCGCACGATCAATAGCGTTGCCGCTTTATGTTGCCGGTGGGCTTCATGCGGATAATGTACAGGAGCTGTTGAACGTGTACGCTCCTGATGGAATAGATGTGTCAAGCGGTGTCGAGACAGAAGGACAGAAGGATATTGAGAAAATTCGATTATTCGTAAGAAGGGTGATGGAGTCATGATTCAAGTACCAGACGAGAACGGCCGATATGGCAAGTTCGGCGGCCGCTATGTTCCAGAGACGCTCATGAACGCGCTTTTGGAGCTAGAGGAAGCTTACTTGCATTATTCGAAGGATGCGCAATTCCAAGAAGAAGTTCGTTACCTGCTGCACAAGTATTCAGGCAGACCGACTTCTTTGTATTATGCGGAGCGGCTAAGCGAGCATCTCGGCGGAGCGAAAATTTATTTGAAGCGGGAAGATCTTAACCATACGGGCGCTCATAAAATCAATAACACGATCGGACAAGGCTTGCTTGCCAAGCGGATGGGCAAGTCGAAGATTATTGCTGAGACAGGGGCGGGACAGCATGGCGTCGCTTCTGCAACCGTAGCTGCTTTACTCGGGCTGGAATGCAAAGTATTCATGGGCGAAGAGGATATGAAGCGCCAACAGCTTAACGTATTCCGTATGCAGTTGCTAGGCTCCGAGGTTGTGCCTGTCCTCTCCGGCACCCGTACGCTTAAGGACGCATGCAACGAAACGCTGCGCTACTGGGTAAGCCATGTAGACGATACGTATTATATTCTCGGATCGGTTACCGGACCTCATCCCTACCCGATGATGGTACGCGACTTCCAACGGATTATCGGCGACGAAGCACGCGAGCAAATCCTTAAAGAAGAAGGCCGTTTGCCTGATTATGTCGTTGCAGCTGTAGGCGGCGGCAGTAATGCGATGGGTATCTTCTATCCGTTCGTAGGCGATGACGGCGTGAAGCTGCTTGGCGTTGAGGCGGCAGGCCGCGGCGTTGAGACAGAAGAACATGCGGCTACGATGACGAAAGGCCGTCATGGCGTATTCCAAGGCTCGCTCAGCTATGTGCTGCAGGACGAGCACGGTCAAGTACAGCCGGCGCATTCCATCTCCGCAGGACTTGATTACCCGGGTATCGGTCCTGAGCATGCCTACTTAAAAGATTCCGGACGCGCGGAGTATGTGCCGATTACTGACGCTGAGGCGTTAGAGGCGCTTCAATTGCTGTCGCGAACAGAAGGTATTATTCCAGCTCTAGAGTCATCGCATGCCATTGCACAGACAATGAAGCTTGCACCGACGCTAGGCAAAGATAAAGTGATTGTCGTTAGCTTATCCGGTCGCGGAGATAAGGACGTAGAAGCGATTATGGGTTACTTGGGAGGCACGCCGAATGAATCTCATTGATAACGTATTTGCGAAGCTGAGAAGCGAAGGCCGTACCGCGCTGATTCCATTCCTTACGATGGGCGATCCCAATCTGGAAACCTCGGTAGAGATATTGAAGACATTAGAAGATGCGGGAGCGGATATGGTGGAGCTCGGCGTTCCTTATTCCGATCCGCTCGCAGATGGACCTGTCATTCAACGCGCCTCCGAGCGAGCGCTTCAGAACCGAATTACGCTGGTGGATTGCATTAACATTGCCGAGCAAGCGAGGGAAGCGGGAGTGAAGCTGCCTTTCATCTTGTTCACCTACTTCAATCCGGTGCTGCAATATGGACTCGATCGTTTCTTCGAGCTTGTTCAGAGCAAAGGCATCAGCGGTCTTATTATTCCTGATCTGCCGATTGAAGAGGACGAAGAGGTGCGCGCGCTTGCGGAAGCGGCTAACGTTCATCTTATACCGCTTGTCGCGCCTACTTCCAAAGACCGAGTCGTACGCATCTCCCGTAAAGCGAGAGGCTTCGTTTATTGCGTCTCCTCGCTTGGCGTAACAGGCGTCAGAGCTGACTTCCATAGCGGCATCGATGATTTCCTCTCTACGGTACGCGAGGCAACGGATTTACCGATTGCCGTAGGCTTCGGCATTTCCAGCCGCGATCAGGTAGAGCGCTTCGAGAAGCAGGTTAACGGCGTAATCGTCGGCAGCGCCATTGTACGCACGATCGAAAATGCGTTACCGCTTCTGAAGGATGCCGACAAGAAAGCAGAAGGATTGCGTTCCATCGGCGATTTCGTAGCAAGTTTCAAGGCTTAATAAGCGATTGTTGAATATCTCTCAATAAGAGAGGCTGTCACTTAAGGCGACTTAAGGGCAGCCTCTTCTTTGAAATATAGGAAAGTATATCGTTTCACTGCTATATCTTGTGCTGCTTTAAAGCGTCGACGCTAAAATGTTTGTCAGTAAAAATGCTTTAAAAGCTTCTCAAATTATGAGACAATGGATGACAGCACATAGACTATAGTCCATATCTAAAGAGGTGAACGGCGCATGCAGCCAAAAAGCAATATTCTTCATCTTCCCGTTTATCAACCGGGCAAGCCGATCGAAGACGTAAAGAGAGAGCTTGGTCTACAAGAGGTTATTAAGCTCGCTTCGAATGAAAATCCGTTTGGTGCTTCTCCGAAAGCGAAAGCAGCCGCTATCGCTGAGCTTGATCAAGTAAGCATTTATCCCGACGGCGCCAGTGTAGAGCTGACGGAAGCGCTTGCCAAACATTTAGGCGTCAACCCGAATCAGATTATATTCGGAACAGGCTCCAGCGACATTATTCTTATGCTTGCGAGAGCATTCATCGCTCCGGGCGATGAGACGATCATGGCTAACGAAACTTTTTCCCAATATAAACATAATGTCGAGATCGAGAACGCGAATATCGTAGAAGTGCCGCTCAAGGATGGCAAGCATGATCTCGATGCGATGCTCGCGAAGGTAACAAGCCGGACGAAGCTGCTATGGGTGTGCAATCCTAACAACCCGACCGGCACGATCGTAACGAAAGCCGAGCTGACAGCGTTTTTGAAGCAGGTGCCAAGCCATGTGCTTGTTGTGCTTGATGAGGCTTATTGCGAATTTGTCGACAATCCGGACTTCCCGGACGGCATTAAGCTGCTGAATGACTATCCGAATCTGATCGTACTGCGCACATTCTCGAAAATATACGGTTTGTCGTCGCTGCGTATCGGCTACGGCGTCGGCCAACCGGAAATAGTCGGCTTCATCAATCAAGTAAGAGAGCCGTTCAACACGTCGCGTATGGCTCAAGCAGCGGCTAGAGCGGCGCTTGACGATCAGGAATACGTTGCTTACTGCAGAGAGCAGAACAACCGCGGCATAACGTACATTACAGGCGAGCTCGAGCGTCTCGGATTACCTTATTTCCCTGCACACGGCAACTTCGTGATGTTCGACGCGAAGCGCCCGTCGCAGGAAGTGTTCGATGCGCTGCTTCGCAAAGGGATCATCTCAAGACCGCGCTGGGCTAACTATCCGACTTACGTCCGTATTTCGGTAGGGACGCATGAGCAGAACGAGAAGTTTGTTGCGGCATTGGAGCAGGTATTGCAAGAATCGGCGGTGCAAAAATAATTTTATGACTACGGTTGCGATTTTTGGCGTCGGATTGATCGGAGGGTCTATCGCTCTCTGTCTGAAAGGGAAACCCGATATGCACGTCATCGGTTATTCCAACCGACAATCCTCGGTAGAGAAATATATGCAGCGCGGCGTTGTTGATTATGCAACGACCTCGAAGCGGGAAGCCGCTGAGCAAGCAGACTTCATCATTTTGTGCGTCCCAGTAGGCAACCTGGAAGAATACTTGATTGAGCTTAGCACATTCAACTTGAAGCCGGGCTGTATTATAACGGATGTAGGGAGCACAAAGGCGTCGGTTGCGGCATGTGCGCGCACGCTTGATTTAGGTGATGCGGTATTTATTGGCGGTCATCCAATGGCGGGCTCGGAGCGTTCAGGTGTTGAGGCGGCTTCCGTCTACTTGTTAGAGAACGCCTATTACGTGCTGACGCCTGATCAGCATACACCTGCGGTCGCAGTGGACAAGCTGAAGGAACTGCTTAGTCATACGAAGGCGAATATGGTTATCGTCGATTCTCGGGAACATGACGAGATTGTAGGCGCCATCAGCCATCTTCCGCATATGATTGCAGTTGCGCTCGTGAATCAAGTTCGCAATTACAATGAGAGCAACGGCTTGTATGAATCGCTTGCTGCGGGCGGCTTCCGCGACATTACGCGCATAGCTTCCAGCGATCCCGTCGTATGGCGCGATATATTGGTGAATAACCGCAGTGTGCTGCTGCAGCTTCTGCGCGATTGGAGCAATGAGACAAACAAGTTCGCCGACATGATCGAACGATCCGATGGCGAATCGATCGAAGAAGCTTTCCGCACAGCAAGGGATTTCCGCAGTAAAATGCCTGAGCGCCGCAAAGGGATCATTCATTCGACATTCGATTGTTACGTCGACGTGCCCGATACGCCGGGCATAATCGGCAAGATTGCCAGCGAGCTAGGCAATAAGAGGATTAATCTAAGCAACATGCATATTATTGAGAGCAGGGAAGACGTGCCGGGCATTCTAAGGCTGTCGTTCCGCAATCAAGAAAATTTAGATCAAGCGATCGAACAGCTCACCGCGAGCGGCTACGACGTGCACCTTTAAGGTGCACGTTGTTTTGTTTAAAATATAGGAAAGTATAAGTTTCACTCGTATACTTCTGCCTATATGCCGCCAAGGATGGCACAGAACCGAGCTGCGCAAAGACGCGGCTAACGGTTCGTGCGTAGCGACAGCCGTTTACGCTTGAACAATTAGCCGAAAAACGCTTACAAAAAAGTTTGAATAAAAATGAAAGCGCTTATTGACAAACTGGAAGCGTATACATATAATAAAAGTACAGTATGGTTTCTCTCCACTCCTATCCAAATCATTCGCACAATGTGCGGGCCGCCTTTTATAAGGCGGTTATTTTTTTTGCACTGATTTCAAGAGTCGATGATAATTTATGGAATTTTATCCTTTTGTCGAAAGAAGCAGGATTTTAGCTTTCGAACTCGAATTGTACTAATACTCGTATTACATCGAATTTATTGTGATAACACCGCAACTTTTCATTGTCCGGCAGGTACAATATATATGTATCGTCCGGGAATAATCCGCAGGTGGAGGAGGTTCGCCTGTCATGACTGATTCCCAGCTAATACGTGAGATTAAGGATGGCAACGTCGAGCTCTACTCCGAGCTGATGCGACGCTATCAACGTAAAATATTAGCGTTCATCTACCATATGCTGAAGAGCGCCAAGCTCGAGCTGATGGCAGAGGACTTATGCTCCGAAACTTTTTACAAAGCGTATCGCAGCCTCCATTCCTTTCGGGAAATGGATGCTTCTTTTTCAACATGGCTATATACAATTGCTCGCAATACGGTTCTAAGCGAGCTTCGTAAGCAGAAGGCGGCTAGCGTCTCGCTCGACGAGTCGGGCTTCGAGCCTGTCGCCGCGCTCGATGCTGCGCCAGAGCAGCATGTGCTCCGCAATGAGCGGATGGCCATGGTGCGGGAGGCTATTAACAATTTGCCGGAGAAGCAGCGCTCTGCGCTCATACTTCGCGAATATGAGCAACTCGATTATCAGGAAATCGCGAGTATACTGGGTCAGACGGTCAGCTCCGTGAAGTCGCTGCTGTTCCGTGCGAGATCCAGCGTGAAGACGCAGCTCGAGCCTTATTTCGGACAATCGCCGATATTGGAGGAATTCGAAGGGATGAATACAAGATGAAGTGCATCGATGCCCAAAACACTTTCGGACAATATTGGGAGTTATCCGAAGACGATGCTGAACGCGGAGCCATAGACAGCCATCTGATGGAATGTGAATCATGTGCGGAACAGTTTCGTTTATGGGAAGAGAGCGAAGAGCTGATTCGTATTTTATCGGAAGAGGAAGACTTCATTGGTCCTTCGGAGCATGTCAACCGTGATGTAATGGAGCGAATCTACGCGGAGCAGTCGTGGCTGATGCCGGTTGCCCACAAAAGTTATCATTTCTCACGCTCATTCCGCCGGAACATAGCGATTGTCGTAGCTGCATGCTTAGCCATGTTCGCGTGCGCTTTCTTTGTTTTTGTGTTCGATCAAGAGAATGCTACGCAGCAAGCACAGATTGCGGACTTATCGGGTCTTATCGAGACGGCCAACGCTTCGGGCGATGCGATGACGATTAATGCAGGCTTCTACGCTGAAGTGCCCGTAGCAAGCATTAGCGATCCGTTCGTGCTTAAGATCGTTCCTTCATTCCCGCAATATTATGTTGCGTTGTCCTTGCTTGGCATAATCATGACACTGCTTATACTGAATTGGCTGTCTCGGACGAGAAATTGATAAAAACATAACAACAATGCGGATAGGGAGGCAACATCTCTTGCTGATAGGATTTGTACGTCATGGTCAAACCGATTGGAACGCGCTTGGCAGAATACAGGGCCAGACAGACATTCCCTTGAACGAGAATGGCATTAGGCAAGCAGGAGCTTTGGCAGGACGTCTCCTATCCGAGCCTAAGAAGTGGGATATGGTCGTTTCCAGCGACCTTCAGAGAGCTTATACCACAGCCGGCATTATTGCGAATAGGCTCGAGATTCCATTGATTGCTGGGGACAGCAGACTTCGCGAGCGCAGCTTCGGAGAAGCAGAAGGGCTGACCAAGGAAGAACGCATTAACCGTTGGGGCGATGTATGGGATCGTGTGGCAAGCGGTATAGAAACGGATGACCAAATGCTGGAGAGAGGGCTTAGCGCATTGAAGGAGCTAAGCTTACAATATAATGAAAGTAATGTGCTGATCGTCTCGCATGGCAGTTTCCTGGCAATGCTGCTTCATAAGCTCTGCGAAGGTCTTAGCGACGAGCGGCTGAACAATTTATCGTATTCGATACTTGAATATAAGGATGGTATTTGGTCTCCGCTGCTTCATAATTGTACGAGGCATCTTGAGCCGAGCCTGAAATAGAAGGAAGTCACTTCATCTTTATCGATGATGCGGCTTCTTTTTTTTTGCGCAGACGATGCTTTCATCAGGTTTTAAATGTGCGAGATTGACCCATAATGGTTATAAATGACGCTAATTCACACACAGTAAGCTTACGTAAAAGACGCGGCAAAGACAGGTTGGTTGTTCGCTTCAGGCAGAAAGGAGAGAGCGATGAATTTATCGGAAATGCTAGGATACGCAGATATCCAGCAACTCAGCAGAATTGCAGACGTATACCGCTGCGAGTGCAACGGTCATTCCAAAAACGAGTTGATTCAATCCATTCTCTCCACGGTAAGTCGAAATGATGTATTTGAAGCGCAGATCAGCACGATGAAGCTGGAGGATTTGCGATTTCTAAATTCGCTACTCTTTGAAGTACGCAGCTCCTACAGTCTTGAGGATCTTATTGCCCGCGTGCAGCAAGCGCGATTCGGCGAATCCGAAATTCGCGAGGAGGCAGCACCTCCGCCCAAATCGAAGCGTACACGGAAAAAGGCTGAACAGGAGCCGCAGCCAATAAGTCCGCGGGACATCATCGCAAAATTCAAGCATCAGGGCTGGTTATTCAATGGCTTCAGCGGTCCGAATCGTTATTTGTTCCAAGTGCCGAACGATTTGAAGTCGCGATTTCGCGATACGTTAAAACGGAAGTTCGCCGCAGAGCTGCAGTATACCGATGAACCGCCAGTATACCGTGACGAACAGATGCTCATACAGGATGATATCAGGCAGCTTCTCCATTATGCATACCATAACGAAATCCAATTGACGCCAGACGGCTCGATGTACAAGCGCTTCAGCGTACAGCTGCTGGATCGATTCGGCGTTAGAGAGGAGCTTCCAGGGAAAGGCGAATGGCGGTTCGGCTACGGGAAACATTTCAATTATTACCCGAACCGGATGTCCTATCTATATGACTATTGCTATCACGCCAAATACATAAGCGAGCAGCAGGCCGTCTTAACGGTAACGACAATCGGGCAAGAGCGGATCGTTGCAAAGCCGCCAGGCGAAGCCGAGGAGATGTACCGTTACTGGTTGAAGCTGTATAAGAGCCCCATCCCGAATTTGTTGTCATTGGTGCACTGGATCAATGCTTTGTCCGAGGAATGGGTGACGGTACAATCACTCCGTCAGGTGCTGCTGCCGTTTATTAAGCCGTATTATTATGACAGCGCGGAAATGATACTCGAGCAGCGTATTATGATGATGATGGTTCACCTCGGATTACTCAGGCTGGGTGAGCACCCAGAGCATGGAACGGTTGTGCGCATGACGAAGGCAGGAAGAGCGATTGTGGCTGGCGTTTCGCTAGCCGAGCCGGTATTTTGAACGCAGCGGATGATTTGACTTTCAATTAGTGAATTGGTAGTATCTCTCTACTTGAATGTATGGGAGATGAAGGATAATGCTATTGCCTTACAAAGGGGTAATGCCGTCGTTGGAGGAGCAAGTCTATATTGCGGAAGGCGCTAAGCTGATCGGCGACGTAAGCTTAGGACGTCAGAGCACCGTATGGTTCAACGCTGTGCTGCGAGGCGATCTCGCTCCAATCCGCATTGGACATAGCTGCAACATCCAAGACGGCGTAATCGGACATGTGAATACGGATCAGCCGCTTATCCTGGACGATGAGGTGTCAGTCGGACACGGGGCAATCATCCACGGCTGTACGATAGGCAAAGGCACTTTAATTGGAATGGGGGCAATCGTACTTAACGGCGCAGACATCGGTGAATATGCTTTAATAGGAGCCGGTTCGATTGTTACAGAGAACAAAAAAATACCACCCTATACTCTATCACTCGGATCACCCGCCAAAGTCGTAAGAGAACTAACAGATGACGATTTGCAGCGCATGAGAAGGACGATGGAGAGCTATGTGACGAAAGGTATAGAATATAGGATCTCTTAACGCCGGTTTGGAGGTGTATCCTATGGACAAAATGAAGGTAGCGTATGAAGCCATGCTCGGCCTGGCAGCTGAACTGGTGCTGGACGATGCTGTGCTCAAGTTTCAGACGAAGCAAATTCACGAGGCAATCGATAAGGCGCTGGCTGCTGGCGATGAGGATACGTTTTACCGTCTTGCTAAACAATTGAATGCATTAAAACGATAACGGCGCGAGCGAGGTCGTAGTTCCGTTGGAATCGTGAAAATAAGAAGCTTCCAAGTCCGCATATCGGGATATGATGCCCGAAGTTATGCGGAACGGAAGCTTTTTTTTGAAATCTAAGGAATTATCAATTAAACTCAGGTAAGATGCTAACAAAACGAGGCTGGGAGAGAGATTATGAAGTTTAGCGAAATCGAGAAGGAGCAATGGGAAGAGCTGCGCCCGTATTTGGATACCTGCTTGCTGCCTGTAACGGGCATGGACGGTTCAGAGCAGCCTTACGAGGCAACCGAGTGGCTGGAGAGATTGCGAGATATAATGGATTTAATTGAAATACCGTTCAAGGGGCGTGTAGTGACCTATCCGGCCTGCCATTATGTGACTTCATCCGGATCTTTCTCTGAAAGTGTGAACGCCATGTGCGCGGGTCTGAAGCGTTCAGGCTTCAAATATGTCGTCCTTGTGTCGGCCAATCCGGCGCTTGAACTGAGCTGCGAGCAAGCCGATCTATGGATACGACCGAATGAAGATGGGCATATTCCTGAACAGGCGTTCGTTTCTCACGAAATTCGGTTATTATGGCAATCTCAGACGGAATGATGCGGCGATTGGCATTTTGTATAATAAAATCGGGTTTTGGGGAAAACTTATGGCAGACAAGGTCAAATGTGACAAAATGATAACAAATTAATGAACGGCATTTTGTTAGACGCGCAAATATCCAGCCATATTCTTGACGCTCCCTAGCACCTAGGCTATTATAAGTTATGTCCTAGTTCGTCATGTGTTTTGCCGTGCGGCAAGACGCGAGATATGGTTGGCAAAGGGGGTTAGAACAGAAGATGAGTAACCACGAACAACACGAGACCGCGCATCGACCGGTTCAGCGCAAAGAAATGTCCCGGCGTCAATTTTTGTCATATACGCTCGGCGGCACGACTGCATTTATGATGGGCGGCGCGGTATTGCCAATGGTCCGTTTTGCAGTGGACCCGCTCCTTGAGAAGAAGGGCGAAGGCACTTTTGTCAAAGTTGTTGAAGAAAGCAAAATTACAAATGAACCGCAAGAATTCAAATTCAAAATCCATCAAATCGATGGATGGTACGTGAGCGATCCTGAGCTCGCGGCATGGATTTCCAAGGATGACAACGGTACGGTATTTGCACTTTCGCCGGTGTGTAAGCATTTGGGCTGCACGATAGGCTGGAACACGAAAGGCAAAAACGAGTATGATTGTCCTTGTCATGACGCGCGTTATACGAAGGACGGCAAAAACCTTGCCGTAGCACCGAACCCGTTGGATGAATACGAAGTGAAGCTTGAGGACGGATTTGTTTATCTCGGTCCGGTTAAGCCGAACTCGCGGATGAGTTAAGGAGGGCGTATTTCAGATGTTTAAAAGTGTGTACAACTGGATTGACGAACGTCTAGACATTACGCCGCTTTGGAGAGACGTTGCGGACCACGAGGTGCCCGAGCACGTTAACCCGGCTCATCATTTCTCCGCTTTCGTATACTGCTTTGGCGGTTTGACGTTCTTCATCACTGTAATTCAAATTTTGTCCGGCATGTTCCTTACCATGTATTATGTTCCGGACATTATTAATGCTTATGCCAGCGTTGACTACTTGCAGCACAAAGTTGCATTCGGACAAATCGTTCGAGGCATGCATCACTTCGGCGCGAGCTTAGTTATCGTAATGATGTTCCTACATACCCTGCGTGTATTCTTTACCGGTTCTTACAAAGCACCGCGCGAAATGAACTGGGTAGTCGGGATGCTTATTTTCTTCATTATGTTGGGCCTCGGCTTCACAGGTTACCTGTTGCCTTGGGATAACAAAGCTTACTTCGCAACAAAAGTTGGTGTTCAGATCGCTGAATCCGTTCCGTATATCGGGCCGTATATCGCATCGTTCCTATACGGCGGCGACATCGTAGGCGCTCAGACGTTGACTCGCTTCTTCGCTATCCACGTGTTCTTCTTGCCTGGCGCATTGATCGCCATGCTGGCAGCTCACTTCTTGATGATACGGAAGCAAGGTATTTCTGGACCACTTTAAGCGAAGGGAGGATTCTATTATGGCGCATGGTCATAAGTCAGACGAGAAAGTTGTCTACGTAGGCGATTCTCGTGTTAAGAAAAACAACCATCCGAACATACCGCCGGACTATACTTCTTACCCGGGCAAGTCGGAAGCCTTTATTCCGAACTTCCTGCTTAAAGAATGGATGGTCGGTTGCGTAGTCTTGGTCGGTTTTCTAGTGTGGACAATTGCTGAGCCGGCTCCGCTAGGTTATCCTGCGGATCCGACGAACGCTGCATTTATTCCGATGCCGGACTGGTACTTCCTGTTCCTGTATCAATTCCTTAAGTATCCTTACGTATCCCAGGACTATATCGTTCTTGGTACAATGGGTATTCCAGGCGTTATGTTCGGCGCTTTGCTGCTCGCTCCTTTCCTCGATACAGGCAAGGAACGCCGCTTCTACCGCCGTCCGATCGCTTCATCGCTTATGGGTCTTACGTTGATTGCTTGTGTATACTTGACGGTCATATCGTGGGATCACTATCAGCACCAGCTCGAGATCAATGGACAAGTTCCAGAGCATATCGAGCGCGAGGAGAAAGCTCGCGAGGCTGCCGAGAAGGGCGAAGAAAGACCGAACTATACGAAGCCAACCGTGGAAGCAGCACTGGTTGACGCGAATGATCCAGCAATGGATATCGCGAAGCAAGCACAATGTGTTTCGTGTCATGCAGCTGACCTGAAAGGCCAAGGATCTGTACCTAGCCTGGTAGGCGTAGGCGACAGGCATACGAAGGAAGAGCTTGTTGAGATCGTAACGAACGGTAAGAATAACGGAGCTATGCCTGAATTTGGCTCTAAGCTTTCTACTGAAGAGATAGATCAATTAACAACGTGGCTGTCGAAGCAGAAGGCTGCAACCGAATAACATAAGCAATAGAAAACCTGATCGTATCATGCGGTCAGGTTTTTTTTGAAATATAAGAAGTATAAATCTGCTGCTTGTACTTAGCTTATATTTCACCGCGAAACGATAGCAGATGCCGCCAAAGGACGGCTTCAGCCGTTTACGCTTGAAAGGAGAACAATGAACAAAATGGTATGGAACAGCTCGATTTTGCTTTATCGTCCTTTTCTATGGCTGCTCTTCTTGGTCAACCTGCTCGGAACGGTATACGGCTACATATGGTATGAAAGCCAGCTCATCTATACTTCCGAAAACTTCGATTCGTGGTTATTGGTGTTCGTGCCGGACAGCCCGACTGCCAGCTTATTTTTTACGCTAGCGCTGCTTTACTTGCTATTTCCGCCAAGGAGTTCTTCGCGTCTAGTTACTGGGGGGCGTGCTATTATCGAAGCTCTTGCCGTCGTATGCTCCGTGAAATACGGTATTTGGGCAGTAGCGATGATCGTAGCAGGCGCTTGGCAAGGCGATCAACTCGAGTGGACGCATTATATGCTCATGGCATCGCATTTGGGGATGGCGGTCGAAGCTTTATTATACTTCCGCTATATGAAAGCCGGATTTGCCGCGCTGCTTGTCGGCACAGCTTGGCTGCTGCTGAATGATACGATTGATTATTCGTATGAGGTTTTCCCATGGCTTGCGGATGAGTTGGAAGACGATATTCCTGCCGTACGTGCCTTCACATACGGATTGTCGATATTCAGCTTCTTTGCAGCAATGATCGTCTGGCATTTTAGAAAGAAGGTATAACGCTTGTCTTCCCCTCATAGAATGAAACTATGGGGGGATGTCCATGAAGATACGGATTATGATTCCATTCGTCTTATGTATCGTCATGACGATCGGTTCAGCAAGCGCAGTATGGGGGAACGCAATATTTGGCCCTAGCGGCAATTCATTGATAGCAGGTTCCGAGGCGACTATGTTAGCGAGCCTGGACGAGGCGGCCGCTTCATTGTATGAAGCCGCTTATACGAATAATCGCCAAGCCGGATTTCTAAAGCTTCAGCAGTTCAATCAACTTACCAAACTAGCTTCTGCGTCTGGTTCAGGTTCACAAGCTGGTTGGGAAGCGATTAACGAGGCTGTCGCCCAGATCGAGCAGGCTTTAGTTAGAGGTGAGCCAGGTTCGGGCTGGCTAATGGCTGCAACGCGCATTAAGCTGTCTACGGATGCTTTGGTGCGACCAGAGCATGCCTTATGGCTGCAATATGAGAGCGTTCTGCTTCATGATTGGACGAGAGTTCAGCAATCATGGAAGCGGTCGACAGACGATGGCGCACTCGCTGCAAGCGCGGCTATGGATAGCTTAAACGAGCATTTGAACCGAATCGAGCTAGCGGCATCCATTCAGTATGGCGATACCGCAATTGATGAAGCGCTTGTTCGTGCCCATTATACAGACTTGCTATTGGACGGCATTATGGACGGCGGATCGAATGGCGAACGGGTTAACAAGTCGTTGGTAGCGCTAAGGGATAAGCTTGTTCAATTGTTCGATGAAGGACGTGAGACCGCTGTTTTGCCGGTCGTTGCGCCCGCCGCCTCAACGAATCCTATTAGTTGGGCGCTGTTTCTAGGGACCATTATTTGCGCAGTACTAACTTATTCGGGTTGGCGCAAATATCAACGCGCGCCGTATGGAATCAAGCCATTGAAATAGAGCTATTCTTCCTTGAATCCTTCACATAGTACATCATGCACTTCGTCAATGACGATAAACGCACGAGGGTCGATATTGCGTACAATTTGTTTCAAACGGCGGTTTTCCTGCCTTTGGACGACGCAATAGACGACCTCTTTTTGTTGTCCGGCATACGAGCCCTTCGCAGGAAGAAGCGTAAGGCAGCTGGTGAGCGACAATGTGCCTAGCAGCGTGCAGATCATTTGCGCTCGGTCATTCAATAACCGAAAAACATTGATTTTCATGAACGACTTACGTTAACATAGAAACGTATATGGATATGGGCATTTCTACAAGCCAAATCCAAGTTGCAGCTTAGTCAGAAAGGAATTAGAGACGATGTCAGATAAATCGTTGAAGGATATACAAGGTGAAGTTGACGCTTATATTTCGCAATTCAAGGAAGGATACTTCAGTCCGCTTGCGCTTATGGCAAGAATGTCTGAGGAGGTAGGCGAGCTCGCTAGAGAAATCAATCACTTCTACGGCGAGAAGCCTAAGAAGGCGGACGAGGCGGATAACTCGGTCGAAATGGAGCTCGGGGACATTTTGTTCCTGCTATCCTGCTTCGCTAATTCACTAGGCATTGACCTTACCGAGGCTCATGATAAGGTTATGCACAAGTTCGCGACGCGCGATGCTAATCGGTGGACGAAGAAAACGACCGAACTGTAAACAAGCTCCTTACATATGCTGTACCATCAACCTGTGTACAAGGAGGATGGGCGGATGGACGGAGAGGGCTGCATCAAGAAAGCTTATGAATTCATCCTTAACAGCGATTTTGAGCAAGCGATATATTGGTTTGAGCAAGCGATAGCGGTAGAGCCGGACAATGCGAGTTATTATCATAAATGCGCGATTTCTTGCTCGCGCAGCGGCAAGTGGAACAAGGCGAAGCATTATGCGGATGGCGCGCTAACGCTTGAACCGGACAATGCAGAATTCAGGTTCCACTTGCATACGATAGAATCGAAGCTGCTTCTGACTGAAGCGAAACTGCTTCTATTGAACGATCCGAATCAACCTGATAAGGCGATAGAGCTGCTTATTGAAGCAACGAGGCTGGATCCGCTCTGCTTCGAAGCCTTCTATACATTAGGTGTCGTATATGGTTCACTCGGTAGATGGGATGAAGCAGTTACTTCCGCGCGCGAGGCGTTACGGCTTGAACCCGAACATTCGTCTGCTCGGACTTTGTTCGCTGATGTAATTCGCAAACGTCGGTCGGAACGGCTAAAGAACGGCGGAACGAAACGAAAAAGGAATAGGTGATTGCGATGACGACTGAGAAAATAAAAGTGGCTGTAGTAGGCGCAAGCGGAAGAATGGGTCGGGAAGTTGTGAAAATGGTGCTGGAGGATGAGGCGCTGCAGCTCGTCGCAGCCGTCGCTCCTTCGGCCGGTCCTGTCGATGCAGGGATCTTCGCAGGCGTTCGCGAAACGGGCGTAACCGCAAGCGCAACGCTAGAAGAAGCACTGGCAAACGCCGGGGTAGATGTTCTTGTTGACTTCACGGTGCCGCATGCGGCATACAGCAATGCTAAGAAATCCATTCTTCACGGAGTTCGTCCGATTATGGGAACAACGGGGTTTACGCCGGAGCAGATCGTGGAGCTGGACGAGCTTTGCAAGGAGAAAGGCATTGGCGGCTTGATCGCGCCTAACTTCTCCATCGGTGCTATACTGATGATGAAGTTCGCCGCACAAGCTTCCAAATATATGCCGCATGTCGAAATTATCGAATATCACGGCGACCAGAAGCTGGATGCACCATCTGGTACTTCGATCAAGACAGCCGAGCTGATCTCTCAGGTGAGACAAGAGCTTCGCCAAGGCAACCCGAAGGAAGAGGAAACGATTGAAGGGGCTCGCGGAGGCTATTACAACGGATTCCGCATACATAGTGTCAGGCTGCCGGGCGTATTCGCTCAGCAGGAGGTTATCTTCGGCGGTCATGGACAAACGCTCAAGATTCGCCACGATTCATATGACCGCGCCGGTTATATGCCGGGTGTTAATCTCGCGGTGAAGAAGGTTATGAATTACAGCGGGATGGTCTACGGCTTCGAACATATTATGGATTAATGAGCTTGCGCAGCGGGAGAGGGGAAAGGCATGTTAAAGATCGCATTTATCGCACATGATCGCAAGAAGGAAGAAATGGTTAATTTCGTTATCGCTTATGAGCATGTATTTGTTCCTCATCAATTGTATTCGACCGGTACGACCGGCACTCGCATTATGGAGCAGACGAAGCTTAACATACATCGCTTCAGATCGGGTCCGCTTGGCGGCGACCAGCAGATTGGCGCTCTCGTTGCGGATAATGAAATGGATTTGATTATTTTCTTACGCGACCCGTTAATGGCGCAGCCGCATGAGCCGGACATTATCGCTTTGCTTCGTCTTTGCGATGTTCAAGGCATTCCGGTAGCGACGAATATCGCAACAGCCGAGCTGCTCGTAAAGGCGCTGGAACGCGGTGACTTTGCTTGGAGAGAGCTTGTACATAAATACAAGCCGGAGGAAACAAAATGAACGTGAGGACTGCGCAATCGGAGTCATTGGACATACTCGTATTCGGCGCTCATGCGGATGATGCGGAAATTGGGATGGGCGGCACAATTGCGAAGCACGTGCGTGCCGGTCAACGTGTAGGGGTATGTGATTTGACTCTTGCGGAAATGTCCTCTAACGGCACCGTAGAGCTGAGGCAGCAAGAAGCTGCCGAAGCTTCTGCGGTGCTTGGTCTATCCGCAAGAACGAATCTTGGCATGCCGGACCGAGGACTGGAAGGCACGAAGGAGCAGATCGAGCGTATTGTTGCGGAAATTCGTTATTTCCGTCCTCGAATCGTGTTCGCGCCGTATTGGGTAGATCGCCATCCGGATCATGTGAATTGCAGCCGGCTTATCGAGGAAGCGGTATTCAACGCCAAACTTCGTCGATATATGCCGGAGCTTCCGCCCGTTCAAGTCGAACAATTCATTTATTATTATATAAACGATGTCGAGCAGGTATCGCTTGTCGTGGATGTAAGCGAACATTATGAAGTGAAGCGTCAATCGATGCTTGCCTATCGCTCGCAATTCAGTCAAGCTTCCGCGGGCGAGGACCGTGTATCGACCCCGCTGACGAATAGTTATGTTGAACGGGTTGAAGCGAGAGATGCTTTGCTTGGACAAGCCCGCGGCTGGGCCTATGCCGAAGGGTTCGCGATCAAGCGCCCGCATGCTGTAACGTTATTTTAGGATTTTAGACAAATCGTACAGCTCTTGTCGAATACATTAAACAGATAGACGCTTGCACAGGAGGTGCGACAAAAGTGGCGAAGAAACTGAAGATCGGCATTACCTGCTACCCTACGCTTGGCGGATCAGGTGTTGTTGCCACAGAGCTCGGCAAACTGCTTGCCGAACGCGGCCATGAGATTCATTTTATAACACATAGCATTCCGTTCCGATTGGGACATTTTCACAAAAATATTTTTTTCCATGAAGTCGAAGTTAACGATTATTATGTATTCCGTTTCCCGCCCTATGATTTATCGCTTGCCAGCAAGATGGCTCAAGTGGCGAAGATGCAGCAGCTAGACCTGCTTCATGTTCATTATGCCGTTCCGCATGCGGTATGTGCTTACTTGGCGAAGCAAATGATTGGCGATGGCTTGAAGACAGTGACGACGCTGCATGGTACGGATATTACGGTACTGGCGCAAGACGAATCGCTTAAGGACTTGATCCGTCTGGCCATTCATCAAAGCGATGCGGTAACCGCCGTATCGAATGATTTGATTAACGAAACGAGAAACCTGCTCGATATTATGACGCCGATCGACTTGACGTATAACTTCGTCGACAAACGGATTTATTATCCGCGCGATTCGGCTTCACTGCGTGCCGATTATGTCAAGCCGCACGAGAAAGTGCTCATGCATATTTCCAACTTCCGCCCCGTGAAGCGGGTCGGAGACGTTATCGATATATTCGCCAAGGTGGCGGAGAAGATGCCTGCGAAGCTGATGCTTGTAGGCGAAGGGCCGGAATTGACCAAGATCCAATGCAAAATCAAAAACATGGGACTTGAGGATCGCGTTGTCTTTCTAGGCAAGCAGGAAGACGTTGCGCAAGTTATTTCACTTGCCGATGTACTGCTGCTGCCATCCGAGAAGGAGAGCTTCGGACTTGTTGCGCTTGAAGCGATGGCATGCGGCGTGCCGACGATCGGCTCTAACGCAGGCGGTATCCCTGAGCTTGTTACGCATGGAGAGACGGGCTTCTTAAGCCCGATTGGCGATGTGGACAGCATGGCAGAAAACGCGATTCGTCTGCTGCAAGACGAGAAGCTGCATGAGCAATTCAGAAAAGCATGTATTTTCCGCGCGACGCATGAGTTCTGCAACGATGTGATTACTGCTCAATATGAACAAATTTATTACCGCGTACTCGGAATCGAAGCAGAAATGCCAATGATCGTCTGCGGAGAATAAAGTGCCGGCAAATGGACACATGTATCGGAGGCTGGATAACGTATGAAGCTTACTTTGCCCACGCTGCTCGAAGCTGCTGTGCCAATTGTCGCTAAGCTTGAGGAAAACGGTTATGAAGCGGTGTTTGTAGGCGGCGCGGTAAGAGATACGGTTATCGGACTTCCTGTCAAGGACGTCGATATTGCAACCTCTGCGAGGCCTGAACAGGTTATGGCTTTGTTTCCAAAATGTATACCGACGGGTCTCCAGCATGGAACGATTACGATCGTTCATGAGGGTGAGACCTATGAAGTGACGACCTATCGCCAGGAGTCCGCTTACGAGGATTATCGCAAGCCTTCTGGCGTTGCGTACATAACGAGTCTGGAAGGCGATCTGTTGCGCCGCGACTTCACGATCAATGCGATGGCGCTTAAGAAAGACGGGAGCGTATACGATCCATACAGCGGCGCTGACGACATCGAGCTGCGTTACATTCGCTGTGTTGGCGATGCCGATGCGCGCTTTCAGGAAGATGCGCTGCGAATGATGAGAGCTGTCAGGTTCATAGCCGTCTATGGCTTTCAGCCGGCCGTCTCCACTTGGAGGGCGCTTAAGAAGCATAGCCAACTTATGCAGCATATTGCAATGGAACGCGTTCAAGCCGAGCTCGACAAGATGCTTGCCGGCAGTGATCCGCGCAGAGCGCTCGCATGGCTGCATGCGAGCGGCTTGCTGTTTAAGTTGAAAGACAAGCTGCCTCTGCTTCAAAGTTTGAGTCGAAATTGTACCTTATCCACTAGACGAAGCAGTAAAAAATATGGACGGATCAGCCTGCTTGACGATTTGGATTGCAGGTGGGCTGCCGTGCTGATTGAGAGTGCAATTTCTTCGGAAGCTGCTGATGAATCATTACGACTGCTGAAGCTATCGAATATTCGAAGAATGAGAATAACAAGATTGATCCGGTTGCATGAGAACGCCCTTGGTGTGAGGAGTGAAGGAGCTCTCAACTTTCCTTCCCTTAAGCGGTGGTGGGTAGAGACCGTCATTCGCGAAGGCAGACAAATGTCTGAGGATTGGCTTCTCGTCGAAGCGGCCCTTCATCGTCATGAAGCCGGATCAGGTTCTGATGCAATCGATTTGGCGATGTTGAAGGATCAATTAAATGCGTTTCCAATCGTAACGTTAAAGCAGCTGGATGTGAATGGACGTATGCTCGCTCAACGGCTTATGAAGCCGGCAGGACCTTGGGTGAGCCGATGTCTGCATCGTCTGCTTGTACAAGTGGCTAGCTGCGAGCTAGCGAATGAACGAGAGAAGCTGCTCGCGCAAGCCGAACTATGGGATAAAGAGGACAATAACAATGAGTAACGATAAGCTGTTGCAAATGTTTTTGCGAGAGCCGGGTCAATATGTATCCGGAGAGAAGATGAGCCAGGAGCTGCAAGTGAGCCGTACGGCGATATGGAAGCAGATTCAGAAGCTGGAGACCGAGGGCTATAGCTTCGAGGCATCCCGACGTTTAGGCTACCGATTGTTGAGCATTCCGGACAAGCTCGATTCCGATCTGCTCTCAAGCCGTATGACGTCAAGCCGCTTCGGTAGACACATTCTTATGCACGACACCGTTCAATCGACGCAGATTGTCGCTAGGGATGCGGCAGAGAAAGGCGCTCCGGAAGGGACGCTTATCATTGCGGAACAACAGACGAGCGGTCGGGGTCGCATGGGAAGAGGCTGGGTATCGCCGAAAGGCAAAGGCATATGGATGAGCATGGTGCTTCGTCCCTCCGTGCCGATTCACTTTGCTCCGCAGTTGACTTTGCTTACTGCCGTAGCGTTGTGCAGAAGCCTGATACGGCTAACGGGTCTGTCGATAGGCATCAAATGGCCAAATGACCTGTTAATCGAAGGAAAGAAAATAAGCGGCATTTTATTGGAATCTGCAGCAGAAGACGAACGGCTTCGTTATGTAATTGCCGGTGTGGGCATTAGCGTCAATCTGGAGCCATCCGATTATGTTGACGGACTTCTCGAGAAGGCAACCTCACTGCGCATCGCTTCCGGACATACGTTATCGCGTAGCGATATTATCGTTCAGTTCATGCAAGAATGGGAGCAATTGTACGATCTTTACCAAGAGCAAGGGTTCGCCCCAATTATTACGTTATGGGAGGCACTCTCGATATCGCTTGGCAAACCAGCGAGTTTGGTGACACCGCAAGGCACGATAACAGGCATTCCAGTAGGACTTGATACATCCGGCGCGATTAACATTCAATTGGAGGACGGCAATGTCATTCCCATTTTTTCGGCTGAAATGGGCGAACCGACATAAGCTGCGCGCATCCGTTTACGAATAGACAGAAGTCTGTTAAAATAGCGGTATCAGGCGGTATTCCTTGGAAGCTGCACTGACAATCGTTCGACAATTTAAGTTTTAAGCAAATGGTTGGAAAAGCACACTCTGCTCTGAGCCGCTAGGACCGAGACAGAAGGAAGCACCATAAGAAATCGTTTCCTTTTCAGTTTGGGGACCTTTTTAGCAGCGGCTAAAAGGTTTTTTTGTGTTTAAAATATAAGAATAGACTTGTTCTGTTCTTATACCATTCGAAGGGGATGAGAAGCTGATGAGGAAACGACTGACGATCACATCGATGAAAAAAATGAAGCAGGAACGCAATGCGATTTCCGTGCTCACCGCTTACGACTATCCTTCGGCGAAATTAGCCGAAGAAGCAGGTATTGACGTTATATTGGTCGGCGATTCGCTTGGAAATGTCGTACTTGGCTACGAGACGACAATACCGGTAACGATCGACGACATCATTTATCATACAAGGGCGGTAGCTCGCGGAGCGGGGCAAACGTTCATCGTTGCCGATATGCCGTTCATGACTTACGGCGCGTCACGCGAGTCGACCCTTCGCAACGCGGCGCGGATCATGCAGGAGGGCGGAGCGCAGGCCCTTAAGCTCGAGGGCGGAACAGAGATTGCGGCAGACGTCGAAGCCTTGGTGAAAGCCGGCATTCCGGTGATGGGTCATATCGGACTTACACCACAATCCGTGCATCAGCTTGGCGGCTACAAGGTGCAAGGAAAGCTCGACAAGGAAGCTGAACGTCTTATGAATGACGCTAAAGCCTTGGAGCAAGCCGGCGCGTTCAGCATCGTAATGGAGCTTGTGACGGAACCACTCGCAGCAGCAATAAGCGAAGCGCTCACAATTCCTACGATTGGGATCGGGGCAGGACGCGGCTGTGACGGACAAGTGCTTGTCTACCATGATCTGCTGCAATACGCATCGCCTTATACACCCAAAAAATTCGTTAAAACGTATGCCGACATCGGCACTACGATTAGAGATGCCATTCAGTCCTATGTTCAAGATGTTAAAGGAGCTGCCTTCCCAGCGGAGGAGCATGCTTTCCTGGGCCATACGTCGGCTGTTCAGCCTCTATACGGAGGCAACGGTTCTGGTGATGAACCGACAGAGAAGTCAGAGAAGTCGGCTGCGGAGGTGCGATTGTCATGATCATTAGCCGAACGAAAGCAGACCTTAAGCAGCAATTAGCCACCTTCCGAAAAGAAGGTGCAACCATCGGCTTCGTGCCGACCATGGGTTATTTGCATGAAGGACATGCAAGCCTGATGCGGCAATCGAAGGAAAATAACGATATTACGGTACTGAGTATATTCGTAAATCCGCTTCAATTCGGTCCGAATGAAGATTTGGACCGATATCCGAAGGATGAAGCAAGAGACTTAGCATTGGCTGAAGCGGTTGGCGTAGATGTTGTATTTATGCCATCAGTTGCCGAGATGTATCCGGAGAAGCCGCTGACTCGTTTGATCGTTGACCAGGTTACGGATCGCCTATGCGGGGCATCGCGTCCCGGACATTTTGACGGAGTAGGACTAGTTGTCAGCAAGCTGTTCCATCTTGTTCAGCCGGATCGCGCTTACTTCGGCATGAAGGATGCGCAGCAAGTAGCCGTGATTGAACAAATCGTGAATGACCTTGACATACCGGTAGAAATTGTCCCTTGTCCCATTGTGCGTGAGCCAGACGGACTTGCATTAAGCTCGCGCAACGTTTATTTAAGCGCGGAGCAGCGCAGCCAAGCGGTTGTGCTGTCGCAAGCACTCGCACTGGCTAGCGAATGGTACCTGGAGCCTGACATGAACGCTGAACGTCTCTTGGCTAAAGTGAAGCTTCATATTATCAAATCAAGCGAAGCCGTCATTGATTACGTGGAGCTGCTTCATTATCCAAGACTTGACACACTGTCGCAAACGGGATCGTTGTCTGAGGTCAAGCAGCCTTTGCTGCTTGCGATGGCGGTTAAATTCGGAACGACAAGATTAATTGATAACTGTTTATTGGAAAGAACGGAGGTACAGGACTATGTTCAGAACAATGATGAAATCAAAGCTTCACCGGGCCACGGTTACGGAAGCGAACCTCAATTATGTAGGTAGCATCACCATTGATGAGGATTTGATGGATGCAGCCGATATATGGGAAAATGAGAAAGTGCAGATCGTAAATAACAATAACGGGGCACGCTTCGAAACGTACGTCATTGTCGGCGAGCGCGGATCAGGCGTCATTTGCTTAAATGGAGCAGCTGCAAGGCAAGTACAGCCCGGAGATCAAGTCATAATAATTTCTTATGCATCCATGAGCAATGAAGAAGCGAAAGCGCACAAGCCGATCGTAACGATATTAGATGCCGATAACAAGCCGCTCCGTTCCCTGACGGAAGAGCTTCATTCAACGATTTTGTAACATTTGCAGTGAAGCGTCCGTTTGTTCTTTAGTTAATTCCTTGCTTATGTAACGGCTGGGATGCTGAATGAAAAGCGTCGTAAAAACAAAAAATGAGCATAACACACTCCTTAATTCTTTGGCGAAGGCGGGATGCGGTATGTTCCAGCATATGTTTACTGAAATGAATGAGCTGCTTGACCAAATGATTCTGCAATATCCTGATGCATGCGAGCAGCAAAAAAGACAGTTCGACCAGCAAATGAACGAGCTTAAGAAGGTGAGCGATTCGTTCATCGAGCAATGGCTTGAATTTGAAGAAAAGCTGTCTGATTTCAAGGACAGCTACGGCGAGCTTGTAAGCAAGTCCGCCCCCGCAATGACAGAGTCAGGTGGCAGCGAAGCTGTGAAAGCTCTTGAGCAGGAACCAGCTGCATCTCCCGTATACACAGCATCTGCTTCGTCCGTCTGCAACAAAGCGGATCTAGAAATTCCAGAAGATGCTGCGCCTATTATTTCCAAGGGACAAGGTTATTATAAATTATTGATGTTCCCTGAAGCCGCGGCGCAGTTTCAAGTCGCTGTAGGGCAATCGCCGGAATGCAACCTTGCTCGTCTGTTTCTGGCCATGACCCATATGCATATGCAGAACTGGAACGAAGCCCAACGGCATTTTCAATTATTGATTGCTTTAACGGACTTCCCTAAATGGCTTGCTTTAGGCTATAATGCGCTAGGATGCATTCAAGCGGTTCATATGAACCTTGCCCATGCGGAGAAGCTGTTCATGAAGGCTCATCAAGTTTATCCCAGCTTTACCGACCCGCTGAACAACTTGAAGTCATGTCAGCAAACGCCTTTGCAATTATCGTTATATTTTGGAAGCACGGAGCTGTGCTGTTTGTGAGAGGATCGGGGAACGAATGAAATTTGCAGTACTGGATTTAGAGACGACCGGGCATAGCCAGTCCGACGATATTTTGCAAATCGGACTGGTCCTTGTTTCGGAAGAGCTTGAAGTATTACAAACGTTCAGCACTTTCGTACGGCCTACTGTACCGATACCGGCTTTTATTACTCAACTAACCGGCATAGACGATGCCGTAGTTGAAGATGCGCCGGAATTGCAGGAGGTGCTCGTACAGCTCATACCCTTGCTTGATGATGCTGTGCTCGTCGCGCATAATGTTGGTTTCGATGCAGGCTTTCTGAATCAAGCGCTTGATCGTTGCGGTTATCATGGCTTTGCCGGACGCAGGCTCGATACAATTGAACTGCTTCGCATATTATATCCTTCCATTACGACTTATCAGCTTGGCGCTGTAACGGAAATGTTCGGCATCGAGCATGAAAGCCACCATCGTGCGGACAGCGATGCTCTCGCTACTGCGAACTTATTTATCGAAATTGTTCAAAAGCTTCGCCAATTGCCGCTGCTTACGTTGCAGCGGCTATCTGCGCTAATTAACGATGGAAGCGATTTAAGCTGGTTTATAGCAGAGACGCTGCAGCGTATGGAAGTTCGAAATGTGTTCGAGCCTGCAGAATACGATTACTTTAATCAATTTGCGCTTAAGGTTAGAGAATGGACAGAAGAACAGCCGCCGCGAGCCGAGAGCGACAATATCTCGCTCGGCGAATTGTCTTTCGAACAATATTTGGCGGATGTGAAGGCGCGTTTCGAAGCTCGCTTCGAAAATTACGAGGAGCGCGAAGCGCAAACGGAAATGTTCCATGAAGTGTACAATGCCTTAAACAGCGACCAGCATTTGCTTATTGAAGCGGGAACGGGAACAGGCAAGTCGTTAGGGTATCTGATCCCGGCCTTGTATTACGGCATTCGCAACAATAAAAAGATTGTTGTCAGCACACATACGATTAACTTGCAAGAGCAGCTTCGGCAACGGGATATCCCGCTGCTGGAGGACGTGCTGCCATTTCCTTTCAAGGCTTCGATCTTCAAGGGGAGAGGCAATTACTTATGTTTGCGCAAATTCGAAGGCAAAGTGAATACGAAAGATCTTGTATCGCCAATAGATGATGTCATTACAGCTGCACAAATGGTCGTTTGGCTTGGTGAAACGGAGACCGGCGATCAAGAGGAGCTGAATTTCGGCAACAAAGGCGCTGACTTCTGGTCAACCGTAGCCAGCGATGCCGATTCCTGCCTTAACCGGGCATGTCCGTGGTTCAAACGTTGTTATTATCACCGCGCCAAGCAGGAATCGAACATCGCAGATGTATGTGTGACTAATCATTCGATGTTATTCACCGATATCCAGGCGGATCATCGTTTGCTTCCAACATACAGCCATCTTATTATAGATGAAGCGCATCATGTGGAAGAGGTCGCAGGCAAGCATCTTGGCATGCAGGTCAGCTATTTCTCTTTTAATCAGGCCGTACAGCGTCTCTATAAGGATGCCAGGTCTGGCTTGCTTCCAGCTCTTAGAATTAAGCTGCAATACGAGGATGATGCGCATCAATCAGCTTGGCTGGAGACAATCGATACGGTCATCCCTATATTTAATGATATTAAAGAACATTGGGATAAACTGTTCGAAATGTTCTATAGCTTTACCTCGGTATCGAATGAGCTTGCTTCAGGCGAAGCCGGGCAAGCGGTTTGCCGCTTGAAGATCGGCGAGCTGCCAGCCGGTTGGGACGACGCCGTTACGACTGAAGGTAATGTGCATACGGAGCTTAATCGGATTATTCGAACGTTGGACAAAATGGTTATTGATATTAAAGATCGTGTGGATGATTCAACGATTCAAGCTGCCATCACGGATCTTAACGGTGCTTTAAGGGATTTGACCCGCGTAAAGGATGAATTGCATATTTTCATCAAGCTGGAGCAGGTAGCGTCCGTATTCTGGATTGAGGCGAGCAGCGCCTATCGTTATCGTTCGGTTCATTTGTATGCAGCACCGGTAGATGTGAGCGAGCAGCTTCAGAAATATTTCTTCGATGTCAAAGAAAGCATTGTCATGACTTCGGCTACCTTATCCGTGCAGAAGTCGTTCCAATACGCGGCCGAACAGCTAGGACTTACAGGGTACGAGGAGCAAGGCCGGCTTAAGACCGTGCAATTGCCGTCGCCGTTCAATTATCGGGAGCAGGCGCTAGTCGTCATCCCGCGCAACTTCCCGGTATTGAAAGGTTCCTATGTGGATCAAGCCTACTTAGATATGTTGACGGAATCATTGGCGGCATCGGCGAAGGAAACGAAGGGAAGAATGCTTGTATTATTCACATCGTACAAGATGCTGAAGCAAGTGTATGAGCCGCTTAAGGAACGTTTGTCTGAGTCCGGCATACAAGTGCTCGGCCAAGGCATCGACAGCGGCAACCGGACGAAGCTGACGAGACGTTTCCGGCAGCAGCCCGAATCGGTTCTGCTCGGGACGAGCAGCTTCTGGGAAGGGGTAGACATTCCCGGGGAAGCGCTCATCTGTCTCGCCATTGTACGCTTGCCGTTCCAGCCGCCTAACCATCCGCTTGCGGAGGCTAAGTCAGAACTGCTGCTCAGGCAGAAGCAAAATCCGTTCATGAAGCTGTCCATACCGCAAGCCGTCATCCGATTCAAGCAAGGATTCGGACGGCTCGTGCGAACATCGCAAGACAAAGGCATTGTCATCATCTACGATACGCGGATCATCGATGCGTATTACGGCAAGCATTTCCTGTATTCCTTACCGGGACCGAAGATCGAGACGATGCATACGGAGCAAATGGTGCTGCGCATGCGAGAGTGGCTAAGCAGCAGCGTAAGTGCAACAGATAAGAAGGATTCGAATGAGCAAAAACCAGCGATATCAGAGGAGGAGAAAGGTTGAAGCAGACGAAAATATCAGAAGCTGTCGTTAGACGGCTGCCTATCTATCTTCAAGTATTGAACGAGCTGCATACTCGTGAAGTTCAAACCGTTTCATCTCAGGAATTGGGCGTTAAGCTCGACCTTAATCCTGCTCAGATTCGCAAGGATCTCGCTTATTTCGGAGAGTTCGGCCGCAAAGGGATCGGCTATGACGTTTTGTATCTCATCGAGAAGATCAGACAAATACTGAAGGTCGATCAACCGATTAACGTAGCGCTCGCCGGTGCCGGTAATCTAGGACATGCTTTATGCAATTACAATAAGTATTCCAAAGACAATATGAAAATCACGGCCGTGTTCGACGCTCATCCGAGCAAAATCGGCATTAGCATTAACAACCTGCAGGTACTGCCGATGGAAGAACTGCCGCGAATTATCGTCCAGCAAAGTATTCGAATCGGTATCATTACCGTGCCTGCCCACGAAGCGCAGAACGTCGCGAATCAATTCGTGGAAGCCGGAATCGAAGGCATATTGAACTTCGCGCCCGCCATTCTGCGCGTTCCCGAGCATATTCGGATTCACAACGCCGATTTCACGCGTGATTTGCTTAGCTTGGCCTATTATTTAGCAGGAGAAGGAGAATCAGCTAATGAGTCAACTATGGATTGAGAACGGCTTATTCATCACGATGGATGAGAGCCGCATGACGTTTAAAGGACATATGGTCGTAACGAATGACCGTATTACATACTTAGGAGAAGCTGCGCCTGTTGCGCCTGTCGACGTTGCGGCCGATGCGCGCAAGATTGACGGCAGCAAGCTGGCTTTTATGCCGGGACTGATTAACACCCACGGACATGCGGCAATGACGCTGTTGCGCGGATATTCGGACGATCAAAATTTGCAAGTATGGCTGCAAGAGAAGATGTGGCCGATGGAAGCGAAGTATGTCGATCAAGATACGAAGGCGGGCAGCGCACTCGCTATCGTCGAGATGCTTAAGACAGGTACGACGGCATTCGTCGATATGTATGATCGGATGGATCAGGTCGCTATGATGGTTGAGCAATCTGGTATTCGGGGCTGCTTGACGCGCGGCGTTATCGGCTTGTGCGAGAAGGAAGTGCAAGACGCGAAGCTGGCAGAAGCGATAGCCTTTGCCCGTGATTGGAATGGCAAAGCCGACGGTAGAATTACGACGATGATATCGCCTCATGCACCCTATACATGTCCGCCTGATTATATAGAGCGATTCGTTCAAGCGGCGCATGACTATAACCTGCCTCTTCATACTCATATGTCCGAGACAATTGCCGAGGTAGAGCAAAACGTTCGCGATTACGCCTTACGTCCTGTTGAGCATTTGGACAAGCACGGCTTTTTCTCCCGTCCATCGCTTGTAGCCCATGCCGTACATCTTAACGATGCCGAGATCGAGCTGCTAGCCGCGCGCGGCGTTGCGGTATCCCACAACCCGGTCAGCAACTTGAAGCTGGCGAGCGGCGTTGCCCGCGTGACTGATCTTCTTAAAGCTGGCGTTACCGTATCGCTTGGGACGGATAGCGTAGCGAGCAACAATAACCTGGACTTGTTCCAAGAGATTAAACTTGCCGCACTTCTGCACAAGGGAGTGTCTGGCGATCCGACGGCAATCCCTGCGGTTGAAGCGCTTCGTATGGGAACCGTATATGGCGCCCGCTCGATCTGGCAGCAAGATCAGATTGGCGTCTTGCGTGTAGGCATGAAAGCCGACTTTATTGCGATTAATTTGGATCAGCCTCAGTTCTACCCGCTGACAGATATCGTATCGCATTTGGTTTATTCCGGCTCGGGGCGCGATGTGCAGCATGTGTGGGTAGATGGACGTCAAGTTGTTCAAAATGGTGAATGTACATTGCTGGATGAAGAACAAATCCGCTTCGAAGCGCAAGCGAGCTTCGAGCGTTTGCTGCAAGCCTAATGCGTGCGGATACGAAGAAACGCCAGCCGATTATGACTACGCAGCGATGGATCTTTGTCATCGTCGCCGTTCTGCTCATCATCATCACGACGACTGCGATTTATTATAAGGATATCAAGTCTCCTCGCTGGTCGGATGAGAGGGAGGCGAAAGCCGAAGCGATAGAAGCGGCTGACTTGACGGAAGTCGATCAAATAAGCAAGCATATTTGGGATCAAGTAAGTTGGTTTGTTTCCGGTAAAAATGCGGATGGCGAACAGATCTACGTATGGCTGCCGAGACCTGTAGACGAAGAAACTGACGAAGAAACATCGACGCAAGAACCAGAACCGATTGTCGTGAAAGCATCCGAAGCAGAGGCGAAGAAGGCCATTCGGGCCAAGTTCGACCTCGCGAAGCCTGAAGCTGTTGTAAAGCGAATGCAGCCTGGGCTGCTTGGCGACAAACCGGTATGGGAAATCTTTTATACGCTTAAGGCAGACGAGACCCATTACTACTACGATTTTTATTCATTTACGAGCGGCGATTTTTTGAACGAATATAAGCTGCCAGCGAAGACGGAGCCTCAATAGGCTCCGTTTCCTGTTTTTACACCGACCGATCTGCTGATAGATATGATATAATTTCGTATAGCGTGATTGATATACGGATGATCTATCAATTAAATCGGAGGCGATAAAGAGATGAAAAAAATAAGCATCGTACCGGTCGTTGTTACAGCCGCTATATCCGTTGCTGTATTGTTCGGCGGATGGACGTTATATAATCAAGTCGCTGTTGCCGCGCCTCTTGAGGATGCGATTGCAGACGTGCCGGGAATTGTGAGTTCGGCAAAGCCGAAGATGAGCAAGGATCAAGTAACGATTGATGTCACGTTATCGCAAGATGCGAATCTGCGCGAGATCTATCAATCGATTAATCATAATGGTAAAGGCGCCATAGGCAGCCGTGAATTCAAGCTGGATGTTCTTAACGAATCGAATAAGGTGCTGGATGACTATTGGTATCAAGCGCTGTTCGAAGTAGCGGAAGCGATGGAAAATAAAGCTTACTCGAATATTCCTAAGGCGCTTGAAGAAGCAGGACGCGATAACCCTGCGATTCATGCTGAAACCGAGATGGACGACAATAACATTTACATTACGTTGAAAACGGACGACGCGGTTAAGTTTATCGTATTGCCAAGAACGCCTGCACAGATGGGAGTGTGGGAAAATGCGTAATATACGTCAATACGGGATGGAAATTGCAATCGGCGTTGTACCGGTACTCATTGCTTTCTTTATTTATATTGGCTTGAACGTCGTTCCGATCGTGATGCTTGGTGTATTAGGATTTGCGCTTGTATATCTGGCAAGAGGTAAAGGACGGATGACCGCAGCATCAAGCCGGAAGCGCAGTGCCGGCACTAAATCGGCACCGCTTATGTTCGAGCAGATTGGCGGTCAAGATCGAGCGAAGCAGGAGCTTATCGAATCCCTTGATTTTCTAGTTAAGCAGGAACAGATTGCGAAGCTCGGCATACGTCCGATGAAAGGCATTTTATTGGCAGGTCCGCCGGGGACAGGCAAGACGTTGCTCGCAAGAGCGGCTGCCCACTACACGGATTCGATTTATTTGGCTGCTTCCGGCAGTGAATTCGTAGAAATGTATGTCGGTGTCGGTGCTGGCCGTATTCGCGATTTGTTCTCCGAGGCACGGACGAAAGCAAAGAAAGCAGGCAAAAAAAGCGCGGTTATTTTTATTGATGAAATCGAGGTTATTGGCGGCAAGCGTGACGGCGGCCAACATCGTGAATATGATCAGACGCTCAATCAGCTGCTGACTGAGATGGATGGTATCCATCCGAACGAATCGCCGCGCATCTTGTTAATTGCGGCAACGAACCGCAAGGAGATGCTTGACTCGGCCTTGCTTCGCCCAGGGCGTTTCGACCGTCATATCGGCGTTGAGCTTCCCGACAAGAAGGGCAGACTGCATATTCTAAATATCCACGCAAATAATAAACCTATGGATGATTCCGTAGATTTGGATAAGGTCGCAGCCGAGTCGTTCGGCTTCTCCGGGGCGCAGATCGAAAGTGTGATGAACGAAGCAGCTATCTATGCGATGCGTGAATCAAGCGCAACGATCATCGAGCGTCATCTATCCATGGCGATTGATAAAGTGATGATGGGCGAGAAGACCGACCGTGAGGCGACAAAAGAAGAGCGAGAGCGCGTGGCGCTTCATGAGCTTGGACATGCGATTATGGCAGAGCTTACTCGCCCCGGCAGCGTATCGCAGGTCGCACTGTCGCCGCGCGGACAAGCACTTGGTTATGTGCGGCATAATCCGCAGCAGGATCGGTACTTGTATACAACGCAGTTCTTGAACAGTCAAATCATGATTGCGCTTGGCGGCGCGGCTGCCGAGGAAATGTTCTATGGCGAGCGCAGCACCGGCTCGCGAGGCGACTTCGAGCAGGCGATGAATATCGTGAAAACGTTAGTGGAATCGGGTCTGACCGAGGAAGGGATCGTAGATTCCTCGATGATGACCCCCGAGGCTTGGGCAAGAATTAATCGTACGATATTGGATGAGCTGATGGCGGAGACAAAAACGATGCTTGAACAGAGACGCGGCGTGTTCACCAGCTCGCTACAGACGCTGCTGAAAGAGGAAATGCTTAGCGGCGATGAATTCCGTAAATTGTTAGTTGCAGCTTGACGAAATATGTTGCATGATAACAGAACAAATCTTACAATTTGAAGGCGGGCTCCATGTCCGCCTTCTATTTTTGTTGAAATTCGTTATAATAAGAATGAACTACATATGCGTTCAAAACGTGCATTCCGGTTATAAGGGAGCTTCGTATACCGGATACAAAGGAGCAATGGGCAGTGTTGATTAAAACAGTTGGTGTCGTCGGCCTGGGAACGATGGGGCAAGGCATTACAGAGATGCTTGCAGCCAATGGCTTGGACGTTATCGTAGTAGAGCGTACTCAAGAACGTTTGACATATGGGATGGAAATGATCGTCCTAAGTCTCGATAAGCAAATTGAGAAATGGGCGCTCACGCAGGCGGAGCGGAAGCTCATTATGAATCGCGTGCAGACAACGACAGATTATGACAAGCTCTCGGAATGCGAGCTTGTTATCGAGACGATAACGGAAGATTTGGAAAGCAAAAAAACGATATTCGAGCAGTTGGACCAAATATGCGGCCCGGACGTGATTCTTGCAAGCAATACGTCTACGCTAAGCTTAACGGAACTTGCCAGCGTGACGAAATATTCGGATCGCGTGATCGGCATGCACTTCATTTATCCGGTCTCGAAGATCGATATCGTTGAGCTTGTGCGCGGTTTGAAGACATCCGAGCATACATTCTCCAGAGCGAAACATTTTGTCGATGAGATCATTCACAAAAAAGGCATCATGGTATTCGAGTCGCCGGGTTTTGTTACGACTCGCTTGATCTGCCTGTTCATTAATGAAGCGCTGCATGTTCTGGAAGAAGGCGTCGCTTCCGCCGAAGACATCGATAACGCGATGCGTATCGGCTATTCGTTCCAGCATGGGCCATTCGAGATGGCTGACCGGTTCGGTCTCGATTCGGTGCTAGCTGCGCTAGACCGGATGTTCAGAGAATATGGCGAGCTGAAGTATCGCCCTTCGATCGTGCTCAAGAAGATGGTGCGAGCGGGTCATCTCGGCGCCAAGTCGGGCGTCGGGTTTTTCAAATACGATAAGGATGGAGACCGAATCTAATGAAAGTTCTTGTCATTAATGCGGGAAGCTCGTCGTTAAAATACCAGTTGTACGATATGAGGGATGAGTCTGTGCTTGCGAGCGGCAGAGTGGAGCGAATCGGAATGGATTCCTCGATTGTGACGCATGAGCCGGCGGGCAAGCCCGAGGTTCGCGACGTAAGTGAAATTCTAGAGCACGTAACCGCGGTTAAGCGGGTCATCGACATGCTGACAAATAAAGAATATGGCGTGATCGGCAGGATGAACGAGATTGATGCGGTCGGGCATCGTATTGTACACGGCGGCGAAGTGTTCAAGAGCTCGGTTCTCGTTACCCAGGATGTTAAGCTTGAGATTCGCAGGTTATTCGACTTGGCGCCGCTTCATAATCCGGCTCATATGATGGGGATCACGGCTGTCGAGTCGAATCTGCCGCATGTGCCGCAGGCCGTCGTATTCGATACGGCGTTCCATCAGACGATGCCTAATACTTCGTACTTATATCCTATTCCTAAAGTGTTGTATCGCAGACATAAGATTCGTCGTTACGGCTTTCACGGCACCTCCCATTCGTATGTAAGCGGACAAGCAGCCGCATACCTGGGCAAGCCGCTTGCGTCTTTGAAAATGGTATCCTGCCATATCGGTAACGGTGCTAGTTGTGCCGCTATATTGGATGGTCAATCGTTCGATACGAGCATGGGGATGACGCCGCTTGAAGGATTAATGATGGGCACGCGCAGCGGCGATATCGATCCGGCAATCGTTCCATTCGTCATGAACAAAGAAGAGCTTACGCTGAATGAAGTGAACTCGATGCTTAATAAGCATAGCGGCATGATTGCCATATCAGGAATCAGCAGCGACATGCGCGAGATTACCGAGGCGATGGAGGACGGCGACAAAAACGCCAAGCTGGCATTCGATATGTATGTGTATCGGTTGAAGAAATATATTGGCGCTTACGCTGCGGCAATGAACGGTATCGACACGCTTGTTTTCACGGCAGGCGTCGGCGAGAACTCTTCGGCAGTAAGAAAGGCCGTGTGCGAAGGCATTACGTTCCTTGGCATCGAGATCGATGACGAGCGCAACACGGTACGCAGCAAGGAAGTACGTGAAATATCGAAGGACAGCTCGCGTGTTAAAGTTTTGGTTGTACCGACAAATGAAGAGCTGCTTATCGCGAGAGATACTTATGAGCTGGTTAAGGCGGCACATTCGTCATAAGGAGAAGGGGGCCGGCAGACGATGAGCAACGAAATATGGAAAGCCTATTCGCATGGCATGGCTGCCGCGCTGCAAGAAGGCGGCGTTTATTTGTCAGCCATGCTGCTCCGCAGTTATAGGGAGCTGGAGTTATCCGACTCAGAGGCGATGCTGCTGCTGCAGCTTATCGCTTTCGCAGAAGCAGAGCAGAACGATTTTCCAACGCCGGAGGAGCTTGCAAACCGCATGGGCACGGGCTCAAGAGCGATCGGGCAAATGCTGAACAGGCTCATTAAGGATCAATTTTTGACGATAGACGAATATATCGACAGCGTTACCGGCATGCAATCGGAGCGATACAATTGGAGCGGCTGGCTGATGAAGGCAGCCGATTGGACTGCCGAGCACAAGCGGGAGACGAAGAAGGCGGAGCGCCAGCTCATGAAAGCAACAGCTGAACCGGTTACAAGCGCCGGCGAAATGTTCCATGTGTTCGAGCAGGAATTCGGCCGTCTGCTGTCGCCGTTCGAATGCGAAACGATTAACGTCTGGCTTGATCAAGACCGTTACTCGGAGGAGCTTATTCTACTCGCCTTGAAGGAAGCCGTGTTCGCGGGCAAGCTAAGTCTCAAATATATCGACCGGATTCTGTTCGAATGGGGACGCAATCGGGTTACGAACGTAGACGAAGCGCGCGCGCATTCCCAGAAGTTCCGCGGCGGCGGTCGAAACTAGAAGTTCTGGACTAATTAGCATGAAAAACTCCTGTTATTTTCGAGGTCGTATGCACTCTAACGGGGTTTAACTGGAAAAACTGCTGTTATTACTGGGCAGATAACTCGATAATTCAAAATAACGAGAAATTAACGGGAGAAATTCATGTTAATATACGAAGCTGATTTCATAGGACCGTCAGGATTAACTTTCCTGACGGTTTTTGTTCATTCGAAGGGCATAGAGCAGGTAAACAGACGAGTGGAGCTCTTCGGCAACAACGGAGTATCCGCGTCCAGTGAGCCAGTGTTGCAGAGGAAGAGGCTGGACTGGCGTATCGGTTGCTTCTTCGGAATTCGCGGTCTGCATAATATCGGTAATGATGATTCGACCGCCTGGGAGCAGCACGCGATTCATCTCCTCGAGCGCGAGTAATTGCTGAGACGAGCTGAGGTGGCGGAATGCGAAGCTGCAGCCGATGAATGAAAAGTTGGATTCGGCAAGCGGCAATGCTAGCATATTGCCTTGCTTAATCGAGGCATGCGGTATTCGAGCATGTAGCAGGTCGATCATTGCCGCAGATTGCTCCACGACGGTGAGACTTGCTCCAGCACTAGCCAGCATGACTGATAGATTTCCCGATCCGCCGCCAAGCTCAAGGCCTCTATCGCCCTCCTTAGGGTCAATCCATTCAAGGGTGCGAATTAGTGCGTGCTCATATTGTTCAGCCGTAATGAGGCCTTCCAGTGCAGCTAGCGGTGCTTCAATGCCGTATCGGACGGCCATCTCATTATAGTTCCACTGATCAGACCATGATTCGCGGATCATCCGATTTTGTTTCATGCGCAATGCCGCTGCTTCGGCATCGGCAAGCTGTGTTTCGCCCAACTGCTGCCATGACCGGATCGTCTGGTCTAATGCTTGAAGCGATTGCGTCGCCGCGACCCAATCTTCGTAAAGCAGAGCTCTTGCCTGATCTACTATACGAATGAAATCTAAGGGCCGATCGATAGCTTGAAGCGCATTCTTGATGACGGTGAGGGGCATTCCAAGCTCTCTCAGCGAGACGACCCAGCGAAGCTTCGTCATATCGATATCCGAATAAGCGCGGTAACCGCTGTGCGGTTCTTTGTAGGGGTGAACAAGCCCTTTCTCCTCATAAAATCGCAACGTTCGAGGTGTCACGCCTAAGCTTCTTGCTGCTTCATGTACTTTCACCTGTTTTCCTCCTGTCCTGCTTTATACCATGATGGACCTTGACGCTGCGTCAAAGTCAAGTCAATCCCTATATATACGAAGAAACCAGTCGACCTATAGCAGGCTGACTGGTTCTTTTGATTACGGATTAGCGTTTGTTCAGAAGCTCCCACCGATAGACGTATTCGAATAGAAATTCGAACGCTTCGATGTGGCGTTTCGCCTCGAACGCGTTAGCGCCCCAAGCATAGATGCCATGCTTGCGAAGCAGAATGCCTGGAATTCGGCTATCAAGCCGATCCGTTACTTCAGGGATAATCGATGGTATGTTAGCGAAGTTCGATACGATCGGTATATCGATATGGGCTTCTTCCTCCCATATATTAAGTCCTTTAATCAGCTCAACGCCATCTACGGGCACAGCCTTGCGATCCCAGAAATATTCAGAAACGATGCTGTTGAATACGGAATGAATGTGAAAAATAGCTCCAGCGCCCGTAAGACGGTAAATCTCGCAATGGATTAACGTTTCGGCCGACGGCTTAAGACGGGTTGCCTCGCAAGGCTTGCCGTTTTGGTCGACGAACAAATAATCCTCGGGCGTGTGAACGGTCTTGTCCTTGCCGCTTGCCGTAATGGCAAACTGGAATTGCTCAGGGCTGTAATCGCCGACGCGCACAGACAAATTACCGCTTGTGCCCGGGAACCAGCCGCGTGAGGAGAAAAGCTCTTTTACATCGCGCAGATCAGCGAACGCCTTCTGCTTATCTTCTAATGCAATTCGATCAAAGCTCATACTAGGTGTGACTCCTCTCGGACTTCATGCTAGCTATAATGTCATGGAAGGTCTCGTATTCGGTATGTGCGATTCCAAGCTCTCTGCATTTCGTTGTCAGATAGGAGCGGGAGTAGACGGTGTCAGCTAGCTTCGCACCTTCAAAATCGGTTACGCTATCGCCAATAATGATTCTCTCATATTCATCAGCGGGAAAACGGCGCATAATCGTCGTCTTGCACATGCCGCAGTTATTGCTGCATTCATGATCGCAAGGATTCGGCCACGTAATCTCGATTTGGTCACCGGAGAAGTCGCTTCCATTGCAATAGATATGATCCTCCGGTATGCCGAACTGCGACAAAATCGGATAGATGAAGAAATCGATGCCGCCGCTTGTTACGTAGAATTCGATCTGCTCATCCTTGCAGTACGCTAGAAACTCAGCGAAGCCCTCGCGTATAGCGGCATTCGTGATGCCGAACTCAACGACATCTCGTTCTAGCGAAGCAGGAAGGAGACGGAACATTTGACCGACGCCATCCATAATGGACAGCTCCTGTGCGAGCGTCTTCTCCGCAATCTCCTTCCAGCCCGGCGGATTGAAGTGATTGATGATGGCAACGATGTTGTCGTTTACCGTAATGGTTCCGTCAAAATCACAAAATACGATGCGTTTCTTAGCTGTCATTATTCCTTAATCCCCCAAACGTCAATTGCCGCCTTCAGCGGCTCGTTGCCTTCCTGCAGCGCAGCTTCGCGAAGCGGAACGCCGTTCAACGTTGCCGTAATCGCCATACAGAACGCTTGTCCGCCGGCTGCCGTACCCATCGGATGACCGTGAATGCCTCCTCCGGCGTTCACGACGACATCGGTGCCGAAGTCCTTCAAGATGAGCGGCACAAGTCCAGGATGAATGCCTGCCGATGGAACAGGGAAGCTTGCCCGCAATTGATGCAGCGGCTGCAGCAGAGCTACCTTAACGGCCATATTCTCTTCCTTCGGCATGACGACGGAACCGTACGGGGAAGGGAAGAGCGCAAGATCGGCGCCGGCAAGTCTCATCAGCTTGCCAAGCAGCAAGGAAGCGCTAATGCCGTAATGAGGCGAAGGATACATAGCGCCGGCCAGTGCCGGATGCGATGCGATCGGAACATTTATCGCTGGATCACTGCTTAGCTCATGCAGCACGTCATAGCCATACGACAGCACATTGAACAGCAGGGCATTCGCTCCAGCCGCAATCGCTTTGCGAGCATTAGCAGCAAGCTGCGAGGTTGGACCTGTCAGATTGACCGCGTAGAGCAGCTTCTGACCCGTTTCCTGCTCGGCTTTGCGCGCGGCTTCCATGCACACTTCGACGCGTTTCTCCAGCGGAGTAAGCGGATTCTCGAACAATATTTCATCGTCCTTAATCAGATCGACGCCGCCAAGCGCTTGCTTGTAGAATTGATCCTGCAGGTTAGCGAGATCATGGCCGACAACGGACTTGAAAATACTCATAAGCAGCGGACGGTCATGAACGCCAAGCAGATCACGAACGCCGTTCAAGCCGAACTTCGGACCAGGGAACACGGACGCGAACTCGTCCGATACGTCGAGATCAAGCAGCTTTATGCGGCCGTCCATGGACAGCTTGCCGAATACGGTGACGAGCAGGGCAGGGATGTCGCGGCTGAAGTTAAGATCGGGATATGCGATACGAATATCGGCATATCGCTCGCCGGGCGCGGCATTAGCCGGCTCATGCACGTCGATCGACAACACTTTGCCGAGATGCTTCTCCATCTCTGCTTTCTTCGCTTCGGGAAGCTCCGTCCAACTGCCAACCGTTAAACCTATCGCGATCGAGAGCGCTTTTTTGTTAAAATCAGCTTTGTCGTCATAGGAACGATACGTCGCTATACAAACTCCGCTCATTCGTTAATGCTCCTCTCGATAGCTGCGCCTAACTCGCCTGCACGCTCAGCGGAGCGGTGCATGCCTTTAATGATCGTTTCCGTGAGCTGGAATTCTGCCATTTTCTCAATGGCAGCTTGTGTCGTTCCGTTCGGAGACGTTACTTTGCGACGAAGCTCGGCCGGCTCTTCGCCGGTCTCGCGAACCATTTGCGCCGCGCCGAGTACCGTTTGCACGACAAGCTCCTTCGCTGCGCCGGCGTCAAGACCAAGCTCGCCAGCCGCCTTCATCATTGCTTCCATGAAGTAGTACACATATGCCGGGCCGCTGCCGGATACGCCGGTAATAGCGGATTGAAGCGGTTCTTCAACCGTCGCCGTAATGCCTACCGACTTGAAGATCGCCTCTGTCAGTTGTCGCTGCTGCTCCGTAACATGCTCCGAATAGCTGATACCCGTAGCGCCAAGTCCAATCGTACTGGACGTATTCGGCATCGCGCGAACAATCGGCACGGGTGCGCCAAGCAGCTGTTCGATCGATGCGATCGATAGTCCAGCAATGACCGAAATAATAAGCTGATTCGTCGATACGAGCGACTTCATTCCTTTAATGGCTTCCGCGGCATCCTTCGGCTTCATGGCAAGGAAGATAATATCCGCTTGCTGGATATAAGCATCATTGCTTGCTCCTTGAAGGATCGTCTGAACGCCGTATTGGGTATGAAGCTCCGTCAGTCTCTCTTGATTTTGACGATTAAGCATTGAGATCTGTCCTGCGGCAAGTAGTTCTTCATTAATGATTCCCCGTGCGATTGCTTCGGCCATGGAGCCGGCGCCATAGAAGCAGAGCTGCAGCGATGCAATGCCGGTTTGCGTTAATTGCGTCATGAGATTCTCCTCCAAACTAAATATTGATTATGATTAACCGCGAATTTGACCGTTGCCGTATATGCGGTATTTCGTTGATGTTAGCGCAGGCAGTCCCATTGGACCGCGTGCGTGAAGCTTCTGCGTACTAATGCCGATCTCCGCTCCAAAGCCGAATTCGAAGCCGTCGGTGAAGCGGGTGGAGGCGTTATGATAAACGGCTGCCGCATCTATTTCTTGAATAAAACGTTCGGCATTCTCCGCGTTCTCCGTAACGATGCATTCCGAATGCTTCGTTCCGTACTTGCGAATATGCTCGAGCGCTTCATCCAAATTAGCGACAACGCGGACATTCATAATGTAATCATTATATTCCGTTGCGTAATCCTCATCCGTAGCAGGCTTAACTTGAACGCCGCTCAGAAGCTCGGCGACACGGCTGCAGCCGCGAAGCTCAACATTCGCTTCAACGAAAATTTCAGCAAGCTGCGCAAGATGGCGCTCGGCGAATGCTTCATGGACGAGTAGCGTCTCCATGGAGTTGCAGACCGAAGGACGTTGAACCTTCGCGTTGAATGCAATGTCAGCCGCCATTTGATAGATTGCGCTATCGTCGACAAACGTATGACAAATGCCTGCGCCCGTCTCGATGACCGGAACTGTCGCGTTTTCGACGACATTACGGATAAGAGAAGCGCCGCCGCGCGGAATAACGACGTCTAAGAGACCGTTAAGCTTCAGCATTTCATTGACGGAAGCGCGGTCAGAGTCTTCGATGAGCTGGATGGCGTCTGCAGGCAGAGCCGTCTCGGAAAGCGCGCTGCGCAGCACCTCCACGATTTTGCGGTTCGATTCGATGGCCGCAGAGCCGCCTCTCAAGACGACGCTATTGCCAGTCTTGAGGCATAAGCCAGTTGCATCAACGGTTACGTTAGGACGCGCTTCATAGATCATGCCGATGACGCCAAGCGGTACACGGCGCTTCTCGACGCGCAGGCCGTTCGGACGATCGAATTGCTCAAGCAATTCGCCTACAGGATCAGGAAGAGCGACAATCTGACGAAGTCCTTCCGCAATCGCTTCTACGCGGGCCTCATTCAATGCTAGTCGGTCGAGCAGGGAAGGGCTGGTGCCTTGATCCCGTCCGCGCTGCAGATCAAGTCCATTCGCCGCAATGATGGCTTCGCTCTCGGCGATTAACCGATCGGCCATACGCGCTAGCGCTTCATTCTTCTGCTCGGTTGATAAATTATTCATCGTGCTTGCGGCTGTCTGCGCAAGCGTAGCTTTCTGTCTCACTTCACTTAACATTTCAATGTGCCTCCCTTATGAATCGTTATGGTTATAACGTAATCCATTCATCGCGATGTATGACTTCGATTCTTCCGACATCAACCCGGCGCTTTACTTCCTCGGTCGACAACCCGACGACCGCTTGGATTTGCCAAGCTTCATAATTAATGACTCCGCGTCCGATCGTCTCGCCTTGTGGCGTGACAACCTCTACCACGTCTCCGGAGTGAAACTCGCCTTCAATTGCCGTTATCCCGGCAGGAAGGAGGCTCTTGCCGCCCTTGATCAGCGCGGTAACGGCGCCGTCATCAACCGTGATCCGGCCTTGCGGCATCGAATGAAAGCCAAGCCACTGCTTCTTCATTGGAAGACTATGCAGCTTCGTATCGAAGTACGTACCTCGTCCGTTGCCGCCAACGGCTAACGCAAGATCGCCTTCCTGCTGCACCTTGCCGATGAAGGCAGGGACGCCGCCGCGCATGGCAATGCGGGCTGCTTCAATCTTGGAGCGCATGCCGCCTGTGCCAACCGACGAACCTGCTCCGCCGGCAAGCTTCATAATGTCCTCGGATATTTGTTCGACGCGCTCAATCTTGACCGCTTGCGGGTTTTTGCGAGGATCCTCGGTATACAAGCCGTCCATGTCCGTAATAATGATCAGCTTGGAGGCTTTCGCCATAGCTGCCACAAGAGCAGACAGATTGTCATTATCGCCGAACTTGGGCACCAGCTCATCTGTAGCTACCGTATCGTTTTCATTGATGATTGGAATAATTCGCTTATGCAGCAATTCTTCAAGCGTCATCAGCGCGTTCTGAATGCGCCTGCGATTGGAGAAATCGGCGCGAGTAAGCAAGATTTGAGCAGCTACCATACCGTACTTGCTGAAAGCTTCTTGATAAGCCTGCATAAGCAGCGCTTGGCCGACGGCCGCAGCCGCCTGCTTCTCATGAACGGCCTTCGGTCTTGATGGGTATCCGATCTGACGGAATCCGGCCGCAACAGCTCCCGACGTAACGAGCATAACGCTGTGACCGCTCGCATGCAGAGCGGCAAGCTCCGAGGCAAAATAATGGATCCGCTCGTTGTTCAAGCCGCCTTCCTCGGACGTGAGAGAGCTGCTGCCGATCTTAACAACAATTCGTTCGGACATAATAAAATCACTTCCCCGATTATGATTCATGACTCAACAAGCGTAAACGGTTGTCGTCCTATAGTTGAACAAAAACAAAAAAGACCTCCGTCCATAAAGGACGAAAGTCTAAACTTCCGCGGTACCACCTTTGTTGACGGCCGTCTTCGTCGGCGCATCCAGCTTAAGCCTTGTAACAGTAGGCGCTGTCCGGCAAACGCCGGCCGCTCGGAGGTAGGTTCGGCAAGGGGTCGAGGTAAATTCTTACAGCCCGGCGGAATTTACTCTCTGTTCACGACCTGATCTCGCTTACTGGTCCCGTCATCACGTTTCGTGTTCAATTGCACTTAGCATATCATGTTTCGCGGCGCGCTGTAAAGCAAGGCAAACGGCATGCCAGGCAATTAGCGGAGCTTAGAACAGGCCTAACTTACCTATGCGGAAGACAGCCTCCTGAAGCCGTTCTTCGCTTGTCAGCAATCCGAGGCGCACGAAGCCCTCGCCATGCTCGCCGAAGCCGATGCCCGGCGCGACGACAACGTCTGCTTCCTGAAGGACAAGGTCGGCGAAGGACTGCGACGTATGTCCTTCAGGCACAGGCAGCCAGCAGAAGAACGAGCCGCCGGGACGAGGGGCCTTCCAGCCGATCTGCTCAAGCGCAGAGAACAGCGCTTCACGGCGGCTCTCATATCTAGCGGTCAGTTCGACTACGCAGTCTTGCGGACCGGTAAGCGCCAGCGCAGCCGCCTCTTGGATGCCGCCGAACAGGCTGCAATAATAATGATCCTGAATCAAGTTGATCAGCGATACGATCTGCGCATTCCCGATTGCAAAACCTACGCGCCAGCCTGCCATATTATACGTCTTGGACAACGTATAGAACTCTACGCCGACTTCCTTGGCGCCAGGCGTCTGCAAGAAACTGATCGGTTTCTTGCCGTCGAATCCGATTGCCCCGTACGCGAAGTCGCTTGCGACTACGATTCCTTGCTCTGCGGCGAACTTCACCGTCTCCGTATAGAATTCGCTGGTTGCAACTGCGCCTGTCGGGTTGTTCGGGTAGTTCATGAACATCAGCTTCGCACGCCTCGCGATATCCGGTGTTATCGCGCTGTAATCCGGCAAGTAGTCGTTATTCGCCGTTAACGGCATAAACGACATTTCGGCGCCGGCGAGCGCAACGCCAGACCAATAATCCGGATAACCGGGGTCCGGTACAAGGCATACATCGCCTGGATTAAGCAGACATTGGCTAATTTCCACTAGTCCGGTCTTGCCGCCGAATAGAATGGCAACCTCAGTGGCTGGATCAACATCGACGTCGTAATCCTCCTTATATCGCTTGGCGACAGCTTCCTTTAGAAAGGCGTAGCCGCTGAAAGGAGGATATTTATGATAAAGAGGGTTCGCGGCTGACTCTTGCAGCTTCGCTACGATATGGGAAGGGGTCGGCTGGTCCGGATTGCCTTGTCCCAAGTTGATTACATCATGACCTTTGGCGGCTTGCGCGTTCGCCTTGCCAACCAGCTTGGCGAAAAATTGCGTCGGAAGCACTTTCATGCGTTCCGCAGGCTCAATACGTTGTTGCCCGATATTTGTTTCCATTCGATTCACTCCACCTGATTAATACTTCATATATTTTAATAATGTAGCATGAATGGATCATGAAGAGAAGCAAAAAACAGGCCGAAGCGGTCGCTTCGAGCCTGTTCGATTAGATGCGATATAAGCCTTACGGGAGAGCCGGGATTCCTACTTTTTGAATAAAAGGCTTAATATCGGCTTTGACTAAAAATAAGAACGGCTTGCGGTTCTCGTCAAATGCGAGCAGAAGCGGCGGCTTGTCTTTGCAATAAAATAAGAAAAGATCGGCTGTCGATACCGAAATCTCCTTAACTTTAATCGTGACGGGTTTCGTTAGCGGTACTCGGTATACATAGCCGCAGCTCTCATCAGCCGACAGTTGGGGAGCAAGGTCGGTAATGGAGCCAACCCAATCAGCAGCCATCTTCTGAAAGCTGGCATCGTTAGCTATCGTCTTGACGACTTTGCCGGCAGCGACATCAAATACTTGAACAGGCTTCTGTTCGATCTCGGACAACGTTTCGTTGTTGCTCTCAGCAGGGTTAGATACATACGCGGATGCGGATTGGCCTGCCATCATCATTGCGAAACATGCGATTAGCATGATCGTTGCTCGTTTGAGCCACATGGGCAATTCTCCTTTGTTGAGTGCATAGTAGTTAGGACTGTATCCATAACGTTCCCATCTTGACACTGAACCATGAGAGGGTATCATTAGGGAAAATAATGATGTAACTGGAGGAAGCGGATATGACAACGGCGCTGCGGCTTGCTTTGCTGCAAATGAATATAGAAGCGGGAAATCCGGAGGCAAACTTTGGCAGGTTGAAGGAAATGCTGGAGGAGGCTGTTTCCGGGGCAAAGAAACCTGATGTAATCGTGTTCCCGGAAATGTGGAATACCGGTTACGCGCTTACTGAAATCGAAAGTCTTGCGGACAAAAACGGGGAGCGCACGAAAGCCATGCTCTCAAGCTTCGCAAAAGAGCATCAGGTTCATATTGTTGGCGGTTCGATCGCAGAGGCGAAATCGGACGGCGTCTATAACACTACGTACGCCTTCGATCGTGAAGGCAGCGCAGCAGGGGATTATTCCAAAATCCATCTGTTCCGTCTTATGGACGAAGAGAAGTATTTGCAGGCAGGAGACAAGCCGGGATCGCTCACCATCGAGGGCGAGCAAGCCGGTATGATGATCTGCTACGACATTCGGTTCCCGGAGCTTGCGCGGAAGCTAGCGCTGCAAGGCGCGAAGCTGCTGTTCGTTCCAGCGGAATGGCCGCATCCGCGCCTGCATCATTGGCGCACGCTGCTGACCGCGCGCGCAATCGAGAACCAAATGTTCGTCATTGCCTGCAATCGGATGGGCAAGAGCGGAGATACCAGCTTCTTCGGTCATTCGATGGTGCTTGATCCATGGGGCGAGACGATCGCCGAAGCGGGCGAGGAAGAAACGATTCTGTATGCCGACATCGACTTGTCGTTAGTCGATACGGTAAGAAATAAAATCCCCGTATTTGAGGATCGCAGACCTGCTCTCTACAATGAATAATTATCGGTAATTGGTTAATGTCTTATTTAAGGTTCGGATAAAGGCTTCAGCAGCTTTGGACAAATAACGGCCTTTGCGGCTCGCTATAACAAGGGTACGGGTCGGCTTTGTCGTGAATGAGAGGTAGGCGGGAGCGAACTCCGAGCCTTTGGGCCGTGTAAGCATCTGCGGAACGAAGGCTATGCCCATGCCGCCTGCTACGAGCGACTGGATCGTCTCCATATTGCTGCTCTCGAATACGATGCGAGGCGTGAAGCCGGATTGTTCGCATAGCTCTACCGTTATTTGACGGAAGCCCTGTCCGCGCTTGAGGACGATGAACGGCTCTTCCTGCAATTCGCTAATGTCGATCGGCTCCTGTCGGTTCGCAAGCTGATGATGAGGGGGCACGGCCAGACCTATTTCTTCCTCTAAAAATGGCTCCCAGGACAGCGACGCATCGATCAGCGGCAGCGAAAGCAGACTTAAGTCGGTACCTCCGCTTGCGGTTAATTGTTCAAGCTTTGACGTCGTATCCTCGACAAGCACAACCTCGATCTGCGGATATTGAGCGCCGAATACGGGGAGGACGAGCGGCAGTATATGAGAGCCGGTTATCGGGAGCGTGCCAACGACGAGGCGGCCGCGGCGCATCTGAGCCATGTCGTCCATCTCTTGCTTCAATTGCTCGACGGCATCAAGTATCGATTGCGATTTATCAACGAACACTTGTCCTGCTTGCGTGAGTTCAACGGAGTTCGTCGTACGGCGAAACAATAATACGCCGATTTCTTGCTCCAGCTTGGATAGCTGTTGGCTGAGAGAAGGCTGCGCGATATGCAGCTTCTCGGCCGCTCTCGAGAAGTTTTTTTCAATAGCAATTTGAATGACATATTGCAATTGTCTAAGCTCCATGTTCATTTCCTCATTTCAATTGTAAAAGTTGTAAACATTATTTCCATTATAGTTATTACCTATAGACGTTATAGATATTATATCTTGGTTCAATGAAGAAAGAAATGCTATGATAGGTTCAGTTAACAGAGCAGAAAGATTCAAGTAAATGATGGGGTGAGCATAATGACGAAAAAGACAATGTTTGAGAAGATCTGGGATAATCACGTCATTCATCAAGAAACAGGCAAGCCGAGCGTAATTTATATCGACTTGCAGCTTGTGCACGAGGTTACTTCGCCGCAAGCGTTCGAAGGCCTTCGCCTTTCGGGCCGCAAAGTGCGCCGTCCTGACCTGACATTCGCAACGATGGATCACAACGTACCTACCAAAGACCGGTTCAATATTAGCGATCCGATCTCGAAGCAGCAGATCGATACGCTGACGCAGAACTGTAAAGACTTCGGCGTTAAGCTGTTCGATCTTGACAGCATCGATCAAGGCGTCGTTCACGTTATGGGACCTGAGCTTGGCTTGACGCATCCGGGTAAAACAATCGTGTGCGGCGACAGCCACACTTCGACGCACGGCGCATTCGGCGCACTTGCATTCGGTATCGGAACGAGCGAGGTTGAGCACGTTCTTGCAACGCAATGCTTGCAGCAATCGAAAGCGAAGACGATGGAAATTCGCTTCAACGGCAAGCGCAAGCCTGGCGTAACGGCGAAAGACCTGATCCTCGGCGTAATCGCTCAAGGCGGCACGGACTTCGCAACAGGTTATGTAATCGAGTATACGGGTGAAGCGATCACTAGCCTGACAATGGAAGAACGTATGACGGTCTGCAACATGTCGATCGAAGCCGGCGCTCGCGCAGGTCTGATCGCACCGGACGAAACGACGTTCAACTACCTTCGCGGCCGCGAATACGCGCCAGCGAACTATGAAGAAGCAGTAGAGGCTTGGAAACAACTGACGACGGATGAAGGCGCTGAATACGACACGGTTGTGCACTTTGACGTTGACGCTTTGATCCCGCAAGTAACTTGGGGAACGAGCCCGGGTATGGGTACTAACATTACGGCAAAAGTACCATTCCCTGCTGACCTTCCTACTGAGAATGAGCGCAAAGCTGCAGAAGCTGCGCTTGAGTATATGGATTTGAAACCAGGCACGCCTATGACGGAAATCGAAATCGATTATGTGTTCATCGGCTCTTGCACGAACGGCCGTATCGAAGACTTGCGCGCTGCGGCAGAGATCGCTCGCGGCTACAAAGTAAGCGAGAAAGTAACGGCAATCGTCGTACCGGGCTCCGGCCGCGTTAAGATTCAAGCGGAGAAGGAAGGCCTCGACAAAATCTTCACAGAAGCGGGCTTCGAATGGCGTGATGCTGGCTGCTCGATGTGTCTGGCGATGAATCCGGACGTATTGAAACCAGGCCAACGCTGCGCATCGACTTCCAACCGTAACTTCGAGGGTCGTCAAGGCCGCGGCGGACGTACGCATCTTGTATCGCCAGCTATGGCTGTCGCTGCAGCTGTTAACGGACGCTTCACAGACGTGCGCGATTGGGAAATCAAAACCGAAGTGTTGAACTAATTGAACGTGAGAGAGGGGTATTCTAGGTATGGAACCGTTTAAACAACTTACAGGCATCGTCGCCCCGGTCGACCGGGTCAATGTCGACACTGACGCTATTATTCCTAAACAATTTTTGAAGCGCATCGAGCGCAGCGGCTTCGGACAGTTTCTTTTCTTCGAATGGCGCTTCCATGAAAGCGGCGAAGTAAATGCCGAGTTCGAACCGAACAAACCGCGCTACGAAGGCGCATCCGTACTCATTTCCCGTGCGAACTTCGGTTGCGGCTCCTCCCGTGAGCATGCGCCGTGGGCGATTCTCGATTATGGCTACAAAGTCATTATCGCGCCGTCGTACGCTGATATTTTCTACAACAACTGCTTCAAGAACGGCATTCTGCCAATCAAGCTTAGCGAAGAGCAAGTGGAAGACTTGTTCCAGCGTACTGCGAAGCATGTAGGCTACAAGTTGTCGGTCGATCTTGAGAACAAATTGCTGACTGACGAACATGGTCTTAGCATCGCATTCGAGCTTGACGAGCACCGTCGTCAGTTCCTGCTTCAAGGACTCGACGATATCGGCTTAACGCTTCAGCATGAATCGCTGATTACGGCTTACGAGCAGAAGCACGCAGCGCGTCTCGGCTAGCGTAACGCTTGAATAATAAGAGGACAATTACCGGCAACGGCGATTGTCCTCTTTTTTCCTCTAAACGCAACTTTTTCTGACAAGCTGCGTCTATATTTGCGTCTGTAAAAGTCGAATGTTCACATTCGATGCGGGCAATTCAGTCATCGAGGTGGAAAATGAAGAAATTTGTAACCATTCTATTGTTCATGTCCGTATTGTTCACGATGTTTGCTAGCGTAGGACAAGCTGCCGAAGCTGTTCCAAAGCTGTATCTGAACGGTCAGCTGCTGCAGCCAGACGCTGATCCGCAGATTGTGAACGAGTCTACGATCGTCCCTATCCGGGTCATATCGGAAGGACTTGGTTTCCAAGTTGATTGGGACAATACGACCAAAACAGTTACGATCAATGACGGAAGCAAAGTTATTATGCTTGCTATTAATAACGATGCTGCACTTGTAAACGATCAAGTGGTTCAAATGCAAACGAAGCCGATCATCGTTAATAAAACGACGCTCGTTCCTCTTCGTTTCATTGGCGAGCAATTCGGACTTGAATTCGAGTGGAAGGCAGACACGAAGGAAGTACATATCGTTCAACCGCCGAAAGGCCCGACAGGATGGATTACAGGCGTAGGCTTCGACGGTATTGGCGGCGTCATCGTCAATTACGAAGGATCGTCCAAGCCTAATAAGGTGCAAGTACTCGATAATCCGAAGCGAATCGTACTCGACTTCCCGAATACGAGCTATTCCTCCGATCTCGCAACCACTCTGGCTAACGGTCAAGTGAAAGCGGAAGTAACGGATAACCCGTTAATTACGAGCTATCGCTATTCGATCTTCTCCAATAGCCCTACCGTAGCGAGAGTTGTGCTTGATGTGAACGCGGATACGGGTTATATCATGACAGAAGGTGTTGGAGAATTCCGCATTGATCTCATGCCGTCTGGCGAAGTACCGCCTGAGCCCGAGACGCCGACAGACCCGGAACCAGAAGTTCCCGTGGAACCGGAAGTTCCTGTAGATCCTCAGCCTCCGGTCACGGATAACGTGTATGATGTTGTTATTGACGCCGGTCATGGCGGAAGCGACCCAGGAGCCCAAAGCGTCCTGAACAGATGGGAGAAGGAATTTAATCTGAGCGTTGCCCTCAAGATGCAGAAGCTTTTGGCGAACGAGAAGTCGATCAAGGTCCATATGACGAGAACGGGCGATACGTATCCGACACTGCTGGAAAGGATCGCGTTCGCCGAAAACCTGAAGGCCGACATGTTCATTTCCATTCATGCCAACAGCCTGAAGGGCAGCAGCGCTACCGGTTCCGAAACGTATTATTACCGCGAAAACAGCAAGAGCTTGGCGGAGGTCATTCACAAGCATCTGATAGCTGGTACGAAACTCAAAGACCGCGGCGTCAAGAAGGAAGCGTTCAAAGTCATTAAGGAAACGACGATGCCGGCCGTGCTTGTAGAGGCAGGATTCCTATCGAATGCGGCAGACGCGAAATTACTTTATGACGATGCCGTCCAGAATCGGATTGCATCCGAGTTAGTAGCCGGCATTAAGGAATATTTCAAATTGAAATAGAAAGCAGGTGTTCAGTCGTATGACGAATGTCAAAGCAAGAGGGCTGCTGGCTGCCTTTCTATTAACATTGACGATTACTGGCTGCGGGGGACAGGACAATCTTCCATCTGGCAATGATGTGTCCGGAGCAACCACCCCGCCAACTGAGGAACAATCGATTGCCGTGAAACGAACGATTTCGGTGTATTCGACGGATTCCGAATTGTCGAAAACGTCAGCACGCGAAGTCGAGATTGAACTTAGCGATGGCGACGATGAGCTGGCTCTAGTGAAATCTGCGCTTTCTGAGCTTCAGAAGGACGGCGGCGCAGAAGAGATTTCCTTATGGAAGGCGATCAGCTTCGACAAAGTGAGCTTGGAGGACGGTCTTGCAACCGTCGATATCCTGCTTCCTGATGAAGCGAGGCTGGGAGGGCCGGGCGAGATTCTTGCCATCGAGTCGCTCACCAAGACGCTGTTTCAATTCGACTTCGTAGATGCAGTCGATATTCTAGTAGACGGTGAAGCGTTGGAGACTCTAATGGGCCATGTCGAGCTCGAGCATCCGTACCGCAAATAATATAAGGCTTAAGCATAACTATAGGGGGACTTATACATGCCAATTCATATTAATGGGAAAAAAGCAGTGATCGGGGCGCTTGCTTTGTCACTTGCCTTTGGCGGAGGATACGCGGCTGCTCCACATGCAGCTTACGCTGCTGCCAATGGATTGAACACGCCTTTCAGCGATATTAGCAGCGGCCATTGGGCGGAGAAGCATGTCGCCAAGCTTGCGCTGCAGAACATTATTTCGGGTTACCCGAATGGCACCTTCGCTCCCAGCAAAGACGTTTCCCAGCAAGAAGCCGTCCTAATGGCGCTTCGTTTCGCGGGACTTATGGACAAAGTAGACAACGACCCGAGTGCCGTTATTGAGTTTAACGATTCGTTCGTCGTCAGCAACAGTTTCAAAAAATACGTATTGGTAGCCTTCAATGAAGGTTTGCTTGATACCTCCGAAATGTCGCAAGCGGCCAACGTTCCCGGAACGCCATGGGGTACGAAACCTGCTTCGCGGGAATGGGTTACAAAACTCATTATTAAAGCGATCGGCAAAACAGGATTGGCTGACGGATTAAAAAATACCCCATCCTCGTTCACCGATGGCGGCCAGATCGATTCGCGATACCTGGGCTATGTAAACGCCGCAGTCGAGCTAGAGCTAGTCAAAGGCGTTACGGAGACAACGTTCCAGCCGAAAGCGAATATTACGCGGGCAAGCTTGGCTACGATTCTTAGCTTCGCGCAAGCACAGTTTGAAGTTGACTACGAAGGTCAGACGAGCGGTATCGTATCGAAGCTGTCCGATTCTTCACTGACGGTATACGAGAACGGTATTGAAACTTCGTATGCGCTGGATGAGAACACGCTTTATTACACGTACAAGAATACAGTGCCGATCAGCAAGTCCAACTTGTTGTTGTACGGCGATATTACCGTCATTGCCAAGGACGGCGTTGCGAAATACGTGGAAGTGAAAAGCGATACGGTACATACGACGACGGTAGCCGGAACCTTCTTGCGCAACGTGGCCGACGAGAAAAAAATATATTTATGGATCAACAAAGTCCCTGTACCATTTGATTACAACGATTCGGTCATCGTAGAAGATACGGCAGGCACTCCGGTGAAGCTAAGCGATCTGAAAGCCGACAGTCCGATCAGCATCGTGCAGGATTCGTTCCGCGACAAGCCGTTGGTGGTCAAAATCGTAACTGCTCCCGTCGCTAGCCAAAACACGGTGAAAGGATTGTTTTTCTCGACGGACGGCAAGATCATCACGATCAAAGAGGGCAGCTCGCTCTCCACAAAATATCTTGCCAAAGAGGTTGAAGTCGAGATCGAAGGCCTTAAGGAAGCTGCGCTGGACGATCTGCTGAAAGAAACGGATCAAGTCGAGCTTACGTTAAACGCAGACGAGCAGGTTACGAAAATCAAGGTCGAAAGCCGCAAGGTTGAAGTGCTGGATCAAGCTAAGATCGCCAGCTTCGTCGAAGACATGAAGCTGCTTACGATCGTCGACGCGGAAGGCAAAAATCCGAAGTCTCTCTACCTTACGGACAAGACGAAAGTGGACTTCTATGGCACGTTCATTTCGGTCGAAAGCTCTTACGACTTGCTGCTGCAAGGCACGCAAGTGATATTGTCCTACACTGGGGACAAAGTCGTTTCCATTAAGATCGTAACGTCGTATACGGGTAAATTCGTGTCGATCGACACGCTTGATTACGAGTTAAAACTCAAGCTTGATACGGGAGCAACACTTACGCTTCCATACTCGGCCAACTATGTCGAGACGCCGGGATCGAATACGACGCCTCTCGCTCAGCTTAAGAAGGATGACCTCATCACGGTCGAGCTTAATCCGACGCAAGAGAGCGTCATTAAGATTAAAGCGCATCGCGATGTGACTTATACCGTTCAAGTGATTGACATCATGAACAAGAAGATTCGCGTGCAGCCGGCAACGGGAAGTGCGTTCGAACTATCGATCAAAGACTTGCCGCTGACGGATAAGGACGGCAAGGAAGCGACGATTGGCAATATTTCCGTAGGCAGCTCGATTACGGCTTCTTATGTAGGATTGCTGCCGACCGCAATTCGCGTGAACTAAAGCAAGGGAATAAAGCCTTAAATTAGGATGTTTCGTGAAAAAACTGCCTTACGGGGCAGTTTTTTTTATAGAAAGTGGCTGTTTGCGGTTGCTAAGCGTGACAAATTTCGCTACACTTTGAACGATAGTGTTAGATTGGAGAGAGGACGATGAATGCGAAGCAGAAAATGCGTCATATATTGGACATCATTGCTGAGATGTTTCCGGATGCTCATTGCGAGCTGAATCACAGCAATCCGTTCGAGCTAACGATAGCCGTCCTATTGTCTGCGCAGTGTACGGACGAAACGGTGAATAAAGTAACCGCATCGTTATTCCAAAAGTATAAGCGGCCTGAGGATTACTTAGGCGTGCCGCTGGAGGAGCTGGAACAGGACATCCGCCGAATCGGTCTGTTTCGCAGTAAAGCGTCCAATATCCAGAAGCTAAGCCGCATTTTGATCGATAAATACGACGGTGAGGTGCCGGCAAGCCATGAAGGCTTGACCGAGCTGCCAGGTGTAGGACGGAAGACGGCTAACGTTGTCATGTCCAATGCCTTCGATGTACCAGCGATCGCGGTAGATACGCATGTGGATCGTGTATCGAAACGTTTAGGCATAGCTAAGCTAGACGATAATGTGCTTGAGGTCGAGAAGAAGCTGATGAAGCTTGTTCCGCAAGAGGAGTGGACGGTGACGCATCACCGGCTCATTTTTTTCGGCCGCTATCATTGCAAAGCTCAAAACCCGCAATGCCCGATCTGCCCATTGCTTGATATGTGCAAGGAAGGCAAGCAGCGTATGAAGGCTGGCAATAAAACGAAAAATAAAGCTGAACTGAAAATAGCTGGTAGGGGATGATAAGGATGAAATGTATTTCCGTGTACACAAACAATTTTGAGCTTTTCTCCGATATTTACGAGCAGGTGCTTGAAGCGCCTCCGCAAGAAAACGAAGACATCGTCGTTGAAGGCATTACGGTCAGCGGCTCGGGCGACGTGCCTGAACAATACATCGAGCGTATGCGCATTAAACCTGAGGTTGTCGTGATGAAGGAGAAGGCGCGCAACATTATGATTTTGCAGCACGGCAACGTGTTCGAAATTTGCTTGCCATCTGACGAAGAGGAAGCCGTGTAAGGAGCAGAACAATGACTGAAATGACTGTGCAGAGCATAGCGGGAGCTATTGCGAGTGCAGCCGGCGATATGGCTGCTGCAGGAGATAGGCAACATTCACAGCAAGTGCAGGAGCTGAACAGTAAGCTGACCGAAGGTCGGCTTACTGTCGCTTTTTGCGGACATTTCTCGGCAGGGAAGTCCACCCTTATTAATAAGCTATGCGGTACGAAGCTGCTGCCATCGAGTCCAATCCCGACGAGCGCGAATGTCGTATCGATCCGCGGGGGAGACAGAGCTTACGCCGCTGTGGAGACGATCAAGAACGGCGTCACCTCGCAGGCTGAGGTTCGAATTGATGAGCTTGATAAATATTGCGTAGACGGCGAGCAGTTCACGTCGGTGTCCATTATTTATCCGAGCGAAACGCTTGGCGACCATACGGTGCTGCTTGATACGCCGGGAATTGATTCTACGGATGACGCGCATCGGATGGCGACGGAATCGGCGCTTCATTTGGCAGACGTTGTGTTCTACGTAATGGACTATAATCATGTCCAGTCTGAGATTAACTTCGCATTTGCGAAGCAGCTTAAAGACTGGGGCAAGCCCTTATACTTTATTGTTAATCAAATTGATAAGCATCGTGATCGCGAGCTGTCGTTCGAGAGCTATCGCAAAAGCGTAGAGGAAGCGTTCCATGCTTGGCATCTTGAGCCGGCAGGGATCGTTTATTTGTCGTTGCGCGAACCGAGCCATCCTCATCAGGAATGGGATAAGCTGCTCGTGCTGCTTAAGCAGCTTGCCGAGCTTAGAGCGCCGCTGTGTGCCTATAGCGTGGATGCGTCGCTTAGACATCTCGTCAAGGGCCACTTGAAGTGGATGCAGGAGCAGCAGGAGCCGGAAAGAGAACGGCTCACAGAGGAGGCTGGCGGGGAAGAAGCGCTCAGCCAGCTTAAGTCGGAAATGGACGGGTTGACGAAGCGCATTCGTTCGCTTCAGGAGCAGAAGGAAATGTTCGGCGCTGAGCTTCGCCAAGAGCTGCAGAAGGTGCTTGATAACGCGAATATTACGCCAGCGGGGCTGCGTGATCTAGCGCAGACGTTCCTGGAGAGCCGCAAGCCGGGCTTCAAGGCGGGGTTGCTGTTCGCGGGAGCGAAGACGGCTGCCGAGCAGGAGCGCCGTCTGGAGGCGTTCCGGGCGGAGCTGAATTCGTTAATTAGCGCAGCTATCGAATGGCATGTGAAGCATTTGCTTCGCCAAGCGGCCGAACGGATCGGTTATAACACGGAACAGCTGGAATCGCAGTTGGCCGAAAAGCTGACGTGGCTGCCTGAGCCGGGTTGGATCGTTGAACGCGTGAAGACCGGAGCCGTGATCGGGAACGAGTATACGATGATCTACAGCCGCGAGCTTGCAGCGGATGTGAAAGGGGTATACCGCCAGCGCGCGTTCGGCATTATCGAAGCGCTGGCGGATCATGCGGCGGCAGCGAGCAGCAACGCTGCCGCCGAGGCGCAGGCGCAGCTTGCGGGGCTACGCTCGCAAGCTGGCGCCGCGGAGGCGCTGGCAGCGCTCGCGGAGCGCGCTGCCGCGCATGCGGCGAGGCTCGCAGCTGAGCTGCCGGGCCCGGCGGCGAAGCCGCAACTGCCGGCGCCGAGCGTATCGGCTGCCGGAGGCGGTTCCGGCGCAGCGGCGGATGCGTCCGCGCCGGCAAGCGGCGGCGGCGGAACGCCGCAGCAGGCTAGCGCCGCTGCTGCTGCCGCCGCCGGCGAAGCTCGCGCGAAGCGCCGCTCGCTCGGAGGCGGCGCCGCGCTCGCGCAGCAGCATAGCGCTGCGACGCGGCTGCTGCGCGCCGCAGAGCTGCTAGAGCCGCACGCGGCTCTAGCAGCAGCCGCGCATGCGATGCGCGACAAAGCGAACCGGCTGCAGAACAGCCGGTTCACCATAGCGCTCTTCGGCGCCTTCAGCGCCGGCAAGTCGTCGCTCGCCAACGCGCTGATCGGCGAGCCGGTACTGCCGGTATCGCCGAATCCGACGACGGCGGCGATCAACCGTCTCGTTCCGCCGACGGCGGAGCGGCAGCACGGCACGGCGCTTGTCGTCATGAAGACGCGCGATGCGATTCTTTCCGACGTGCGCTATTCGTTAGCGCTGCTCGGCGAGCAGGCATCCGAGGATAAGCTGCCGGACGCCGGCTCGCTCATGCGCGCCATCGATAAGCTGTCGCCGGATAAGATTCAAGCGGGCGGACGGCCGCATTACAGCTTCCTCCGCGCCGCGCGCGCGGGATGGGAACGGCATGAAAGTCAGCTCGGCCAGCAATTGGTAGTCGATCAAGCGGAATATGAGCGTTACGTAGCCGAAGAGGCGCGTTCCTGCTTTGTTAGCGAGATCGAGCTGTACTATGACTGCGATCTGACCGCTCAAGGCATCGTGCTCGTCGATACGCCGGGCGCCGATTCGGTCAACGCCCGTCATACGGGTGTTGCCTTCAACTACATCAAGAACGCTGACGCGGTCTTATTCGTCACGTATTATAACCATGCGTTCTCGCAGGCTGATAGACAGTTTCTGATGCAGCTTGGACGCGTGAAGGACCAGTTCGAACTGGACAAAATGTTCTTCCTCGTTAATGCCGCCGACTTGGCTGCGGATCAGGAGGAGCTGGAAGGCGTGCTTGCGCATGTCGAGGATAACTTGACGAAACATGCGATTCGTAATCCAAGGCTTTATCCGGTATCGAGCCTGCAGGCTCTTGACGGCAAAGTTGACGGTAACGCCGAACTGCTAAGCCGTTCAGGCATTGAAGCCTTCGAAGGCGCGTTCCTCTCCTTCATCCAGAATGATCTCGGCAAGCTGGCGATCGATGCCGCTGAGCAGGATCTTAAGCGTGCTGCGGCTACCGTGGCAGGCTGGGTGAAGAGTGCGGAAGGCGACGCAGCAGCGCGGGAAGCAGAGCTTAACGGCTTGCTTAGGGCTGTTGCGGCGAGCGAGAGCGACCTGGCAGCACTTCGCACCTCAGCTGCGCCAGAGCAACTGGAGCAAGAGGTTAGCGAGCTGCTCTATTATGTCGTGAAACGGATTCAGCAGAGATTCGGCGAGTTCTATAACTTCGCATTCAATCCAGCGTCGCTTCAAGACGATGGACGCGATCTGCGCAAAGCGATTTGGACTTCGTGGCTCGAATTGCAGCGGTTGATTCAGCTGGAACTGTCACAGGAGCTCCAAGCGACCTCGCTGCGTATGGAACGCGGAGTGCACACGTGGCTGCAGAAGCGCTATGAACGTTGCGCTGGATTGCTGCAAGAGGCGCTAGAGGGCTATGATGCGATTCCATATCGTCCTGATGGTCTGCCTACACCTCCGGAAGCTGCGGCATGGGAAGCAGGCGAGATCGAGTCGAAGTGGCTCTGGAGCCGATTCAAATCGCCTAGACAGTTTTTCGAAGGGGAAGGCAAAGGCAATCTGCGCAAAGACTTGGAAAATGTGCTTGCCCCGTCCTTGAACGGTTGGATGGCAAGCCGCATATCCGAATGGAACGTGCTCTACACTGAATATTGGCAGACAGGTTCCGAACAAGCATCGACAAGACTGCGCGAAGACATGTTAGCCTATGCGGAGGGCAAGCAAAGTACCCTTGAAGGCGGCTCGAATTCCGAGCAACTGAAGGAGCTGCACCAACAGCTCATTAATCTCTAAATATCAATGAACTAAACCGTATCAATCGCAATTATCGCTGAATGCTATTTTGGACGCTGAATTCGTCTGAAATGGCATTTTTTATATTTGTGTGTTTTCATACAAAAACGGAGCAATATGCACATATTTGTCACGATTTAAGACTATTTGGGAGCATTGACGGAGTGGCATTCCTATATCGCGAGTATAAGCGACTTCAATCACATATACGCAATTTTATACTGTTTGCCCCTGTATATGGATGCTGTTAATATTCACTCATACTTATAAAACAGCATACGGGGAGATGTTTTTTCTTGGACGTGTTAAGGCAATTAAAACGATTTTATTGGGCTGAACGAAAGTTTATGTTCGCCTCGATCGCGGCGCTCATGTGCGCTACGGCACTTGGGATTGTATATCCCAACCTGCTGCGATACCTGATCGATGATGTCATTACGCCTAGACGTTTCGATCTGGTGCCGGCGCTTGCGTTCACGGTCGTAGGCGTCGTCGCATTCAAAGCCTGCTTGCAGTTTCTGCACGGCTTCTTCGGAGGAAGACTAGGCAACCGCGTAGCATTCAGATTGCGCAACGCCAGCTATGACAAATTGCAAACGCTGTCCTTCCAATATTATGACAAGGCGAAGACAGGCGATCTGATGTCCCGTCTTACAGCCGATCTAGAGGCGATCCGCAACTTTGTCGGCTTCGGATTCGCACAAATTTTGAACATGGTGCTGATGGTTGTGTTCGGCGGCATCATGATGATGACGATTCATTGGCAATTGACGCTTATAACGCTAATTACGATTCCATTGCTCATATTCACAGCGCTTCGCTTTGAGAAAAACATTCATCCGGCTTTCCGTGAAATGCGCAAAGCGATGAGTAATCTGACGACTGCCGTGCAAGAGAACATTACAGGTGTACGTACGGTTAAGTCGTTCGCAAGAGAGACGCATGAAGTATCGAAGTTCTCGACGCGCAGCGAAGCCTATCAGACCAACCAAGTCGGCGCGGCCGTCATATGGGCCAAATTTTTCCCCGTAATGGAGCTAGTGGCAAACGTGAGCGCCGTTATCCTGCTCGTAGCAGGAGGCATTCTCGTTATTAACGGAGATTTGAAGCTAGGCGAGTTCGTTGCCTTCTTCAGCTTGATCTGGTACATTATCGGCCCGATGTGGGGACTTGGCTTCCATATCAATAACTACACGCAATTCAAAGCATCTGGCGAGCGGGTGCTGGAACTTCTCAATGAGCATATACACGTGAGAAATATCGAGAACGCGATTGAAGTTACTAACGAGACGGTCAAAGGCCATGTAAGCTTCGAAAATGTAACGTTCAGCTACCCGGACAAATCGCCGGCGGTTACGAACATCAACATCGACGCACCGGCCGGTTCGGTAATCGGGATGCTGGGTGCCACCGGATCGGGTAAATCGACGCTCATTCAGCTTCTGATGCGGGCTTACACCGTGAAGCAAGGCATCATTAAACTTGACGGCATGGATATCCGCAATTTGGACGTGGCGAGCCTTCGCCGCCAAATCGCGCCAGTTTTCCAAGAGACATTCCTGTTCTCGGCATCGATCCGCGACAATATTGCTTACGGTGTGAAGGATGTAACGAATGAACAGATCGAAGCTGCTGCTAAGCTGGCCAAAGCGCATGACTTTATTATGGAGCTGCCGCTTGGTTACGCAACGATCGTCGGCGAGCGGGGGATGGGCTTGTCTGGCGGACAGAAGCAGCGTATCGCCATCGCGCGCGCGTTAATCAAAAATCCGCGTATTCTCGTCCTTGACGACGCTACAAGCGCGGTAGACATGGAGACCGAGCATGAGATTCAAGCAGGCTTCAAGGAGCTGATGGCCGGACGTACTACTTTTGTCATCGCGCACCGGATCTCTTCACTGCGTCACGCCGATGAAATTATCGTGCTTGATAAAGGGGTTATCGTCCAGCGCGGCAAGCATGCCGATCTGATTGCGGTAGACGGTCCTTATCGCGATACGTACAACATTCAATATGCCGACTTTCTTCAAACAGACGATGCCGCTTCCGCTTTAACGGCGCAAGGTCAGAAAAGGAGCACCGTATAATGAGCACAAGTTCCCATACGCAAGCCAAAGCCAAGAATAAGAACGAACGGTTCGTATACCAAGACGACGAGCTGATCGAAAAGCCGTTCAACTGGGCGCAGCTTCGCAGGCTGTTTATGTATATGAAGCCGTATTCGAAACAGCTAATACCCGTCATCGTAATGATGATCCTAGGTACGTTGACCCGGCTTGGCGTACCGGCGCTCGTCATTCTCGCAATCGACGAAGCGATTCAACCGGAGAACGGCGCTTCCGCAAGCATTCCTAAGCTCCTTGTTATTGCTGGCATTATGTTATTCCTTTATGTTATACAATGGGCTTCTAATACGTACCGGATCAAGTACACGAACATTATTGGGCAGCAAGTTATTTATGATCTTCGGAACCATTTGTTCCAGCACATTCAGAAGCTGTCGTTCCGCTTCTATGACAAACGTCCAGCTGGATCCGTGCTCGTGCGGGTAACGAATGACGTCAATGCGCTGCAGGATTTGTTCACGAACGGCGTCGTCAACCTATTGATGGACTGCGTGCAGCTGTTCGGTATCGTAATCATCCTGCTCGTCTGGAACTTCAAGCTTGGTCTCGCGGTTATGATTACGGTTCCGATCATGTTCTTGGTATCGACTTCGCTTCGCAAACGGATTCGTTTTGCTTGGCAAGACGTACGCATTAAGCAATCACGTATCAACTCGCACTTGAATGAAAGTATTCAAGGGATGAAGGTTACGCAAGCGTTCGTGCAAGAGAAAGACAATATGGGTTTCTTCGATCATATGAATACGGTCAACGTAAAATCGTGGAACAAAGCTTCCGCGCTGAACCAAGCGTTCGGTCCCGTTATTGAGATTACGGCAGCAATTGGCACGTTCATCCTGTTCTGGTACGGTGCACATCTGATTCAGCAGGATGTTATCACAGTCGGTTTGCTTGTCGGCTATGCGAACTACATCGGCAACTTCTGGGACCCGATTAACCGCTTAGGCCAAATGTACTCTCAACTGCTTATTGCTATGGCATCGTCCGAGCGGATCTTCGAATTTATCGATGAAGAGCCGACGGTAGGCGAACAAGACGAAGCAAGAAGCTTGCCGCAAATTAAAGGCCAAGTGAAATTCGATAATATTATTTTCGAATATGAGCCTGGCAGACCGGCGCTCAAGGGAGTGACGATCGACGTCAGAGAAGGCCAATCGATTGCGCTTGTCGGTCATACAGGCTCGGGTAAAAGCACAATTATTAACCTGCTCTGCCGGTTCTACGATCCGGTGCAGGGACGCGTATTGATCGACGGCATCGATATTCGCGATGTAACGATCGAGAGTCTGCGCTCGCAGGTCGGTATCGTGCTGCAGGATACGTTTATCTTCGCTGGCTCGATTCGCGACAACATCCGTTACGGCCGACTGAATGCGACCGATGACGAGATCGTGAAAGCGGCGCAAGCCGTTCATGCCCATGATTTCATCATGAGCTTGCCGGATGGCTATGATACGCAGGTAGAGGAGAGAGGCAATGTGCTCTCGATGGGCCAACGCCAGCTTCTATCGTTCGCACGCGCATTGCTTGCCGATCCTCGCATTCTTATTTTGGATGAGGCAACGGCAAGTATCGATACCGAAACCGAATTAAAGATTCAGGAAGCGCTCAAGGCGCTCTTGAAAGGCCGTACTTCATTCATGATTGCGCATCGTCTGTCGACGATCCGACATGCGGATGACATTATCGTGCTGGATCACGGTGAGATTGTAGAGCAAGGAAATCACGAACAATTAATTCGCAAGCGCGGCGTATATAACGGATTAATTGAGGCACAGTACCGTTTCTTATAAGGAATCTAGTCATTTATAGTTGATTTTTGATGAAGAAACCTCCACAATGAAAGAAAAAAGCCGAACATCGGTTAGACCGTGCTATCTCGCGGTTTAGCGGAAATGGCTTACTTTCAGGAGGTTTTTTCTCATTATGTATGGATCACCGCTATCTCCGAATGCCCGTAAACTGCTTCTGCTCGGTTCGGGAGAGCTTGGCAAAGAGGTTGCCATTGAAGCGCAAAGGCTCGGAGTCGAGACCATTGCCGTCGATCGCTACGACCATGCTCCAGCCATGCAGGTGGCTCATCGCAGCTATGTGACGGATATGCTGGATGGCGCAGCGATTCGCCGTATTATAGAAGAAGAGAAGCCTGACGTTATCGTACCCGAGATAGAGGCGATCGCCACAGAAACGCTGCTTGAGCTCGAACAGGAGGGACATCGTGTCATCCCGACGGCACGCGCTGCGAGATTGACGATGGATCGCGAAGGCATCCGCCGTTTGGCTGCCGAAACACTTGGATTACCTACTGCGCCCTATCAGTTCGCCGATTCGTTGGAAGAGCTTCGTCAAGCAACTGCTGTTCTAGGCTTCCCGTGCGTTATTAAGCCGATTATGTCATCATCGGGCAAAGGACAGAGCGTATGCCGTTCCGAAGCGGATATTGAAGGCTGCTGGAATTATGCGATGGAAGGCGGAAGAGCGAAGAAGCAGCGCATTATTGTGGAAGGCTTCATCACCTTCGAATCGGAAATTACATTGCTAACTGTTCGTTCGGTCTCCGGCACAAGCTATTGTGCGCCGATCGGTCATATACAGAAGGATGGAGATTATATTGAATCCTGGCAGCCGCATGATATGACGATGAGTCAGATCGAGGAAGCGGAAGCAATCGCTCGTCAAATCACGGACGAGCTAGGCGGCTACGGTTTATATGGCGTGGAGCTGTTCATTACGAAGGAAGGCGTATTGTTTAGTGAAGTATCGCCAAGGCCTCATGATACCGGGATGGTGACGATGGCGACACAAGACTTAACGGAGTTCGCCCTTCATGTGCGTGCCATCCTCGGTTATCCGATTCCGACGATCCGTCTGCTGTCGCCAGGCGCTTCCTATACGCTTAAGGCAGACCGCGAGAGCAGCAGCTTCGCCATAGGCGGCTTGGAAGAGGCGTTGTCCGTACCGAACACGCAAGTACGCGTATTCGGCAAGCCTGAGACGAAGATTGGTCGTCGCATGGCCGTTGCACTGAGCAGCGGCGCAGACGTCGAGCAAGCCCGCCAGCAGGCAAGACAAGCAGCGGAAGCGCTGTTTATCGAGTATAAAGAATAATAAGCTAGCGAAATAGAGAGTAGTTTGGTTTTTTAGAGTGGAAATCGTCCAGCCAAACAGGCAGTTGAACAACTATCAATCACATTTGATTGGATAACATACAGCCTAAACCGCCTTTGTAGCTCATTTCCGCCCAAATTACCTCATTAACCTGTAGAAAATCCAATCAAACTGCTTTTTTGATCACATTTAGCCTATTAGATTGGATGAATTCCATTCATAGCCCCTAATTCCTAAAAGAACCGTTTCTTGGTAGATGGAAGTACGACCAACCATTTACGAAAGGAACGGTTTTTTGTATCTTCAAAATTTCATCCCATGCGCAGCCTGTTGGTGACAGAATAAAAGGCATTGAAATAACTAGTATCTCTATCGAAATTTTGTTATGGTTTTCCTAGGAATATATTTCCTGTTAAGGAAGGGAGAATGAATAAGATGAGAAATACCATCTCAACATGCCTTTTGGCAATAGGTGTACTTTTACTTGCTATTAGCTTTATCTCAGGAATTACATTAGCAACCGATGAATATGGCGATTTCCAAATAGAAACGGCTTTGTATTGGTGGGTTTCAGGTATTATTTCAGGGTTTGTTTTTATTGGATTATCCGAGATTGTGAATTTACTGCAAAAGTTGCTAGATAAAAGCAGTGGTGTTACTCAGTCGATACCATCCATGTCATCCTATACGCGTGATGAAAATGTAATTAAAGAAACCATTGCTCCCTCGCCTAATGGTGAGAATGAGACGGATGAAACCGAAATTAAAGTTAAGGATCTAACGATTCTTATTGATGATGAACAGATTAAGGGACAATTTTGGATCACTAATTCTAATGTCAGAATAATGAAGAAGTCTATGTTCCAATCTGATTCCGAAGCTCAGCTTGTCAAAGTAATCAATAAGAGCAATCTTTCTGCTGATTATGAAAGAAATAAAGACTATATTATTTTTAGTTTCATTGAAGGAAACTACAATCATAAGTTGGCATTTAAGACACATAACATCTACGACTATGAACGAATAGTTAACTTGCTAAAATATGAGAAAAAGTAAATGAAACTATCGTAGCTGGCCAATACGATCGGCTGCCTATTAGTTAAACTATCCGGCAGAGGAAGGGGTGTTTAATCACTACGGGAATATATAAAAATATTAATGTGTTTACGAAGTACGCTAATATGACGTTATACAACATGTCTGTAGAATCTATTGAGGTGAGCACATGCGAAGAAGTAATCACAAATTGGATGAATATCTTAAACCTATGACCAAATCAAAGTTCAATGAAAGTACTGTACTAATCAATATCGTTTGGCCAACATTTATTGAAGTAGAAGATTGCATATTAATTCAAGACGATCAAGAATCACCAAGAACAGTAAACATTGAGTTTGTTTTAGAGCAGTTTGGAGACCGTTCAGGATTTGAGGCTGCAGAGAGTCATGTACATATGATGGATGTGTCCAGATATTTTATGAAGCACCCTAAAGAAGGATTTAGATTTGCTCAGAAGATTATGAATATGTGGGCTGTGAAGCTAAAGTTTGATTTTCCTAATTACAATTTTTTGATTATTCTAAGTTTTGATGGAGAGGATAGTATTGTTAGATTTCATAGAATAAGAGAAGAAGAGAATCTTTGGATTGATATAGATAGAATTGAAGATTTCAAGAATGAAGGAATATGTATTGTGAAAGTGTAATCATAGATGTCAGACACGTCGTATAACACCATATTCACGCATCGGGCATTCGCCCTCGGTCCGTTAGAAGTTAGAAGCGGATTCGGAGAGGCATTTCAGCAGCAGGGAAGTAGAATCATCCGGACACATCCGCACCACCTAACCGCATCGCGGCCGCCCTTCGGGCTTAAGGTGGTGGGACGTCGTGAATACAACAACGTTATAGGAAATCAGCGCAAACATTTATAAACTATTCAAGGAGTATTGTGATGAGACATGTAACTCATGAACGATTTTCATATACAGATTCCATCATCTTAGTGGATTCAGCAATTCAATGTTTTTATTCAGAAAATTTCTCAGAAGACTTTGATATCTTTTGGGAAGTAATTCGTGATCAATATCCAAATAAGTTATATAAAAGTGAAAAGGAAACAATAGCTCATGATTATTTGTGGTGGATTTCTAATAATTCAAGTGTCATCCAAGAATTAAGAAATAGTGACTATGATCAAGAAATCATTGCATATTACTTGAAAACATTAAAAAATTTCAATGTTCATATACCATCTAAAATGATTCCAAATTTTAAATATATTCAAGAACATGGATTTTGTGAAAAATGTAGGAGTTGCAAAAAACTAATAAATTATGCTGATTGGATTGCAGACAAAATTGAGGAATTCAAACCAAGTATAATCCATTCTGCATTTCATGTACTTATGTTGAATAAACATTTCCTTCGGGATTTTCATGAGAGAATAGCAACTTATTTACAAAGAGATAGGGATTTATTGCATCAGTCATACCCGAAGTATATTACTAAACTTGGGAAGGTAAGAAGAATGTCGACGTGGCCAGTGTGGCTTAAACGAGGGATTTTCTTTAGAGACAAAGGGGTATGTACCATTTGTAGAAATCCACTTTCAGGGGATCTTTTTCTTGGTATTGATCCTGATTTAGATCACATTGTTCCGCTCGATAAATATGGGAATAATGATCCTTCAAACCTCCAGATTTTATGTAATAAATGTAACAATAAAAAAAGAAATTTAAGTAGCGATACCAGCTCATATGATATTCCATTTTGGAATTTACCAGTGATTGATAATGATCTGTAGAATTTGAGAGTAAATTCGATGAAGGAGCTGACATCCTATAACACCATATTCACGCATCGGGCAGTCGCCCTCGGTCCGGCACGAAGTTAGAGGTTAATTCGGAGTGGCATTTCAATTTCGAGAAAGCATAATCAGCCGGACACATCCGCACCGACTAAGCGCATCGCGCCCGGCGACATTCGTCGCCTTAAGTCGGTGGGACGTCGTGAATACAATAACGTTATGTTAAAGACGTGTAAATCGAATTTTCGAGGTGATTTCACTGAAGCTCAGAGGGACAATGATAGAACAATCATATAGAAACGATCTTTTGAAATCCAATGATTATATACTTCACGATCCCAAGGGTGCAAGATTACTTTCAGTAATAATCTCTACTTTTGAAGAATTAAAAACAGCATATATTTTAGGGTGGATACCAGAACAAGGTGAAGATATTTATACAGTGTTAGTCAATGGTTCATCAATTGCCTTTATCGAGTTGGATAGAGTAGATATGACAACAGAACCAATTGTAAGCAAAACATCAATAAAAGAATATATACAAGGCATGAGTAAAATGCATCAGATAAAACTTGCAGTTGCAATAGATCTATCAGAGGAAAAATTAAAGTGAACTAAATTATTGTTATAAGTAACTCGAAGAAGCCACATACTTCACATAACACCATATTCACGCATCGGGCATTCGCCCTCGGTCCGGCAGGAGTCTGAAGTGAATTCGATGAGGGATTTCAGTATTCGAGGAAGCTGAAGCAGCCAGACACATCCGCACCGACTAAGCGCATCGCGCCCGGCCACTTTGTGGCCTTAAGTCGGTGGGACGTCGTGAACACACCAACGTTAGCCGAAACTTCCTAGATCAAGAACATATGGGTAAACCCTCAAAGCGAGAAGCATCTAAGGTCAAGTTCGGATAAGGGCATATGAAGGTCAAGATCGGATAAGGGCATATGAAGGTCCGAAGTTGAGAAGTCAGGTAGCAGATTCAGCCGGACACATCCTAATCGGTCAGACGTCGAGAATTCAAGAACGTTAGCCGAAAGAAGTTTTTACATGTTTAGGAGGAGTCTATATGATATTAGAAAAAGTTATAAATAGAATTGTAATACAAAGTGAATATAAGGATTTTGTTGATAAGTATATAGAAAATATACTTACCGAATTTAAAGGTAAGATTCATAGCATTTATATGTGTGGCTCGATTCCAAAAGGAACTGCTAAACCTTTTAAGTCAGATGCAGACTTTACTATTGTATGTGTAAATCCCAAAGATATTGATTACGAAAGATTGTCAATTATTAAAGACAAGCTTTTGGAAGAATATCCAGTAGTAACTAAGATTGATACGATAATTTGCTCGATTGACGATGTATTAAGTAAACCGAATGAGTGGGGTTTTTGGATTAAGATAATTTGTGTTTGCATATATGGTCATGACGTTGGTGAAAAAGTGCCACCGATAATTACTTCTCCAGAGTTCATTTTAGACTTAAATACAGAGACCAAGGAGGAAGTAGATCGTATACATAGTTTACTTTCTAATGCTAATGATAACACAATGAAAACTAGATATATTAAAGGTTATTCTAAGAGATTAATTCGTGCATTATACTCTTTGGTTTTAGAAGATACAGGTGTATGGCAAGATGACATTATTAAGATGAAGTATGCCATATTAGACTATTGCGAGATTGACTCCGCTTTAGTTGATTATCTGTATGCTTGTTACTTGGATAGTCATGTACTTGTTGAAGAGTTTCTGGGAATTGCAGATGAAGTATATAGCTATTTTGAGAACGCCTTAAATACAATGGCTGCTTCCAGAACTTCCTTCGGCTAACACCATATTGATGCTCGGGGTCACTCTGAGAAGCGAGTGACCACATCCAACCCCTAAGCCCGTCGGGACGTCACTACATCAGGTGTTTGGCAAGCCTCACAACTATAAGCAACGGCTCTAAGGGGCCAGGACGTCGTCAATACAAAACGTTAGCCGAAATTTCCTAGGTCAAGAACATCTGGGTAAACCCTCAAAGCCAGAAGCATCTAAGGTCAAGATCGGATAAGGGCATAAGAAGAACAAGACATTTTCGGTGGGTAACTCGAAGAAGAGGAAGCATCGGCTAACACCGCATTCACTCTTCGGGCTACGCCCTCGGTCCGGACCGAAGTTGAGAAGCCAGGTAGCAGATTCAGCCGGACACATCTGACTCCGTCGGACGTCGAGAATGCAAGAACGTTATACGAAACATTGGCAAATTACATGAAATCAAAGGATGAATAATCATATGAAATATCCTTTTGGTCATGAGATGGGACTTGCAATGACTATGGGTCCAAAGCTTAAAAATGAAGTTGAACTACAATTGATTAAGGATTTGGAGGTTTATTATAAATTTGAAGGAGAACTCAGATTCGATTGGTCAAACAGTTGCATTGAAGGTAAATGTATGAATTATTTAGATGGTTCTTTAGATAGTTTTTCAGGGATCATGATTTACAATACAGCAAATCAGTTAGTATGTGATGGCTGGATGGATTTTTTATATGTTAAAGAAAGAGATCAATTAATAGTTTATTGGGAGTTTATTGATATATATATTAATGGCATTAAAGTAGAAAAAAAGAATGAAGTTGGAATGCCAGATCACATCAAAAATATGATTGGAAATCTCGAAAAATAAATAGGAAAAATGGTCAAAGATTTTCTAGTATTCCAGGATGACCAATGCATCGTATAACACCGTGTTCACGCATCGGGCATTCGCCCTCGGTCTGGCAGAGGCATTTCGGGGAAGTGGAGGCAGCCAGACACATCCGCACCGACTAAGCGCATCGCGCCCGGCCACGTTGTGGCCTTAAGTCGGTGGGACGTCGTGAATACAATAACGTTATCTGACATACTCCAAGTACATAAAATAAAATCAATAGGAGATAGATACACTTTGAAATTATTTATTGGTTTCGTTGTTATATTCATTAGTCATTATTTATTAGGAGTCATTTATAATAGTTCATATTTTGAGGCCCCACACGTTTCATATGTTATTGAATTCATAGTTTTGATTCTTATTGGTATACCGAACGGAATTCTTGCAACAAGATCATATAACAAAAGTCATTATATTAAATGGATTTTATGGTCTACGATACCCGGTTTATTATTTATGACATATGCCAGATTAGAAATACAAGACTCTCCTGGTGGTTATATATCGTTTCCATGGGATTGGGGATTATGGGAGTTATTCTTACCAGCAATATATTTCCTAGTTCAAGTATTATTTTTGATATATATTCTTTCAAATAGAAAAAAACAAATGAATAATTAGATATTTTAAACAATATGATAGATAATTTCAAAGAAGTAGAGTATGTCAGATAACACCGCATTCACGCATCGGGCTGCCGCCCTCGGTCGCCTAGAAGTAATTACGAGGAAGATGAATCAGTCAACAACACGCACCAACTAAGATAAGATCTATCTAATTTGGTGGGGTTCGTGAATACAACAACGTTAGAAGAAATAACCAGGTTCGAAATTAATGATCTATTCAAAGGTGAGTTCGATGATGATTCAGAAAGAGCAAGTAATGGACAAGTTAATAAACGCTTGTCCGTCTTACAAAAAAAGATATTCTAATTACCTTAAAGCTAATTATGAACTTGGGGAAGAAAGACTACTTTATGTTGATATTTATGATTTTATTGATTATTTGTTTGAGAGATATCAGAAGGAATGCATAGAAGAACTAGATAAGGTTTTTGATTGTATAGAAGAATTACATCTTAATGGAGACGATTATGTTAAGGAATGGGCAACTGTTGGATTTCTAGAAGATCTGCAGAATAAATTACTACGAGAGAATATTGAGCTTAATGAATTTGAAATTTATTTAAGATCTGAGTCAAAAATTTGGTGGAATAATTTAATTAATGTTTGGAATGGAAAGACAGAATACTTAGGCGGGCCAGATAAGGAATAAGGACATCTATCTAGATTCTTCAGAAAGTTGGTGACTTCATCTAACACCATATTCACGCATCGGACATTCGCCCTCGATCCGGCGCGAAGTTAGAAGTTGATTCGGAGAAACATTTCAGTTTCGAGGAAGCTTGGACAGCCGGATACATCCGCACCACCTAACCGCATCGCGGCCGACCTTCGGGACTAAGTTGATGGGACGTCGTGAATACGATAACGTTAGATGAAACTAATACTAGTTCAGATATTCATAAAACAGAAACGAATTCCAAAAGACCAATGAACATGAAAGGAACTAATGACTTGATAATAGAGATCGATGGATATTTTTATCAAGCACTTCTCCAATCATCCCAGATCTAATTGCTAAATAAACTAGCAATGCCTGAAATCGGATGTGGTTTAGACAAATTACAATGGGGTCGAATAAAGGAAATATTAAAAGAAGAATTTAAAGATATACCCATTGAAATAACTGTTTGTAGATTATAATTAAGGTCTTTGATTGCTTCTCGAAGTAAACAGGGACATCACCTATCACCGCATTCACGCTGAAGGGCTATCGCCCTTTGGTTGTCGGATGTATAATAATGGTAGTTATAGTAGACAACACATGACCCAGCCTAAGATAAGAGCTATCTATGGCTGGGTCATGTCGTGGATGAGCAGACGTCAGTTGAAGCCATTGCAATGCTGATATAAGAAAGCGGTGACATAGAAGTGGAAACCATTATTTACTTTGTCAGACATGCTGAGTCTATATATGTTGAGGGCATGGAAAGAAGCAGAGGGTTGTCGGAGATTGGAATGCTAGATGCATTAACGATAAAAGACTTTTTAAAAACTGAAGATGTTGATCAATTCATTTCAAGTCCTTATGAATGATCAATAGAAACCATTCGCCCAACGGCAATTGAGTATTTGAAGGAAGTTAAGATTGAAGAAGATTTAAGAGAATCTAGTTTGAAGGCACAGAAAAGAGCTGTGAAAATCATTGAAGACAAATTAGAAACATATGAAGGTAAGAAGATCGTAATTGGAACTCATGGAGACATTATGACGTTGATGATGAATCATTTTGATAGTCAATATGGATTTGATTTTTGGAAGTCCACATCGATGCCAGACATATATAAACTTATATTTCAAGATAAGAGATTGATAAGTTCGACACGAATGTGGGGAAGCTTACTCGAAGAAGGGAACGGCATCAGCTAACACCGTATTCACGCTGCGGGCTTGCGCCATTGGTCCGTTCCGTTCGTGAATACACAAACGTTATAGGAAATTAGTGCAAAATATAAAAAACAGAATGGTGGAACGATGATGTTTGAATATATCACACACTATTACTATGCCATTCCTTTTAGAAGTTTATCTGCACTTTCAAGGACCGAAGCAATGAAAGTCATGAAAGAACTATGTGATGATACGCCATTCTTTGAAAGATTTAAGGAACCCATACAATATTGGGACAACCGGGTAGAAGCTGAGACGTGGTTACGAAATGCATTTAAAGAAAAAGGTAGAGTGCCTAAACATAACTATCCATATTATGCTGTATTGGGCACAGGTGACTGGATAGAGAATTATGCTAGGAGTGCAGGGTTAGAAGTCAATTTTCTGAGGATTCCACTATCTATTTTCAACGAGGAAGATATAAGTTTTACATTACCTGATAGTATGGTTTCATTTTGGATAGGAAGAGATAAACCTGAAGAATATTACAATCCTACATACCATGGGCAGGTATTTACATTATCAGAGGTAAATTCATTGATGACGGCTGAATTAATGAATAAACTTGCATCAATGCACCCACAAGGAACAATTCCTTATGTTGAAGCACAGATTTGGAATCATGAGATTGCAATGAGCTATTATAACAGTCAAAAGTTAAAGTGAAGTAATCAGAGAAAAAATATATTTGAATGCTTAATCGTAGAAGTCACCGACTACCTAAAACACCATATTCACGCATCAGGCATTCGCCCTCGGTCCGGCACGAAATTAGAAGTAGATTCAGTGAGGCATTTCAGTAGCAGTGAATAGGAATCATCCGGACACTTCCGCATCACTTAACCGCATCGCGGTCGCCCTTCGGGCATAAGGTGGTGGGACGTCGAGAAATTCGAAATCAGTGCAATTAAAGTTCAAGAACTAAACATAAAACCAAAAACCATTAGTTACTTAATGAGGTGCATTTCATTGGTCGTTGTGACAACAGAAGTTCTAATTGCTGCACCAATTCAATTATGTTTTGACATGGCTAGAGATATTGATATACATACACAAACGGTATGGAAACATACGAATGAAACAGCAATAGAGGGTATAACATCAGGACGAATTAATCACGGAGAATATGTAACTTTTCAAGCAATACATTTTTTAATCAAACAGAAACTGACCTCGAAGATTACAGAATATCAAGAACCTAGATACTTTGTAGACGAGATGGTTAGAGGAGCTTTCAAGTCTTTAAGACATGAACATATATTTGAAGAACGAAGTGGCATGACATTAATGAAGGATAAATTAACATTTGAAGCCCCATTTGGAATCATTGGTTGGATCACAGAAAGAATCTTATTAAAACAATATATGAAGAGCTTTTTGAACCATAGAAATCAACAATTAAAAGTAATGGCAGAAGTGAATTATAAGGGATAATTGCAAGTGGGCGGGACGTCATGAATACAAAAACGTTAAGTGAGATCACTGCAAAAATGGTGAAAATTGAATCGAGGGAGTACAAGTGCAATTAAATGAAGTTAGAAATAAAGCTACCTTGAATAGTAGATTTATTCGAATATGGATGTCTATTTTCATGTCCGTTATATGTGGTTACTCAATGTTTATGGTTGTAATGTATTTTATTGATAAAGAATTATTCTCAGATATGTATTTAATCTCGCTTATTAGTGTACTTGTTATAACATTTCTGCTCGCAAAGATAGTAATAAAGGTAAAGAAACAAAACATCAATGCTTTATGGATAAGATTTTTACTTTGTTTATTTGCACCTCTGATTTTGGAGTTTTTATGGGTAATTATTTTTGGTAATGATTGGATAACTGTATATTTCATTAAGTTGAATCTAGATCGTATTGCAGAATTAATATCTTACAGTGCATTTCTTATATCAATCATTGTAGGTCAGGTATTTATAAAACCATGGAAAAGTGGTAGTAACTTTATTATTGGAACAGTTTATGTAGCAATCTATTATTATGTCCTATTAATATATGGATTAATGTTAACAGGATTGTTATATGATAACTGGCTATGATGTGGTCTATAGGCAGAGAAGCGGAAGCTGCTGATAAGTTGCTGTCTCAAGTTCGTGAAAGAAACGTTATTTGAAACCTGTGCAATAGCATAAAGGAGATTAATCTAATGAATAGGATAGCTGAATTCACAAGACCGATAAAGAGAATATACAAATTAGTATTATCAGGTACAAAGTCAAATTGGTCTATTGATGATTACCCTATTGAGTTTAGACAGCAAGAGATGCTAGATCTTTCAGATACTGATCTAACTATGTATCCTTGGGAAGCCAGAATCATTAATTGGTATTGGATGAACGGTGATGGGCATTCAAGAAAAGAAGCATATATAAAACTTAAAGAAAAATTTAATACATATAAATCTAAAGGTCATGAACTACCTAGACCAGGAAAAAAAGTAATGATTAAATTTGCTAGTGTTGAAAGTATCGATAATTTTGATCTTGAAGCGATTAAGTTCTTTCGGGATATATTTGATATGGATTACAATGGAATGTTTATTTCAGATGAATCATCAATGTATGATTTCTGCTGGACTGACGATTCTTTAAAAGAAAAACAAATAAAAATAGAAGAGATATATAGAATTAACATCTATGAAATTGTTGGATTAAAGATTGTAGGAATCTTGGAGAGAATTAGGGAAGGCACAGGTAACACATAACATCGCAATCCCCAGATGTAAGATGAAATGACTGGTATAGGTGAAGTGAATGGACGAAAACAATGATAGTGCTATAAGTAAAAGAGAAGAAAAACAAAAGAAATTTGTTTGGTTTATTGTCGGGAATATTTTGGAACAAGGGATGTATATCGAGTTTAATAAAACAATAGAATTCAATGGGACAAATCATTTTAAACCTAGAACGAAAGTTTATTGCTCACCCTTCATTTGGGGTGACAGGTACGAACGGATTAGAGTGATTGGAAGTGCAAAGGATACAAACAAATTCATATCAGTAATAATGGAGTCAAAGCTAATTTCAAATTGGAGAATACAGAAAGTTTTTACTCCCTACATACTTAGAAGAAATTCGCTTGAGAAAGATAAATGGGATAATACCGATGGAACAAAGATAATAATTGAAGAATTGCTTGAATGGCTCCTAGAAAGAACATTGAAAAAAGTATTTATTTAGTTCATTTAAAGATACCGGCCAATTCATATAACACCTTATTCATGAATACAAGAATTTTAGTTAAAATTATTGCAAAATTCGAGAGGAGTTTAATCGAATGATAGAGAGAATTGACCATCTAGTAATAACTGTTAAAGATTTGGCTAAAACCATTGAGTTTTATACAGATATATTAGGCATGAAACTAGTAACTTTCGGTACTAACAGAAATGCACTTTCCTTTGGTCAACAAAAAATAAATCTTCATGTATACGGTAGTGAGTTCGAACCCAAAGCTCAAGAACCAATTCCCGGTTCAGAAGATCTCTGTTTTATAACTAAAAAATCTATTGAAGAAATTCAGAAACAATTAAGCATAAAAGGAATCGAAATAGTGGAAGGACCAGTTAAAAGAACAGGAGCATTAGGACTGATAACATCAATTTATATCAGAGATCCAGATGGGAACCTAATCGAGTTATCAAATTATTGATGGCACACAGTCAAATCATTTTCTTACAGCACGGGAATCAATTAGTTCAGTTGAAGAGTGTGGAACGAAAGGGTATTCAATTTTATAATTTCAAAATGTTTAAAGACTCACGTTGAACTCCGTTTATATGAGCAGCAGCTAACAGCTTATTCAATCTGGCACTCGTCTTCGGTCTGGGTAAAATACAGAGAAACCACTTTGGAGGAGAAGCTTTTGAAGAGTAAAGGTATAATTAACATAATTATTTTACTACTCGGACTACTGATTATATCTAAAGATCATTTGGATAATTCTTTTGGAGAATATCTATTTAAATTTATTGGTTTGTCTCCATGGACAGATATGGATAAAACAGGACTGAATTTGCCAGCTATATTTGGTTTTTTGCTAATATTGTTTGGCGTGTCAGGAACAGCGAGAACGTATCGTCACCGATTTCCTAGAATATTTAGTAGCCTTATTATAGGTTGCATTGCATTTGTATTGATAAGCCCAATAGCAAGCGAAAAAGTGATGTTTCTTCTTAAGCATAATTCTAAGGGAATCCATTCTTTTGATTATTCAATTAAAGATAGTAAATGCTACTTTCAAACCGTGGAATCAGTGGTGAAAGCTGATTGTTCATTTACAATTTATAATTATGGAAATGAAGAGAACGTATTGATCAAACCTATATTAATTCATAGCTACTCTGATATGGATATTGATGTTCAAGCACATATCGTTAGCATAGCTCCGCATAGAAAGCATGTATTTAGTGTCCAATTCGATGGTATACAAAGAAATGGAATTGAACTCACAGGGTCACTGGATAGAGTCGGTATAGAACTTGAGGTCGGTGGAGTAAGGAAGCGGTTTGAATAGCATTTAACTTACTAAGTGCATCGTTCTCAGATCTTTCGGGGCTTTAAGTCGGTGGGAAGACGAGAATACGACAATGATATACGAAATAAGTGTGAGAAAGGGACGACCTAAATGATTACTTTAAGACTTACTAAAGATTTAATGAAAGACATGAAAACAATTCCAGTTGAAGATGTTCATGCAGCTTCGTTATTAAGTTGGCACGTAAATATTTATAACTTGAACAAACGAAAACACATCGTCTTTGTGAATGATTTAACTAGATTAGCTATTATCATAGATGGAATAAGGACAGGACAAATAGATCGATTGAAAAACAAATTCATGCTGACCATTCGAGAATATTTACTCCGTGAAGGAGTGAATGAGAGTTTGATAAATACCTATATAGCGCATGGCACAGAAGTAGTTATATCAAAAACAAATAACAGAAGTGTGCTTGGAACAATGAAGGAAGTTACTTGGTTTATTGAAGATGATTTTATCGATAATATTGAGCGATTGAAATGGCTGAATAGAATGATTCATAAACCTATTGATTATAAGCAGCCAATTGTCTTATTTAAAGAATTAATTAAGGATCATAGGAACTACACTACAGAGTGAAAGTTATGCAGGAAGTCACTGCGAATTGTGGTATTTGAAGTCCAGTTCCCGGAAGCCATAACTAGAGAATTTATGTGATTTTTCGTATACAAATCCAAAATCATCGCCTAATTCTCGATCTTTGTACGATAATTCGAACATATTCGATGAAAATGATGGGAACACCGCATATTTTGTATGATATTTCGAACAAATGAATGAGAACGATAGGAACACCGCAAATTTTGTATGAAATTTCGCATACAATTTGCGGTGTTCAGCAGATTTAGCTCATATATACCGCCTAATCGACCGCAGCATTTCCGTCCTCGCTACTCCTGCGACGGTGCGGGAGTTACATCCGTTACATCCTCAAACGTCACTTCGCTCGTTCCCGTCTCGATTCTATCCGGAATTTCGAGCCCGCTAGCTGCTTGTTCCAACGTCTCGATAATTTCTGTCCCCCACATATGCTCGTTCTGAGAGAGCGCTGCTGTAAGCTGCCCATTGCGCAAAGCTTCGGCAATCTCGGGCATCATACCGAAGGTAAGCGCGTAACGATTCAGGCCTTGTGCTTTCCATACGAGGACAGATGTTGATCCGGATATGACATCGATGGCGACGAAGCCGTCGAAATGCGGATGCGCATCAATCATCGCCTCTAGCTCCGTCAATGCGACGGTTTCACTGCCTTCGTTGTACGTAACTTCCAGCACTTGAATATCCGTCTGCGCTTCCAAATAAGCAAGCATTCCGCTTAGTCGCTCTTGCTCATTCCTCATCTTCGTTATGCCGGTTTCGACAATAATCATTCCCCGGCCCTTCAACAGCTGATCGACCATCTGACCCATCTGCTCGCCAGCCTTATAATTGTTCGTTCCGATGAACGCCAGTCGGTTGCTGGCAGGGGAGTCCGACTCGAATGTAATGACAGGAATCCCAGCCATAATCGCTTTGTCAATGACGGGAGTGAGCGCTTCGGCGTCGATTGGATCTATGGCAATGCCATCTACATCCTGAGCAATCATCGTCTCCATCATTCGAATTTGCTGCTCTAGATTAGCTTCATCCGGCGCTTTGACGATTAACCTCGTTTTATATTTCTCCGCCGCCTCCAGCGCTGCTTGAGTTACCGTTTCATAATAAGGATGAGCCATAGGATAGATAATGCCGAATTGATGGGATGAAGCTTCTGTGATTGCAGTCGGTTTTGGTGTTAGTTCTTTGTTTGGCTGCACGTTATTCTCCTTACATGCCGATGCAAATAGAAGGAGCATGACCATGCAAAAGCCGACGATACTGATCCGTTTCACGTTACTGGTTGCTATACTCATGTAATGCTCCTTCAGCGTGCAAGCCGCTGCTCTGCAACTGTTGCTTACGATATTGAGTAGTCGTTAATCCTGTAACCCGCTTGAATAAGTTAGAAAAGTAGTGCGCATCGTTGTAGCCGACACGATGGGCAATTTCGTAGGATTTGGAGCTCGTCGACAGCAATAGCTCCATCGCTTTGCGAATGCGCGTCTGGGTCAGAAATTCAATAAAGGTTTGGCCGCATTCCTGGCTGAACACTTTGCTTAGATGACTGGGGCTTACCATCGCATGGTCTGCGACATCCTGCAGCGTCAACTGGTCGTTGCTGTAGTTTTTGACAATATAGCTTTTCACTTGCTCGAGCATTTCCGAATATTTATCTGCAGCACCCGAACGCCATTGCCAATATTGCGAGAGCAGCCATTGCAAATAAGCGTATGCTTCATTGGCGCTCCTAACCATGCTCATCTTCTGCTCGAATTGCTTCATCGTCTCAGCAGGGGAGGAAGAGGCGAAATGCAGTCCATGTGCGGTTTGAAGTACTTCAATCGTATAATCATTCAACAAATAATAGCCGTAGAAGGAATCCTTCCAATCGACAAAACGGAAGCTGTCGGCAAGCGAAGCAAGCAGCTCTGCCGCTTCATGCTCGGAGCCCAGCTTCAGGAAATCGATGAAGCGCTGCCGGTCGGGCATTGACGATTGTACTTGTTGCGTGCGGCTAGCCGCCTGGAATAGCGCTAATCGATTATGCTGCGACAGTCTGCGCCAATGCTTATCGTCTTCAGCGTCAAGATAGGAGGCATGAACGCCTTGCAGCCTTTCATGGATACTCCCGATGCCAAGCGCAAGTGTGCATGGAAATGAATGCTCAAGCTGATCCTTCAGATTCGTTTGCAAATAAAGGAGCGCCTCTTCAAGCTGCAGGATTGTACGTCCCTTCAGCAGCCAGACGGTCTCCGTTTGACTGCGTTTGTAGGTCAATAGCTCTATGGGCAGCCGTGAAAGCTCGCCTAACATGTGTTGCTCCGCTTCTTGAATGAGATCGGCGCTTATCCGCTCACGCCCATCATTGCCTCGAATATCGGTAATAGCTGTTACGTAATGCTTGGCATGTAACGTTACGTTAAGCTGAGATGCCGTATGCATCGCTTCTGCCGTAGCAATGAGACCGCAGCATAAGTCATTTAGCAGCTTTTGCTGCGTCTTGACTGCGTGATTGCTTTGCATCTGAAGGAGCAAATGCCGCTGCTCTCGCTCTTGCCGTTCCTTATCGATCACTTTGCTCGTCTCCTGCAGCAGCCTAATGATATCGGCAGCGCTTACCGGCTTCAGGCAATATTCCATTGCGCCGACGCGAAGGGCGGCCCTCGCATATTCGAACTCGTCATGCCCGCTTAATATAATGATTTTCACGTCAGGCATTCGGGTACGTACGATTTCACAAAGCTCGATGCCATTCATGAACGGCATCTTGATATCGGTAATGAGGATATCAGGCTCAAGCTGTTCAATGAGCGGCAATGCGACTTCGCCGTCGGAGGCGTCTCCGCAATAAATGAAGCCTTCTTTCTCCCAATTAATGCAATCGCGTATGCTTTCCCTTACGAGTATTTCGTCGTCGACGAGCATAATTTTTTTCATAACGGCGTCATCCTCGCTTCTTCGGAATAGAGATGGTTACTTTCGTGCCTTCGTGGTCGACACTATCAATGCGAACAGAGAAGGCTTCCCCGTAATAGAGCTTAATGCGTTGATGGACATTATGCAGACCGAAACCGCCCGATACTTGCGACCCCGATTCATCTGGCTGCCGCTGCAAGCTAAGCTGCTCTCTCAGCGCGGACAAACGCTTGGCGCTCATGCCGATACCGTTATCCTCTACGGTAATAAGCAATAACGACGAGTCTGCTGTTACCGTAACCTTAATGAAGCCTTTGCCGCGTTTATTTTTGATCCCATGGTAGAGTGCGTTCTCGACGATGGGCTGCAGTGTCATTTTGAGAATCGAGTAGTCTACCAGCTCTTCGTCAACTTCTATGGCATAGTCCAAAATATCACGGTAACGCATTTGTTGGATGATCAAATAACTGCGTACATGCTCAAGCTCATCACGTAATGTGATCCAATCGCGACCTTTGTTCAAGCTGATGCGGAAGAAGCGGGACAACGCCTGTACGAGCTGGATAACTTGGCTGTTCTTGCCGGCTTCTGCCATCCATACGATCGAATCGAGTGTATTGTATAGAAAATGCGGATTGATCTGAGCTTGCAGCGCACGCAGCTCGGCTTTGCGAATTTGCTTCTGCTCACGGATGCTTTGATCGAGCAGTGCCTTGATTTTGCCAAGCATAATGTTGAAGCTCGTGCCAAGATCGGCGATCTCATCCCTACCGCTCGTGCTGACCTTAACCTCAAGGTATCCCGAAGCCGCTAATCGCATCTTGTTCTTAAGCACTTGCACGGGCTTCGTCAGGCGAGCCGTAATGAAGAAATGAAGCGTGAAGGCAAAAATGATGCTCAGAAGCACGCTCACAATAATAAGTCTGCGAATCGCATTCGCTTCTTCGACAATTTCTTGAAGCGGGACAATGCCGACGATCTTCCACCCGGTCTGTTCGGAGGTGGTGAAGACGACAAACTTCGGCTTGCCGCTATTCGAATCGACGAATTGATGGCTCTTCGCATTCATATAGGGCTGGAGGTTAACCGTGTTCAACGCGTTTTCTGCTTGATTTAGGGTGGAAGGCTTGAAAATAGGCATTCCGGAATGATCGACGACATAGAAGAAACCGGTCTTGCCAATGCGAACATCGTTGCAGAATTGCTCGACGACGGAATCGTTAATATCAATAATGATAAAACCGATAACCTCATGGGTTATTCTTTGCTTAACGGTAGCCATGATCGATATGACATTCGATTGCGGATATTGAAAGCCGTCGAGCCGATCGAGCGGATCGGCATCGGTGGGCGGAATAATGAGCACAGCGCCAGAATTGTTAAATAGATGCTGGAGATGCGGATTGCGAAGCGGATTGACGTTGATCTGAAATACGCCTCTGCGTTCGCTGATTCCCCGGCCGTATAGATTGACCATTGTAATATTGAGTACGCTTTCGAAATTGTTCGTCTCGCGGTACAGCTCGAACGTCTTCAATATTGCTTTCGCGTCCTCGTATGTATCGCTTTGCGAGAACAGGTAATGGAGCACCTGCGGATTTTGCTCAAGCTCGAGCAGCTTGCCCGTATCTTCGAATAAAACGTCGATATCGCGGCCGAGCTGGTCTGCGACAAGCATCGTTGCTGCTTTGCTATGGCCGGATACGGCGTTGTAAGACTTCTGATAAGAGACCAAACCGACCACTATGAGCGGAATGGACGTTAAGGCTATGAACATAAGCAATAGCTTTGCCCATAGGCTGGATGAGATCCATCGGATCAGCTTCATCGTATGTGTGTGAACCTTTCGTATTGGCTTAAATGAAGGCGTTTACAAGCAATATTCATCATTACTATAACAAATTGCCGCTTGATCAGCTACGCTTCCTGGAGCAATGACCAAAAATTCCACTTTTTGAACATAAAAACAAACCATGCTTTGAAATCGCTTGCAAACCGCCCAATAAATCAAACCTTACTCCTATGGAACTCCGTATCCCGCACGATTGAAAGCGTTTTATAATGGCCTCACACCGCAAGAACGGTGATGATAAAGGGAGGTTGCACAACTATGAAGAATGCAAGCAAGCTTGGAACGGCCATCGCGCTGACGGGTCTTATGTTGTTCGCGGCAGCATGCGGCGGCGGTTCGAACGAGGGGACGAACAACAAAGGGGAGAACAAGCCGGCAAGCGGTTCGGACAAAAAAGTTACGCTCGGCTTCGCGCAAGTAGGAGCAGAGAGCGGCTGGCGGACAGCGAATACGGAATCGATCAAAGCATCGGCAACGGAAGCGGGCTTCGATCTGAAGTTCTCCGACGCTCAGCAAAAGCAAGAAAATCAAATTAAAGCAATCCGTTCATATATTCAGCAGAAGGTAGACGCCATCGCGTTCTCGCCGGTCGTCGAATCGGGCTGGGATACGGTGCTTAAGGAAGCGAAGGATGCTGGCATCCCCGTATTTCTAACGGACCGCGCAGTTGATTCGAAGGATACATCGCTGTACGTAACGTTCATCGGTTCGGACTTCGTAGAGGAAGGACGCCGCGCTGGTCAATGGCTGTCCGATAAGTTCAAGGATGCGGCTGAAGATGTGAACATCGTTGAATTGCAAGGTACGACGGGTTCAGCGCCTGCGATCGACCGTAAAGCTGGGTTCGAAGAGATCATTAAAGGCAACTCCAAGTTGAAAGTGATCGCTTCGCAAACAGGCGACTTCACTCGTGCCAAAGGGAAAGAGGTTATGCAATCGTTCCTGAAAGCGCATAAAGACATCGACGTGTTATATGCACACAATGATGATATGGCACTAGGCGCTATTCAAGCGATCGAAGCTGCAGGACTTAAACCGGGCGAAGACATTATCATCATCTCCGTTGACGGCGTGAAGGACGGCTTCATTGCGGCGAGCGAAGGAAAGATCAACTTCATCGTCGAGTGCAACCCGCTGCTTGGACCACAATTGATGCAAGCGGTTAACGACGTACTTGCAGGCAAGGAAATTGACAAACGCATCGTGACGGAAGAAGGCGTATTCACATCCGAGGAAGCGAAGGCAGCATTGCCTGACCGCAAATACTAACCGTTACGGGATAGAGATTAGAGATAAGCCACTCTCATGCTGGACGGATGCGGGTGGCTTTTTTCTCCATAGAAGGGGGAAGCAACGATGAAGAAGGTACAAGAGCCGATTCTGGCCATGAGCGGCATACACAAACAGTTTCCAGGGGTCAAGGCGCTTACGGACGTAAGCTTTCGATTGTTTCCCGGCGAGGTTCACGCGTTAATGGGAGAGAACGGAGCGGGCAAGTCGACGCTAATCAAAGTGCTTACAGGCGTCTATTCCATAGACAATGGAGATATCCGGCTTGCAGGCAAATCTGTGCATATCAACAGTCCGTTGGAAGCCCAGCTTGCTGGCATTAGCACCGTCTATCAAGAAGTCAATCTATGCCCTAACTTATCTGTATCGGAAAATATTTTCATCGGCAGAGAGCCGCGGCGTTTCGGGAAAATCAGGTGGAGTCAGATGCACGCGGAAGCCCAAAAGCTGCTGGTGGAACGATTGCAGCTTCATATCGACGTTACAAAGCCGCTGAATGCGTATTCGGTAGCCGTGCAGCAGCTTATCGCTATCGCGCGTTCGCTTAATATATCGGCGAAGGTGCTTATTCTGGATGAGCCAACCTCAAGCCTTGATCGCAATGAGGCAAAGCAGCTGTTCCAGGTCATGAACAAGTTGAAGTCCGAAGGGCTCGCCATCTTGTTCGTCACGCATTTCCTTGATCAAGTGTATGAAATATCAGATCGCATTACCATTCTCCGCGGCGGGGAGTTTATCGGTGAATATGCAGCCTCCGATCTGAGCCGTATAGAGCTCGTATCGAAGATGATCGGCAAGGCGTTCGTCGAGCTTGAACAATTGCCGAAGGCCCACGGTTCTGCAAGCAAAGAGCTGTCGCAAGTAACGGCAGAGGCGCTGAGGCTCGGTCGAAAAGGAGGGATTGAACCGTTTGATTTGCGTATTCACAATGGCGAGGTAGTCGGGCTAGCCGGGCTGCTCGGTTCTGGCCGAACGGAGCTTGCAAGGCTGTTGTTCGGCGCGGATCGCTCCGATCAGGGCATGCTGTCGGTGCAAGGCGCAACGAAGACCATTGCTTCGCCTAGACAAGCGATCGATCACGGTATTGCATTCTGCTCGGAGAATCGGAAGACGGAAGGCATCATTGAAGAGCTGACCGTAAGGGAAAACATCATATTGGCTATGCAGGCGAGCCGTGGATGGTTTAAGACCATTAGCCGCAAGAAGCAGGATGAGATTGCGGACAAATATATCAAGGTGATTAACATTAACCCTCCCAATCCGGAGCATCTCGTCAAAAACTTAAGCGGCGGCAATCAGCAGAAGGTCATTCTCGCTAGATGGCTGCTGACCGAGCCGAAGCTGCTTATTCTAGATGAACCAACAAGAGGTATTGATGTTGGGGCTAAGGCCGAAATTCAGAAGCTTGTGCTCTCCCTTGCAGAGAAGGGGATGTCGGTGCTGTTCATATCCTCGGAGCTTGAGGAGGTGCTGCGCGTCAGCGATAAAATCGCGGTATTGCGCGATCGGCATGTCGTAAAAGTAATGACAGATGATGAAATGAGCCAGCAGCAAGTGATGCAGGCCATCGCAGGAGGTTAAGAGAATGGTAAAGCATCACTTATTCTGGCCGCTGACCGTACTCGGCGCATTGTTGCTGTTCAATTTGTTGTATTCGCCGGCATTTTTTCGAATCGAGCTGAGGAATGGGCAAATGTACGGCAGCTTAATCGACATTCTGAATTTCGGCGCGCCGCTTATATTGGTTGCAATCGGCATGACGCTTGTTATCGCAACCAAAGGCATTGATTTGTCCGTTGGTTCTGTCGTCGCCATATCAGGAGCAATCGCTTGTTTGTTAATCAGCAAAGGATCGGATCAGAATGGGCTCAGCCTCGTCATGCTTGCGGTAGCTCTGGCGCTGCTCGTTTCGGTTGTGCTAGGCCTTTGGAACGGCTTGCTCGTCTCTGTATTCGGCATTCAGCCTATTATTGCCACATTGATACTGATGGTTGCGGGACGCGGTGTTGCGCAGCTCATATCGGGCGGACAGATTATTACCGTGAATAGCAGCACGTATAACTACATTGGTGCAGGAGCATTAGGGTCTTTGCCATTCTCCATCTATGTTGTCCTCATCGTTCTGCTTGCAGCCGCGCTTCTCACCAGGCGTACGGCGCTTGGCATGTTCATTGAATCGGTCGGCGGCAATCCGACTGCCAGCCGTCTGTCGGGCATTCGTTCACGCGCAGTCATGTTCGCCGTGTATGTATTTTGCGGATTATGCGCAGGGGTTGCCGGGCTGCTGCTAAGTTCGAACGTATCCAGCGCGGACGGCAATAATGCGGGGTTATGGTATGAGCTTGATGCCATTCTTGCCGTCGTTATTGGGGGCACATCGCTGAACGGCGGACGTTTCTACTTGATGGGCACCGTCATCGGCGCTCTCATTATTCAGACGCTCACGACAACGATCTATATTATTGGCGTTCGTCCTGAAATTATGTTAGTCGTGAAAGCAATCGTCGTTCTAATCGTTTGCCTAGTTCAATCGGAGGCATTCCGCAAATCGCTCGTGCAGCGGTTCAAAATGCGCAAGTATCCGCTCGAACAGGAGGTGAAGCGCCATGCTTAAGAAACAATATTTGCCGATTGTGATAACCGTCTGCTTGCTGGGGCTTATGTTCGCCGCGGGATCGTTCCGATACACGGGCTTTTTCTCTATGCAAGTGCTCTATAATCTGCTCATCGATAACGCGTTTCTGATTGTCGCGGCGGTAGGAATGACCTTTGTCATCGTATCCGGGGGCATCGACTTGTCTGTCGGATCGATGATTGCGCTAACGACGATGATCTCGGCAACGCTCGTCCAGCAGCAAGGCTGGCCGCCGGCTGTCGTTATTCCGCTAGTCCTGCTGATCGGCAGCTTGTTCGGAAGCGCTATGGGCGCAATCATTCATTATTTCAAAATCCAGCCGTTCATCGCGACGCTTGCAGGTATGTTTCTCGCGCGTGGACTTTGTTATGTCATCAGTATCAATACGATAACGATCGACAACAGCTTCTATACTAGCGTTGCGCAGACGAAGATTAAGATGCCTGGCGGCCATTTCATCTCGATCAGCGTTATTATTGCTTTGCTCGTAGTTGCTGGTGCAATCTACTTGGCGCATTATACGCGATTCGGACGCAATACGTATGCCATTGGCGGCAGTGAGCAGTCGGCTTTGCTCATGGGTCTTCCTGTCGCGCGGACCAAAATTCTTGTGTATACGTTCAGCGGCTTCTGCTCGGCGCTTGCAGGTGTCGTATTCACGTTCTATATGCTATCGGGCTATGGCCTGCATGCGGTTGGTCTGGAACTCGATGCCATCGCTGCCGTCGTCATCGGCGGAACGCTGCTTACGGGCGGTTTCGGCTATGTCCTAGGGACGTTCTTCGGCGTCATGATTCAAGGCGTCATTCAGACGATTATCAGCTTCGAAGGAACGTTAAGCTCTTGGTGGACGAAGATCGTCATCGGGCTGCTGCTGTTTCTGTTCATCGTGTTCCAGCGGCTGCTTAGCGCTAGACGCTCCGTTCATAAAATTTAAGAAAACGAGTCCGTGCTGTCTCGCGGATAGGTTAGATCTAATGTACAATGGAGCTAAAAATGATGCAGCATGGGAACTAAGGTTGCGGAAGCGGGGGACATGGTTGAAGCGTGGGCTGCGATGGTACATATTTGTTCTTGCGATCGTTATTCTGTTAACGGCCTCGGGCTGCTTGGCGGGAGACAATAACCCTTCCAATGAACTAGCGCTAGAAGCTGAATGGCAAAGTCAAAATCATACAGAAGAGCCTTCAGCCGAGGCATATCCGCCCGCTCGTCCGTTGGTACTTGGCTTCTCTCAGCTGGGTTCGGAGAGCGATTGGAGAGAAGCGAACACGACCTCCATTAAGGAAGCGGCCGAAGAAGCGGGCATCGAGCTGCTGTTCGAGAATGCCGAGCAGTCACAGGAGAAGCAGTTCGAGGCTATCCGCTCTTTTATCGAGAAGCGCGTTGACGTTATTGCTATTGCACCGGTCGTTCATTCGGGATGGGACGAAATATTGAAGGAAGCGAAACAAGCGGGCATTCCCGTCATTATAACCGATCGCTCTATCGATATTGACGATCCGTCCTTGTATGTTACACATATCGGTGCGGATCTGTACGAGGAAGGCGTGAAGGCAGGCAAATACTTGCTCGATAAGATGCGCGATCAACAAGCGCCGATCGGGTTTGTGGAGCTGCGCGGGACAGAGGGCTCATCGCCATCGATCCAGCGAGGCAAAGGATTTCAGGACACGATTAAGGGCCACGATGAATATAAGCTGCTGGACAGCAAAGCGGCCGACTTTACGATGGAGAAGGGCAAGGAAGTCATGAAAGGTTTCCTGCAGGAGCATGGCAGCGAGATTCGAGTATTGTTCGCCCATAATGACGATATGGCGCTGGGGGCAATCGAGGCGATTGAGGAATACGGACTTCGTCCGGGCAAAGACATCGTTATTATCTCGGTTGATGGCACGCGCAAGGCGTTCGAGAAGCTGGTCTTAGGCCAAATTAACTGCGTTGTCGAGTGTAATCCGCTGCTCGGACCGAATGTGATGCAGGCCGTTCAGGAGCTTGCTGCAGGCCGAACGCTGCCGAAGCGGATCGTCTCATCCGAAAGCGTATTTACGGAGCAGATGGCGGAGAAGGAAGTCGGGAATCGCAAATATTAGACATTGTTGTTTACTAACATGTCTCGGAATGACAGGAGAGCGCGGTAGAGCTGCTCTTCTTTTTTTGCGTGTTATCACATAATTCCCGCTTTTTTGTAAAACATGGTAACAGAGACAGGTTGACGCAAGGAATAGATGAGAGGCCGAGGTGCATGGTTAATGATGACTTCTTCTCGATTATTATGGCCGATAATTGCGGTAATGACTGCCGTTTCGACCGCCTGTCTGCTGCTCGGCTTCGGCTGGGCGGTCAAGGATATGCTCTACAAGGCAGAAGCGGGGGTAACGCCAGATCGAACCGAGCAACCGGAAGCTAGCGCATTACTGCCGCTAGAGAGAGCGAACGAAATTAGAATCGTCGCATTTGGCGACTCGTTAACGAAGGGAACCGGGGATACGTCAGGCAAAGGTTATGTGAAGCTGGCGGCAGCCGGTCTGCAAGAAAAGCTGGGCAAGCCGGTTCGCATTATCAATAATTTGGCGATTAACGGCATGTTAACCAGCGAGCTGAGCAAGAAGCTGGAGCTTGGAAGCGGATATCGGCAAGCTATAAAAGGTGCGAATCTCATCCTGTTCACGATCGGCGGCAACGATCTGTTTCAATCTGCCAGAGCAGCCAACAAGGGGCGTCCGATGTCCGCGCTGCAAATTGCATCCATGATGACTGCGTTAACGAAGACAATAGACGACTTCGAGAATATCGTGCAAGCAATAGGAGCGATAAATGCCGATGCGACAATCGTATATATCGGCTTATACAATCCCTTTTACGATGTAGAGCAGCTTAGGAATGGCAGCCTGGAAGTGCAGCAATGGAATATGAACGCCTATTCCATTCTGCATAAGCATCCTAATATGATGATGATTCCAACGTTCGACCTTTTCGAACGTCAAATTGGGAAGCGGCTGTCAGAGGATCATTTTCACCCGAATCATGAAGGGTATAAGCAGATAGCCGAACGTATTGTGAGCGGATTGGAATAAGGCTCGAAGAGGACGGAGAGAGCAATGAAGGAAGCAGTACTTGCGGTACATCGACTTCACAAGAAGATTAGAGGCAAGACGATTATTGAGGATGTCAGCTTCGAGATCAAGGAAGGTGAAATATTCGGTTTTCTTGGTCCGAACGGATCCGGCAAGACAACAACGATAAGGATGCTTGTCGGACTCATTAAGCCTACGTCGGGAACGGTGCGAATCTGCGGTCATGATATAGCGGGGCATCCCGAGCAAGCGCTTAGTCATGTCGGATGTATTGTAGAAAATCCCGAGGTCTATACTTATTTAACAGGCTGGGACAACCTGGTCTTCTCTGCCCGCATGTTGGATAACGTTACTGAGGAGCGTATAAGAGAGGTCGCCCGGATCGTCCAGCTTGACGATCGCATTCATCATAAAGTGAAAACGTATTCGCTTGGCATGCGCCAACGATTAGGTATCGCGCAAGCGCTGCTGGGACAGCCTCAGCTGCTCATTCTCGATGAGCCGACGAACGGTCTCGATCCGAAAGGGATTAAGGAGCTTCGCGAATTTATTAGGCAGCTTGCCGCAGATGGATTAAGTGTAATGATCTCCAGCCATTTGTTAAGCGAGATTCAATTGCTTTGCGACCGTGTCGCTATCATTAGCGAAGGAGTTGTCATCGCTGAAGGTTCCGTAGAGGAGCTTGTGGAGAGAGCGGAAAGTTATGTGGTTTGGCAGTTGGAAAAGCCGGAAGCAGGAAGGAAATTGCTTGAGGAGACGGGACAGGTACACTTCGTCTCTGATCATGAGCATCGGTTGGATGAGGCTATTCTGGCTTCACTACCCGGCGCTATTGTTACAGTGATGTCCAAGGAGCTTATAGCACCGATGATAGAAACACTCGTTCAGCATCAAGTCGGCGTGCTTGCGGCGCTGCCAATCGCACCGACACTTGAAGAGCTGTTCCTTAGCATGACAGGGGGCGAAACGCTTGCATAAACTGTTGCCTCTCATCCAGAATGAGACATTGAAGATTTGGAAGAAAAAAAGATTTTACGTCATTATCGCGATATTGTTAGCTTTAATTCCTATTTTCACCTATGCTGAGCTTAAGGTTGCTCAGAATAATGCCGATAAATTTACGGATTGGCGAAGTCAAGTGCTGCAGCGGATGACCGATATTGAGAATACGGTGTCCAGCGACCGCATTCCCGAGGAATGGAAGCGCGGCAGACGCGTTCTTCTCGGACAGCTCCAATATTATTTGGATCATGATGTTGACCCAAGCGCTCCCAATGCGGTTACGTTCACAAGAGGATTTCTGAACAATTCGGTAACGCTTTTTATTCCGCTGCTCATACTCGCGCTTGGATCGGATTTAATATCCGGCGAGAGGACGAGCGGGACGATCAAGCTGCTGCTCACAAGGCCGGTTCGGCGATGGAAGGTGCTGTTCAGCAAGCTATGCGCCTTAGTCCTATATGCATCGTTGACAGTTGTCGTAACGGCATTGTTGTGCTATGGTATTTCAGGCTTGTTCTTTGGTTATGAGGGCTGGGGCTTGCCAATCTTCACCGGGTTTCGAATGGCTCACGGAACGATTGACAGCAGCGGGGCGCATGCCGTTCCGCAATGGCAATATATGCTGATGCAAGCTGGACTTGTCTGGTATTCCGCGATAATCATAGCGGTTCTAGCACTCATGGTGTCGGTACTTATACGCAGTACAGCGGCAAGCATGCTGACGATGATGGCAGCGATCATCACGGGCACGATTCTTTCTAATATGTCTTCCTCGTGGACGAGCGCGAAATATTTGTTCGCTGTTAACTTGAATCTAACGGGTTACCTTGAAGGGTCGCCGCCGCCGATTGAAGGAATGTCGCTCCCGTTTTCCCTTGTCGTGCTTGCGATTTGGGGGATTTGCGGATTGATCGTTTCCTTTGGCGTCTTTACGAAACAGGACATCTTGAATTAAAATAGCTTGAAGATACGAGAAACGTGATTTTGGATTGGGGGACGCTCATGTCAGAGCAAATAGATCTCTTCACAAATACGACGGCCCAAGACCGTAATTATGAGGCCGATGATATACAAGTCCTGGAAGGCTTGACGGCAGTCCGCAAGCGTCCGGGCATGTACATAGGCAGTACGAGCAGTTCCGGTCTTCACCATCTTGTCTGGGAAATCGTCGACAACGCGGTGGACGAGCATCTCGCCAAGTTCTGCTCGGCGATTGATGTGACACTGCATAAGAACGGTTCGATTACGGTACAAGACAACGGCCGCGGCATTCCGACCGGCATGCATAAGACCGGTATTCCGACGCCGCAGGTTGTGTTCACGATCTTGCATGCTGGAGGCAAGTTCGGCGGCGGGGGATACAAGAAATCGGGCGGCTTGCACGGTGTAGGCGCCTCGGTTACGAATGCATTGTCCGAGTGGCTTGAGGTGGAAATCTTCCGCGATGGCAAAGTACATAAGATGCGGTTCGAATATTGGGTCGACGATAAAGGCAAAGAGCATGTAGGCGAGCCTGTTTCCGGTCTAGAAGTGACTGGATCGACGAACCGGACGGGAACGAAAGTAACGTTCAAGCCGGATGCCCGCGTATTCCAAAGCGGAACGTCCGTCAGCTACGACACATTGTCGGAGCGCTTGCAAGAAATTGCCTTTCTGAACTCAGGGCTCAAAGTATCGATTAAGGATGATCGAAGCGGGAAGCAGGACGTCTTCCATTATGAGGGCGGAGCGCGTCAATTCGTGCAATTTTTGAACGATGACAAGACGGTGCTGCATGAAGTCATTCATTTCGCGGGTGAACGTGACGAGATTGAAGTGGAAGTAGCGCTGCAATATAACGACGGGTACACCGAGACGATCGCTTCCTTCGTTAACTCGATCCCGACACGCGGCGGCGGTACGCATGAGACCGGCTTCAAGACGGCCTATACCCGCGTAATGAACGATTATGCGCGCAAGGCAGCGCTCTTGAAAGAGAAGGACAAGAACTTAGAAGGCAATGATCTTCGCGAAGGCATGATGGCAGTCATTAACATTAAGATGTCCGAGGTTGAATTCGTCGGTCAGACGAAGGATCAGCTCGGCAGCGCATCGGCTCGAAGCGCGGTTGACGCGGTTGTCTCGGATAAGATGCAGGTGTTCCTTGAGGAAAATCCGCAAGTTGCGCAGATGCTGCTGAAGAAAGCGGTACAAGCGTCAAGGGCCCGCGAAGCAGCGCGCAAAGCGCGTGAAGAAATTCGCAGCGGCAAGAAGAAGAGCGAGAGCTCCAATCTAGGCGGCAAGTTGACACCGGCGCAATCGAAGGACGTCACTCGCAATGAGCTGTTTATCGTCGAAGGCGACTCGGCTGGCGGTTCGGCTAAGCAAGGCCGCGACTCGAAGCATCAAGCGATATTGCCGCTCAAAGGCAAGCCGATGAATCCGGAGAAGGCGAAGCTTGTCGACATCCTGAAGAACGACGAGTACAAGGCGATTATTGCGGCGATTGGCGCAGGCGTCGGACCGGAGTTCGAAGCCGAAGAGAGCAATTACAACAAAATCATCATAATGACCGATGCAGATACGGACGGCGCGCATATTCAGGTGCTGCTGCTTACGTTCTTCTATCGTTATATGAAGCCGCTTATCGACACTGGCCGCATCTATATCGCTCAGCCTCCTCTCTACAAGATTACTCGCAAATCAGGCAAGCTGGAGACGGTTAGATATGCTTGGACGGATGAGCAGCTGCAAAATTACTTGAAGGAATACGGCAAAAATTATGATCTTCAGCGTTACAAAGGACTCGGCGAGATGAACCCCGATCAGCTTTGGGAAACGACGATGGACCCGGAATCGCGCACGCTGCTTCAAGTGCAGATCGAAGACGCCGCGAAGGCGGAGCGCCGCGTATCGACGTTAATGGGAGACAAGGTCGATCCGCGCAAGCGCTGGATTATCGAGAATGTCGACTTTACGGAATACGAAGAGTAGGGGGAAATTGACGTATGAGTATGCTGGAACAGTTTTTGCCGGCGTTTCTGGAAGAAGTCGTAGGCGACCGGTTCGGTCGCTATTCGAAATATATTATTCAAGATCGTGCAATTCCCGACGTGCGCGATGGCTTGAAGCCGGTACAGCGCCGTATTTTATACGCGATGTACGATTCCGGCAATACGCCGGACAAGCAATATCGCAAGTCGGCCAAGACGGTCGGCGACGTAATGGGCAACTATCATCCCCATGGCGACTCATCTATCTACGATGGAATGGTGCGGATGGCGCAGCCGTGGAAAATGGCGCATACGCTCGTCGACGGACATGGCAACTGGGGCTCTCAGGATGATGACCCGCCGGCGGCTATGCGTTATACGGAAGCAAGACTATCGCCTATCGCGATGGAATTGCTGCGTGATATCGACAAGCGCACCGTCATGTTCAAGGACAACTTCGATAATACGACGAAGGAACCGGTCGTGCTGCCTTCGCGGTATCCGAATTTGCTCGTTAACGGAGTTAGCGGCATCTCCTCCGGCTTCGCGACGGAAATCCCGCCTCATAACCTTCGGGAAATTATCGATGCCTGTATCGCGGTCATGGCTCGTCCAGACACGACGCTGGAAGAGCTGATGACAATCGTCAAGGGACCTGACTTTCCTACTGGCGGTATCATCATGGGCGAAGAAGGCATACGTGACGCTTATGCGACGGGCAAAGGCAAAATCTATCTTCGTTCGAAAACAGTCATTGAGGATATGAGAGGCGGCAAGCAGCAGCTTGTCATTACCGAAATTCCGTATCAAGTCGTAAAATCTCGTCTTGTAACGGCGATGGAGAACATCCGGCTTGAGAAAAAAGTGGAGGGTATTGCCGAAGTTCGCGACGAGAGCGGCCGGAACGGCCTGCGTATCGTCGTCGAGTTCAAGAAGGATGCCGATGCGCAAGGCATTCTTGCCTATCTGCTGAAGAAGACGGACCTTCAGGTGGCCTATAGCTTTAATATGGTTGCAATCGTTAATAAGACGCCGCAGCAGCTTGGTATCAAGCAAATGCTGGACGCTTATATTGCTCACCAAAAAGAAGTGGTTACTTATCGGACGAAATACGAGCTTGAGAAGGCTGAAGATCGCGCGCATGTCGTAGAAGGTCTCGTTAAAGCGCTTAATTTGCTCGACGAGGTGATCGCGACAATCAAAGCATCGAAGAATCGTGCCAACGCGCAAGAGAATCTCGTTGCTAAGTTCGGCTTCACCGAGCGTCAAGCAGACGCGATCCTGACGTTGCAGCTCTATAGGCTGACGAATCTAGAGATTACGTCTCTTGAGAAAGAGCTTAAGGAAGCGCAGAAGAAAATCGCTTACTTGCGTTCCATTCTCGACAGCGAGAAGAAGTTAATCGGCGTCATTAAGGATGAATTAATAGAGATCCGTGATAAATACGGCATCGATCGACGCTCCGATATCCGCGGCGAAGTAGAGGAGCTTAAAGTTAACCTTGAAGTTCTCGTAACTCCGGAGGATGTGCTAGTGACGCTTAGCCAGCAGGGCTACATCAAGCGAACTAGCATGCTGTCGTATACGAGATCCGGAGGCGAGATTGACAATGCCGGAGTCAAGGATGGCGACGTCATTCGTGAGCTGCTGCCAGTCAACACCATCGACAATCTGCTGTTGTTCACGCGCAAAGGTCAATATTACTTGCTGCCTGTCCATCAAATTCCTGAGTTCAAGTGGAAGGATGCCGGCACGGCAATCGTCAATATTGTACCGATTCCGAAGGATGATTCGATTATAAGCGTCATTCCGGTGAAGGACATGAATGCGGCGAATGTGTCGCTCGTCTTCTTGACGAAGCGAGGACAAGTAAAGCGTACGGAGCTGAAGGAATATGCAACAACAAGGTCCACAGCGGTCGCGGCTTGCAAGGTTGCCGAAGGCGATGAGCTAATCAAGGTCGCGTTAAGCGATGGAGAGAAGCAACTATTGCTGGTAACGAAAAACGGCATGAGTATCCGATTCGTCGAGACGGAAGTAAATCCGATGGGCAGAGTAGCAACTGGCGTAAGAGGGATCCAGCTCAAGGACGACGATGAGCTTGTTGCCGCCGAGTGGGTTGCCGATGATGAAGGCGAAGTGCTGGTCATCTCCGATATAGGTTACGCGAAACGTTCGCTGTTGCTCGATTATCCGATTCAAGGACGAGGCGGCAAAGGCGTACAAACGTTCGAGTTCAAGGAAGGCAAGCGTGTTCGTCCGAATGGCGCGACGCTTGCGGCTGCATTCTACTGCCGCAATCCGCTTGATATCGTTGCGATTACGACATCAGGAGCGAAGCTGCAAGTCAATTCCGAGCAAGCGCCAATCGAGGATCGCAAGTCGATCGGCAGACTTATGTTCCCGGTAGACAAAAACGATGTTATCGTTTCCACTTTCGTTCGGACGACGATCGAAATCAATCAAAAGGCCGATTAGGAGGGTCGAGCTTCTCGATCACTTCCAATAAAACCTCTAACATGACCCACAATGGCACCGGTTCATCCGGTTTCTCCAGCCATTGCGGGTCTTTTATTATGCCTTGAGCCTTTGCCTTTCGGATAATTTCCGCAATTTTCTGGTCCACGTTGGATCACACTCCTCATAATCATCCATCGATTTTGCCTTCGCCTACTAAGGAACTAGAGGCATTCACACAGTACTGGGCCTTCGTCACAATGTATGTCTAATGCTGTCAAAACGTTCGGCAATTTATCGATTAATCTCGCAAATTATTAATTAGATTAATCTTTTATTCGACATTGAACACTGCTATAATAAAACTACGAATAGGTGAAAATTGCCAGGAGGGTGTGAGATAATGGTATCTGATGAATTTACCAAGTTGTGGACGAAGCTGTCGCGCGAGTGGAAAACCAGTTTGGAAGAATCGCTTGCTCCTTTAACGGAAGGCCAGTTGAATGTGCTGGAGCTGCTAATGCAGCATCAGCCGATGAAGCCATCTGACCTGCTGCAATATTTGGCTACAACGCCAGCTGCAATTACGACGCTGCTGGATCGGATGGAGCGCAATGAATTGATCGTACGTACGAGAGACGACAATGACCGCAGAATTGTGTGGGTAAACGTATCGGAGAAGGGACAAGCCGAGGCGGGGAGAGGTTCTGCTCTGCGAGGTGAAATGATCGGACAATCGTTGGACCGCATATCTGCGCATAATCAACAGCTGCTTGTCTACTTGTTGGGGAAAGTTGCTAACGCATAGATGAATCAAGAGTGTACAAATAAGCTGCCCCTGCTTGGGCAGCTTATTTCATGTTTCTATCAAATGTTTGTAAGGAGGACGGTCATGAGCGTTGAGTTAGAAGCTGCAAGCTTTCCCGGCATACGAGGAACACGCACAATGAAATCGTTGGTCTATGAATCCTACGGATCACCGGAAGTGCTCCGATTGGAAGAAGTAGATGTCCCTTTACCGAAGGACCATGAAGTATTGATCGAGGTTCATGCGGCTTCGGTAAATTCCTGGGACTTTGATCTTCTCCGCGGTCAACCGTCGCGGGGCGTGTAATCGCCGTAGGTGCCGCTGCCAAGCGATTCCGACCTGGGGACGAAGTATTCGGAGACCTTTCCGGCAAAGCATGAAAAAAACGAAAAGAGCGGCAATCACGGACATTATTTCTCGTCCCTGGTTGCCGCTGCTTCTTGATACTTATTTCATAGAGTCCAGTCGTTTGCGAAGCATTTCGTAATCTTTCCTCAATGTCGCGAAATCGGTTTTCGTTAACATCGGATCAGATGCGGCGGTAACCGTCTGCTCGAGAGGCAATATAAGATAACGGAACGCATTGTCAGGCTTATAGCGGTGAACCCAGGTCGGAATCGACTCGACTTCAGATAGCTCGATGGAGCCGTCGGTCATATTTTTACGAATATGAACTTTATAAATGACGCCGTAATCTTTGGAATCGCCGCGCTGGTTCGAAATGAAATTGCCCATGGAATATATAATAAGTGCTTTTCTTGGTTGGCCGTTCTCGCCGGTCGTTTCGATAACCTCGTAAGGCTGCACCACATGCGGGTGCGAGCCTGCAATAATGTCCGCTCCGGCTGCAACGAGCGACCTGGCAAGCTGCTTCTGCTCCTCGCTTGGCTGCGTCTGATATTCATTGCCGAAGTGGAGCGACACGGTAACGAAGTCAGCACCCGCTTCACGCAGACGCTTCATATCGGCTATGATCTTCTGTTCATCAATCATATTGACCAAGTAGTCTTTGCCAGTCGGAATTGGAATACCGTTCGTGCCGTACGTATAAGCGAGCAGTCCCATCTTGATCCCGTTGCGCTCAGCGATGAGCAACTGATCGGCTTCCTGCTGCGAGGAGGCTGTTCCCGTATGCTCTATCCCGTAATCCTTCAGCGTTTCTAACGTCCCTAGCACGCCGCCTTCGCCTTTATCAAGGGAATGGTTGTTAGCAGTCGTCAGCAGGTTGAATCCAGCGTTCTGGAGGGCCTCAATCAGTTCTGAAGGGGCATTGAAGCTTGGATAGCCGGTGTATCCGTATTTTTTGCCCGCGACAGGTGTCTCCAAGTTCGCAATGACCCAATCTCCTTCTGCAAATAAAGGCTTCACTTCAGTGAAGTACGGATTGAAGTTGTACAGCTTCGTCGCTTGATCGTAAGAGCCCGGCAACTGCGGCGAGTGCATCATGATATCACCTACTGCCATCCATACGGTCTCCGAAAATACGGGCTGCGGCGGCTCGGTCGGCGCAGGCGTCGGAGGTTCGGTAGGCTCTGGCGTTGGTTCATGAACGGCGGTTGGAGATGGGCTTGGCTGTTCCGTCGCGTCTGTGTCGCCGCTCGTATAGCTCCAATAAATAAAAACAATTCCTGCTATCGCTAATAAAAGCAATATCGATTGAAAAATAATAAGCCGCTGTCGTAATCGCTTACGTCGCATAGTAGGCTAGTCCTTCCTATTCAGGCGTAATGAGAAGAGTAGAGGCACGCTCCAGCTGGTCGGTAGACCACCAGTCCCAACAAGCAGAACCGCTAGGAGAGGAAGTGAATAACAGCTCTTCTTTCGTAACCGGGTGCTCTACGGAAATGGAGGTAGACCATAACGCGATATCGCTTATGCCAGCTGTCTTGGCTGCCCCGTACTTCAGATCGCCTACGAGCGGGCAGCCGATATGCGACATTTGTGCTCTTATTTGATGAGGCCGACCGGTGTGCAGCCGAATAGCGACAAGCGCATGTTTGCCGGATGAAGCGGCGACCTGATAGGAAAGGATCGCTTCCTTAGCGTCCTCTGAAGGTTGGTTATAGACCGTCACTTGATTTCGCTTCGTGTCTTTGCGAATGTAGTGCTTAAGCGTAGCCTGTTGCTCGGAAGGCGTACCCTGCACGATGCATACGTACGTCTTTCCGAAGCTGCGGCTCCGAATGCTCTCCGATAATCTCGAAGCAGCCTTCGATGTCTTGGCGAACAGCATAGCGCCGCCTACCGGCCGGTCCAAACGGTGGACGAGGCCGAGAAACACGTTGCCAGGCTTATTGTAGCGTTCCTTCAAGTCCTGCTTCAGCAGCGTAAGCATATCCGGATCGCCCGTCTCGTCCTCCTGCGAAGGGATGCCGGGAGGCTTCACAACGACAAGCAGATGATTGTCTTCGAATAACACTGGAATCGACATTAGTTGGACTCCCAGCGTCCCAATATGCCGCACGGCAAGTTAAGGCCGGACTTTGTTATCGGCAAGCCAATCTCGCCGCAGTTGATCTCGCCGCCGAACTTGGATTTCATTGTAATGTGCAGCAGATTATGCAGGACAGAAGGAGACAGTCCCGTCGTATAGGAGTTAATCAGCATGAACAACGGCTTGTCCGACAAGATCGACATGCAGGATTGGAGAAACGGGAATAAATTCTCTTCCAGCTTCCATGTCTCGCCGTTCGGGCCGCGGCCATAGGATGGTGGGTCCATGATGATGGCATCGTATTGGCGGCCTCGACGCTGCTCGCGTTGTACGAATTTGAACACATCGTCCGTAATGTAACGTATCGGCGCGGACTCCAGGCCAGATAGCTGTGCATTATCTTTCGCCCATTGCACCATGCCTTTGGCTGCGTCTACATGGCATACGTCAGCGCCTGCAGCGGCAGCTGCAACAGTTGCTCCGCCGGAATAGGCGAATAGGTTAAGCACGCGGATAGGACGGCCTGCAGAACGGATCTTATCCATCATCCAGCTCCAGTTGACGGCTTGCTCCGGAAATAGTCCGGTGTGCTTGAAGTTGGTAGGCTTGATATGGAATGACAGCTCCCCATAAGAGATCGTCCAACGTTCAGGAAGCCCTGGGCTCATGACCCATTGCCCGCCGCCGGAGTTGCTGCGGTGATAATGTCCATCCGGCTTTTTCCATAGTCCGCTCTCATCGGCAATCGGCCAAATGATCTGCGGATCGGGCCGGCGCAATATATGGCTGCCCCAGCGCTCGAGCTTCTCGCCGCCGCCTGTATCTATAACTTCATAGTCTCTCCATTGATCTGCAACATACATGTTTGTTCGTAACCCTTCCCTGACTTCAAATTTGTATTATAATCATGTCATCGATTATTATATCGAAGCATCACTTATGAATCAATGAAACGAATGATTTGGAGGCTGGTATTTATTCAGAAGCAAATGAAAGGTTGGATTGCAGTTCTAGCGGCAGCCATTATTGTCTTCGCACTGCTCGCTATAACGCTTCCGAGCAGCGGGGGCAGCGTCATGGATCAGAGCGTTCAGCGCGCAATGGCGAATTTGAAAGGAGAAGGAGCGACGGCGCTGTTCAAGCTGTTCTCCTATGTTGGATCAACGGCGGCCATTGCAGGCATTACGCTGTTCGCTTCGATACTGATTGCCTGGAAGCAAGGAATATGGAGAGGCGTATCGATCATTGGTTCCGTACTCATTGCGTTCATTCTGAACACGTTATTGAAGAAAGGATTTGACCGGATAAGACCCGAGGAAGCATGGGGGATCACTGCTGACGGAGCAAGCTTCCCAAGCGGAAATGCGATGCTGGCCTTCGTCATGTTCGGAATGATTGCAATAGCTATTGCACAGTCCCGATCCGCAAGCAAAGGGATCAAAGGGGTTGTCTGCATTGCAGCGGTAGTTGTAATTGTAATGATGGGACTTAGCCGAGTATACTTTCATGTCCATTACATATCGGACATCTTCGGCGGCTTCGCAGCAGGATTAGCCGTTATAGCGTGTATACAAGCTGTTATGCTGTTAGCCAACAAAAAGTAAAGAGGTGTACGTGCCAATGATGAACTTTGAATGTGAGTGCGGCAATACGACCCGATTTTTCGCAACGGGAGATCAGGACGAACAAAGAAGGGAATATATCGAGGTAGAGGACGAGGAGCGGCTTGCGGTTATATTTGGGGAAGACAGCGTGTTATTCCAATGCAAGTTCTGCAACTATACATACCGCTTGCAAAAATTTTAAAACAGAATGAATTGCTTTGAAGTATGCTTGCACCATAGGAGACCATGCAACGATTATCTTCGAGATTGAAGAATCTAAACGTAACGCAGGAGGTCATTTTATGAACTTTAGTGGCAAGTCTTACCGCGGTAACTATACAAAGGAAATATCGTTCCCGCTCGGCGGAATCGGCACGGGCAGCATCGGCCTAGCCGGGAACGGTAGACTAATCGACTGGGAGATATTCAATCGCCCCAATAAACGAAGCTTCAACGGCTTCAGTCACTTTGCGGTGAAAGCAGAGCATGACGGCAAGTTGATAGACGCGAGAATACTGAATGGAGATCTTCAATCTCCATATATGGGAGAGCCTGTTCGCGGAGGCGCGATTCACAGCGGATACGGCTTCGGCCCGGAGGGCCATACAATGGGGGGAATGCCGCATTTCGAGGATATGGTATTCGAAGGCGGTTTCCCTCTAGCGCGACTATCGTTCAATGATCAACGATTTCCGGGTAACGTAATTCTTCATGCTTTCAACCCGTTCATTCCTTTGAACGACAAGGATTCCAGCATTCCATGCGCCATGTTCGAGATTGAATTCACTAATCCATTGCCTCATGATGTGACCTACACAGCTGCGCTCACGATCTCCAATCCTAAGCCTACAGAGCAGATCGTTAACCGTTATCATTCTAAGGACGGTATCCATCTTCTACAATTAAGCTCGGAGCAATACGGTCAAGATGACCCGTTGTTTGGCGACCTTACGATGGCTACCGACGAGGCCAATGTCAGCTATCAGGAGTTTTGGTACCGGGGAGGCTGGAGCGACAATCTCGAAATGTATTGGCGGGATTTCGCCAAGCCAGGCCCGTTCATCAACCGGAATTATGCGCCCGAGCAACCGCCTCATCCCCGTCACAAGGATAATGCTACGCTTGCGGCTCATGTAGAGCTACGTCCGGGGGAGAGGCGCAAAATTCGCTTCGTCCTGACCTGGAGCTTCCCGAATGTATACAATCATTGGAATGAAGAGCCGGTCAAACGCACGGTCTGGAAAAATTATTACGCCACTATGTTTGAAGACTCACTTGCCAGCGCCGATTACGTGCTCCGTAATTGGGAACGGTTGCTGGGTGATACGCTGCTTTTCCGGAAAGCGCTGTCATCGTCAACACTTCCGCCTGTCATTCTAGAGGCAGTAGAGGCTAATTTATCCGTATTGAAATCGCCAACTTGCCTTAGGTTGACGGACGGAGCATTTTACGGCTTTGAAGGCTGCATAGAGGATGTTGGCAGCTGCGAAGGTTCTTGCACGCATGTATGGAATTACGCTTATGCGCTTCCTTTCTTGTTTCCATCTCTCGAGCGCAGCATGCGTTCATTGGACTTCCGTTACAATAACCGAAACAACGGCAATATGGCGTTTCGTCTTATGCTGCCACTGGGTCGTCCTGCAGAGACGTTCCGCGCGTGCGTCGATGGACAAATGGGAGGCGTAATCAAAGCATATCGCGATTGGAAGCTATCTGGCGATAACGATTGGCTGGCATCTCATTGGAATGCAATTAAGCAATCGATTGAATTCGCATGGTCGGAGCATAATCCGGACGGCTGGGACGCCAATAAGGACGGAGTGCTGGAGGGAAGACAGCATCATACCCTCGATATGGAATTGTTCGGGCCAAGCGCATGGCTGAACGGCTTTTATCTTGCCGCATTGAAAGCCGGCGCTGAAATAGCGGAGTATTTTGGCGAAGAAGAGAAAGCGAAGGAATACTTGGATTTGTTCCAACAGGGCAAAGCATGGGTCGACCAATATTTGTTTAACGGCAGCTACTATATGCAGCAGATCGACTTGAGAGATCGTACAATTTTGGACAAATTCGATAGCGGACAATCCCTCTTCCATGAAAGCGCGACTGCTGCTTACTGGAACGATGAAGTTGGCGAGATCAAATATCAAATCGGTGAAGGCTGCGGCATTGATCAGGTCGTCGCGCAATGGCATGCGAACTTGTGCGGCCTTGGCGAAATATTCGATGGAGGACAAACAAAATCCGCCCTTAAATCACTTTTTCATCATAATTTCAAATCGATGCGCGATATTGCCAACCCGTGGCGCTTATTCTCATTTAATGACGAAGCGGGATTAGTCATTTGTACGTGGCCCGATGAAAGGGAGCGCCCTGCGGTTCCTTTAACGTATTCAACGGAAACGATGACCGGCTTCGAATACCAGGCTGCTTCGCATATGATACAGGTTGGCTTAATTGATGAAGGAATTGCAATCGTCGCAGCAATTAGACACCGATATGACGGGGAGAAGCGTAATCCGTGGAATGAAATGGAGTGCGGAAGCAACTACGCGCGAGCGATGGCCAGCTATTCATTGTTATTGTCATATAGCGGATTTCAATACGACTTAAGGAAAAATAGGATTGGATTTCATCCTGTCCAGATCGATAATGGCGAGTTCCGAACATTTTGGTCCGTTGACAGTGGATGGGGAGTTTTCCACTTGGACAAATCCGTAGCTGTGCTGAGTGTTGCTGCCGGGAAGCTTGTCCTGCAAAGCTTCACGCTGCCTAACATGAACGAGTCAGTGATCTGCACAGTGACATGGAACGGAGTGGAACAATCGTATGTCGCGCCTAAAGGCGTGTTGACATTACATGAACCGATCATCATACAGACAGGGATGTCATTCAGGATGGAGTGGGATCCAATTAATTTGTAAAAGTATGATTTCTATCTTGTACAAATGTGATATTATAGCGTTAGTGGTTATAGGACTTTAGTTCTAATTAATAATCGTTCGTATATAGAAAAGATGTAGGGGAGGATTTATCTTCTTACTATGATGAACGAAATGTTTATCCATGTTATTATCATTTTGTTTCCGATCTTTATAAACTCCTTTTTTTATACGAACAGACGGTTTACTAATCGCAGTATTTATTACATATTAAATGGTTTACTATTCGGCCTATCATCCGTGCTATGTATGTCATTGACGATAACGATAACCGAAGGATTCGAATGGGATTTACGATTAATTCCTATCCTGGTAGCGATATTATATGGCGGACGGAATTACTTAACAGGAATATTAGCTTCGATTGTCATGCTCCTCTACCGCGTAACTGTCGGCGGAGATGATATCGTAATCGCTCTTGTTTGTTTTCTTTGGTTTGCACTGCCGTGTTTTTTGATTGCGAAATCCTTCCTTAACTACCCTCCTAAAAAAAGGGTATATACGAGCATTGCTATAACGCTTTACTCCAACGGAATCATTAGCGCGATATTACTTTATTACACATCAGCGAATCAGATTGAGTTAGTTTGGAAGTCGGAGGGAGTCTTATACTTCCTTATTATTGGCGTGCTCGCATTGTTCAGCATCGTTGTTTCTTCACTTCTCTATGAGAATATGATTGAGAGAAACGCCATGCGACTTGAATTGGAGCAAAGCGAGAAGCTGAAGATCGTCAGCCAATTGGCAGCATCCGTAGCGCATGAGGTAAGGAATCCGCTAACCGTAGTGAAAGGTTTCCTCCAATTGTTTAAGGAAACCGCCGACGATAACAAGAAGAAATTTTTGCAAATCGCTCTTTCAGAGCTTGAGCGTGCTGAGTTCATTATTACGGATTACTTAAACCTTGCCAAGCCGCATGTCGAACATATGGAGAAAATACATGTGCCGAACTTTCTTCAGCATACGGTAGAGATGATGTATTCCTACGGCCTCATCAAAAATGTAGAGCTTAAGCTCGTTATAGTCGAGGAAGAACTATACATATTGGCTGATAAGACAAAGCTGTCGCAGGTTATCATTAATTTGATCAAGAACGGCGTGGAAGCGATTGCGGAATCGGGAACGGTGACGATCAAAGGTAAGAAGGATGGCGATCTGGGTCTGATCGAAATTGTCGATACGGGCGTAGGCATGTCAGAGGAGACGATCGCGAATATAGGCACACCGTTCTTCACAACGAAGGAAAGCGGTACAGGACTAGGAACGCTCATCTCCATTAGACTAATAGAGGCAATGAGCGGGAAGATCAAATTCGCGAGCAGGCCGGGTGCGGGGACGAAGGTCACTTTATCTTTTCATTTATTAAGCCGCACCTTTTCATAAGCAAGCTCTCATGAAAAAAACAGTCCGTTCCTCAGGGGAAGCGGACTGTTTTCATTTTGGTGTGGTTCTAATTGTCGCTTATTCAGGTATTCGTCTTAGTATCTGCCGAATACTCCACAACTGCAAGCTATGATTACTAACAGAATGAAGAGAACCAGGATTGTACCCGTGTTCGTGAAGGCACCGCCAACATAACCGGACATTATTCATGCACCTCCTTGCGTTTTGAGTACACCATATCTTATGCATACTCAGAGGGAAGTGCTTGGGTGTTTGTCGGGGAGGCACATGTCGGTATGGCAACTGTCATGACATGATGGTTGTACCTTATTATGCTGAGCGCTTCACAAATGTCGAGCGGCGTTTAGCCAAAGGTCTCGCCGCTGTCCAAGTTGAATTGCCATTCGATGCCGAAGCGGTCGCGAACGCTGCCATACAATTTGCTCCAGAACGTTTCTTGAAGCTCCATGACGACAGTGCCGCCTTCTTTCAGCTTATGGAAAGCAGCCGTGATCGTCTCCTGATCTTTATGTACAAGAGCGAGACTGAAGTTGTTGCCTTGAATGAACGGCGAACCCGGGAACACATCGGAGAACATGACGTTGCTGCCGTAGACGTTAAGTCTCGTATGCATTACGAGACTTTTCGCTTCCTCCGGAAGCGGATAGTCCGGGTGCGGCGGCGTCTCGCCGAAGGTCATAATCTGCGGCAGTTCTAAACCAAACACCTCTGCGTAGAAAGTTACTGCTTCACGAGTGTTACCGTCAAAATTCAGATAGACGTCAACGGACATTGTATCGCTCCTCTATTCTCATTGGTATGCTTGTACTACGTCACTATTGTAGCAATATTAGGTAAGAAATACAAAGTAGAAAAGCAGGAAATCGTCGTCGATTTCCTGCTTGCTGCAATTGCAAATATGTAGGAAAGCCTGAATGAACAGGCTCCCCCTGGAATCTTAGCAATAAGGTTTCCATTTTTTGTGATGCTCTTTTTTCTTCCAGCAATGATGAACTTTTTTGCCGTAGAAATGATGCTCTTTCTTACAGCCGTAAGAATGCTCTTTTTTGCCGTAGAAGTGATGCTCCTTCTTGCCGTAGTCGTAAGAAGGGCGCTCTTTTTTACAGCCATGCTCTTTTTTGCCGTGGTGATCTTTTTTCCACGATTTTTTGAACACTGGTTTGAAGCATTTTTTAACGTAGTATCCCATTCGAATCTCCTCCTTCTTTTAGAAGTTAATGCAGTTTATTCGCTAGGTTACAGATTCGATTGGACGAGTGCGTTTAATAGAATAAAATAGGTTTTCATTGATAGATTGATAGGTAGTGTGATTCCGATTGTCACGAGTTTGTAAGAAGTTCAGCGTAATATAGCCTCTGTAGGAACAAGCTATAGAACAGGAGTGATCGTTAATGTCAATATTGCGCACAGTGGACTTGAAGAAGATATACGGATCGCAGCAAAATGAGGTCAAAGCGCTCGACGGCGTAAATATAGAGATCCAAGAGGGCGAATTCGCAGCAATCGTGGGGATGTCGGGAAGCGGGAAGTCAACGTTATTGCATATGCTAGGCGGACTGGATCGTGCGTCAAGCGGCCAAGTGTTCGTGGAGGGGAAAGCGATCTTCAATATGAGCGACGACGACTTGACGGTATTCAGACGACGAAAGATCGGATTTGTATTCCAGCAATACAACTTAGTGCCGATTCTTAATGTATATGAAAATATCGTGCTTCCGATCGAGCTTGACGGAAATGCCATTGATAAGCCGTTTCTTGATCATATCGTTAAGACGCTAGGTTTAGCGGATAAGCTGGACAAGCTGCCGAATCAGTTGTCCGGCGGGCAGCAGCAGCGTGTCGCGATCGCCAGGGCGCTTGCTACGAAACCGTCGATTGTGCTGGCAGACGAGCCTACGGGCAACTTGGACAGCAAGACAAGCCAAGAAGTAATCGGATTGTTGAAAGTGACGAGTAAGCAATTCAATCAAACGATCGTCATGATTACGCATAGTGAGGAAATTGCTCAGCTTGCCGATAGCATTATACGTATCGCGGACGGCAAGGTCGTAGGAGGGAAACGGCTGTGATGTTTCCCAATTCGAACAAACGGATCATTAAGACGCTTACTAGCAGAAGTCTGAAAGCGAATCGTTCACGCAATCGTTATGTCATTCTAGCCATCGTCATGACTGCTTGGCTGCTGACCTCCGTATTCAGCATCGGTATGAGCTATATGAAGTCGTTCAGCATGCAGGATCAGAAGTTTCTAGGTACGAAAGCGGATGTTGCATTCGTCAACCCTGCGCAGGAGCAATTAGACAAGCTTGCTAACCTCGCTTATGTGAAGAGGATTGGTCTCGACTACGAGGTAGCGCATCTCGCGACAAAGGAGCATGAAGCCTATAAGGCAACCTTTCACCTGTATGATGAGCCAGAATGGAACAATATGAAAGCGCCGTTGCTTGGAGGGAAGACGAATGGCTACCCGCAGCAGCGCAACGAGGTGCTTATGCCTAGATGGCTGCTGAATGAGATGGGGATAACCGAACCGAAAGTCGGGATGAAGCTGGACTTGTCCTATATTGCCGGGAACGACGCTAACGGGAAAGTGCGCAAGGAAAGCTTTGTGCTTAGCGGCTGGTATGACGATTATACGCAAATGTTCTCGGACAATTCGGGCAAAATACTCGTTTCGAAGTCTTTCGCGGAAGCATTGGGAGCAGAGCATAGAAGGAATGGCATTGCCTCCATTATGTTCAAAGGAGGCACTTCACAAGATGAAGGGATTAGCAAGCTGGAGCAAGATTTTGCACTCCAAGAAGGTCAGGACGTGTATGCTTACTCCAGATCGATAGAGGACGGTTCGTTATCGACGTGGTTCGGTACGGTGGGGGTGTCCTTGATCGTTATGTTCAGTGGTTACCTGCTTATATACAATGTGCTTTATATTTCGGTATCGACGGATACGAAATTTTATGGCTTATTGAAGACGATTGGCATGACTCGCAGACAAGTGAAGAAGCTTGTAAATGGGCAAGCGCGTCGATTAATGTGGATCGGCATTCCGATTGGATTGTTATTAGGCGCGATAACTTCTTACCTAGTCGTACCGTTCGCGCTTAGCATGTTCAGTCTTGAAACGGAAGTCGAGATTTCCTTTCATCCTCTCATCTACATGGGTGCAGCGCTATTCGCAGTGGTCACAACGATGGCAGGTTCGAGGAAACCAGCACGTATAGCGAGCAAAATATCGGTCGTAGAAGCGTCGAAATATGTTCGTGCCGGCTCGAAGAAAAGCAGGAGCGGCTCGAAGCTGCACCGGATGGCATGGCGAAATATTTTCCGCGATAAGAAGCGAGCAACGACGGTATTTCTATCGCTTGTGCTGGGCCTCACTACCTTCTTGACCATCAATACGCTTATTCTGAGCATGAGCACAGATAACTTCATCGGCGATTATGTGGCTAACGATTTCGAGTTAATTAATAAATCGGCAGAAGGCTATAATGGAGAAGTTCGACAGCTATTCACGGATAAGCTCCTATCTTCCGTAGATCAGATTGACGGTATTAAACAGATACGAAGGATGTATATGTCGCAAGCTTTCCCGGAATATACACAAGAGGTGTTCGGCAAGCATGTGGATGAGTTCACGACGAGATACGGCGCTGAGAGGCCGACAGATGAGATGCTGCGGCAAGAAGAATACATGTTCTCTTCGCGGCTCGTAGGCATCGAAACGAAATATATCGAGGAGCTTAACGAAACGCTTGAGACGCCAATCGATATTGAACGGTTCGATAATGGCGAGATCGCGTTGCTTGATATGAGTCAACAATCGCTCAAGCTGGGCGATAACTTCAATCTTAAGCTGCCTAATGTCGAGCGGAAGCATTCGTTCGAAATCGGCGGCGTTGCGGAACAGCCGTTCAAGCTCATGTTCGGTGGTCTTGCGCCGAATATTTACATTAGCGAGAAGGCGATGAAGCAATTGATCGCAGATCCGATTATTTATAAAATGAATCTATCAGCCGACAAAGAGGACCATCCAGCCATTCAGGAGCAACTGGAACGATTGACGGCAGGTTCTCGCGACATAACGCTGGAGTCGAAGCAGCAATGGATTGAAATGATGGAAAGCGCCAAGCTGATGTTCTACATTCTTGGCGGAGCGATAACGCTTATTCTCGCGTTCATCGGTATCATGAACTTTGTGAGTACGATGTTCACAAGCGTCGTTATTAGGCGCAACGAATTTGCCATCATGGAGAGCATCGGAATGACGAGTAAGCAGCTTCGCAAGCTGCTGATGCTCGAAGGATTGGGCTACGCTGTTATATCCTCCTTGCTCGTGTCCACGCTAGGAAGCTTGGTGAGTTACGGCGCTTATAAGGTGTTCAGCCAAGAGGCGACTTATGCGGTTTTTGAATACCCTCTGATTCCGCTCATCATCATACTGGTCATCGTCTTTGGCGTATGTCTGACCGCGCCGATTATCTCGTATAACCAGACGAGAAAAAGCAGCATTGTGGATCGAATGAAGGAAGCAAGCTAAGCATGCAACGAAACAGATAAGGAGTTGAACGCGCGAAATGGCAACCATTGTCGTCGTTGAGGATGACCGGCTGCTGAATGAGGGACTATCCTTTGCGCTTGAGAAGGAGCACTATGAAGTATGGTCTGCATATACAGCTGCTCAGGCTATGGAGATGTGGAGAAGCCGCGACGTTCATCTTCTTATTCTAGATATTCATTTACCCGATCGAAGCGGAATTGAGCTTTGCAAACAAATTCGCGAAACGTCGGATGTGCCGATCCTGTTCTTAACGGCCAACGATACAGAGCAGGACATCGTGAACGGCTTCTTATCCGGCGCGGACGACTATATTGCCAAGCCGTTCAGCATGGCGATATTGAATCAGCGCGTCAAGGCTGTCCTTCGCCGTGGCGGCGAGGAACAGATCGACAGGTTCGTATATAAGGATTTAACGGTATATTATGATAAAATGAAAGTGTTCAAGGGAAACGAGGAGATTAAGCTTACCTCGAATGAATACAAGCTGCTGTCTATTCTCACACGCAATAGCAAGCAGATTTTGACAAGACAAATGATTCTCGAGAAGCTATGGGATCTGGACGGCGCGTTCGTCGACGAGAATACGTTAAGCGTCAATATTAAGCGTCTGCGAGGCAAGATCGAGGACGACCCGAAGAACAGCATTTATATCAAAACCGTATTCGGCATCGGTTATACATGGGGAGAATAGATTGTGAAGAGCTCCTTTACTCGTATTATTCTGATAAGCTACGGGCTGTATGCAATGGCATACGGCCTGTTTCTATATGCGTTGCTGGAACTTGATGCAGGCCGCAAGCTGATCTTTTTATCCAGCTTGTTCGCGATTGTCGGAGCGTTAATTCTCGTCTTTTTCATGCTTGCTATTAGAAGGCAAATGGGTGACGTATTGACGAAGCTGTCGCTGACGATTCAATCCATCATCGATCGGGAGGATCGCGAGCTGTTCTCCACGGTAGAAGACAGCATATTGTCCAAACTGCAGGTGCAGGTGATCAAGCTGTCTCGGATCATGAAGATGCAGAGTCTTAAAGCAAAAGAAGAAAATGAGGAAATGAAGACGCTCATATCCGATATTGCGCACCAGTTGAAGACGCCGCTTGCGAACTTGAACATGTATGTAAGCCTGCTTGGAGACCGTCATTTGCCGTCTCAGAAGCGGGAAGCGTTCATTGTCATATTGGCGAACCAGACCGATAAGCTGAGCTGGCTGATGGACAGTTTAATCAAAATGTCGCGTCTAGAAAGCGGTATCGTTGCGATTAGGCAGGAAACGAGCAGTATTAACAGTACGGTATTATCCGCTATCAAGCAGATATTTCCAGTGGCTGAACGGCATGGCATCGTGATTGAATTCGAGTCGGAGCGAGAGACAAACGTGTCTCATGATCGGAAGTGGACGGCTGAAGCTATCTTCAATGTACTGGATAATGCGGTCAAATACGGACGTGATTCAGGTACGATTAAAGTCACGGTTCAACCCTACGAGATGTTCGTTCGCATCGATATTGAGGATCAAGGCAGCGGTATTGAAGAGAGCGAGATCAGCGATCTATTCAAGCGCTTTTACCGGGGAAGAGAAGCGAGCGAGACGCAGGGCGTAGGGATCGGTCTCTATCTGGCCCGTAAGATAATTACCGATCAGTCTGGCTATATGAAGGTAACATCCGAGGTAGGCAAAGGCAGTATATTCTCTATCTATCTTCCGATTTAACGATTTAGGAGGTATAATGAATGGGGCTGTACGACTTAGGATGAAGAAAGAAGGATTTCACTTGGAAAATTACGACGTATTATTAGCAGAGTTGCTTGAGCAGGAATCCGAATTACAGTTCACCTCGTTCTCGAATCAAACAGCTGTCCAGATTGGCAGCGCAATTCTCGCGAAAGCGCAAAATGAGAACAAACTTATTGTCGTAGATATCAGGAAGAACGGGCAACTGCTATTCCACGCGAAGATGGATGGTACTGGCGCTGGACATGATCGTTGGATTGAACGCAAAAATAACGTCGTCAAACATTTTGGACATAGCTCCTACTATATGCACGTGCTGTACAAATCATGGAATACCAACATTAAGGACAGTGAATATCTCGATCCGATGGAATATGCGACGGAAGGCGGCAGCTTCCCGATCATCATTAAGAATGCTGGACCTGTCGGTACGATTACGGTATCCGGACTTGAAGGCCATATGGATCATGAGATGATTACGACAACGCTTACCAAATTATTGAAATCATAGACAAATAATAAGGCACGATAAGAAGACACTAACTGTGCAGTTAGTGTCTTCGTTAACTTCCATAGAAAAGAATGTGATCGTATTGATTCCGATTCGTTTGCGAACGCAGATGAGTGCGTATTTGAATAAGTATTTGACTGGCGAGTCGATGGATTACAGGGCGATTATCGCTTTGTATATCCCGATTCTGATCGATCAGGCGTTTATCGTCGGACTGAATCTCGTGAACACCGCGATGATCAGCTCCTCCGGCGTATCGGCGGTTAGCGCGGTCAATATGGTCGATTCCTTGAATTTATTTCTTATTAACGTTTTCGTAGCCGTAGCAACCGGGGGCACCGTCGTCGTAGCGCAATATAAGGGGAGCGGGAACAATCAGATGGTAGCTCGTGCCACGTCGGGCAGCATTGCTTCCGTCTCCATGCTCTCTGTAGTAATCGGTCTGCTCATAATAGCTTTGCATAATCCGTTGCTGCGCTTACTGTTCGGTTCCGCGTCAGCCGAAGTGCTGGATAGTGCAAGAATTTATCTTATAGGGAGCGGCATTTCTTTCCTTGGGCTGGCGATTGTTCAAGCCGTATGCGGCGCGCTTAGAGGAGTCGGGAAGAGCCGCGCTTCGCTCGCGCTTTCGTTAATAATGAACCTATTGTATGTGCTGCTTAACATTGTATTCATTACGATGTTGAATATGGGTGTTATGGGGATGACAATTGCGATCAATATCGCCAGGTTTGCCGGGGCCGCTTGCGCGATCTATTATTTGTTCAAAATGGATGGGACGATGCATCTGCGCTTGCGCGATATGTTCCATGTTCCGATCTCCATGCTGAAGAAAATTATGTCCATCGGACTGCCATTCGCCGCCGAGCAGATGTTCTTCAACGGCGGCAAGCTGCTCACCCAGGTGTTCATCGTTAGCCTAGGAACGTACGCGATTGCTACGAACGCGATTGCGTCTGTACTGACGGGTCTCCTGCAAATTCCAGGTGCCGCATTGTCCTTAACGATCGTCACTGTTGTCGGTCAGTGCATTGGACGAGGCGATGTGGCCGATGCGCGCAAGTTCGTCAAGTCGTTTCTATGGATAGCATCGCTAATGTTATTCGTGATGGGGATTATACTTATGCCGTTCTATCCGTTATTGGTAGGGTTGTTCGAACCTCCTGCCGAAATTGTAGACGACATCTTCTGGGTGCTGCTGCTTACGGCAATCGTGCAAATCCCGTTGTGGGCGATGAGCTTCATATTGCCGTCCGCGCTGCGGGCGGCCGGCGATTCCCGCTTCACTTCATTGTCTTCGATGCTTAGCATGTGGTTATTCCGCGTCATACTAGGTTACTTGCTGGGGATTACAGCGGGCTTAGGCATTATGGGGGTATGGATTGCAATGAACTGCGAATGGGGCGTACGCGGAGCGATCTTCCTATGGCGCTTCCGCGGGAAGAAGTGGTATAAGCATAAGCTCATATGAAGCATGAGCACGATTGGAAAGACGACTCGCTTAACGCTTGGCGTCTTTCTTTGTTGCAACCCCTGCATCATCGGACACGAAAAGTCGGAACGGTCGGCAATATATTTGTTACGTTATAGTTGCGGAAGAAGAAAGGAAGGAGTCATACCGAATGCTTGAATCTATGAATGCAGCGTTAAACTATATTGAGGAACATCTGGCGGATGATATTGATTTCAAGGAGGCATCGCGGCTGGCATTTTGCTCGGAGTTTCATTTTAAAAAAATGTTCTCGTTTCTTGCAGGGGTGCCGTTGTCCGAATACATTCGCCGCAGACGCTTAACGCTAGCCGCCTTTGAGCTTAAGGACAGCTCCGTGAGGGTTATTGACGTGGCAGTCAAATACGGATATCAATCGCCGGATTCCTTCTCGAGAGCGTTCCTGGGCATGCATGGTATAACTCCAACCGAAGCGAGGGTTAATGGGCAGCCGCTGCTTGCCTATCCTCGTATGACCTTCCAGCTGACTATCAAAGGGGTAAGTGCAATGAACTATCGTATTGAGCAAAAAGAAGCATTTCGCATCGTCGGCCTTATGAAGCGGGTTCCCATTCAATTCGAGGGAGTGAATCCTGAAATTGCTGCGATGTGGGGAAGCTTGAACGAGGAGATAATCGGGCAGTTGAAAAGCTTATCCAATACGCAGCCTATCGGGTTAATCAGCGCATCGGTCAATTTCTCCGAAGAGCGAATGGAGGAGAAAGGGGGGCTCGATCATTATATCGGAGCGGCTACGACTTTGGCATGTCCAGATCATCTGGCGAGCTTGGAAGTGCCGGCATGCGACTGGGCGGTGTTCGAGGCGGTTGGTCCGTTTCCCCAAACGCTGCAAGAAATATGGGGTCGCATCTATTCCGAGTGGTTCCCTTCCTCAAGCTATGAGCAGATTAACGGACCTGAGCTGTTGTGGAATGAAAGCAAGGATATCTCCTCTCCGAATTATCGAAGCGAAATATGGATACCGGTAGCGAAGCGAATTCTCGAGCAGCAATAATGGAAAATGCAATGGAGTGTAGAAAGAGATGTCGATCTTCGACATCTCTTTCTGTTTGTTTGTGAATTAACAGACTGAAGGTTCTTCATTAAGTTAACGGACAGAATACTTACAGGCGCATATAGAGATCGGGTAACGATAGTCTTAAAGATAGATGGATGAGGAGGCGCTATGGTATCCTATTCATTTTAATAAACTATCAGGCAGGTATGTTTGGATAATATCGCGAATTCATTGACATTAGAGAGGTGTTATTGAATGAATTTTGAGACATTGAGGCAAAAGAACATACAATCAGGAGAATGTATGAATGGTTCGTATTTTTGGTCCAGTGACATGGTATTAATTGACGTGATAAGCAGGCAGAGAATTGAACAGCTTATCGACCATCTAATTATATAAGGCAATTTTCAGTCCGTTTTTAAACGATACTCTGATGTAGATACGGATGAAGATAAAATCTACCCAGATGGATTTTTTATAACTTAATCAAAAGTACAACTCATTATGTTAAAGGGTAGAATGTTCTGGATAAATATAGGAAAATACTTACGTCTTAAAGATAATGGAGTGGTATTTATGGGGACAGATATTCATTGTTATGTAGAAGAGAGAGTTTATGAAAATGATGGTGTAAACCGAATTGGTAAATGGGTATCCACTGATAAGTGGACAAGGAATTGGGCGAGCACTTTTTCCGATTTCGACGAGGCTCCAATCTGGGGGGTTGAAAGAAGGGATATGGTTTTCACGGATAGAAATTATGACCTCTTTGCAATCTTGGCTAATCAACGTAAATCTGAGAACATGCTTTATATCAGCGATTTGCGAGGACTACCTGAAGACGTTAGTCCAAGGATTCCGCTTCAAATTATTATATTAGAAGGTCATAGCACGACGTGGTTTACTGTAAAGGAATTGCTCGAATTTAATTGGGATCAAGTGTTTAAATACGAAGATGAAACCATGAATGGCGAAAAAATTATTGAATCAGTTAACTATAGAGAATGTGGAAAGAGATTTTTGGAAGTAGTTAATCGTTTAGTTGAAAGTAAAGATCCTTCCGATATTAGATTAATCATTACATTTGATAATTAAATGTATTGTTCATGTGACAATTACGCTAACTGATAGATCAACAAAAACAAAAAGACAACCGTCCAGAAATGACCGGTTGCCTTTCTTCATCTACATGAAATTAACTATATATCTATGGGAGTCCATATTAATTATATTTAGCTTATCGGCATAGCTGCTTCAGTTGGCTATCGATTCTTGTTATCGTTCCGAGCGGTCTTGATCCACAAACAAGGCTTGTTCTTTATTGAAATAATAACGTCGATAGTTGTTGATGTGTCCGAAAAAATAGCGCGAGACACTAATAATACGCTTCACATTTAGGTCTTTGTTGTACCAAAGTGAGCGGATCACTTTCTTCTGCTTATAAAGCTTATCGATCTCGATCGATAACGCCGGATCGGTGACGTAGCGCTTCAATACCATTTTCGGTACGTTAGTCCATAATGCGGTAGCTTGGCCGTATTTGCATTCGGTGTCTTCGCCGTAAACGACGTGACTTATAAGCGCTGTTATCATATTCAACCCGGCCCCCCGTACGAACAAACTACTTCTACCTAATCGCGGGTTGATTTCAAACATCATGTATTTGCCCGTCCTGCTGTCGAACTTCATGTCGATGTTGGAAAATCCGACATAACGGACTTTCTCCAAGAATGCCTTAACCTTCTCATATATGTCCATATCTGAGCGGCTAATGATAGCGGCGTAGTTACCTAACGTATTCGGCGCATATTCTTCGAGCACAGGCTGACCGAGACACATCATTTTCACGTTCCCACTATCATCGGAGTAGCTGTTGATCACTCGCATTGCGCTATCGCCGCCGGGAATAAACTCTTGTATGATCAGTTTGCCATTATAGCCGGATGTATTCATGTTGCTGATCATCGCTAAATATTCTTCACGATTGTTAAAGAAGAACACTTTCTTTTTGCCTTGGAAGTAACAATGAAGGTATTCATAGGCATTGCTATTCTCAGGTTTTACAACAATCGGAAATTGAAATTCTATGCGTTCCAAAGCATTTTCACGTTCATGCGGCTCACAAACAAGCGTCCTTGGATAATCCAAACCGAATCGATCGCACAGTTCATAGAACTTGTCTTTAGTATCGAGCGTTTCCAACAACATGTCTGATAGAAAATGATTTGCGATCAATCCATTGAATTTGCCATAGTGGCGCGACAACATCCCGGCATAGTAATCAGAACAAGGAATGACGATCAGTTTCTTGTTCGAGGAGGCATGTTTCTCCAAGATGGACAACAACGCGCCGGGGAAAACATCCTCTTTGTCGAAATGATCGATTTGGATAAGATCGAATAAGTTGCTGTGTCTGGTTGGAATCAGCAGTCGAGTACAAACCAGGAGCGGTTTGGTCTGATAGGTTTCATGGATAAGTCTGACGTTGCCATAGGCATTCTCATCACTGCCAAGTATTATCGCTACAAAATCGTTAGGATTCATACTTTCTCCTCTTTCAATAAATTTTTCGTTCTTTGCTCTTATTATAGCTTAGTCTCAGCATTAAAAAGCCTATCTATGTGTACAATAGTCTGCTGTATTACGGGAGCGTGATAACTTTGAGGTTTCTGTCAAAGCTACTACGCCCCCATCTAGAAACGACTGATGGGGAAGTGCTACAGCAACAATGAATTCACAAGAAAAAAGTTGTTTTAGTTCTTTGAAATGATTAAACTTACGGATAATAGTAGGTTCAAAAAATCGATGTGACGAAGAGGGGGAAACCGAAATGAAGACGATTAAGTGCATGATGGACCACCTGTACTGGGCGGACGGACGCATCTTGGACGCGCTCGAGGAGAGTGAGACGAAGAACAAGGATCTACTGAAGCTGGTTCGACACATCGCGGTCGCGGAACGAGTCTGGCTGTCCCGATTGCAGGGCAAGGGCAGCGCACAGTATTCGTTGTGGGAGGACGTGGAAGACCTGATAGCGGTCCGGGTGATGTTCGAAGAAAACGCCAATCAATATCGCGTCTATATCGAAGGGCTGGAGGAATCCGAGTTGGACGAGATGATCGACTATGCGAACCAGATCGGGGTTCCGTTCCAAACGTCCGTCCGGGACATCCTGTTGCAGGTTCTCTTACATGGGCAATATCACCGTGGGCAAATCAACCGGGCACTTCGGATCGAATCGGCAGAGCCTGTCCAAGTCGATTACATCACGTTCGCGAGGCTCTAACGGGCCTGTTAATCACCAGTATTCGGAATGGGAGTGGCATTGAACTAATTGGCAACTATAGCTTAATGTACAACGCGGCAGCCGGTATACGATCGGCTGCCGTTCGCCATTGAAGTAACGGGCAGGATAGTTCGGATTTATCGATCTTCTTTATGTTCTGGCAGGCCGCGCTGCCGGACATGCCTCGTAATCACGTTCGTTATATTGTAACTCGGAGCAGAATGAAACGGACTAGCGTAATGTCGAACGCTAGTCCGTTTCTGTTTGTTCATTTTTCTCTTTTTTGAGCTGCTTTCGCTCAACATGGGCAACTCCCCATTGATGTAAAGTTTCTAAAATCGGAGACAGGCTCATGCCGTATTCCGTGATGGAGTATTCTACTTTCGGCGGGATTTGCGGATAAATGACTCGTTTAACGATCTCTTCCTCTTCCAATTCACGCAGATGGAGCGTAAGCATCCTTTGAGTGATATCGGGCAGCAATCTTCTTAGCTCATTGAAACGCAAAGGTTTACCTTGAAGCAAATGATAAAGGATAACCGGCTTCCATTTGCCGACGATGGAATCAAGCGCCACAACGAATTGACACTGGACAGGGTTCTTTTGCATACGCAGCCTCCGTTACAGTACCTTTTTTAATACTATACCACATTAATGTGCGTACTTAAAATATGTGACTATATATAATATGATTATCCTTGAAAGTATAACTGATTACAGAAGGGAAGTTTTGATTCATGGCAACCTTATTGTACATCACCGCACACCCTCTCGATCCTCAATCTTCGTATAGTCTCGCGGTAGGCAAAGAGTTTATCGAAGTGTACCGCGAGGCAAATCCGAGAGATGTAGTTGTTCATTTGGATCTCTACAAAGAGAATATTCCGCAATTTGATGCTGATGTTTTAAGAGGTTGGGAAAAGCTTCGGTCGGGTTCATCTTTCGATCAACTGTCTGATGCTGAGAAGTCGAAAGTGGCTTGTCTTGAAGCGATTGTTGATCAATTCGTGGCTGCTGATAAGTACGTATATGTTTCCCCGATGTGGAATTTCACGATCCCACCGGTTTTGAAAGCATACACCGATGCGACTTCAATTCCGGGTAAGACTTTTAGATATACGGGAAAAGGACCTGAAGGTCTGTTGACCGGTAAGAAAGGCTTACACATTCAAGCAAGTGGTTCTGTTTATTCAGAAGGTCCTTTAGCTCCACTTGAAATGGGATACAGCTATCTGTATAAGGTTTTACAGTTCTATGGGATTCAATCTATTGAGGCAATTTTTGTTGAAGGAACGGCATTAAAATCACAAGAGCAAGCTTCAGCTATTAAAGAAAAAGCAATTGCTCATGCTAAGGAAGTTGCCAAACGTTTCTAATCGTGGGATCGTTCTCAAACCGGAATCCATAAGAGCAAATCCACCATAAGTGAATAATGCCGCGAAGCTGATTCGATTACTTTCAGGGGAGCCCCCATTATCCACAGGAAATCAAGTTGTGTATATATCCCAAATAATAAAAAGCCTGTTGAAGTATTGTTGTCTTCAAAAAAATTCAAATTCCTCTTGAACCTTACGTTACGTAATGATTTATTATGAACGTAACAGCGGGATGATACGCGGGCCAACGGCCAAAAAATCAAACAAATAAATTCAAAATTGGAGGAGAAACGAACATGAGAAAACTCGTTCTATTTCTGCACGCATCGCTTGACGGTTTTGTAGAAGGGCCGAATGGTGAAATGGACATTGGCTGGGTTTCCTACGATGCTGATTTGGAGAAACACGCGAAAGAAATTTTGAGTACTGCCGACACTGTCATTTGGGGACGTGGGACTTATCAGATGATGCACAGTTACTGGCCATCTGTGCCATCGAACCCATCAGCTTCGCAGCATGAACGGAATCATGCCGAGTGGATCGAAAAGACAGCCAAAATCGTGTTTTCCACGACGCTGGAGAAAGTTGAATGGAATAATTCCAGACTTGTGAAAGAAGATGTCGAGAAAGAGATCAATAACCTCAAACGGCAGCCAGGCAAGGATATGGTCATCCTCGGCAGTCCTAGGTTCGCACATCACCTTATGCAGCTTGATTTAATTAATGAGTATAAAATTACGGTTTCTCCCGTCCTGATCGGTAAGGGATTGCCGTTATTCCAAGGACTCAATGAGAAGGTCAATCTTAAGCTAATCGAAAACAAGACCTTTAATTCTGGAGCCTTAGGTCTTGTTTACCAGACGGTAAGATGACCTTGTCTCCTATAGTAGATTATGTTTTGTGAAATTAAAGTCTTAGACTGGGTCCAATAAATAAAGCAGCGACAGAACAAGACTCGATAAATAGAGTCTTAGACTGCCGCTGTTGTTGTTCATATTACTGAACATGTATTTCCGAATTGACATTTTGACTTAAAAATTTCATTAAATCATTACTCAGTTTCACAATCTCATTGTTAGCACTGTTCGCATAATCCGGCAACATCATATCCCTAACCATTTTAGTTCGTAGCCATGCCATAAAGAAAAGATTCAAAAATAAGTTTGGACATTTAAACACCATTTTAAGCATAGGTGGATCAATTGAAACGCCTGCTTTTTGTATTGCCCTTAGATGCGCTTTTAAAGTGACTGTTATTTCGCGTGCCTTCTTACTGGTTCTGGCTGTTTTTTTGTCAATTATCTTATTCTCAGAACGTAAAACGCTCAACATGGCAATGTCTGATACGGAATGTGTGATTAGATACGCTTGCATATCCTTTTTAATATCGTAGGGAAGCTTTGCTGCTTTAAATAGTTTAGCGAGGTTTTCTATGCGTTCTGTCACTACACCATTAATTTCTCCAAATGCAGTTGCCGCTATAATCTTCGGTAGAAATCGAGCATGCAATACTCCATCTTTAATCTGTCCGCCGAATCCTGGAAAAGCTGGTAAAAGTCTATCCCCTACGATATCCAGCCACGAAGAAAATCCAATTGAATTACTAATCATTGTAACTATATTTTTGCTTTGATTATCTTTTAGCGCTAACAACGCTGATTCGGACCGATCATAACGAACGGTAACGAATATAAAATCGTATATATCGTCATGTTCGAGCGTATCAATGACATTCACTTGTATCGATCTAACTTTACCTTTTTCTTTATATTGCAGGCCATTTTCTCTTAATGATTGAAATCTATTAGAATGTGCAAACAGGCTAACCTCAAACCCTGCTTCAATAAGCTTAATTGCGTACATGCTCCCGATGACACCTGCACCAAAAATTAAAATTCTATCTTGTTTGGCTGACATTAAAACCACCCCTACTTATTAACATTTCCTTTTGATCATCAGACAACATGTTGTATGATGTGATTGTAAATCTTTATTATTCCTTGATCAACCATCAGTTTTTTATTAATTGTTGGATGATATTCTTATTCGCTAGTAGGAGGGAAACATGAAAAAGCAACCCCAAATAACGGAAAAAACAAGACAAAAGTTTGTAGAGGTTTTTTGTGAGTTATATAGCCAAAAGCCGATTGAGAAAATTTCGGTTCAGGAAATTGCGAATAAGTCAGGCTTTAACCGCAGCACCTTTTATCAATACTTTACTGACATTTACGAATTGTTAGACTCTGTTGAAAATGACTTATTGAATGAAATAAAAAAAGAATTGGCGAATAAAGAGCTATCGATGCATACGGTTCAAGATACGTTCTATTGTCTGGACAAAAGAGAACATCTCCTGGTTCTTAATGCCCTTTTGGGCGATTATGGAAGTGTCCGTTTTTTAAAACGATTAAAAAAAGAAATCACTTTGGATCAATTAGAACTAAACGTTCCGCAAAACCATTCCTTAACGCCATACTTAATGGAGTTTTACCTGACAACTTCCCTTTCTTTATTTCGTCTTTGGCTCCAGCGTCAAAAGGATTTATCGTCAGAAGAATTTTTTAAGTTAGTGGAGAACCTATATTTAAGAGGGATTACGCCCTACTTTAAAGAATGAGTCTGTCATTCAAACCAAATCCATATGTTGTATAACAATAAAAGGGGGGCATTCGTTATGTCGATTAGTAAAAGGAAACTCATAATTTCAATTTCATTTGGTTTAAATATTATTTTTATTGTGTGCTTATTTTTCTTGTATCAGTTGCATCAAAAAAATACAGATATGAAAAAAGGAGTTATCCTTCAATATGCTATACAGCAAAATGAAGTGCTACTAGATTTAGAAACTGCACTTAACCATGAAGATGACAAAGTAGATTATGTTAATTCGCTAGTCGGAGCGTATGCGAACATCTATCATAACTTTAATCTAACCAAAAACTATAATTCTGTTGGAGAGAAAGTGAATTTTCCTGAAAATATAAATATGTTCAACAACCCGAAATCTTCGTCGCCTGTAGTCTATTCTTTAGATAATCGTGTAACAGATGTATTCAACGATGAAACGAATCAGAAATTGAAACAATATATCTCTTATGTTTCGCAAGTAGTTAAAACACTGGATTTTCAAAATAAAATAAAAGGAAAGAGTTTAAGTGAGCAGTATAAAACATTAAACGAAGTTAGCGTTTTAATCGATGGATTTAATTTAGAAAAGTAATCGAATCCGTTTATTACGATATCGGGGAACGATAGTTGAATAACACACTCTGGGGCAGGAAGTACGGTAGTAGTCTGGGATCCGAAGGGCACGTCAAAAAAAAACGCGTGCCTGTATTGGCACGCGGGAAGTTTGGATGTTATCAATTTTTTATAATTGTGTGGACAGATAATTGGCCAGTTGCTCGAACGTTCCCTCCATACCTTGTGCAGCCATCGGTGCCATTGCATCGTATGCGGCCTGTTCTTCATCGGAAGCATTCAGTGGACCTCCTTGAAGCGTCAGGATAGTTTTACCTTCGACTTCTTCAAGCGTCAGAATGTTCAAGATTTCGAGAGGCCAATGTGGGTTAAACGGAGCGCGGATGGTGTTGCCATTTTCGTCAGAGAAGGATTGGACCCATATCAGCTTCTCAGGCGGCTGAACCTCTTGGTAAACAAACTTGCCCCACATGACATGCTGTCCGTCCGGCGACTTCTGACATCCGACAAACATTCCGCCTGGACGCACTTCCATCTTAACGACTTCAAGGGTGAATCCCTGAGGGCCCCACCAGTTACCGAAGTGGTCAGGCTCGGTCCACACTTTGTACACCAGCTCGCGCGGAGCGTTAAATTCACGTGTCAGAAAAACTCCTTTAGGGTTGCTCATTCTTACTCCTCCTCAGATCTAAGTATTGTCTTTGATTTTTGCAATTTCTATAGATAGTCGGCTAACCCAAAACAAATATATTAAATGTTTGGATGCTTCTTGGTTCCCTCCCGTTTAAGGCCTTTACAGCGTGTCGGAAGCTTGTTTCAGAAGCTCCGACAACAGTGAAAGATCCGCAGAATCGCCTTCACGTAGTTTGATCCACTTTCGTTCGGCAGGCCCATCAAATGTTTTTGGGAATTCGATGCCGTTAGCATTCATGATCATAAATGCAATCGCATCTTTAGAAGGCGAAATAACGGCAGCATAATGTCCATTTTTCAGAAAATGTGGCTTCTTATATTGAATTCGTTCTTCTACCGCCGGAATTGTCTCATGCACTAGTTTGCGTAGCGTGGAGCTGATAATGAACTGCCATTTTGGCAAATTTTCAATATAGGCTGTAACTTCCTGATTCATTCTTTCATTTCCCTCCAGTTGGGATATTTTTTACTCACACGTCAAATATACCTGCAAAGGAATATTCCTGTCAATGCATATTTTGGCGCGTTAATGTACCTAAAAAAGGCAGGATCGGGGATCACCGATCTCCCTAATCCTGCATTCATGCGTGTTGCATGTTTTTTAGTGTACTAAACTATCCAAATCCGGCTGCAATTTATTCCGCAGAACATACAGCATGATGGCTCCAACAAGGAATGCGACGGCATCCGCAATGACCAGCGACCAAACTACCCCGTGGAAGCCGTTCATTTGATTGGCGATATACAGCACAGGAATTAGAGTAATGCCTTGAATAACTGACATAATAAATGCGGCGGTTCCTTGCGCTGTTGCTTGGAAGATCCCCGTAAACAACGAGGTCATTCCTGTAATGAACAAGGATAAGAACGTTACATGTAGAATGTAGCTGCCCATTTCAATTAATTGCGGATCATTCGTGAATAAACCAATTAAATGATCGGAAATCAGATAGACGATAACGCCGAACACGGCTGCTAACACCACGATCGCTTTGATCGTGAATGCAATCGTATTTTTCATCCATAATTTATTCGCTGTAAAAGAGAAGGCAATGAGCGGCACGACGCCCTCGCATAAGCCCATCAGAATAAACTCAGGAAATTGCAATAGTCGTGATGAAATTCCGTAAGCAGCTACGGACTGATCTCCATATTCGACCAGAAAATGGTTAAAGATGAGCGACATTGCACCCAAAAAGATACTCATAATAAAAACGGGAACTCCGATTTTGAATACATTGCTCAAAATGTCATTGGTAGCCTTGAACCATTTTACGGAGACGGTTAAGAATTGGCTCTTATATCCGATATGGAAGGCGTAAAATGCACTCGCAACCAAGTTAGAAATAACCGTAGCAGATGCTACGCCGATCACGTCCCAATGGAAGACGAAAATGACTAAAGCATCGAGAATAATATTTACAACTACACTAAGAATCATACCGACCATCGACGTTAATGCTGCACCCTCAGACCGGACGATATTCTCCAGCGTGAAGAATAATACGACGATTGGTGAACCTATTAGCATAATCGTGACGTAGTCCTTCGTGAATCCGAAGGATTCAGGCGTTGCCCCCAGGCCATGAACGATGGGATCAATCAACGGGATGCCGACGGCCATCACGATAAGACCGAGAACTAAACTGCTGTAAAAGGCGAATGAAGACACATGCTTAAGATCATCATATTTTTTCTCACCTAATAAACGGGAGATGAATGTGCCGCTTCCCATGCCAATCAAGTTGCCTAGCGCCATAATGATCGCGAATAACGGCAAGGTTAATGCGAGTGCGGTTAACATAGCCGTATTGTGGAGTGTGCCAAGGAAAAAGGCATTCAAGATCGAATAGATGACACTCATTGACGTGCCTAGCATCATCGGTACTGCGAAGTGAGCTACGGCTTTTGCGACCGGTGCTTTTTCAAAGTAATGGAGGTTTTCTGTATCCATGCGGGTCACCACTTTCTTCATTTATTTCGGCGCAATCTAACGGTGTTAGATTGAACCTTACAGTGTTAGATGATATCATGATCTTATGAACCTGTAAAGTACAAACTTACACTGTTAGATAAAAGGGCGGATAACGATGAAAAAGCAGCAGCCTCAGATCTCGGAGGATAAGATTTTAGAAGCTTCGTGGGAGCTTCTAGGGGAGGATGGTATCGAGAAATTCAGCCTGAGAAGATTGGCCGACCGTTTGGGAATTCAGGCTCCCTCTCTTTATTGGTACTTCAAGAGTAAGCAGAATCTTTACTACCGTCTGGCCAATCAGGTATCGAAAATGATCTTGGAGGAGTTCCGCTCCGAAGGGGACTGGAAGGAGCAGATGACGGGTCTTGCGGTAACCGTTCGGAGTGTGCTCACCCGGTATCCCTGCTCCACGCAGCTCATGATGATGACTTTGCCCCATGAACCTGACATTATCCGTTTCACCAACCGAATGCTGCTTTGCGTGGAATCGACGCCGCTTGAGCAAGAGCAGAAATTACAAGCGGTTCTTACGCTTGTGAACTATGTCTTCTACTTCGTTCTGGACGATTATCAGCATCAACGCAATGTCTCCGACATCCTTAAGGAGCAGGGAGTGCCTACAGACGGGGAGATGATGCGCCTTCTGGATTCCATGAGCGAAACGGACGCGGGACTATTCCGCAGGATGTTCAAGAGCGGTCTGTTCGATCTGATGGGAACCGACGGGGCTTTTGAGTTCGGAGTGAAGCTGATTCTTTTGGGGATTGAGCAGGTGATTAAGGAGCAGGAGAAGTAGAATGTAAAACTTCTCCTCGTTAATTAAACTAAATTGACAGATCGCTTTTTACCTGAATTATGATTGACAAGGTAATATTTGGAGGTATATACTTTGACTTGTATTTAAAATGATTTAACTAGAAGGAGTGAGGACAATGAAAAAAATCAAACTAACTATCAACAACTTCATATTGGGTCCTCGCGGTGTTATTTTTTAATTAATTCGCTATGTCGAAATAAGCCCTGAGGATATCTATCCTCAGGGCTTTATATGTGTGAAGAACTACTCTGAAATATAGAGTGATTCCTCGAGCTTAAGCCACTGGTATGTTTGCAGTGGCTTTTTTTGTTTCGATTTCGACACAGTGAGAAAAGGGAAAAGGAGATGGTTGTTTTCAACAGAGTCAGAATTTGGTATCAGAAAGAGATTGAACAACTTAAGCCGTTGGTGCGCGATGCTTATCAAAAAATTTATAGGTACCAGTTTGAAAGGACGTCACGGTTTGAGTTACAGATGCGCGAAGCCATTGCACAAATAACGCCGATATTAGAAGTGTTTATTGAGCATATTCCCGCGTATAAAAGCAGCTATATAAAAGTTCTTGCCGTGCAGGAGCAACTCGCGGCGTCCGATTTGATATTGTGTTTTGACCGGGCAATGTATGAACTGCATTTGTATGCAACCTTAGGCAAAGAAATCGGAAAATACGCCAATGAGGCGCCTTGGAGCAAGGAGCTTCGCGCACTCTTGAACGAAAGACAAGTTATAGAACCTGTAAGTAACAGTACATCTGATGAAGAGTTATTTCTTGCGAGTGGTAAAGTTGCCAGTTCCGGTCATGCCGAAGGAATAGCCGTAGTCATAATGCACAAGGATGAGCTTGTGAACGTAAGGAACGGAGACATTCTAGTGACAACGATGACGACTCCAGATTTCATCGAGGTTGCTCCATTAATATCAGGACTTGTGACGGATCGGGGAGGTATTGTTTGCCATGCTGCCATTTTGGCGAGGGAGTTTAACATTCCATGTATCGTTGGTTGTAGAAATGCAACAGAAGTTGTTAAAAGTGGTGAAAAAATTCGTATAGATGCGATCTCTGGCATCGTTATGGGATGTGGTAATGCATGAAATTAATACATTTATATGAGGCAATCGAAGTTGAGTTATATGGTCGTAAAGCGGTGAATTTGGGTGTGGCGATTAAACACCGTTTGCCGGTGCCTAAGGGCTATGTGCTGCCGGCTACTATCGTTGCGCAATTTGTGCAAGGAGAGCTTAATATTGATGGTGAAATTCGTTCTATGTTAGACTCACTAGGTTCCGTTTCCGTCAGATCGTCCGCTATTCAAGAAGATGGTGAACAGTCCAGTTATGCTGGACTGTTTCATTCTTGCTTAAACGTTACAACCGTAAAGGGTATTGAGCGTGCGATTCGTTGCATTTGGGAGTCGGCACAGTCTAAACGTTTGCAAGGCTACATGAGTCGAGCAGAGGGAGCGACAACGACAAATAACGGCGACCAAACTGTACAAATAGCAGTCATCGTTCAACAAATGATCAATTCCGATGTGTCGGGAATAATGTTTACACGGAACCCTGTTACGTATGAGGATGAAAGAGTAATAGAGGCAACATGGGGACTTGGCGAAGCGGTTGCTTCTGGATATGTAACGCCTGATTACTTCAGAATGAACCGAAATGGGGAAATGAAGGAATCAACAGCTAGTTTGAAGGAGATTGCGGTTCGATTCGGCCAATGTGAAGGTACCATCGAACATAAGCTTGACGACAATACCGTGAACTCACTATGCCTGACCGCTACGCAGTGCAGTCAATTGAACGGTCTCGCTATAAAGTGCGAGCAAACCTTTGGTCCAAACATCGATATTGAATGGACTTTCGCAGACGGCAAGCTATGGCTGCTCCAATGCCGACGGATAACCGGGTTAAAGCTATCTTCTGACTGATGAATCATCTTGAAAAGCAATAAGGTAGAGTCTATATATCAAATGATCTTAAAAGCTGGTGATGTGCATGTCAAAGAACAGTCGCCTTACGAGTTCACAAGCCCTGGCCATTCAGTATATAAAACAGTATGCCAGTAGCCGAGGGGGAGCTGCACAATCATCTATCCGAGAAATTCTCCAGTTGTCGAATATCCCTTTTGGTCTATTTGAGGATGCTGTCTCTAAACTGCGATCACATGCCAGAGTTGCGTTACATTTCCACCCTGACCGTCCACTAGCAGACATGAAAAGTGTGGCACAAGCATTACATGAGCAAGGGATCTATAAGAGTCAGTTTGAAACGCAGATTTCTAATGGCAGCGTGTCTGCATTCCCAGGTGGTGCTCGAGACATTTGGGAGATGGGACTGTTTGGAGGAGTTTATCAGTTGGAGGGAGTCAGCAATATGGAGAGGCCAAAATACGGTGCTTTAGATTTAATGTTACATTCTGATGGTCCGTCACCGAGGTTTGGGTCATGCTATTTCCTTCTTTATCCACAGGTATCCTATCGTAGCACGTATACTTACGGTGGCTCCCAGGATGATCCTGCAGAAAAAGAACTTATGAAGAGGTACTCCAAGAATTAAAATTCATGTGGCACGTACTGGTAAGGTTCGGCAATCCTATTGAATGACAACGGATTATAATAAGGGATCGACGCTACAAAGCGCAAACAGGTGACGATAGTTAAGTTCGATAATAATATGGAGGCAATCGGTCACAACGATCGGCTGCCTATTTTAATTAAAGATGCTATGCCGAATACATAGAAAAGAAGTCGACCAACTCGTTGGGCGACCTCTAAATATTCTATTGCGCGGTCAGGATCCGTGGACCTTCAGACGTAATGGCGATCGTATGCTCGTATTGGGCGGCGAGCTTGTGGTCCAGCGTCCGCGCGGTCCAGTCGTCCGCATCGATTGTCATGTAGTAAGTGCCTTCGGTAATCATGGGCTCGATCGTGAAAACCATGCCTTCTTTGATGCGGAGGCCTTTGCCTGGCTTGCCGACATGCATATAGTTCGGCGCCTCGTGCAGGTCTCGGCCGATGCCATGCGCGAGAAGGTCGCGTACGACGCCGAAACCGTTCGATTCGGCATGCCGCTGAATCGCGCTCGTCACGTCGCCGAGCCGATTGCCAGGCTGCGCCTGTGCGATGCCGAGATCAAGACATTCCTTCGTGACGCGCATCAGTTTCTCGGCTGTCGGCGAGATCTTCCCGACCGCATAGGTCCAGGCCGAATCGCCGAGCCAGCCGTCGAGCTCCGCGACCGTGTCGATCGTCACGATATCACCTTCCTCAAGAGGCTTATCGCTAGGGAATCCATGGGCGATCACATCGTTGACGGAAGCGCAGGTCGCATATTGATAGTCCTTATAGCCCTTCGTGTATGGCTTGGCCCCGTGCTTCAAGATAATGTCCTCGAAGATTCGCTCAATCTCGTTCGTCGTGATGCCCGGTTGGATGAGCGGGGCGATCGTGCGATGGCATTCGGCTACCACTTGACATGCCTTGTGGATGGCCTCGATTTCATGCATGCTTTTTAAGATGACCATGTTCGTATTAGGACTCCTTCGTAATGGCTTTCATCGCGAGCTGGGTGATACGATCGATGTCCAGCTCGGAATTGCCTGCATAGTAGTACAGCCCGCAGCAGCCGACCAGAACGGCAAGCATATGGTCGACGCTGTCGTCTTCGCATTGGGCGATCGATTGGAGCGGTACGTATAGCCGTTCCATGAATTGTCTCTTAGCGGCGTGCCGGTCTTTCTCAGGCAAGCCTGCATAATGCTCCGCCGCCATTTTGTAGACAAGATAGGTGCGGGCGTCCGTCTGCCACAGCCGGAGCAGCGCCTTGCAATACGTCAACAGCTGCCTGTCCTTCGGGGTTACGCCACGGATGTTCGCCCATTCTGCCAGGGCTAGCTCGCATCGCTCGAAGCCGCTGCCCAGCACATCTTCTATCAATAAATGTCGGTTGGGGTAATAATGGTACACCGTGCCGTAACCGAGCTCGGCCTCGCGGGCAACGTCACGAATATCAAAGCTGCCGCCGGTACGGAAGTAGGCGCGCGCGGTGGCGTCAAGGATCTGTTCTCTACGCTGCATGCGGATGAGCTCATTTTGTTCTTTGGTACGGGGGCACATTGGCGTGTGAACCTCCTTTTTATAGACCTGCAAATTTGTCGATATAAAGATTGTAACGTATTTGGCGGGGATATGCAAATTATCTGTTGGTGTATGAGTAAGGATGGTCAGATATTAAAATAGAGGAGGTAAATGGTTATCCAAGCAACATTCAGGACTTTTTGAACTTCGTAGCTGTCGACGTATTAGAGGGATTTGATGTAATATATGTAAATGAAGAGGAGGTGGAAGTGGATGCGAGAAGGTGTAATCATTCTTCTTATCCTTTCGCTTGGAATAAATGGATTTTTGTTTCTGAATGGGAAGTCGAAGCAAAAAGAACTTGAATCTGCAATCCTTATGAATGAGTTTGTTGATAGGGAGAAAGAATTGAGGATCTTCAAAGCATTTATCGATGAAATGACAGACAATGACGATGTTTTCCCTTACTTTAATGAAGAAGAATCTGGTTTATATTGGATACTTGAACAACCCTATTATTCTGTAATGCCAAAAGTGACTCGTGACATAAGGAACGCAGATTTGGAATTGTATAATACCTATTCGGATTTTCTTATCGAATTTGATTCAGCATGTAACAGAATCGTAAAAAGTCTTAAAATTAAATTGCCTCTTATGGATAAAGAGCAGTTAGTAACGCTTTCTAATCGCTTAGATACGATTTACAATTCGTTTACGAATAGTCTAAAGGGGTGGTCGGTCCATTCCAGTGTCAACAAGTTCGATGTTCAATTCGAACCACAAAGAGAACTGCTTGACGACGTACTAAAAGAGTTAGAGGCGGTATTTGAAGAACTCGAGAGGTGAATGGAGTCGTTGGGGATACGAATGACGATAAAATGAAAAGAGATGATGCCACAAAGACATCATCCCTACGTACCATGAAACAAGCAAACTCAAAATTCCTTACTCCTGCGGGATCGCACTTTCATCCATAAAGCCGATTTCCCATTGATGACCGTCTAGGTCTAGGAAGCTTCTCTGATACATGAAGCCGAGATCTTGAGTGTCATTTGCAATATTGCCGCCTGCTGCAATCGCACTGTTCACTAACTTGTCCACTTTTTCGCGGCTCTCGACCATTAATGCAATTAAGACTTCGGTCGTTTTGGATGCATCAGAAATCTCTTTCTTGGTAAAGGTCTTGAAATACTCTTCAACCAACAACATGGAGTAAATGTTTTCTCCGATGACCATACAAGTTGCATTGTCGTCAGTAAAGTTTGGGTTGAATTCAAAGCCTACTGTGGTGAAAAACTCCACAGATTTCTTCAGGTCTTTTACTGGTAAATTAACAAACATACTCTTGGCTGTTTCTGCCATTTCGATCACCTCAAGTATACAGTAGCATTATGATAAATTGGATGTCAAACTACATTGAAGTAGGGCTTTCAAGTTGTATGGGAGCCCAATTACGACAGGAGGTTGAAACACAGTTAATTCGGGGCTACCGATATGAAAATTACATATTTTAGTTTGAGGGGCAACTTGTTGGATTCTATTGCATGGTTACCAGTTAGGCCACGAATTAGTTTTTTAAAAGGAGTCGAGTCTAATGCTTTATATTTTTAGCGGGTTACCAGGCACGGGGAAGTCCACGTTGTCATCAGCTTTGGCTAAAGATTTAAGGGCAACGTATCTCCGCGTCGATGTCGTGGAACAGGCTATGCAGGATGCAGGAACGAAGGTTGACGGACCAGAGGGCTACATGGTGTGTTATGCGATAGCATCGGAAAATCTCCGGTTGGGTCTAGACGTAATTGCAGATACAGTAAATCCTATCCAAGTAACGCGCCAAGCTTGGCGCAACGTGGCGGAATCGCTTGAAGTTCCGTTTGTGGAAATTGAAGTTGTTTGTTCAGATTACCCTGAGCACAGGCAGCGAATCGAAACGCGTACAGCTGATATTCCCGGATTTGTTCTCCCGACGTGGGAACAGGTCAGGAATAGACAGTACGATATTTGGGACCGAGATCCTATCGTCATCGACACTGCTAATCAAACGGTGTCCGAAAGCCTGACGTTATTATACGAAAAATTGAATAGTGAGCGTTGAATGCTCAACGAGGATTGCGTGGAACGTTTCATGCGCTCAAGCGTGATAATATTTAGGGGAGATTATGGTTAAAAATAAGAGAATGCAGGTGAGAGATTGAGCTTTGTTTTCATTAAAAGATTTTTAATAGTAGTAGCAAGTCTTTTCATCTGGTTTCTCATTCACACTACTTTTGTAATAATAGACGGGTTGAATGATGAATTGAAACCTGCTGATGTAGCTGTAGTATTAGGAAATAAAGTAGAAGTTAATGGTCAGCCTTCTAATCGGTTAATGGCAAGATTAGACACGTCTGTAGAACTTTATAATGGGGGCTATTTTACTTTTATTATTGTAAGTGGTGGTATAGGCAAGGAAGGTTTCGATGAGGCAAGAGTTATGAAATCTTATTTAGTAGATAAAGGGATACCGGAAGATAAAATTATAGAGGATAATAATGGGTACAACTCATATATGACCGCCCAAAATACCAGCAAGATTATTGATGATTTAGAATTAGACTCCGTCATGGTTATTACTCAATATTTTCATGTATCTAGGACAAAATTAGCTTTTAGAAAAATGGATATTAAAGAAGTGTACGCAGCTCATGCCAAAATCTTTGAGTTTAGAGATATATACTCAATAATACGAGAATTCCCAGCATATTATAAATATTTCTTTAAATACTGACTCAATAAGACGTTACGGCAGCCGACCTCATGATCGGCTGCCGTTGTTCGTTGGTGAAACGGTTATTTTATTAAGGCTTTACATTTTGCCACAGTAACACATCCGCCTCGCCTACAATATGATGAGTCTAGAAACCTAAAGAGGTGAGCCAATGGCAGTCGTAAAAGCTAGGCAACAGGATATCGATATGTTGGCAAGATTGCTTCGGGCTGAAGCTGAGACCGAAGGCGAAATGGGCATGCTCCTTGTTGGGAATGTCGGCATTAACCGAATAAGAGCGAATTGCTCCGATTTTAAAGATATACGAACAATTCCCCAAATGATCAACCAGCCGCACGCGTTCGAAGCTTTGCAGCATGGTATGTATTATCAAAGTGCAAGAGACAGGGAGCGCCGTCTGGCGCAACGGACTGTGAACGGGGAGCGGAATTGGCCAGCCAAATACTCCCTATGGTACTTCCGTCCAGGATCGTTCGAAAATCCCGGCCCATGTCCGCCAACTTGGTATAACCAACCAATCGCAGGACGATGGAAGAAGCACTGTTTTTATGAACCGACCGCGGAAGAGTGTGAAAATGTATATAATACGTTTTAATTTTTGTGTCGGTTGACAAAAACTTTATCTCACTAAGTGCCGCGTAAATCGCGGCTTTTTTGAGTTTAGTTGATTGTAGAGGTTGTTATAGAAAGGACATGGGGATTGAGCTAACTGGCAGGTTAACTTGAAAAGAAATTGAAAGAGGCTGCTCCGCTTAGGAACAGCCACAGATAATTTATTTTTTAAATTTCTTTAAAATATCCAGTGCTTTGTTATAAACAAATCTTTCCCATCTCGCGAATAAGCTATTTCCATTATCCCCGTTCTCGATATTTGTAGCGTGACGTTTATGAAACTCTGCTACTCTTTGATTATGTTTATTGTGAAATGCGTTGAAACGTTGGTGGCGAAGGTTTGTTTTTGCGTTCATCGTTTATCCCTTCTTTCCATTTTTTTTATTATATCATGCATGATGATTTACCCACAACAAGTTCATCGTTACGCCAAAGGGGAACGTTTTCTGAATAACTACACCGAGGGTAATATAACGGTAGTCTCTTTAAGCTGGAGGGCAGGATTGTTCAATCGTTTCTCGAATACTTTCTGAGTTGGATAATTTTATAAACTTTGTGAATATAACATTATCTGAAAGATACGCAAATCTTATATGTGAGGGTGACTCGTTTGAAGCAAGGAATCATTGTGTTGATGAACGGAACTTCAAGTTCAGGTAAGACTAGTATTTCTAATGAACTGATAAATCAGAAAGAGATTCTTTTTCATCATTTATCAGTAGACGATTTTATCAAGGATTTTTTTAAAAATAAATTTACAGATATTGAACCTACAAGAGAAGTAGATGACCAAACTGTAGCACAAATCATGTTTGATTCCTTAAACTCACTGTACTATTCGACAATTAAGTTGTATTCAGAAATGGGTTTGAATGTAATCGTTGATACCGTAATCGAAAATGACAATTGGTTTAATGAGTGTCTTGATGTATTTTCTGATCAGCCTACATTATTTATAGGTGTAATATGCTCGAAAGAAGAACTCATAAGAAGAGAGCAAACAAGAGGAGATCGAAATATTGGACTAGCAGCTTCACAGTTCAGCAAAGTATATTGCATTGATGAATATGACCTCGAAGTAAATACGGAAGAGATGAATCCAATAGAATGTGCCGAGAAGATATTAAGTTTTATTAAGTCCAATAAGGAATACTCGGTATTTAAGAGATTAAGTAAAAGAAATGTTAGTGTTTCTTAGATGGCGTAACCATCAGATAAAACCATAGTTTAATCAGATCAGGGAGTAGGCGCATTGAGGAGTGTCTCTTTCTATAAATTTTACCGGTTCGAATATGTATTTTACTAATTGTATTTAAACCTGCGGTATTAGTTGGTAAAGGTTGCACTCCAAAAGAAAAAGGAACATCTGTTGTTTTTGATTTAGACGGTAAGTTTCTGAAAAGAAGATTAAGCTAAACAGTGATTTTCCTTAGTCAACCCACCATAATCAATGAGAGGTAATAAGATGAAGATCAACTTGGACGATTTAGAAATGCAAGAGTTTTTAGCCTTTCGGCTAACGAATGAACAGCGGCCTTATTTCGGCTTAGATGCGGTGCGTGACGAGTGGGAAGAGGTGGAAGTTAAACCAGGAACGACCGTTTATTACGATCAAGAGGACATTATACGAAAAGTGATCAAGTTTGATCCGTTTTTTCGGTTTCACTATACTGAGTTCGATACAGTCATGGCTACGAGGAAACGGACCACCATTCTACCGAAAACGGAAAAAGGCAAGGAAAAGAAAATCACGCCGACTAATATTATTGCTCCAACCCCATCTGGATGTACAGTTAACTTCCGTCTGACAAGCGAAAGGTTAGGATCTGGCATACATGTGTATAATCCTAGAAATCACATCAGCCTGCCGATTGATTCGGACGATAATCTTCATAGCCTCGATGAGCTTCGGCATTGGATTACACATTATATTGAAACCTGTCCGCCTGATTATTTCAATAAAGTGGACCGGATGAGATCTATGCCGCATCGAACGATCAAATACAAGGCCGGGGATATCTTCAGATTCGAGATTGATCGCGTGCATTATGGATTCGCTTTAATCATAGGTGAGATGAAGAAATTGTCACCATTATTACCTGCTGGACACAACTGGAACTCTCTGATGACAGTACCGATACTCTTTCGATTCTACGAACTAAAGACGACAGATAAAGATTTAACCATTGAAGAGATTTGCTCTTACCCATTACTGCGTGCAGAATTTATGTCTGATGGTGATATTATTTGGGGAACACATGACATTGTGGGCCATAAGCAGTTGAAAGTGAAAGATATTGATTTTCCCATGCATTTGAGTTTCTTAAGAGAAAATAATGGTCCTCACGTATTGCGCTTCTCATGGGGACTCGGCACAGCAATCGCGGACAAGTCCTTAGATATAGAAGAAGTTAGAACAACTATAGCGGATACGCCGCAGCGCGATTTTAGCAACCGCGGGGTAGCATTAAGTCTTCCAATGTATGAGTTGTTATTGGTGCTTAATAGTAACTCCCAATATGGGGAGTGGCGTGACCTGTTGCACCCAAACAATTTACAGAAGAGACAAAAGGTTTATGAATGGTTTGAATTCCCGGTAGAGATGGACATCGATACTTTTAATCAGCAGCACAATGGCTATACTCGGCAACAATATATCGATTTGGTTGTTGGAAATTACAAGTTGCTTTAGATAGAGGCTTCCTGTGATCCGGAAATAAACCTTGATTGAAACGATAATACGACGGGTATGATACTTTAACTACGACATGACAGCAGCCGGAAAGAACCGAAACGGCTGCTTTTTCGTTGAGCTGTCGGAGGATAGCTTGATTATAAAAGTTCTCTACAATACCAAATTCTGGGTGCAAATGTTATACTAAACTATACCTCGAATTGAACAGGAGTTGTGCACACATGGAATTGCAAATAACTAATGAGACCAATGATAGTGCCAAGTCATATGTCGTAAACAAAATGATTGAGTATAATTTGAGGCATTTCCCAGACGATTTGAAAGGAAGGTATCAAGTCGTTAACCTGTATTTGCAAGACGCCAATGGGAATGTTTACGGTGGGCTAGTGGGAGAAATATGCTGGAATTGGTTAGAGGTACAGTATCTTTTTGTCGATGACGCCTATCGAAAATTAGGATATGGGAAGAAGCTCCTCTCGGAAGCTGAACAAATTGCGAAAGATAAAAACTGTGATTTTATAAAGTTAGATACCTTGAGCTTTCAAGCGGTAGATTTTTACAAGGAACAAGGCTTTGAAGTGTTTGGAGCAATACAAAACGCTGGTAGGTACACTCATTACTATCTGAAAAAAGACATCCATTAAAGCTAGTTTATTAAGCTAATGGAACGGTTAGTTTCATCAATCACTTGTTTTGGTAGAAGGCGAGGAGTTTTTATGTACTATTCACTTAAAGATCTACAACTTGCTTATGAGTCCGGGGAGAAGATTAAGTTTCTTTTCTTCTGGGGCCATACACCTATGAAAGATGGCAATATAAGTGCTAGCTGTTTAAGCCAATGGTGGGACAGCTCATTTAGAGTGGAAGGGGAGCAATACAGCTGCGCCGAGCAGTATATGATGGCTGAAAAGGCAAGGCTTTTTGATGACGAAGAAATGCTTGAGGCAATAATGAAGGCGAAGCACCCGAAAGAAATGAAAAATTACGGACGTGCGGTTAAAGGTTTTGATGTAGAGATTTGGGAAAGTCGTTGCTATGATATCGTGCTTCAAGGAAACCTAGCCAAGTTCGGACAAAACCCAGAACTTTTGAACTTTATGAAGAGTAGTAAAAACCGGGTTTTTGTAGAAGCTAGTCCAGTGGATCGGATTTGGGGGATTGGACTTTCAAAAGATCATCCCGACGTAAATAATCCTTTGTTATGGCAAGGTAAGAATTTACTTGGCTTCGCATTAACCGAAGTTCGTGATCGTTTGAATTTAGCTAAAGTGGAACTATAGCTCAACAGGACATAACGGCAGCCCGCTTCAGAATCGGCTGCCGTTGTTCGTTGAAGTAACTGGCAGGATAGTACCAATATGTGGTATTAAATGTATTGGTGACAAAACTGCAGCCAAATTTGGAGAGAGTCTAAATGTTAGGTGATACGCTCAATAACTCTTGTTGCTCTAATCTTTCCATCTCATCATCATGTATAGCTGCTCGACGCATTAGGAGTTCATATGTCTCGCTCCACTCGTCAGGATATCTTGTCCATTGAATTCGCTTATTTAGCTCTTTAAGGGCATGTTCTACTCTATTTCTAAATTGTTTCCATACCATCTTAGCTTTGTAATATTCACTGTTATTACGAGTAGCATTCATTACATCATAACAAAGTTTGTCTTTTTTGGAAATCTCCATACTGATCTCATCGACTTTAAAAAGAATTTCTTTTTTGAGTTTGGCGTCATTCTCCATAGTTGCGATCATTTCGGACATAATAGATATTATAGTGTGATGATTTTGAGCAGAGTGATTAATACTTTCAGCGAGTTGGATAGTCATAGATTTTTCCCTCCTAGTAACGGGATAGTTTTATAAAAAGCTGATACCATTCAAGTTTTATATAATACTGTTCGTTAGAAGGAACTTTTTTTAGTCACTATGCAAGTAATAAAGAAGTAACTCATTTCTGAATTACGTTGTGTGTAATCAATTAACGAGGAGCGATAGTTCAATAAAAACACGGAAGCAGCCGACCAGAAAGATCGGCTGTTCATTATGCTAACGGGCAGTTTAGCGCGGTAAGATGGAAATTAATCAGTTATAAGTGGAGGGATTGTATGAGCTATAAATTTTCGGTTGTTAACGATAAAGATGATTCAGTATTGGGTTTCTGTCAGGAGACAGAGATATTAGCTTCAAATGATGAAGGTTATTCAGTGTTGACTTTACATGGCTTTAAATTAACAAATGGCGTTAAGGAGACTTCTACATTGGCCATTTCAAACTTGTACCTCAACTTTCTATCTAAGGAAGGAAAGAGTTTAGGTGGATATTTTTTCGTTCCTATTAAGGATATTAAGATAAAAACATTGGAGTTTTCCGAGCAAAGTCCATTTGAAATTATAGGTCATTTCCCTGAAAAACCGTTGCCTTTCGCTTTTGATATTTGGGACAAATTACGTGAGAATTCTAACGAACTTAGCCAATGGACGGATTCCTCTTTAGAAGAAAAACGAGCATGGTTACAGGTTATACGATTAAGGCATGTATCAAGTATGGATAGGAGAGAACAAGTTATCACAATTGATGGAGAGATTATTCATGATATACCATCTTTTTATATTGCAATAGGAGAAGCCATAAATGGCCCTTTCGGTTATTTTGGAGCAAGCCTGGATGGACTTGATAACTGTTTGGATGGTGGCTTCGGATTGATTCCACCGTTCATGTTAGAGTGGAAAGCCTTTAATAAGTCCTTTCTTGAGGGATCAGTAAATCATGATGGATTTGTCCAACAGTTAATTGAAATACTGACAAATAGGAGTTGCGAAATACATTTATCAACTTAAACTAATGGGTAGTTAAGTGCCGAAATATGGTGAAATAATTTCTGCAAGACTAATAATTTTACACGGGCAAACCCAGGTGATTTTCATGAGCTTAACCCACGAATTTTTTCTACTTAACGGCGATTTTGATTTGAATGAAACATATGAATGGTACCGAGCTAATCGTTATACATGGATTGAGAAGTCTGTAGTATCATATGAAATTATTCAATATATGAAGGACTTTTTGAACTGGTTGCCTTCATTTGATCCCGAAACAAAAGAAAGTCAAAGAGGCTTAAACTACTATGGGGTAAGCGTTATTAACAAGCAGGGAGCAGAGAAGTTAATAAAGATATTAGATAAATGGCTTAAACTAATCGAAGAAGCACCTGATACATTTAGTTTAAGAGGAGACACCGTTTGGAAAGAAGAAGAGAATGAAGATGGTTACTGGGAACAAACGAGAAATTGGTTGAAGCGAGAAACAATGCAGAGTGAATTAGAAGTATTAATAAACTTAGCTGTCAAAGCTTCAGGTAAAAACCAACTGATCCTTCATTTTGGAATCTGAATTTATACAGCAAGAAATTGAACTTACGTGGAACGATAGTGTGACCCTGGAGAGGAATGAAGTAGCCTGAAGGACATAGAGGAATTATTACGACTGATTGCAAGCTTACCTAACTGCAGAGTTAATTCGCCATCAGGTTTGCCAAGAACGGATGGGCATAAGCTTCCTCCAGATATTAAAAGGTTTTATGAGCTTTGTGGAGGCGTGCTACTATTTGAAAACAAAGAGTACCACTGCAAGATCGTCCCTCCTAAAGAGTTCGTTTTGGCCAACCCGGTCATCGTGGGAGAACTTATTGATGAAGACATATCCTCTAATTGGTTTATAGTTGGTCATGACGGAAATGCTGACTACATTTCAATTGATTTACATCAAAAGCGATTAGGAAAATGTTACGATAGTTTTTGGGATCGACATGGAGTTGTAGGAGAATGCCCTGTAGTAGCAAGGTCATTTACTGAGTTGCTGAATCAGTTAGTACTAAATAACGGTGAACGATGGTACTGGCTTAAGGAGGATTTTGTATCACTCGGAGATGCTTACGATGATATCAACGATGTATCGTTCAACTAATGGGAGATGTTAGCTGAATAACTACACCAAGGCAGCCGTCCATACGATCGGTTGCCTTTTAGATGAGCTAATGGGTCAGTTACTTGAATAGGTTGAATGAATTGGCGAATAATAGTTGAGTTAAAAATATGATTATTTAGATAATAGTTCTTGGGGGAATGAATCAATGCAAATTCGTGAAATTGAGGAAAAGGACAATCAAACAATAGAGCGAATTATTAAGCGTTCATGGGAATCATTTAATCTAAACATTCCGGGAACGGCCTATTTTGACCCTCAATTGAGCAAGCTGGCACAATATTACAAAGAACAATCAAATGCTAAGTATTGGGTAGCGGTGAATGAACAAAATGAAGTGGTAGGCGGTGTGGGAATTGCATCATTCGGGCAGCAGTCGGGAATTTGCGAGTTGCAAAAGCTATACATTACACCTGAAGCTCAAGGTATGGGTCTGTCGAAAGAGCTTATGAAAGTAGCACTCGAATTCGCGAAGGAACACTATACACATTGTTACTTAGAAACATTGAAGAAACTTGAAGCAGCAAATCTCCTTTACATGAAAATAGGTTTCCAACAACTTGAAAGACCACTAGATGGTTCAGAGCACAATGCTACGGACGCTTGGTTTATAAAAGAATTATCGCTTTAGGAAGAAGGGGTTATTTTATGGAGGTGTGGCTTAATTGTATTTCAATAGGACTAAAACATTGTCGAATTTATTGATTGTCGCAGGAATTTTAATAATTTTTCTTGGGTTATGGCAATACATGCCCAAATCATTTTCATCTGATACTCCAGAAAGCGTGTTTATGTCGATTACTACGAGAAGAGTTATGTTTCCGATATTAGGTCTCATACTTAGTATAATCGGTTACATCTTAAAAAGGTTTGTTCGTGAGGTTGAATATGAAGTACACTCGTTAAGAAATGAAATAAGTCTTTTAGCCAAAAAGCTAGAAGAGAATACCGAGAAGAGTCGTGAAATTTGACTGAAGTTCTACGCTAACGGTCGTAAACAGATAAGGGGAAATATATGCCAAATGATTACGTATGGGGAATTTTCGTTGCAGATGGTTCAACTGGTTTTCCGAATTTCTTTCCAATAGGTATTTACACTACACGTGAGTTAGCCATCAAAGAAGTCGATGCATTGCCTAAAGATTGCAATTATCAAATACTTCGGATGCCACTAAATAATAACTTTGCGTTTTACCATAAAACGAATGGTAAGTTGGTTGGAATGGATTCAATCTATCATGAACATTTTCATTTCAAAGATGAAAGTTAAATCAATGGGTTGTAACGCCAACGGAGCTAGTCGAAACTCCTGAGGACCACCTCGATAGACTAAGACTAGCTTAGTGATAATATACATTCAGTATATTGGACGGTTTATCTGTCGGACGAGGAGCGTTGGCTCATTATGAATATAGCTGAGCTTAAGCGGTTTATCCTATCAATCGAGATTCAAGCCTTGGAGAAAACATTAGTAAATGGAGAGGGGGAGAGTCAGTTCTCCCTATTGATTCGAGACAGAATCGAAAACCTCAAACGAGAAGGAAAGTGGATTCATCAGTTTGATAATGGTATGGCGATATCTCCAACCGCAACGTCTGACATCGTCATTCGGAGAGCAGTCACGGGCGATGTCGATACGATTCGTGACGTGTATCGCCGAGCTTCGCTGACAAACGAAGCCGACCACGACCTAATCGCCGCTCATCCTGAGTGGCTCGCCTGGGATGACGCGATGCTGCCTTTCGCGCTTGTTGCTGTTGTTGACGGGCGGGTCGTCGGCTTCGCATCGGCGCGTCCGGTCGACGACTTCCTCGAACTCGAAGATCTGTTCACTGATCCTAACTGGATGCGGAAAGGCGTTGCGAGTGCACTGATTGCCGACATTGCGCGTCGCGGTTTGCGTATAGAGGTATCCGCCAATCACGCCAAGTCGTTTTACGAATCGGTCGGGTTCGTCGTCATCGGCGTCGCCAACTCACCGGGCGGACCGTTGCTGCGGATGCACCTCGATGTTACGCGTGTTCAACCTTGACGAGATGGATAGGGTCGTCAATATGTAAGTAGGCGGTCATACGATTTAAAATAAGGACCTCAATATTCCACAAGTGCGTGGAGTATGAGGTCCTATCTCTCTATATAAGCTGATTACCTCAGTGCTTCCCGTAAATACCGTCCGGTATGCGAGGCGTCGACTTGGGCCACGTCTTCCGGTGTTCCTTGGGCAATTACTTCGCCGCCTTCATGTCCTCCCTCTGGACCGATGTCGATAATCCAGTCGCATTCTCGGATGACATCGAGATTATGTTCGACGACGATTACGCTGTTGCCTGCGTCGACAAGCTTACCAAGCAGCAGAAGCAACTGCTTCGTATCCCGCGGGTGCAATCCGGTAGATGGTTCGTCGAGCAAGTACAGCGTATGCTGCTTTGACTTGCCGCTAAGTTCCTTCGCCAGTCGAATTCGCTGGCCTTCGCCGCCAGATAACGTCACGATGGATTGACCCCAATGCAAGTAGCCAAGACCGACCTCATTCAAGAGCGAGATCGGCGCATCCATTTTGCCCTGCCCTTCGAGCAACGGCAAGCTTTCTTGAACAGTAAGGTCAAGGAGATCCGAAATGGATAGACCTTTGTAGGTGATGCGAAGCACCTCTTCCTTGAACCGCTTACCGCGGCATACAGGACAACGAACCTCAAGCCCAGGAAGGAAGAACATATCCATCGGTACGGCACCTAGCCCTTGGCAATGCTCGCATCGCCCGCCTGGCGTGTTAAAGGAGAAATGCTTGGATGTAAGTCCCGCTTTCTTCGCCTCGGGCAACCCGGCATATAGGTTGCGCATTGATGTGAATACATCGGTATACGTTGCTACGTTGGAGCGGCTCATCCTGCCAAGAGGCGATTGGTCGACCGTTACGATGTTGCCGATTGCCTCGAAGCCAGTTATGCTGCCACATCCATTACGCTTCAGATCATCACTGCCTCCGGCAGCAACGAGGTCGAACAGCAGCGTTGATTTTCCCGATCCTGACACGCCAGTTAAGGCAACAAGGCGTCCAAGCGGGAACGAAACATCGATATGTTTCAAATTGCGTTCGTAGGCGTCGTGAACCGTAAGCCATTTCCCATTTCCAATACGTCTTGTCATCTTCCCGCTCATCTTGGCGGACTCTCGCAGGAATGAGCCTGTTACCGAATGCTCGTTGTTGATTAGCTGTTCCAATGTGCCTTCGCCAACGACGCTGCCTCCGAAGCTGCCGGCACCTGGCCCCATGTCGATGACATGATCGGCAGCTTTCATCATTTCCACGTCGTGTTCTATGACAAGCACCGTATTACCCAAATCTCGGAGCTGCCCGAGCACCTGAATCAATCCGGCGGTATCCTTCGGATGAAGTCCCGCGGTAGGTTCGTCCAAAATATAGAGCACGCCCGTCAAGCCTGAACCGAGGATAGAAGCGAGCCGAAGCCGCTGAGCTTCACCGCCCGAGAGAGTTACCGACTGTCGATTGAGTGTGAGATAGCCGAGTCCGACGTTAACGATACGTTTGGTCCGAACGGTTAGGTCATGCAGCATCGATTCGACCTGCTCCTTATCATCCGTTCCGAGCTGACTCATCAGCCCATCCAGCCACGACACGGTGTCTTGCAGTGCCCAGCCTGCGATATCGGAGATGGAGGAGCCGCCTACGGTTACGTCCCGAATCTCTTTCTTGAGCTTAGCTCCATGACAGTCGACGCAGAGCTGTTCCCGAAATAAAGCTCCTTCGCCCGATTCGCCGCCTTTCTCCTTGTAGCGGCGCCATATTCCCGTTACAACGCCTTCGAACTTGCCTCCGTTCACCGTCTTTGGCGGCTTCATATCCGGGAAGTGACGAATGAACGCATCGCTCTCGACGCCGTAATACAACAGATCCCGCTGAGCTTCGCTGTATTCTTTTAGGAGCTGCTCTGGATCATAGGGTAATCCATAATGCGTTGCGGCTGCTTTCAGAACGGAAGTATGGTAGTTGGCCAACATCTCGAACCATATCGATACGCCGCCTCCGAGAACGCTTTTCTCCTGATCGAATACGGCATCGAGATCTAAGCTCACCGTATGCCCAAGGCCGCCGCAGGTATCGCAAGCGCCGTCGGGTGTATTATAGGAGAAGTGTCTCCGCGTCCAACGCTCCATCTCTCCTTGGCAATGCGGACATCGAACAGAGGCCATACTTGCCGTCTCATCGTCTTCGTTCTTAGAAGCTTCCGCTTCCGCAGAAGGACGCGGGATGAACCTTGAACCGCAATGTACGCAAGAACGTTCCCCAAGCTTCTCATAAATAATGCGTAAATACGTGTAAATATCAGTTACGGTTCCCACTGTCGATCTCGGGTTTCGATTCGTCACATGCTGCCCGACGCTAATCGAAGGGGAGAGACCTATTATGGCATCGACCTTCGGCTTAGCGAGCGATTCCGAGGTCATCCCCATGGATTCCATATACTGACGTTGGCACTCGCGCTGCAGCGTATCCATGGCGAGCGTTGATTTGCCAGAGCCTGAGGGACCTGTAAGGACGACCAGCTTGTACTTTGGAATTTGAAGCGTAACGTTCTTGAGGTTGTTTTCACGCGCACCTCGTATTTCAATGAAGTCGTTCAAAGCAGTACCTCCATCAGATAGAATAGGATTAAATTAAACTTGCTCCTCCTTCGTTCCTTTGATACCTTAATCTTATAATATTAATGCAAGTGATAAGGTTGAGCTTGATTTCATCTTACTACTCATGCATTCGTGCTTTGAAAGTTTATTATTGCTATTTAAGGTTATAGATGAACCTTCCTTCTTTCAAAATAATCAAACTTGCCCCTCTAGGAGGCGTGCTTTTTATGAGACCGATCGACATTGCCAAGAAATTGAATATTAGTACGAGTGCGCTCAGGCATTACGAATCATGGGGCGTTCTGCCGCCGGTAGAGAGGAGCGACAACGGATACCGGAATTATTCGGAGCTTCATTTCGCTTACTTTGAATGCATCCGCGCAATGGGCGAAGGGTTCGGGATGATGAAAACGGTAGAAGTATTAAAGCTGCTGCTGAACAATAACACCGATGAAGCGTTATGGGTTGTGAACGAGTCGCAAGCATCTTTGCAGCGCGATAAACAGATGGCTGAGAAAACGATCGAAGCATTGGATTCCAAAGAGCTCGATCATCTTGACCAATGGGGAAGACGGAAGTGGATGTCCATTGGCGAAGTTTCGAAAGCCACATCGGTGCCGGCATCGGCGATTCGTCATTGGGAGAAGATGGGCTTAATAACGGTTTCTCGCAATGAAGAGAATGGATACCGCGTGTTCAGGCCGACGCAGATCAGACAAATACTTATAATTGGAACGTTGCGAACGGCTGTATGGTCACTAGATACGATCAGGAAGGTTATTGAAGAGCTTGATCATAACAATATCGAGCAGGCTAGACGTATCGCGAAGGAATCGTTGCAGTTTCTAAACCAAATAAACCGTAACCGAATGAGAGGAATCAAGTATTTGTACCGTTTAATAGAGCAGGAAGAAATGGGAGATCTCAAGCCATAAATACGAGACTGCGGCCGCAGTCTTTTTTTGGTTGTTAGCATTGAAATTTTTTGCGAATAGGTAAAAAATGTAACAATAGTTCACTAAAGTCCGAATTGTACGATTTCCACATCAAAAAGACAGGCCTATAATCAATAATGTAAGCGCTTTACAAATCCAAACCATGAAGGGAGATTTGATGATGTTGGTTGAACGGTTGAACACGCGTAACAAAATGTTTCTGTGTATGCTGTTGCTGGTATTGCTTGCAGGTTCGCTAGGCTTGTCTCAATTCCCAACTGTTGCGGAAGCGGCAAACGTAAATGTGACGAGTGGCGTTCAGTTTACAGACACAAACGGAAATGTCGTACACGCGCATGGCGGCGGCATGCTGAGGCATGGTAACTATTATTATTGGTTAGGCGAAAATCGCGATGGAACAAATCTGGTATCCCTTTATCGCTCGACTGATCTGAAAAACTGGGAATTCCGCGCCCATTTGCTAAGCAAAAGTATGGGTGGAGAGCTCGCCACCGCTAATATTGAGCGACCTAAGCTGCTATACAACAGCTCGACAGGCAAGTTTGTCATGTGGATGCATAAGGAAAATGGAGTGGATTACGGGGAAGGGAGAGTTGCTGTAGCATCATCGTCTTCGATTGAAGGGCCGTATACGTATCACGGCAGCTTCCGTCCTCTCGATAAGGATTCGAGAGATATGACCGTGTACAACGACAATGGTACGGCGTATCTGATCTCTTCCACGAGAGTGAACGCGGATATGAACATTTTCCGATTAACGTCTGACTTCCTTGGCGTAGATGCGCTCGTTCATACGCTTTGGATCGGAGCCTACCGGGAAGCTCCTGCCATCTTCAAGCGCGGCTCGACCTATTTCTTAATTACTTCGGGAGCAACGGGCTGGAACCCGAACCAAGCCAAATACGCTACCGCATCCAGTATCGAAGGGACATGGACGAATCCGGTTAACTTCGGCGATTCCGTCACCTACAGTTCACAATCCACTTACGTCATTCCGGTCGTTGGCAGTCAAACGACGTCATATCTGTTCATGGGCGATCGTTGGGCTGGCGCCTGGGGCGAAGCGGTCAATAATTCGCAATACGTATGGCTGCCGCTTACTTTCCCGACGAGCACAACGCTGCAGATGGATTGGTATCCGAGCGTAGATATCGACGCGGCGACGGGCGTTATCGCAGGGAACACGGGCGGAGGAATCTTCGATCCCGCCAAGAAATATAAGATCGTTAACGTAAGCAGCGGCAGGGTGCTTGATGTAGCAGGGCAGTCAACCGCTAACAACGCAGCAGTCCAGATATACGACAACTGGGGCGGCAACAACCAGAAGTGGAACATTCAGGCCGCGGGAAATTACTTCAAGATTGTGAATGTGAACAGCGGGAAGGCGGCCGATGTAGCCAACGCTTCAACTGCCAATAACGGAACCGTCATTCAATACACGTATTCGGGCGGGAACAATCAGCAATGGACATTCACCTATGTCGGCAACAATTCATACCGGATTATTAACCGCAATAGCGGCAAATCGCTGGATGCAAGCGGTACAGCCAATAATTCGGCGGTCATCCAATACGACTATTGGGGCGGGGCAAATCAGAAGTGGCAGATTATTGAAGTGAATTAAGATGAATCGGAAGAGGGCGGCCAGGAGGGCCGCCCTTTTTTTGCGTTCACGCGATTGATACAATGAATCAAACATATTTACGATTAGGATCGTACAAATGAACCCGACTGTAGTCGATTTGTCCGATATAATGATAGTACTGACAATGAAATTTGACAGGATGAAAGGCTTAGGTGAACCGTTTTGTTGATGAGCTCCAGCATTCAGCGTAAAATGACGCTTCTTATTTTTATATGTGCGCTTATACCGCTCCTTGCCCTTAGTATTCTTTCTTATTCGAAGTCGGCCAATATCGTAAACGATCAGCTCCAGGATTACAATCGGTATGCAATGAAGCAGCTTGTGACCGTTACGGATATGCATTTGAAGGAAATGGATGCGTTGTCGAGAGACATTCAAGGTTATTTGCTCGCTCCCGGCAAAAAAATAATGACAAATCCGAAGTCCTATCACGAATATTTGGAGCTGAACAGCTTCATCGATTTTCTTTCCTTTCACGTATCTCCGATCGTTGAAGGGCTATTCGTCATTACGCCGGACGGCGAAATACTTGGCAGCCGGAATGTGAATTCTGCTTCGTTGCTCACAACAAATTGGTGGAGCGGGTCTCAGCCTCATCAGGCTTGGCAATGGACCGGCTTTCATTCAGGCGGCTATTACAGCTCGCCTCAACCGAACGGACCGCTTATTAGTCTAATCGTACCGCTTCATTTGCAAGCAGCGGCCGTACCAGTGGGCAGCCGAATTCTCGTTGACGTGAATGCGAAGGCGATGACGAGTCTGTTCCAATCCTTCGAGCAGGATACGAGGTCTTATTTACAAATAAGCGACGCCAGCGGCCAGTTGATCTACGAATCGGCGGAAAAACCTGCGTTTTCGGGCAAAGACTATGTATTCACGGAAACATTGGCTATAAATGATTGGACGATAACAGCCAGGCTGCCGCAAAGCGAGATCAATAAGTCTTCCGGAGTCATCCGCAATTACGGTTATTTAATCGGACTTCTGTCTTTGATCGCCGCTTTAATAATGGCTCGCGTATTGTCGGGCAATTTCACGGGGCGGATCGTCTCGCTCCACAAGTCGATGCTGGAGTTCAGCAGAGGGAAGCTCGATGCCGCGGTCGAGGTGAAGGGCATGGACGAGCTGTCCAGGCTTGGCGCTCGCTTCAACTTCATGACAGAGCAAATTCGGTCCTTAATTACCAATATTACGCGGACCGAGAAGCTGAAGAACGAGGCGGAGCTTAGAGCGCTTCATTATCAGATCAATCCGCATCTCATCATCAATACATTAAATGCAATCCAATGGCGGGCGAGGATGGCGGGAAGAAGCGATATCGACCGTATGATCTATCATTTAGCCGCCCTGCTGTCGGAAAATCTCGATATTAGCCATGAGCTTGTTCCGCTAGAGGAAGAGCTGGAGACGATTGGCCACTATATTAAGATCCAATATTATCGATATGGCGATTCATTCACCTATACCGAGGATATAGAGCCGGGATTGGAACGTGCTTGGATTCCGCGCATGACGTTGCAGCCGCTGTACGAAAATATTTTTTATCACGCGTTCGACGACGGTACGGGTTCGATTGCCCTTGAAGTGTACCGCGATCGGCAGCAGATCGTGCTGAGCATCTATGACGACGGCAAAGGGATTGAATCGCCTAGCGACGTCATCAAGCCTGCCCCTCCGCGCAAAGGAAGAGGCGGACTCGGGATGTATAACGTCGACCAGAAGATCAAGCTGCACTTCGGCGAGCAATACGGTATTCGCATACTGCCGAATGCGGAGAAGGGCACGATCATCGAGATCAGATGGCCGTATCAGGAAGAGGAGAATGTACGTGACGAAGATTAGAAAAGTCATTATCGCCGATGACGAACGGCTCGTTCGTGTCGGTCTTATGCATACAGTCGATTGGAAACGCTGGGACATGGAAGTGGTAGGCAACGCGCCGAACGGCGAGATTGCTTGGGAGATGTATGAAGAACTTCAACCTGATCTCGTCATCACCGACATTGTTATGCCGCAGATGGACGGCATTCAGCTTGCAACGAAGATTAAAGCTGCGAACCCCGAAGCCAAAATATTATTTCTCAGCTGCCACTCGGACTTCGCTTATGCGCAGCAAGGGATGGAGCTTGGCGCATCCGGCTATTTGCTTAAGACGGCGATGGACGCCGAAACGGTGGACCGCTATCTGATGAAGATTACAGAGGAATGGAATCGGTCGAGCGCGCCAAGCACAGAAGATACCAATGCCATGTATCGAACCTGGTATACGGAAGGGCGGAATAGCGAGCAGCTTAACGCGTTCATCGGTCAGTATATAGAGAAACACTCGTTTGAAGGAGTTGTTTTGTTTAGTCTGTTCGGTCTTGACGCCAAGGAACGGCTAACCATTGTTCATAGGCTGGAGGAGCAGACTGCTTCAGATATGGACGGTCAGGATCTGCCGGTTGTACACCTTCATGCGGAAGGCGCTCCGCTAATAATCATCACGCCGGCTCGCGATGCAGAACGGCTAAAGCTGCTGTTGCTTGAATGCTCGAATACGGCGGAAACAGATATGACTTGGAAGAAGTCGGATGTTCAGACGAAGCAGTCTGATTTCATGGAAGCGATTAGCCGGACGATGAAGACGGCGGAGCTGGAGAAGCAATACGAGTTCAGAACAGACGCCGTATCGACGCCGATTATGAAGGCTGTTGCCTATATCGATGAACATCTCGATGAACCGATCGTTTCTTCGCAGCTAGCGGAGAGCATCGGGCTTAGCCGCAGCCATTTCAGCACCTTATTCAAGAAGGAGCTTGGTGTTAGCTTTCTTGAATTTCTTCATCGAAGAAGGCTGCGCAAGGCGTCCGAGCTGCTTGTGCAGACGGATTGGCGCATTAACCTAATCGGCGAGAAGGTTGGAATGGAAGACAACAAACATTTCAGCAAGTGGTTCAAGGGTTATACCGGAATGACGCCATCAGAATATCGCGAGAACAAATTAACGACTAAATCAAACAAATAGCAACCTGCCCGCTGCAGCCGAACAAAATAACGACGAAGGTCAAACCGATTTCCGTTTTAAGCCCGGACGATAACCGATATGCTGTTCATGCACACATTAAAAGGAGGGTACACACAAGTATGAAACAGAGATGGAAATCGTCCTTATTTCTGCTTATGGCTGTTATTTTGCTGCTGAGCGCTTGCTCTTCGGGCGGTAATAACAACAATGGCGCAAACGGAGAAAGCAAAGATGAGAAGGTTAAGCTAGTCGTGTGGATTTGGGATGCGGCGAAAATCGGTCTTGACGCTAACATGGAAGCGTTCAAAGCAGAGAACCCGAACATCGAAATTGAATATCAACTCATGGGTCAAACGGACCTTTATCAAAAATACTTGATCGCAGCGAACACAGGCGACAAAGTGCCTGATATTATCGCGGTTGAATCAAGCAACCTGGCTCAAATGGTCAACATCGATTCTTTGTACGATCTTAGCGACAAAGTGGCGCCATACAAAGACAAGATCGTTCCGTTCAAGTGGGAAGACGCAACGAAAGACGGCAAAGTGTACGCGATGCCTTGGGACAGCGGTCCTGTAGTGATGTACTATCGTAAAGATATCTTCGAAGCGGCTGGTTTGCCATCCGATCCTGAAGCGGTTGCTGACCGCATCAAGACGTTCGAGGATTACAAGGAAGTCGGCAACATCATCAAGGAGAAAACAGGAAACTTCATGTTCCAGGATTCGAAGACGCGTTCGAACAACCGTTTCTTCGAAACGATGATGTGGCAGCGCGGTCTATGGTACTTCGATAAGGACGGCAACGTATCGCTAGACGATCCTAAAGTTATTGAAACAGCGGAATTCTATGCAGGCATGGTGAATGACGGCATCGTGAACGACGCCGAAGCTTTCTCCGAAAGCTGGTTGAATGCGTTCGCGGACGGCAAAGTAGCGACGATCGTAGGCGCTGCATGGTACGAAGGTTTGCTTGAAAATATGATCGATCCAGACAGCGCTGGCAAATGGGGCGTAGCACCGATGCCGAAATGGTCGGCTGACGACCAATATGCAAGCGCGAATGACGGCGGTTCGAACCTCGCGATCAACGCGAACTCGAAGCACACGGAAGAGGCTTGGAAGTTCATTGAATTTATGCTTGGCAAAGAAGAATCCCAAGTGACGATGATGAAGGATGCAGGTTCCTTGCCATCGCTTACGACGACTTACGAGGATGCCGTATTCTCCGAACCGGTAGAATACTTCGGCGGTCAACCCGTGAGACAAGTGTATACGCAAGCGCTCGAGCAGATCGCTCCGCAATCGTATACGGTGGATTTCCCAGTTGCCAATCAATTGACGAAGAACGCTTTCGCGGAAGTTTTCCTTAACAAAGCATCGGTAGCCGATACGCTTAAGAAAACAGCGGACGAGCTCCGCAGCCGTACAAGCCGTAAATAGCAAATCAATGACAAGGGCCCGGCGAGGGCCCTTGATTTATGGAGGATGAGGCACTATGGCTTCCAAATGGTGGAGATGGCAGCAGAAATCCGCGCCTTACTTGTTTATATCGCCATTTTTTATCCTGTTCGGCGTATTTCTGTTTTATCCGTTTCTGTACTCTTTCTACTTAAGTATGGTGGAGTGGAACGGCGGCAAAACGAAAACATTTGTCGGCATGGACAATTTCTCGCGTGTCATACAGGACGATGTGTTCTGGCTGACGATCGCGAACGGTTTAATTATTATGGTCATTTACGTGCCGCTCATGCTGCTATTGGCTACGCTCGTAGCGGTCTTGCTTAATTCGAGTTGGGTGAAAGGGAAGGGCTTCTTCCGTATGTCGCTGTTCACCCCGAACATTATGGCGGTCGTTGCCGTCGCGTTCGTATTCTCGATCATGCTGAATGGCGACAACGGCCTTATTAACGTGATTTTGAAGCAATTGGGTCTCATTGACGCGTCGATTTTGTGGCTCGATTCGCCTGTATGGGCGCGCGTGTCGGTAGCGGCAATGGTATTTTACCGCTGGATGGGCTATAACATGATTCTTATTTTGGCTGGTCTGCAGAACATACCGAAAGACATCTATGAATCGGCATACGTCGACGGTGCGACGCCTTTCCAAGTGCTTATTCGCATTACGCTGCCGCTGCTCAAAAAAATTCTCGTTTTTTGCGTCATTTTATCCACGCTCGGTTCGTTCGGCTTGTTCACGGAACCGCTCGTATTGACCAAAGGCGGCCCGCTTAATTCGACGACGACGCCGGTATTGCTCATCTATCAAGAAAGCTTTACGAACTTGAATTTCGGATATGCATCCGCGATTGCCATAATGTTCTTCTTCCTGATGATGATATTTACGTTCATTCAAATGCGCGTAACGAGAGATAACGATTAAGACTTCTGGAGGGGATTCCCTTGTCTTCCGCAACGATAACTGCGACAACATCGCCCAAGAAATCGCTTAAACCACGCGATTTGATCAACAAAGGGCTTGCTTATTTCATGCTGATCATCATAACGTTTGCTTCATTATTCCCATTGCTCTGGATGATCAGCTCCTCGCTGAAGGAGCGAAGAGATATCTTCCTAAATCCGCCGATGTGGATTCCGACCAATCCGCAATGGAATAACTTCACATTGCTGTTCAAGGAACGGGCTTTCGATACCGTCCTTTACAACAGCTTCTTTATCGCCATACTTCATACCGCGCTTGCCCTGTTTTTCTGTACGCTTGCCGGTTATGCGTTTGCGAAGTATACATTCAAATTCCAAGGTATTTTGTTCGGCATCGTACTCGCTTCCATGATGGTGCCTTCGGAGACGACGATTATTCCGATGTTCGAAATTTATCGCGCCTTCGGCTTGATCGACAATCCATGGGGCGTTATCGTAGCCAATGTGGCCAGCGCCTTCGGTATTTTCTTCATGCGTCAGTACAGCTCGGGCATTCATACGGAAATGCTTGAGGCATCCCGAATCGACGGCTGCTCCGAGTTCAGAATATTTACGTCGATCGTGCTGCCGAACCTAAGACCGGCGCTTGCCAGCCTAGGCATTATCACTTTCGTCAATCAATGGAATAACTTCTTGTGGCCGTTAATCGTTCTTCGTTCGCCGAGCGAGCAAACGATATCGCTTGCGATTCGGACGCTGGAATCTGGCGCTAGAACGCCATATGAGCTTATTATGGCAGGTTCGGTCATCAGTATTATTCCGCTGTTGATCATCGTGCTGTTGTTCCAAAAGCAACTGATCGGCGGTTTGATGGACGGCGCGGTCAAAGGTTAAGTTATATCGGTCAAATAAGGAAAGGTGGCGATCGTTCGCCGCCTTTTTTTGTGTTTCCTTTTATCGAGCATTGTTTCATTCGGCTTGAACTAGGGAATAATTTGGAGATATTGGCTAGAGAAAGCGGTGCAGATGTGAAACGGCTGACGACCATGCTTAAGAGACGGATGGCAAACCAACACAACGGTGGCACGGAAGCAGAACGAACCTTATTGACGGAGCAAATGAAAAATAATGTGAATGCGATTCATTCCTTGCTGCATTCGCCGGGCGATTTGATAACGAAGGAAATCGATATCGGTCAATCGGGACGTTATTGCATCATCGTTAACATTGATGGATTGATTGACAAAACCTTGATACATGAACATCTCATGAGACCGCTCATCAACTACAAGCCGAATAAAGCTGAAGCGGCTCTGAAAGAGATGAATGGCGATGAGCTAATCGGCCGGTTGAAAGACGATGTCCTCCCTTTGCAAGAAATTCAGTTGATCGACTGCCTGGACGAGGCCGTATTCTCAATTCTGTCGGGAGATACTTGCTTGTTTATCGACGGTACGCAGCGGGCGCTCATCATTGGAAGCAAGGGCTGGATGAGGAGAGCGATCGAAGAGCCGCAAACGGAATCGCTCATTCGCGGGCCTAAGGATGGATTCACGGAAGACATTCGAACCAACAGTGCCTTGATTCGCAGAAGGTTGCGTGACCCTGGCTTGAGAATGGATTCCTATTTGCTTGGCACAAGGTCGAAGAAGGAAGTTATCGTTACCTATATCGAAGGGATTGCCAATCCGGAGCTCGTGAAGGAGGTCAAGCGGCGCCTGCTGACGATTGAAATGGACGACCCGGAGGGTTCGGGTTATATCGAACAGTGGATATCGGACAGCTTCCTGTCTCCTTTCCCGCAAATTTTGAATACGGAGAGGCCTGACCGTGTGTCCTCCTCGCTGCTGCAAGGGCGCATTGCCATATTAGTAGACGGCACGCCATTTAATCTGATCATGCCGATCACGATAGCCTTCGCCCTTAATTCGCCTGAGGATTATTATCAGCCTTGGCTGCTCTCATCTTTGGTGCGATTTTTGAGGTTTGTTTCGGCCTTTTTGGCAACGTTTCTGCCGGCCTTTTATATTGCGCTTGCGGAATTCCATCATGGCATGATTCCGTCCAACATCGCGTTTTCGATCGCGGCGGCACGGGAAGGGGTTCCTTTTCCGGCGGTGATCGAAGCGCTGTTAATGGAAGTTACACTCGAAATTTTGCGCGAAGCGGGCGTTCGTCTGCCGAAGCCGATCGGCCAAACGATTGGTATCGTAGGCGGTCTCGTTATTGGTGAAGCTGCGGTAGCTGCCGGTATCGTAAGCCCGATTATGGTTATTGTCGTTGCCGTTACGGCGATCGCTTCTTTCACGCTGCCATCGTACTCTTTCGGGATCATTACCCGGATTTTACGTTTTTTCGTCATGCTGGCGGCTTCCGTGTTCGGATTGTTCGGCATCATCCTTGCGTTTCTGTTGATATGCATCCACGTCGTAAATCTGAAGAGCTTCGGTATTCCGTATTCTACGCCGGTATCGCCTATGTTCCTTAAGGATTGGAATGACTTTATTTGGAGGGCACCGGTTTCTTTCTTAAAGGACCGACCACAAATGCTGCGTACCGAAGACAGAAAAAGAATGAAAAAGAAATAGGACATTGGATCATGATCCTAGAACAGGGGGAGGTATACCAGGTGGGAACGAATAACTGGGAATATGGCGATCAACAAATTGATGAGAAGGAACTCATGTTCACGATTGGTTCACTAATCATTGGAGTCGGCATATTAACGCTGCCTCGTTCTGTAGCGAAAGCTACGGGTTCTCCTGATGGATGGCTATCGATATTGATAGCTGGCTGCGCGGCGCTCATCGTAGCTTGGGTGCTGTCGCGGTTAGCGCTGCGTTTCAAAGGAAGACCATTCCTGGAGTATGTAGCATCCACTGCTTCGAAACCTGTAGCCTATTGCGTTGCGATCGTCTATGCGTCGTATTTTCTCCTGTTCACAGCGTATATAACTCGATCAGTGGCTGAGCTATCGAAACAATTTCTGTTCGATAAAACACCGCTAGAAGTCATTTCCTTAGCGTTCCTTCTTGTCGTCATATATGCTGTGTCCGGTTCGAGAACCGGTCTTGTAAGGCTAACGGTCGTTTTCCTGCCGTTCGTTCTGATCGTCACGTCTGGTTTTCTTCTGTTAGGCATCAAAATATTCGATTTCAACAATCTGAAGCCTTTTTTCTACACGAGTCCGGCCAAGTTGATCGATGGCTCGATAGAATCGTTGTTTTCCTTCTTGGGTTTCGAAGCCGTATTGTTCTACAGCAACTTGATGAGGCATCCCGAAAAAGCGCCTAAATATACGGTGTTTGCCGTTCTCATTTCCACCGTCACCTATTTATTGATTTTCATTGCCGTAATCGGCATCTTCTCCGTGGAGGTTACTCAGAACATTTTGTATCCGACGCTTGAGCTGGCTAGGGAAGTAAGTGTACCCGGGGAGTTTTTCGAAAGGCTGGAATCGCTGTTTCTCATCTTTTGGGTGGTTTCCATCTTCACTACGACTTCGATAGCGCTCGATATAACCGTGCAATCATCCAGCTTCTTAATGAAGACGGAGAAAAGGAAGCTGATGTATGTGCTGACGCCAATTATTTTTTTATTGTCGATGGTTCCCGAAAATATTGTTGAGCTCAGCCGACTGGGCATGCTTGTGAGCTATATTGGCATTATGACCTCGTTCGTTATTCCAATCCTATTATTCGCTTTCGTAAAGATGCGGGAGGGGCGAGCAAATGGTTAGAGTTATGGGGCTCATATGCTGTTTGGCGATGTCGACGGTACTAATGACTGGCTGCTGGGATCGAATTGAGTTGGAGCAGCGCGGTTTTGTTGTCGGTGTTGCGATAGATGAATTAACTAACAAACAGGAGGAACAACAAACGCAACCGAACGGCCATCAGGAGTTCAAGATTACGTTCCAAGTCGTCATCCCCGCGGGATTAAAGCAATCCGATCAGATGGGAGCATCGGGAATGGGCAAAGCGTATTTCAATGTACATGTTCACGGAAGAACGATGCAGGACGTGTTAGCCAAGCTCGCCTCACAATTAAGCCGCCAGCCTTTCCTTGAGCATTTGAAGCTCATTATTATTTCGGAGAATGTGGCTAGAACCGAATACGGATTTGCCAACGTACTCGATTATTTTCTTAGGAATAACGATGCTAGGCGCAATGTGTCCGTTATGATTGCCAAGGGAGAAGCATCAAGAGCGATGGAGATTTTACCCAAGGGAGAGCGTACTCCAGTCATATTCATTGATAATATCGCACGTAATGGCAGGGAGCTCATGCGCATCCATAAAGATACGAGAATCGGCGATGTCCACGAATTTCTATTGAGACGCGAGAGCTTCACGCTGCAAAAGCTAACGGTTAGGGATCGCGATGCGTCGCTGATAGGCGCATCGGTCATGGATAGCACGACGAACAGCCTTGTAGGTTTCCTGAACGACCGTGAAACGACAGGACTTAACTATTTGACCGGCAGCAATAGCCGCGGTCTGCTTGAGGTTCAAGTCGGGGATAGTTTGGTCGTATTTGATGTCGAACGCGCTCAGCGGAATATCGTATCAGACGTCACTAATCCGAAACATATTCGCTTTGTTTTCTCCTTGGCGATGGAGGGAAGTATTGCAGAGGCATTCGAGAGGCAAGATTATCTAAACGAAAATACAATCGACAGTTTGCAAAAAAAAGTCGAAGAAGAGATTGTCAAGCTTACCAAAGAAACGATCGCCAAGACGCAAGGCGTCTACAAAAAGGATGTCATCGGGCTCGCCTCCTATCTGAGTGAGAACAAGCCCAAAATCTGGTCGCAAGTAGTCAGCAATTGGGATAGTGGCATTAATTATTTCTCGCGAAGTGAGATAGAGGTAAGGGCAGACGTTAAAATTCGCAGGATCGGATCGGTGAATCAAACCGAAGAGAGAGGGTAGAAGTTATGTTCAATAAACTAGGAAATATTCCATCTGGATTAAGTTTCGTTTGCGCGCTGCTTAGCATTGCCATACCCTATTTGGTTAACAAGGTGAACCAAAAGCTGCATGATATCGGAGATCCGCCATGGAAGAAGAAATAAGCGATCGGGATTCATATGGACATCGAATAAGAAGAAATGGATAATAGAGGTAACCAAAGTTCAGCTAACAACATGGGAGGGGAGCTACGACTTATGTACGAGCCGAAAACGAAAGAAACCGACCACAGTGTCATCGAGTTTATCGAGCAGATTGAAAATATGAAGAAACGTGAAGATGCTTATCGATTACTTGATATTTTTACGGAAACGACGGGGTTCGAAGCGAAAATGTGGGGGCCAAGCATTATTGGATTTGGTTCTTATCACTACAAATATGCGACAGGTCACGAAGGGGATGCACCGCTTGCGGGATTTTCTCCCCGGAAAGCAAAGATAAGCTTATACTTTGAACCAGGGGATCCAGGACGGGAAGAGCTCCTATCACGGTTAGGAAAGCATACATCTGCGAAATCATGTGTCTACGTCAATAAATTGGCAGATATAGATATCGATGTTTTAAAGGTATTAATTAAACAATCTATGGTGATTACGCAAGCAATGTATCCGGATGCGAAATGACTAATCATCCTTTTATTTCGTCATTGCTTAACGGACAAGCTCTAATTCCTGAAGGCTCTAAGCTAGTAATGGCGGAGTGGTCGGCTAGCGGTACTCCGCTAGGCAGCGATCCGGAACGAATTGCACCCCTGCATCTTCATCATCATGATGACGAGGCTTGGTATGTTCTCGCAGGGAAGCTAGGCTTCCAAATCGGAGCCGAAATGACGATTGCTGTCGCTAATCAAGCTGTTATTGTGCCGCGCGGCACACCGCATACGTATTGGAATGCCGGCTCTGTAGAAGCTCGTTATTTGATCATTATGACCTCCACCATCCAATCCTTGATTGAAGCCATTCATGGGACAAATCAACGTGACATGGAGTCGATGAAACTTCTTTTTCAAACCTTTGACTCGGAATTACTGGAATAGTGTGCTGTCTGCTATGTTGGATTTCTGCAGGGCAAAGACTTTCTGTGTTTTGCTCCTTGTATAAAGGTTTGCACATAGCTCCTACAATGGGCGCACTTTCAATTGAAAATTACATAGCTGATCATCTTAATAAATAAGAGCTGTACCGATGCCGACTGTGGCTTCCGGTACAGCTCTTATTCTTATTTCATTCGAAGCATCATGGTCCAAAGATCGGCGCTTTCGTAGCCGAGTCTCCAAGCCGCGACGCCTGCTAGATCGTATTTGGTTGCTAGCGCGACGCGTGCTTTAGTTGTTTCAGTAGTCTCGGCCCAGAACAGGTAGGTGAAGCTGTCCTTCACATACTTGTATTTTATTTGCCCGGACGCAGCATCCGGAACGCCTGTTGCTTTGTTATCCGCGATGAGCGCCGGAATATCTTTCATAAGAACGGCACGATTGCCGACCAGCTTGCCAGCGGCGTCCAGCTTCCACTCGCGTACGTAGAACGGAATGCCTAGCATAAGCTTGCTTCGCGGGATGCCGTAACCGAGAAACTGTTTGATGCCTTCCTCTACCCAGGTAAGACCTGCTACGGATCCCGGCGTATCACTGCCGCTCCAATGCTCGTCGTACGCCATAATGATTATCGTATCTACAATGGCAGATAATGCCGCATGATCGTAGGCGGTAAGATGATTCCAGCTTAAGCTGCCTCTCGGCAAGTCGATGGATACGTTCAAACCCTTGGCATGAGCTGCTTTCGTAAGCTCCTTAACGAAGGCAGTGTAGCTGGCACGATCTGCGCCGGCTACTTCTTCGAAGTCGAGATTAAGGCCAAATGCCTTAATTTCAGATAAACGTCCAACGAGCTTGCTAATGAAAGCCTGCTGTGCTGCCTTATCCTGCAGGAATGCTGTGGTCATCTTCCGGTTGAACTGATTATGGACAAGCGGTGCAACGCGGATGCCTTGCTCCTTAAGCGTCTTCACTAGCTCGGCATCGGATGTATCGTTGATCGATCCATCGGCGGCGGTGAGTTCGAACCAGGTTGGCGAGTCGATCGACAAGCCTTGCGTGTTCGCAACATGGCTTAATACGGTGCCGCTAGATGCGCTGCCATTCCAAGCTAAGTAGACGAGCGACTTCGCGTTGTTCCATACGCTGCGACCGTCTGACGTACGGACATAGGCGTTTGCGTATTTTTTAGCAAAATCGATCGCGCCCGAACGAGTGTTGAACGAACGCAGTTTCTTGTCGCCTTGGAATACAGTAAGATACGGAACACCCGACCACCATACATTGTCTTTGTACATGACCTCGGCATTCGGCGTTTTCTTTGCCAGTGCAACTGCGTCATCGAGGTTAATAAAAGCACCGATAAGCTTGCCGTTCTGAATAACCTCGTAGGCAAGCGCGTTGGAATGGAGCACGATGCCTGTCGCGGTATTTACGACTTCACTTCCTACAATTGCAGACGAACTTTTGATGGCGTCATAGAGGAAGCCGTACAACTTGCCGTTGTTCGCTGGAACACCGTCAACGCTAATTTGATAGACGGCTGCTGCGGCGCGCTGATCCTTCTTCTGGGCGGCGGTTAAGTTGTCCCATACCCAAGCGTTTTTCGTTAAATCGACAATATGTGCGTTACTCCACTTCTTTGCTTCCTGGATCGCTGCCTCAATGGTCGTGAACGTCCATATCGGCTGTGTCTTGTCACCTTGATACAATCTGAACTTGGCGTGATTCGCATACTTCCAGCCAATGTTCTCCAAATCGCGAATATGTACGTTTCTTTGTGTCTTAGCGAATGCCAGCGCCTGCTCATATGTCCGGTATTCCCATGCGCTTGACGAGATGCCGTTTTTGTACACTTTGTAGCGAGGGAGATTGTCCCACACCCAGGTACGTCCAGTAATGGTTTCTACATGGCTGTAGCTGACGTTTTTCGCATAGGCAATCGCTTTGCTCTCTGTCGGGAATTCCCGCAGTGCTTGGTCGTTCTGATAGACGCGGTATTTCGTTACGAGACTTGCAGAAGCCTCAGCAACGCCGCTCCCCGAAGTTCCAGCCAGCAGCGAACTGCTCAGCAGCAGCAACGTAACTGCAGCGATCAGCTTCTTTTTTAACACTCTATTTGCCACACTCCTCTCAGTTGTCCGTTTAGTTAGACGCTGGAAGAGGAGGGGAGTTGCTCCTAATCTATGAAAAGTTTGGCGGTAATTATTGCTAGTTGATCATGAAAGAAAAAAACAGAGCGGATTCGCTCTGTTCTGAATTCAGCTATACCATTACTAATCTGCAATATCGACCCAAAATTCCTCGTCCGCATCCAGTTTTATATCGGATCGGAACACGCGACGATGATATTGCTTATACATGTATTGCTCGATTGCTTCAATAATGTTCGCTTCAAGAATGTATTGGCTTCGGCCCTTGACCCACACCTCGGCTGTAAATCCGTATTGCTCCTCCCATGAGAGCTGAACCTCCACGTCCGTAGGGCTAACCCCTCTGCGATCGGCATAATGGAGGCAGACAGCATTTAAAATCTCGTCCGTATAAAGACGCACGCGCTAGTAACGACTCCTATCGTCAGGCCGCCTGCGATTATGTCGGAAATTGTTCCATATAGCGCGAATAATCATAACGACGGCGATAATCGCGATTACGTTAATGAGCAATCCGAGCAGATTGCCGAAGGCGCCCCAACCGCTGAACAAACTGCCGAACAGCAGTCCGGCAATTCCGCCGACCATTAATCCTCGGAAGAAGCTGCCACCGCTCCAAAATCCCGTTCGCCCCGCTCCGGTCGCAGCTCCGGAACGCGCTCCGTTATTCGTCTGGCTCGTATTGTCCTTTTTCTTTGGGGTCTCCGTATAACTTTGCCTTGGAGATTTGATGCTCCGTCTTGGTTTAGCGTCAGCAGTTGAATGGAAGCCGACTGTCATAACGAGCGACAGGGCCATGAGCATCAGTATTCCTTTTTTCATATCAAGTTCTCCTTAGATGCGATTTTTGGTACGGCGCCAAAGCGACGACGTGAGCAAGTTAAACACGAAGCACATTGCTAACATAAGCAATTACAGCTAATATATACGGAGGTTGCTTGTCATTATTACTGATCGCTTATGCAGGAGGTTCGAATGAATACGATTCCTGATTCCTATGTTTCCTATTTGGTTGAGTTTCATGCAACAAGGGATTATTTTGAATGCCATGAACTGCTAGAAGAGTATTGGAAAGAACACCCGAACGACGGCATGTCGGATATATGGGTCGGCTTAATTCAATTAGCAGTGGGTCTTTACCATGAAAGAAGAGGCAATCGCAAGGGAGCATGGATGATGCTGGAGCAATCCCGTCTGCGATTAGCGGGATCTGATTTGCTTCCGCTTGGTCTAAGTCGCGAGCCGTTGATTGGAATGATTGACGACCGGCTTAGTGGGTTAGGAGAGCAGAGCTTTGTTCATGTCTATGCGGACATGGACTTACCGATTGCGTCGGAAGAGGTAACTAGGCTTTGTGAAGAAGAATGCGCAAAGCGCGGGGTGAGATGGGGAGAACCAAGTCCATTATCGAACGAAGCCCTTATTCATCGCCATAAGCTTCGTGACCGGAGCGAGGTTATTCTAGCCCGGGAGATTTCGCTGCAAGCGAAACAAAAAGAGCGCAGAGGCTAGTCCGTATTGGACAGCCGCTGCGCTCGCTTTTACTCTTTATCTTTCGGCAAGCCTTCCGTTACGAGCTCAAGCGCACCCGTCTCAGGATCGATGATGAGTCCGTGGACGAGTACGGCTCTAGGCATAAGCGGGTGGTTGCGAATAATGTTAACGCTGTTAATGACGCTGTCCTTCACGTTGTCGAAGCCAGTCAGCCAGCGCATGAGGTTAAGACCGGAATGCTTCAGCGTATTGATGGTGTCCATCGGTATCCCGCGGTCAACCATATGCTGAATGATTTCTTCGGGGTTGATGCCTGTCATACCGCAGTTATGATGCCCAATGACGAATACTTCATCGGCTTGCAGCTCGTAGACTGCGACGATGATTGATCGCATAATGTTGCCGAACGGCTGAGTGACGATAGCGCCGGCATTTTTAATGATTTTCGAATCGCCATTTTTCAGATTCATCGACTTAGGCAGCAGCTCGGTCAGTCTAGCGTCCATACAGGTAAGAATAACCATTCTTTTGTCGGGAAAACGGCTCGTCGCGTATTGCTCGTATTCCTTGTTCGCAACGAAGCTGCCGTTAAAATCTAAAATGGATTCGAGCTTATTCATCGTGTTGCCTCCAATTAGCTGTGTATTATGTGCTGCTCTTCAAAAACCGCAGGTTTGTCGTATAAATCTGATTGTCGCTCTTCAAGCTGAAGCTGTCTCGGATCGGGTCGTAATCGACACGCAGCTTCGGCTCGTAGAACACTTCATGGCGAGGCTCGAACCAGTAGGGAAGGGGATCTCCTTGCTCCTGGCGGTCGTCGACACTTGGGCTATCTATGAGCTGGAGGGCCGGTACGCCGCTAACGACGCAGCCGCAGCCTTCCGTATCGTGGAGCAGCTTAAGCTGCTTCGTACCGTCGGATAAATAGGGGCCGAGCTTATCGGCAGCAGACTTCGAGAATGTAATATGCATATGATGACCTCACTTCCTATCTATTGCTTGCATTTTATGTAGGTTTAAGTTGATTATAAAGATAGGAATAAGTAAGATCAAGTTAAGTTCCGATTAATGGAATCCAAGTTCAATATTGGGCAGAGAGGCGGTAATCTGATGTCAATATCAACCAAAGAAGCGCTAACCGGCTTTAAAGAAAGAATTCATAAGCTCAAGAGCTATGAAGAGGCGCTAGGCGTCCTCTACTGGGATTTGCGCACGGGCGCGCCCCGCAAAGGAATGGATACGCGCTCCGAAGTGATTGGCGCATTATCTGGGGATATGTTCAAGCTGGCTACTTCGCCTGAGCTTGGTGAATGGCTGTCTGTACTAGAGCAGAATGAGGCATATGCCGAATTGAATGAGATTGAACAGAAGCTTGTGACGGAGACGCGCAAGGATTACGACCGCAGTGTAAAAATTCCTCCGCAGCTGTATCAGGAATATGTCATTATTTCATCGCAAGCCGAGTCCAAGTGGGAGGAATCGAAAGCGGATAATGATTATGCCGGCTTCCAGCCCTACTTGGAGAAGGTGATTTCGTATACGAATCAATTCATCGATCTATGGGGAGCGAAGGATACTCGGTATGACACGCTGCTGGATCAATACGAGCCCGGCATGACGGTCAAGGAGCTGGATCACGTATTCGGCGGCCTTAGAGAACAGCTCGTACCGCTTGCGGCAGCGATCGCCGCTTCGCCTCATCAGCCTAATACATCGTTCTTGCGTCAGCAGTTCGATAAGTCCGCTCAGAAGTCGTTCAGCCAGTACATATTGAAGCAGATGGGCTTCAGCTTCGAGGCCGGCCGACTCGACGAGAGCGCTCACCCGTTCGCAACGGGTCTTAATCCCGGCGACGTTCGCATCACGACGCGTTACTTAGAGGATGATGTGCTAAGCGCGTTGTTTGGCACGATTCATGAAGGCGGTCATGCGCTCTATGAGCAAAATATTATGCCGGAGCTTATCGGAACGACGCTCTGCACTGGGACGTCGATGGGCATCCATGAATCGCAATCCCGCTTCTGGGAGAACATTATCGGACGCAGCCGGCCGTTCTGGGAACAGAACTTCAACCAGCTGCAGAAGCAGTTCCCTGGACAACTGGATGTGTCGGTAGATGAATTCTACCGCGCTAACAACGTCGTTCAGCCTTCTCTCATAAGGATTGAGGCGGATGAGCTGACGTATAACCTGCATATTATTATCCGCTACGAGATCGAGAAGCTTATCTTCAATGAAGGGGCGAAGGCGGCTGATCTGCCTGCGATCTGGAACGAGAAGTATAAGCAGTATCTCGGCATTACGCCTCCGAGCAATGCCGAAGGTGTGCTGCAGGACGTCCACTGGTCCGGTGGCGCATTCGGTTATTTCCCTTCCTATTCGCTAGGCAATATGTACGCTGCGCAAATCGCCGATACGATGGAGAAGGAGCTGGACGGCTTCTGGTCGCTTGTGGGCAAGGGCGAGCTGCTGCCAATCAAGGAGTGGTTGACCGAGCGAATCTACAAATACGGCAAGCTGCGTACCCCATCGGAGCTCATTCAGAGCGTAACGGGCAAGCCGCTTGATCCGCAGCATCTTGTTCGTTACTTAACGAACAAGTATACGGAAGTCTATAAGCTCTAACGAACACGTTCATATAGAAGACCACAAACAAAGATGGTGGTTCAAGGATAATCTCCTTGGACCGCCATCTTTGTTTAATGTTAGACCGATTCACCGCCCAGAGTATTTCTGCATAGGCTGATGTACATCTACTAACGAGAATGAAGGCGGAGGGATTGGTATGAAGAGACGCATTATAACAGCGCTAATGCTAGCTGTCGTGCTTACGATAACGGCTGTGCTTGCGGGCTGCGGCAAAGGAGATTCGGAGAAAACGAAGGTCCGGATCGGCGAGGTAACGCGGTCGCTGTTCTATGCACCGCAATACGTTGCGGTAGAGAAAGGATATTTCACGGAGGAAGGACTTGATGTTGAGCTTACGACTACGCCAGGCGGCGACAAGACGATGACGGCACTGCTGTCGAATGTCATTGACGTTGCGCTTGTCGGCTCGGAAACGTCGATTTATGTGTATCAGCAAGGAACGGATGATCCGGTCATTAACTTCGCGCAATTGACGCAAACCGACGGCACGTTCCTCGTCGCCCGCGAGGCGGATAGCGCATTCGACTGGAATACATTGAAGGGCAAAACATTCCTCGGCCAGAGGAAGGGCGGAATGCCGCAGATGGCTGGCGAATTCGCTCTGAAGAAGCTGGGAATCGATCCTCAAGCGGATTTAGAGCTGATCCAAAACGTTGATTTTGCCAATATTCCGGCTGCATTCGCTTCGGGAACAGGCGATTATGTCCAGCTCTTCGAGCCAACGGCATCGATCTTCGAGAAGGAAGGCAAAGGTCATGTTGTTGCCTCATTCGGCACGGAAAGCGGGCATCTGCCTTACACCGTGTTCATGGCCAAACAAAGCTATATCAAGAAGAACGAGAAAACGATTCAAGCGTTCACGAATGCAATCCATAAAGCGCAGCTGTGGGTGAAGGACAATAGCGCCGAAGCGATTGCCGATGTTGTATTGCCGTACTTTGAAAATGTCGATCGCGACATCCTCATTAGTTCGATCGATCGCTACAAGCAGCAAGGCTCATTCGCGACCGATCCAATCGTCGACGAATCGGAATGGAACAACTTGCTGGACGTTATTACGACGGCAGGCGAGCTCGAGAAGCGCACGGAGCATGATGTGCTCGTCGATACGAGCTTTGCAGAGAAGTCGATCAAATAACCAAAGTGATGTGGATAGCAGAAAGGAGGGATGTTATATGGCGATAGTTCCCGTATTGGAGCTGCAGCAGCTATCTCATGTTTATGTGAACGCGAAAGGAGCTTCGCTTGCGCTGGAGCAGCTGGATCTTCGTGTCGAGCGAGGCGAGTTCGTCAGCCTCGTCGGACCGAGCGGCTGCGGCAAGACGACCGTGCTGAGCCTGCTGGCCGGATTATTCCCGCCGACGAAGGGGCAAGTGCTGCTTGACGGCGAAGCTGTCGCCGGTCCTTCCCCGAAGGTAGGCTATATGCTGCAGCAGGACTTCCTGTTCCCTTGGCGTACGATTCGCGATAATGCGGCTGTCGGTCTTGAGATCAGCGGCCGCAAGACGCCGCAGGCGATGACGCTCGTCGACGAGCTGTTAGCCGAACTAGGGCTGCCGGACTCTGGGCGGCGCTATCCGCATGAATTGTCCGGCGGCATGCGCCAGCGGGTGGCGCTCGCAAGAACGCTGGCCACCGAGCCGGAGGTGCTGCTGCTCGATGAGCCCTTCTCTGCCCTGGATCTGCACATAAAGCTGCAGCTTGAGGATCTTGTGCACGAAACGCTTACGCGCAGAGGAAAGACGGCGGTGCTTGTCACCCATGATCTTGCTGAGGCTGCCGCGATGAGCGATCGCGTCATCGTGCTTGGCCGTAATCCCGGCCATATCAAATGCGAAGTCGTTATTGACGAGGAGCTTCGCTCGATTAGTCCGATGGCGGCAAGAAGACTGCCGAGCTTTCAAGCAACGTTCGAGCAGCTATGGGCGGAATTGGATGCAGTGGAAGACGAGGGAGGAACTCGGAATGGGTGAGCGCGAAACGCGGCAAGCAAGCGGAGCGAATGAGTCCGCCGACGTTCAGATCGCGGGGGTGAAGGAAGATCGGCTGAGCTGGATGGGCGCTCTGCATGCGAACTATCGCATAAGGATGCGTAAGCTGTCAGCAGCGGTAGCCGTAACGCAGGTCGTGCTGCTTGTCTTATTTGTAGGGTTATGGGAAGCGGCGGGGAAAAACAAATGGATCGATCCTCTTTTGTTCAGTTATCCGTCTAAGATGGCTGCACAACTATGGCGTACGATGTCCGATGGCTCGATATGGCCACACGTCGGCATGACAGTAGGCGAGACGGTTGTCGGGTTCGCGCTTGGCACGCTGCTCGGCACGGCGATGGCTGCGGCTCTATGGTGGTTTCCTTTTCTCTCCCGCGTATTCGATCCGTACCTTGTTGTGCTTAATAGTATGCCGAAGGTGGCATTAGGACCGATCTTCATCGTCGGTTTAGGGCCAGGATTCATGTCGATTGTAGCGGTTACGCTGTCGGTGACGGTTATTATTACGACGCTTAATATTTATAACCGGTTCCGCGAGATCGACGCCGGCTTCATTAAGGTCGTCAGGCTGTTCGGCGCTTCGCGCGGCCAGCTGTTCAGGCTCGTCATTCTGCCTGCGTCGTTTCCCGTTATTATCTCGACGCTCAAGGTGAATGTCGGTCTCGCATGGGTTGGCGTTATCGTTGGCGAATTTCTCGTCGCGAAGCTCGGACTCGGTTATTTGATCATATATGGCTTCCAGGTGTTCAACTTCACGCTCGTATTATCGAGTCTTGTCGTGATCGCTGCGGTTGCCACGGTTATGTATCAGCTTGTTGCCGCGCTGGAGAGAAGGTTGACGGCCGGCTGGCGCGAAAGGTAGGATGGAGTCAACATCTTACTAATCGCGAGGAAGTTTACTATGGGCATACGTGTCGTCAAAACAGCGCTAGCCGCTATCGCAGCTATTTACACTGCCGTCTATTTCGGCCTTGAGCCCCCGCTTGGAGCGGGCATTCTGGCTATTCTCGGCGTCGAAGTTACGAGGATGAAAGGGCTGAAAAGCGCAATCGTCCGATTTATTGCTTCGGTTCTGGGACTTTTTTTGGCATCGCTAATCTTCACGCTGTTCGGTTTCCATATCTGGGCGGTTGCGGTCTTCATCTTGATTACTTTTCCGATTCTGTCACGCTTCCAGCTGAAGGATGGAATCGTAACGAGCTCGGTCATCGTCTTCCATCTGTTTAACAGAGAAGAAGTGACGTCAGCCATTATCGGCAACGAAATTATGCTGTTGTTCGCTGGCCTCGGCTGGGCGACCGTGCTCAACTTCGTCTATATGCCGAAGGATGAGAAGCAGTTGACGAGCAATCGGATGGCAATCGAGGACAATTTCAGCGTTATTTTCACGGAGATGGCCCTGACGCTTCGCAATCCGTCCCATGTATGGGGCGGTGAGGAATTGCTGGCTGCATTCCAGGCAATTGAAGACGGCGCGCAGCGCTCGATTCGCAATCGCGAGAATCGGATATGGGGGCAGGAGCATTATTGGTCGACGTACTTCGAGATGAGGCGACAGCAGCTTGATTCCGTGCAGAAGATGCTAGTCGAGCTGGCCTTCGTCTATGAAAAGTGGCCGCAAGGCGTTCTGATTGCCGAGCTGCTCGAGCGGCTTGCCTCCGATGTGAAGTCGGAGGTGTACGAAGGTTCGGTCGAGACTCGCTTGCAGGAGCTGTCGCTGCGATTTCGAGGGATGGAACTTCCGAGAACGCGCGAGGAATTCGAAGTGAGAGCGGCATTGCTGACGTTGCTGCACGAGTTGCAAAGATATTTGGCCATCGCCAAGCGACTCAAGCGTAAACGGCAGTCGCTAAGCACGAACCGTTAGCTGCGTCTTTGCGCAGCTCGGTTCTGTGCCGTCCTTGGAGGCATAAGCTTTCGTTTCGCGGTGAAATAGAGGCGTAAGGATAAGTGTGAAACTTATACCTTCCTATTTTTCAAAAAAAGAAAAGTCATTTTGTCCGAACAGGCGTCATAGCATATAGAGGGAGAAAATTCGTTGCGAGGATCGCGAAGAAATATAAGCCGTTATATAAGAATATCGCTTATATATATCTTATATTTCCGAAAAAGAAACAGTCACCCTAGACGAATGTCCTGCATACACTTTAAATGAATGATTGTATGGAGGAGGTTAAATCAATGACTATTGCAGATAAACAGCTTCAGTGCAGAGAAATCATTACGAAAGCTGTCTGCGGCAAAGGTCGTAAGTTTTCCACTGTAACCCATACCGTAACGCCGCCTCATCATCCGACCAGTATTCTGGGAGCATGGATTATCAACCATCAGTATGAAGCGGTTCGTTCGGGCGACGGTATTGAGGTAATCGGTACTTACGATATCAACATTTGGTATTCGTACAGCAAAAACTCGCAAACAGACGTAGCTAAAGAATCCGTACATTACGTGGAGCATGTCGCTCTCTCTTATGTAGATCCTAAACATAGGGCGGCGACAGAAGAAGTGTCCGCAGACGTGCTGCAAGAGCCTAACTGCATCGAAGCGAACATTTCATCCAACGGCTCAGGCGTCGTTATCCGGGTTGAACGGGAGTTTTCGGTAGAAATGATTGCCGAGACTAAAGTTTGCGTCGCCGTTATTCCAGGCGGTTGCGACGACCTGGACGGCAAAGATTTGGAATTCAGCCTCGGCGGCGATGAGGACTACGAGGATTTGGATCCAGATTTACTGGACGATGAGCTCTAAGTAAGCGGGTAAGGGCTACTGCTACAGTATCATATGCTGCGCGAGCAGTATGTCGAGGGCGAAAGCCCTCTTTTTTTTGAAAAATTATAGGTAAGCGTGGATTTGGGCGGAATCGTGAGCATCCAACCAACTTCCATCCAACACCAACTAACGTCACAAGCCGGCTAATAACGGGAGCAATTCCTGTTATTTTGTAAGGGTAGGAGCTATAGCGCTGGAGTTATGATCAATTATTTGCGGCAAAGGCGGCGAGACGATGGGCTCGACTTGGATATGGCGCGGCAACTACGACCGAATGGAACGGGTAGATACGACCGGTCAGCTGCATCGCTCAGCTGGAGAGCGTGCAGGGAAGCCGCTGTCGGCTCAGGGGTGGACAGCTGTGAAAGAAGGCGACGCCGTCATTGTCTGGAATGACTCGCGGCCCTTCGACGAAAGCCGCTTCAAGCCTATTTGGGTTCTTAATGCCAAAGCCGCTCAAGCTGCGCATATGGGAGAGGCGGATAGGGAGCGCATATGGAAGCGCGCAGGACTAGTTGGCGGTAAGCCGCTGGAGAGCGTGCGCGTATATTTGGTGCGCGTGTATCATCTTGAGGCGGTATCCGTGGAGCGGCAGGGCAGCGGAGGTAAGGTGATCGGCAGTCAGGTCGCGACTGACGATCCGCTCATTCGGCGGGTGGTACGCGCCGCCGTACAGGGGTTGTACGCCCTCGGCCTCGATATTGGCGAGGCCGAGGTGGCGCTTGGCGGAGACGGGCGCACTGCCGTCCGCGCGGTATGGCCGCAGCTGCGGAATGCGCAGCTGGAGGCAGAGGCAGCGCAGCGCTTCGCCGCGTGGTATGCGGCGGAGAGGGCGGCAGTTACGGATCGGCGGCCGCTGCTGATCGGCGCCGATCCGGAGTTTGTGCTGGTGACGCCGGCAGGGCGGGTGGCGGCGGCGTCGCGCTTCTTCGGCGCGGATACGGGCGGCGCGGCCGGCGCGGACGCGATGCTCGTTGGGCGGCGGCTCGTCTATCCCGTCGCCGAGCTGCGTCCTGAGCCGGCCGCTGACCCGGCCGCGCTCACCGCGGGCGTGCGGCGCTTGCTGCTCCGCGCCGCGCAGCGAATCGGCGACCCATCGCTGCGCTGGGCCGCTGGAGCCATGCCCGTGCCGGGGCTCGCGCTCGGCGGGCACATCCACCTCAGCGGAGCGCCGCTTACAACGCGCTTGCTCCGCCTGCTCGACAGCTTCGCGGCATTCCCGCTCGCTCTCATCGAAGACCCCGCCGGGCGAGGCCGCCGTCCCCGTTACGGAACGCTCGGGGACTATCGCCTGCAGCCGCATGGCGGGTTCGAGTACCGCACGCTGCCGAGTTGGCTCGTCTCGCCGGCAGCGGCCAAGGGCGCCTTCGCGCTTGCGCTGCTGTGCGCGCGCGAGGCGTGGACCTTGTCATACATACCCGCTCTGGAGGAGCGGTATGTCGAAGCGTATTACGCCGGCGACCGCGCAGAGCTTGCCGGCTGCCTGGACGGAATCGCCGCGAGCTTGGCCGCCGCGGCGAGCTGGCGCGAGCTCGCGCCCTATATCGAGCCGCTGCTGGATGCGGCCCGACGCGGCGCGAGCTGGAACGAGAAAGCGGACATACGTTTGAAGTGGCGCATTCCTATTAATTAACGTTATATATTATTAACGCCGTATATAATCCTCCCGAAATCGAGCGACCTCCTTCACAACAACCTGTTGCGAAGGAGGTCGTTTTTTTCTCTATCTTCAATCTCAATCTAATTTTTGCTATTCCTTCCTGTACCGTTTCTCTATGCGCATATGGCGTACATCTGTTCCGCTTGGTATAATAAAAGTCTATTGTTCACGCTACTCGGAGAATGGTTCACATTGCCATTGTCCCGCATTGCCCATGAGGAGGCTCGAAATGTCAACCTATACCCCGATGATTCAACAATATCTTGCTGTTAAGGAGCAAGCGAAGGATGCGTTTTTATTTTTTCGCTTAGGCGACTTTTACGAAATGTTTTTCGACGATGCGATTAACGCATCGCGGGAATTGGAAATAACGTTAACCGGCCGCGAAGGCGGCACGGATCAAAAAATACCGATGTGCGGCGTTCCCCATCATTCCGCGGAAAACTACATAAGCAGGCTGGTCGAGAAAGGGTATAAGGTAGCGGTTTGCGAGCAAGTCGAGGACCCTGCGGTTGCCAAAGGCGTTGTGCGGCGTGAGATTGTTCGGATTATTACGCCGGGAACCGTTATGGAGACGAAGTCGCTGGAGGGCAAGTCGAATAACTTTATCGTTGCCGTCGTGCAGTCGGGCGGAATGCTTGGCTTGTCCGCATGCGACTTGTCAACGGGCGAACTATACGTAACCTCTGTACCCGATCAGCTTGAAGCGCTTATCGACGAAATTAACGTATATCAACCAGCCGAGATTGTCGGCGATGCCGTCTTGATGGACAAGCTGCAAGGCGCGGCGGTATGGAATCGCCAATTGCTGCTAACGGCTCGCGAACCGATGGAGCAGGACAAGCTGCAGCAGCAATTCAAGTCTGGTGAGCTGGACAGTCTCTCGCAAGCGCGATTACTAGCTATCAGCGTCCTAACAGGATACCTTGACGAGACCCAGAAGCGCTCGTTAGGCCATGTTCAGAAGATCAGCTCCTACGAGCCGAACCAATATATGATTTTGGATCATTACACCCGCCGCAATCTAGAGCTTACGGAGACGGTGCGAGACCGCGCAAAGAAAGGGTCGCTTCTCTGGCTGCTGGACCGCACGCAGACTTCGATGGGCGCTCGGATGCTTCGCAGATGGATCGATAAGCCGCTTCTAAGCAAGTCGGCTATCGATGCCAGGCTGGATGCAGTGGAGGAGCTCTATCGCAATTTGATTCTAAGGGAAGATATTCGCACTGAACTGCAGCCGATCTACGACCTTGAACGACTTGTCGGCAGAGTGGCGTTCGGCAGCGCGAACGGCCGCGATCTCAATGCGCTTAAGAGCTCGTTGCGCCGCATACCGGGATTAGCCGCATTATGCGATCAATCCGGTTCTAAGGTGCTGCGCGAGCTCGTCGCAGGCGTAGACGATTGCGGCGATTTGGCAGATATGATCGATACGGTTGTGGTTGAAGATCCGCCTGTAACGATTCGTGAAGGCGGCCTTATCCGTGCCGGCTACGACGACTACTTGGATCAATTGCGCGAAGCGAGCACGAACGGAAAGCGCTGGCTGGCTGAGCTGGAGCGTCAGGAACGTGAAGCTACTGGCATCAAGACGCTGAAGATCGGCTACAACAAAGTTTTCGGTTACTTCCTTGAGGTGTCCAAAGCGAATCTCGCCATGCTGCCGGAAGGACGTTATGAGCGGAAGCAAACGCTTGCCAATGCCGAGCGCTTCGTGACGCCGGAGCTTAAGGAGAAGGAACGTCTGATTCTCGAAGCCGAGGACAAAATGGTCGATTTGGAATACGAGAAGTTCATCGAGCTTCGCGACCATCTTTCTTTGCATCTGCACCGGCTTCAACGTGCGGCTGCGATTATCGCAGAGATTGACGCTTATCAATCGCTGGCTCATGTGAGCGCGGAGCGTCGATACGCAAGGCCGCAAATTAACGAGGCTTATGACCTACAGATCGAAGACGGCCGCCATCCCGTTGTAGAAGCGATGATGGACGGTACGCCTTTTATATCGAACGGCACATCGCTGCGCAAGGAGCAGCAATGGATGCTTCTCATTACCGGTCCGAATATGGCCGGCAAAAGCACGTATATGCGCCAAGTTGCGCTTATCTGCATTATGGCCCAGATCGGCTGCTTCGTCCCTGCCAAGTCTGCGGTTATTCCGCTTATCGACCGGATCTTCACCCGAATCGGGGCGGCTGACGACTTAATCGGCGGTCAAAGCACGTTCATGGTCGAGATGAAGGACATTCAGATTATGACCGAGAAAGCGTCGGCAAGCAGCCTTGTCATCATTGACGAGCTTGGTCGCGGCACTTCTACAGGTGAAGGCATGGCTATCGCACAAGCGGTTATCGAGTATGTGCATCATCATCTCGGCTGTAAAGCGTTAGTCTCGACGCATTTCCATGAGCTTGCGCATTTGGAGGATTCGTTGCCGGCGCTTGCGAACGCGCGTATGGCGGTTGAGGAGAGCGGCGACAACGTCACCTTCCTCCGCAAGCTTATATCCGGAGCGGCGAGCACGAGTTACGGTATTTATTGCGCGCAGCTTGCTGGGTTGCCGCAGTCCATTATCGGCCGCGCCTATGAGCTGCTAGATGATACGGAGCATTCGGTACCTCCGACACCAATACCTGCTGCTGGCAAGCCAGTACCATCAATCGAAGCAATGGCCGAATCTGCTGCCGCTTACGAACCGGCTGTCGTTTCGCCAGTTACGACAGACGTCGTACAGCTGTCAATCTTCGACGAGCCTCCGCCAGCGGCTAAGCGCAAAGCGAGCCCGAAGGCGGAGCAGCTTGCCGAGCAGCTGCGCAAGCTGGATTTATTCAACTTAACGCCCATGCAAGCCATGCAATGGCTGAATGATATGAAGAGCAAGCTGAACGACTAATCGCGAAGCGAAGGGAGGTCAACCTGCGTTATGGGAAAAATCAAAATACTGGATGAGCAGCTTGCCAACCAAATCGCTGCCGGCGAAGTTGTTGAACGGCCTGCTGCCGTCATCAAAGAGCTTGTCGAAAACGCCATTGATGCGGGCAGCACGACGGTCGATATCACGATCGAAGAGGGCGGCCTCACCTTAATGCGTGTCGTTGATAACGGTTATGGTATAGAGGCATCCGACATCTTGACCGCTTTTCAACGCCACGCGACCAGCAAAATATCAACGAGCAGCGATTTGTTCAAAATCGCCAGTCTCGGTTTTCGTGGCGAGGCGCTGCCAAGTATCGCGGCGGTATCGCGTTTATCTTGCACGTCAGCCGATACCGACACGGGGCTTGCTAGACAAATCGTCATAGAGGGCGGCAATATTACCGTCAACGAACCGGCCAATGCGCCGCAAGGCACCGATATGATCGTTCGGGATTTATTTTACAACACGCCTGCACGGCTCAAATATATGAAAGCGATCCAAACCGAGTTAGGTCATATTTCCGACTATGTGAATCGGATCGCATTAGCTCATCCGGGTATCGCCTTTACGTTCAAGCATAATGGCAGCACGCTGCTGCAGACCGTTGGCACAGGCGACAGACTGCAAGTCATAGCGGCTATATACGGTACGAATACGGCCAAGGCGATGCTCGCGGTAGAGGCGGAAAGCTCCGATTACGAGCTTCGAGGCTATATCTCCAAGCCGGAGCTGACGAGAGCGAACCGCAACGGTATTACAGCCATTGTGAACGGCCGTTATATTCGAAGTCATGCCATAAATCAAGCGTTACTGCAGGCTTATCATACGCTGCTGCCGATCAACCGTTATCCGCTTGCCGTTATTGAGCTGGGAATGCATCCAAGCTTACTTGATGTGAACGTTCATCCATCCAAGATGGAGGTTCGGTTCAGTAAGGAGGCCGAGCTGCGCACCCTGCTAGAAGAGGCTGTTCGCAAGGTGCTTGGCAAGCAGCGTTACATTCCCGGTCCTGACGCCGGTAAGCAGGAGCGCTCCAAGCCGCTGTTCGTGCAGGATACGATCTCGTTCCATCGGTCCGAGGAGCAGGTATCGACATCGCTGCCGTCCATTGCCGAGATCGCGGCATCAAGCCAGCGTGAGACCAAATCGGCATATGCCAGCCCGAATCGAATTGAAATTCCCGCGTGGCCTAGACCGCAATCGACGTCTGTATCGCGATCGAACCCAAGCCCGAGCGCGTATTCTGCCCCATATTCGGCAAGCGCGGATAAAGAATATGTACCGCCTGATGCAACGAACCGGCTTTATTCGCCCCAAAATATTGATAAGCAAACGAATACTATCATTCGGGAACAAACAGCGCCATGGCATGAGCCGCCGCCGGTTGTCGAGGCTTCCGAACCGGCTATTGAACAGGAGCAGATTGAAAGTCAGAAGCCTGCTTTTCCTGAGCTGCACTGGATTGGACAGCATCATGGTACGTACATTGTTGCGCAAGCGGAGGACGGGCTGTATCTGATTGATCAGCATGCGGCGCATGAGCGAATTAATTACGAATATTATTACCGCAAGTTCGGCAATCCCGAAGCGGCAAGTCAGCAATTGCTCGTTCCGCTGACGCTGGAGTTCACGCCGGGCGAGGCTTCGCAGTTGCGCGAGCAGCTTCATCTATTCGCGGAAGCAGGGGTAGAGGTAGAGCCTTTCGGCTCACAAACCTTCCTTGTTCGCTCCTATCCGGAGTGGATGCCTAGCGGCGAAGAGAAAGCGATCATCGAGGAAATGGCCGAGCTGCTCATGGCGGAGCGAAAGTCGATCGATATCGCAAAGCTTCGCGAGAAGGCGGCAATTATGTGTTCCTGTAAGGCATCGATCAAAGCCAATGATCGGATGAACCGCGAAGAAGGCGATGCCCTGCTCAGTCGTCTTGGCGCATGTGAGCAGCCTTATACTTGTCCGCACGGGCGACCCATTATCGTGCATCTGTCTACTTATCAGCTGGAAAAAATGTTCAAACGGGTGATGTCATGATTGTCACGACAGCGCCTAAGCCATCTGATCGAGCAGCAGCGCAGGCGCAGCGGCTTGCGTTAGAGTTATCGGCGAAGTATATGCTTCGCAGCAATCTAACGGTTCGCAAGCTGGTCGAGCTGAGCAGCGATGGCAGGCTCATCGTTGTAACGGAGAATGAAGTGCGCTATTATGAGGGGCAAAGCGACTCACCGCTGTACTTCCACCCTAGCATGGCGTTCGTTCGGGTGAAGCGGCTTCGCAAAGGCGAGACTGATCCGCTTATCGAGCTTTCACGCTGCCAAGAGGGCGATTTCGTTGTCGATTGCACAGCGGGTTTCGCCGCCGATTCCCTCGTCTTCTCATACGCCGCAGGAGAGAGTGGAAGCGTAGTCGCAATAGAAAGCGAAGCTGTCCTCTGCGCGATCGTACGGGAAGGCTTAGCCGCTTACCGTACGACATTAGAAGATGTTGATGCGGCGATGCGCCGAATTACGATGATCCGCCAAAATCATTTGGATTATTTGAAGTCTTTGCCGGACCGAAGCGTCGACATTGTTTATTTCGATCCGATGTTCAGACAGCCGATCCACGAGTCCAGTTCGATGGAGCCTCTGCGGATGATTGCCAATATGAATGAGCTGTCCGAGCAGTCGGTTGCAGAAGCGAAGCGTGTTGCGCGCAAGACTGTGCTCATGAAGGAGCATCAAGCGAGTGCGGAATTTGGCAGGCTCGGCTTCGAGCGCCGCCATGTCAATACGTCGAAAATCGCATATGGAGTGATACAGATTGATCAATAACACCAGCGAGAAGGAGAGTAATAACGTAGGAGCAGGCAAGCGGAAGCAGCCTCTGCTCGTATTAATCGGCCCGACCGCAGTCGGCAAAACCCGCACGAGTCTCGATATAGCCAAGGCATGGAATGCCGAGATTATATCTGGCGATTCGATGCAAGTATACCGCGGGATGGATATCGGTACAGCGAAGCTTCCGCTCGAAGAAAGGGAAGGCATCCCTCACCATTTGATTGACATTTGCGAGCCCGATTATGCGTATTCGGTTGCCGACTTTCAGACGGAAGCTGTCAAGTGCATAGAGGATATTGCAAGCAGAGGCAAGCTGCCCTTCATCGTTGGCGGCACAGGCTTATACGTGGAGTCGGTCTGTTATCAATATCAGTTCGCCGAGATGGGATCAGATGAGCCATTCCGCCGCGAGATGGAGCTGTTCGCACTGGAGCAAGGTGCCGAGGCGCTTCATGAACGGCTTCGATCGGTCGATCCGCAGACGGCTGATCGGCTCCATCCGAACGATCAGCGGAGAGTCATTCGCGCCCTAGAGGTGTTCCATCTGACGGGACAAACCTTCAGCGAGCAACAAGCGGGGCAAGTGAAAGAGTCCCCTTATGAGCTATGTATCGTTGGGCTTACGCTTGACCGGGCAGAGCTGTACAGCAGAATCGAGCAGCGCGTGGATCTCATGATTGAGCAAGGGCTGGTTGCGGAGGTAGAGTCTCTATTAAATGAGCATCATTTGCCTGCAGGTACGGTATCGATGCAAGGTTTGGGTTACAAGGAAATCGCAGAGTATTTACAGGGTGAATGTACGTTAGAAGCGGCTGTAGAGCGCCTTAAGAGGGACACTAGAAGGTTCGCTAAGCGCCAGCTATCGTGGTTTAGACATATGAAAGACATTCATTGGATCGATATGGGGGAAAATTTTCACAACAATTTGACCTCGATTCATGATATAATAGCAGGAAAGCTTCAAGTCAATCTTGAATATACTTCTAATCAATCTCTTTAAGACGGGGGTAACGTCCAATGAACAAATCAATCAATATTCAAGATACTTTCCTAAACCAACTTCGCAAAGACAGTATACCGGTCACGGTTTTTTTGATGAATGGATTCCAAATTCGGGGCGTTATTAAAGCATTCGATAACTTTACAATCATTATTGACAGCGAAGGCCGTCAACAAATGGTTTATAAGCATGCGATATCGACGTTCACCCCGCAGCGCAACGTATCGCTCATGCAGCAGGATCAAAGCGGCTCTGACGCTTAAGACTCGGCAGTATGTGAAACTTTCTTATTAGGTGTCACGTTTAATTAGATAGCGGCATGCAAGAGCAACCCGCTCGAAGCTGGGTTGCTCTTTTCATTTCGTGGGAAGTATAAAAAACAGAGACAGCATACGGATGGCAGGAGGGGAATCAGCAATGGCTGAACAACCACGAAGAAAAACGGCAACAAAAAAAGGGAAAAAGAATAAAATATCAGGTCGTAAATTGTTTTTTGGATTATTTTTTACAGTCGTAATCGCAATCGTTTGCGGGATTATTGGGTATTTGTTCATTATTTTGAACGGCGAACGATTGTTGGATGAAAATGGAAGCAAGCTCGATTTCGGTGAAGCTTCCATCATTTATGATCAGAACGACAAAGAAATCGCAAGGCTGTACGATCCGGTGCAGACTCGCGACGTAGCGGAATTCTCTGAAATTCCTGAGTTATTGTTTGATGCAATTGTAGCGACGGAGGATCAGCGCTTCTTCGAGCATTCGGGAATCGACTTCTTCGCGATCGGACGGGCCGTTGTGAAGGACGTCATCGCTCGCAGCGCTGTAGAAGGCGGCAGTACGATTACGCAGCAGCTAGCCAAAAACGTGTTCCTGAGCGCGGACAAAACGTTCTTCCGTAAAGCGACGGAAGCATCGATCGCGGTTGCGCTCGAGCAGCAAATGTCCAAACAGGAAATTTTGACGATGTATTTGAACCGAATCTTCTTCGGCGGAAGGATATACGGAGTCAAGCGCGCTTCGGAATATTACTTTGATAAGGATGTTAAAGACTTGGAGCTTTGGGAGGCTGCAACGCTTGCAGCTATGCCGAAGGCGCCTAACAGTTACAATCCGATCAAGCACCCAATTAATTCGAAGGAGCGCAGAGCCGTCGTTCTTAAGCTGATGTACGATCAGAAGTATATTACGCTGGATCAGATGGAGGAAGCTAAGGCCGTAGATTACGTGCCTCCTAAGAAGGTCGAACAAGACCAGCAGGACGTTTATCAGGCTTATGTCGATTACGTTGTTGAAGAAGCGATGGAGAAAACGAAGCTGTCGGAGGAAGAACTTCGGATTGGCGGATATCAAATCTATACGTCTCTTAACCAGCAAGCGCAGAAGTCCGTTGACAAGGCTTTCAACAACGACGACAACTTTGAGCAAAGTCCCGATGAACAGATCTCCCAAGCGGCGATGATCATTATGGATCATCGCGACGGCACGATTCAGGCGATGGCCGGCGGACGCGACTATGTGATTAAGGGAACGAACCGCGTCGTAGCGAAACGCCAAAGCGGTTCGACGATCAAGCCGATCTCGGTATATGGGCCAGCGATAGCTACAGGCAAGTATTTCCCCTGGACAGAGCTTAAGAATGACAAGAAATGTTTCGGCAGCAATTATTGTCCGAGAGACAAGTGGGGACCTGTTCCTGTTACGATGAAGCAGGCGATGAAGGACTCCCGCAACCTGGCGGCTGTATGGACACTGAACGAGATTGGCATAAAGCGCGGCATTTCTTATGCGGAGAAGTTCGGGCTGGAAGTGACGGAAGACAATAACAATCTTGCCATTGCGCTTGGAACGATCGAAGCTACACCGCTTCAGATGGCAACCGCATATAGCGTATTTGCCAATGGCGGCAAGTCTGTCGATCCCCATACGATTCGGAAGATCGAAGGCGGGAAACAAGCTTCTTACACGTATAAAGCTCCTGCAGTCAAGCAATTGATTTCGGAACAGGAAGCATGGTATATGACCGAAATGCTGCAAGCCGTTGTCGAGAAAGGCGGCTCCGGTGTGAAAGCGAACTTCGGACGGGCGCTTGCAGGCAAGACCGGAACGACGCAACACGGTATTCCGGCAAGCGAAGGCTATAAGGGCAACGGTATACGCGACGCTTGGTTCGTCGGCTATACGCCGGAGTGGACAGCGGCGGTATGGATGGGATACGATAAAACAAATGCGACGCATGTCTTGGAGAAGGGAAGCCCGCAGGCGGCTGCTTTCTTCGCTAAGGTGATGGAACCGGCAATGAAAGGCATGTCCAGTTCCAGCTTCAATCAACCGGGAGGCGTGAAGGACGAGAAGCCGCCAGTGGGCATTCAGAACTTCAACGCGGTTTACTTGCCGGAAGAAGCGAAGGTTTATCTTACTTGGGATCAGCCAGAGGAAGAGGGCATGACGTACAAGGTGTACCGCAAGGAAGCTTCGGAAACGGAGTTTATCCATTTCGTTGATTCAGTAAATACGAGTGTCGACGATATGAGCGTTTTCCCGGGCATGACGTACGAGTATTACGTGACGTCGTACGATGCCGAATCGGATCAGGAAGGTACGCCATCGGCTAAAGTATCGGTAGCCATTCCTGAAACGGAAATCGAAATTCCTGATATTCCGATGGAGCCAACGCCAACCGATGATATCGATCCAGGCAATGGAAATAACGGCGGCAACGGTGACGGCGGCACGAACTTGCCGGGAGAACCAACACAACAGCCAGGCAATCCGGATGAAGGAACCGGTGAGCCTACCCCTACCCCAGATTCAGGTGACGGCGGTCAGAATGGCGGCCAAGGTAATAGCAATACGCTTGGAAATACAGGGGAGGACGGGAATACGGCAGAAACGGGTGGGTTGTAATGAGGTTAGGAATGAAAGCCAGCTTTGCCGGTTTGATTGTTTTGCTCGCCGCGGCTCTGACATTGTCAGCCTGCGGCGGGAAATCGAACGGCAAGGATGGCGACCATGCACAGAAGACGATGAGCTGGGACAAGATGCCCGAGATGTCCATTGATCTCAATAAAGAGTACTCAGCTACATTTGTAACAAGCAAAGGCGAGTTCACTGTTAAGCTTTTCGCCAACGAAGCGCCTGTAACGGTTAATAATTTTATTTTTTTAGCCAAAGAACAGTTCTACGACGGACTTAGCTTTCATCGCATTATTGAATCCTACATGATCTTGGCAGGCGATCCGAAAGGTGACGGAACGGGAACGCCGGGCTACACCATTCCCGATGAGCTGGACACGGATTTGAATTACGAGCCTGGCGTGCTTGCAATGATGAATGCCAGCGCTCCTAACACCGGGGGCAGTCAATTTTTTATTTGCACGGGCGATGACGCCGCTAACTTGAACAAAGCACCGAACTATTCGATCTTTGGCAAGGTTGAGAGCGGGATGGATATTGTACAAGCCATTGCGAAATCGCCTGTCAAGGATAACAAACCGGTGGAAACGATACTCATCGAATCGATCACCATTCAAGAATCATAGCAGTTTGCGGAATCGTCGTCCTTTGTGGACGGCGATTTTCGTTTTTTAAATTGAAAGCTTGGTTTATTTTCATAGTCTGCTGGAGAAGAGCGTTAAGATATGGTAATCTTTTTTTATAGTGTAAATTCATTGTTGATGGTCGTATGGTGCGCGCAAGATGGATCATGAGAAAAGAGGAGCATTCGCATTCGTTTGCGGGCTTTTCCCAAATGAACGGAAAGGTACGTTCCGCATGAAGAGAAAATTTTCTGACCGGGCCAACTGGAGGCGCATTTTGCGCAAGAGCTATTCATGCCTAGCGCTGGATGGCGATGAGTTCAAGGGCCTTGTAACGTTTTACCGCATACACGAGCTGCGCGAGCCGCTGTGGAAAGAGTATAACGGCCGTCGTTATTGCTTAGCGGATCGCGGGTATTTGTGGATGCAGCACTTTCCCAAGGGCGAACATTTCGTCGTAACGACGATGTTCGATGATAAGGGCCGAGTCGTGCAATGGTATATCGACGTATGCAAGACGCAAGGATTGACCGATCAACAAGTACCGTGGTTCGATGACCTCTATTTGGACGTCGTTGTCCTGCCAAGCGGAGAGGTTTTCCTCATGGATGAGGATGAGCTGGAGGACGCACATAAATCCGGCGATGTGAACAACAAGGATGTTGCGCTTGCGCGCAAGACGGCAGGACGCTTGCTGTCGAGCATCCGCAACGGCAGGTTCCGGTATTTCACGCTGAGCCTCAAGCATCGGAAGAGCTTGATGGAGCGTGCCGGAGAGCTAAGTGAATCATGAGGGCAGCTGCACAGAAGAAGAGCAGACCACGCAAACGAACGAACAAGTTTCGGCCGTGGCTGCTCTTGTTTCGTTTGTCCGCGTGGCTGTTAGTCGCTTTGGTTCTATGGTGCGGTTATTTGTTATGGTTAATAAATAACCACGTTAACGATAACTTGGCAGAAGCAGATGCCGGTATTGTGCTAGGCGCTGCGATGTGGGGAGATGCTCCGAGTCCCGCGCTTCGTGAAAGGCTCGAGTACGCTTACCGTTTGTATGCAGAGGGTAAGGTGGATTTTCTAATATTATCGGGCGGCCATGACGCGAACGGTGCAGTGAAGTCAGAGGCTGAAGGTATGCGGGACTATCTTTTGGCAAAAGGTATAACAAGCGACAAGCTGTTGCTAGAGGACAAGTCGCACAGTACGTATGAAAACTTGCGCAATAGCCAAGCTATTGCAAATGACCATAACTATTCCAGCGTCATCATTATTACGCATGATTATCATGCGGCCAGAGCGGCTTCAATCGCCAAACACTTGAAGTTCGCCGATGCGCAGGTTGCGGGTACGAAGTCTGAAGTGCTGAACCCGGTCTATAACGAATCGCGCGAAGTGCTCGCTTTTACGAAATGGAAGCTCGATTCGATACTGTTGCTGTTCGGATTTCGTTCACCTGATCCGATGCTGTAAATCTGCTAATATGCGCAGCCAAGCTAGAATAAGCTTGTAGTGCGGGCAGACGCTGCCATAAGGCGATGGCCGTTTCACCTTGCACCTGAAAGGATTGGTGATGCGACAGATGAACGGACATGTTGTAACGGGCACGAGCAGCGGATCTACTAGACCGTCTCGCCAAATTAACGTTGTACTTCGAGGGCAGGAGCCTGTTCAAGGAGCGGCAGCAGCGCAAGTCTACGAGCCGGAGCCGCAGCTGGCGGTCAAGCCGCTGCCTAGCGTGGATCACTTTGCCGATATTCAGAAAGAGCTTGAACCAATGGTCGGTATGGATAACGTCAAATCGTTAGTATACGAGATATACGCGCTCCTATATGTGAGCAGAATGCGCTCTGAGGCGGGCTTATTCGGTGGCTCTCATGTGTACCATATGATTTTTAAAGGCAATCCCGGTACCGGCAAGACGACAATCGCCCGCATCGTGGCAAAGCTCCTGCAGAAGATGGGCGTGCTGACGAAAGGCCATTTGATCGAGGTTGAGCGTGCCGACCTGGTAGGCGAATATATCGGCCATACGGCACAGAAGACGCGTGATCTCGTACGTAAGGCGATTGGCGGCGTTCTGTTTATCGATGAGGCGTATAGTCTTGCGCGAGGCGGGGAGAAGGATTTTGGCAAGGAAGCGATTGATACCTTGGTGAAGGCGATGGAAGACCATCGGAATCAATTCGTCCTTATACTCGCCGGCTATCCGGCTGAGATCGAGAACTTCCTGTTAACGAATCCCGGCTTGCCGTCACGCTTCCCGATCCAGATCGAATTTCCCGACTATACGATCGATCAACTCGTTCAGATAGCCGAAATGATGGCTAAGGATCGGGATTATGTGATGCAGCCTCAGTCAATCTTCAAGCTCCGCCAGCATCTCATGCAAGAGAAGCTGAATGCCATGTTTTCGTTCAGCAACGCGAGATATGTGCGCAATACGATCGAGAAGGCGATTCGCTATCAGGCGGTGCGGCTTCTTAGTCAATATGCCAACTCTATTCCCGGCAAGCAGGAATTAATGACTATACGACCAGAGGATCTGAGATGGGAGACGAAAGCGTAAGCGACGATTCCCAAGAGGAGCACGATATGAGCGAAAAAACCTATGATACGAACACCGGCTTGCATGAAAAAGCGATCCTAATCACGCTCGTCACCTCAGAAGGCAAACGATCCGGCGGCGATCCGGAGCATTCCTTGCAGGAGCTCATCCAATTGGCGGAGACAGCTGGCGTAGAAGTGCTGACGACGATTAAACAAAATAAAGATAGTGCCGATTCCAGATGGTTTATCGGCAAAGGCAAAGTGCAAGAGGTAAAGGCGGCCGCAGAAGAGCTTGGGGCTACTACCGCCATCTTCGACCAAGAGCTGTCCGGCGCTCAGGTGCGGAATCTCGAAGAGTCGCTCGACCTCAAGATCGTAGACCGTACGCAGCTTATTCTTGATATTTTCGCCGGACGGGCGAAGACCAGAGAAGGCATCATTCAAGTGGAGCTGGCGCAGCTCAGTTATTTGTTGCCTCGTTTGTCCGGCCATGGCCGCAATCTGTCGAGACTAGGCGGAGGCATTGGCACGCGTGGACCAGGTGAATCCAAGCTGGAGATGGATCGCAGGCATATTCGGGGACGAATCGCAGATCTGAAGGCGCAGCTGGAGGAAGTCGTGCGCCATCGCAAACTGCACCGCGAGCGTCGCAAGAAGGCTGGCGTAACGCAATTAGCCCTCGTCGGTTATACGAACGCAGGCAAGTCGACTTTGTTGCGAGAGCTAACGAATGCGGATGTCTACGTCGAGAATCAGCTGTTCGCAACTCTCGATCCGACATCGCGTATACTTGGTCTGCCGAATGGGCGAGAGGTTATATTGACCGACACGGTAGGTTTTATTCAGAACTTGCCGCATGATCTTGTTGCTGCGTTCCGTGCTACATTGGAGGAGGTCAATGAAGCTGATCTCGTCCTGCATGTAATCGACAGCAACTCGCCTATGCGTGATGAGCAGATTGCTGTCGTTGATCGTATACTAGAGGAGCTGGGCTCTGCTGGCAAGCCGCAGATTAGATTGTATAACAAAAGAGATCTGTATCTTGCAGATAATAACAATATTATTCATGCTCTGCCGCGTACATCCGGCGATAATATTGTAATAAGCGCCTATGAGGCAGATGATCTTGCGCTGCTGCGGCAGGCAATCCAAGATAAGCTGACGGGCGATACGCTAGTCTTCGTATTACCCGCTGAGCGAGGGGATTTGATTGCTCTTGCTTACCGTAGCGGCGAGGTTGTGGATAAGCAGGTTGGGGAAGACAGCTTAAGTCTGACTGTTCAAGTAAGCAGACAGCAATACTCGCTTCACGGACAGCCGTTGAAGGCGTATGTGAAGTAACGAAAATTAGGTTGTAAGTGGAAGAGGAGAAGATAGCAGTGGTTCAAGAGCATCAGGATGAACAAAAAGTTTGGAAGCAGCTTGAAGAGCTTGCGGAGGCGGCGGAGCTTAACGCGAATTCCGCCTTTCGCCGAATCGAGCGCATAGCTGAGCAAAATCAGTGGAAAGTTATTCAAGCCTTCCAGCGCCATAAAGTGAGCGATTTTCATTTCAACGGATCGACCGGATATGGTTATAACGATCGCGGCAGGGAAGTGCTTGATCTTGTCTACGCCGATGTGCTAGGCGCCGAAGCAGCGCTGGTACGACCTCACTTTGTATCGGGCACGCATACGATAAGCTGTGCCTTATTCGGAGTGCTTCGGCCTGGCGATGAGTTGCTTTATGTTACGGGCAAGCCTTATGATACGCTGCACAAAGTCATTGGCAAGCCGGGAGACGGCAAGGGCTCGCTGCAGGATTGGGGAGTCATCTATAATGAGGTGGCGCTGCTAGAGGATGGCGGGCTGGATTGGCCGGCGATTGAAGCGGCGATCAAGCCCGAGACGAAAGTAATCGGTATACAGCGCTCGCGCGGATATAGCTGGCGAGCTTCTTTTACGGTGTCCGAAATAGGGGATATCGTTAGCCGAGTAAAAGCGCTTAAGAGCGACCTGCTCGTATTTGTCGATAACTGTTATGGCGAATTTACCGATCTGCTGGAACCGACCCAAGTCGGCGTTGATCTGATGGCAGGCTCGCTAATCAAAAATCCCGGCGGAGGACTGGCCGAGACCGGCGGATATATTGCGGGTACGGCAGCAGCCGTAGAAGCTGCTTCATTCCGGTTAACTGCCCCGGGTATTGGAGGGGAAGTGGGAGCAACGTTAAGCACGCTGCGTCCTATGTATCAAGGTTTATTCCTTGCGCCCCATTTGGTCGGACAAGCTGTTAAGGGCAGTGTTCTTGCGGCAGCTTTATTCGAAGAACTTGGCTTCGAGACGAAACCTCGCTGGGACGAACCGCGTACCGATCTGATCCAAGCGGTTCGATTCGGACAAGCTGAGCATTTGATCTCATTCGTTCAGGGTATTCAACAAGCAGCGGCAGTCGACTCGCATGTCGTGCCAGAGCCTTGGGATATGCCGGGCTACGAGAATGCCGTCATCATGGCGGCCGGTACATTCATTCAAGGCGGCAGTTTGGAGTTATCCGCAGACGCTCCGATACGTGACCCGTATATTGCCTACATGCAGGGTGGACTTACTTATGCCCATGCCAAATACGGCGTTTTAACCGCATTGAAACAGCTTGTTTCGAAAGGGTTAATTGTGATTAAACCTTACATAACTTGACACGTTTCGGGTGCAACGTTAAAATGAACATATAAAAGAGCGACTGGAAGGTTGATGCGACATGGCTGATGATATTCGCAGAAATATGGCATTATTTCCGATTGGCATCGTAATGAAGCTTACGGATTTAACGGCCCGCCAAATCCGCTATTACGAGCAGCATGAACTGATCGTGCCTGCAAGAACAGCAGGGAATCAACGATTGTTTTCATTTAATGACGTTGAGAGGCTACTAGAAATTAAATCATTGATCGAGAAGGGCGTTAACATCGCCGGCATTAAGCAAGTCATGAATCCGGTTTCAAAGGAATCGGACGATGCAACAATCGTAAGCGAGCAATCCGAGGTCAAGCGGCGCGAGCTTTCGGACGCGCAGCTTCACCGCATGCTCAAGCAGCAGCTGCTTGAGAAGAGACCGGGCGGTCAAGCGTCATTGATCCAAGGACAACTGACTCGCTTCTTAAACAAGCGATAGTCTTGCTACAATAACAAGCATACTGAAACGCAAACAAAGGAGATGATAGTGTGGGTTACACTAAAGAGGACATCAAAGCAATTGCCAAAGAACAGAATGTACGTTTCATCCGTTTGCAATTTACCGATTTGCTTGGAACGATCAAGAATGTCGAAATTCCGGTAAGCCAGCTTGAGAAAGCGCTCGATAACAAAATGATGTTCGATGGATCTTCCATTGAAGGTTATGTTCGTATTGAGGAATCTGACATGTATCTTTACCCGGATCTGGACACATGGGTTATTTTCCCGTGGGTAACACAAGACCGTGTTGCTCGTCTGATTTGTGATATCTATATGCCTGACGGCACGCCGTTCGCAGGCGACCCGCGCGGTATTTTGAAGCGTGCGCTTAAAGAAGCGGAAGAGATGGGCTATACAGCAATGAATGTTGGTCCTGAACCGGAATTCTTCTTATTCAAAACCGATGAAAAAGGCGAGCCTACAACGGAATTGAACGACCAAGGCGGTTATTTCGATCTTGCGCCAATGGATATGGGCGAGAACTGCCGCCGTGAAATCGTATTGACGCTTGAAGAGATGGGCTTCGAGATCGAAGCTTCTCACCATGAGGTTGCTCCAGGACAACATGAGATCGACTTCAAATACGCGGATGCCATTCGCGCAGCGGATCAAATCCAAACGTTCAAGCTCGTCGTTAAGACGATTGCACGCGAGCACGGTCTTCATGCATCCTTTATGCCAAAACCGCTGTTCGGCGTTAACGGTTCCGGCATGCACTGTCACCAATCGTTGTTCCAAGGGAATACGAACGTATTTTATGACGAGAAGGACAAGCTTGGTCTAAGCGCAACCGCTCGTTATTATATGGCAGGCGTCCTGCAGCATGCGCGAGCAATGGCTGCGATTACGAACCCAACAGTTAACTCTTACAAACGTCTCGTACCGGGCTATGAAGCTCCAGTATACGTAGCATGGTCGGCGAGCAACCGTTCGCCAATGATCCGTATTCCGGCTTCGCGCGGTCTCAGCACACGCGTTGAAGTACGTAACCCAGATCCTGCGGCTAACCCTTACCTCGTACTTGCGGTAATGCTGAAAGCGGGCCTTGACGGTATTAACAACAGAACGGAGCTTCCTCCTCCGACAGACCGCAACATCTACATTATGACAGAGGAAGAGCGACTGGACGCTGGTATACCGAGCTTGCCAGGCGATCTGAAGGAAGCGCTTGACGAAATGCTTCGCAGCGATGTCGTATGCGACGCGCTAGGCGAGCACGCGCTTGCTCACTTCTACGAGCTCAAAGAAATCGAGTGGGACATGTACCGCACGCAAGTTCACCAATGGGAACGCGATCAGTACTTGACGCTTTACTAAGAGGAAGTAGCCAGTAATGGCGCGGAATTTGAGGGATTGATGTTTGGGGGCATTTGGTGTGTGGCTATCAGTTTTCGGTGGCTGCCCCCAGAATGCCCCCAAATTGTTTCTCGAAGCGATCTAGATTCATTGCCTCAAGCTTCTTTGAAACATGGGCATAGACGTCAGCAGTAATTTGCATGCTGCCATGACCGAGTCTTTCCTGGACAAACTTCATGTCTGCACCGGCTTCCAACAGCATCACCGCGTGAGTGTGGCGGAGCGAGTGAATGGGAAAAGAAGCAAGATTCGCACGCTTTAATATCCGACTAAAGGAATTAAAGAGAGAGGACTTCGGCATAAAGTTTCCGTCGTTACGACATAGCACCAGGTTTAATTCGTGCCGGTACATATCATTTAGGCCGAGCTTATTTTGGTTCTGCCACTGCTTATGGAGCTTTAAATCCCCATTTAGGCCAACACTGATTTTTAGGGTTCGCATTGAGTTATAAGTTTTCGTATCCCCGAACAATTCTTCTATGCTTTCTGCCTGAAAGTCTAAGGTTTTGCTAATCGAAATAGTCTGCTCCTTGAGATCGATATCGGTCCATTGCAATGCAGCAGCTTCGCCTTTCCGCATTCCTGTTTCAATTAACATCTTGTAAAAGATCCAATATTCGTAGCCGTATGCGGCCGCAGCTTGCAATAATTGAGGTATATCGCCTGAATCGATGAACTTTAAATCATTTTTCGTCTTTTTCCCTCTGATCGTAACGCCATCGCAAGGATTCCGTTCCAGTTTACCAAGTGTCACAGCTTTTGCCAGTGCACCGTGTAGAGTGGAGTGGATGATTTCCACAGTACGACGGCTATACTCCTGGTCAATAAGATGATTAAGGAATGTTTGGTACATAATCGGTTTAACATCCTTAAGCATTATCGCTTTGAAGTATGGAATAATATGATTCTTTAAGTTAGCTTCGTGTAGAGCTAATGTGTTCTTTCTGACATTTCCACGCTTGTATTCATTTAGCCAGTGATCGAGATAATCTACCAACTTCATGTCTGATTGTTCATAACCTTGTGTTATCTGCCTCTCAAACTCCACAGCCGCGAGCTGGGCTTCTTTTTTCGTCTCAAATCCGCGTTCCGACTTCTCCTTAAACTTCTGAGTAAACGGATCTTTGTACTTTAGCCGATATTCCCATCCGGTTGAGTGCTTTTTAAAGTTTGCCATCAAATTCCCTCCTATCAAACATATGTTCGGTAAAATGCATATAGTAAACCGCCTCGCAGCGGGAAAGCGCAAGATTACAACTCGATATAGGAACGCTCATCAGACCAGAAACCTTTACGTGGCGGAATTTTTAGGTGAGCTACTTCGTTTGGTACGCCGTTGGCAGTGGCTGCTTCATAGATGCTCATGCCGCGCAGCAGGAGCTCGTCAGGAATAAGTAATTCTACGGCCAATTGATTAGCTTCTCGCTCAATCTTATCAATGGATTGGAGTGTATGTCGACGCAAGAAGGGGGTGTTTATCTTCGAATGGAGGATGGAGTGGCCTAATTCGTGCGCACAAGTATAGCGCTGGTCAGGCTCGTCCAACTCACAGTTAATATGTATCATTGGAATGCGCTTATATGTGTTGAAGTAACCCATCATTCCACCTAGAGGCTCGAACAGTACGAGTATGTTTTTGTGAGAAGCTATCCGGAATGGATCGTTAGTTCCATGTTTGCGGATCAGCCGGCTAACTAGCTGCTTTATCGCCATCCAGTTTACTCCTTATTTATTTTTGTTGGGGTTAAATTTCTGTTTAGCCATTTGTTTCGCCAAGCGTAGGGAGTTTTCAAGTGATATCTTCATAAGTTCTTTGGTTTCATCATCCATAGGCTCGCCATGGAATGCTAAAGCTTCGTTTGAGTCCAGTTCCCCGATCATGCGCGCCAAATCTTCCGCGATGTCGCGTTCTTCTTTTACGGATAACTCAGGCTGGTTCAATGATTCTGCTTTAATGCCTAGTGTAGCACATATTTTCAAAACGTTATCTATAGATGCATTTGCTAAATCTCTTTCGATCATCGATCTAATTGTTGTATACGCCACGCCGGACGCTTTCGATAAACTCATTACGTTAAAACCTTTTTGCTCAATGAGCTTTGATAGATATTCGCCTCTGCTTAACATATTAATTCCTCCTATTAAGCGTTACGCTTTTTCGTAACTCTTACCCCATATTATTACACTTTTCTAGCTTTGTAAACATATATGTACGACATAGCGTAATTAATTTTCTGTTTTCAGTTGACTTGTTACTTTACCTCGTATATATTGAATTTAATAGTTACGACAGTTCGTAACTTTTGGGAGGTGAAACATAATGTACCCGAACCTAACAGCGGAGTTAGCGCGCAAAGGGTTAAAGCAGAAAGACATCATTCCCGTGCTAAATACGAATCGGCCTGCAACGGTTTCTGAGAAGTTGAATGGTAAAGCTCCTCTCTTAATTGACGAAGCTTTTAAGATTCAGTCTGCTTTCTTCCCAGATCTATCACTGGAATATCTTTTTAAAACCGAAGGATAAGTTCCTTAAACTCAACCTGAAAGTAGGAGGAATGCAAGATGATCACGGTGCAAATTGACGAGGTTGAAACTAGGGAGTTGATTCGCTCTCGAGTAGCTACCCTTGTCAAAGAGGTTGATGCAGAGTTGGTGTATTGGGATAGTAATGAGTTACGGCGACGCACCTGCATGAGTATGGAAACGATACAGGCCAACTTCTTCTATGACCCTGCGTTTCCAAAATTCAAAGTTGGCGGCAAATGGTACTATCCGGTGCGTGAGACAAGAGAATTTCTTGAATCCTGGCTAAGGAAGCAAATGTCATGAGGCTGCGATCAAGGTAATGTGTACCGATAATGATAGTGATTGTGGACGTTTGTTTGCATTGAATAATGCAAACACGCTGCTATCTCTGAAGGGAGGCAAGCTTTTTGAGTCATGCACCCGACTGGCAACGTGAATTTTATGTAAGCACTGCAGCTCAGCTTAACGAAGCAGGCTTCATCGTAATATCAGAGGACGGAAGTGCACATTTAACCGAAAAAGGGAAGAAGCGCACGGCAGCACGCTTGGATAAGTTCCCAACTGGCGATGATATGCTGCTGGATCTTGCGTTCTGCGAGGCACAATCCATGTGTGTCAATTTGTTTTAAAGGAGGCAGGTATGTTGCAAGAGGAAAACCAATGGCACAAATACACGCTTATGCGTCTACGGTGGCAACTGCTGAATCGTCCTATCAATGCAGATCCGCTCGTTGTTGAAGCTGCGGTCTGTTGGCTGGATATTGAGATTCACGACATAGAAAAAACCCTTCGGATTAGGGCCCGAAGGGTTTAAACAATCAAATTAATAAATGTTGGTTTTACTATACCACGATCGGAGGTATGGAGCAATGCTCGAAGCTACATTTCAAATCCAAATGGATGGTCAAATGGCGGAGATTATCGCCAGCGCTCTGCGAGATAAAGCAGAGCGTTCCGTTACGACATCGGAAATTGCAATCCATAACCTACTGGCTGAACAAATAAAAGTAGCCAAGCAGGCGTTCCATGAGCGCGCATACGGCGTAATGGCTGCGCGGTATGGATTGCCGCAGGAGGTGCGAATATGCGCTTCAAATGGCTAGGACGCACACCGGTACAAGCCGTTATTTGTATGTCGACCCTATTAGTCCGTTGTAAAGGGCTTGATGTTCAACAAGCCGTGAAACAGACACTGGACAGCGGCAAACACTGCGAAAACAGTGAATTTATATCAGACGAAAGATTCCGACGAATTTGCAAGGCGGTAAACACATATATCGGTGGGGGCAAGCCAAAAGATGCAGCCTCAATACGATGAGTTCGGCGTGCCGCTTACAAGATCGGGCGTATCTGAACGAATATGGGCGCTCTATAAATCGGATACAGAGCGTTTTAAGCAAGAGGTCACGAATTACTTCGCTCTTGGATATCCGGGCTTCAAAGTAGAATCTGCTAATTATAAAGCTCGAATCGTATGGCTAAAAGACGAGAGGGGGTGGACATGAATTGGCACGTCCTATCAAAGAGGGGCTAGACTATTTTCCGTTAGATGTTGATATAGACCAAGATGATAAATTGGTAGTTGTTCTGGGCAAGTATGGCATGGAAGGCTTTGGAGTAATCGTCAGATTACTCTCCGAAATATACAAGAATGGATACTTCTATCCATGGTCTGAACGTGAACAATATGTATTCAGTAACCGAGTAAATGTAAACATTAAAACAGTAAATAACTTGGTTATTGAATGCATTAAATGGGGTTTTTTCGATCAAAAGTGTTTTGATGATTACCGCATTCTTACTTCTCGCGGCATTCAAAATCGATACATCGGAGCTTCGAAAAGACGTAAAAGCATTACCTTCATTGACGAGTACACGTTAATCGATTTGCAGGAAGCGGCGGATAAGGTTAGCTATCCCATCGTATTAATAAATTCCAACGGAAACCGAGTAAATGAATACATTAACCGAGTTAAGGTAAGCAATACGTTTGCAGAAAGTACACAAATAGAGAAGGAGATAGAGAAGGAGAAGGAGAGTGATAAAAAGATAGTAAAGACTCCTTCTCGGCAATCAAGATCGTATGCCGAGGACGACCCCTATTATCAAATGGCCTCATATTTTCACGAGCTGCTAATGGGCTACGTTGAAACGATCGGCAAGGCACACCTTATTCAACATTCGAACCTCCAAAAATGGGCTGACGATTTCAGGAAGATTATTGAACTCGATAAGCGACCAAAGGAAGAGGTAGGAGACGTAATCCGTTGGACCATAGCTGATTCATTTTGGCAAGGAAACGTGTTAAGCCCTGAGAAGCTTCGCGAGAAGTACACGGATTTGTGTTTGAGAATGAGCAAAGCAAAAGGGAAAGGGAGCAAGTCAGGCACAAATCAAGGCTTGTCTGACAAAAACCAAGCTGCAGCCCAAAAGATTAAGGAGGCACAGGAACGTGAAAGAATCAGAGATTCGAGTGCTGTTCTTACGAATGGCTAATTTATTCAATTTCCCTTACGACGATATTACCGTCGAAGAGTGGCATCGGCTACTCGAGCATGTGCCGTTCGAGCAAGCTTCCGCTAACCTTGATGCTTATGCTCTTAATCCAGCAAATGAATGGGCGCCGCGTGCTGGAGTGCTGGCCGCGACATCCATTCAGAAAGTAGCAGGTCCGGCCGTGCTTGACGCAACTCAGACGCTAATCATGTTAAAGGACCGTGACAATGACAATTTTATCCGCATGCCGGATTCGGTAAAGGAGGCTAAGAAGCGAATTGGATTATCCGCCACCGATAGAAAACTATCCGGACCAGCAGCCATTGCCACAGAATCTTGAAGCCGAACAAGCTGTAATAGGTTCGATACTGATCAGTAAGCAAGCAGCCGACACAGCGCTGGGTGAGCTTCGCTCAAGCGAATTTCATAGCCCTTCGCACAGGCGGATATTTAAGTGCATGCAGGACGCAGCTGAGCAAGGGCAATCCGTTGATATAATCACCGTCACTGAGAGAATGCGAGTCAAAGGGTGGCTTAATGACGGGGAGTCTGTTCACTACATGTCGCAACTAGCTAGCTCTGTTCCCTCAGCTTCTAGCGTCAGCCATTATATCAAGCTAGTGAAAACTGCATTCACTCAAAGGGAAATCATTGCTGATTTTTACGCCGGTATTGAAAGGGCTAGGCAGTTAGATGACCCTACTGAAATCATTACATCGATGCAAGTGAAGATGGAGTCGTTGGCCGACAATGCCGTTACACAGAAGGCGTACAGATCGGTGAAGGACATCATCTTCGAAGTTTACGAGGACATGGAAGCCAAGGCTGATAATCCAAACGGAGAGGTCACAGGTGTTCCGTCCGGTTTCGTGGATTTGGATAGAATGACAGCCGGATTCCAGCGGTCCGATTTGATTATTATAGCTGCGCGGCCGTCAGTGGGTAAAACAGCACTAGCCTTAAACATTGGAGTTAATGCGGCAGAGGCGATTAAAGACGCAGTCGCAATATTTTCGCTAGAAATGTCCAATAAGCAACTTGTCGGAAGGATGATATGCGCAGACGGCAATATCGACTCGCTCCGGTTTCGGACTGGACGACTAACCGATTCCGATTGGGAGAAATTTGCGATTGCGAGTGGAAGAATTGCCGATCTGCCAATTTTCATCGACGATTCGCCGGGCATTACCGTTTCCGAGATTCGAGCCAAGTGCCGGAAGATAAAGCGCGAACATGGATTGGGCATGATCCTTATCGATTATTTGCAGCTCATAACAGGCATTGGATCAAATCGGCAAGAAGAGGTGTCTTATATCTCACGGATCTTGAAACAGATTGCGAGAGAACTTGATGTACCGGTTATTGCGTTATCACAGTTAAGCCGTGGAGTAGAGCAACGGCAAGATAAACGCCCGATGATGTCCGACTTGCGAGAGTCGGGATCGATTGAGCAAGATGCTGATATTGTCGCTTTCCTGTACCGCGATGACTATTACGATAAAGAGTCCGAGAAGAAGAACATTATCGAAATCATTATTGCCAAGCAGCGGAATGGACCTGTTGGAACGGTAGAATTGGTATTCCTGAAACAATTCAATAAATTCGTCAATCTGGACAGATCGCATCACGAGGAAAAGCAAGACATCAACGATTCATGGTGGAAAGTGCTTGGCGTGTTGAAAAGCGCAACCTCTGCTGAAATCGAAAAAGCTTATCGCGAGCTGGCGAAGAAATATCATCCCGATCGCGGCGGCAGTAACGAGCTGATGGCTCGAATAAATCGAGCGATTGAAGAAGCGAGAAAGGCTTCATAGGTAAAGATCAAGTGTCTGGATGAAAGGAGATGAAAGGTATGGAACACAAAAGAGAGTACGCTAGGTTGGTAGCGGAAATGGTGAACTTAATTGAAAGTGGTAATATGACGGTCAACCAAGCTCGTGCCCAATTCGGACTCGAACCGATCGATGATTCGAAAGCAAATATTCTTCTTGAAAATGAATTAGCTTGTGAAACGAGACCTTGCCGAGAATGCCGACACTACTCACCGAAGCCGAACAATATTTCGATTTGTCGAAAGAAGCTAATGGGCGTGACGCCGGATATGCTCGTCACTTATAAAACGGAGATCGGGACTTGCTTCGAGAATAAAAATCTCTTCCAAGACGGCAAGTATCCTGATGAATTGACACGTTATCTCATGGAGAAGCCTGATACAACATATTGAATACTGAAGGACATAAGGAGTTAAACATGGCGATTAGTGCAATTGCTTTCAGGCAAAAAAACAGCCGCCCGGATTGATTCCCGTGACGGCGCTCACTCTCAAAAAAAATGGTTACTAATCATCATCAGATGGAGTTGAGGTTCTAGAATCCAAAACACCATCTTCTGTATACCAATCAGTTTTACCATCATCGCTATCGTAACCATAAAATTTTTGTCCATCAGATTCATTGGTAGATGTACGGTCATAACGGTCCATATCTAATTCCTCCTTAATTTACCAAATTATTCGCACTACTATTATTTCCGGACTGACCATTATATATGCACTGAGTATTTTGATGATGAACGTGATCAAGCTGAATATTGAGGATCATGGGAGGGGCGATCATGGATGGTTAGTGCTAAGGCACTGCAATTGATTGAGGACCAGCTCACTCCAATCATAAAATCGGGCAAACGTATAGAACGGGTGAAGATGTATGTATCCAGGCACGCAGCAATGGCGGCACTATCGATAGTGCGAACCCGACACGGCGAGCTGCAGATAGTTGTCGGCGAGTATGTACCAAAAGGATATGCTTACTTAATCGAGAAACCTACAACAAGAGGCGGAATCGGATTTGCATGGGTTTCAAAGTCTAAAAAAATGAAATTGGAGGTTTTCAGTGAATAGCGGCAAATGGAAGCGAGAGCTAATTTGGGTGGCACGAAGCGAAAACGGTCAAATTGTTAGGGTGTCCGAGCAGTCGCCGGAAGAGATATTGCAGGCTGCCGAGGAATTAAGAGAAAAAGCAAAATAAAAAACCTCCGGCCTCTGTTTGGGAACGGACGTGGATGGGAATGAGGAAATGGCTATACAACAATTATCCTTAAATATCTATAAAGTCGACGAAGAAGCAACAAGAGAAGAGGTTGAGAAGTGCTTACAATTGGCAAGGGAATACAAAGTCACCGAGTACATCCCAGACATTCCATCAATGGTTGCTAGTTATAGCGATATGCCACGAAGCAATACGGGGATGACGAGCGATCAAACAGGCAATATCGCCACAAAGACCGTCGATGAAATGGAACGTCGCCGTCGCCACATTGAGCGAGTTGATAAAGCTGTTGGTCGACTAGGCACGAGACAAAAACGGCTCATTCAGATTAGGTATCTTGAGGATGACAACGTAATGGATTGCACTGTAGCGTCGGAACTTGGATACAGCGATCGGCATTATAGACGATTCAAGTCTGTCGCGATTTATCGGCTTGCTAGTTCACTTGGAGTGCTCGTCCTACTGGATGAAGAAAAATGATGTCCGCATTACGTCCGCTCTGTGGCCGATAAGTTGCGAAAAAGTGTGTTATTGTTAGATCATGGAACAAATGTTGAAGGGTCGTCCAATTGGGCGGCCCTTTTCCTATGCTAAGAAAGGCGGTGACCGGCTTGCGTTACTCTCGGAGTAAACCAATGGATAGCAATAAGCACCTGCAGCCGGTCAAATGCCGGGGTTGCATATGGGGCAGCTTCGAAGGAACGAAACAGCTTTGTTTCAAACCTCGAACCTGTATTAAAGACGAAAGAGTGAAGCCACATGAAAAAACTGTATAGGTGGTTCATTAGGAAATTAGCAAGGCATGCTGCTCCAGCTCCTCGCAATCGGAAAGAGCGGAGACAAGGATGTTCATTGTGAATAACGGAGATTTACGCATCACATAGTTTCACCTCATTCAATATGTAGTTGATGACTATTGAGAGAGGAACAGATCCGTAGGGTAGTGCTCCTTATAGGGTATTCCCAAGCGTTTGTGAAATTACATGCTGATAGAAAGGAGTGATTCATTGAATACGGTTCAGCCTATCACGGATGAGGAACTGCTTGAGGACATAATGGATTATTTATGGCAATCGAACACGCGGAATTATATGTTTGTTCTGACTGGCATTAATACAGGATATCGCGTGAGCGACTTCCTAAAGCTTCGCGTCCGTGATGTTATCGGTAGCCATATAAGCATTCGGGAGAAGAAGACAAACAAGGAAAAGCGTATCAAGATCACTCCTGAATTGAAGCAAGCAATCCGAGACTATGTCGAGAAGATGCAGCCGCACGAATACCTGTTTCAAAGCAGGCAAGGTATTAATAGACCGATTGGCCGTTCAATGGCATACAAGATCATGCGAGATATCGCTAACGAATTCCATCTTGATGAGATCGGCTGTCACACTCTTAGGAAGACATTTGGTTATTTCCACTATCGACAATATAAGGATATCGCGCTCCTCATGAACCATTTTAACCACTCTTCAGAGAAGATCACGTTACGCTATATTGGGGAGTTACAAGAGACAATGGATAGCTCGATGAAGAACTTTAAAATTGGCCGAGTTCGCCATATTGCGGGTAGGTGTAACTGAATTTTATAAATGATCGTATAGCTCGTGGCTGTAAGAGAAATAGCTTGTGCCCGAGTTTGACACAATGTCCATTATGGGTAACTCAAACGGACACAAAGTGTTCGTATATCATGGGAATAAAAGAGGTGGGAATATGCCGTTAGCGCCTATGAAACCATGTTTAAAAGTAGGGTGCAGCAATCTTACAAGAGAGCGTTTCTGTGAGGTGCATGCAAAGGAAGCTAGGGGATATGATCGCTATCGTGGTACTGCTGCACAGAGAGGTTATGACAGCTACTGGAGGAAAGAACGAATAGGATTCTTGCAGAAGCATCCACTATGCGTGCAGTGTCTTCTTTGCGGGCTTGTAGTTGAGGCGACTGTTGTGGATCATATTATTCCTCACAAAGGCGATAAGGTTCTATTCTGGAAGCGTGACAACTGGCAAGCGCTCTGTAAACCTTGTCACGATACTAAAACTGTAGTAGAGGATGGAGGATTTGGAAATAAACCTTCTAGAAGTGTGTGGGATAAAATGGTATAATCAGCACACTTGAAAGAAAAGGTGTGTATGTGATGAAAGAACAGTTTTCTGGTTTCTATTCACCAAATGAAGAAGAATTCAAAACGCTATGGCGGGAATGTACATTTATTTTTGACACAAATTCATTATTAAATCTTTTTAGATATCCTAGCGAATCAAGGGATTTACTCTTAAAGGTACTTAATATTATTAGTGATCGAATTTGGATTCCTTATCATGTCGCAGTTGAATATCATTTACATCTCCAAAAACAAATCATTGAGCAAGAAAATAAATATAACGATTTAAGACTATCTATTGAAAAACGTTTCTTAGATCAAAAAACAGAATTAAAAGATTTAAGGCATTCTAATATTGATGTTAGTGGTATTATTCAAGATTTAGACTCGACTTTTGAATCAATCAAAAAAAAGTTGGATGAACAGAAAAGTAGTCATCCTGACTTATTAAAGGTTAAGGATGACCTATCTAAAACTATTGGTAATAAGATTGGTCGTAAGTACACGCAAGATGAGCTTGAATCAATTTATGAAGTAGGAAATTTGAGGTTCAATAACAAAGTACCACCTGGTTACGAGGACCGTAAAGATAAAAAAGATAAGACTTCGTATTATGATGGATTACAATACAAGAATGAATACGGTGATTATGTCTACTGGACGCAGATACTAGAACTTTCGAAAAGTGAAGACGTAAAATCAGTAATATTAGTTACAGATGACAAAAAACCAGATTGGTGGAAAATCATTAATGGTAGAAATTGCGGACCACAACCTGATTTAATACAAGAATTTAGTAATGTTAGCAGTGGGAAGACTTTTTATATGTATCAAACAGAACAATTTCTAAAATATGCTCAATCACATTTGTCTATTGAAGAGAGTCCTCAGAATGTAGAACGAGCAATACAAGAAATTGTTGATGTAAAGAAGACGGACGATGATTTAAGTGAGAAAAATAAAATATTCTCAAAGAATACAGTTAAAAAATTCTATTACAATACTAAGATTAAAGATAAATCACACTTATATTTCGTCAAAGTAAAATTACACCATCCTTTAATTGGGACTCGTTTTGATCCTGCAGATAATGAAGTACTGGATCATATTCGGTTGATGATAACAAAATATTATGATCATCCAGTAACTAACATCTCTTTGTTAAACTCATCAGATATTAAAGATGAATTACTAGTATTTGTTTCAACTCCTGAACCATTTGAGTATAGTTTAGAGTTTGCTGAACGGTTCAATAGTTTAAATTTCGGTTTGGATTTCTCAATAATATATATGACTATGTTTGATATCAGAAATAAAAACGACAACCTATAATGGTTGTTGTTTTTATTTTATCAAGCCCCCCGTAAGCAAAAAAAAAAAAAAAATAAGAAAGTGACCGCGGGGGACTCGATTGCAAAAAAATGTCCCCGTCGATGAATCGGGAATGAAGGGAGGGATTAAAATGGGTAATTCTGTAATTAATTTTCAGCATATGCGAGTCGGTCGGAAAGGCGGCGGTAAAAACTGGACGAAGAAGGAAGTCGAATCTCGAACAGAAGCAGCCAATAAATTCGAGCGAAAAAAGAAGCAAAAGTTAAAAATTCCTGACTGGCTCGACGATACCGCTCGAAAAGTATGGCGAAAAACGGTCAAAGATATGGAAGAATTCGGCGTGCTGGATAAAGTGGACGAAGATGTCCTTGGCATTTACTGTGATGCCGTTTCTAAGGTTCAGGAAATGAACCGGCTGATAGATACGCATGGCTATACGGAAACGAACAAGTCGGGAGTAGAAGTACCTAACGCCTATGTACAAATGAGCCAACGTTATTCGGGAATCGCTCTCCAGTACTCGAACAAGCTGGGGCTTAATGCGGAGGCACGCGCTCGACTAGCGAAGAAGCAAGCTGACGGCAAGGATGATGAGAATGCAGACCTCTTCGATTGATACAGATATCGATTGGACGGACCTGCATCCAACAACCCGTTACGCTGCCGAGATCGTACTCGGTATTCGTCCGAGTTGCGAAATGGAGTTTCTTGCTTGTAGACGGCACTTGAACGATTTGCAACGACAGGCGACCGACGATTTCCCGTACGTATTTGACGAGAGCAGGGCTGATCGCGTATTTGATTGGTTCGAACGTTGTTGCCGCCATGTACGAGGCCCGTTCAGTGGTGAATTAATTGAGCTGCAGGCGTTCCAAAAGTTCGACATTGGTTGCGTCTACGGTTGGGTTCATATGGATTCAGGTAAGCGGCGTTTCCGTAAAGCTTTTCACATGCGGGCGAGAGGGAATGTTAAATCAACCGAGATGTCCGGCTTAGCCCTTTACGGCATGATGGGCGATTGCATCTATCCGCCGGGCGATCCGTCACGTAAACGATATGAAGACAGCCCCGAAGTGGAGTGCGCTGCCGTCGATAAACAGCAGGCTAAGCGGGTATGGCTTGACGCTGCTAAGATGGGCGAGAACAGCCCAGACATTTCGAAGAGGCTTAACATCAAGAAAACGTACGTCGAGCATAAGTCTCGCGGTGGTTGGATGAGACCTCTATCGAAAGACACGAAGAATAAGGACTCCGGTGCTCCTTGCTTAGTCATCATCGATGAGTATCATGCACATCCTACTTCTGAGATTCTCGACGTTTCCTATTCTGGCTTTGGTAAACGGCTGCAGTCACTCATGCAAATTATTAGCACGGCGGGAAAGGATTCCGAGAACAGTCCATGCAAGCGAGAGTACGATGTTCTTTGCAAGATGTTACGCGGCGAAATCCCGATGAACGAAACGTACTACTGCATGATTCGTGAGCTTGAGAAGGGCGACGATCCTCATGACGAGTCCACTTGGGTAAAGGCGAATCCGATCTTGCAGGACGACAACGAATATTCACGCGAGTTGCGCGCGCAAATTCGTGCCGAACACGATGAGGCTTATAATTCAGGTGACGCCGCTAAAATACGCGAGTTTTTAACGAAGCGGGTTAATCGTTGGCAGTCAGATAGTGAAAACAAATACATGTCCGGCATCATGGACAAATGGAAAGTGCTCGCCGTGTCGCGGGACGCTTTTTTCGATTTGGTTCGTGGTTTTGAAACGTGGAACGGTCTCGACTTATCGAAGACAACGGATTTGACGGCTTCGGGTTATGTGTTCCGCTTGCCTGACGGTCGATATGCGGTTACCGCACACGGCTTTATGCCAGAGGAGACAGCGACGAAGCATGAGCACAGTGACAGAGTGCCGTACCGGCAATGGAAAGAAGAAGGCTGGTGCACGCTGACACCGGGATCGGTCGTTGATTACAGTTTTATCAAAGCTCACATCCAACAGCGTGAACAAGATGAAGCATGGTTTATCAAGGAGGTCTGCTACGATCCCTACAACGCTTCGCACTTCACGCAGCAGCTTGAAGCGGAAGGGTACGAACGTGTAGAGATACGCCAAGGCGTACAGACACTTAGCGAGCCAACCAAGTTTTTCCGAGAGCTCGTGCTCAAAGGTCTCATCGTCCATGACGGCAGCCCTCTTCTTACATGGTGCTTGTCGAATGCGGTTGAGGTATCGGACAACAACGGCAATATCAAGTTGTCCAAAAAGCACAAGGACGACAGCCAGCGCATTGACCTTATTGCGGCCATCATTAATGCAATGGTTCGAGCAATGGTGGGCGCCGGTAAGATCGATCTAAACGAGCACATTATGAACGCGGACTTTTCCTTCTAGCGGGGAGGTGAACTATGAAAAGAAGGAATCTTATACAACGTTTATGGGATCGACGATCATCGGAAGGCGGTTTGTTATCTCCGCCACAATGGTTGCTCGATCTATTTGGCGTGTCCAATACGGCTAGTGGCGAAATTATTACGAATGACAGCGCATTGTTGAATAGCAACGTGTATACGTGCGCCTCCATTCTTGGAGGGGATATCGGCAAGCTCCCGATTCAAGTATTTAAGAAGCGTGGCGGGGGCATAGAGCGCGACAGCAGTCATCCCGTGTCAAAGTTACTCGGTACGCGTCCGAACCCGTATATGAGCGCCTACGTCTTTAAGGAGCTTATGCAGGTGCATGTCACGGTATGGGGAAACGGGTACGCAAACATTGAATGGGAAACAAGCGGACCATACAACGGCATGCCAAAAGCGTTATGGCCGCTTGATCCATCGAAGACGGATGTCCATATCGACTCGGTAACGGGTGAGGTTTGGTACGTTACGACATTGCCAAGCGGAGAGGTACGCAAGCTCAAGCATTATGATGTCCTCCATTTTAAAGGGATTAGTAAAAGCGGCCTAAAGGGTATTACGCCGATTTCGGTAATCCGCGAAGAGCTTGGTGTTCAAAAGTCTCAACGTAAATTCCTAGGCTCGTTTTATTCTAACGGCACGGCCACGCGGGGCATATTGAAGATTCCCGGAGGCGGAACGCTGGATAAGCCGGCGAAGGATAAGGCGCGAGACGAGTGGCAGAAAGCAAATTCCGGCTTGAACAATGCGCATCGAATCGCGATTCTCGATGCGGGGATGGAGTATCAGAACCTTGGCATGCCGCTTAATGATGCGCAGTTCATTGAGACAAGCAAGTTCGGCATCATGGAAGTGGCGAAGATTTACAAAGTGCCGGGCTATAAGCTCGGACTGACCGATGTGAAATTCTCCAACATGGAAAACCAATCACTTGAGTACGTGAAGAGTACGCTGCAGCCGATCATCACTAACTGGGAACAGGAATGTGATTACAAACTATTCACGGAGCTGGAGCGGAAACGTTATTACATCAAGTACAATGTTTCCGGTGAACTTCGAGGAGACAGCACAAGTAGAGCCGCTTACTATCGCGAGATGATCGCGATGGGCGCGTACACCATTAACGAAGTGCGTGAGCTGGAGGAGCGGGACAACATTGGCGAGATAGGCGATAAGCATTTCGTCAGCCTGAACTACGTGAATCTTGAGAAGATGGACCAATACCAAGCGCTAAAAGCTGGATTAGGTAAGTCCCCGGAAGGAGGTGAGTAATTTGGGAGATAAGGAAGTTCGATATCTGCATACGGATAAGATTGAAATTCGAAGCGGGATTGAAGAAGGGGAAACACTTGGCATTGCAGGTTATGTCGTTAAATTCAACCAGCGCAGCCAATTAATTTGGGGCGAGTTTTATGAGCGAGTAGCCAAAGGAGCTTTCCTTCGAAGCCTGCAAGAAAATACGATTAAGGCCTTATGGAATCATCGTAGCGATTTCGTTCTTGGTTCGAGTAAAAATAGCACGTTGCGCCTTTACGAAGACAATACCGGACTGCGTTTTGAAATTGATTTACCTAACAGCACATGGGGAAGAGATGCATTTGAATCGATACAGCGGGGCGATGTCGATGGGATGAGCTTCGGGTTCAATGTTCGTTCGGATGCATGGCAGTATTTGAAAGAGGAAGACGTTTATGAACGAACGCTCCTAGACGTTAATCTGTTTGAAGTTTCTCCAACGCCGTTTCCCGCATACCCAGATAGTGAAGTGGACCAGCGGAGCATTGAAGGGCTGGGCATCACGACGAAAGAGCAGCGAAAGCTTGAAAATGAAATATTGTTATTCGAAATCGACCTGTTAGCCATTGGCTAGAATGTCGGTTTTTTTTATTTCCAAAATAAATCTATTGGAGGTTCACTATGGACGAGAAAGAACGCGAATTACGCCAAAGGCTGGCAGCAAAATTGGAAGAAGCACGCGCCTTAGCGGGTGAAGGCAAGATGGTAGAAGCACGAGCAGCGAAAGATGCAGCGAAGAATTTGCGCAGTCAAATTGATCTGATGGTCGAGATGCGCGAGTTGGATGCTCCAGGACAAACCAACCCAGCAGAACCGGAGCAACGCACGGATGAAGCCAATAAAGCAGCGCAATACCGCAACGCATTCCTAAAGGAACTTCGAAATAAGCCACTGAATGCAGAAGAGCGGGCGCTTGTGGACAGTGCTGTAGAAGAGCTCCGCGCTGGCATGCAAGGTAGCGTAGGCGAAGACGGCGGACTGATCGTGCCGCAGGATATCCAAACGATGATTCATGAACTGAAACGTCAGTTTGTATCGCTCGAAACGCTGGTTACGGTTGAGCCGGTGACCGCTCGTTCAGGATCAAGGGTTATTGAAACGAATGCAGACATTACACCGTTTGCAGATATCAATGAATTGACGGATCTGGACGACATGGATAATCCGAAGTTTAAACCGATCACCTATGCGATTAAAGACCGCGGCGGCATTCTTCCTATTTCCAACACGCTGCTGCAGGACACCGATCAGAACCTCATGCAGTATCTTGCCAAGTGGATTGCTAAGAAATCGGTTGTTACGCGAAACAAATTGATTTTAGATTTGCTGAAACTGAAAGCGAAAGTAGCGATGCCGAATCTTGACGCCATTAAGACGGTGCTGAATGTCACGCTCGATCCTTCGATCAGCTTGGGCGCTATTATTCTGACGAACCAAGACGGCTTTAACTTCTTGGACCAGCAAAAGGACGGCGATGGTCGTGCCATGCTGCAGCCTAACCCAACACAACCTACCCAGAAGCTGTTGTTCGGCAAGCCGGTTGTCGTTATCGGTAACAAATGGTTGCCAACCGTTGCGACGAAAGCGCCAATCATCATCGGTGACTTGAAGGAAGCGATCGTACTCTTTGACCGCCAACAATATTCCATTGCATCAACGAACGTTGGAGGCAAATCATTCGGCCGCAACTCGACGGATGTACGTGCTATTCAGCGCGAGGACGTTCAGAACTTCGATGAAGAAGCCGTTGTTTACGGGCAACTGACAATCGCATAGAAAAAGGGGACTCGTTCCCCTCTTGAGGGAGGAAATGAGATGAGTAATTCAACCCAAAATTATTCGGATCAGGGCAAGCGGTTTGTCGTTGGCGGTGAGCTGGACATATTGCCAACCGGAAAGATAAAAGCCAACGGCAAGCAAGCGGCTGCGATTGCAAAACACGCAGATCCATCTAAGGCAACGCTAGAAGACATTGCCACTAAACAAAATGAAATCCTTGCCGCGCTGAGCGGCGTGGGTATCATTGCCAAGAGTAAGTAAGCCATGTTGACGACTCTCGGACGCTTAAAAGGCGTGTTGCAAATGCCGTTAGAGGATACAAGCGAAGACGATCTTCTCACGCTACACATCGCAGTAGCTTCAGCAGCCATAGAGCAATATTGCAAACGACAATTCCGAAAGCAATCCTACACGGAACAACTGAGCGGCGATTCATTCTCCAAATATGTTAATCTCAGAAACTATCCGGTACATTCCGTTAGTGAATTGTCCGTGATAGGATATGAGATTTTGGAGGAAGGCAGGTTATACCGCTCGTGTGGCTGGCCGAGCGGTGAGCACAACATCAAAGTGACTTATATCGGTGGGTATGTGCTGCCGGACGCTGCGACAGAGGATGTTCCAAAAACACTCCCCGAACCGCTGGAACTTGCTTGTCTTTTGTATGCTCAAACCTTGCTGCGGGAGCCCGGTGTCAAATCGGAGCGGGTAGGTAATATCAATGTTACCTATGCGGATGAAAAAGAGAGTTTGCCGTCCGCCGTTATTTCACTCATAACGCCATATGTGGGGCGCTGGATATGAGCCGCCGGACAAGTTACAGGCGCGCAAATGTGACGGTAACAGGGGATATGGATCTCTCCTTACTGCTAGACCGAATAGGACCTCTTACACGAAAAGAGGTCCATATCGGCATGCAGGGAAGCGAAGAGCTTGCCATGATCGCAGGTGTTCATGAATACGGCAGTGTGAAAATGAATATTCCAGCGCGATCATTCATTGGCACAGGAAAGAAAAAAGCACAGGCGGCTATTAGCAAGCTTGTCCGTACAGGCGTCACAGAAATAGCGCTTGGACAACGATCGGTAGAATCCTTACTTGATGAAATTGGTGAGATCGGTCAGTCAAAGACCATTAAAAACTTCGATCGTATCAAACAACCCGGTCTTTCAGCGATATACGCAAGTCGCAAAGCCGGTAAAAAACTGTTAGTCGCAGACAAGGAACTGCGAGATTCCATTGTCTTTGTCGTTGTTCCGAAACGGAGGAGGTAGCTATGCGGTTTCGATTCAGCGGTATCCTACGCAAGTACGAACTACCGTATATACTGATTCGCCCAAGCGAAGGTTCATATGATTCTGTTGGCGTATATCAGCGTCCGCTGCCGGAGCGCGTTCCGCTACGCGGATCTATTCAGCCGATCGGTGAAAAACTGTTGCAGCTCGACGGCGGACGTTATACCGAAGATGACCGAATGTTGTTCACGACACATCGTCATCAAGCCGGTGATGTAATCGAACACGGCGGAAGGCAGTATACGGTTTCACCGGTCACGGATTGGAACAGTTATAGCAATGTGAATGAATATCAATTGAAGCGGGTGAGCACGCATGATCCCATTCGAACAGATCCGTAAGGTGATGGTTGAAGGACTGTCTCAGCATTTGAATGTCAGTGTCATTGAAATGAATGGGATCGGCAAAGTGCCGCCTTATCCGTTCATGACCTACGACTTTACGGACGAAGGAAGCCCCATCGGGCACATGGCTACTGAGGTGATTGGAGATCGCCTCATTCAATCTGGCCCTGTCTCGCTTAGCGTGTCCTTCCAAAGTTACGCAACGGATCGTTTAGACAGTGTAACCCAAGCGAACCGAGCGCGGGATTGGTTTTTAACGGCAGGCCACTGGCTTCTAAAGGATGAAGCAGGGCTGGTCGTCGTCAATGTCGGCGCTTCACAAAACCGTGATATCCAAATCGGGGATGAGTGGGAGCGTCGGAATGGATTTGATGTCGAATTTCGAACGACAAATCGAATCGAACAGGTCTTACAGCCTCTCGAGTCGATCAATTTGAAAGGAGTGGAGTCAATTGAATAAGGATGTAAATGTCATTATTGACATCGAGCGCCCAACGCCTAAGCTGGGGTTCGGGAAGCCGCTTATATTAGGTGCAAGCGCTGCAGGTTCGCCGTATAAAACATACGTGGACTTGGAAGGGGTAAAGGTGGATTTTGCTCCAACAACGGAGGAATATAAGGCAGCCTTCGCGCTGCTGAATCAAGGCGATGATTCGCCAGCTGAGATTGCAATCATGTGCCGAAAAACGGGAGAAACCGAACAGACACTAGCCGAAGTGCTGGAGATCGCCTTTACGAAGGACTGGTATTTCCTCGTTACCACGACAGCAGACCTTGATGACATCGGTGAGATCGCGGAGGCCATCGATCAAGATAATACGCGTGAATACTTCGTTCGATCGGATGATCTAGTTGATGTCGGTGTCCTTAAAGGAGCGGGATACAGCCGATCGACGGTAATCTATCACGCCAATATCGCGAACTATCCAGAGGCAGCTTGGATCGGAAGAACCGGTTCAGCGCCAGTCGGTTCAGTAACATGGAAATTCAAGACGTTAACAGGCATCGCACCGATGGATATTTCCGGAACGGAGCTGAATAACATCCACGCGGCCGGCGCCAATACGTATGTCACGAAAGCTGGAAAGAATCAGACCAGTGAGGGCAAAACGTTATCCGGTGAGTACATCGATATCATTCATTCCAAAGATTATATCAAATTCAATATTGAGCATGGCGTGCAAACCTTGCTGAACAATGCCCCGAAAGTGAGCTTTGACGACAACGGGATTGCGCAAATCGAAAGTGTTGTACGGACTGTTCTGCAACGCGCATTCAATCAAGGAATGATTGCCGCTGACGCGGAGGGTCTTCCGCTATTCGGTACGACATTCAAAGGCCGTGCGGAAGTCGATCCGGCAGATCGCGAAGCTCGTGTCTATAATGACGGTACGTTTTGGTTTGAGCTGGCCGGTGCTATCCATGAAACTACGATTCGCGGTTCAATTCGATTCTAAGGAGGGATTTAGATGTCAGAAGCAACAACTTATGATTCCAAGGCCGTTAGTGTCATTGTCAAAGGTGTTTATCTAACCGGCTTTGCTGAGTCTATGGTCGAAATTGAGAAGGACGAGGATAATTTTGAGGTGAAGGTAGGCGCGCAAGGCGATACCATTCGCACAAAGCTAAATAATCCGCTAGGTACAGCAACAGTCACGTTGCTGCCGACCAGTCCGCACGTCGCCTATTTGGACAAGCTTGCCAACACAGGCGAGCTCGTTCCTATTACCATCATTAATGCTGGACCGCCGAAAGAAATCGTCACAGTGACACAAGCATTCGTCAAGAAGCCAGCCGCTCGATCGTACGGCAATGAAGCGGAAGATCGGGAGTACGAGTTCCAATGCATGGATATGGCCTTTAACTAATAACATTCGAAAACAGAGAGGGAATGATGAAAATGAGTAATTATAAACAGAAGAGAATCGAGACAAAAAGCGGAACAAGCTACTTGCTCCAGCATCCGGGAGTTCGTACGGTAACGAAAATTACGGATCGCGTAAAAAACAAGCATGGCGTTCCGTCTGACGAAAAATTAGCGGATGAAATGCTCCAGCATGTCGTTGTTGAGCCGAAGCTTCGTATTGAAAGTTTTGAATCCTATGGCGAGCTTAATGAAGTCGTAATCAAAGCATTCAACTTCATTACAGGTCAAGACGACGAGGAAAGCGATGGCGATATCGAAACAGAAGGCTAAGGAACGCGCGCGCAGCAACTGGCATATATGGCGCTTGCTGTTATCGGACATGTCCATTTCGTACAGTGATTTAGACCTGATGGATGATGATGATATCGCGGAAGCAAATGCCGCGTTAGACATCCATATCGAGCAGCAGAAGGCGCTTAGCAAGAAGAAATAGACGTCCATCGTGGCGTCTATTTTGCTGTTTAGGGAGGCGATTACAAGTGGCTGGCGGAATAATAGGCAATCTGATGTTTGCAGTTGGTTTCAAAATGAATACAGCAGGCATCAGCGATGCAGATAGTAAAATTTCCAAGTTAACAAAAGGCGTTGTTGGGCTAGGGCTTGCAGCGGCCGCCGTAGCTGTCGGCATTGGGGCAGCGGCTTTAACTGCCGCATCAGAATATGAGAGCGCGATGTCGCATGTGCAACTGACAACCGATCAGACAACAGCGCAAATGGAAGAAACAAGGGAAATTGCGAAAAAACTCTACAACCAAAACTTTGGTGAGGATTGGGCAGACTTGGGAGGCTCAATCAGTGCCGTTGCCAAGGCGACAGGGCTGACGGGCGTCGCCTTGGAAAGCGCATCGCGTGAAGCCATGCTTTATGCAAGAACGTTTGACGGTGACGTGACGGAGTCTATTGCAGGCGTTAGCGTGGCGATGAATAACTTCGGGGTCACAAGTACGGAAGCTTTTAACCTGCTCACACAGGGACAGACACGCGGAGTAGATACCCAAGGTGACATGTTGGATTCCATTAACGAGTATTCGCAGGCGTTCGCCAGCATGGGTTTTACCATGGAGGACACACTCGGATACATGGAAAATGGCCTGAAAGCCGGGGCAAGAAACACCGACTTACTTGGCGATGCCATGAACGAATTTTCTATCCTTTCCATCGAAGCTGGCGGCACGGCTCAGACATCCTTTGAATTGCTTGGTTTGGATGCCGAAAAAATGATGCAAACCTTCTCTAAAGGTGGTCCAGAAGCGAAGCAAGCATTCAAGGACATTGTATCGATGGTGTCGGAGGTAGCTGATCCGATCGAGCAGAACACGATTGGTGTGGGTCTCTTTGGAACCATGTTCGAGGAACTAGGTGTCAAGGCATTCAGCGCGCTAGATGACGTGAACACCGGCTTCGATAAGAGTAAAGGATCAGCGGCTAATCTCTACAATAGTTTTACGAGCATTGGCGATTCGGTTCAATTTTTCAAGCGTCATATTGAAACGGGTATTTTGATACCAATCGGGCAAAAGCTGCTGCCTTATCTGAATAAGTTTGGCGCGTGGATTGCTGGACATCAACCTCAGATCGCTGCGGTTGGCGATGTCATTGGAAATGTACTCGGCAAAGGGTTGGACATCGCGGGGCGGTCAGTCCAATTTCTATATGATAAGGCTGTTGAAGTTACGCCAGCAATACTAGCTTTCAAAGATCAAACCGTCGGAGCGTTCCAAGATTTTACGAGTACGATCGATGAGAACAAGACGACCATTCTTGCAGTGGCCGGAGTCATTACAGCGATATTCCTTCCTGCGATTATTAAAACAGGTGTGCAGGCGACAATCAGCGGAGCTAAAATGACAGGCAGCTTTATTGCTGGCATCGTTAAAACGGGTGTTGCGTCCACGAAAACGGCTGCCATTCTTACAGGCAAGTTCATTGTTTCGATGGTCAAGTACGCGATTCAGGGATGGGCGACGGTAGCTTCCATTACGGCCACGACAACAGCATGGACCGCACAAAAGGTTGTCATGGGTATTTCAACAGTAGCGACCTGGGCGATGACAGCTGCACAATGGGCGCTGAATTCGGCGTTTTGGGCTAATCCAATTACGTGGATCGTGGCTGCTATCGTTGCAGTTATCGTTGCTGCAATCCTCATATTCAAAAACTGGGGAAGCATTGGTCCGTGGTTACAGGAGAAGTGGGCATTATTTAAGACAGGCGTCATCGCGATATTCAATAGCGTTGTTGCTTTCTTTAAAGAATGGGGGCTGACGATCCTCGTTGTTTTGACCGGACCGATCGGCATGACCGTTGCCCTTATCATAAAATATTGGGATGAGATCAAAGGGTTCACGGTATCTGCCTTCAATTCCATTTGGAACACGATTAAAAGCATATGGGATCGCATTGTCGGCTTTTTCAAAGGCATCAATTTAAAGGAAATCGGTATGAACATCATACAGGGCTTGATTGATGGCATTTTAAATATGAAGGACGTCGTCGTAAATAAAGTCAAAGATATCGCCGGTAGCATTACAGGCGGAATCAAGGACTTTCTTGGTATCCACTCGCCTTCGCGCGTGATGATGGAAGTCGGGTTTTACACAGGCGAAGGATTAGCGGATGGCATTTCTGATACAAAAAAAATGGTTTCTCTCGCATCGAATGATTTGGCGGAGGAAATAACTGCACCGCAACAATGGTCGGCAGCTCCTGCTTCAACGTATACACCGGAATCTGCGCCAGCTCGATCCGGGAGTGCACAGCGTTTAGAAATTGACTTGTCCATGGATTTAAAGGGCAATGTTTCCGGCGCGCAAATCGATACGGATGTAGAAGCCAAGATTAAACAAGCGATTGCAGATGCCGTTGAATCTGCTCTCCGCCGGATGGGGATCGTTGAGGTGATTTAATGGCTAAGCTTAATGGTCAGTACGTGCTCGTCGAGGAAGAAACGCCGAGCTATGAAGTGGATATTGCGTCACAACCGGTTGAGTCAGGCATTGATTTGACTGACCATGTCCAGCGCAAACCAAGCACTCTATCGATAAGCGGCTTTATCGTAGGTGATGACGCCGCTCAAATCCGCGAGATGCTTCGCACAGCGATGCGCACCGGTACGCTTATAAAGTATGTGGGTCGAAACGCTTTTACAGGTCTAATCACCAGCTTTTCAACCAAGCATGATTACAAAGTCGCTAACGGGTTTAGCTTCTCGATGAGTTTAAAGGAAGTGCGAACGGCAAAGCGTTCCTACGTCGATAATCTTCCGCCTGCTGTTAAGTCGCAAGCAGCACCAATCGTGAATGCGGGAGTCAAACAGACCAAAAGCACGAAAGCGAGCACGAAACCTGCATCAAGTGATAAAGGTAGTAAGGATGATGCACCGAAGAAGGTTAAATTCAAAGCAGGAAGTCCATGGGCGGAGGAGTGAGTGGATTGGAGTATATACCGATTGAAAAAGAACTGATTCCATACCGTTTTGATATCTCGCTCAAGGAAGTAACCTTCACTTTTGAAGTGCATTATAACGAAGAGTATGATTTTTTCACAGTGGATTTGGAACGGGATGGCGAGACGCTTGCTGTTGGCGAGAAGCTTGTCTACGGTGTACAGGTATTTGGCGATGTTCTAGATGATCGCTTTCCCGCTGTCCCGATCATCCCCTATGATGAATCGGAGAATAGTCAGACGGTAACATGGAACACGCTTTCCGAGAGCGTGTTTTTATTTTTGTATGAAGGTGATGGCGATGGCTAACTTCGGGCGAGTAATCGAAATCATGACAAACCACATGAAATTCTCAAACGATCTGTACACCATGGAAGGGACGATTCCTTTTGATAACGATCCGCTCCCGAACGAGAGCGAGATTAAACTTTGGAATTTGGCTGCTACGACCGTCCAGCAATTGAAGGTTAATCAAACGCTGATCATCAATGCTGGCTATCGCGGCGATGTCGGTGTAATTCTGCATGGTTTTATTTCCAAAGTGAAAACCGTGCGTGAAGGCTCTGAGAAGGTAACGACGATCTACGTGATGGATGCAGAGGATCTTTCAAAGCGGCAGTTGACGGAGAAGGCGTACGCTGCCGGTACACTTGCCAGTTACATTATGAAAGATATGGCCCGGCATATCGGGCTCCCTATTGCTCAGTTTGATTTGGTGCAAGATTACCGCTATAGCGAGGGATACACCGCTAAGGGCGAAGTGACCAAAATTTTATCCGATGTCGCCGCTGACTGCAAAACGGAGGCTTATATCAACAAAGGAAAGCTCTATGTGAGAAATCTTCGGAAGGGCGCGGATGCCCGTTTTCGTTTATCTGTCGATACCGGATTGATTGGCTCACCCGAGTACTTCGATAGTGACGGCAGCAAGGGCTATAATGCAAAATCTCAGTTGCAGTATCGAATTACGACAGCATCTGTTATCGATTTAGCTTGTTCAGCGTTTAGCGGTCGCCTGTACGTTCGAAAGGGATCGCACCGCTTTAGTAATTCAGGGGACTTCACAACAGAGATGGAGGTGGTTCTATGAAGCAAGCGGACCCGGCTGCAGCATTAGCCAAAATGCTTACGAGTTGGGGGCAGAAGATGGCAAGCCAGATCCATGTTGCGTTTCCTTGCGTGGTCACTTCTTTCGATAGCGGGACAGGTCTTGCTAGTGTGCAGCCCCTCATTCGAACGACCGATGAAACCCCTGCCATCATTCAAAATGTACCAGCACTTGGGCAACGTTGGTTGGCTGGCGGCTCGACTATTCCTACGGTTTACCGTCCGGCCTTACAGACAGGGGATGTTGTCATGGTCCTTTGTGCGGATCGGGAAATCAAAAATGCCCGAACAGGAAAAGTCGTTCGAACAGATAGCAATCGAACGCACGATCATAACGACGCTGTTATTATAGGGGTGTTTCCATGGAGTCTTTAAAACTACAGGGTGGCGATCTCGTGTTTGAAAATCACGAATTAGTTGTAATCGATGGCGACGAAGAACTGGCACAATGCTGCCGGATCGCCATCGGTACAAGTAAAGGGGAGTGGTTTCTTAATACGGAGATGGGAATCGATCAGGACATTTTCACAGGAAAGCAGCCTAACGAAGATGCTATGCGTGAAGAGTTACGAGAAGCGTTGATGCAAGAGCCGCGGATTCACTCTGTCGAGGAAATATCATTCCAAAGCAACCGCTCCAACCGCACGTTAACGATAACCTTTCGCGCAATGGGAACAGACGGCGCGATTTTAGATGGAGAGGAGGTTATCACGGATGGGATTGGATAAGACCGGTTTTAAACGGGAGAGATTCGCAGATATTTTTTCTGAAATGGAAGAAAAAGCGCGCGAGGCGTTTGGTGAAAAAGTAAACACCTCCGAACGATCACCGCTAGGTATCATCTTGCGCTTGTTCGCTTGGTTTTTAGCTAAGCTCTGGCAGAACTCCGAGGATGTCTACAATAGCGCGCACAAAAATGCTGCTACTGGTAGCAGCTTAGACAAAATCACCCCATATGTCGGAATATCGCGGAGGCAGGCTCAGCGTGCAACGGGACAATTGTTGATTACGGGCACGCAGGGAAAGGTCATACCGATAGGATTCCGCGCAATGACGACCATGGGTATTTACTTTGAAACGACGAACGAAGTCGTGATTAACAGTAGCGGCACTGCGACCGCCACGATTAAGGCCGACGAGGCCGGTCTAAGCGGAAATGTCGGCGCTGGTTCTATTTCAATTGTGGCAAACCCCGATTCTGACATTATAGCTGTCACCAACGTATCGCCAACATCCGGCGGCTTGGAAAATGAAACGGACCAAGAACTTCGTGATAAATGGGATTTATCGGCAGCAGGAAGCGGAGCAGGAACGCTGGATAGTATTCGAAGCGGATTGCTACAAACAGAGGGCGTCCGTGCTGCGGTTGTGATTGAGAATTACACGAAATTTGTTGATGCTGCCGGAAGACCTCCTTCTTCTTTTGAAGCCTATGTACTTGGAGGCATGCCGGATGCCATTGGTCAAACCATCTTAAACAAGAAGGCTGCTGGAATTGAGCCTTACGGGCAAGTAAGCGTTCCAGTGAATGACTTATCGGGAAACGAACACCTTATGCGTTTTAGTTATGCCGAGGAGGTTACCATTTATATACGCGCAACTGTCCTCACAAATGCAAAGTATCCAGCAGGCGGCGCAGGAGATGTCAAATCTGCTTTCGTGAAGTATATCGGAGGCGAGGACGTCACCGGTCAGCTCTACGTTGGGCTAAATATGGGCGAAGACGTAGTGTTCTCACGGATGATTGCAGCAGCTTACAGCGTGCCGGGTGTCGAAGACGTAACGATCGAGCTATCTGCTGACGGCGAATTGTGGCAGTCAACAAATGTAGTTATTGCGCAACAACAGGTCGCGCAAACTTCATTTGCTCTCATTGAGGTGATGGAGGGATGATAACAAAGCTTGAAATGCTCAAACGTCTAACAGACGTGTTTGTTAAATTGCCAAACAGCAATATCGGCAAGCTCGTTGGCATCGTGAGTGACCAACTCGCAAAGCTAGAAGCGGTACAAAACAAGGTCCGTGATTGGCGCGATATTGACCAAGCCGAGGGAACAACGCTGGACCGTATCGGAGAAAATGTCGTCCAGCCACGCGGAGCGACGCCGGACGAAGTTTACCGCATTTTAATTAAATCGAAGATCGCTCGGAATCTATCGACAGGCGATATTAATACCATTATTCACGTACTCGCAACAGCGCTGAATGTCGAGTACAAGGAAATTAAAATTTCCGAAATGTATAACGACCCTTACGCGCCTGAACCTGCAACAATCTCTTTGATTCAGCTTCCTATCGATCGGCTTAATGCCGTGGGGATGAATCCTATGCAGTTTGCTCGCATCGTACAACGGACTGTTGCAGCTGGCGTTCGTGTAGGTGCAATCGAGTTAACAGGTACGTTTGAATTGGGGAGTGATGGAGAGGAATTCGATAACGAAAAGGGACTTGCTGATAATGATCAAACAATAGGCGGCGTGCTTGGAGCAGTGTTCGATCCAGCATCATCGCCTGACTTACCTATTTAGGAGGCTAAAACATGTCATTTAATGAGAACTTGCCGGAATGGGTTGCTTCTGGCGTCGAGCCACCTCAATATAAGAAAAACGAGGGTTGGAAGCCGGGTGAGAAGCCGCCAGCAGGATGGTTGAACTGGCTGTTTAATCGAATTTATAAAGTGCTTTCCGAAATCCAACAGAAGGCTGCAATGAAAGTGGACGTTGGCGACATGGCGAATGTTCCGACCACATCCAAGGTTGTAGCTGGCGCAATCGCAGAACTTCACGCTTCTCTTTCGGCCGGTTCATTTAGCGAGACGGTTACGACGGCGAAAGGGATTATAGAGACATTAACTATAACGGGAATGGTAAACGGAAACTATAAAGGGATGGCAGCAGTCGTTTCGATGGCTGTATCTTGTAACGTTTTCGACCTCTTGTATTTAAGTCCGACAGGTCATAATAAAGGCGCTGCGACGTCCGACTCAGTAGTTCCAGTCGTCGGCATGTGTCTAGAGACGGGAACCGGAACGAGAAAGGTTCTGAAACGCGGATACGTCCGTAATACGGCGTGGGCATGGACGCCGGGCCAAGTTCTTTATGCTTCGACTACAGTCGCGGGCGGCATTACTGCTACGCTGCCGACAGCTTCCGGCGATAGAGTGCAAGTTATCGGGCATGCCGAAACAGCAGACGTAATTTACTTTAACCCAGATTACACGGTATTAACGATCTAAAGGAGGCGGCAGATAAATGGCTAATCGTTATTGGGTTGGCGGCGCGGGGACAATATCAGATACGTCCCGTTGGTCTGCAACGTCGGGAGGGAGTGGCGGCGCGTCCGTCCCGACAAGCGCAGATAACGCTATATTTGACGCAAACTCAGGCGGCGGTACAATTACGTTAACTGGTACGCTAACTTGCCTAGACTTCGATGCAGCAGCGTTTACAGGAAGTTTTACCTATCCTAACCCCGGCTGGGTAGCAAACATTTACGGCAGCTTCATAGTCGGTTCTAGCGTTGCGGCCGTTAGCGGGCTTAACGCTACTATCAACATGCGAGCGACGACAACTGGCAAGATATTAAGTTTCGCGACGGGCAAAACTTTCTCTAATGGTACTGTTTATTTCAATGGCATAGGCGGAGGTTGGACGTGCCAAACTGATGTGAGTTTTTGGTGGATGAACCATATGAACGGGACGTTTAACCTTAATGACAAGAGGTTAACGATAGGTTCATCATATTTTTGTCAAGGAACAGCGGCGAGAACATTAAACCTTGGTAGTGGCAATATGACCATAAACGGGCCTATAAACATGACTTCAACAGGGCTAACAATGCCAGCTAATACCGCGACATGGACTAGCGTTCCATCAACAGATGTGACGCATAATTTCGCCGGTTTGTCGTACTATCAAGTTATAATCGGGGTTACGTCGGCGAATGGTAAAGTAACTATATTGGGTAGCAATACATTTAGCACATTATCGTTAAGGACTGGCTGCATTTATGATTTTACGTCGGGCACAACGACGACAGTCGGCAATCTTATTATGAGCGGAGCTTCCAAAAGCACAATAACGACTATTAAGTCTACGACGGCGGGTAGCCCTGCAACCATTTCATTAACGGCGAACAATGGCGTTTCATATTCGAGCTTGCAAGATATTACGAGGACGGGCGCGGGGTATTTGAGAGTAACCGCAGGAACTAACGTGAGCGGCAATACCGGGATTACTTTTAACGCCACAGATTCCCGTTATTGGGTTGGTGGCGCGGGTGATTGGCACGACAGAGTGCATTGGTCTTTAACGTCGGGAGGGACGGGAGGCGCGCCGTTCCCATCGGGCGCGGAGAATGTGTACTTCAATGCAAATTCAGGGTTTACAAGCGGCTCAAGGACAGTCACTCAACTTTATAGAGCCTCGTTTTTCAATGAAATAGATTGGACAGGCGCAACAAATTCTCCAATATGGGATATTGGGCAGTATGGTCCGACCGTTTTAGGGGGTATCAAGCTAATACCCGCTATGTCATTGACTGGATTGTCAACGACACCATGTTTAACGTCCGCTGCGAGTGGCGAAACGATTAATATTGACATGTCCGGGCATGCCTTGCCCGGTTCGTTTTCGCTCCGTGGCGGCGGGGGTACGGTTAAATTGTTGAGCGACTTAATATGTGCAAGTAGTTTATCCCTCGAAACAATTATATTAGACCTAAATGGATTCAACGTGTCATGCGGAGGGCTATTGTCAATCTTTTCAAACGCTCGCACACTTAACGCGGGAAATTCCATCATTACGTTAACGGGAAATCTTTCTATTAGCGCTACGGGTTTAACCATCATTAACGGCGCGGGTTTCGAAATTATCATGGCTGGCGCTAACCCGTCAATTACGGCAGGCCTCGTTCCGCTTAATAAGGTGACTGTAAATGCGGATGCGATCTCGACGCTTGCTAGTCTTTCGTGCAATGTATTGCGGATCAAAGAAGGGGCGACAGTTTCTTTAAGTGGTCAAGCCGTATCCGTTGGCTCTATTGTATCGGACGGCACGGAAGCGAAGCCGGTAACGTTAAAGTCCACATTAAACGGCAATCGAAGAAACATTTCTGTTGCTAATAGTTGCGTAATGGAATATGTAGACGTACGGGACGTAGCGCAGACAAACACGACCGTTGACGTCATAGCGTCCGTTGCGACATGTAACGACAATGGGAACAACGATGGCATACGGTTTGTATTTGCTCATAAGATGGCGGCGGACTTGTGGATCAAGCGAGTTAACGGCGCTAAACCGAGAGCAATAAATCGGATTAACTAAGCTATCGACCAAATTAGCCATTTGTTCAAAACATATTAATCTACGTAGTAGAAACCTCGGCCGAAAGCTTGAGGTTATTTTTCGGCTCTGCTTCGGCAGGGCTTTTCTTTATTAAACATAGAGAGGGTTGAGGGAATGTTGAAGCAAGTCTTTAATTTCGAGGTAACAGCTGACAAAACGGTAGTGTCGCTGGTCGGTGCAGCTGTTGCACCTTATATTGATGCTATTTATGGAGAAGGCCGGTTCATTCCGATTATGTTGCTATTACTGGCGGTTGGGGTTGACTGGATAACGGGAATTGCTGCAGCTCACAAGGACAAGACTTATTCCTCAGAATATGGTCGATTCGGCGTGTTGCGAACACTATTTTTGCTGGCATTGCCTATACTCGCTAATCTACTTGACACATTTGCAGGCACTCCAGGATTAGTGTTTTACGCGATTACCCTCGGATTGATATATCATACATGGCAGTCTCTAACGGCTAATGCTTACCGCGCTGGCTGGGGCAAATGGATACCCAAAAACGTTGTAGACCATATCGATAGCGAGCTACAGGCAAAGGTCGCCCGTGCTGCAGGTCGTGGTAAGGAGTCGAGCAAGGATGTATAGATACATTTCGGATCACATTCCCAAAAACACGGCAAACAACCGGCGCCCAGCTCATGTAATGCAGCCAACGACGATAACTATCCATAATACAGGTAATCCAAGTAGTTCTGCAGCTAACGAGCGAGCTTGGCTTACGAATCCGACTAATGTCCGCACGGCTTCCTATCACATTGTCATAGACGAGAGGGAGGCTATCGAGTGTCTTCCGCTCAACGAGGCTGCTTGGCATGCAGGTGATGGTAACGGATCAATAAGCGGGAATAGGACATCGGTCGGAATTGAGATATGCGAGAGTGGTGATTACACCAAGACAACAACCAATGCCGTCGAACTCGTTACAGGCTTGCTGAAAGCGCGAGGGTGGGGAGTGGATCGCCTTCGTAGGCATTATGATTGGTCAGGAAAGATATGTCCGAGATTAATGTATGATGGCGGACATTGGACGGGATGGCAAGCATTTAAAAATCTTGTAGCGGCCAAGCTGGCTGAGAAAGAGGAGTTTCCTATGACGGCAGAGGAAAAGAAGGATTTTGAAGCGGTTAAAACATTGGTAACAGCTCAAGCAAAAACAATCGAGAAATTGACAAAGAAGCTTGTAGAGCTGGAGACTCGTCAAGAAGCACCGGCATGGTTCGTTAAGGAGTTCGGGAGCGGCGATTTGTGCGGAATTATTAACGATCCTTTATTTACAACTGAGGGCTGGAGAACACTGGCTGTCGCATTAAGGGCTAAGTAATAACACAATTATTTAACACCGACCTTCGCGGTCGGTGATTTTTTTTACACTAAAAAAGAACATATGTTCTATGGAGGGGTAACCATGCTCTATAATATCGACTGTATCAAAGGTGCAAGGATGTATTTGAAGGATGATTCAGCGGATTTAATTATTGCTGATCCACCATATAATCTTGGTTTTGGTGGAACTACGCAAACAAAGAATAAGAAGCCACGTTTTTCAATCATTGCGAATGACAAACTTTCAGATAAAGAGTATAAACGTTTTTCATTTCAATGGTTAAAAGAAGCATATCGCGTGTTGAAGCCAGGTCGCCATATCTATGTTTTTATTGACTGGAGGAAGTACCCACTCTTAGCGTTATGGATGTCCGGGATAGGATTCGAAATTAAAAATTGTATCGTTTGGAATAAGAAAAATATGGGGATGGGCTGGCAATATAGGTTTCAGCATGAATTCATTCTATTCGCTGTGAAACCTGATAAGAAGGTTAGAAGAGTTTCGAATCGTGTAACAACTGACATTTGGGATATCTCACGGATATCAGGTAATAAGACGATACATCCAACTGAAAAGCCGGTCGCCTTGATGAATAAGATAATATTAAATAGTAGTTTAGAGGGGGAGACAGTGGTTGATTTCTTTTTGGGTTCAGGTCCAGTTGCCGTTGCTGCAGCAGAGAATAATCGATTTATCAATGGTTTTGAACTTGATCCCGGTTATTATCATATAAGCAATGATCGTTATCTTAGGAGCTTGGAAAAATAAAGTCCCAAGCGCTTGGGGTTTTAAGTCAAATGATATTACTGGCCTTAATAAATAACAGCAGCAACCTCGGACTTAAACATCAAGTCCGAGGCGGTCGCTGTATTGTTGAACTAACGTTCACCGTTAGCGTAACATGCTGGGCTTTGACTATAAAAAAGTTAGCCAAGACGGTCCTATACCATACAAGTCGTCGATTGTTTCAATGATCGGCTTCTCAATGATATCGTAAGCTGCGGCGATGTTCCCAATCTGATAATCGACGTCAATTTGCAGAGTTACGCGGTACGGCTCCATACTAGTATGTGCCGCTGGCAGTTTAAATTGATGCTTCCACAGCGGTCCTTCAATACTGCCCACGCACGAGACATCTGCACCAAATTTGGCACGGTCAAAGGTAAGTCTCACAAGATGGTGATTCTTCGTTATCTTTGTAATCGTATAGACCATACCATTGCTATACTTGGTATTGTAGATGAAGCCGCGCTTTTTAAAATGTGTGGTAATTGCCTTTTTGACCGACAACGGTTCTAAGGCATGATCGCCTATCTTAAGCGGCTCTAGTGGATACGGATAGTTAACGCCGATTAGATTTGCATCATCATAGCATGACTGCACGATCCGCTCACCAGCAATTATATTTTCGTAAACAGCTGCTGCTTCTTCCTTATTTGAAGGAACGGCAAATACGCGCTCGTGATAAATTTCACCGATAGAGCTCAGAAATTGGCGTTCCCTTTCATTCAGATCCAACGGCGGTATGCCGTCCGCGAGATCACCGAGCTCGACGATCGCATCTAGAAAGTTATTTCTTCCTGAAATCCACCAATCGCTTTGTAACCTAATACACGGAGAAGGGTAATCGCTCCAGCCCGTTACACTAGGTGAAAACAGCCTTTGATAAAGAACATCTCCCTTTGCGATAAAAGGTATTGGATCTTCATTGGAAGCTTTAGGGTTACGACGAAGTACCGGAAGGTTATCGAAAATAAACGTCAGTCTATTCAGAGGGTAGCGGCGTGGAATTCCGCCTACAATTTCAATCGCTTCTTCCATTCCCAGCGAATTGGTGACACCATCCGAATTTGCTCCGTCCCATCGGGCGGGTAGGTTTGTAAGTCTTTGCTCGAAGCCCTGTGATGTCCCGACCGAATATCGATATGAGGAAAGTTTAGGATTTTGTTTTAGTAGCCGATCGATGCCAGAAACACCATGTAGCGAGTCACTAACGAAAAATTTAATGTCATGGGGGTCAATGCCTAAATCAATCAAGGCTTGTCTGATCCGTTCGGTCACCCCTAGAGGCGTGTCCTTTTTAGCTAACCGATATAAGATGTTTTTAAATAACTTCACAAGCACACTCCTTATTTAAAGACATTATCTCATTATTCGTGAAGAACTTATTCTATTCCTTCATTAGCGTAAACTGCCCGTTAGCGTAATGGAGGCCGCCAAAATGACAGCCCTCATTATGTTGAACTAACGTTCTCCGTTAGCGTAATGAACGCTCTTTAGTCGCATATTGCAAGACTATTTCGTAATTTTGCAAGTCCTTTTGAAAGTTCTTCACGATTCTTTCCGCTCTTAATCCAATCAGGAAGCCTGCTTGCCAGACTCTGATTTTTATTAGGAATTCTTTCACGCAAAGAAGAATTGATATAACCGTCCATAAAATCTAAATGCTCTTTATTATAAGCCCAAAGTAACTTTCCACAACAATTAGTCCTTAACCAAAGATTCAGCCCCATAAAAGTCCCGTTCCCCCACGTACCAACCATCGGATCACTTAAAACACCACAACGTTTACATAGCAGAATATATCCGAATTTACCGTCACTTTTTCTTATCCCCTTAGCACATTTCAAACAATTGGGACACTCAATGAGAATATTATGGTTGAATATAAAATCGTAAATTCTTTCACCAGTATCTTTGAATCTTGAATTAGTCATAAAATTAGATTCCTTTATCAATTTGTTTTTATATGCATCCATCCTCAATCCATATCTTAGCATGAAGTGTTAAAGAAAACTGCCCGTTAGCTTAATGAATTTCAGTCTAACATTTGATTTTTATCTAACGATCATGCTGTAAATTGTAGTCGATACTCGATTGGTGTCTGTTTGTTTAATTTGAATCCGTTCATTATTGTAAAATTGAATGAACTCCTCAATTCGTTGTTGAGCCTTACTAATTGCCGCTGCTGGTGTAAGCCTAAATGATTATATCCTGACTGCCATCGAAGAAAAGATTGAACGCGACAGATTGAAGTAATCCGGCCAATGAGCCGGATTTTTTTGTGTCTTGATTCGCAAACGTTTGTTCGTATATAATACAAACAAACGTTCGTGTTGGAGGTATAGCATGGAGATGTTTATTGGTAAGACTGTGCAGCTCATTTATATTGATAAGCAGCGTGAGGTATCGTTCAGGACAGTTAGGGTCTTGGGCGTCAAGGGTGGTAGCATGTGTACCTTTTGTTATACGGCCAACGCACCGCGCAGTTTTAAGCTGGATCAGATCGTCGACGTGGAGATGGTGCAGTATGCTGTCTGATGATTCACGAAAAATATTGACGGTGCTTTGGAATAAGTATCGGCATAATCCATTTCGAGTCGATCTGGATCAATTGCAACGGTTGGCCCAGCGAAGAAAGCCTCGAATTAAAACAGCGATTCACAAACTTGTGATAGAAGGATACGTGTCTTGGGATCGCGGCAACAAGTCGTTTCAGATTGTATATAGCAGTGAGGAAGAGAAGCCAAAGCCTTTTAAATGGAGTTTTCAAGAAAGCCCGCCGACCTAAGTAGGTTAGCGGGCATGTTTTATTGCAATTTGAAGCCTTGTGAAGGTATGGGAATAATTCTGGCTATAACGTGTCTGGGTATGATCCAAAACTCTGATCCATTTCTAACTTGATAGCAGTCCGTAACTTCCGGATCATCAACCTTTTCGAACAGACCCTCAAGCGTTTCAGTTGTGTCTAATTCTAAGATCAAGATTTGTCCTAAATAATCATCAACGTTCATCATTCGCTCATCTCCTCTGTTGTATGATTCGCTTATAATTTACGGATTCCTGCTGCTAATTAAATGCCCCCAAAAGTGCCCCCAAAATGCCCCCCGATACGTCAGTTTGGAACAGTTAATAACCTCGATGAAAATTATTACTTCCTATAATATAGGCGTATTACAGCTTGTTCCTGTTCGTTACTTGAGCAAGTACCTAAACCGTACGCAAGTTCACCAATGGGAACGCGATCAGTACTTGACGCTTTACTAATCGATAGGATCAACTAAAACCCGCTAAGGCTTCTGCGAAAGCAGATATCTTAGCGGGTTTTTCTGTCAATATTTTGGCTCTTTATAAAGATGAATTTAGAATTATTAATTGGATTTCTGAGACTGTCGAGTAACTGTTAACCAATTTAGATATGATCCCAATGTATATGATTTTTCACACAAGACCAGTTAAACAAGTCGTAAACTGAAATGCCGCTTTTGGTTAGACTGTATGAAATACAGGCAAAGTCTACTAACAGTAAAGCAATATAAAGAAGAGGAGGAACGATGCGCTAGGCTATCGTTCTTCCTCTTCTTGTTGGTAGCTCAATGATTAGTGAATATCTCTGAATAATCCAATGACTTTACCGAGGATCGTCACGTTCTGGAGCAGAATCGGCTGCATGGAGGAGTTCTCCGGTTGGAGACGTATGTAGTTCTTCTCCTTGTAGAACGTCTTAACGGTAGCCTCATCATCCTCGTTCATGGCTACGACGATATCGCCATTGTTGGCAGTACGCTGCTGGCGAACGATGACGTAGTCTCCGTCGTGAATGCCGGCTTCGATCATGCTCTCTCCCTCAACGTTCAGGATGAAGACGCTGCTGTCGCCAACAAAATGTGATGGAAGAGGGAAGTAGTCCTCAATATTCTCAGTAGCTGTAATCGGCACGCCTGCTGTTACTTTACCGACGATTGGCACTTTAGCGACGGCAAGCGGGATAATACCGTCCACGCCTTCCGTATCCAAAATTTCAATAGCGCGAGGTTTGGTAGGGTCGCGGCGGATAAGGCCCTTCTTCTCTAAACGGTCGAGGTGACCGTGTACAGTCGAGCTGGATAATAATCCGACGGCTTCGCCGATTTCCCTGACGGAAGGCGGGTAGCCTTTCTCCCGGACCTCATTCTTAATGAAATCAAGAATAGATTGTTGTCGGCTGGAAATCTTCGACACTGCGATCACTCCATTAGTATGTTTGTACAAAAGTATAGCACAGAACCCGGGTTCGCACAAACATAAGTTCTTAAGCACAAAGGTTCGTATTTTTGTGTTGACTACAAACGTTTGTTCGTGTTATTCTCAGAACAGAACAAACGTTTGGGGTGCTGAGAGATGATGATGAGTCCAAGTTTTTACAGAACAATACATACGCAACCAGAGATGAAGGTTAGTCCTATATATAAGCGATATACGGTTGCAGTGAGGCGTCATGCACTTAAGCTGATCGTATGCGCAATGCTGTTCGTACTTTTGTTTACGAGCTTTCTATTGATCGGTACAAAGGCATCTGGCAGCAAGAACGCTGTTGCTGCGGTCAACGAGGAACTTGTGACCGTATTTACAGGCGATACATTGTGGGGGATCGCTCATCGTTTTGCCAGTGAGAAGGAAGATATTCGATACGTCATCTATTTGATTAAGGAGCGTAACGGACTAGAGTCGACGGACCTGTATCCGGGGCAGAAGCTTGTTATTCCTTCTATATAATGAACTTGTACGCAGAGAGCATCTGAACCGGAGACGGTTTGATGCTTTTTTTTCGTTATTTCAGCTACTCTTTTTGCCGACATGATGGAAGTGCCGCCTTGACAATTACGCTATGAAAATGTCAAAGTAAAGGGTAGAACATTTACAGCATGAGGGGAGTATAACGTTAAATATGGATATGGATAAGTTAATAGCGCGGATCAACGAGCTTTCTCGGAAAAATAAAACGGTAGGCTTGACCGACGAGGAAACGACCGAGCGTGATGAGCTTCGAAGGCAGTATTTGAACAACTTTAAGAGCAACTTCAGACAGCAGCTCGATACGATTAAGTATGTTGAGGACGAGGACCAGGATAACGTTAAGCATTAAGTGTCTGTTATGGCCGAGTTCCGCTTGGCCTTTCTTCCATAAAGTCTTGTGTACGAGTGCCATTTCTGAAGCGATGGGGGAATTCATCTATGAAGTATCGGTTGCTTGGCAGAAGCGGACTAGCCGTCTCTGAATTATGTCTTGGAACGATGACGTTCGGCAACACGACAAGCGAACAGGATTCGATTGAAATGATCGGCCGTTTCTATGACAAAGGCGGCAATTTTATCGACACGGCAGATGTATATGTTAGCGGAAGATCGGAAGAGATTGTGGGTAAGGCAATTCGCGGCAAACGTTCGGAGACGGTACTTGCAACGAAAGTAAGAATGGCGACTTCTGGCGACATTAATGGCGTAGGATTATCCCGCAAACATATAATGGACGGCATAGAGGCGAGCTTGAAGCGTCTTCAGACCGATTACATTGATCTTTATCAGGTCCATGTATGGGATCAGGCTACGCCAATTGAAGAGACGCTTCGGGCGCTTGACGATCTTGTTACTTCGGGCAAAGTACGATACATAGGCTGTTCAAACTTTTTTGCATGGCAATTGATGAAGTCGCTTGCTCTTAGCGATGTGAATCGATACGTACGCTTCGTCTCCATTCAGCCTCAGTACAGTCTAGTAAGCAGACAGATGGATAGGGAAATGATATCGTTATGTCTAGAAGAGAAGGTAGGGATTATCCCTTGGGCGCCTCTCGGAGGCGGCTTCCTGACAGGACGATATAATCGCGACATTCCGACGGAGGGTCGTCTAACCTCGAAGGTTGGCGAGAGCGCATGGGTGAACCGTGCATCTGACCACAACTTTGCTATTCTAGATGCCGTGATTGAGGCAGCGAAGCTATTGGACAAAGCGCCAGCCGAGGTGTCATTACGCTGGCTGCTGCAGAAGGAAGGTATTACTTCTCCAATATTCGGCGCTCGTTCCTTAGAGCAATTCGAGGAAAATATGGGCACGGTGAACTGGGAGATGCCTGTCGATATTTGGGACAAGTTGAACGAAATAAGCGCATTGCCTGACGATTATCCGAACCGGTTCATTACGAAGTTCCAGCGTCCATTAGGATAATTGAGATTGTTCGCATAATAGACAGGCTTGCGGATGTAGGCCGAAGTAGGAGGAATAAGCTTGTCACGTTCTTGGGAGCGCAAGGTGCGCAAAAACATGAGTCAAGTTAACAAACAACGCAAAAAACATGGTGAAGGTTCTATCGTACTAAACGGCGAGAAAGCGGTAAAAATCGTCGGTCGCAATTATATTGCACCGATTCTACTGCTTCTGTTCATCGGATTGTACGTTATTCTGATCCAGAGCCAGAAGGACTATCAGATCGATACGATGTTTTATGTAACCATTGCATGTTATGTCGTATTAGCAGGTCTATTCTTCTTAAGACGTCCTTATATCCAAATCGGTAAGGACTATGTTCAGACGCGTAGAATGATGGGGGACAAGCGTCTTACGGCTTCTTCCATTAAAGGCATTAGCACGCAGCCTGGTTATGTTGTCATTGAGCCGCAAAAAGGCGGTAATTGGGTGTTCTCGCGTTTGATTAACCGTTACCCTACGGATGAAATTAATGAAAAGCTTAAATTGTTCGCGCAAGCGAACGGTATTTCATTTCAGCAAAAATAAAGGCATGGGAGAGTAATGATTATTATGGCAAAGCAAGCTGTATTATTTGACTTAGACGACACTTTACTGTGGGATGACCGCAGTGTGAAAGAAGCTTTCGAAGCAACCTGCCAGGCAGCTGCTGACCTAACGGGTGTAGACGTTAACGCACTTGAAGAAGCGGTTCGCCGCGAAGCGCGGGCACTGTACGAATCGTATGAGACGTTCCCGTTCACGAAGATGATTGGCATCAATCCGTTCGAAGGCTTGTGGGCGAACTTCCGTGAGGGAGAGCAAGAGGAATTCCGCAAGCTGGAAAGTCTTGCGCCCGGCTATCGCAGAGAAGCATGGACGAGGGGGCTGCTAGCGCTTGGTGTAGATGATCCGAAGCTTGGCGCTGAGCTAGCAGAGAAGTTCCCGGCTGAACGTCGGTCGCGTCCGATCGTTTATGATGAGACTTTCCGTGTGCTGGATTCGCTAAAAGGGAAATATAAGTTGCTGCTGCTAACGAACGGCTCGCCGGATTTGCAACGCGAGAAGCTGGCAGGCGTTCCTCAGCTCGTTCCCTATTTTGATCATATTATTATTTCGGGCGAGTTCGGCGAAGGCAAGCCGGCCGCATCGATCTTCAAGCATGCCCTTGAGCGTCTTGGCATCGAGCCGGAGCATGGTATTATGGTTGGTGACAAGCTTACGACCGATATTCTTGGAGCAAATACGATTGGCATGACATCCGTATGGATTAATCGCCACGATATGGTTCGGAATGACGATATTATTCCTACTTGCGAAATTAAGCATCTGGAAGAGCTGCTGCAAATTCTCGAGCAATAAAAGAATAAGCAATAAAATAAGCCCCTCGGCTACGGCAAAGCTGCAGCATGAGGGGCTTGCATTATTGAATTCGATATCCGTTACGCTTTGTCCGTTTCGAATACCGGATCAGCGAATGGATGAGCGATCCAGCCTTCTGTTTCGATGAACAAACGAACAGCCACGATTTGACGGTTATCCATTAGAGTGAAGAAATGCGGCTTGTATTCCGGTACGGAAATGACATCGCCTGCTTCAAGCTCAACATCGAAGTAACCAACATCGTCAGTGCCTTTGATGATAAATATGCCTTTACCAGCTGTAATCGCGCGAACTTCATCTTCGGTATGTGTATGGACGTTCTCGAATTTCTTCAGAAGCTCATCCAGATTTGGCGTTGCTTCGGACAATGTAATGATGTCCCAAGTTTTGTACCCGCGGCGTTCAGCGAGATCTTTAATTTCCTCAGCATAAGTAGCAAGCACTTGCTGCTTCTCTTCATCAGAAAGAATGAATTTTTCTTGCAGCTCGGGAGCAAGCTTGCTTGTATTCCAATGTTCATATAGAACTTCCTGTTGCTCTAGAAATGCACGGACGTTTTCTTCGCCGGAGATACGTTGTTCGGTATTGCGAATTCTAATTTCAGCCATGATCATTCCCTCTTTTCCAATAGAAATTAAATGATATAATAATTATAAAACAAATGATGACGGATGTCGATGGATTTGCTTTTCAGTCCTAAGCGATTCTGATAAACTAATTGTTAATGATTTTGGGAAGGGTGTACGAATTGTCTAAACCAACCATACAACAAATGCTGCAAGAGCGCATACTTATTTTGGATGGCGCTATGGGTACAATGATTCAACAAGCAGACCTGAATGAAAATGATTTTGGCGGTCCAGAGCTTGATGGCTGTAACGAAATGCTCGTTCTAACTCGTCCGGACGTGATTCAGTTGATTCACGAGCAATACCTCGAGGCTGGAGCCGACATTCTGGAGACGAATACGTTCGGCGCGACTAGCGTCGTGCTTGCCGATTACGATATACCTGAGAAAGCTAGAGAAATCAACCTCGCTGCGGCTAAGCTGGCACGCGATGCGGCAGACAAGTATAGTACGCCTGACAAGCCGCGTTATGTTGCAGGCGCGCTCGGACCAACAACGAAGACGCTTTCCGTTACGGGCGGCGTTACGTTCGATGAACTGGTAGAGAGCTATTACGAGCAAGCGGTAGCTCTTATTGAAGGACAGGTTGATGCTCTGCTTCTAGAGACATCGCAGGATACGCTTAACGTTAAGGCTGGAAGCATCGGCATACGTAACGCGTTTGATACACTTGGCGTTGAGCTGCCAATTATGATCTCGGGTACGATCGAACCAATGGGAACGACGCTCGCGGGTCAAACGATTGAGTCGTTCTATATTTCCTTGGAGCACTTGAAGCCGATCTCGATTGGCTTAAACTGTGCGACAGGACCTGAATTTATGCGTGACCATCTCCGAACGCTGAGTGAAATCGCGAATGCTGCAATTAGCTGTTATCCGAACGCAGGATTACCGGATGAGAACGGCCATTATCATGAATCGCCGGAATCGCTTGCTAAGAAGATGTCGGCATTTGCAGAACAAGGCTGGCTTAATATTGCCGGCGGCTGCTGCGGCACGACGCCTGCGCATATTCGAGCTTTGACGGAGACAATGGCAAACTATACGCCGCGCACGAAGATGGGCGAGCACCCGGATGCGGTATCGGGTATCGACACCGTGTTCATCGAAGCGGATAACCGTCCGATTATGATCGGCGAGCGTACGAATATTTCCGGTTCCCGCAAGTTCAAACGGCTTCTTAAAGAAGAGAAGTTCGATGAAGCTTCCGAAATTGCAAGAGCGCAAGTGAAGGGCGGAGCGCATGTTATTGATATCAACTTGCAGGACACGGATATTGATGAGGCTTATGCCGTACATCAGTTTTTGCCGCAGGTCGTCAAGAAAATCAAAGCGCCGCTCATGCTCGATTCCACCTATGACCATATTATTGAGCTCGGCTTGAAATATTCGCAAGGCAAAGCCATTATCAACTCGATTAACTTAGAGGACGGCGAGTCCAAATTCGAGAAAATTTTGCCGCTAATTCACCGTTACGGCGCAGCTGTCGTCATGATTCTTATCGATGAAAGAGGACAAGCTGTTTCGCGTGAAGCGAAGCTCGAAGTGGCGGATCGTTCGTATGATTTGCTCGTTAATAAATACGGCATGAACCCTGCTGACATTATTTTTGACCCGAACATGTTCCCGGTTGGCTCTGGCGACCCGCAATATATCGGCTCTGCTGTTGAGACGCTCGAAGGCATTCGGATGATCAAAGAAAAGTATCCTCGTACGAAAACGATTCTGGGACTAAGCAACATCTCATTCGGATTGCCGGATGCAGGTCGTGAAGTACTTAATTCGGTTTACTTGTATCATGCGACGAAGGCAGGTCTTGACTATGCCATCGTGAATACGGAGAAGCTGGAGCGTTACGCCTCTATTCCTGATGAAGAGCGCCGCTTGGCCGAAGAGCTGATCTATAATACGAATGATGAGACGTTAGCTTCGTTCGTAGCTGCTTTCCGCGACAAGAAGGTCGAGAAGAAGGAGAAAATATCTAATCTTTCCCTCGAAGAGCGTCTTGGATCATACGTTATTGAGGGAACGAAGGAAGGTTTAATTCCTGACCTAGAATTAGCCTTGCAGAAATATTCGGCAATGGACGTTATCAATGGACCGCTCATGAGAGGGATGGAGGAAGTTGGCCGCCTGTTCAACAACAATGAGCTCATTGTGGCCGAGGTGCTCCAAAGCGCAGAAGTTATGAAGGCGTCCGTCAGCTTCCTGGAGCAATTCATGGAGAAAAACGAATCGTCCGTGAAAGGCAAGATCATTCTTGCAACGGTTAAGGGCGATGTTCATGATATCGGCAAAAACCTCGTTGAAATTATTTTATCGAATAACGGCTACAAAATAATAAATCTCGGCATTAAAGTACCGCCTGAACAGCTTATCGAAGCTTACCGCAATGAGAAGGTCGATGCTATCGGCTTATCCGGTCTGCTCGTAAAGTCGGCTCAGCAAATGGTCATTACAGCGCAGGATTTGCGCAATGCGGGCATCGATGCGCCGATTCTGGTCGGCGGCGCTGCGCTCACGCGTAAATTTACGAAAACAAGAATCGGTCCTGAGTATGACGGACTTGTTCTCTATGCGAAGGATGCGATGGATGGACTCGATATTGCGAACAAGCTCATGGACCCTACGCATCGTACGCGTATGGAAGAGGAGATGGCTGCATATAAAGCTTCGGGCGGCGAAGTAGAAGAAGAGAAGAAAAAGATGCCTGAGCTTACGCGTGCGGTTCGTTCCAAAATATCGCCGGATGCTCCTGTATTTGCTCCGCCTGATCTTGAACGTCATGTATTGCGTGATGTGCCAATTCCACATGTTATTCCGTACGTGAACATGCAGATGCTGCTCGGCCATCATCTTGGATTGAAAGGCAATGTCGACAATCTGCTTGCCGAAGGAAATGAGAAGGCTGTACAGCTGAAGGCTACTGTTGACGAAATTTTACGCCGAGGCAGTGCGGAAGGAATCATTCGCACGCATGGCATGTACCGCTTCTTCCCAGCGCAATCGTCGGGCAACGATATTATTATTTATAATCCCGAGGATCAGACGCAAGAGATTAAGCGTTTCACATTCCCGCGTCAGCAGGTTGAACCGTTCCTTTGCTTGTCTGATTACTTGAAGTCGGTTGAGAGCGGCGTAATGGATTATGTAGGCTTCCTCGTCGTTACGGCTGGCGAAGGCATACGCGATCTTGCGAATGAGTGGAAGGATAACGGCGACTACTTGCGTTCCCACGCGCTGCAATCGGTAGCGCTTGAAGTAGCGGAAGGAATGGCTGAACGCGTCCATCATATGATGCGCGACATTTGCGGCTATCCGGATCCTGCGGAGATGACGATGAAGCAGCGCCACGGCGCACGCTATCAAGGTATCCGGGTATCGTTCGGTTATCCGGCTTGTCCGAATTTGGAAGATCAAGAGCCATTATTTGATCTTATGAAACCTGAGGACATCGGCGTACAGCTGACGGAAGGCTTCATGATGGAGCCGGAAGCATCGGTATCTGCGATGGTATTCGCACATCCAGAGGCGCAATACTTCAATGTCGAGAAAGTATAAGCGATAACTCTATAGGCAGCAATGAAGCCCTGCAACGGTTCAATAACCGGTCTGTCGGGCTTCATTCATAGGCATTAACGAATATACATAAGCTATGCAGCGAGGTGAATTGGCAGTGCACATATGGTTTCTTGGGACTGGCGCAGGCCGTCCTAACAAGCATCGTAATGTTAGCTCGATAGCGCTGCAGTTGCCCGAGCCGTGCTGTGATTGGTGGTTGTTCGATGCAGGCGAGGCAACACAGCATCAATTAATGAAGACGCCGCTTAAATTAAGCAAGCTGACTACGATCTTCGTAACGCATCTTCATGGCGATCATATTTATGGATTGCCAGGCTTGATAAGCACACGCTCGTTTGATGGAGGAATCACTCCGCTTCGTTTGATTGGGCCTCGCGGGTTAAGACGTTACATCGAGACGGTGTTCGAGATTAGCGGAACGACACTCGACTACGAGCTGCGATTTATAGAGCTGGATGAAGAGGACGGCCAGCTTGTCTATGAAGATGAACGATTCACTGTTGTGGCATCTACGCTGATTCATCGTGTTCCATGCTTAGGCTATCGCGTTGTTGAGCACGATCAGCCTGGGAAGCTGCTCGTTGATAAGCTTGTGCGGCTAGGTGTTGCAGCCGGCCCGCAATATGGATTGCTTAAGCAAGGGCATGATATTACGCTGCAAGATGGGACGACTATTTACGCGAAGGACGTTACGGCGCCTGCTTTACCCGGCAGAATCGTAACTATACTTGGTGACACGACGCCATCTCCGAATGCTCTCGAGCTGGCAATGGGCGCTGATCTTCTCGTTCACGAGGCTACTTTCTCCGAGGGGCTGGAGGAGAAGGCTCATTTATTCGGCCATAGCACGACGATTGAGGCTGCAAGTACGGCTTCCGAGGCAGGAGCTAGCATGCTGGTCATGACTCATTTCAGCGGCCGCTATCACAATGAAGATTTGTCGAAGCTGGAAGAAGAAGCTAAGCGGTTGTTTGATGGGGAAATTGTTGCAGCTACTGATCTTAAGTGCATAGAGATTAAGAGACGGGTATAGCCGCAGACCGCAGGTGATGGCATCCCGTAAAAAAAGACATATAGGCTGCTCGCCTGTATGTCTTTTTTTATTGCATATAGTTGCAAGCTCACTGCTTCAGTGATCGACGGGAATAATAGAAGCCAAGACCATATGTGACGACGACCATTGCTAAAATGATCGCTGCAATGGTATAGCTTTGTAACTGAGTCGGGATCATTATTGAAGCCAAAATGGCAAGGCCTGCTACGACGAATATTTTAGCGCCTGATTGATGCGTCTTGCGCCATACTTCCTCATTCGCGAGTGTATGCGTGGTCTTAATGCCGACGTAGCTGTTGTATTGGAATCTCGGCATATAGTTGCCTATGACCATTAAGAGAATGCCTAGAAACGGAAGAATGACATACGCGATGCTGAAACTATAGCCATATCCAATAGCTATGGTATAGCCATGAATGGCCAATAATCCGATTGTCATAATTAAACGTATGAGGTTAAGGCTTGATTGAAATTGCGCATAATTACGCCTTCTCGGATCGATGTTTGGCAAGATGGATTGGAATGCGTTCACGAGCAGCATTACTGCAGGCAGTAGGAACAGGGCAATTGCTTTATGCGCGTAATTGTCGATTTCATGTTTGGCATTCCAGTGGATAGGCATTTGATCTGGCATATCTCTATAGACGACGGCACTTGCAACGACGGCGATGATAATAATTAACCACGTAAAGCGTTTGGTGTTCATCAGTATTACTTCCCTTCTGATTTGGATGATTGGAAAGAAACGATCCATTTCATTAATTCATGGAAAACGGTCGTATTCAGCGAATAATAAATATGTTGCCCCTGTCGTTCATCCCATACTAGTTCCGCTTGCTTCAGCAAGCTCAGATGGTGCGAGATGCTGGGCTTCGTCATTTGGAAGTGGTCGGCAATCTCGCCTGCGGTCATATCGCGTTCGCGGAGCAGATCCAATATTTTGCGGCGAGTGGGGTCGGATAAAGCTTTGAATGCATGGTTGATGGACATCGCTTTCCTCTTCTCTTTAATAAAACAAATGATAGGTGTAGATATTTAGATAATTATCTAAATGTTTAATCGAATAATAGCAGATGACACGGCTAAGATCAAGCGGATTCAAGTTCCAATTGTCAAAAAATAAAATTGCAGCACGAACATGTATTCTGTAAAATAATAAGCAATATGGGGTTAACGAGGAGTGAACGGTCATGAACCGTTGGACAGGCAGAGCATCAAGCCTTGAGGAATGGCTTCAGCATATGCGACAAAATGACGAGATTATGGGCAATGTGACGCATTGGCGTACCATTGAACCGAAACAAGCACGAACAGTACCTCTCCCGAATCGTCTGCATCCTGCGCTCAAGGGTGCTTTGCAAGCGAGGGGAATAAGTGAAATATATACGCATCAAGCGGGATCGTTCCAGGCTGTCTGCGAAGGCAGACATGTCGTCACGGTCACACCGACAGCGTCGGGCAAGACGCTGTGCTACAACTTGCCTGTCCTTCAATCATTACTGGACAACGATGAGGGAAGGGCACTATATTTGTTCCCGACGAAAGCATTGGCTCAAGACCAGGTGACGGAGCTGCAGAAGCTGGTAGATCTGATGGAAGTTGATATTAAGACGCATACGTACGACGGCGATACCCCGCCGACGGTAAGAACCGCAATTCGTAATGCGGGGCATATCGTAGTAACGAACCCCGATATGCTTCATTCAGCGATTCTGCCGCACCATACGAAATGGGTGAAGCTGTTCGAGAATTTGAAGTTCATTGTCATTGACGAGGTGCATGCTTATCGCGGCGTATTCGGCAGCCATGTAGCTAACGTCATTCGCAGATTGAAGCGAATCAGCAAATTTTACGGGTCTAATCCGCAATTCATTTGCGCCTCAGCGACGATCGACAATCCGCGTGATCACGCGGAAAGGCTGATCGGAGAAAACGTTGCGTTAATCGATAATAACGGCGCTCCGATGGGCGAGAAACATTTTGTTTTTTATAATCCGCCAGTCGTCAACAAGCAATTGGGCATCCGACGAAGCAGTGTGCTAGAGACACAGAAGCTGGCCGGCATGTTATTGAAGCAAGGCGTTCAGACGATCGTCTTCGCGCGCAGCCGTGTCAGGGTAGAGCTGCTGCTCACTTACTTGCAGGATATCATTAAAGACAAGCTGGAAGCGAAGACCATACGGGGCTATCGGGGCGGTTATTTGCCGAAGCTGCGGCGCGAGATCGAGCATGGTTTGCGAACAGGCGAGATTCGGGGCGTCGTCAGCACGAATGCGCTGGAGCTTGGTATCGACATCGGTCAGCTTCAAGCATGCGTGCTGAACGGTTATCCGGGTACGGTCGCAAGCACATGGCAGCAATCTGGACGCGCAGGCAGAAGACAAGAGAGCTCGGTTACATTCATGGTCGCAAGCAGCAATCCGCTCGATCAATACATGATTCAGAATCCGGACTTCTTCTTCAACCGGCCGCCTGAACGAGCGCTCATTCATCCTGACAATTTACTTATATTGATCGATCATGTGAAATGCGCGGCATATGAGCTTCCTTTCGTTGCGGGGGAGAGGTTTGGCTCCGAGTCGCTTGAGGATATGATGGAATTTCTCGTAGAGGAGAAGGTGCTGCATAAGGCCGGCGGACGCTGGTACTGGATGGAGCAGTCGTTTCCCGCTCATAACATTTCGCTTCGTTCGGCGGCGCAAGAGAATTTTGTCATTATCGATATATCGAACGGCAGCCGCGTGTTAGGCGAGGTTGATCGGTTCAGTGCTCCTACGCTTATTCATGAGGAAGCGATTTATATTCATGAGGGTGTACAATATCAAGTCGAGAAGCTGGATTATCCGGAGAAAAAAGCTTATGTTCGCGAGGTTAACGTCGACTACTATACCGATGCAAACTTAGCTGTGGAGCTTAAGGTGCTCCATGTCGATAAGGAACGCGAAGTAGGCGAGCTCGTCCGGCAGTACGGCGAGGTGACCGTCAATGCGAAAGCTACGATTTTCAAGAAGATTAAGCTCCGCACGCATGAGAACATCGGCTCAGGCCCGATTCATCTGCCGGAGGAGGAGCTTCATACGAGCGGCTATTGGTTCTCGTTCAGCGAAGAGGCGGCGGCACGCAAGAGCAAGAACGAAATGCAATATGCGCTGCTCGGCATCGCGAACGTACTCGTGCATATCGCGCCGCTATATCTAATGTGCGATCCGTTCGATATTCGCGTCGTGCCGCAGGTGAAAGCCGTCCATACGCAGCGGCCGACGATATACTTTTACGACCGGTACCCGGGCGGGATTGGCCTCAGCGAGCGATTGTACGAGGTGCATGACGCGCTGATCGAGCAGGCGAAGTCAGTGATTCAATCGTGTTCCTGCTTAAGCGGCTGTCCCGCATGTGTAGGGCCGATTGAAGAGGTAGGCCTGCTCGGCAAACAGCAGGCGCTTGATCTTCTTAATGAAGCCGGAGGTACGCCATGAGCGGCCTTCGGGATCGGATGAATCGACTACGCGGCAATGGCGCAAGCGAGGATACGAAGTTGTTCGAGGAGATCGTTATCGAGCGAGTCGAGAATGAAGCTGTATCAGAAGCAGAAGCTATGGTTGAAGCTGAAGAGCATATAGATGAGGCAGAAGAAGTACTGTCGCCGAAATGGAAGAAGCTTGGCGTTCAGCTGCAGTCGAATGAGACGGGACAATTTCTGCTGCGCAAGATCGTATATCCGCTTCATTATCAGCATGGAACACATACGTTATCGGAGCTTGGCCTCGTTGCCGGCAAGTTGATAGCCTTTCATCCTGGTGAAGACAAGATTGCCGAAGCGAATCAAATCATGTTTCTTGACCTGGAGACGACGGGTCTTGGCGTAGGAACAGGCAATGTACCGTTCATGGTAGGGCTTGCCTATCTAGGGGAAGACTCGATCATCGTAGAGCAAGCGGTTATCAGGCATCCCGCGGAGGAGAGGGCCATGCTTGCTTATTTAGCGGAGAAGCTGAACGATTATACGTATTTGGCTACCTATAACGGCAAAACCTTCGATTGGCCCGTCATGCAAAATCGATTTATTTTGAACGGATTTCATCGGGAGATGTGGCAGCCGTTGCATCTCGATTTTTTGCATCCGGCTAGGTCGATATGGAGAAATACGCTTGCGTCTTGCAAGCTAAGCCATGTCGAAGAGGAACGGCTTGGCATTACTCGTCTAGATGATGTGCCGGGTTCTCTTGCTCCGCAGCTTTATTTCGAGTTTCTTGCAACGGGAGATCCCGATACGCTGGAAGGCGTATTCCGCCATAATGAGATTGATATGCTGTCGCTTGTGAGCTTAGCGATTCGATTCGGCCATTTGCTTGACGATATGGAGGCTGCGACGTTCCTGCGTCCCGATCAGCCGGAGGAAATGGTACGCACAGGATTATGGCTCGAGAGAATGGGGAGCTATAAGCTGCCAGACATCTTGTTCGAGCAGGTTGTCCGCTCCGAAATCGCAGCGCCATCGGCGCTTCTTAAGCTAGCCGCGCGTGATAAGAAGGCTGGAAATTGGGGGCGCGCTGTGTTATTGTGGCAGAAGGTCATTATTCATTCATCGCTTGCATACGGCATTTACGCAATTGAAGCTTGCACGGAACTGGCCATGTATTATGAGCATAAGCAGAAAGACTTTCGAACAGCGTTGCAATATGCTCGGGAAGCGCTCGAACATATGGGAAGCCAGCCGCTGCAGCGACGGGATAAGAAGAAGTCTGCGGAGCTGGAAGCGCTTCGCAAACGGATATCAAGGCTGACGGGCAAGGCTGAACGCTATGGTTATCTCAAATAGCCGTTGCATAACATGCCATTTTTTTCTTAGGACTTAAGGAGGTATACCGCAATGACAACCAAACAGCGAACGATGAGCGGTCTACTAATTGATCTGGACGGTACAATCTATCACGGCTCGAAGCGGATTGAACATGCTGACAAGCTCATATCCGAATTAAGAGACAGCGGTCTTGCTTACAAGTATGTGACGAACAATTCGTCCGCGACGCCAGAGGAAGTAGCCGACAGGCTGCGATCGATGGGTATATTGGCAGAAGCGGATGATGTATGCACCTCTGCACAAGCTGCTGCATCGTATATTGCTGAGCAGTCGCCCGGCGCCTCCGTATTTGTCATTGGAGAGAAAGGGCTTCGCGAGGCGGTCAGCGAGGCTGGACTCACGATAACCGAGGACAAACCGGATTATGTGCTGCAAGGGATTGATCGGGCATTCAATTATACTCGATTGGCAATGGCTGTACGTTATATTTTGGAAGGCGCGACATCTATTATGACGAATCCCGATCTGCTGCTGCCTACTGAGAACGGGCTGCAGCCGGGAGCAGGCTCGATTGGCGCCATGCTCGCCGCCGCTGGGGGCAAGCAACCTGTCATAATAGGAAAGCCATCGCCTATCTTAATGAACTATTCATTGAACCGATTAGGGCAATCGGCAGAGGAAACATGGGTAATAGGCGATAACATCGCTACCGATATTGCAGCCGGCCATGCTTCGGACTGCGGTACGATACTTGTCCTGACAGGCTTAACCAATCGTGATAATTACGACTATTATGCAGAGAAAGCCGGCTGCAAGCCGGACGTCATTTGCGATCAATTAGATGAGCTTCGCTCGTATATTTCTACACATAGAGGGATATAAGAGATACAAACGAAGGCACAGGAAGGAAGAGAGCTTTCATGTTGGAACTGCCGGAATTAGACCATGTTCGAGGAGCGCTGACGAATCGATTCGCAGGCGCACCAATTACCGGTATCGAGGTAACTAACAGCAAAACCTTTCAAGTAAACGTTGACGAATGGCGCAAGGATATTGTTGGAGCTGTCGTTTGGTTTATTGAGCGCAGAGGAAAGCATTTGCTGTTTCACTTGGATAACGGCAAACGTTTGATTCTTCAGTTGACTCAGGCGGCGTACTTGTATATCGGATCGGCGGAGGATGCGCCGGATAAGACGGCACAGGTTCAAATCAAATTCGGCGATCGCATTGTGTACGCGGTCGGTTTGCGCTCCGAGTCCATCAAGCTGTTGTCTGTTCGGGAAGTAGAAGAGCTGTTCAGCGCGCTTGGTGCGGATCCGCTGGATAAGAAGCTGACGCTGAATCGTTTCATCGACAGATTCGCCAAGAAAAGAAGCTCGATCCGGCAGGCTTTGCTAGATACGAGCATATTGAATGCGATTGGATCCGCATATGCGGATGAAATCTTATTCCGAGCGGGTTTACTGCCCGATGCCAAAATTCCGTTACTGGAGAAGGAAACTTGGGAACGACTCTACGAAGCGATGCATAATGTGCTACAGGAAGCGATTTCATACGGAGGCGCGGGTGACTATCCGTTTGCAGCGGACGACCAGTTAACGGGCGGCTATAAAAGTAAGTTTAAAGTGTACAACCGAGAGGATGAGCCGTGTCCGACTTGCGGCGCCGCAATTCTCAAGCAGGAACAGTCAGGTCGCAAAGCCTATTATTGCGGCACCTGCCAGAAGGAGAAGTAGGAAGCAGCTTCTGAATCGAATGTTTGAATGGGGGATTCATTCATGATTCATGTCTATTTGGACGATTATCGCGGATGTCCGAAGGGGTTCGTGCTTGCCAAGGATGCCGAGGAATGCAAGCTTCTGCTTGATCAGGAACCGATCGGCATCTTGTCGCTCGATTATGACTTAGGCTGGGCGCAGCCTACGGGATATGAGGTTGTGAGACATATCGTAGCAACCGGACGTTATCCCGAGCACATTTATTTGCATACGTCGAGCGTGTCAGGTCGCTTGCAAATGTATCATGAGCTGTACCAAAACGCACCTGAAACGACTAAGCTCCATAATGGTCCCATGCCAGATTCCCTTCTACAGCAAATGGCAACGAGTTAGGCACGGCTAATGGAGATCATTTGTAGTTCGACTCACATCGAAGTCTGCGACATTAACTGGAATTCCTCCTGTTAATACGCAGACATTTGGTCGTTTATCCTAAACCTAAGAATAGAGGCACAAACATTGACTGAATGGATCGGAACGGCGAATCAGAGTTATTCGCCATACGCAATAGAGGAGCTGCGCCGCATGATTGACGGCGTAACCTTCTCACAGCTAGCGGCAGGGGAAGTCTTCCTCATGAATAGTCCGCTTGAACGGGAAGAAACGTTGCAAGCTGTCCATCAGCGCGAACCGATCTTTTTGCGACATATACAGGCTGTGGACAGAACGGTAGAAATAACAGGAGATGCCGAAGATATGGAGCAGCTCTCGGCAGTGGTGCGCAGCGCCTCGCAGCAGTTCGCTGGTAAGCGTATCGCCGTTCATATTCGGAGAGCGCACGGAACGGCTTTCATCCATTCGGCATCCGAGACAAAAGCGGTAATCGATGCAGTCTTAGCGGAAGTTGGAGCGGAGCCGGTCGTTCAGCAGCCTGATACGATCATTGCAATCTATGCGTCAGCATCGAAGCTGTATATCGGTTTCGGTTCACCGCAGGACATGCTCTCTGATTGGCCTGGCGGCGCGGTTCGATTCCAGCGCGAGGAAGGACAAGTGTCTCGCGCGAAGTTCAAGCTGCTGGAAGCAGAGCGGGCATTCGGCTTGCATTATGAGCAATTCCGAAGAGCGCTAGACGTTGGCGCAGCGCCTGGCGGTTGGACGTCGCTGCTGCTGGAGAGAGGTCTTCGCGTTACGGCTGTCGATCCGGCTGAGCTGCATCCATCGATTGTTGATCATCCGGCACTCACCTATTTGAAGCGGAACGCTTCGGAAATTAAGCTGAAGCCAGGATCATTCGATCTATTCGTATGCGATATGAGTTGGAGTCCGATGCTCATGTCTCGGCTCGTGCTTGATCTTGAAGCAGCGCTTGCGGAAGAGGCGACGGCGATCATTACGATCAAGCTTATGCATCGCAAGCCTATGCAGACAATCCGCGAAGTCATCGCTAAGCTGGAATCGGTGTTCGAGCTTAAGAAGGCGAAGCAATTGTTCCATAACCGCGAAGAGATTACGTTGTATTTGCAGAAAAAGTAGTGCAGCTATGAAGTGTGGACAAGCGTAAGGCCCTTCCAGCAAGGGCCTTATACTCGTAATGGATGGAGGCCCCAAAACGATGCCTAAATTGAAAGCGCTTTATACGGATTTGCGAATCAAGCATAAACTGTTCGTGCTTATTTCGGTCATCATGGGTGTCGTTGCTGTAATCGGAGTCGTTGTCCAGCAATATGCTTTTGAATTTTACGATGAAGAAGTTTATCAGCAGTCTTCCAAGGCGCTAAGTCTTTCTTCGTTAAGCATCGAGAACGAGCTCAAGAAGATGGAGAAGCTGAGCTTCATGATCATGACGGATCCTACGCTTCAGAATTATTTGAGATCGATCAAATCCGGCGGTTCCGATTATGATAACTACGTCGTCCGCACGAAGATCATCGAGCGGATGGTCAACATTGGCGCACTCGATAAATATGTGCTCTCATCTCAGCTATACGATGTTTTCGACAATGAATATGCCGTTGGGACAAGCTCGATCACCATGTTCAAGAATCGGCTTGACCTGATTAAAGCCGAGACCAATCCGAACCAGGGCGGCAATACATGGATCGCTCCGGATTCCGACGATCATGCTTTGGTTGCAGCCCGAGAGATACGATCCTTCGAGCAGCTTAAGCTCGATAATCTCGGCACGCTAGCCATTCGCATTGATATGAGGGCGTTGTTTAATGATTTCGCCAAAGGAATGCGGATGAACAGCTCCGATGCGCAGCTTATTATATTGCAGGACAATAATCTGATTTATCCGGATCAGGGAGCGACCGACTTACCGATTACCCGACTGCCGGGTATGGGGCAAAACAGCGGCTATGAGACGATGAAGATGAACGGTAAACAATATTTCGTCACTTATATCGCCAGTACGTACACCGATTGGACTTACTACACGCTAATACCGTTTGATGATATATTCGAGCGGATTGTGAAGGTCAAGCAGACGATTATCGTTATTTTTGCCGTTCTGTTCTTATGTATTATTTTGTTTTCGATCCGTTTTGCCAATGGGATTACGAAGCCGATTGAGCTTTTGAACGCGAAGATGAAGAAGGTGCAGCTCGGCAACTTCGAATATGCGGATGAGCCCAATGAACAAGCTCTCGCCATGGACGAAGCCGGTCAGATGCACCGCAACTTCCGAATCATGGTCGAGCGGATTAATGAGCTGATTCATGAAAACTATGTGAAGCAGTTAACGATTCGAGACACCGAATTCAAGGCGTTGCAAGCGCAAATTAATCCGCATTTTCTGTACAATACGCTGGAATCGATCAATTGGTCGGCTAAGCTGAGCAACCAGACGCATATTTCTCAGATGGTTGAAGCGCTCGGCTCGCTGCTGAGGACCTCGATCAACTTGAAGGAACCGCTTATTCCAATCAGCAAGGAACTGGAGATCGTAAGTCATTACGTTACGATACAGAAATTCCGGTTCGAGGAACGATTGGATTTTGATATCGACATACCGGAGCGATTGCTGCATTGTACCTTGCCGAAGCTCTCGCTGCAGCCGATCGTCGAGAATGCAGTCAATTACGGTTTGGAGCAGATGATTGATACCTGCAGCATCCGGATTCGTGCTTATGAAGAAGATGACAACCTATATATTTCCGTTACGGACAACGGCCCCGGCATGGAAGAGCAGTTAGTGTCCAAGCTGCTCAGCGGCGAAGTGAAAACGAAGGGATCCGGTCTTGGACTGAAAAATATCGAGGACCGCATCAAGCTCTTATACGGCGACGCTTACGGCATCCAAGTGGAGAGCAAAGTAAACGGAGGCACGACAGTTACGCTCAGGCTTCCGTATGAAATGAGGGAAACCGATGTATAAAGTACTGCTCGTCGATGACGAGCGCATTATCGTTGAAGGCATCTCCCGCACCATTGACTGGAACGCTCACCATATGGAGTTGGCAGGGACGGCGCGCAACGGTCTTGAAGCGCTTGCTTTCATTAAGGACAATCAGCCAGACATTATCATCTCGGATATTAAGATGCCCGGCATGGATGGACTCCAGCTTGTTGAGAAGGTGTATGAATTATCTCCTCATATCGCGTTTATACTGCTGTCAGGCTTCAGTGAGTTCGATTATGCGCGTACGGCTATGCAGTTCGGCGTCAAACATTATCTGCTCAAGCCTTGTAATGAAAATACGATCATTCAAGCGTTAACGGAAGTGATTGAACAGCTTAACGAACAGCATTCGCAAGCAGACTTCATGGCTAACATTCAGAAAGAGCTTAGGAAGGTGCTGCCGCATGCGAAGGAGCAATTCCTTAAAGAGCTCGTCACGAATAAGACGTACGGTCAGCGCGATTGGGACGATTACGGCGAGCTGTTCCGTATTGAGATCGAGAACGACAGCGTTCAACTGCTGCTGTTCCAGATCGAAGGCAAATTCGAGTTCGAGCACCTGTTCGCGATCAAGAACATTGCAAGCGATTACTTAAGCCAAGCAACCGTTCTGCTCAGTACAACAATCGGCAAGCATGTGCTGCTTCTAACGAAAATCACTTCCGAGAGTGAGGAGCTGTTCGATCGGCTGAAACAGATTAAACAAACGTTCGCTTCTTATTACAAGCTTGACGCTACGATTGCAGTCAGCACTCCCGGGCGTATTACGGAAGCTCGCAGCATGTATCGCGAGACGCTGGAATGCTTGAACTACCAGTTTTACTTGGGGGAAGGCAGCATCATTACGCGTAATGACATTGCTGATGCGGCAGGCAAGCCGCAGGCAACCTTCATATACGATGACGAGCATTTATGCATGCACATTAAATCCGGGGATTGGGAGATAGCTAAGCAGGAGCTTAGTCATTACTTTGCCATGCTGGCTGAGCATCGTATGGACATGCACTTAGCCAAATCGTATGTCATTCCTTTGTACGTATCGATCACGAGGCAAGGGCAGGCGGAGCAGATCAATGAATTTTTACAAAAAATCGCAAGCTTCGACAGCTTAAGCACGCTGAGAACGATTGAACAGTTCGTGACAGAGAACGCTGAACTCATTTGCATGAACAATTATAGCCTGCATACGAAGAAACATTCCTCCATTATTCATAAAATGGTACAGGTCATTGAAGAGCATATATCGAATCCGGATTTGTCTCTGAACTGGGTATCGAGCGAGATTTTATACATGAATGCGGATTATCTCGGCAAACTGTTCAAGAAGGAGACGGGGGAGAAGTTCTCCAATTACGTCGTTAGATTGCGTATGGAGCTGGCGATTAAGGAAATCGAAACGACCGGAGACGTGAAAGTGTTCGAGCTCGCGGAGAAGTTCGGCTTCGGCGATAATCCGCAATATTTCAGCCAAGTGTTTAAGAAGCATACCGGCTTTACGCCATCGGAATATAAGAGGTCGCCGTGATGGCGACCTCTGTTTTTTTAACAAAGAAAGCGGTTTTTTAAATTCCGACATTTCGACATTCGACCTATAATAACGTTGTAGACAACATTAAGAGTTTGGAAGGGGCGTATCAAAAATGAAAGCTCGCAAAAAACTGCTTCTACTGCTCATGGCCTTCGCACTTGTACTTGTAAGCGCATGCGGCGGGAACAACACGAGCAACAACAGTACGAACAAGCCTGATGCTACGAACACGGCAAATAGCGGCGAAGAGGCGAATGGATCGGATGAAGCTAAACCGGTTACGATTCGTATCGCTTGGTGGGGTGGACAGCCTCGTCACGACTACACAATGAAAGTAATTGAAATGTACAAATCGAAAAATCCTCACGTAACCATTGAAATGGAATACGCGAACTACGATGACTACTGGAAGAAGCTTGCGCCACAAGCGGCTGCGAACGAGCTACCAGACATTATCCAAATCGACACGCAAAACTATTCCCAATACGCGGGAAGAAATCAACTGGCTGATCTGACTCCATACATCGGCAACCAAATCAATGTTACCGACATCTCGCAAAACGCGATTGACGGCGGCAAGCTAGGGGACAAGCTGTACGGTATGAACCTTGGCGTTAACGCACTGGGCTTCAACTACGACCCGGCGCTGCTTAAGAAAGCGGGCATCGAATCGATACCTGAGAACTGGACTTGGGACGACTACGTAAGCATGGCTGCTAAAGCGAAGGATGCTGGATTGTTCTTCGACAACGGCATGCGTCCTGAAGTATTCTTCGGCTACTACCTCCGTACGCTAGGCAAAACGTTGTTCAACGCTGAAGGCACGGGCCTTGGCTACGAAGACGACCAACTGTTCGTTGACTTCTTCGGTATGTTGTCCAAGCTCGTAATCGACGGCGCAGTTCCTTCGCCGGACGTACTGGCACAGATCAAAGGCGCAGAAGACAGCCACCTCGTTCTGAACCAAGGAATCGGCGTATGGCAATGGTCCAACCAATATGTAGGCTTGCAGCAAGTAGCTAACCGTCCACTGGCGCTTGCGCCAATGGTAGGCCCTGATATGGCAAAAGGTTTGTTCATGAAACCGTCGATGTTCTTCTCCGTCTCGGAGAACTCGAAAGTGAAGGAAGAAGCAGCGAAGTTCATCAACTTCTTCGTTAACGACATCGAAGCGAACAAATTGATTCTTGGCGATCGCGGTGTTCCCGTATCGTCGAAAGTGAAAGAAGCGTTGAAAGAAGTATCCACGGAAGCTCAAATTCAAGTTTACGACTATGTAGCATGGGCGGAGTCGAACAGCTCCCCAATGGACCCAGCAGATCCGATCGGTTCCGCTGAAGTGTTCAAATCGCTGACTAGCCTTGCTGAGCAAATGAACTACAACAAGATCAAGCCTGAAGAAGCAGCTAAGAAATTCAGAGACGAAGCTACCTCTATTCTAAAGAAAAACAAGTAACATTGCCTGAGTAGAAGCGATGGCTGGTCGACATGATCGGCCGTCGCTTCTCTACTTCTCAGAGCAGGGTTCTACACGGTCAGGTACGTAAGTCTTCGTATAGGAGTTGGATACTATGAAATCGCTGTCACTTAAAAATAACCTTATCGGGTATACCTTTATCGGACCGTTCGTATTCGGATTTTTGATATTCACTTTAGTGCCCGCTATTGCTTCGTTATATTTCTCAGTTACGGATTACGATCTGTTATCGACACCATCCTTCATCGGTATGGAAAATTACACAGAAATGTTTACTAATGATTCGAAGTTTTTTGCATCGCTTAAAGTTACGTTTCTTTACGTATTCATCGGCGTGCCGCTTCGGCTGGCATTCGCCTTATTCATTGCAATGATACTGAACACAGCCTCGAAAGCAATCGGGTTATATCGGACGGTTTATTATTTGCCTTCCATCATCGGCGGCAGCGTAGCTGTGTCGATCATGTGGCGCAATCTTTTCGGCGACGAAGGCGTAATCAACCATTTCCTGAATTTCCTCGGTTTAGATAGCGTCAGATGGTTTGCAGAACCGGTAGCAGCACTTTGGATGCTTATTACGTTGTCGGTATGGCAATTCGGATCTTCCATGCTTATTTTCTTGGCAGGTCTGAAAAATATCCCAGGGGAGCTGTACGAAGCTTCCAATGTTGACGGTGCGGGACCTATTATTCGTTTCTTCAAAATCACGTTGCCAATGCTGAGCCCGATTATTCTGTTCAACACGATTATGCAGACGATCGGCGCGTTCATGACATTTGTGCCAGCTTACATTATTTCCAAGGGCGAAGGCGGTCCGCTTGACGGTACACTGCTTTACTCGCTGTACTTATTCCGCCAAGCATTCGTTTACTTCGATATGGGTTATGCGTCCGCAATGGCATGGATTATGCTAATCATTATCGCGATCCTAACAGGTTTACTGTTCTGGACGTCTAAGCGCTGGGTTCATTACGAGTCGAAAGGTGGCCATTAAATATGACAATCAAAAAAATGAAATGGCCGATCTATCACCTATTTGTTGCAGCGCTTGCGATTGGTATGGTGTATCCCGTTCTATGGCTGCTCATGAGCTCCTTCAAGGAAAGCAATCTGATCTTCGCAACGGCAGATTCGCTTATTCCGCAGCCATGGATATGGGATAATTACAAAATCGGTTGGGTAGGCATAGCCGGACAATCCTTCGGAACTTTTATCATGAACTCGCTCAAAATTGTTGTCATTTCCACGATTGGGGCCGTGTTATCATCGGCATTCATTGCCTTCGGCTTTGCACGGTTGAACTTTGTCGGCAAGTCGTTCTGGTTCGGCATTATGATGGTTACGCTGATGCTGCCGCATGACGTCGTGCTTGTGCCGCAATATATTTTATTCGCGAAGATCGATTGGCTTAACTCGATCAAACCGATCGTCGTTCCGCAATACTTCGGCATTCCGTTCTTTATTTTCCTGCTTATTCAGTTCATTCGGACGATCCCGACTGAACTTGACGAGGCGGCAACGATCGACGGCTGCGGCAAATTCCGTTTGTTCTTCCGCATCATTCTGCCGCTTGTCGTGCCTGCGCTTGCTACTGCAGCGATCTTCTCGTTCTACTGGCGCTGGGAGGATCTGCTCGGACCGGTTCTTTACTTGAATCGTCCAAGCTTATATCCGGTTTCCATGGGACTGAAAATGTTCCTCGACAGCGACACGGTCTCCAACTGGGGCGCGATGTTCGCCATGTCGATCGTAAGCTTGCTGCCTGTCCTTGCGATCTTCTTCGCTTTCCAAAAGTATATCGTTGAGGGAATCAGCACTAGCGGACTTAAATAACGATCAGTTGGAGAATCCTAATCGCTTGATGAACGGTAACCTTCTATGCTAGATTAAGGGTAATTACATTGAATTGAAATTGGGAAAGCATCCCGATCCTCCTGTATGTGAACAGGATTGATCGGGATGCTTTTTTTATTTATCAAAGGGGGATTATGGATGTCGGAGCTTAGGGAAGCGCAATTTCGTACGTGGCAGCGAGGTCAAGTCATCGGCGATCGTTATGAGATTGATCGGTTGATTGGGCAAGGAGGCATGGGAGTCGTCTATTCCGTGTTGGATAGGAAGCTGAACGGCGTTAGAAGGGCGCTTAAAGTGGTCAAGGGAGCTGGAAGTCGTGACGGGATGTATACAGAAGAAGCTGCAACTCTGATGAAGCTGGGTCATCAACATCTGCCTGTTATCTTCGACTGCTTCCGACTTGAGGCTGAAGGAGAAGAAGCATTCGTCATGGACTATATTGAAGGACAGACGTTATCGGAGATGCTTGACGAATCGATGTCCGTTTTCCCGTTCGAAGAAGTCATTCGAATAGGACTTCAGCTATGCTCCGCAATTGCTTACCTTCATAATCAACCGCGACCGATTATACACCGTGATCTGAAGCCATCGAATATTATGATCGATTACAGCGGTAATGCGAAGGTTATCGACTTCGGTATATCGCGTACGTTCAAAGCGGGTCAGCAGCAGGATACGATACAGCTCGGAACAATCCAATTTGCTGCGCCGGAACAGCTTGCGATGAAGCAAAGCGATGAGCGAACGGATATTTACGGACTCGGAATGCTGCTTTATTATATGGCTAGCGGCGGCCGGATATATGCGCCGCAGCATCACCTTCCAATTCGCAAGGGTCTGTCAGGCAAATGCCCTCCTCCATTTGTTCATATACTTGAGCGGATGCTGCAACGTGATCCGTCCATTCGATATTCATCGATGACCGAGGTTGAATATGAGTTGAAATCGTTAATTGTTCCTAACGGTGTGCGCTTAGCTGTTGATACTCACGCGCAGCCGCTTAGCGGAATGGAGCAGCGGATGCTTGTAAGCATTATTTCTTTGCATGCCGGCGCCGGAGCGACTTTCCTAACACCGCTGCTGGCGGAGCTGCTGCATGAGAAGCAAAGGAAGGACGTTACCGCGATCGAGTATGTTCGACTGATACCAGAGTGGCGTCAAACTCTGCATGAAGGCATTGAGTGGCGTACAGCCGAAACCTTTACCAGCCATAATCAGCAGCGATATTTGCATGGCGTGGAAGAAAGCAGCGGGATACATTGGTATGCCGTAAATCATGAGTTCGCAGATGCACAAGGACAGGCAGATCCGGGAGAGTCGTTGGAAGATGTGCTGAGGCAAAGCAACGAGTCGGTTGCTTTGATCGATTTCTCCAGCAAATGGGATCATGCGGATAGCAATTATTGGCTTGCGAAATCCCGATTTGTCATTGTAATAGCAGATCCGTTCGTTGCGAAGTGGCAAGCGGGATCCATGCGGCGACTGGAACTTCTCCACGAGGAGCTGGAGCATAAGGGGCATGAGCTCGTATGGATTGGCAATAAGGATATGAAGTTTAATGGCCGCAAAGACTGGCTTAGGCTGTTTCCTAAACGTCCACTCGCGATGATTCCTTTCATGCCCAATGAGACATTGTTGAATCTCATGTGGAGCGGCAAGCGAATGACCGCTCATTCGGCTATTGGCAAGCAGCTTAGAAAGGTCTTGAAGCCTATTGTAGAGCTGCTTGCCAATGAAAATAACGCAATATCGCGATAATTGTGGTACACTAGTACGGATTATTTGAAGCAAGGGCTTTTGCGTTTGCCGATAAGATCGAACAAGCATGAATGGAGTTAATACACAAATGAGCTTATTAACGGTAGAGCAATTATCCCATACTTTCGGCGATCGTACGTTGTTCAAGAACGTTTCGTTCAGACTGCTGGCGGGCGAGCATGTAGGACTTGTCGGCGCTAACGGAACGGGCAAGTCAACGATGATGAATATATTGACCGGCAAGCTTCTCAAGGACGAAGGCAAAGTAGAATGGACGCCTCGCGTTCGCTATGGCTACTTGGATCAGCATACGCTGCTTACCCCAGGCAAAACGATTCGTGACGTCTTGAAGGACGCCTTCCTTCCCATGCTCGTCTTGGAGCAGGAAATGAACCAAATTGCCGAGCAAATGGTGGATGCCGACGAAGACACACTTGAGCAGTTGCTTAATCGAATGGGCGAAATTCAAGAGGAGCTGGAGCTCGGCGACTTCTATCTGATCGACGTTAAAGTCGAGGAGATGGCGAACGGTCTTGGGCTTGGCGCGATCGGGCTTGATCGTGACGTCGCTGCGCTAAGCGGCGGCCAAAGGACGAAGGTGCTGCTGGCGAAGCTGCTGCTCGAGAAGCCTACGGTACTATTGCTCGACGAGCCTACGAACTATTTGGACGATGAGCATATTAGCTGGCTGACGAACTATTTGAGAAACTATCCTTACGCCTTTATTCTTATTTCTCATGAAACAAGCTTCATGAACAATGTAACCAATGTCATTTATCATTTGGAATTTGCGAAGCTGACGCGTTATACGGCCAATTATGATAAGTTTCTCGAGATGGCTGATCTGAACAAAGCCCAGCATATCGATGCATACGAGAAGCAGCAGGAATATATTAAGAAGCAAGAGGATTTCATTCAGCGCAATAAGGCAAGAGCGTCCACGTCGGGCAGGGCTAAGAGCCGCGAGAAGCAGCTTGACCGTATTGAACGAATCGATAAACCGGAGGAAGCCGGCAAACCAACCTTCAACTTCAAGGAAGCAAGAACAAGCGGCAAAGTCGTCTTCGAGGCGACAAATATGGTCATCGGCTATACGCGGCCGCTTCTGCCAAGCATGGACATGCTCATTGAACGAGGCGACAAGATTGCGATCGTCGGTTGTAACGGCGTCGGTAAGTCAACGCTTCTGAAGACGATTCTCGGCGTGATCGAGCCGCTCGAAGGCACGCTTTATCGCGGCGACTACTTGAGCCCTGCCTACTTTGAGCAGGAATCGAAGGCGCCTACGATGACGCCTCTCGATGATGTGTGGAATGAGTTTTCGTTCATGAATCAGCATGAAGTACGCGCTGCGCTTGCAAGATGCGGACTTAAGAACGAGCATATTACGCGCGCGCTGAATCAACTTAGCGGCGGCGAACAGGCGAAGGTTCGTTTATGCAAACTGTTGATGCATGAGAGCAACTGGATTTTGTTCGATGAACCGACGAACCATTTGGACATCGTAGCTAAGGCTGAACTTAAGCGTGCCCTTAAGGCTTATAAGGGAACGGTTGTACTCGTATCCCATGAACCTGAATTTTACGAGGATTGGGTAACGAAAACTTGGGATGTCGAAGCTTGGTCTATGGAGCGCTAAGGCCGCTTGCTTTTGTGAAACGGCTTCATTATGATAATTTCAAGGCTCATTAACGAACACTGGAAGCAGGTGAACTACATTATGAAAGAGCGTATTCTTGTCGTTGAAGACGAAGCGGGAATTGCCCGTATTTTGCAGCTAGAGCTGGAACATGAGGGTTATACGGTTGGAACGGCTGCCGATGGACGAACGGGCTATGAGATGGCGTCCTCGGGTGAATGGGAGCTTGTTCTGCTTGATGTCATGCTGCCCGAAATGAGCGGCATCGAAGTGCTGAGGCTCGTAAGACAAGCCGGCAATCCGGTACCTATTATATTGCTTACCGCTCGTGATACTGTGCCGGACAAAGTAAGCGGCTTCGAGCACGGTGCTAACGATTATATAACGAAACCTTTTGCAATGGAGGAGCTGCTGGCTCGCGTGCGCAATATTTTACGTATATTCCAGCAGTATCCAAAGGAAGCGGAAGGCTCCGATATGATTAAAGTCGGCGATCTTACGATTGAGCTGCGGACTCGCAAAGTGTTCCGCAAGGATATTGTGATCGAGCTTACTCCTCGCGAGTTCGAGCTGCTCGTTTATTTGGTGGAGAACAAAAACGAAGAGAAATCGCGCGAAGATATTTTATCCGAAGTATGGGGTTACGACTTTATCGGCGAAACGAATCTCGTTGACGTCTATATCCGTTACTTGCGGCAAAAGCTGGACAAGGGGTATCGTCACAAGCTGATTCATACGGTACGGGGCGTCGGTTATATGATTAAGGAGCCCGATGCATGACGCTGCGCAAACGATTTACGCTGTTTACTATTTTTTGGCTAATCTTTATTCTTATTCTGTTTAATATATTTGTCTATTTCTATGTCATTAAGATTACGACCGAGAGCGAAGAAGAAGTGATCGCCAACAAGGTCAATCTCATGCTGGAAAACCCCCGAATACAGAGCGGCAGAGGACTTAATTCGGCTGACCTGCTTAATGAGTATTATAATGTGAACGAAATGATCCGCATTATTTTGCCGAACAACCGCGTCGTTAATATTACCGGTTCCGATCAGGTGCTGCTTGAGCTTCCTGCAAGCTTCGAAATGTACACGCATACCGGCATGATCTCTAAGGGCGGCGAGCGCATCCTCTTTATGCGCGTACCGCTCTACGATGGCAATCGGGTTATTGCGATGCTTGAGGTTAATCGAATATTGGATGAATTGGACAACTATTTGCAAGTACTCGTTGCTGCGCTTAGCGTGACGAGCGGCGGCGCGATTCTGTTCGCGATCTTCGGCACGTATTGGTTCACGTCGAGATTGACGGCTCCGATTCAGCAGATGGTTAATACGATGCGGGAAATCGACCGAAGCGGTAAGCTAAGGAAGATTGAGCTGAGCAATCGCGAGGAATCAGCCGAGCTTCTGCAGCTTGTCAGAGCATTTAATCAAATGATTGAACGGCTGGATCGAACGTTTGCCAGACAGAAACAATTCGTTGCCGATGCTTCTCATGAGCTGAAGACGCCGCTTACTGTCATTAGCAGCTATGCGGGGATGCTGAAGCGCTGGGGCCGTGATGACGAGAATGTTCGCAACGAGGCGATAGAGGCGATCGATAAGGAGGCCAATCGTCTCCAAACGTTAACGAAGTCGATGCTGATGCTTGCCGAGGCTGAGCAAGAGGATTGGCTGAAGCAGGAGAATTTCGACGTCGTTCAAATGGTAGACGAACTTGCGACGATGCTGCAAACGACGTTCCAAAGGCCGATTCGCGTTAAGGCACTGTCTAAGATCGTTCGTATGGTCGGGGATAAGGATAAGATTAGACAATTGCTCGTTATTTTACTTGATAATGCGATCAAATATTCGAAGGATCCGATCGATGTATCGGTAACCCTCGTCAAGCATATCGTGAAGATCGAAGTGAAGGATAAGGGCATCGGCATTCCGGAAAATGAGATACCGCATCTGTTCGAGCGGTTCTACCGTGTAGACGGAGCGAGGAGCCGTACGACAGGCGGCGTTGGACTGGGGTTGTCCATCGCTAAGCGGATCGTCGACTTGCATGAAGGCAAGGTAGACGTATTCAGCTTGCCTGATCTCGGTACGACGATTACGATTCAATTCAAACAGCGTAGATAGTTTGCAGCAGATTTACATTAGTTAGTTTATACAAAGGGATTCGCAAGTTACTGGAGGGGGAGGCGGGAATCGCTTGAAATTTCGAACAGCAGCTGTTCAGTATCAACTTGAGGATATTAATAGCTTCGAGCAATTCTCGGAGCAAGTAACCCATTATGTGCGCAATGCATCGGAATACGGAGCGGAGTTCATCTTATTTCCCGAATTTATGACTACGCAGCTGTTATCCATTCCAGGCGCAGACGGGAAGCCGCAATCTATCGGGCAACTGCCAGCCTATACGGATATGTATGTCGAACTGTTCCGGTCACTTGCATCGGAATACGATGTCTATATCATCGGCGGAACACATGTTGTGGAAGTAGGCGGCGGCAAGCTGCGCAATGCGGCGCATCTGTTCCATCCGGACGGCAAGATCGATGTTCAGCACAAAATCCATTTAACGCCTACGGAGGTCAGTGAATGGAGTATGTCTCCGGGAGAGGGACTTGAAGTATTCGAGACAAAGTTTGGCACGATTGCGATGCTTACTTGTTATGATATCGAGTTTCCCGAAATTGTACGGATGGCTCGTGCCAAAGGCGCGGATGTTATTTTCTGCCCGTCCTGTACGGACGATCGACACGGCTTCTATCGCGTGCGCTACTGCTGCCACGCGAGAGCAGTTGAGAATCAAGTCTATATCGTAGCGGCCGGTACTGTCGGATCTCTGCGCAAAGTCGACTTTATGCGTGCCAATTATGGTCAGGCAGCGGTGATTACGCCTAACGATATCCCATTTCCGCCAGCAGGTATTCTTTCCGAAGGCGTTATCAACGCGGATATGCTCATCGTTGCCGATCTTGACCTATCGCTTCTTGAGGATGTCAGAACGGCTGGCTCTGTTACGACTTGGCGGGATCGCCGCACCGATTTGTATCCCGACTGGAACTAATCGTTATCGGCAAATGGGGGCAATACATTGAATAAGCAATTATACATTTTCATGAATGGCATTCCGAAACAAGCTACGATTCGTAATTATGAGGTTGCTGACTTCGATTCGCTAATCGATGTTCAGCGACTATGCTTCCCGCCACCCTTTCCCGAAGAGTTATTGTGGAGCCACGATCAGCTCATCGAGCATATCGCAAGGTTTCCGAACGGGGCCTTATGCGCAGAAGTTGATGGTCGAATTATTGCTTCGATGACCGGGCTGATCGTCGATATGAACAGTTATGGTGATCATCACGATTGGGCAACGATTACCGATAACGGCTACATACGCAACCATAATCCGAACGGCGATACCCTATATGTCGTTGATATAGGCGTCATCCCTGAATACCGCAAGTCGGGGATTGGCAAGTGGCTGATGCAATCGATGTACGAGACGGTTGTACAGCTTGGTCTAACGAGATTGCTTGGCGGAGGCAGGATGCCGGGTTATGCGGCCAAAGCCCATGAAGCAACCCCTGAGCATTATTTAGAACGCGTTGTTCAAGGCGATTGGAATGATCCGGTCATTTCGTTTCTGCTTCGCTGCGGAAGAACGCCTGTTGGCGTCGCACATCATTATTTGGAGGACGAACAGTCTCATAACTGCGCCGCCATTATGGAGTGGCGAAATCCATTTCACAATTAAGGAGAGTTGCTGTCGCTATGCTTATTTATCATCGAATTACTTCCATAGAGGATCCCTATTTTAAGAAGCTGCACGAGCTGCTTGAAACGATTTTTCCGCCTGAAGAGGTTTTGGAATATGAGCTTTGGCGAGAGCCGCTCGAAGATCCGTCCATTCATGTCTATGCAGCCTTGCATGGAGAGGACGTTGTAGGCTCGACCGAATATCGTTACTATCCGTTGCTTCGGGTTGCCATGACTGATTTCACAATAATCGGCCGTCCATCGATGGGTGTTGGACGTTTCTTGTATCGCAAGCGCGAAGCGGATTTGCAGCGACTCGCAGACCAATCCGGCACAACGCCGATCGGCATGTTCGCCGAGGTATATGATCCTTATCGAGCAGGCATCCATGAATTCGGAGGCGTGTCGCCAATGAATCCGATCGTTAGACGCGAGGTGCTGTCGCATATCGGATATAAGCGGATTAACTTCCCATATGTACATCCTTCTTGGGATCATGAGGGAAAAGCGGTGTCTGAGCTGGATCTATGCTTCATGCCGCAGGATGAGACATTGGAATCTCTTGATGCAGCACTAATTGCACAATTTCTTGAAGGTTACTATGTTGCTCTTCCGAATAAACCGCAGGAGTGGCTCGATATGATGGCGAAGCTGCTCGAAGCGGACAAAGTTGAGCTTCTGCCGCTATGACGAAGCTGATCTTCAGAGGCACGGGCGATGCAATGGGCGTACCGCGCGTATACTGCGGGTGTCCGGTTTGCGAAGAAGCGAGGTCGACGCAGGTGAATAAGCGATATCGCTCTTCTCTTCAAATCGTGGATGAAATTGCAGGTAATGTTTGGATCGATTGCGGACCGGACTGGGCAAGGCAGATGGAAGAGGCTGGAGCACGTCAGGTGGATGCCATCCTTATTACGCATGCGCACTTTGATCATATTGGTGGACTTGTCGAGTGGGCGGATGCCTGCCGTTGGCTTGGGAAGAGGGGAGTTGCCTATTCACCGTCGGAAGTGATATCGGAGATATTAGCTCGTTTTCCATGGTTGGCGACCCATATTGAATTTCGGCCATTCGATGAACCGATCACAATCGGCAATTGGCTTGCACGTTCCTGGCGCGTCAATCATGGGAAAAATGGCTATTCGTATGCATTTCGATTCGATCATAAGGAATCAGACGCTGCATGGGCCTATTGCTCGGATTCGATTGGCTTGTCCGAACAGGAGCAAGAGCCGTTATTGGGGCTGGATTTGCTCATCTTCGGAACGAGCTTCTACGAAGAGCCTTATGCCTACGATACGCGTTCCGTATACGACGTAACGGAAGCGCTGGAACTGATCCAGAAGTGGAAGCCGCGGACAACCTATTTCACGCATATGTCTCATGATATTGATTTGCGCCATCCGTATCCGTTGCCTCATAACGCTTCATTCGCGTATACAGGTCTTGTGGTTGAAGTGTGAGCAATCGGATTCGCTTGACAGACAAGCTAGTTTTTTTGTAAAGTAAAAGTATTATATGCCTAAAGGGGAAATTTTAATGATTACCGGTGTTCTTAACTCCTAAATTGGATAAGGTCGGATGTACGACAAGTCTTGTTTCGCATGTCAGCAGTTCTGTATGCGCAAGGCTCTATTTCGTCATTCGCCGCCATGAGTTAAGAACATGAGGATTTCCGCCTGAATGCATTCGACAGGTGCCAATCGCCGTGCTCTAGCAGCACGGCTTTTTTTATACAGATTTTTACGAATAAGCATTCGTAGCGTTGTTTGCGTTACGATGGTTAGCTGATTCGTATTCTGTATGAAGGCTATGTCGGTCAATGGAGACAGGAATGGAACGCGCCCGCGTTCTGTTCCTGTCTTTTTTTATTATAAGGAGGCTAACAAGCAATGAATGAAGCAACGTTGAAAAGATTAGAGTACGACAAGATCAAGGAATCGGTTATCGGTTATACGGTATCGGAAGCCGGCAAGGTGTTGGCAGAGCGAATGAAGCCTAGCACGGATCAGCGTCAAGTGGAGGCATGGCTGCAAGAGACAGCCGAGGCAACCGACCTTCTAGCGAGCGGCGCCAGTATTCCGTTATCGGCAATGGAAGGGATAGAGCCTTTCATGGCATTGCTGGGCAAAGGAAGAATCTACAACGAGGCGGAGCTTGATCAATTGGCCGTATGGCTCACTTCCGTTGCCCAAATGAAGAAGTATATGAACAGCAAGCGACATATCGCACCGACGATTGCTGCTTATGCCGATTCCATGTTCGATTGTCCGGAGCTTAGAGAGGAGCTCGCCCGCTGCATTCGTTATGGTCAATTGACCGATCAGGCCAGTCCTGATATCGCTTATATTCGCAGACATATTTATGCGGCGGAAGATAAGATCCAGCGCAAACTGGAGCAGACGCTGAGCAAATATAAGTCGGCGCTTCAAGAACCGATAGTGAGCAAGCGACGGGATCGTTACGTCATTCCTGTAAAGCGAGAATTAAGGAAGCAGGTACCGGGTACGGTTTGGGATGAGTCTTCGAGCGGCCAGACGTTGTTCGTTGAGCCTAACGATGTATCCGATCTGCAACAAGAGCTGGGACAATGGAAGGCTGAAGAGGATAGAGAACGGACAATCGTGTTGTCCGCGCTTTCGGAGCAAGCGGAAGCCTATGCTTATGAGCTTAGGCGCAACGTCGAAGCAATGGCTTCCTTTGACTTTATTACTGCAAGAGCGAAGCATTCCAGATCGATCGCAGGCAAGCGAATCAAGCTGGCTGATAAGCCGATTATACGACTTGTCAGCGCTCGGCACCCTTTGCTTGGGGCACATTCCGTACCGTTAACCGCTGAGCTTGGCCACAGCTGGAAGCAGCTCATCATTACAGGACCGAACACCGGAGGCAAGACCGTAACTTTGAAGACAATCGGTCTGTTCGTACTAATGGTTCAATCCGGTCTGCTCGTTCCTGCGGAGGAAGGAAGCGAGATTGGCATCTTCCGGCACGTTGTGGCCGATGTTGGAGATGGGCAGAGCCTGGAGCAGTCGCTGAGCACGTTCTCTTCTCATATTACGGTGCTTAGTGAAATGCTCAAATGTGCAGCGCCGCGGTCACTATTGCTGCTCGACGAATTGGCGGCAGGGACAGATCCGACTGAGGGCATTGCCCTGTCGATAGCCGTATTGGAGGAACTGCTTGCGAGCGGTGCGCTTGCGGCTGCGACGACGCATTTTAACGAAATCAAGACCTTTGCTTCCGTTACGCCGGGTTGCCAAAACGGGAAGATGGCGTTTGACGCCGAAACGTTGCAGCCACTGTATCGCTTGGAAATCGGGGAATCCGGGGACAGCCATGCCTTCGCCATTGCCAGACGGTTTGGATTGCCGGAGAAAGTGATGAAACGGGCCGAGGTGCTGCTTTCTTCGAAAGAGACTTCACGACAAAAGCAGGGTGATGACTTTATACCAGGCCTGAGAGAGAAGCTGCAGATGGAAGCAAGCATCAGAGCTGACGCAGCAGGGCTGAGTGCAGCTTCTAGTGCGGCGTCTAAAGAGAAAGTGAAAGAGACGAAACATGCCGATGCGTCTAGCAAACCTCCCATGCAGCCATTCCAACAAGGCGACGCGGTATGGATTTATCCCCTTAAGCGTGCTGGAGTTGTCTTTCGTCCTGCGAACGAGAAGGGAGAAGTCATCGTTCAGGTACAGGGGAAGAAACATACCTTCAATCATAAGAGACTCCGGCTTTATATCGCGAAGGAGAAGCTGTATCCAGGTGAACAATACGATATGGATATCGTGTTCGACACAAAGGAAAATCGCAAAGCGAGACATCAGATGAATCGCAAGCATGTGGAAGGACTTGAGATTATCACCCAGGCAGAGGAATAGAGCGGTCCGATTTAAAGAGAAGCAGCCCCTAAGGCCATAAACCTGAAGGGGCTGCTTTCTTCGATTAGGTGCTTATCCTTTAAATGGAGCCGAACTTTTTGTTGCCGCGGGGCTGGTCGCCTCGGTCGTCCGGTTCGAGGGTGATGCCGATCGAATCGAAGGTCAGGCTGTCTGACGCGATCGGCAGTGCCAATACGCCAATGCCCTGCTCATCAACGCGGAATGTGCCTGCGCTTCTCCTTTGACCGTCTTGTAACAGCCACACCTGATAAGCTTGCGAGCCGGCCGTAGCCTGCGCTCCGAATACATAGACGATGAACTGCTTGCTCTGACCGTTATTGACGATGCAGGCGACGCCATAAGCACGCTCCGCCTGCGAATCCTCCGGTTTCAATGAAACCAATTGCTCAATTTGCATTGCAGGAATGTCCAATGCTTGCTCCAAAGTAAACGGGGCAGCCATCCGTTCCCGGTACAAGCCGTAATTCCAGACTGAGCCTGCAATAAAGACAAGAGCGGCGAGCGAGACAAGGGCGCGGGTAATCCAACGCTTCGCAGAGGGACGACTGCTTGCCGGCTTTCGATCCCCGTCCGCGGCTAATGCTGCATCCATCACTTGTTTCTTCAAATCCTTCGGCGGTTCGATTCTTTCCATGCTATCGGGGAACGCCTCCCATACGAAACGAAGTTCATCGATTTCGGCCCGGCAGTCGGCACAGTTGGGAAGATGGCGTTCGAATGCTCGTTTATCTTCATCCGTGCACGCGCCGGATATATAATCCAGGCACATGTCGCAGATTAGTTTTTGCCTGTTGTCACGCATCATATCCTTCCCTTTCCGCAAGAAGATGCCTTCGTAATATTTTCAAAGCCTGATGCAGTCGGTTCTTGACCGTTCCGAGCGGCTGATTATAGATCTTTGCCAGTTCGCTTAAGCTGAAGCCTTGCCAATAAAAATGCTCAAGAAGCATAATTTGCTGCTTGGACAAATGCCGGTAAGCGTTGCGAATTTGCTCCTTCTGCGAGCCTCTCATGAGGTTGTCTTCCGGGGATACCGCGAACTCGTCCGGTATTTGCTCCAACTGCTCAGGCTCGAGAGGGACAAGCCCCGCATTATCTCGCCTTTCCTTCCGCTGATAGTCAATCGTCAGATTCCGGGTTATGGTGAGCAGCCAGCTGGAAAACCGCCCCTTATCGGGATTATAGTCCGATTCGGTCGTCCACAATCGTATGAACACCGATTGGACGATATCTCTAGCGGCCTGCTCATCTTTTAGCGCCTTCATGGTGAAGGAATAGATGAGTGAAGCGTATCGGTCGTATAAAATGGCGAGCGCTTTATGCTGTTTTCTCTTGATGAGCAGCATAATCTCATAATCGGATTGATTCCGCATATCAGGTGGCCTCCAGAACAGGCTTAAATAAATTTCATCTTACCAAAATAGAGGGAAACCGTTTACGGTTTCCCTCAGCTCAAATTCTAAGAATCTATAAGTCTTACCTCTATACTGCCTTAGAATTCTCCGCGAAACGATTGCTTTTGCCGCAAGAGGACGGTGTTATCCGTTTACGCTTAATTATTCGGTTTCGACGATGATCGTCCCCTTCATCGCCGGATGCGGCAGGCAATAATACGAAAACTCACCCTCTTTGGCGAAGGTAATTTCCTTGGCTTGATCCAGGTCGAGTTTTCCGGTATCGAAGGTTTTGTCATCGGCCGTAGCTGTGTGGCCGACTTCATCCTTATTGATGAACTTCACGCTGTCTCCCACTTTGACGGTTAGCTCTACGGGCGAGAAGGCGAAATTCACGATTTCTACGATATGCACCTGTCCTGCTGGCTTATCGTTTGGCGTTTCCTTCGCCGGCTGTGTCGCTGTTGGCTTTGGCTTCGGGGTTGCGGTTTGCTTGGGTGTTGTCCCGTTATTGTCCGCGTTGTCTTCCTTGCCGGACGAGTGTCCGCCTTCATGGGCATCGTCGGACGGCTTGGTTTTCGGCGAAGCCGCTATTTCCGTAGCGGGCGCGATCGTTGCTTCTTGCGTTTCTGCAGGGGCCTCGGTTTCCTTCGAGGCATCCGTATTGCCGTTCTGCTCCGGCTCAGCTTCGTCCGTCGTTTCCGGCGTCGGCTCCGTAGAAATAACAGGGGATGCGGTCGCCATATTCGCTTGCTGCTCTTCAGGCTCATTCGAACCGCAAGCAGACAAGAGAACGAGACTGAACAAGCCGAGAAGGATGAGCGCTAATACCCGGGTATGTTTTGGCATGTTGTTATTCACTCCGCTCATTTTACGATGATCTGGCCTGTCATAAAGTTCATATGCGGCTCACAAACATAATTGTACGTTCCGGCTTTATCCAGCTTAATCGTAAAGGATTCCCCTTTGGCGAGCAGCGGGGTTTTGAAGTTGCCGTCAAGCGCAACAGCGTTATGCTTCATGTCATCGAAATTTGTGAAGATGATTTGGGATCCGACTTCAACCGTCAGAGGCTCCGTTCCGAACGAAAACTCTTTAATATCGATGCGGTATGTTTTTACTTGCGGTGCCGTCGTGCCGGTAAACTTGGCAGGGTCAACGACAAACCACACTTTGTTAACATCTTGTCCCAGCATATCGCCGTGCTTGATGTCCTTGACGAAATAATACAGCGGATAGCCTTTATACGTCGTTTGCTTCGATCCGTCCGGGCGGGTAATGGAGCCGATATCGGAAGCGGACAAGGTTGATATCGTACTTGCTCCCGTTGCCTCATAGGCAGGCCAGTTCGCGAGGCAACCGCCTTCGCATGCGCTCGTTTGTTTCGTATCTTTATCAAAGTAATACAGCGTGCGTCCTTCATCGTCCGTTAAGTAATTGCCAAGCTTCGAGGAGGTGCCGAGCATGACGGCATAGTCGGATTTTGCCACGAACCATACACCGCCGACAGCTTCGCCGTTCACGTCACCTGCAGCCAAATCCTTAACAAAGTAGTAGAGAGGCCAGCCTTTATAAGTCGTTTGCTTGGCTCCATCGGAACGGGTAAGTACCGAGAAGTCATCCGGATTCAATTGACCCGGAATTTGCAGATCATCAGCGTAAAATATTGGCCAGTTCACAAGGCATTGATCCAGGCAGGAGTTCGGGTCCTCGGCATCTTTTGTAAAGAAATAAAGCGTACGCCCATTCTGGTCGGTGAAGAACGTTCCCAGCTTATCGCTGCGTTCAAGCAGAATTTGATTGTCGGGCAGCGCTGCGGTTGCCGCGATAACGCCTTTGGCCTTCAATTCTGCGAACAACGATGTTCCGCCGGTCGCAGTTACGTTAAGCGCCTCGACAAGCGCGGTTGCGATATGGGCATTCGTGAGGGAGGCCGTGCCCGCGATTTGCTGCAAGCCCTTCATTGAAGCGAATTGCTCCGTCTCTGCATAAGGGAAGTTCTTCTGGGCCTTGAAGCCCGCGATCTCGAGCAAAACTTTGTACAGCTGTTGGGAGCTGATGCCGGCGGCCGGATCGAATTTCCCGTTGCCGATGCCTGACCAACCGAGTTCCGGATGGTTCTTCAGGTATGCGAGTACAGCCTGATTTTTGTTGCTGACCTGGCTTGCGTCAGAGAAGTTGCCGATACCGGTATAGGCCATGGCCTCATCCAATAGACCTTGAAGGCGAAGAGAGATGATGGCGGCTTGCAGTCTGGTTGATTTTTTGGCTAAATACGTTTCATTCACGCCATTCCCGTCACCTAGCAGCAAACCAAGCTCAGCGGCGGTATCGGCATCGGTCTGTACGGTTCCTGCAGTTTGTTCTTCGGCTGATGCGCCCAAAGCGAGAATTGAGCTCATACATAGGATCAGAACAAATAAAGCGAGTATCATTTTTTTTGCGTTCATTAATATACCTCCTATGGTTTTTAAGTGCGCAATACTTTCGTTTCCATAGGTAATAACGAACGAGGAGACAAATCGGTTTGATCGTCAGCTCATTTAATTAATATTTTTATTGAGGAAAAGATGTAGCTGATCATGGATTGTAATTATCCCCCAGGTACTTAATCACGGCTCTGAATGATGAGCAACTTGCCCTCTCTGAACGAAAGGATGCCGGTTTCATCCAGTAGCACGTTACTAATCCCGAGCGACATGCCAATTGAAAGTGTCGCTTCCGCAAGCGGATATTGGAAACCGCGAAGCGTAATGCCGGTTACCTCCATCGACAGCGGCAACAATGACACATTGGCGAAGTTCCTTTTATGAACCGTTGTCACCGTGGACGCAAGGTAAATGATATTATGCTGATCAATAATCGAGGCATGAATGCCGAGCTCATCGGCAAGCGACAGCAAGTGTACATTCGCGAGCGAATGATCGAATCTTGTGCCGAGCGCGCCGAGCAGCATCACTTCTTGCGGCTTCAAATCAAGCGCCAGCCGAAAGGCCATTTCGGTGTCGGTGAAGTCTTTGTCGATCGGATCGCAAGCAATCGTCTTCGCGCTTTGCTCGCGAATGACTGCTAAGTCCGAATCGCTGACGGAATCGAAATCGCCAATTGCAATATCCGGTCGAAGTCCGTGTTGAACGAGAAACCTGGCTCCGCTATCTGCCCCGATCAATATATCGTCTTCTGTTATATGTTCAAGCGCCCAATCTCCCAGCAAGCCGCCCGTAAAAATGATGATTCGATGACTCATCTCGCTCTCCCTTTCCGTAAGCTAGAATACGTACATTATAAGCTCGTTTATCAGTATATCGCTATGTGCTGGGCAAAAACTACTCATAATTGCATAGGTTGTACCAAAAAGTTAGACAAAAGGCGAAATTTGTCGTTGCGTAACCGAATGGTCGGGGCTAAAATGGGGAAGGAAACTACCGAGCTGGCTCGGTGCAATGGACGGGAAGAGGGGCGTATAGCAGTGGATATGGATATTTTCGGCATATTCAGCATCATCGGCACGATTGCGTTCGCAGTCAGCGGCGCGATCGTTGCGATGGAGGAGGAATACGACATCTTAGGCGTATTCGTTCTTGGATTGGTGACCGCTTTCGGAGGGGGCGTTGTCCGCAATCTGTTGATCGGCATGCCGGTTACGGCGATATGGAATCAAGGCTCATTGCTTAAGATAGCGATCATAGCGATGACGATTGCTTTCCTATTGCCCGTTAAGTGGATTCAGCATTGGCGGAAAAGCGAAGCGTTTTTCGACGCTATTGGATTGTCGGCGTTCGCTATTCAAGGTGCGCTATATGCAACTCAAATGAAGCATCCGCTTAGCGCAGTGCTTGTCGCTGCTATGATGACAGGGATCGGCGGCGGAATCATTAGGGACGTTCTCGCAGGACGCAAGCCGCTTGTATTAAAGGATGAAATTTATGCCGTATGGGCTATGCTGGCGGGCCTTGCAATCGGTCTTGGCTGGTTCAAGTCCACGCTCGAACTGCTGATCTTATTCGTTATTATTATTGGATTCCGAATGTTATCCGTATACTTCAAGTGGAAACTGCCGCGACGTTCGCTTAAGGCAAGAATCATCGAGGAGGGGACTTATGACGAAGGTTAACGTATTGTTCGTATGCTTAGGCAATATTTGCAGGTCTCCAATGGCCGAAGCGGTTATGAGACATCAAGTAAAGGAAGCGGGACTGGACGGCGTGATTGAAGTAGACTCAGCCGGCACCGGGGATTGGCATATCGGCCATCCGCCGCATGAAGGAACGAGAAAACAGCTGGATGCCCATCGTATATCGTATGAAGGCATGAAGGCCCGACTCGTGAACGACAACGACTTCGGACAATTCGATTATATTGTCTGTATGGACAATAATAATATTCGGGATGTTAGAGCGTTGCTGGAACGTTCAGAAGCGAAGCGGGAAGACCGCAAGGAGTTATTCACATTCATGGAGCTGTTGCCGGAACGCGGCTTCGCCGATGTGCCTGATCCGTATTACAGCGGAAACTTCGATTATGTCTATGAATTAGTGGAGGCAGGCTGCCGTCAGTTGCTTACTAAGATTAAGACTGATCTTTCATTGTAAGGGATAGGCTGTCCATTCATTCGTCAACCGAATCTTACCCAATCGTACACTCTCTTAGAGATGTCCTAGCCTTATGAGTGGATTTTGTGCAGTCAAAAGGCTAGGATCGAGATAATATCAGAGTTTGATTGGATTTTGTACAGTCAAATGGACGGAGTTAGGCTGCCGAGGGCTAAAATGCAGGATTTGACTGTATGTTTTCCAATCAAAAGTCACTTAACAGGCGAATGGGAACAATTTGACGGTATGAAATACAGGCAAAATGTTATTTCAATAGGAGAGTCCGGGTGCGTAGGGTTTGGAACTGGAGCGATGAATCGACTGTCTCACAGATACAGAAAATGCTCGTTGTCGTAACTGACAGCGAGCATTTTTCATGTAACAATCCTCTATTCCACTTCGATAAAATAACTAAGCGCCTGACCGACTTCCTTTTGCCAGAATCCCCATTGATGCTTGCCGTCCTTCTCTTCATAGGAGATAGATGCCTGCTTGGATTCCAATATTGCCTTTGCATTACGGTTCAGCGCAACGAAATCAAAAACGCCGCGATCCGTCGTTTCATAAGCGGTTTCCTGCAGGCCGACAATCATGTATATGGATAATCCGCGAAGATCGGTCTCGTTCGCAATTAGGCTTTGGGAATAGGGATAGTAGGCGCCGGACAAAGAAATGACTTTATTGAACAGATGTGGATAGTTTAGCGCCAAGTGGAGAGACACGGTACCTCCAAGCGAATCGCCTGCTAGAATTCGGGCGTCTCGATCTCTTCTCGCTGCGAACCGCTCTTCGATGAAAGGGACAAGCTCCTCTGCGAAAAATGTCGTGTACGCGGCGAACCGTTCGCCATCCGGTGAATATTCCTCCGTGCGCTGTTTCTTATCTACATCAACACCTACAATAATGAACGGTTCAAGGCCTTCATCGAGAATGAGCTGCGTCGAAGTTGTCGCAATGCGTCCGAAATTAAAGAAATCTTCGCCGTCCTGGCAATAGACGACGGGATAGCTGAGCAGCTCGTTATAGCCTGGCGGGAGAAAAACGCGCAAATTGCGCGCTTGCTCGGGCAAGTAGCGGCTTGCCACCGTTTCTTTCACAATCGTTCTCTTCAAATAACGTTCATCAGTCATCGTAATAAATTCCTCCTTATTTAATCGCCTGGCAGTTTCACCGTTTGAATGGAATGCAGCTGATGTGGGTAAACAATAGTAAGGTAAACATAGGTGAATCGTCTATTCCCGTTCTGTTGTATTATTCTGTTACAGTCCAAATATTTATCTGTAGCATATACAATTTCTTAACAGAATGATGATAATTAGCGAAAAAACAACGGTTTTTTTGTTTTTTGCTTTGACCATTTTCGTTAAACAGGTTTATAATAATTCTATAACAGAGGTAAACGATTTTCAAATATTTCAATTGAGGTGAGCGTTCAAAATGAGCAAATTGCCATACGAAGTTCAAACGGAACCGGTAACGCCGCTATCCGTGCTGTCACTCGAAGGAGAAGTTATTGACGAAAGCTTGCTTCCTGACCTGACGGATGAGCAGCTTAAAGAAATTATGTACCGCATGGTATTTACCCGTACTTGGGATGAGCGCGCCGTCAACCTAGGCCGTCAAGGCAGACTTGGCTTCTACGCTCCGGTATCCGGACAAGAAGCTTCGATGATCGGCAGTGAGTATGCACTTAATAAAGACGATTTCATTTGCCCAGGCTACCGCGATATGCCGCAATTGGTATGGCATGGCTTGCCATTGTACCAAGCTTTCTTATATTCCCGCGGACATCAGCACGGCGGACAAATTCCGCAAGACGTGCATGTTCTTATGCCGCAAATCATTATCGGCGCACAAATTTTGCACGCGACTGGCGTTGCAATGGCGTTTAAGAAAAAGAACGAGAAACGCGTAGCGATTACGTATACAGGCGACGGCGGTTCGTCGGAAGGCGACTTCTACGAAGGTCTTAACTTTGCCGGTATTTACAAGCTTCCTGCGATCTATGTCGTTCAAAACAACGGTTACGCGATTACGACACCTTTCGCTAAGCAGACGGCAGCATTGTCGGTTGCGCACAAAGCGGTTGCAGCCGGTATCAAAGGCGTGCAAGTAGACGGCATGGACGTTCTTGCCGTAATCAAAGCGGTTAGAGAAGCTGCTGAACGCGGACGCAACGGCGAAGGCGCTACTTTGATCGAAATGTTGACGTACCGTTTCCGTCCGCACTCCTTGGCGGATGACGCGACGAAGTACCGTACGAAGGACGAGGAAGCTGAGTGGGCACTGAAAGATCCGCTTGTGCGCTTCGGTAAATATTTGGAGAAAAAAGGCCTTTGGACGGAAGAAGATACAACTCGCGTAAAAGAAGAAGCGAAAGCAACGGTTAACGAGCATATCAAGAAAGCGGAAGCAGTCGAAAAAATGACCGTTCCAGGCCTCATCGATTCGATGTTCGAAACGACGCCGCAGCATCTTGAAGAGCAAAAAGCCGATTTTCAATAGAAGAGGAGGATCAGACGACCATGGCTCAAATGAATATGTTGGAAGCGATTCGCGACGCGATGCGCACAGAATTAAAACGTGATTCGAACGTTCTCATCTTTGGCGAGGACGCTGGTAAGGTCGGCGGTGTATTCCGCGTAACGGAAGGATTGCAGGAAGAATTCGGAGAAGATCGCGTATTCGATACGCCGCTCGCGGAATCCGCAATTGCAGGTATGGCAGTCGGCATGGGTATCCAAGGATTCCGTCCAATCGCCGAAATTCAATTCGTAGGCTTCATCTATGAAGCGCTCGATCAAATGTTCATTCAAGCGGCGCGCATGCGTTACCGTTCGGGCGGGCGTTACAACTCGCCAATCGTATTCCGTACGCCTTTCGGCGGCGGCGTTAAAGCGGCTGAGCTGCATACCGACTCCCTTGAAGGACTTGCGATTCAAACGCCGGGCATCAAAGTTGTTATCCCTTCGAACCCTTATGATGCGAAGGGCCTTATGATCGCGGCTATTCGCGACAATGATCCGGTATTTTTCATGGAGCATCTTAATTTGTACCGTGCGTTCAAAGCGGAAGTTCCAGAGGGCGAATACACGGTCGAGATCGGCAAAGCGAACGTTGTGCGCGAAGGCAGCGACGTTACGATCATTTCTTACGGCATGATGGTTCATACGGCAGTGAAAGCGGCCGAAGAGCTTGAGAAAACGGGCGTTAAGGCAGAGGTTATCGACCTTCGTACGCTGCTTCCGCTTGATATCGATACAATAGTAGCATCGATTCAGAAGACAAACCGTGCGATCGTTGTACAAGAAGCACAGAAAACTTCTGGCGCTGCTGCTGAGATTATTGCGCAAATCAATGAAAAAGCGATTTTGCACCTGGAAGCGCCAGTGCTTCGCGTTGCAGGACCGGATACCGTTTATCCGTTCGCGCAAATCGAGGACACTTGGCTTCCAACGACGGGACGCATCGTAGCGGCCGTTCAGAAAGTGCTGAACTTTTAGAACTTGTAAAATATAGCTTGCTTGCATAGTGAGTTTGACATTGAGGAGGATGCGATCGGTGGCTAAATTTGAATATCGTTTCCCAGAGCTCGGCGAAGGATTGCACGAGGGCGAAATCGTTAAAGTGCATATCAAGGTCGGAGACACGGTAACTGACGATGATATTATTATGGAAGTTCAAAACGACAAGGCGATCGTAGAAGTGCCTTGCCCGGTTAACGGCAAAGTAGTGGAAGTTCGTATGAAGGACGGCCAAGTATGCCATGTAGGCGAGGTTGTTGCGATTATTGACGCGGAAGGCGACTTGCCTGAGCAAGCAGCTCCTGCAGCGGAAGCGCCTAAGGCAGAAGCGGCACCAGCGGCGGCTCCTGCACCAGCGCCAGCGGTACAAGCGGCTTCTGTTGCTGCTCCATCCGCTGAAGCGCCTAAAGCGACTGGCGGACTTGTACTTGCAACGCCTAGCGTTCGCAAGTTCGCTCGCGAGCAAGGCGTTGACTTGACGCAAGTAAACGGCTCTGGCAAAAACGGACGTATTACGCGTGATGACGTTACTGGATTCGGCGGCGCAGCGGCAGCTCCTGCAACAGTAACAGCTGATGCAGCGGCACCTGCTGAACAAGCAGCACCTAAGAGCGAAGCGAAAGCAGCTCCAGTTGCTTCCGGTACAGCTTACCGTCCAGAAGAGCGCGTACCGTTCAAAGGCATTCGCAAAGCGATTGCGAACGCGATGGTTAAATCGGTTTACACAGCGCCACACGTTACAATCATGGATGAAGTAGACGTAACTGAGCTTGTTGCGCTTCGTGCAAAATACAAGCCTTATGCAGAGAAAAAAGGTTCGAAGCTTACGTACTTGCCGTTCATCGTGAAGGCGCTCGTGGCAGCATGCCGCCAGTTCCCGATTATGAACGCTACGCTTGACGAAGCTAATCAAGAAATCGTTCTGCGCAAGTACTACAACATCGGTATCGCAACAGATACGGACAACGGCTTGATCGTTCCTGTTATCGAAGACGCGGACCGCAAAAATATTTTCATGGTAGCTGACGCTATTCGTGACCTGGCTGTTCGCGGCCGTGACGGCAAGCTTAGCGCGAACGAGCTTAGAGGCAGCACCATCTCGATTTCGAACATCGGTTCGGCTGGCGGCATGTTCTTCACGCCGGTAATCAACTTCCCTGAAGTTGCGATTCTTGGCACGGGCCGTATCTCCGAGAAACCGGTAGTACGTAACGGCGAGATCGTAGCGGCTCCGGTTATGGCATTGTCGCTTAGCTTCGACCACCGTCTCATCGACGGCGCAACCGCACAAAACTTTATGAACTACATCAAACAGCTTCTGGGCCAACCTGAACTGTTCATTATGGAGGTATAAGACATGGTAGTTGGAGATGCTTCCCTAGATATTGACACTCTAGTCATCGGCGCAGGTCCTGGCGGTTATGTAGCGGCAATTCGTGCCGCTCAGCTAGGCCAAAACGTCTTAATCGTGGATAAAGAATATGTAGGCGGCGTATGCTTGAATGTAGGCTGTATTCCGTCGAAGGCGCTCATTTCCGCGTCGCATCAATACGAGTCGATCAGCCACGCTTCCGCTTTCGGTATCGTAGTAGGCGAGGCGAAGGTTGACTTCACTAAAGTGCAAGAATTCAAAAACGGCATCGTCAAAAAATTGACGGGCGGCGTTGCATCGCTTCTTAAAGCGAACAAAGTTCAATATTTCCAAGGCGAAGTGATGTTCATTAACGAAAACGAAGCTCGCGTCTTCAACGATCAAGAAGCGCCGCGCTACCGTTTCAAGAACTGCATCATCGCTACTGGTTCGCGTCCGATCGAGCTGAAAGCATTCCCGTTCAGCGGCCGTATCGTATCGTCGACAGGCGCATTGTCCTTGCCAGAAATTCCGAAGAGCCTTGTCGTTATCGGCGGCGGCTACATCGGTATCGAGCTTGGCCAAATGTACTCCAAGTTCGGCACGAAAGTCACGGTTATCGAAGGTTCTGACGCTATCCTTCCTGGCTTCGACAAGGATATGTCCTCGATCGTTGCGAAGAAGCTGAAGAGCACGAATGTCGATATCGTTACCGGCGCGCAAGCGAAGAGCGCAGAACAAACAGACAAAGACGTTACAGTCACTTACACGGTAGGCGACAAAGAAGAGAAAGTAACAGCTGATTACTTGCTCGTAACCGTTGGTCGTCGTCCAAACACGGATGGCGAACTTGGTCTTGATCTGATCAACATGAAGATGTCCGATCGCGGTCTTGTCGAGGTTGATGCACAATGCCGTACGAGCATTCCGCACATCTACGCAATCGGCGATATTATCGCTGGACCTGCACTTGCTCACAAAGCGATGTACGAAGGCCGCGTCGCAGCAGAAGCGATTTCGGGTCTGCCTAGCGTCATCGATTACAAATGCGTACCTGCTGTTTGCTTCTCCGATCCAGAATGCGCAAGCGTTGGACTTAGCGAGAAAGAAGCGAAGGACAAAGGCCATAACGTTAAAGTGGGCAAATTCCCGTTCGCTATCAACGGCCGCGCTATGTCGCTTAACGCTAACGAAGGTTTCGTGAAGCTTGTATCCGATGCGGATTCCGGCCTTGTTCTTGGCGCACAAATTATCGGTATTGAAGCTTCCAACATGATCGCAGAGCTTGCTCTGGGCATCGAGATGGGTGCTACGCTTGAAGATATCGCGCTTACGATTCACGCGCATCCAACGCTTGGCGAGATCGTCCTTGACGCTGCTGAAGTGGCGCTTGGTCATCCGATCCATACGTTCATTAAGTAATAAGCTATATAATCGTTGCTTATTTGCAATAATAGAGGTCACGCGGCAGCTTCTGCCGTCGGGGCCTCTTTGTGCTTTACAAGGCTAATACGAGTGCCAGAAGGGATGGAATCGTCTATGGAACCGGCTACTAGGAAGGCAAGTGAATCGCGAACCATCATGACACAGCTCATATTCCCGCTTGATACGAACCATCATGAGACGATGTTTGGCGGTAAGCTGATGGAATATATGGATAGGGTTGCAGCGATATCCGCCATGCGCCATGCGCGAAAGCAGGTAGTAACTGCTTCGACGGACAGTCTCGATTTTTTGGCGCCGATTCGGGTTGGAGAGGTCATAGAGGTTGAAGCGTTCGTAACATGGACGCATCGCAGCTCGATGGAAATATACGTTACTGTGGAGTCGGAAAATTTGTATACGGGTGATCGCAGGAAAACGGTAACCGCATTTTTCAACTTTGTTGCGCTTGGGCCAGATGGCAAACCATCGCCCGTTCCAGCTGTCATTCCGGAGTCTGAGGAGGAGCTTAGCCTTCATGCTTCTGCGCCAGAACGTCATCAGTTGCGGCGTAAACGAAAGCAGGACAGAGATCGCATTTAATGATATAATATATGATATTTTGCAGTTGGGTTGAGAAGAGGGGGCGAATCGAAATGAGCAACAACGAGCAAGCCTATCTGACGCTGCTAAGGGATGTGCTTTCCAGCGGCACGAAGAAGGAAGACCGCACGGGAACGGGCACGATTTCCACTTTCGGTTATCAGATGCGCTTCGACTTGCGTGAAGGCTTTCCGCTAATAACGACAAAACGAGTTCCGTTCCGCTTAATCGCGAGCGAGCTTTTATGGTTTATAAAGGGAGATACGAACATCCGTTATTTGCTTCAGAACAACAACAATATTTGGAACGAATGGGCGTTCAAGAGATGGATAGAAAGCAGCGCTTATAATGGACCTGATATGACGAACTTCGGCTTGCGCTCGCAGACGGACGAAGCGTTTCATTTGTTGTATACGGAGCAGATGGATATCTTTATGCGCAATGTGCTTGAAGACGAAACATTCGCTGCTGAATTCGGCGAACTCGGTGATGTATACGGCAAGCAATGGCGGCAATGGAAGACAACACAGGGCGAGACGATTGATCAGTTGAAGGATGTCATCGATACGATCAAACGCAATCCCGATTCCAGAAGGCTGATCGTATCGGCTTGGAATCCGGAGGATATTCCGACAATGGCTTTGCCGCCATGCCATACGATGTTCCAGTTCTATGTAGCTGAAGGCAAGCTGTCTTGCCAACTGTACCAACGAAGCGCGGATATTTTTCTTGGCATTCCGTTCAATATCGCCAGCTACGCGCTGCTGACGCATATGATTGCGCATGAATGCGGCCTTGAGGTCGGAGATTTCATTCATACGCTGGGCGATGCTCATATTTACAGCAATCATATCGAGCAGATCGAGCTGCAGCTAAGCCGCGAGCCACGAGAGCTTCCGAAACTTATTCTGAATACGGACAAAAAATCGATATTTGATTTCGAAGTCTCCGACTTAAAGGTAGAAGGGTACAATCCGCACACGACGATTAAGGCTCCAGTAGCCGTCTAGTGCTTTAATAAGGAAGACGATCGCGTATTTCATTAGAGAGGGGCAGCTTCGATGTCTATAACTTTAATTGCTGCCATGGACCGCAATCGTGCGATCGGTATTGAAAACCGCATGCCGTGGCGCTTGAAGGCAGAGATGGCTTATTTTACAGCCAACACAACGGGCAAGACCGTACTTATGGGCAGAAAAACGTTTGATTCGATTGGCAAACCGCTTAAGAATCGCAAAAACGTTATTTTGACTAGGCAAGCCGATTATATGCAGGAAGGCTGCGAGATTGTTCATTCCGTCGAGGAAGCGCTTGAGAAATATCGTGGCGATGAGTTGATGGTTATGGGCGGTGCCGATATTTATGAGCAGTTCCTTCCATTTGCGGACAAGCTGCTACTAACGGACGTCGAAGCTGACATTGAAGGAGCCGATGCTTACTTCCCGTCGTTCGATGAAACAGAGTGGCAAATGACCAAAGGCGAACATAAACAGAAGGATGAGCACAATACGTATAACTTCACATTTTGTACTTATTTACGTAAGCAGTAGCAATTTTTAGCGGGATCACGTATACTTTTTACGAACGTTATGTAAGATAGTGCAAATGATTGTGCGTATAATCCATTAACGTCCTTGTGACAGAAATGCTAGGATGTTTTACAATAGTATATAAGCACACTGAAAAAGTTTGTAGTTGAATATTTGATTATTTCCCGATATAGTTTTAAAGAGAATTGTTAAGATGGTAAACGGAAATTTGGATGGAGGAAATGCGATCATGTCTACACCTACTGGTTTTATGGAATATCAACGCGAATTGCCGGCCGATCGCGACCCGCTGGAGCGCATTAAAGATTGGCAGGAATTTCATAAGCATTTCTCGGATGAGCAGTTGAAGACGCAAGGCTCGCGCTGCATGGATTGCGGCACGCCTTATTGCCATACGGGAATGGAACTGGCGGGCTCTGTATCGGGCTGTCCGGTTAACAATCTCATTCCAGAATGGAATAACCTCATTTATCGTGGACTATGGCGTGAAGCGCTTGACCGCCTGCATAAAACGAACAATTTCCCTGAGTTCACGGGCCGTGTATGTCCAGCGCCTTGTGAAGGTTCCTGTACAGTCGGCCTTATTGGCGACGCTGTAACGATTAAGACGATCGAACAAGCTATCATTGACCGCGGCTTCGAAGAAGGCTGGGTCGTACCGCAGCCTCCGAAGATGCGTACGGGCAAGCGCGTTGCTGTCGTTGGTTCCGGCCCTGCCGGTATGGCGACTGCAGCACAATTGAACAAAGCGGGTCACACCGTAACGGTATACGAGCGCGCAGACCGCATCGGCGGATTGCTCACTTACGGTATTCCTACCATGAAGCTTGAGAAACATGTCGTTCAACGCCGCGTTGATTTGATGGAAGCGGAAGGCGTTGAATTCGTTACGAACACGGAGATCGGCAAAGACATTACCGCTAACGAGCTTGTTGAAAACTTTGATGCTGTCGTATTGTGCGGCGGATCGACTCGCGCTCGCGACGTCGAGATCGAAGGCCGCGACTTGAACGGCGTTCATATGGCAATGGACTACTTGAACGGCACGATCAAGAGCTACTTGGACTCGAACCTGGAAGATGGCAACTACATTTCGGCCAAAGACAAGGACGTTATCGTCATTGGCGGCGGCGACACAGGTTCAGACTGCGTAGCAACAGCTCTTCGCCACGGCTGCAAGTCGGTAACGCAATTCGGCACGCATGCGAAAGCTCCGCTTGAGCGTGATCAGATCAATAACCCTTGGCCGCAATTCCCGAACGTTTATACGCTTGATTACGCGCATGAGGAAGCGAAAGCGTTGTTCGGCGAAGATCCGCGCGCATTCTCCGTCTTGACGAAAAAATTCGTTGGCGACGAGAATGGCCAATTGAAAGAGCTCCACACGGTTCAAATCGAGCGTACGGTTGATGAGACTGGCCGCAAAATATATAGCGAAATACCGGGCACCGAGAAAGTATGGCCTGCCGACCTCGTATTCATCGCAGTCGGCTTCGAAGGTCCAGAGAAGCCGGTAATCGAGCAGCTCGGCCTTGAGCAAGACCGTCGCACGAATGTGAAAGCAGCCTACGGCAAATACAAAACCAGTGTGGACAAAGTGTTCGCAGCTGGCGATATGCGCCGCGGCCAAAGCTTGGTCGTATGGGCAATCAACGAGGGGCGCGAAGCGGCTCGCGAGGTTGACAAATATTTGATGGGATCGTCGATGCTTCCTTAATAAGAGGCTGGTGATAACATGTATTTAGATAAGCGCCTTCGGGCGCTTTTTCTCTTGCAGGGCAACAGCTGGACATGCCATTTAAGTTAGATTGTGGGGTAATTAATGTGATTAAGTATGGGTTGGATCGAGTGACGGAGCTGCGCTTTCATACGATTAAGCCGATGATTGAACGCCGGGATGATCAGTGGATCGACATTTCACTGCGCTTTGAGCTTGAACTCGCTACACCTATTCCTGATGATTTGATCGACTTCACAGGGCTGGTCATCTGCACGCATAGCGGTGCTATTGCGCAGATCGTGCCGCAGGACGAAGGCTGCGACTGTGAATATCAATTCACGGTAGGGGAGAAGGAGCAAATAACGAATTTTGTAAACCGCACCGATATTCAAGAGCTCATTCAGAAACTAAGCTCCCCATCGTAAGGAAAGTTGTGGTAAAATCGGTATGAGTTGATGCGAAGGAGCGATTAACGATGCCGGCCGAGGAAGCTTTGGTTGTTTCTCCGACTGATGTTAGAAACATTCGCAGCTATGTTCAACATAAGTATTCTTCAATGCCGCAGGAGCAACGGGCGGAGATCGTTGCTGATGCCGTTACTCGTATCATACATAAGCAGTTGCCTGCATTCGAAGAGTCGGTCAAACGATTGATTACTTCTGATTTGATTCGAAGCGCCGTTATGGAACAGGGACGACCGGTTAAGGCCGATGATATTTTCGACGCTTGCTTGGCATTGGATCGCAACGTTACTGCCATAGCGGTCCCATTCCACGAGTGGATAGAGCATCAATTGAACGTTCAATGCGATTCGGAAGTAACGGGGCGTGTGTTGGACAAGCTTGCTAATCCAAGCATGGAAAGCGATACGCACGCAGACAGCTTATGGACTCAGTTAAGAGCCGAACTTACCACGCATTCGGTGAGGCTGCATCAAGGTGCGGAGACTATTGAAACGGCTGAGGTAATCTCGCTTCCGAGTTCAGCGTCCGAGCTGATCAAGAAAAGGATTGAACGACGCAATCTGATGTATTTGTCGCTTTGCATCATTTTAGCTGTAACGTCCGTATTGTACGCCTGGTCATTGTCAAGGCCGTCAGCCGGTCAGATGCTGCCGCCTGTTGCGACGAATCCCGTACAGAAAGTCGAGATGGCCGCAGGCGGGCTGCCGATGGAGCTTCGTTATGCGCCGATTAATGAGGAAATGCTTATTCGCTACTTAGAGACGAAATCGTCCGTACTTGCGGAGCAGCCTTACTTCGATGCCATTATGGATGCCGCTCATGCATTCGATATTCATCCGATCCTGCTGTTCGCCATAACAGGGCAGGAGCAGGGCTTCGTTCCTAAGACGAATAAGCTAGCTGACGAGATAGCGAACAATCCTTTCAATGTGTTCCATAGCTGGAAGGAGTATAATACGACAATCCATGATTCAGCAGAAATTGCGGCTAGAACGATCTTTAACTTAAGCAAGGATAGACCGGCGGATGCCGATGCATTCACTTGGATTAACCGCAAATATGCCGAGGATCCGCGTTGGTCGGATGGCGTTCGATCGATTTTCGGCACGATTACAGCTTATGTCGAAGACTAAAAAATACAAGCTATTATAGGATTTTATAGCCTATTATTCAGGAATGAACCTGATTCGGATGAAGATCCGATCAGGTTTTTTTCTAGATATAGGAAAATTTCAATTCGCCATGCTTTCTCTATATTTCTCCGGAATGAAACGCGCAGCGCCTCCAAAGGACGGCGATAGCCGTTTCACCTTGTGAGAATAGGTCGCAAAGTAATGGCGAGAGCCAACGTTTATCTGTAAAATAGGTAATAGAATGATCGTAATGAAGGAGCGATTCTGTATTGAAGACGTTAATTATTGCGGAAAAACCCGATATGGGAAGAAATATAGCGGCCGCAATAGATCCGAAGGCGAAAAATCACCGTTCCTACATAGAAGGAGAGCATTATATTATTACGTGGGCGATCGGCCATCTCATCGGGCTTGCCGAGCCTGACGCCTATGACGATCGGTATAAAAAATGGAATATTAATGATCTGCCTATAATACCGGACAAGTTCAAGCTCATACCGAACCGGAAAACGATGGACCAGCTCAAGGTGATCGCCGATCTGGCGAAGCGCAGTGATAGACTTGTTAACTCATGCGATGCAGGGCGGGAAGGTCAATACATCTTCTCGCTCATTCAGCGGCATCTGAAGCTCTCGCAGCCGGTAAAACGGCTTTGGATATCGGACTTGACGCCTGAGACAATCAGGAAGGGGTTCGAGGAGCTGCGCGAGGGCTCAGAATACGAAAACCTGACGAAGGCGGCTACGGCTCGCAGTGAAGCGGACTGGCTGATAGGCATGAACGGCTCAAGGGCTTTCACGACAAAACATAATGTGTTGCTGTCCGTCGGACGCGTACAGACTCCGGTGCTTGCTCTGATCTATGATCGGCAGAAGCTGATTGAGGCGTTCTCATCGCTGAAGTTTTTCGAATTAGAGGGGCACTTCGCCCAAGGCGAAATGACGTATCGCGGCATGTGGCAGGGCGAGCGAATGACCGATAAGGAGAAGGCTGATGCTTTAGCTGCCAAGGTGAAAGGTAAGCCTGGGCGGATTGCTTCCTATGAGGTAAAGGATACGAAGGAATACCCGAACAAGCTGTACGACTTGACGCTGCTTCAGCGTGAAGCCAATGGCAAATACGGATTCTCGGCCAAGAAGACGCTCGACGTCGCTCAGGCTCTGTACGAGAAACATAAAGTGATCTCCTACCCGAGGACGAACTCCAACTATGTAACCGAGCAGAACATTCCGGAGATGCATAAAACGTTGAACGCGCTGCAAGGGACGGCTTACGATGAATTCGTGAAAGGCGCAAATCGCGGCCTCGTCCATAAAGGGAATAAATTCATCTGCAATCCGAGCAAAGTGGAAGATCATCACGCTATATTGCCGACTTATCGCAAGGCGAACGGTTTAAATCCGGATGAGCAAAAGCTGTATGATTTGATCGTGCGCCGGTTTCTGTCGCAATTCTATCCTGCAGCTGAATATAAGGTGCATACGGTAATTACAGAAGTTGAAGGCGAGAACTTCAAGACGACGGTGAAGGAGTTGCTCAGTTTAGGATGGAAAGTGATCTACGCCGATCAGAAGAAGGACAAGCCTAAGACGACAAAGGGTAAAGACAAGGAAGAGGCCGAGGACGAAGAAATCGAGGTCAGCGAGCCGTTCTCGATATCGGCCAACGAAGGTGTCACTTGCGCCGACGCCATTGTGAAGGAAAAGGATACGCAGCCTCCTAAGCATTATACGGAGGGAACGCTGCTGAAAGCGATGGAGAGCGCCGGCAAGCAGATCGAGGACGATGATGTGCGAGATGCGATGAAGGACTCGGGTCTAGGCACGCCGGCTACACGTGCGGCTACAATCGAGCGACTCAAAAATGTCGGTTATGTCGAAATGCAGGGCAAAAAGATCCTTATAACGCAAAAGGGCCGTACGGCCATTGAATTAATACGCGGTGCCGGTATCGAACTGCTAACTTCACCGGAAATGACCGGGATGTGGGAGCGTCGTCTGAATGAGATCGCGAGAGGCTCCGCTTCGGATCAGCAGTTTATGGACAATGTTAAGAAGTTCGCTACGATGATTGTCGATAAAGTGCGCGTACAGTCGCGCGCGAACAAAAACTCGTTCGAAAGCGAGGCGCCTGCTCAAAGCAAGACAACAAGAAGCAAAGGCAAGTCCGGAGGGGAACAGTCTGCATCCGCTTCAGGCGGTTCACGCGCTCGTTCAGCAAGTGCGAAGTCCTCAACCGGATCAAAGGGCGGCGTTGCCGTTCAATCCCCATCTGCGGCTTCTGAGCCGTCTGTAATCGGTGTATGTCCAAGTGCCGGATGCGGCGGGTCGATCTTCATGGGACGGAAGGGTTACGGCTGCTCGCATTATAAGGAAGGCTGCAAGTTCGTTATTTGGAAGGAAAGCTACGGTCGAAGCTTAACCGACGGTCAAGTGAAGTCATTGATTGAGAAGGGCAAGACGACGAAGCTAAAGGTGACCCTTGCGGATGGAACCCAGACGGAGGGCCGAATCGTATTAAGAAATGAATCGACCGGAGAATTAGCAATCGAATAAAACAATAGAGGCCGTATGGTTAGGAGGAAAACACATTTCCTAACCATACGGCCTCTTCGCATCTACAGTCTAGCGTCCAATGTAACGATGAATCGTATCCGGCACGTCCTTAAGCTGGTCGAGCGTGAAGAAAGCGCCTTTCGGTTCGACGTCTATATTGATGACGTTATATTGCCATTCCGACTTGGCTTTCATATGGATCGCATGGATTCCAGCAGTCAGGGCAGGCACAACGTCCGTGCGAATCGAATTGCCGACCATCCATGTTCGGTTGCGGTCGAAGGGACCTTCAGACAATATGGTCTCCAACGCTTCACTATTCTTCAATCGACGAATATAAATGCGCGAATCGAAGTAGCGCTCCAACTGCAGCTTCTCGATCTTGCGCCGCTGGATTAGCATCTCGCCGCCAGTATATAAGTGAAGCTCATGGCCGGTATTAGCCAGCTCATACAGCGTCTGCTCCATGTTCGGATAAGGCTCATTGTCATGCTCATACACACTTAATCCGAGCTTCCATAGCAAGTCCTCTTCAGACTTGGAACGTCTGCGTCCGCTCAAATTACAGAAATGAACATAGGTGTCAACGAACGACTGCGGAAAATGCTCGCTCTTGAAGCCGAACACCGCAACGCCGGCAATATCAATCTCGGTCTGCTTGTCTCGAATGGCATCGGCTGTAATGTCAGGGAAGCCCTGGAACCACGTAGTCATCGCATCGACGAATTGATCGATAACGAGATAAAAATATTTGTTGCAGTGAATAAGCGTATCGTCCAGGTCGAACATAATTTGCTGCTTCATAGGGAGCGTCTCCTTTGTAGGGCGATTGGCTGCTGTATGAACAATCTACCGCAATGAAGACGCAGAGTCAATGTAACGATGTTTATTTATGGGAGGGTTATGATTTCACATAAATATCCAGCTACATTCGCATAATGATACTGGAGGTGATAAGCATGCCATTCAACAAAAGCAGCAAAACGAAGAATCAGCAAAATCATTCCAGCTTCCGCGAGCAATCGATAACGCTGAAATCGGAGAAGTTCGCAAAGAGGCCGCCGAGCTTGAACGGGATTAATAAACAGTTGCCTTAACGGGGATTGAAGGTTTCGCGAAAAGGAGAGGTTAAGCACCTCTCCATCCGCGTTCTATAGATTAGAAATTAAGCGTATTTGAGCTGCGAGGCAGCAAGCTGATTCTTAATGAAATCGATTCTTCGACGTACATAAAAGTCCAGGCTGTCACCCTTCAAGTCTCTCGGAGCGATCACCTCCTCTGCATTATTGTCGATAATGACAAGCCGCCCGTCCGGGTAGAACTTAAAGGTTAGGTCGCGATAAGGGCGTCCTTTCTCTACATAACGGTAATTTTCGCAAAGTTTTTTCATGATGATCGATCCTCCTTAAATGATTTGTAATTTATACGCAATTCAGAACATTTGTTCTTGTTTTCATTATACCAAACATTTGTTCGTATGGAAACTATTTTTTGTTTCCCGTAAACTAGATTTATAGATACGACTGTCGCAAGCAGAAGGAGCGCGAGCAATGATAAGAATTCAGCGTTTGACGAAACAAATTCCTGGTGGACCGAAGGTGCTTGATCAAGTGAGCTTCGAGGCGCAGCCAGGTGAATTTATAGCGATCAAAGGAAGCAGCGGCAGCGGCAAGTCCATGCTGCTTAAGTGCTTGTCGCTACAAGAGAATTGGACGGAAGGCTCGTATTATTTCGACGGGGCCGACGTGTTCAAGCAAGGGATCATGGCGAAGAGCAACGTACGGCAGCAGGTTGCCTACCTCGAAGAGAAGCCGTTCTTGTTCCCTTCGAAGACAGGGCTTAAGAACGTTATTATCGGATCGGTCTCTCAGACGCCTGCTTGGCGCCGTTGGACGGGAATGGTCCGCAATGACGACTATATGGGCGCGATGGATATGATCGAGAAGCGCGGCCTCATTGATAAGGCGCATCAGAAGGCGAGTACGTTAAGCGGCGGCGAGCGCCAGCGTATGGCCGTTGCAAGAGCGCTTGTCCATGGCGCGAAGGTAATCGCGGCGGACGAGCCTGTATCCGGACTAGACCCGCATACGGCCGATCAAGTTCTTTCCGACTTGAAAGCGCTTTGTCGCGATCAAGGCGTCATCGTTATTGCAGTTCTTCATCAGGGAGATTGGGCAGAGCGGTTCGCGGACCGGATAATCGGCTTGAATGCCGGCAAGATCGTGCTTGATGTGAAGGGCCGCAGGCTCACGGAAAGAGAGAAGCAGTTGCTGTGACGGAGATTCAACTGCGCGTCATAGCCGAAGAGGAACTGGCTGCAGCGATTACGCTGGAGCGGAGCTGCTATACGCCTGAGGCTGCAGCAACATTCGAAGGATTTCAGCATCGGAATCGCGTATATCCTGCTTATTTCTGGTCAGCTTGGGCGGACGGAAAGCTCGTAGGCATCGCGAACGGAGTTCGAACTTCACAAGAGGAGTGCGGCGATGAGATGAAAGGTGCGCATGGCGATGATCCGGCAGGTCATAGCTTCTGCGTACTCACCGTAGCAGTCGATACGAATTATCGCAGGCAAGGTATAGGAGGCATGCTGCTTCGGAAGCTTTTTGGCCAGTGCCGCAGCGATGAGCTGCGTTCCATCGTCCTCATGTGCGAAGAGCACTTGATCGGCTTCTACGAACAGGAAGGCTTCGCTCTTCACGGACGATCGGCTTCCAATCATGGAGGCATCGTATGGTATGAGATGAGCCTAGACCTGCATACAATGGAGCATCTTACCGAATAGGAAGGTGTTCTTAAGGATGGCATTCCAATCACCCGTCGTGGTGCAGACCGCCAAGGCTCATTTTCACAAAGCGGACCTTGCGGTGCCGCATATATCCGGAGGCGTCAGCTCGGCGGCTGACAAACGAATCAATGACGCAATTAAGAAAAGCGCTCAGAAGCTAGTCGACAGCCAAGGTTCGCTTCAAGACCCGAACGCCGAAATGATCGGTTACTTTGAACAGAAGACGAACGAGAAAGACGTGCTGAGCTTGTCGCTATATAACTACGCTTATACAGGCGGAGCACACGGTCTGACGTTGCAGGATTCGCTAACGTTCAAGCAATCGACTGGCGAAACGTATACGCTTGCTCAACTGTTCAAGCCTGGAAGCGACTATGTGTCACGATTGAACGAGATTATCGCGGCGCAAATCAAGGAGAGGGACATCGCTCCGATTGAACCGTTCAAGTCGATTCGTCCTGATCAAGATTTCTATATCGCCGATCGTTCGCTCGTCATCTACTTCCAAATCTATGAATTAACGCCATATGTGTTCGGCTTTCCTTATTTTCCGATATCGGTATACGATATCGAGGACATTATCAATGAAGATGGTCCGCTTGGACAAATGGTTCCGAATGATTAAATGATTACGAGATCATACCGCAGCCGCATCCCTACAGATGCGGCTCTTTCCTATTCTGCGGTGGCTATTCAATTGGTGGTCCAATAGAGCATGTCCGAGGATTGCCGCTCATATATTAAGGTATGGAGGTGTTCGATTTGGTAGTTGCACTAATTGGGTTGCTGTTAGCAGCGGCGGTATTCGCCGCGATTCTAGCAGGTGCGCTCAAAGCGCAAACAAGCGTGAAAAATTCCGGTTATCAGAGCATGATCAGCTACGGGGCTTCGACCCAATTGCTGCAGGATAAGCATGAATTGCATCGTTTCGGCATCGCTCAGCAGCTTCGCAGGCATCTGGGCGGGATGTCCATCTTCGGCCTGTCCTTCAACGTGATGGCATTGGTCGGAGGGGCGGCATTCCTGTATGGACCGGCATTAAAAGAAGGCGGACCATCGGTTATCGGTTTCGGCTTTCCGATCTTGGCTTTATTGGCGCTTTTGGTCAGCGCCTCGCTAGCGGAGCTGGCATCAGCGGTGCCAACAGCCGGCGGGGTCTATCATTGGGCTACGGCCATGGGCGGCCGCAAGTGGGGCTGGCGGACAGGCGCCTTTCATGCCGCAGGACAGCTTGCAACTTTAACGCTGCTTAATGCGGCTTGTGCCGGATTGCTCGATGCCTTCCTATCGGCCAGACTTCATTATGATCCATCGCTCCTCACATTTTGGACAATGGTGGTGACACTTACGATTGCGCAAGCGGCCGCCAACCACTGGGGAACGCGCGGGCTTAAATACATATTGGCAGGCGGTGTGTGGCTTCAAATGATTGCCGCCGCGCTAATCGTTGGCGGACTCGTTTGGCTATTCTGGCCTGGCAGCTATTCGCCGATCGTATTGTTCCAATTCCATAATGCGCAGCTGAGCGGAACGGTGAACGCCAGCGCGTTCATCGGCGGTACCTTGCTGCTGCAGAAGCTGTTCATCGGAATGGATGCGGCGAGCCAAGGAGCGGAGGAGACGATTGAGCCTCGCGTGAAGGTGCCTTGGGCTATTTATTTGTCCACTGCTTACACCTATATCGTCGGGTTCGCGATGCTGGCCTTTATGACATTGACTTTGACCTATACGGCTGAAGGCAATGCGGGAGCAGGTTTGTTCATCAATAGCGCCCTTGTCGGTTGGGGAGGCGCATGGATCATTGGTGCGATAGTTCTGCTGTCGTTGTGGGTGAGCGGTCTGCAGACTTTGACGGTTTGCTCGAGAGCGCTGCTTAGCTTGGCGCGGGACGAAGCGCTCCCCCTAAGCAAATGGTGGACGAAAGTGTCCGAGCGTCATCAAACACCCGCTAGCACGGTCTGGTTGAGCGCTAGTATGGCGGTTGTCATTCTCGCTGCCGCACAATTAATTACGGCAACTGGATATATTATGCTGCTAGTTTCCTTCAGCGTCATTTGCATACATACTTCCTACGCCATTCCAATCGCGATGAAGCTGCAGCAGAATAATCAGCTGCAGGCGGAGCAACGCGCGCCATGGCATCTCGGACGATGGAGCCGGGCAGTTAGTTGGATCGCGGTTATATGGCTTGTCGTCTCCGCGGCGCTTGCAGCAGGTTATCTCCATCGCTGGGGAGCAATCGGGGCAGCGCTCGTTCTGCTGGCGGCAACGACAATGGATTTCAGATATGAGAAGCGCCGCCTCGTCAGTATGCAAAGCCGCGCCAAGCGAAGCCGCAAAGAGCTGTTACGGATGGAGAAAAAGTTTCCACTGCAATAACGGGGAAATAATGATTGTTGAAGATAAAAATTTCCCGGGGAAGCGCATGAAGCTACACGATAATAATGAATTCGACATCAAGTTCCGATCGTTTTTCCGCCTATATTCGACAGTAGAGATAACATTAATTATTAACATCATAAATTAATTGAAGGATGTTATCTTTGCCATCTTCTCCCTTCCACGATTATAATAGGACTATAGCAATCAACTTGTGGGAGGAAGCAGATCATGTCGGTGGAACCGGTCGTATCGTTGCCGTTGCCGAAAGTCGTATCGCTTAATGTCGGCATGCCGGTTGCGATGGCTCATGGCACGAAAGAAGTTGTATCAGGAATTGTGAAGCAAGCATCGGAAAAAACGCATGCTTTGTCGTATACCGGTTTGGAGGGGGACGGTCAGGGAGATACCGTTCATCACGGCGGGCGCGACAAAGCTATTTGCGTTTATTTCGAGAGGCATTTGCCGCATTGGTCGGATAAATACAATCGATTTTTCGAAGCCGGTGCGTTCGGGGAGAACTTAACGGTATCAGAGTGGACGGAGCATGACTTATGCATAGGTGATATTGTGCAGATTGGCGATGTTATCGTACAAGTCAGCCAGCCTAGGCAGCCATGCTATAAGCTTGGATTGCGCCATGAACTTCAGGAGCTTCCGCAGGACGTTCAGCTCAGCGGTTACACCGGGTTTTATTTTCGCGTGATTAAGGAAGGTATGCTGAAGACAGGCTTGGAGCTTAATCGCATTGGGCGCCATCCGACAGCCAAATCGATTGCCGAAGCGAACCGGCTCATGTATATCGACAAGGAGGATGCGGCTGGTTTGCGCGAGCTGTTATCGGTGGAAGAGCTCTCGATTAGCTGGCAAGAGCAGCTTGGCAAGCGACTGCGGAGGCTTGAACAGCAGAAAGCTTAAACGCATCACATGAATCGGTGCTTAGCTTTAAGGAGGACAACCGGCAGTGAAGGACAACATAGATTTTGCGCTATTTTTGGATCCATATTCGTTCAAAGACGATTGGCGCATCGAGCATAAGGAAAGCGGCATGAATAATACAACCCGGATGGTAACGGCGGGCACCGAACGATTCGTTCTGCGGATTTATAATAATCATAAGGACAGCGACATTGTTGCCCTCGAGCATGAGCTGCTGGCGTGGCTTAATACGAAAGCGCTGCCTTTTCAAGTGCCGCTGCCCATTCGCAATAAGCTTGGTTCGACCGTAACAAAGGCTGGGGACGGAACTATCGCTTCGTTATTCCGTTTCATCGAAGGAGATCGAACGGATGCTGAGGAGAACCATCATGTGTACTTGCTTGGCCGAGCGGCTGGTGAATTGACCGCAGCGTTAAAGGATGCAAATCCTTCGAAACCGCCCATCTACAGCCCTTATTATTTGCTCGAAGAAACATATGCGGCAATGGACGAGGAGTGCTTTATTGCGTTAAATGAACGGTCTGACGAGCTGAATGCAAGGCGTAATAGGATGATCGCTCTCATGTCAGAACGGCAAAAACTGAAGCCGTTAAGCGATAGCATCGCGGAGCTGCCAAAGCAGTGGATTCATGGCGATCTCGTTTTCAACAATACTGTAGTCCGAAATGAGAGGATATCAGGCGTGCTGGACTTCGAGTTCTGCACCGTAGATGTACGGGCGATGGAGCTGGCGGTAACCGCTGTCGATATGATCAGACCGGGGCGGGAGGATGTGCTCGAGCGGATTAATCTTCTATTTGCGGGCTATTCCGAGATCATAAAGCTGTCGGCTCGAGAGCTGGAGCTGCTGCCGGCGATTATGAAGCTTAGGCTTCTCGACGTTGCTTTGCATTTCGCAATAAGGTTCAAGGATGGGCTGGATACGGACGATGTGCTGTGCGGCATTATCGATCAATCTGCTTATGGCTGCGAGTGGGTAGAACGTAATTGTAATGAGCTGCTTCATCAGCTTCAGTCATAAAGATTCATTACTTTCAGAGAGGATGGGATGCAACATGAACTTGGCGCAAGCACTCGGATATAAGGAAGAGGATCGGCTTCTTATCGTGAATGGGGATGACTTCGGTTCTTGTCATTCCGTTAATGTCGGCATCCAGCAATTGCTGGAGGAAGGCGCCATCAGCTCGGCAACGTTAATGCTTCCTTGCGCTTGGGCTCGCGAAGCGGCTTTATGGAGCGCTTCTCATCCGGAGCTCAATGTAGGTATTCACTTTACGTTCACAAGCGAGTGGGATGCTTATCGTTGGGGTCCTGTGAATCGCAAGGGCGACAGCTCCTCGCTCGTTACGAATGAAGGCTACTTTCCGCCGGACTGCAAGACATTCGAGCAACAAGCCGATGAGGAGCAAGTAAGAGCGGAACTGATCGCACAAGTGGAGATGGCTCTGCAGCTCGGCGTTAAGCCGACGCATGCCGACAATCATATGGGCAGCCTCTATGGACTGACAACCGGACGCAACTTCTTGCCGATCGTATTCGATGTATGCGCTGCATATGGTTTGCCTTTCCGGTTGCCACGTTATCTGCTGCAGGAAGATGGTCAGGTGGCGCCTCCCGAGATGGCGGAGCAAGCGAAGCAGCTTGCCGATTATGCAGCATCGAAGGGCGTAGTCGTGCTTGATTATTTGCTTGGGCTGCCATTCCAATTGCAAGAGGGCGAGACGTATGAAAGCTTCAAAGCGAATATGGTCGGCTTGCTGCGAGGGCTGCGTCCTGGCGTAAGCGAGGTCATTATACATCCATCCGTCGTGTCTGATGAGCTGCGGGCCTATCACTATCAAGCTGAGAAACGCGGGATGGAGCTGGAATTATTCCGCGATCCAGATATATTGCGTACGTTAGAAACCGAAGGAATTAAAATGATCCGCTGGAGCCAACTGCAAGAGCTGCAACAGAAGCTAGCCGATCAGGCAAGCCAATAAGAAGGAGCTGCGTACATGTCATTCGAATCTGTCAAACAATTAGCTGAAACCGTTAGAAGCAACATCGGCCGCGTCATTATCGGAAAAGAAGAAGTAATCGATCTGCTGCTGATCGGACTAATCACATCAGGACATGTGCTGCTTGAGGATGTGCCGGGAACAGGCAAAACGCTTCTGGCCAAGTCGCTAGCGAAGTCATTGTCTTTGCAATTCAAGCGGATTCAGTTCACGCCGGACTTATTGCCGTCGGATCTAAGCGGCATTCATTTCTATAATCAGAAGCAAAGCGAATTCGAGTTCCGTTCCGGACCATTGTTCACAAATCTGCTGTTGGCGGATGAGATTAACCGCGCGACTCCGCGCACACAATCAAGTCTTCTCGAATGTATGGAGGAGCGGCAGATTAGCATAGACGGAGAAACAAAATGGCTCGAGCGGCCGTTCATGGTCATTGCGACGCAAAATCCGGTCGAGCACCATGGTACGTTCCCGCTGCCGGAAGCGCAGCTTGACCGTTTCTTGTTCAAAATAAAGATGGGCTATCCGACAACTGAAGAGGGAATACGTCTGTTAAAAAGGTTCAAAGATAATGATCCGTTGCAGTCGCTCGAGCCTGTTGCGGAGCAAGCCGCCATTGTGCAGGCTCAGCAGTCTTATACGGCTGTAACGATCTCGGATGACGTGCTTGGTTATTTGCTTCGACTTGTCGAGCAGACAAGATCGAGAGAAGAGGTCGCGATCGGCGTCAGCCCTCGCGGCAGCCAAGCGCTCTTGCGCGCCGCTCAGGTTCATGCCATTCTTCGCGGCCGCGATTTCGTAACGCCTGACGATATTAAGGCGATGGCTAGGCCAGTTCTTGCGCATCGTCTCGCATTGCGCGGATTGCAGCGCAGCCATAACCATGCGGAGGCGATTATTGATGATATTATTCGCCAGACGCACGTGCCAGCGGAAGCCGGCTTAGCCGTGAAGTAGGCGGCAGGCGATGCTATTATTTTGGTTCATTGTCGCCACTGTTATCATTTTATTCATACAGAGCCGTGTATTTCGCCGATATGCGCTTAAGCATATTAGCTATGAAAGACATTTTCAGCAAAAGACAAGCTATCGCGGTGAGCAGGTTGAACTGGTCGAGCAGATTTCCAACAGCAAGTGGCTGCCCGTTCCTTGGCTGCGCGTAGAATCGCAATTGTCCGCTTTCCTGCGATTCCAGCACGATGACAACTTTGCCGTCAGCAGCGGTCAGCTCTCCCAGAATCATAAGAGCTTCTTCACCTTCCGGCCGTATACGAAGGTGACCCGCAAACACCGCTTCACTTGTGCGAGAAGAGGCTGGTATCGTCTTCAGACCGTGACGCTGACGGGCGGCGATTTGCTTGGGCTTACGAGCGCATCGCGTCAGATTCCGCTCTCGAGCGAGCTGATCGTTTATCCGAAGCCGGCACAAGTGCCTGTACAAGAGCTGCCCTATCATAGCTGGCAGGGCGAGCAAACGGTCAAGCGCTGGATCGTCAGCGATCCGTTCGTTATAGCGGGAGTTAGAGAATATCAGCCTGGCGATAACTTCAAGCAGGTCAATTGGAAAGCGACGGCGAGGACGGGGAAGCTGCAGGTGCATCAGCATGACTTTACCGCCGACCGCCGGCTGATGATTTATTTGAACGTGGACGATGCGGAGGGCATGTGGCGTTCGGTATCAAATGATGCGCTCATTGAACAAGGCATCGAATGGGCGGCCGGCGCTGCTGAAGCCGTTATCGCAGAGGGAAGCGAAGTGGGTTTCGCGACGAATATGCCGTTATTCGGGGAGCGAGACAGCGTTCGCATCGAGCCAAGAGGCGGGCACGAGCAGCTTATGACTATATTTGAGAACATGGCCAAGCTGGAGATCGAGCGAACGGAGCTGTTCGATCGTTTGTTGGAAATGGAGGCAGCCCGCGGACTGCACGATATGGATATTCTGGTCATCTCCGCGTATTGGAATGAGTCGCTGGAGCAGGCGGCGGAGCATTTGCGGTACAACGGAAATGCCGTTGCTGTGTGGCACTTAACCGACCCGTCCGATAAGCGCAGCTCAGAACAGTCGAATCCAGCTGGTCAAGCTGCAAGCGGGCAAGCGGAAGAGGTGATCGCTTAATGAAGTCAATGATGCGTTCAGGCTCGATGGCATCCCTCGTCCAAGGTTACGTGGAGCTTCTATTTTTCTTGCCTTTCGTCTTAACCGCAGCCGTATACACACTTGGCGATAGCGCCGTCTGGCCTTGGAGCGTTTCGTTAGGTATCGGCTATTGGGCGGGCTCCTCCATAATAGGGGCAAAGCCGATCAAGCGAAGAATATATCGGTTGCTGCTAGCAGCAGGCTTAGGTTTATTTTTAACGGTGTTAACTTTCTTGCTTGTTGAACAACAATTAAGTCCAATACCTGTCGTGATCTGCAGCTTTATTGGTGCTGTTTTCGGTTATCGAGGAATGGCATCGAAGATACGTGGATGGTTCAATTCTTTTCCAAACTCGCAGCTGTTAACAGCCGTATGCGCATATATAGCTGTTCAGCCGCTCAAGCTTTTTTTGTTAAAAGAGCTATCCTCCTATAATGTCGTGCTCATTTGCTGCGGAATTGCGGCCGTTATTTTGTTTTTCTTTATTGCGAATGAGAGACATATTGGCGCGGAGACAGCCGACACGGGCAAGTCGAAGACAACGCTTGATTTCAAGCGTCAAAATCGGCTTTGGATCGGTTTGCTGCTCGCGGTCATAGCCATAATAACGATGTTCAGGCAAATTCAACATGCTGTCGAACGTTTCGTTAAGCAAATCATCGATTCGATTATGGAATGGATGAATCGACCTCGGGAGAACGAGGTGCAGAGCGAGCCGCCTAGTGAAGCGCCGCCGCCGGCATTGCCTCAGACCGAGACCAAGCCTCCTGCTGATTGGGTCGTTCTATTGGAGCAAATATTGAAGATCGCGGCAACGATACTCGTCATTGTAGTCGTCTGTTTCCTGCTCTATTACTTAGGTAAAAAGCTGTATCGGCTCGTTCAGTCCTTCATCTCGAAAATATGGGAGCGAAGCGCAGATCGGCAGGGTGACGACGCGAACTATTCGGATGAAGTCGAAAGCTTAATGTCGTATACGAAGCTGAAGGATCAATTAAACGGCTCGCTGCGGAGATTGAGTCTTCGAGGGAAGGACAAGGAGCCTGGTTGGCAGGATCTGAAGTCGAACGCCGAACGGATTCGTTATTTGTACAAGAGACTGCTGAGTGGCGGAATGAAGACAGGCTATACAGTCATTCCTAGCTTGACGCCACGTGAGACGGCTGCCGATATGGAGAAGAAGAAACAAACCGTTATTGCATCTGAACATGTAACGCCGCTTATCGATGTCTACGAAGGTGTTCGTTACGGTGACAAGTCACCAAGCGACGAGACGGTAGCCGAACTAAAGCGGAAGCTTGATATACAGTAACAGGTAACGTTCGAGTATTTGTCCATGTATAGAGTGGAAATCATCCAGCCAAACAGGCAGTTGAACGTTGGTCAATCGCTTTTGAGTGGAAAATATACAGCCTAATTCACTCTTGCAGCTCAATTCCACCAAACTGACCGCATTAGCCTGTAGGAACTCCAATCAAACTGCTGATTTGATGTTATTTAGCCCATTTGACTGGATGAAATCCACTCAGCAGGGGAATCTGGCGTTACTTGATACGAGAAGGCAATAGACTAGGAGTAAGCAATGGCGATGCCGGGATAATTACCCGACACCGCCATTTTTGTATTATGCGAGCTGGGTTAGTCCCGTTTGCTCATGATATGGTCTGCTATTTTGTTGCCGTGATAACGGCCGGATTCGATAAAGATTTCATTCGCTTCGTGCCTGGAAGCTACGACGCCGGCGAGGTAAATGCCAGGAATATTCGTCTCCATCGTCGCTTCATTAAAGGTCGGATAACCTTCCGCTTCCATCGTTACGCCCGTTTGTGTTAAGAAGTTGCGGTCGGGGTGGAAGCCGGTAAGCGCAAGGACAAAATCGTTCGGAATCATTTCGGCGCCTTCCGGTCCTCGTATCGTAATGTCATTGTTGCCGATGGCTGTAACCGTGGAGCTGAATCGCATTTGTATGAGTCCTTGAGCCACTTTCTTCTCGAAGCCCGGTCTTACCCAAGGCTTGATGCTGGAGGAGTACGTTTCACCGCGATAAATAACCGTTACTTTAGCACCAACACGCTCCAGCTCCAGTGCAGCATCGATGGCCGAGTTGCTGCCGCCGATAATGGCGACCTGCATGCCGACATAGGGATGGGATTCGCGGAAGAAGTGGCTCACTTTATCAAGCTCTTCGCCGGGTATTCCGAGAACGTTCGGATTATCGAAGTAGCCGGTAGCGATAATGACGTACCGGGCAAAGTAGGCTCGCGGTTCACCGAACCGATTTTCACCTTTGACCACGAAGCCATCGCCTTCGCGTTCAATGCTTTTGATCGTTTCATAAGCTTGCACACGTATTTGATGGCGCTGAGCAGCTACACGATAATAATGAAGCGCTTCAAGACGTGATGGCTTTTCACTAGCCGTCGTAAAAGGGATGTCCCCGATCTCCAGCCGATCCGGGGTGCTGAAAAATTGCATATAAGTCGGGTACTGCGAAATAGAATAAACGATATTTCGCTTCTCAATGGTGAGCGGATTCAAGCCGATTCTCTGCAGCTCTATTGCTGCAGCTAAACCGCAAGGTCCTGCTCCGATAATGATAGCTTCTTCCTTCTGCATCGTATGATGTTCCCTCCTGAAACCAGTCGTCATCTTTATTTATCTATCGATCATTTTACTTGGGTCAACCGTGTTTATGCAAATTTGGCGTTTGACTCTCTTGTACAGGCAATGGAATATTGTATAATAATGTGTAACCGTTCTTACGTGAGGAGGAGCCAGCATGCAGCGGCGTTTTGTGATAGAAGCAGTATTAGTAGCAACGTATGGGCATCTGCTCGTACCGAGTCGGCCCATAGATTATGTCGTTCCTTATTCTTCGATTGCCGAATTATATGAGATGCGGGACGGAGCCGATCCGGTCATGGACGATCCGGATGATGACGGTCACGTGAAAGCGAAGATTAACGATCTCATCGCTTTCTTCGAGGATCCGCTCAACCGCAAGAAGATAGAGAAGGCGATGCAAGTGCCATGGCGCGAGAGCTCGCCGTTGCTCTTGAATGAGATGATCCAGTTTACGGTTGTGCATGGGGTAGATAATGCGCATTATGGAGAGACGTTCGACCCGATCGAAACCGAGCTATTGCTCACAGGCATGAAGCTCAATATTCCGCTCTTATCCGATCAATTCGAATTTCAAGACCGACTCATCGAAGCAGGCGTTCCGGTGCAGGTCTATGATATAGAGGATTTCGAGTTTGCGGTAGAAGAAGGCATATCGACTGAAGATTTGGAAATGTCTAACGAGCCATAAAAGAAGAAGCGCTGGAGGCCGCTTGCCAATGAAGGATGGGCGGCTGTCAAGGCGTATTTTTTTTGTTTAGCCTCTTGCGCATCTATTTGCCAAGGTGTTAAGATTTGGTTGGGTTAGAAAACAATACTACCGAAATTAAAGAAGAAGGGGGTCATCGTATGTTTAATTGGACTGTTGGTGAGCAAGGCCGTAACATCGCGTTGTCGAATCAGTTCCAGCCCATTGTTCAAACATGCCGACCGGCCTGCCTTCGCAAAGCGGTGACCATATAGCGAGATAGCTATGCTGTCAGCCGTTAATACGAAGACCGCGAGCCTATCTAAGGCTTGCGGTCTTTTTGATTTCTTAAGCAGTAGAAAGGGGTTGGCAAAATCGAAATGAAAACGCTCATGAGAATTATGGTCTACGTAAGGCCAAGCGCCAAATGGGTCGTAACCGCAATAACCATTATGGTGGTAGCAACACTGATCGATCTAGTAGCGCCATGGATCCTCAGGGAGATATTCGATAAGGGTATCGACAAAAAAGATATGTCTGTCGTTTTCTGGTTGACGCTCTCGCTTATCGGCGTACAGGCGATTAAGAGCGGAGCGATGTTCGTACAAGGCTATTCGCAGGAGCTTGTCGGGCAAAATGTCGTGTTCCAGTTACGCAAGGAATTATATGCGCATTTGCAACGGCTATCTTTCTCCTATTACGATCGTGCTCAGACGGGGCAATTAATGTCCCGAATGACCGGGGATATCGACTCGGTCAAAAACTTCGTCGGCTTCGGGGCGATGAATCTCATTACGGGAATGCTTACTTTTTTGGGAACGGTCATCTTTATGATGTCGATGCAATGGAAGGTTACGTTGATAAGTCTTGTGACGATCCCGCTGATCTTATTCGTACTGTGGAGATTCAATCATAAAGTCGGTCCGGCTTGGAGTAATATTCGGGAGCAGATGGGACGGTTAACGACGACGCTTCAGGAAAATATTTCGGGCATACGAGTTGTAAAGTCGTTCGCTACAGAGAAGGTTGAAGAGCGGAAGTTCGCCGAGCGCAACGAACAGAACTTCGAGACGAACATGGAGCGCGCCAAGCTGGAGGCACGCGCCTTCCCGCAGATGGGCTTTTACGGCGGACTTACCTTCGTGCTCATGATATGGATCGGCGCTATCTTCGTCGTGAAAGGTGAGATGACGCTCGGAACGTTCATGGCGTTCCAATGGTACACATGGGGAATTATTTGGCCGCTCAACATGCTTGGCTGGCAGATCAACATTATGCAACAGGCGATGAAGGCAGCTCCCCGCGTGTTCGAGGTGTTGGATACGAAGGTCGATATCGCGTCGCCAGCAAACGGTGCTTCAACTGACGGCATGAGCGGCAATGTTGTGTTTAACAACGTTTCTTTTTATTTCGACGACCAAGATCAAGAGAAGGACAGCCCGATTTTGGACCGCATATCGTTCAAGGTTGATCGAGGCGAGGTTATCGGCGTATTAGGTTCGACCGGTTCCGGCAAAAGCAGCTTGATCGGCTTGTTGTCCAGATTTTATGACGCTGCAAGCGGACGGGTGCTCATAGACGGCATTGATGTCAGAGACTACGACCTCGACGGCTTGCGCAAGAGCATCGGCATTGTGCCGCAGGAAACATTCTTATTCTCTGCTTCAATTCGTGATAATATCGCATACGGCTGCCCGGATGCAACGCAGGAGCAGATCGAGAACGCAGCCAAAAAGTCGCAAATACATGACTTTATCGTCGGCTTGCCGGACGGTTACAATACGCGCATCGGTGAACGAGGCGTTGGTCTCTCCGGCGGTCAGCGTCAGCGTGTAGCGCTGTCGCGCGCGATCCTCATGGATCCGCCGATCCTAGTACTGGACGAGGCGACGGCAAGCGTTGACACCGCAACCGAGTCGGCGATTCACGAAGCGTTGCTGGAGGTTATGGAAGGGCGGACGACATTCATTATTGCTCAGCGCTTGTCCTCCATTCAACATGCGAACCGAATTATCGTACTTGAGAACGGACGCATAACCGAAGAAGGCACGCATAAGGAACTGAATGAGCGAGGCGGCTTCTTCAGCCAGTTATTCAACCGTCAGAAGCAGATTGCGCTGCATAAATAACCATTTTACTTAAGAAACGAGGTGCTGCATGAGTCAAGTCGAATGGGATATGGATGAAGATATCGAGGAAAAACCGTTTAATATGAAATATATGCGGCGAATGCTGCGCTACCTATACCCGTACAGAAAGCTGATGAGCTTAGTTGTTGTCATTGTACTGCTCAACATGCTGCTAAGCTTATCCGAGCCGATTATACTCGCTTATTTGATCGATAAAGGCATTGGAGATAAAAACTATGCCGTCATTACTGCGCTAGGGGCGTCATTACTCGGCATCCGAATCATAAGCTGGCTGTTCAGCTGGATGCATACGAGATGGATTAATTTCACCGGCCAACGGATTTTATTCGATCTGCGTCAACAGTTGTTCAATCATCTGCAATCGTTGTCGTTCCGTTTCTTCGACGGTCGTCCGGCAGGCAAGATTATGTCGCGGATAACGAACGATACGAACGCCATCGGCGAGTTGATCAACGGCGGCTTAATAACGATGGTAATGGAAGTCACGCATTTGCTCGGCATTGTCATCATCTTGTTCTGGATGGATTGGCAGCTTGCCATCCTATCGTTCGTTATGATGCCTTTATTGTATTTAATCGTTGCCAAAGTCAGGCCGAAGATCGAGGGCTCTTGGTCGCGTTCGCGTTCCACGATGTCCGCGATCAACGGCAACCTGAACGAGACGATCCAAGGTATACGCGTCGTTCAAGTGTTCTCGCGCCAAAATAAAAATAACGACAAGTTCAACGAAATCAACATGCGTAATAAGAAAGCGTTCATGCGCGCCATTACGCTTGAATCGACTGTCTATCCGCTTGTCGAGATGATCGGGATGATCGGCACGTGTATCGTCGTTTGGTTCGGCGCTATTCGTGTCATCGACGGCGCTTTGTCGCTAGGCTTCATTATGGCGTTCATCAACTATTTGTGGCGTTTCTGGGGCCCGCTCAGCGCCTTGTCGAAGGTGTACAGTCAATTGCTCTCGGCTATGGCATCCGCGGAACGTATATTTGAGGTATTGGACACCGACTCCGAGGTGAAAAACAGCAGCGACGCCCGCGAGCTGCCGCCAATAGCAGGAGGAGTGGAGTTCGAGCATGTCTCCTTCCGTTATGAAGAGAATAAGCCTGATGTGCTTCATGACGTCAGCTTTAAGGTGAAGCCGGGGCAACGCGTGGCCCTCGTTGGTCCAACCGGCGCTGGCAAGAGTACGATCGTCAATCTGCTCATGCGTTTCTATGACGCAACTGACGGCAGCGTACGAATTGACGGTATGGATGTGAAGGATGCAACGCTGGAGTCTTTGCGCAAGCAAATGGGGATCGTGCTGCAGGATTCCTTCATCTTCGCGGGAACAGTGGAGCAAAATATGCGCTACGGTAACGAGGATGCGAGTGATGAACAGCTTCGCAAAGCGGGGGAGAGCGTACGATTAGACCGTGTCGTCGCACAGCTCTCGGACGGCTATGCAACAGAGTTGGAGGAACGAGGCTCGAAGCTGTCGGTCGGACAGCGCCAGCTGCTTGCATTCGGACGGGTATTGTTGTCCGATCCGCGCATCCTCATTCTCGATGAGGCGACATCCAGCGTCGATACGGAGACAGAGCAGCATATCCAGGAAGCGCTTCAGACGTTGCTTGCAGGACGTACGGCGTTCATTATCGCTCACCGGTTATCCACGATACGAGACGCAGATATTATCCTCGTCGTACAGGACGGCCGTATTGCGGAACAAGGCTCGCATGAAGCTCTAATGAAGCAGGGTGGGCTATATGCGAACCTCGTGTTGACGCAGCTGTCGATGCAGGAATCCGTTATATTGCAGACGAGTTAGTTAAACTGCAGCACTTATTCCTACTCTTTCGTTCGATCAATGGCAAGGGCCATCGTCTTATCGGTGAGATGCGCATAAATTTGTGTCGTTTCGGGTGAGGCATGGCCCAATTGCTCTTGTGTTTTATAAATATCGTTACGGAGATAATAGTCCGTTGCGAACGAATGTCTTAATTTATGAACAGATAAGTACGGCTTGCCGAAACGCTTGGCATATTTAATAACCATCTCCTGAATCGCACGCTTCGTCATCCTCGCACCTTCGTTTTTGCCATTGGCGATCGCCAAAAACAAAGCCTTCTCACGTTTCTGAGCTTTATATCTCGTCTCACGCAGCTGTAAATACGCTTGCAAATCTTCTACCGCTTCTTGGCGAAAATAGACCGGCGTCTTAAAGTTATCGTCGTTGCGTCCTTTGCGGTACACATGAGCAAGCTTCTTCTTCACGTCTAAATCGTCCACATTCAAATTAACGAGCTCCGACACGCGAAGCCCTGAGTGCAGGATGAAGCTGATTATGCACGCATCTCTTGTTTTGTTCAGCTCATAGGAGTAGAGTGCTTGCTTATTAGAGGCAATATCCGTCTCGTATTGCTGCTGCACATAGTACATAAACTCCGATATTTCTTCTTCTTGCAACAGCTTTCCTTCTAGCTTGGCAGCTGTATCCTTCGGCTTATGTGTCCGCTTGATCGTTACTTTGGCCATTACATTCCGTTTCAATAACGGGTAGAACTGCTCGTCCTCGGCAATTTGGCTTAAGTAATGGAACAAGGAGCGAAGGGAGGACAGCTTGCGTGAGATCGTCGTCTTGCTGTTACGCTCTTCCTTATAGGTAGACAGGAACATCCGATAGCCGTCGATGCTGTCCATATGAAGCTGTTCCAGCTCGAGCAGTGTTACTTGCTTGACATCACTTGCCGAGGACAAGCCTTCAGCCATCAACCATCTCAGGAAAGTATCATAGTCTCGGATGTATTCAAGCAACGAGGAGGGGGACAGGTCCGGTAGCTTATAGTTGATAAACTTTTCGATGAACCAGGGCATAGTGAGAATTTTTTTGTCGAGCTCCAGCCGGTCTTTTTGCTTAATGATATTCATTCGTCTGCACCTCATTGTTAATGTTTCTAAATATTAATGATATTAAGTTTACATAATTATATTTATGTATTAATTTAAGGGTTATACGTTCAGATCTCATCATAAACAAACGATCGAATCTCCTATATTGTAGCAATCACATGGCCAAGTCACAACGAGAACCGTAAAAATTAAATAGGGTCAGCATTCGTTATTGGCATGTATTGACAAGCGAAAAGCAATGGGATATTATGTTGTTAACGAAATGACTGACTGTCAGTCAGTTGACGGAAATGTGGGGTTATTGGATGAAACAGGATCGACGCAATGAGATACTTGTAGCTGCACGAGAAGTTTTAGCCGAGGACGGATTAGAAGCAACCAAAGTTTCAAAAATAGTAAAACGAGCAGGAGTGGCACAGGGAACCTTTTACTTGTACTTTCCCTCCAAAACTTCCGTGATCACTGCTCTCGCGCAAGAAATGCTTGAAAGTGTTTTGGTCGCGGTCCGGAGGGAAACAGAGGGGTTACAGACCTTTGAAGAAGTTGTTTCGAGAGGGATTTCAGCAGCCTGCTATCAAATGGGGGAATACCGCGATGTTTTCGCGATTCTCAACAATGGTGGAGGAGTTGTGGAGGACCCGTTAGAGTGGGAAAAGTTATTTGAACCCTTTTACCTCTTAATTGAACAAATGCTTTCTCAACGGCAAAGCATGGGTGAAGTGGATCCATTAATTAACCCAAGTCTGGCAGGAAGATTTGTCGTGTCGATGGTGGAGCAAGCAGTAGAAGACTGTTATATATATCGTACCGATATTTCAGTTGAAGACTATATAGCAAATGTCACTCACTTTGTTAAAAAAGCACTAAGAGCAAATTAGAAATAAGTTTGTTTACGGTGAAGAGGAGGTCAAATTCGCCTTTCCATAAGGTATTGAAAATACAATAAGAGAGGAACTTTGAGATGAAGCGAAGTATACGGAGCAAACTTGTAGAGTATATCTTATTAATGAGAGGTACAAAACAACGTTATTCAGACAAAGCGAAGTTTGTGAAATTCCTCGAACAAAAGCGAATCGAGAATGCAAAACCATATATTTTGCCTAGAAGAATCCAACAGAAAATGGATATTGTTATGGAACATCAGTATGGTAAGGATTGTTATATATTAAAAGGAAAACAAGAAGCCAATGAAAAAATTATTTTATATTTACATGGTGGAGGTTATGTAAATCAGCCTCTAGGTGCACATTGGAAATTCATACGTACATTATCAGATCTGAGCAATGCCACCTTTGTTGTACCTGTCTACCCAAAAGTCCCTCATCACCAGTATCATGATTCGTACGCTCAAGTACTCCCCATTTATGAAATGCTATTAATGAAAACCTCTCCGCAAAATATTATTTTGATGGGAGATTCGGCAGGCGGTGGATTTGCGCTAGCATTAGCTCAACTGTTAAAGGAAAAAGATCTACCGCAACCGAGTCGGATCATATTGCTCTCTCCATGGTTAGATATCACATTGTCCAATCCAGATATTCAGAAATTCGAGATAAATGATGCTATGTTAGGTTCATACGGACTCGCCATCATCGGCGAACTATATGCGGGCGACACAGACCCAAATCACTATCTTCTAAGCCCAATAAACGGTGATATACAAGGGTTGGGGGAAATTTCCTTATTTATTGGAACTCATGAACTGCTGTTAGCTGACGCTCGAAAGTTTAGAGACCGAGCCAATAAGGAAGGCATCAAGATCAATTACAACGAATATCCAAAAATGAACCATGTCTTTCCTGCATTGCCGATTCCAGAAGCCCAAAAAGCAATCAAACACATCATTGATTTGATCTCTTGAAATAAGTAACGGCTTTTTTAATCTAGACGAATGACCGCTAATTTAAATTAGCGGTCATTTTTAATTAACGTTTCAGATGTTTGCCTAAACCGTTGGGGCTCTAAGGTTATGCGTTCATAAACGACGTGAAATTATATCAGTAAATGAGAAAAATGAAAACTAGTAAATATATGTAATTTCTAGATTTAGGTTACATTTAATCAAGAGCTTATGCTACACTCGTAAAAACCAACGGCCGATGATCGTTTTACACGATTTGAACGATAAACGATTCGGTGAAAAAGGAGGATATTCATAACGATGAATAAACGATTGATTAACTATAGTATGGCATTATTGATCGGTATTATGCTCGTTCTAGCGATACCAACAGCGCATGCGAATGCGGCTGCTCCGGCAACATTAAAGTACGGAAGCACAGGTCCTGACGTACCGGACTTGCAATACCGACTGAAAACATTAGGTTATTTCGACAGCTCGATTACGATGTTTTTTGGCGATGATACGTATGATGCATTGATGAAATTCCAGAAGGACTACAGCATTGCGGTGGATGGCATTGCCGGCAAACAAACGTGGGAGACGCTGAAAAAGGTATCCGTCAATCAGAAGGAGCTTGATCTGCTTGCTCGAATCATTTATGCAGAATCGCGCGGAGAGCCTTATAAAGGCCAGATCGCAGTCGGAGCTGTCGTGATGAACCGTGTTGCCGCTTCGGGCTTCCCGAATACGGTTCAAGGCGTAATCGAACAGCCAGGCGCTTTCACTGCCGTTGATGATGGGCAATATTATATGAAGCCGGATTCGACGGCATATAAAGCCGCATTGGAAGCGATTCGCGGCAACGACCCGACTAATGGCGCTTTGTACTACTTTAACCCGGATACCGCTACATCGAAGTGGATCTGGTCGAGACAACAGACACTGAAGATTGGCCGCCATATTTTCGCAGTTTAAAATGAACAGCGTTTAGAGATTAATAATCTCTAGACGCTGTTTTTCTGTTCGGCAACTCATAATAACGACATAAACATAATTATGTAAACAAACTTGAATAGCAATTCTCAAGGTTCGCAATTTTGGTTGAATCGGTTATAATGAAAGTAACTCTCGTTTTGAAATTAAGTGATTTTACAACCATTATTCGGAGGTGCTTCTAACAATGAAAGTAGAAATATGGTCGGATTATGTATGTCCGTTCTGTTATATTGGCAAAAGAAGATTCGAAATGGCATTAAGCAAGTTCGAGCATAAAGAGAAAATCGAAGTCGTATACCGCAGCTTCGAGCTTGATCCAGGCGCAGATGCGAATTCAGGCGTTAGCACGCTTGAAATGCTTTCCAAAAAATACGGCATGTCGATTCAACAAGCAAAAGCGAATACGGAGAATGTCGCGCAACAAGCAGCAGAAGTCGGTCTCACATTCAACTTTGACGGTCAAGTCGTTACCAATACGTTCGATTCCCATCGTCTGATGCATTTCGCTGCTTCGCAAGGCAAAGACAAAGAACTCTCGGAGCGACTATTCAAAGCACACTTCACAGACAATGACAACGTCGGCAACCGTGAGACACTGGCTCAGCTTGCGGGAGAAGTGGGGCTTGATGCAGCAGCTGCGGCTCAAATACTCGCGTCTAACGACTATTCGGACGCCGTGCGCGGTGAAGAAGACGAAGGCAGTACGCTAGGCATACGAGGCGTTCCGTTCTACGTATTCGACCGTAAATATGCAGTATCCGGAGCGCAATCTCCTGAAACCTTCCTGAGTACTTTGATCAAAGCTTGGGAGGAAAAACATCCGACGCTCGTTCAAGTTGATGGCGATGATGATGTATTATGTACGGATGGTGTATGTGCGCCAGACGCTAAACGCTCGTAATGGACAGAATCGATCCTATTGAATCAGACCATAACAACAGCAAATGTCAAATAAAGCGGACGGCGATAGTGAGCCGTCTGTTTTTTGACTGCGCAGAAATGAATTGTGATGGAAGGGTAAGCAAAGTACCATTGCAGAAGCTCGCCTCGGGCATCCAAGTCGGCGATACAATCGAATGGTCGGGACGAATGTGGGTATTAGCGAAGAGGGCAGAGGACGGAAGCAGCGATCAATAATCATAAATTGATCGCCGTCAAGATTTGTTTTGCTGCGATATTCAACTTATAATAGGGAACGTGCTTGTTAAATGGTTTGGGGGGAATAATACGTGAGTGCAGAGCAACAGCGCTTGCTTGTCTTCGCCGGATCCTATTCGGAGGCCGAAGAAAGCGGAGTCTACGTGTATGCTTTTGATGAAGAAGCCGGACAATTAACGCTATTAAACGAATACGCTGGATTAAAAAATCCAACATTCGTTCAAGTGGATGCAGAACACAATCGATTGTATGCCATTTCCGAGACATCGACGGAGGATGGCCGTAAGGTCGGGGAAGCGGCAGCATTCGCCATTGACGGAGCAGCAGGCAAGCTAGCCTTGCTTAACCGTGCTGTAACGGTCGACTCAACGACATGTCATATTCAGTTGGATGCTTCAAAAAGATTTGCCACAGTTACGAGCTATCATGGCGGAATGATCGGTTTACATGCTATAACCGCAGATGGACTTATCGGAGAGAAATTAGACGTAGCACAGCATACAGGCAGCAGTGTTCATCCAGAGCGCCAAGACCGACCGCATCCGCATTCCTCGTTCTATAGCCCGGACGGACGTTATTTGCTCGTTCAAGATTTAGGCTTGGACAAAATTGTCACTTACAAGGTAGACAAGGAAGCTGGTAAACTGATTGTTGTAGCGGAAGCAGCGCTTCATCCTGGAGCAGGACCTCGTCATCTGACGTTCCATCCGAACGGCAGCTACGCGTATGTCATTAATGAGGTAGATTCAACCGTAACCGCATTTGCCTATGATGCTCAATCGGGACAGTTATCGACGATTCAGACGGTATCGACATTGCCTGAAGGCTTCGAAGGCGACAATTCCTGTGCCGAAATTACAATTAGCAATGACGGTAAATATGTGTATGGCTCCAACCGTGGTCATGACAGTATCGTTGTTTATGCGGTAGACGAGCAATCGGGCAAGCTGACGACGATCCAGCATATTTCCGTTCAAGGCGGACATCCGCGTCATTTTGCATTAACACCAAGTGGACGTTACCTGCTCGCTGCGAATCGCGATACGAACAATATTGCGACGTTCGCTGTAGATCAAGCTAACGGGGAGCTTACGTTCACAGGAAATAACGTATCGGTATCCAAGCCGGTATGCGTTCAACCGGTATATATAACCGTATAGAGAGCATTGAAAAGAAAAAGGGGAATACACAAGCGTGACTACTAGCGATGAAGCAAAACCGAAGCTTAAACCGACGAAAATATGGAAATGCAAAAACAGCGACTGCAAAGCATGGGTAAGAGATGAGTTCGCATCTGCGACTGAGCAGGCGTGCCCAATCTGCAAAGGACCAATGCTTCGAAGCATGAGACATCTGCCAGCCGTTCAGAACAAAGCGAAGCCGCAGCCGCGCAAGCCTAAATCCGACTTTTAAATTATTTATAACAGTAAAGCAAGCCCAGCCCCTTACATCAAGGCGGCTGGGCTTTAACGTTCTCAGTGCTACCAATCTGTGGTAGGATAAAGTTATTCTTCGAAAAATAAGGACGGTACAACGTCATGTTATTTTATTTTGCCGCGCTGCTGCTGGCTGCCATTATTGTATGGATTAACAATCGCAGCAGCGAATCAAGCCGCTGGGCGTCGTTTTTCCTATTTTTCGCTGCAATTGGCGGTACTACAGATTGGCTTATTAGTCATAATGCTCTAAATGCAGCTAGACTTGTTCAGCTATTAAACTATACGATTACTCCGTATGGCGTTCTTATATTCAGCTTATTGTATGCGGACAAGCTTCGTACGGGGAGAGGCAATCGAAGGGCGAAGCTATTGCTGCTTATTCCATCGGCTATTATGGCTATTCTAGAATATAGCTTGCCAAATCGCAGTGTTTTTTTTATCGTACTGCTCCTATGCAGCGCACCTTATTATTTAATGACCTGTTACTTGCTCATTACGTCGTTCTGGCAAGAAACAGATGCTCGCATGAAACGAAATCGCTTCATCTCGATGTTGATCATCGTGCCGCCCTTGCTTGGCGTTCTTATCTTTATCTACGTTGCTAAAGTGATCTATCCATCCTTTGATTTCTTTCAATACATTTCGGTATTTATGATCTATTCCTTCGCACTGGCGCTGCTTTGTACGTTTCTGTACGGAGTGCTTGGCGTCAGGCTTAAGTTCGAGCAAGACCCGCTTCAAAGCACGATGCAGGCGGTCAGCTCCGGTACGGCGCTGCTTAATCATTCCATTAAGAACGAGATTGGCAAAATCGCCATAAGCACCGAAAATTTGAAAAGCATCTACACCGGCGATAGCGTAGCCAGCGAGCAATCACAGCAGCATATGCAAATTATCGAAAATGCAACCGAGCATATGCTGGGCATCGTATCGCGCATTCACAATCAAATGAGGACGATCGAGCTTCAGGAGCAATCGACCCGGCTCGATAAGCTGATGGAGCAATGTATCGTACATCACAGCGGTCTTTTCCAAAAATATGATGTGGAAGTTGCAAGCCGTTATGAGGTTAAGCCGGTCATTGTATGCGATCCGTTCCACTTGGCTGAATCGATCAGCAACGTGTTAACGAATGCATGTGAAGCAATGGCTGCGGATGGTAAAGGAAATATAAACATTAAGATAGAGGCTGTCAAACGCGCAGTCGTGCTTACGATTCAAGATAGCGGGAAAGGCATTCCGCCGGAGCAGCTGAACCGAGTATTCGATCCGTTCTACAGCAGCGGCAAATCAGGCAAAAACTTCGGTCTTGGCTTATCGTATGTCTACAATGTGATGGCGAAAAGCGGCGGAAGCGTGAAGCTTGCGAACGGGGAGAGAGGCGGACTTGCCGTATCGTTTTATTTTCCCCGCCATAAAGTAGTCCGAATAGGTTAAGAGTCAGGCTAAGCAGAACGCGCGCGCCAGGAGGGTGCTAAGATGAATCATATTAAGGTGTACGTCGTGGAAGATGATCCGGATTGGATTAAAGCGATCACTTCCTATCTGAACCGAGAACAGGATATTCTCGTTGTTGGTGCAGCCACGAATGCCGATGACGCGGTACGAGGAGCGCAGACGACGCAGATCGATATTATATTAATGGATATACAGCTGGCTGGCAGCAGACTTGACGGCATTCAGACCGCGATGGAATTGCACGGATTGACGTCGGCGAAGATTATTATGTTAACGTCATTAAATGATGAGAATTCGATGACGAGAGCTTTCACCGCCGGAGCGATTCAATATTTGGAGAAAACCCAGTTCAAGGAGCTGCCCCAGACGATTCGGAATGCCCATCTCTACCCAGCCCCAATGGAGGCGCTGCTTAAGGAGTTCGCCAGACTCAAACGTGAAGAGCAGCTTAAAGACTTAACTCCGGCCGAGCGAGAAGTGTTCGAGCTTATTGAAACCGGGCATACGCAGAGCCAAATCGAGCAGAAGCTGTATAAAGCGGAAAGCACGCTCAAAAATCAGGTAAACAAAATGCTCAAAAAGTTTGGTGTCAAAAGCAGCAAGGAAGCGATCGAGAAAGTGAAGAAACGTGGTCTAATGGATGAATCAGACGGCAATAAAAATTAAGGGGTACTACAAATCGTAGTACCCCTTTGTCGATCGTACTACAAAAGTTAGGTCTGCCCTGAGAGGCAGGGTCAGCATTAAAATAGAAGCAAGCAGAGAGGATTGAACACGATGAGCGAAAAAAAACAGAAGCAACCAATGATCATGCTCGTTGATGGGCATTGTCACCTATGCAACGGCATCACGAAGTTCGTCATCAAGCGCGACAAAGAGGCTATGTTCCAATTCGCCTCGCTTCAATCGCAGATCGGACAGCGGCTGCTTGCAGAGGGCGGTCTTCCGCTCCACGACCTGGATACGTTCGTATTCATCCGCGGCGGACGTTATTATACGAAGTCGGGAGCCGCGTTGAGAGTGCTTAGCCAGTTGAACGGCCTATGGCCGCTGCTCTATCCGTTCATTATCGTACCTGCGCCAATTCGGAATGTCGTGTATAGCTTCATCGCCAGCAATCGCTATCGTTGGTTTGGCAGATCGGAAAGCTGTCTGCTGCCGAATGCAGCCTTGCGCGAGCGGTTTATCGATGATCCACTTATAAACAATGACAAGGAGTGAACGTTGTGAAGCGGAAGCCGATCTACGTAGAGCTGAATATTGAAGCGCCGTTGGAAGAACTGTGGGTTCATACGCAGCAGCCCGAGCTGCACCAGCAATGGGATTTGCGATTTACTGAAATTAACTATTTGCCCCGTGAACAAGAAGAGGCAGAACAACATTTTCAATATCGTACGCGAATTGGCTTTGGTCTGCAGATTGAAGGGACGGGAATAACGACGAGTAAAGAGAAAGCAGGGAAAGACGGGAAAGAAACTCGTGTATCGACGCTTTCCTTCCGCTCGGAACAGCCTGTGTCTCTGATCAGCCAAGGCGGGGGATATTGGAGCTACAAACCTGAAGGGGATGGCATCGTCAAGTTCATTAATTTCTATGACTATCAAACCCGCTTCGGCCTTCTAGGCAAGCTATTCGATACCGCCGTGTTCAGACCGCTGTTCGGCTTCGCGACGGCTTGGAGCTTCGATCGTCTGCGGATATGGCTGGAGCATCGTATTCCGCCGTCCGTCACCGCGGGCAGAGCTCTTGTCCATTATACGAGTGTCATTACGTTAGTATCGCTTTGGTTTTATATGGGCCTTATTCCTAAGCTAATCTATACAGAGACAAGCGGAGAGTTCGATATTATGCAGCATACGGGTATGTTCGGAGGCTTCGAAATGCCGATGATTCGTTTGCTCGGAATACTCGAGCTATTCCTTGGTTTAGCCGCTGCAATCGGTCATCGTTCCGCATGGTCTTTCATACTACAAGCTGCATTATTGCTTCTGTAACGGTTCCGATCTGCATCGTCTATCCCGAAATGCTGCACTCCCCATTTAACCCCGTTACCATGTCACTGCCCATGCTTGCTTGCTGCTTCGCAGCCTACAAGACACGAAACCTCCTTCCAAGCGCAGCCAGATGTATTAGAAAACCGCCTGCAACACGTAAGTCGGGAAGGGGGAAAGTCCATGAAGTCCATCTATGAGCAAGCGCTTGGAGCCGACTTTGGCAAGCTTCACCCGCGCATCCAGCAGCGGTTCGGGTTCAGCAGCCGCGATCGTAAGGCGTCGATCGGACACGGCGTTATGAAACAAATCTGGTACTCCAAGTGGGCGCTGCTGCCGTTATTTCTAGGCACGTTCCGCCATATTATGTTTCCGAATGGCGGGCGCAACATTCCGTTCACGATAGAGAACTACGCATATGTCGATCCTTCGGGCAGAGAGACGGTAACATGGATCCGCAAGTTCGAATTCCCGCGAATCGTTAGACATTTTGATGCGACAATGGTATTCAGCAAGCGCCGTCAAGCAATCGTTGATTATCTAGGCAACAAGCAGCATTTAGCGGTCGATCTTGAGCTGTCGGTCGCACCTAACGGCGGACTGCGCATATGCTCCGGTGAACAGCGTTTTTATGAGGGAAAGCTGCAATTTATTTTCCCGAGTCTGCTAACGGGCTTCGCCGACGTATGCGAATGGTATGATGACGAGTTGGCTTGCTATCGAATTACGGTACAGGTACGCAACAAGCTGCTTGGGACGGTGTTCCGTTACGAGGGTACATTCCAGGCTTCATTCATCGCCACGGACGAGGAAGCCATTCCAATCGGTATTAAACCGCTTCGCAGCGAAAGCCGCGAATAACCGCTCTCTCATAATCCTTTTTTGTCATGCTCCTAGTAAACGTTGTATAATGGCAATAGACTACACAGAATAGGGCCTCAGCACTCGCAAGCTGTCAGCCATTGTTATTTACGAATGGAGCATATTACTAATGAAGAGGTTCAAGAAGTTCTATATCGAGACAACGAGCATTTGCAATCTTTCTTGCACGTTCTGCCCGCCAACGCAGCGCGCGAAAGGTTTCTTGCAAGTGGAAGATTTCAAGAAGACGCTCGATCAAATAAAACCGCATACCGACTATATTTATTTCCATGTGAAGGGCGAACCGCTGCTTCATCCGAAGATCGAGGAGCTGCTCGATATTAGCCATGAGAAGGGCTTCAAGGTTAATATTACGACGAACGGTACGCTCATTAAGAAAGCCAAGCCTAAGATTATAAACAAGCCGGCATTGCGCCAAATGAATTTCTCGCTTCATAGCTTCGACGGCCATCCCGGATCAACCGATAAAGAAGGTTATCTCGCAGAAATATTAAGTTTTGTGAAGGAAGCGGTAGCGAGTAGCAACATTATCATCTCGTTCCGTCTGTGGAATCTCGACATGGATAATGAAACCAATCTGCAGAAGATGCGCAATCGCGAGCTGCTTGCGATGATTGAGAAGGCGTTCGATCTGGATTATAGGATCGACGAGCAGTTCATCCCAGGCACGGGAGTGAAGATCGCTGAACGGATATATTTGAACCAGGATCCCGAGTTCGATTGGCCGGATTTGAATGCGCCTGAGGACGATGGGAAAGGGTTCTGTTATGCGCTCCGCAATCAAGCTGGCGTTCTGATCGACGGAACGGTTATTCCTTGCTGTCTTGACGGCGAAGGGGTCATTAATCTGGGCAACATTCACGATGGGCATTTCTCTGACATCGTGGAGGGAGAGCGCGCAACGAAGCTGTATGAAGGCTTCTCGCGTCGTGAGGCTGTAGAGGAGCTGTGCCGTAAGTGCGGCTATCGCAAGCGGTTCGGATAATAGAGAGATGAGAAGATAGGAGAATGCGTGCATCATGGATTTCATAATGATTATCAAAGCGATTATTTTAGGAATTGTAGAAGGGCTTACGGAGTTTGCTCCTGTATCCTCCACCGGACATATGGTCATCGTCGATGACATGTGGCTTCATTCCGAGGCGTTTTTAACGAAATATGTGGCGAATACGTTCAAGATTGTCATTCAGCTAGGCTCGATCCTGGCTGTTCTTATTATTTTCAGTGAACGATTCATTGAGATGCTCGGCTTGCGCAGAGGGAAGAGAGATGAGAACGGGGGAGAGCAGGGCGGTCGCCGTCTGAAGTTGGGCCATGTCATTACCGGGCTTATTCCTGCAGGCGTGCTTGGCTTGCTGTTCGACGATTACATTGATGAGCATCTGTTCTCCATCCGAACCGTGCTTGTAGGACTGGTCATTGGCGCCGTATTCATGATTATCGCAGACAAATTCGGACCTAAGCGTCCGAAGGTCGAGACGGTCGATCAAATTACGTACAAGCAGGCGTTCAGCGTAGGACTTATACAATGTATCTCGTTATGGCCGGGTTTCTCGCGTTCCGGTTCGACGATTTCCGGCGGCGTCTTACTCGGACTAAGCCATCGCGCGGCGGCGGACTTCACGTTCATAATGGCCGTTCCGATCATGGCGGGTGCGAGCCTTCTGTCGCTTGCTAAGAATTGGGAGTACTTCACGCTCGATTATCTGCCATACTTTATTGCTGGTTTTATTGCGGCGTTCGTATTCGCGTTGATCTCGATCCGCTTCTTCTTGAAGCTCATTAATCGGATCAAACTCGTCCCGTTTGCGGTTTACCGTATCGTGCTCGCTGCGATTATTTATATCGTTTATTTCTAAAACAGGTTTGATGGCATGAGAAAAGTGGCGGTTACGGGAATCAGTTCCTGTAACCGCCACTTTTCGGATTATCATTTGGGCTTGCCGATTCCAAGCTGTTGAGCTGAATAGATGCCGGAGCGGCCCGAGCATAGGTAACTGATGATGCAGCCGATGAACAAGTAGATCGCGCCCTCGCCGCCGAACAGTTCAATGCCCATAATGAAGCAGGCGAGCGGTGTATTGACTGCTCCGCTGAATACGGATACGAAGCCGATAGCAGCGAGAAAAGGGACGGACAGCTGCAGCAGCGCAGCAAGCGAACTGCCCAGTGTCGAGCCGATTACGAATAATGGCGTAACCTCGCCGCCTTGGAAACCCGCGCCAAGCGTAACGGCAGTAAATACGGTTTTCCATATAAAAGCGAGCGGTGATGCAGCTTCCGCGAACGATTGCTGCATGAGCGGGATGCCAAGACCGATGTACGCTCTCGATCCTGCTACATAGACCAAACCAATGATGATGAAGCCGCCAATGAAGCTGCGGAGAGCCGCATGCTTGAACAGCTTTCCGAACCAAGCTTTCGTCGCTTGTGTCAGTTTGATGAAAGTTAATGCCATTAATCCAAACAAAATCGAAGCGATGACAACTTTTAAAAGCACCATTGGCTGTAGGTCAGGTACCTCCCCCATTGCATAATGAACATGTGCAACTCCCCATGCGGTGGTGATGAGATGGCCTGTGTAGCTCGCAATAAAACAAGGAAGCAGCGCTTCATAGCTCAGCAATCCGATCGCGAGCACTTCAAGACCGAACACCGTGCCGGATAGAGGCGTACCGAAAATGGAACCGAAGCCGGCGCCGATTCCGCAGATTAAAACAATTTTGCGGTCCGGCGCTTGCAGTCGAAACCGTTTGCCGACCCACTCCGCCAAGCTGCCGCCCATCTGGACAGCCGTTCCTTCTCTGCCGGCGGAGCCGCCGAACAGATGCGTCGTCCACGTTCCTATCAATACAAACGGAACCATACGCAAGGGAACGATGCCGTCGCCTTTGTGAATTTGCTCCAAAACAAGATTATTTCCTTTGCCTGACTCGCCGCCATATTTCATATATAGATAGCTAATCGCAGCACCGCCGAACGGCAACAGCCACAATAGCCAGCCATGACTTAGTCTCGTATCCGTGACATACTCTAAGCCATATAGAAATAATGACGAAGCAGAACCGGCAAGCACCCCGACAATGCCGGCGATCAAAACCCATTTAAGCATATATACAGCAACGCCTAGAGGGGTGAAACGATTAATCGCGTATTGTATTTTAGTTCGAATAGAGGACAAAGGAATATACTCCTAGCACAATTATTTGTGAGAACCTGTACATTCTCGCAGCTATCTGCTATTATACACCGACATGTCCAAATCGAATATGGTATAGTTAGAACAGTCCTTTGCTAAGGCTGATCGACAGCCATATCGCATGGTACGCATTAACAGCCAAATAGAGGAGAAACGTGACCGAAATTGAAGCGTGAATCCGTCTATAAGGCTTCAAACGCGGATAGAGGAACAGTAAAAGGAGGGGCAGCAGCAGCTTAATGCCGTAATAGCTGAGCCGATTCGTTTCGTAAATATGTTTGACTAGCGGGTTAAGCTCTTCAATGAGCTGAAGCCGCAAGCCTACATCCGTAAATATCGCATCCGTTATGCTGCACACAAGCAGTCCAATGAACATCATGCGAGTTGATTTACCGGTCGAAACGTTCATTGTTTATCCTCCTTGCCCTAATATTCGCAATAACATTTTTATTATTATCGTCCAAGTGCAGCGACTACCATCCTAAGATGGATGGTAGCGAGCTGCAGTATGGAGTAAATGATCAACTATACAAGCAGCCATTGGAGACAAGTAGAAGTGAATAATTACCCTTTCGAATTTAACCCCAAAGAGCCTTACATTCAGCAGGCAAGCGACTGGATTGCCGATGTTTTCTACGAGAAGCTGCCCGAAGCCGGCTTTGAAGTGCGCGATGAACAAATCTATATGGCGTTTCAGCTGGAGAGAGCGTATGCGGATAAAAAAACGATTTTCGCAGAGGCTGGCGTAGGAACAGGCAAAACATTCGTTTACTTGTTATATGCGCTCAGTTATGCGCGTTATACGAGAAAACCGGCTATTATCGCTTGCGCCGACGAATCGCTCATCGAGCAGTTGCTGAAGCCGGAAGGCGATATTGCCAAGCTTTCTCGTCATCTCGGTCTAACGATCGATGCTAGAATGGCGAAGTCGCAGGATCAATATTTATGCCTGAATAAGCTGGATGATGCGCGAAGTGATTTTGACGGCGAAGCCGAGCTTTATGATGACATATTCCGCAAGCTGCCATCGTTCGTCTACAAGCCGGAAACGATGCAGTCGTTCCATCCGTACGGCAATCGCAAGGAATATCCGGAGTTAAACGATTCGCAATGGGGCAAGGTCGGCTGGGATGTGTTCCAGGATTGCCTCGTTTGCGATCGAAGACATCGCTGCGGACAGACGTTGTCCCGCGATGACTATCGCAAAGCGGCCGATCTTATCATCTGTTCCCATGACTTCTATATGGAGCATATATGGACCTTTGAGGCGCGCAAGCGCGAAGGACAGCTGCCGCTGCTTCCAGCGCATAGCTCAGTCGTATTCGATGAAGGACATTTACTTGAAACGGCTGCACAGCAGGCGCTAACGTACAAGTTGAACCATCATGTATTCGAAAGTATCATTACAAGATTGCTGCAGGATGATATTCGGGAATCGTTAGCCTATGCGATTGAGAACGCGCTAACCCAGAGCGAGCACCTGTTTTCCCTGATTGAACGTAACAGCCGCAGCGTGCAGGCGTCGAATCGCAAGCAGATCATTTGGAACGCCGAGCTGCTGCAACAGGTGAACCGGTTCCAAGATATGATGTCCGAGATCGAAGAAGAGCTCGTTTTTGAAAGCGGCCTATTCACGATCGACGAATATCAATTGAAAATCGTTGAGGAGCATATCGAGATGCTCCAATTCGCTTTGTCGCTGTACAAGCGGCAGGAGCAGCCGATTAGCTGGGTTACGACAGATAAGGAAGGCATCTCGCTCGTCATTATGCCGAAGTGGGTGAAGGAAGTGCTGCAAGAGCAAGTGTTCGGCCTTCAAATGCCGATCGTTTTCTCGTCGGCTACACTGTCCGTAGATGGTTCTTTCGACTACATGACTCAAATCTTAGGCATTGAAGATCCGTTATCGTTTTCCGTTGCATCGCCTTACGAATATGCCGAGCAAATGGATGTATTCATACAAGGCATGGATACGGAGATTGACTTCGACAGCAAAGTAGAACGCACTCTTAGGCAGTTAGGCGAAGCCAAGGGAGGTTCGTTAATTTTGTTCCCTTCAATGGACCAGCTAGAGCGCTTCAAACAATCCGTGCAAGATGGTGGAAGTCACAGCTGCGAGTATCCGTTCCTTTACGAAGGCTCGGCTGAGATTAGCCATCTCATCGCCCAGTTCCAGCAGCAGACCGAAAGCATCCTATGTGCGGTTACGCTATGGGAAGGACTCGATATACCCGGTGATTCTTTGTCGAAAGTCATAATCTGGGATTTGCCGTTCCCTCCGAACGATCCTGTCTTCGATGCACGTCGGGAAGATGCGGTTAATCCGTTCGACGAGGTGGATATGCCCTACATGCTGCTTCGCTTAAGACAAGGAATTGGCAGACTGATTCGCACCCGCGAAGACAGCGGCTCTATTGTCATCTTCGGCGACATGCTCGCTAGCGAGCATGTACGCGAGCAAGTCAAGCATGTATTGCCGGCAGGCGTGAACACGCAAACGATCTAAATAACCAAGCCCCTTTTCTCGTTTCGGAATCTTCCGGATAGGATCAGGGGTTTTTCTCTATTGCAGTCGATCTCGTTAAAAAAGTATACTCCGCAAGTGGTATGCCCGCTACAATTCGGATGAAGAACGGAGTCATACGGTAACCTGTTACGTTCCTATTCTTTCAACACCTATATAGGGCTATTCGAAGGCGGAAAGCCTTCCTTTTTTTCGAGAAAATAATTGCGTGAAATACATATTTCATGCAATTTGCATTGTAAGGCACTTTTTCGGTATGATATGAGCAGTTATAGAGCTTATTTCGGAATGAAAATGCGAATTTTGACGGAGGTTAAGTAACACTTGGTACATACACAGCATGAGCTGCTTGATAGCTACAGCGATGAATTGGACTTGTTCTCGATTTGGATGAAAAATAACGGGATGACGAAAGCGACGCAGCGTGCTTACTTGAGCGATACGACTCAGTTCCTTCATTCGGCTTATCCGTCTAAAGTGAACCTGCTAACAAAGATGGATGTGATGAGGTTCATGTCAACCTGCCGCGAGAATGGAGCGGGCGACGAAGCTCGCAACAGAAAGCTGTCTGCTCTGCGGGCGTTCTTCAAAGCGCTCATCGAATTAGAGCAGCTTGAAGCTAACCCTGCCGCGCTTATCGCCAAATCCAAGCAGGAGAAAAACAAAATCCCTTCTTACCTTGAGGCAGGTGAGCTGGAAGCTTTCATACAGAAGCTAGGCGGCAAGCATTATGGCCGCAATCTATGCATCGTGCTGCTCATGGCCTATGCCGGCTTGCGAGTTGGCGAGGTTCACCGCATGAATGTACATGATTTCCAGGCGGACGGATCGATCCATATACTCGGCAAAGGACGCAAATGGCGAGTAATTCCGCTTCCTCAATCGCTCCAAGACGTCATGCGGCAAGCGATCGAGGAGAGAGCAGAGGCGAAGCAGGGCAAGGAGCAGCCGATGTTCGTCTCGCAATTCGGCAGACGGCTGTCAGTGCGGATGATTCAGACCGTAGCCGACGATGCGTTCAAGCAGCTCAAGGCAGATATGCCTTCGCTAGCGCCGAAGCGCATGTCCAGTCATAAGCTTCGGCATTCGTTCGCTACTATGCAGATTCGCAGCGGCACGGATATTCGAACATTGCAGGAGCTGTTAGGCCACGCGAGCATTGAAACGACGCAAATCTATACGCATATCGATAACAAGCAGCTGCAAACGGCAATGAATAACATTGCATCGCAAATTCATATTCCCGCCTATAAAAGAACATAACTATAATTATGTAAACTTAATGACATAAAATAAAAACCGATGCAATAGGCATCGGTTTTTATTTTATAAATCGAGATAACTAATTAATAACATTAATTGATATAAGGCTCGACAATACGTCTAACACGCTCAAGCCCTTCCCACATATCTCCCGGACCGTCATAAATCAGTACATATGCCCCGTCGAACTTCGCTGCTGCCGTAGCTTCAAGGTATTGCACGAAGAGGGGTTCATTCGGAATACCCGCTTCGTCAAAATCGGCTTTCGCATGAATCGACACGCTCAGAGGTGTCGTTCGCGCAATTTCTTCGGCTACTGCAGCTCCCTTATAGTTGCCGAAGTCGGTAATAAAACCGACTTGCTCACCAGCCAAATTCAATAGCTGCTCGCTTGAATGAGCCGTGGAGGTAAGAGCTTTGAAATTTTCGGTAACGACACGTACTCCAATGGGGGCACCATAATCTGCAAGTGTCTTCAATAACTCCGCGGACTGACGAATTGCTTGTTCATTATCCGGTGCTGCTTCGCCGGCAACGATACGAATCTGCTTGGCGCCGCACTCGGAAGCAATATCGATCCATTCACGCATCAGTTGCAAATCGGCTGTACGGCGAGCAGATTCCTCAGAGGTAAGATCGCCGTAGTCCAGCAGAAGCGTATCGAACGATAATCCTGCTTCCTGGAACGCGGCTCTTAATTGGTGCAAATAAGCGGGACTCGTATCTGGAAAGTGAAAATGGCATACTTCAATTGCTTGATAACCGCGTTCAGCGGCAACTGCTGGAAGTTCTAGCAGCGTATGCACTTGAGGCTGTTCTTGCACTTGGGTTATGTGCTGGCTTTGCTCGGTATCCCATGCTGTCCAGCGAAGAGGTCCGAGCATGCGATGCAAGCTCCATGTACTTACGGATAAATAGGACATTGACTCAACCACCTCATCTAGTATTTTTTTCTAAATATAAGAATGTAAAAAAACTCGCTGCTCATACTGTGCTTATATTTCAACGCGAAACGATAGCTGTGCGACAGCCGTTTACGCTACGAAACATTGAATCTAGCATACCACTTGCAGCCAAAGAATATATGTAGCATTTTTGGCTTTTTCTTATGCGCTTTTCTCAACATACAAAAAGTAATTTTTGGGAAATTAGGATTGACATCTCTCTTTCAACAAAGTACTCTGAACTACAGAGTGGTCTATACGAAAGAGATCGGGGAGGGCTAACGATTGCAATATGTCATTGAACTGGACAACGTACGCAAGCTGTATGGCCGTAAGGTCGCTATACACGGCTTGTCGCTGCAGGTGAAGCAGGGTGAAATTTTCGGGATTGTCGGTCCAAACGGGGCAGGCAAAACAACCTTAATCGAGATCATTGAAGGCTTGCGCAAAGCAGATAGCGGAACAGCGACTGTTCTTGGCCGCAACATTCGTACCGAAGCTTCTGCCGTAAAGCAAAGAATTGGCGTACTGCTGCAATCGACGGCCATTCCCCAAAAGGCGAAGGTGAAAGAAGTCTTCGAGCTGTTCGCCTCATTCTATGACAAAAGAATTGATCTTAAGAAGATCAATTCATTCCTGGAGCTTGAGGATAAGCAGAACGCGTATATAAAATCATTGTCTGGCGGTTGGAAGCAGCGAGTATCGCTGGCGCTTGCGCTCATTAACGATCCGGAGATCGTGTTTCTTGATGAGCCAAGCATGGGCCTTGATCCGAATGCGAGGAAAGAAATGTGGGAAATGATCCATCGTCTGCGAAGCGAGGGACGAACAATTGTCGTAACGACGCACTATATGGAAGAAGCCGAGCATCTCTGTGATCGGATTGCCGTTATCGATAAGGGTCGTATCATCGCCCTCGATACGCCTAGACAACTCATCGCCAAAATAGGCGGAACAAGATCGATTCAATTCCAAAACAATAGCTTTGCTGATATGCAAAAGCTGCAAGCTTTGCCTTATACCACGCATGTGGAAATAACAGAACCGCTCATCAAGCTTCAGACTAATAATATCGATCAAACGTTGAAACATTTGTACGCCTATGCAGCCGAAGGGGATTGGCTCATTAGCGAGCTGAAGCTGGAGGACGCTTCTATGAATGATGTATTCAACCAATTAACTGCAACTGAAAAGGAGACTGCGTCATGATCGCATTCGCTAAGCTCGTCAAGTTCGATATGAAGCTTTACTTGCGTGACTGGTTGACCGTCTTCTGGGTGCTAGTCTATCCGATACTTATGTTAGCCATCTTCGGATCGATATTCGGAAATACGACGAGCGAGCCTGGTGGTCTACGGTATATCGAATCCTACGTGCCCGCTTTATGCGTATTAAATGTCATTTCCGTTTCTGTATTCACGTTAAATATTAACATCATTACACTTCGTGAAGCAGGGATATTGAGACGTTTCCGCGTTAGTCCGGTAAGGAAATCTTCGGTGCTTGCTTCGCATGCGGTGCAAGGTCTATTGCTTGTATTAGCCGGTGCGCTGGAGATTATCGTAGTGGCAAAGCTGTTCTGGAATATTAACATCACGGCATCAGGCTTATTCTTATTGCTGGCTTGCTTGCTATTCGGTTGTATTTGCTTTTTTGGACTTGGCTTTGCAATGTCGGGTCTGGCGAAGACGCCGGGCGCGGCCAGCGGCTTCGCGATGGTCATCTTCTTCCCGATGCTGTTTTTGTCCGGGGTAGGCATGCCAGTTGAGGCGCTTCCAGAATTCATGCAAGCAGCAAGCGGCTGGCTGCCAATGACTCATTTCGTCGAATTGGCGCAAGGGGTGTGGCAAGGCGGCACGCTTGCCGGCTATGGCACTGATCTTCTCATTATGGGCGGATTCGGCATCGTCGTTATTGTTCTTGCTTTAATGTTGTTTAAATGGGAGCATTAATACAACTAGGCATGATTCATCATTCCTTTTGAGGAGGAGTTTGCGTGAGTAAGTTAGAGGGCGAGCGACAACGCGCCTTACAGGATATTGAGTATATTAAGGGACTGCTTGCGAGAAACGAACGCAAGCTTGGGGAAGCATCCCCATTTATGTATGTATGGGGGGCTTACTTGACGGTCGGATTCATAGGCATGCATTTCGACCAGAAAGAATGGCCGATATGGTATTGGGGCATTGCGGCAGTCATTTGCGGTGCGATATCCGGAATAATCGGAAGTAGAATGATGAAGACTCAAAGCTGGGGAGAGGGAGGATTCAGCACCTGGATGTATGTGCTGCCCTTCGCTGCAATGTTTGCCGCAGGCAGCTTTATGCTTTTGACGAATATGATTAACACGGATTACACAGCGCTCTTCTGGACGATACTGATTGCATTATCCTATATCGCGATGGGCTCTATGGCAGGTAAAGGCCCGGTTTACTTAGGGTTATGGTTTATCGTGTTAGCCATCGCAACCAGGCTAATACTGCTGGACTATCAATACATCGTATTAGGTGTGTTTGGCGGGGGAAGCATTATCGTATTCGGATATTTGCTGCAGCAACGGAGGAAGAGGAATGGGTGACAATATTCTTGATGCCATTGACGATACAATCCATGCGAAGGCACGTCTAGGCATTATGAGTTTGCTTACCGTACACGGAGAATGCGATTTCGTATTTCTGCGCAAAGAGCTGAAACTGACGGAGGGCAATCTTGGCAGCCATATCCGCGTGCTGGAAGAAGCCGGCTATATTCAAGTGACGAAATCATTCGAAGGTAAGAAGCCCAAAACGAGTTGTACCGCAACTAAGCTTGGCATAGAACGGTTTCGAGACTATATTGACGGACTTGAGAAAATTATTCGTATGGCGCAATCGGCGGCAAATTTGAACAAATAGCACACAAAAGGCTGACAGGATGCATATTGCAATCCTTGTCAGCCTTTTGTGTTTCGATGTTCTTATTCGCCTGCAGCGGTTGCGAGAACGACTTTTTTCCTCTCTTCACGCTCTTCGGGCAGCATCCTTGGACAGGCGTAGCATTTATCTCCGTCTACCCTGCAATCGTAGAAGCAGCATGCCGACTTCATCATCAGCGGCTTCTCAGGATGCCAAGGATTATCGATGAAACGCGGGGTATGGATGAATGGATTGCGGCTGCGCTTGAACAGCTCGGCTGGCAGCTCCATTAGAATATTAAAATCATGCAAGAACCTCTCAAGTAGTCCCGGGTGTTTGATATAGTCCACGACATAATCGCGAACCTCTAGCGCATGGGTTCCGAACTGCGTCCAGATCATCGCCGTCTTCACATTGCCGGCAGCGGCGATCGCTTCTATGCCCGGAGTAACCGTGTTCTCTATGTATGAGGCCATTTCGTTGAATATAAAAGCTGTTCGCGCTTCTCCTTCTGGTATTTCGACAGTGCGAACTTCGTTGATTCGATAGCCAAGATGAGCATGATCATCATGTTTCTCAAGCTGATAAGTTAAGTTCTCGATAGGAAGGTCAAGCGAGCGGTTATGGAGTACGCCAATAAGCAGCTTCGTAATGGCGAGGTTGAAGAATGACATGCCCATGAACGAGGAAGCCGTTTTCGTTCCGATCGCTTGCACGAAATCGCCCGTGTATTCAACCGCTTGCTTCGCTTGCTCAAGATCGTTGAACGAAGCTGCCGGCAACGAATAGGACGGATGCTCAGCACCTTCAGGTGAGATATGAAAAAAATACTTGATGAGCGAGAAATCCAATTCGGTCGTCATCGGAAACCCTCCTATGATTGGAAGTGATAATAATTTTCAATTAGATAACTCAATCATTATAGGAGCAGCTTTAGATGTCTGTCAAGCAACGAATATCGTTAACTAAACCCCATCGTTCTCAAGGAAGTCGAAAGAGTTGTTTCTTTTCCGGAGTCATTGTCTGACGGTAATGGGAGGGCGATGCGCCTTTTACTTTTTTGAACATTTTCGAGAAAAGCAGCGGGTCTTGATAACCTACGGAATGAGCGATCTCTGACACTGTCAGCTCGGGGTTTGCCATTAGCTCACTTGCTTTGTCCATCCGAAGCTGGAGGAGATAAGACTGTGGCGATTGCAGATCCAGCTCTTTGAATAAAGCGGACAAGTAAATACGATCAATGCCGATTCGACTTGCTAGATCAGTTATGCTGAGCTTTTTGGAATAATTGGCTTTCATATACTCCGTTGCTTTCCGTACATATTTCTCCTTCGCCTTAAGCACTGGCTGTTGTCCGATCGGAACAAGCAGCTCCTCCAGCCAGTTCGCCACAATGAGATAGAGCAGACTATGGATCATAAGGCTGCCATTGCGTTCCATCGCATGGGCGGCATCCAATTGATCAAGCCAACGATCGAACCATTTGGAATCGGACAGCTCGAATACAGGCGTGTCTATCGTAAGATGAGCTTGATCAAGCAGCGACTCGACACAATCTCCGTGAAAAGCGAGCCAGGAGTGTGTCCAAGGTTCTTTTTCATCCGCTTTCATATAGAGAAGCATATCCGGGTAAACGACAAAGCCTTGGCCCTCGCGCAGATGATGAAGCTTCCCGTTAAGCGAATAAGTGCCGCGGCCTTCATGCACGAATACGAGCTTATAGCTATCCTTCACGCCAGGTCCCCACGTATAGCCGGGCTCACACGATTCCTTGCCGCTATAAAAATAAGTCAGATCCATTCGTTCTATCAATGGTTATCAGCTCCGTAGTTTTATGGATAATTATGATGGCATGATAACTTGCATTATGCCATATAGATCTTGCTTGTCGACATTCCAATGTCTAGTCTTTATAAGTATACTTTGAAATGTCGACAAAATCACCGTTTTCATTATTGCATGGCAATTATTCGCAACGATCCGTAGAAGAGGAGCTGGAATTATGACATACAGAGCAAGTAGCGACCGGTATAAAGAAATGGAATATAAGCGCAGCGGAAAAAGCGGCCTTAAGCTGCCGGCTTTGTCCCTTGGCCTATGGCAGAACTTCGGTGGCAACCAGCCGCTCGAAAATTCAAGAGCGATGGTAACGCGCGCATTCGATCTGGGCATCACGCACTTCGACCTTGCGAACAATTATGGCCCGCCGGCTGGATCGGCCGAAGAGACGTTCGGCAGCATCTATAAGAAGGATCTTGTGCCATACCGCGACGAAATGCTCATCTCGACAAAAGCAGGCTATTACATGTGGGAAGGTCCATACGGAGAATGGGGCTCGCGCAAAAACCTGCTGGCCAGCCTTGATCGCAGCTTGCAGCGCATGGGACTCGAATACGTTGATATTTTCTATTCGCATCGTCCCGATCCGGAGACGCCGCTTGAAGAAACGATGGGAGCGCTCGATTATGCGGTAAGATCCGGCAAAGCGCTATATGTCGGTCTTTCCAACTACAGCGCGGAGCAGACGCAGCAAGCGATTGATATATTGAAACGTCTAGGAACGCCTTGTCTAATTCACCAACCGAACTATTCGATGCTTAACCGTTGGATCGAGGACGGCTTGCAGGATATTTTGCAAGCGGAGGGTGTAGGCTCGATTGCGTATTGTCCGCTTGGCAGAGGCCAATTGACGAACAAGTACGTCGACCGAATTGAGCAAGAGTCGAAGTCGCCGGAAACAAGCAGCCTTAAACCGGCAGCATTGACGCCAGAGCGCGTGCAGAAGTTCCGCGCGCTTGAGCAGCTCGCAGCAGGCCGCGGTCAGACATTGTCGCAGCTCGCTTTGAACTGGATATTGCGTGAAGGCGGCGTTACATCGGCGTTAATCGGCGTCAGTCGTGTTAGCCAGATTGAGGAAAACGTCAAGGCGCTTTCGTTTGCGCCGCTAACGGCGGACGAGCTGGCCGAGATTGACCGCATCATGCACAATATCGGAGATGTGCCTTGGTAATATTATAAAAACAATAGGCAGCTTTACGCCCCTGCGCAATCATACTAACGTGCGCATGCGGCGTCATAGCTGCCTTTTTATTAAGGGAGTACATGATGATGACTTGCAATAGCAAGAAAGGCTTGCGTTTGCTGAGATAACTTCTCTCCCTCGCGATAATAGATGGCAATAGGGTTAACCGCATGGTTGCCGCTTACGTGTACAAGTGCCACATCGCCGCGCTGCACATCCTCCCGCACTTCCGAGGCAGAGGCGAATAAGAGGCCGACTCCCGCCTTGACCGCACGAACCGCTTCGTTCATCCCATTCCATTGTACTGCAGCACGAGGTGGATCCATATTGGCCGACTTGCATAATGCCAGCAGCATCTCGCGTGTTCGGCTGCCTTCCTCGCGCATAATGAAAGGCTCGCGCAGCACTTCGGCAAGCGTCAACTCTCGTTTATTCGCAAGCGCGTGGCCTTTAGGAGCAACGAACCACATCGGATCCTCGAAGAGCAGGCTGCGGACGATCCCGGGTGCGGACTCGATACCGCCGCCGATGATGGCGAGATCAGCCTCATAGCGGGATAGCCGCAACATCGTTTCTTGCGCATTCGCCGTTTGGAGCAGCACTTGCACGCCTTGACGATCCTGCTTGAAGGAAGCAATCCAATGAGGGAGCAGGAAGTTGGACGGCAAGTATGTGGCGGCAATACGAAGCTTGCCGGTCAAGCCTGACTTGAAATCGATTAAAGAGCGGTCAATCTCACTCTCCAATGCAAAAAGCCGGCTGGCTTGTTCGGCGACGAATTGTCCCGCTTCCGTAAGCATCACACCTCTGCCTTTGGGCAGCAGCAGCGGCATTCCGATCTCTTTCTCAAGATTACGAATTTGCATGGTAACGGCAGGCTGGCTGATGCGCAGCAGCTCCGCTGCGCGGGTGACGCTTCCTTCCTGAGCAGCGGTATGGAATAGCTTAAGCGCATGAAGATTCAATTTTACGTCCTCCTTCACTCGAAGTATAAATGATATTTATGTTTAGCTAATAAATATGTATTATTTTTATGAATCAATATCGTTTATTGTAAGCCTCAAGAGAAGAAGCTGCAAGCCGTTCTTCATCTATCAAGAGGAGGCGTTATGATGAAGCTATGTTGTTCAGAGTGCTCGTTGGAATGGGACCTGTATAAACCTCGGACAAGATGCAGCTGTGGTGGCTTATTGCAAATTGAACAGAATTTAGCGGGGCTAGACAGCGATTATTTGAAGGTTTTATTCCGCGAACGGTTATCGGATCGGATGTCTCCGTATTCAGGTGGCGTATGGCGTTACAAGGAGCTTATACATCCTGAATTGCCAACCCAGCATATTGTAACCAAATATGAAGGCAATACCGGCTTGTATCGGTCAGCGAGGGCAGCGGAATATGCGGGAATTAGAGGCGTATGGCTGAAAGCCTTAAGCGAGAATCCAAGCGGCTCGTTCAAGGATAACGGAATGACGGTTGCGGTATCGCACGGCAGCTGGCTTGGCATGAACCGATTCGCGTGCTCATCGACCGGCAATACGTCGGCTTCACTTGCGATGTATGCATCTATTGCCGGAAGCGAGGCGTATGTCTATTTGCCCGAAGCGGGAGTTGCCGCGAGTAAAATAAGCCAAACGATTGCTTATGGCGGCAAGCTCGTTCGCTTTCAAGGCACCTATGACGATGGACTCGCTTATTTGGAGCAGCATGCCGCAGAGCTTGGGATGTATGTATGCAATTCAGTGAACCCGTTCCGAATCGAAGGACAAAAAAGCATCGTGTTCGAAATTGCCCAATATTTGAACTGGGAGCTGCCAGATTGGATCGTACTGCCTGGCGGGGCGCTTAGCAATACGTCAGCCTTAGGCAAAGGGCTGGAGGAGCTGAAGACACTCGGCTTCATCAAGAAAGCACCTCGCGTAGCAGTCGTGCAAGCGGAAGGAGCGAGCCCGTTCCACCGTATGGTTGAACAGCAAGCGGACACTCTCGTTGCTTGTTCGGAGCCGAAGACGGAAGCGTCCGCGCTCAATATCGGTAATCCGCCAAGCTGGCGCAAGGCGCTTCGAACACTAAACTTCACGAGCGGAGTAACGGTATCGGTCACGGACGAACAGATTTTTGACGCGAAAGCAGTCATTGATCGTTCTGGAATCGGCTGTGAGCCCGCATCGGCCGCTTCGCTGGCCGGATTAAAGCAGCTCACTGCGAATGGCATCATCGACAAGGATGAAACGGCGGTCTGTTTGTTGACCGGTCATCTGCTCAAAGACATTGACGCCTTGAAACGATACGATCAGCCAACACGTTACGAACAATTGTTCTCATAGCCGAAAAATGGCATATTCGTAAATAAAGCAAGCATATAGATGAAAGGACCCGGACGGTCGTGACCGTTCGGGTTATTGTGTTGCGGCAGGAAATGAAGCAACTTTTGTGGAAGTATAGGGAAATCCAATTTAGACAAGCGAGGGGAAATATGATCGCATTAACTGAAGCCTATATCGATTCTTTAGCGCTGAACGCGGCTTCCATTAAGAATGGCAAGGACCTCGTTCGCAAAAATAGTTTCCCGCTGTTGAACCGTACCGAAGATGATACGCTTCTGTTCGGGGAATGCAAGGGCAGCGGCAAAGAGCCTTATCGCTGTTCCGCAGACTTTATCGTTCCCGATCAGCCCGTGTTTCGCTGTTCCTGTCCGAGCAGGCAGTTTCCCTGCAAACATATCCTTGGTCTGCTGTATGCAGCTGCAGGCGGTCAGCCTTTCCATGTGGCAGGCATTCCAATCGACATTGCCGAGAAGCGGGAGAAGGCAGAGAAACGCGAGGAGAAGAAGAAAGAGGCCGCTGAAGCCGGAGATGCCGCACCTCCGAAGCGTAAGGTGAATAAGTCCGCGCTGGCCAAGAAGCTGGCCGCTCAGCTTGAAGGCATCGAGCTGACCGAGAAGCTGCTGAAGCAATTAGTTACGACGGGCTTAGCGGCAGCAGACGCGAGGGCGTTGCGACAATATGAGGAGCAAGCGAAGCAGCTCGGCAATTCGTTTGTGCCTGGGCTGCAAGCGTCGTTCCGCGAGCTGGTCGAATGTCTTCGATCGGAGAAAAGCGCCTCCTCCGGGTACCTGGAAGCGACCGAGCAGTTAACTTCGCTTTATGCGCTATTGAAGCGGGGCCGAGATCATTTGACTGCAAAAATAGGAGATCCCGAGCTTGCTATGAATACCGATAGCGCGATCGAGGAGAAGATCGGGCATGCGTGGCAGTTCGCGGAGCTGAGAGAAGCCGGGCAAGTCCGTGAACAGGTGGAGCTCATGCAGCTAAGCTTCCGCTCTTATACCGATGCTTCACGCGGCGAATATGTCGACGAAGGATATTGGATTCAGCTGAATGACGGGCAGTTGGTAGCGACTCGAACCTATCGGCCGTTCCGAGCTGCGAAGTTCATTAAGGAAGACGATACGTACTTCCACATTGTTCAGACGAAAGAGCTGGCGGTATACCCCGGGGAATGGAATTGCAGGGCAAGATGGGAAGATATGACGCTTCGCGAGACGTCTGCCGAGGATCGGCAAGCGGTTCGTAAGCATGCAGTCAAATCGTACCCTGATGCTATAAAAACGATCAAAAACGTACTGAAAAATCCGCTATCGGATAATAATCCGGTTATGCTGCTGCATGCCGCTAGAATCGGCCAGACGGACGAAGGTTATGCGATGGAGGATGAGCATGGCAAGCGAATAGCACTGAGCCATATCGATGCAATCGGACAGTCCACTTTGCATTCTCTGCCTTTTCTCCATGAAAGAAGCTTGACGGACTGCGCCGTTCTCGTAATGTTCGAGGATCGACTGGATTCAGGCCGACTGCATGCACAGCCTTTAGCGCTAATTAACGAAGAAGAAACCATTCGTTTGCTATATTAATTCATTTCATTTACAGGCAAAGGAGTTAACGATGAGCATACCCTTATTACGCGAGCTTCATGAAGACCTGAGGCGTTTATTGATAGCAGGCGCATCCCTGGCGCCTAACGATTTGCGGCTGCAAGCGATGCTGCCGAAGCTGGAACGGCTCGGAGAAGCTGCGCCGGTATTCAAAAAAGTAGGCGAAGCGGTAAGCGAAGTCATACGTTCTGCGCCAGATCAAGCGGCAACGAAGCTGCTGGATCTATCGGTTCTGCTCCATGCGATCTTGCATACGCAAGGATCAACGGAAACGGGAGGAGAACTGCGTTCGATCGGTTTGACAGATTCTAATGCATCAGCGCCTACTCACATTTCGTATCGGAAGCTGCAACCGGTCATCGATGCTTTGACGCAAACCGGCTCAGGCCGTCTGGAAGTCATTCGACAAGCGAATGCCGATGGCGTTTTCACGGACATGAGAACGTTTGTTCCCGCTATGACAGCACTTGAGGATTCCTATTCGGAAATCGCCGAATATGTGGCAGAGGAAGTGCTGCCGAAGATCGGTCAACGTATATTGCCTGTGCTGCATGCAAGCTTCAACTTTGAAGGCGGGAGCGGAGACGCTCGCAAGCTGACGGCGATTTATCGGTTAACGGCCGAGGAAGAGAAAGCAGAAGCGAAAGAGCTTATCCGCAAGTCAGCTTTTAACGGCTCGCTGCCTGTACGCATTGCAGCACTCCGACTCGCTGCTGACGATGCCGACTTCGAGGATAAGCTGCTGGAGCTGTCATATGACCGCAAGAAAGAGATTCGAAGCGCGGCTTTGCTTGCCTTATCCAATAGCGACAGCGAGCAGGCTTTGGATCGATTAATGGAAGCGCTCATGAAAAAAGATACCTCCATTGCGGCAGAACCGATCCGCAGAAGTGGTAACGATAAGCTGAAGGAGCGCGTGCTTGCGTTCGGCGAGGAGCTGCTCGGTGCGATGGCGGCTGATCGTAAGAGCGCAAGCTGGCTGGAGCGAATGCTGGCCGTTCTTGGCGGATTGAGATCGCCAGGGCAACATGCCGCCGAACGGGATTTTCTCATGCGGCTGCTTCAAGATGATGCGATTGATGTCATGGAAACATCGAGAATTCAGAGCGAGGCAGCCGAGGCGCTGCTGGAATCGAAGCATCCTAAGGCTCTCTTATTCCTTCATGAGCTTAGACATAAGCGGTCGAACCTGCTTGGCTACTCGTTCAAAGCCGCGGTCAGACTTGAACAGCCTGCGGATGTGTATGAGGCTTATAAGCCTTATTTGGATGATCGCAAAGGAGCAGCCGCAAAGCAGCTGCTGCAAGTGTTCTACGAATGGGTACCGGGTCCGCTATATGAATTCCGAAATCTGAGGGAGAAAGATGAGTCTGGGCCTCTAGTCTCGTGGGATAGCCGTTGGGTACACCGTTTAGTGAAAATGAACGAAGAAGATCTCGTCGCAAGACTTGCAGTAAAACCGGAACAGGAAGTCGTTGATTATTTGCTGTATAAGGCGAAAGTCAATCCCAATATCGCAACCTATCGCACAACCACCATCTTGCTTGCGCTTGTCCGTCTCGGCAATGAGCAGGCGCCGGAGCTGATCTTGAGCACGATCGAGAAAGCAAAGCCGAAGCAAATTTATTATTTAGAAGAAGAGATTAGCTTCTTGTGCGCATCGATCTCAAGCCGATATGCGGAACGACTGCGATTGACTGCGGATCGCTTCTACTACGAAGAAACACGCAATAAGCTGCTGGAGCTGGCTGACCTTGTTGCTGCTAAGAAGGAAGAGGAATCAACCAAAGGAGCGGGATTGCTATCATGGATCAAAAGCAAAGTACGTTAAGACTGCCGGCAGAAAAGCTATACGCGCATGAGCTTGAGGCGTTGCGGGCATCGGATAAGGGCGAGCGCCCCGAAGGGTGGCAATTATCGCCGCGCGCCGTTTTAACCTTTATTATTGGGGGCGAAGCGGGCGGCACGCCGATCACGCCAAAGTATATCGGCAACCAGCGCCTCGTCGAGATCGCGATAGCGACACTGTTGACGGATCGGGCGCTGCTCCTTATTGGCGAGCCGGGAACGGCCAAATCCTGGTTGTCGGAGAACCTGTCGGCCGCCATACACGGCGATTCGTCGAAGGTCATTCAAGGTACGGCGGGAACGAGCGAGGAGCAAATCCGATATTCATGGAACTACGCCATGCTGCTTGCTAATGGGCCTTCGACTGAGGCTATCGTGAAGAGCCCGATCTACCGGGCGATGGAGACTGGCGGTATCGCCCGATTCGAAGAAATTTCCCGCTGCGCTTCCGAAGTGCAGGACGCGCTTATTTCCATCTTATCGGAGAAGACGATTACCGTCCCCGAGCTTGGCAGCGAAGTTCCTGCGTCGCGCGGCTTCTCGATCATCGCAACGGCGAATACGCGTGACCGGGGCGTTAACGATATGTCTGCCGCGCTTAAGCGCAGGTTCAATATTATTGTTCTTCCTGCTCCAGCCGATCTGGACACGGAGATCGATATCGTTCGCAAGCGGGTTAGCGAGATTGCGGCCAATTACCGGCTTGGCGATGCATTGCCTACAGAAGCGGCGGTGCATAAGGTTGTTACGATCTTCCGCGAGCTGCGCGCAGGCATGACGATCGACGGCAAGGAGAAGATTAAGCAGCCAAGCGGCGCGATCTCAACCGCCGAGGCGATCTCCCTGCTCGTGAACAGCATGGCGCTCGCTTCCAGCTTCGGCGGCGGAAGCGTATCCGATGAAGACTTGGCTGCGGGTCTGCTCGGCGCAGTCGTGAAGGATGACGGCAAAGACGATGCCGTGTGGAAGGAATATCTGGAGAACGTGATGAAGAAACGCGGACCTGCATGGCGCGGCCTGTATAACGCTTGCCGTGAGCTTAGCTCGTGAGCGCGATGAAAGCTGTAAGTATGGTTCAAGAAACCGCTGGCGTACATTTGTTCGGGATCCGCCATTTGTCGCCCGCAGGCGCGATTCACCTGCGGCATTATCTGAATGAAATCAAGCCTAAGCTCGTGCTCGTCGAAGGTCCGGAAGACGCAACCCCGCTTATCGGCCATCTAACGAGAAGCGGCGTTATTCCGCCGGTTGCCATCTTAGCGTATACCGATCAATTGCCGATCCGAACGCTCCTCTTCCCGTTAGCGCGTTATTCGCCGGAATATGAAGCGTTTCGCTGGGCGGCAAGCAACGGAGCGGAAGCGCGTTTCATCGATTTGCCTTCTTCCGCAGCGATAAGTATGCATCTCGGCAAGCGCGATGCTATGGATGAGGGAAATAGGCAGGAAGCGAAGCAGCATTGGAGCAACGTTAACGAACGTTATGAGCAGGTAGCCGAGCTTGCCGGTGAGTTGGATTACGATTCGTATTGGGAACGATACTTTGAGCATTCGGCCGCTTCCGACACATATAGAATCTCAATTGCTGCCTTCTCCGAGCAGATGAGAAGACTCAATGAGGAAGAGGAGCGAAGCAGCCTGCCGCTCGAAGCGGCTTCGAACGATATACGCGAAGCTTATATGCGGGGCAGAATTGCAGAGGCGATCGCAAGCGGCGTTCCCGCTGATCGAATTGTCGTTATAGCGGGCGCTTACCACATATCGGCGTTAACGCCAGATCGACCGCCAATGACGGACGATGAAGCAGCAGCGCTCCCGAGAAGGGATACGAAGCTAACGCTTATGCCTTATTCAAATTACAAACTGTCGAATCATTCCGGTTATGGCGCCGGCAATCATGCGCCTGCTTACTTCGACCTCGCGTGGCAATGCCTGGAGGCCGATGATCCCAATAAGCTGGCGCCTCTTTATTTATCCAAGGTTGCCGGTTATATGCGTGAGAACGGTACATATCGTTCTGCTGCTTCGGTCATTGAGGCGGTAAGGCTTGCTGAGGCGCTGACATCAATGCGAGGCGGACGACTGCCGGTATGGCGTGATTTGCGCGATGCAGCGATCGTGTGTCTGGGGCATGGGGAGCTGTCGGTTGTATCGGAAGCTCTTGTGAAAACGGATATTGGTACGATCATCGGAGCTTTGCCCGAAGGAGTCAGTCAAACGCCGATTCAAGACGATTTGAATCGCAATCTGAAGCTGCTTAAGCTGGAGAAATACAAAAGCGCCGTAGCTGCCGATTTGGAGCTTGATCTGCGGGAGAATCGGCGAGTCAAGTCGGAAGAAGCGGCCTTCATCGATCTGCGCCGCTCCTTCTTCCTTCAGCGGCTGGCACTGCTTGGGATCAGCTTCGTCCGCAAGAAGTCCATTCGTCAGGATGGCGCGACTTGGGCTGAGCACTGGGTGCTGCAATGGTCGCCGGAAGCAGAAATTCAGATCGTTGAGGCTACATTGAAAGGCGAAACGGTAGAACTCGCAGCCGCATTCGCCATCAAGGAAGCGCTAGAGCAAAGTCCCGACCTGCGGACGGCCGCGGGGCTTGTGAAGCAAGCCTGGGAATGCGGTCTTCCTACGTCAATGGAGGATGCCAGGCATATGCTACAGCAGCTTGCGGTCGATGCAGGCGCTATCGAGCAGGTTGCCGGCGCACTAAGGGAACTGTCCGCGCTCATTCAGTTCGGCGATGTGCGAAAAGCGGATACTAGCGTGCTCATTCCGCTGCTGCAGCAATTGTTCCTGAGAGGTACATTACTGCTCGTGGACAGCGCAGCCTGCAATGACGAAGCTGCCACAGCTATAGCGGCTGCGATGATCGATATGCATGCGATCTCGCAGCAGCATTACGACGATGTGGATGACGAACGTTGGCTGAAGCAGCTGGAGCTGCTCGCCTACCGGGACGATCGCAATGCGAAGCTGTCCGGTCTAGCTTTCGCCCTGCTGCTGGAGCGCAATTTGATCGATGCCGATCGGTTGGCGTCCGAAGTGTCTCGTCGATTATCGCCAGGTACGGACGCCGACACGGGCGCAGGCTGGTTCGAAGGCATGTCGCTTCGCAACCGCTACGTTCTCCTATCAAGAAGACAGCTGTGGGAACAGCTCGATCTGTATATCCATTCCCTTGATGAGACCCAATTCCGTCGATCGCTCGTCTATCTGCGCCGGGCATTCAGCGGCTTCGAAGCGAGAGACAGAAGCATGGTTGCCGAGCTGCTTGGCGAGCTGTGGGGAGTCGGAGGTTTAGAGGGCGGAGATGCCTTGTCGCAGCCGCTGAGCGAGGAAGAGCAGCAAACATTATCCGAACTTGATGAGTTCGACTTTGGAGACTTCTAATATGGACGAACAACAACGGTTAGAGATGTTGAGAAGATGGAGGCTCGTGCTCGGCCAAGCCGCGGAGCAGAAGCTTGCAGACATGGCAGGCGGAGGAACGCTGCTTGATGATGAAGGCATTGCGATGGATGAAGCTTTAGCCGCCATCTATGACGGGTCATCGGGAGGAGAGGAGAACATTTCAGGCCGCCGATCTGCTGGTTTAGGATCGTCTGCCCCCAAGCTGACCAAGTGGCTTGGCGATGTGCGTTCGTTTTTCCCCTCGGACATTGTGTCCGTCATCCAAGGGGACGCCATTGAACGAAAAGGGCTGAAGCAGCTGCTGTTCGAGCCGGAGACGCTAAAGAAGATTAAGCCGGACGTTCGCATGGTCGCTATGCTCATGTCGCTGCGCGGACGCATTCCGGAGCAGACGAAGGAAACGGCGCGATTGCTCGTGAAGGAAGTCGTAGACGATATTATGAAGCGGCTGCGCGATCAGATTACGCGCGCGGTCACAGGCGCGCTCAACAAGCGCAAGCATTCCCCGCTGCCTTCGTTCTCGGGGCTCGATTGGAAGCGAACGATTAGCCGTAACCTTCGTCATTACGATACGAACAGCGGGCTGCTCATACCCGAGCGTTTCTATTTCTTCGATCGGGCGAAACGAAGCAGGGAATGGACGGTCATACTCGATATTGACCAAAGCGGCTCGATGTCGGAATCGGTCATCTATGCGTCGATCATCGGCTCGATCTTCGCCAGTCTGCCGTCGCTTGATACTCGGGTAGTCGCCTTCGACACCGAAATCGTCGACCTAAGCGAGCAATGCGCAACTGATCCCGTCGATATGCTATTCGGCATACAGCTTGGCGGGGGTACGGATATTCATAAGTCGGTCGTTTATTGCGAGCAGTTCATTACCGATCCGAAGAAAACGCTGTTCATCCTCATCTCCGATCTGTATGAGGGCGGCAACCAATCGGCGCTGATTCGCAGAATGGAGCATATGAAGCAATCGGGTGTAAGCGTGTTATGCTTGCTCGCCTTGTCCGATAGCGGAGCGCCGTCGTATGATGCCGATCTGGCTAAGCGCTTATCGGGCATGGGCATCCCAAGCTTCGCCTGCTCGCCGGACCGGTTAGCCGAGCTGGTAGAGGGGGCGCTGAAAGGCAAAGATTTGAAGGAGCTGGCAGCGGCTCTATCGCCGGTGAAGGGGTAAATAATAGGACGTATGAAAAAGGGCTGAACCATTGTCATTCACGATGACTTTGGATCAGCCCTTATTTTCTATTAAGCGGAAGGAGGAAGCTCGGTCAATGTCGGTTTCGCGTAACCTTCCTTATACGTGTCGTCAATGATTTGGCGAATCCGCTCCAGCTCGATGCCGCTTTCTTTCATTGCCGCAGTCTTCACCGCAATCTCCATGCATACGCCGCAGCGCGTACCGTGATCATCCCAGACGACTGTGCCGTCTTCCTTTATTTCTGCGATAAAGCAATTAAGGTTGCTGCGATGGCCCGCGCTCTCGCCGCAGCCGCAATAGCATGGAATATAGGGGAGCGTGTCGGTTAGAGATGCTGCGACGGCGTAAGCCGTTCGTATCGTAGGTGAAGCTTCGACAAGAAAGGACGGGAATTCGGCAAGCGAAGCTGTCTGCTCTTGAAGATCGCCGGAAGCGGTATGATGTTGCTCCTCATGCGTGGTTTCCCCATTATGCTCCTCATGCGCGTTATTCGAGCAGCCCCCAAGCACAAACCCGGCAAGCACAAGCGCGTAAATGGCAGAGCGAATCGATTTATTCATTGAATCTATGACCCCTTTCTATATAAGAAATATCTACTGACCAGTATACCATTAACCGAACTGTCCGCTTGGGCATGATCGTGACAAATCCTAGACAACGATAAACGCTATTTTTATAGTTACAGACTATCGCTATTGCTGGTAAAATCTATAATGTAAGCGATTTCCTCCGAAAGGGGCTTTGTCGATTGTACATGCTTCGTTTTTTTCGCCAAATGCCGCATCCGTTCAAAACAGGCACCCTGCGGCGAACGCTGGTCATTTATTTGCTTATTGCCTGCTTATTCCCGCCGATTCTGTTCTCGGTGTATACCTATTCGTCCTTGCATTCGATTCTCTCCAACAAAATACGCACCGGCATCTATGCCAGCCTCAAGCAAGAAGCGACCGGCCTCGAAAATCTGCTCAGCAATCTCGACTTTGTATCCAAGCAATTCGCGCTCGACGGGCAAACCGCGGAGAAGGTAAGCGAATATTTGAACACGGAGAGTTTAACCGAGAAAGCGGAGATGATGAAGGACATTGAGGCGAGTCTTAACATCGTTAACTTTACGAATCCGAATCTCGGGTTAACGGTCTATTACAGCCCTGGCCAGCAAAATCCGATTCTGTTCACGAATCTCGCCGTTAGCGGCAGTTTTGGCGTGAATGACCTTCCCGCCTTCGTCCGCTACAATGGCGCCGTGTACTTCGGTCCTCATCGTACGCAATACAAAAACAGTACGAATATCGTTTTCTCCTCGATGCGCGAGCTAAAGACCGATCGTGTCGATTCGGCCTACATCTATTTGGAATCTAATTATAATTTGTTTCGCAAAATCATGAACAGCGAATGGTACGGCATGAAAGTGTCGCATTACTTAATTAACGAGCAGGGAGAGGCGATCTTCGCAGATACCGGCACTCCGCCTTTCGATCCTAGGCTGCTGCGCTGGGAGATGGCCGTGTCCGAGAGCAAGCTGTTCAAGGACCATTACCTGTTCGGATACGAAAGCGGACAAGGCTGGAAGCTTGTTACGGCTGTCGATCAAAGCATTTTCAATCACGAGATCAACGCGTGGTTTATGCGCATGGGCTTGCTGTTCGTTGGATCTTCCGGGTTAGCGGTGTTTATTGCGATGCTCATATGGCGCAAAGTATATGGCTCGCTTCGCAAGGTGAACAAAGAAATCGTCAAAATGACGGGGGATCGGGAAGCGCCCGTCAGCTACACGCAGATAGAGGAATTCGACCAACTGCTCGGCAACTTCCAAGTCATGAAGACGACCGTTAACGAGCTGATCCACGAGGTCGGCCGCAACGAACGAATGAAGAGCCAACTGGAGACGGAGAAGCTGCTCAGCCAGATCAATCCGCACTTCCTGCACAATACCCTGAATACGGTGCAATGGTTAGCGAGATCCAATGGCCAGGAGGATATCGACCGCATCGTCACCCTCCTTGTTCAGGTGCTCCACTACAACATGGGCAAGCCTGGACTCATTGTAACGGTACGGGATGAGATCGAAGCGCTGCAAAAATATATCGAGCTGCAAAGCATCAGATACGAAGGCGAGCTTGACTTTCGGATCGACGTCGATCCTCGGACGAATCATATCCCGATTCCAAGGTTTCTGCTGCAGCCGCTCGTCGAGAATGCGATCTATCATGGCAAAAATGAACAGTTTGGCATCATCCGCATTACCATTCAGCAGACGGAGCAAGGGAAAATGCGCGTAGAGGTTGCCGACAACGGTCCTGGAATGGACGAGGCTACGCTGACTAGGCTCATTAACACGGGGGAGGGAACGCCTGTTCTGGGCGGCATGGGCATAGGCCTAAACTACGTGCGGCGCTTGCTCGACCGTTACTACGGCAACGGCGATTTGCTCCACATCACGAGCGAACCTGGACAAGGAACCGTACTCTCCGTTGAAATACCGGCTGCTATCGAAGACGGAAGGATGAGATTTCATTGATGATTGAGAAGCGAACAACGCGAGCTGCGAATCGAATGGTTCTAACCGGCTGCATAGCCTTGCTACTACTAATGGGAGCTTGCAAAAATAACGAGTCCTCGCCTACGAATAGCGACTCAGAAGAGTCAGCCTTCAATCCGCCCGTTACGTTGCGGGTCGCCTATTCCTATTCAGACATCGAGCTGCCTGAGGGCGATTATGGCGATAATAATTTTTTGACACGGTATATTGAAGAACAGACAGGTGTAATCATCAAATACGATTGGGAAGCAAGCGGTGAAGACAGCTATGAGAGCACGCTCGATCTAGCGATCCGCAGCAACGATCTTCCTGATGCTTTTATCGTGAATCGCGAGCAGTTCCGATTGCTGCAAGAGCAGCAATTGATCGAGGATCTTACCGATATCTACCCGAAGTATGCCTCGCCGCTCGTGCAAGAAATTTATGAGGCGACTGACGGTCAAGCCATAAGGGAAGCATCAGCCGACGGAAGGCTGTATGCCTTTCCTAACGTAGCGATTGAAGCGGATGCCCCTTCATACTTGTGGATAAGACAGGATTGGCTCGACGATTTGAAGCTGCAGCCCCCGAGCACGCTCGAGGATATCGAGAAAATCGTCCATGCTTTCGTAAAAGACGATCCGGACGGCAACGGAAGAGCCGACACAACGGGCATTCCTGTAGAGAGAACGCTCGTCTATGGCGAGAAGACGGGGGTACACGGGCTTAATAGCGTGTTTGCGGCTTATCATTCATTTCCGCAAAGCTGGATATACGATAAGCAGGGCAACGTCGTATACGGTTCGATTCAACCAGAGGCGAAGAACGCGCTTGCTAAGCTTGCGCAATGGTATAAGGAGGGCATTGTCGACTCCCAATTTTTGCTGCGCAAAGACATTCAGGAGCTAATCTCGAACAATCAAGCCGGGGTCGTATTCGCGCCTTGGTGGGCGCCTTATTGGCCGCTTAACGGTTCGGTATCGACCGATACGAAGGCGGAATGGCGAGTATATGCTGCGCCGACTGATAAGGAAGGGATGTTCGTCACGAAGACAGCGCCGCTTACCGACCGCTATCTCGTTGTCCGCAAAGGCTACCCCTATCCGGAAGCCGCGTTAAAGGTGCTGAACATTTTAACGAAGCTGGAACGCAATCAAGACCCGGATTGGAAGGAAGCCGAACAGCTCCGATCGATCGCCGAACAGCTGGGACCGCAGCTTCGCAACTATTATCCGTTCGATCTGCTGCTCGATTACCCGGATGCCGTCGTGAAGCGGCATGATCAGTTAATTCTTGCCTTGAATGGGGAAATGGAGCGGGATAGTCTCGATACGGAGACAAAGTCGCTGTATGATGATTTGCTGCAGGAGATTGAGCTCCCGCGCAAAAATCTTGAAGCTTGGAGCAGCTCCCAAGCGTACTTGCAGGGCGGTGCCGTCAGCAAAAAGCCGATGATCAAGGTGGAAAGTTTATTTTACGATACAACGCCAACGATGGAGAAGAGCTGGGCCGAGCTGCAGAAGCTTGAGAATGAAACGTATTTGAAAATAGTGACGGGGGAGCTGTCCATCGATGCTTTCGAGCCATTTGTCGTTGCTTGGAATAACAAAGGCGGTAATCAAATTACGCATGAGGTGAACGAAGAAGTGAGTAAAGCGCATGCCTCGGAACTGCCATGATTTGCTTCTAATAGGGTATAATGAGGTGCATAGACAAGACAAGATAGGATGGAGGATATGAATGAGCAACGATCCAATGAAAGTTCCATTCGGCTACGAGCCGCCGCCGGAGACGAGGAAAGGAACGCTTATTTTTTACGATTCCTTCGAGCAAATTAGTGAACAGGAGCTGGAGATTGCTGCGGCTGTAGCCAGGGACAAAGCTTTCGCAAAGTTCGTCCTGTATCCGCTGCATGAAGAGAGCGTTAGGCGGATGTCGAAATCGCCGGTAAGCGCCTATTACAAGCGTGAAGACAGGCTTCATGAATGGAAGCGGGAATATGGCAGAAGCGACGTTATCGTCGATCGATTAGACGGCAAGCGGAAGAAATACACGCCAATCGATTCCGCCCTTCGGCATATTGCCGAGACGTATCCGGCGCCATACTTTCTGTACTTGACGCCGGAGACTGCCAATCAGTTCGCCTCGTATTCCTCCTTCGAGGAGTGGATCGTGAAGCTTCGACTCATTATTTCGTCTGAGCCAGAGAGGCTTCATGCAAGATTAGCGGAGTATCGCCATCGTTGGGAGACCGTGTAGCTTTAGTTGATGATAGTCTCCAGTCCTTTAGTCGTTCTCAAGCAATTCGACGAACCGTTTCGCAGGCATCGGCATGGAACGGTCCGCTCTAACGGCTATCCCGATCTCGCGCGGCGGGGGGTTAACGTTAAGCTTTAACAGGTGAAGCTTACCTTCAGCCAGTTCATCCCGTACGAATGATTCCGTAATGAACGCTGCGCCATAGCCGCGCAAGGCAAATTCAATGAGCATATCGATACTGCTTAATTCTATATCCGCTTCCGCTTGTATACCTTGAGAAGCCAGCCATTGGTCAACGAACCGCCTTGTGCTGCTTCCTTGCGTTAAGAGCAGAAGCGGTATTTTTGTAAGGACGGACGGATCGTTAACCTCTGCCGTCCACTTAAGGAAGGCGTCGCCGACGACAAAACAATCTTGGATGGAGACGAGCGGTCGAACGATTAGCTCGGGATCGGCGAACGGAAGATGGACAAGTCCGACGTCGATCTGGCCTTCCTTCAGCTTCGTGCGGATATCGGAAGATTTGCCCTGCGATAATCTGACGCGTACATCCGGGTATTGAGCATGGAAGCGGTCCAGCGGCGCAAGTAGCACATGCTTCATAATCGGACCGCTTGCTCCTATGCGAAGCTCGCCAGCTGTCAGCTTACGCAAAGCGTGCATACGCTCTTCACCCGCGCCTAGCAAATGGAATGATTTTTCTACATAGTCGAGCAGAGCGGCACCTTCAGCCGTCAATTGAACACCTTTGGATAACCGATCGAACAGCTTAATCTGCAAGCCTTCCTCTAGCTGCTTAATTGCATAGCTGACGGAAGGCTGCGTAATATGCAGCTCGGCTGCAGCTTTGGTAAGGTTGCCCGAACGTGCTGTATGAAGAAAGATGCGATACCATTCCATATTCATTTGCATTGTGATATAGATCCTCTCTATGACAAGATACCGTAATTACAATTTCATTTATTTCATATACTAAATTATAATGGAGCTATAAATCAAGCAGCATCGACAGGAGGCAACATATTATGCCAGGCAGTTCATATGGAGAAGCATTCAAAGTTACGACTTTCGGTGAATCGCACGGCGAGTCGGTCGGCGTCATTATAGACGGGGTAACACCAGGCGTAGAAATCGATGAGCCCTATATTCAAGTCCAGATGGACCGTCGCAAGCCCGGACAATCATCGGTAACGACTCCGCGCAAGGAGTACGACATCATTAATATTATGTCTGGGGTATTCGAAGGCAAGACGACAGGTACACCGTTATTCATCATGCTGCACAACAAGGATATGCGACCGGAAGCTTATAGCGATATTCAGCATGCGTTCCGTCCTGGACATGCGGATTTCACTTATTTGAGCAAATACGGAATTAGAGATCATCGCGGAAGCGGGAGAGCGTCTGGACGGGAAACCGCCGGACGTGTAGCCGCAGGCGCGGTTGCCCGCAAGCTGCTCGAACGCAGAGGCGTGAGCATCGTTGCTTACTCGAAGGAAATTGGCGGTATCAAGTGCGAATCGTTCGTTGAGGAATCAATCGAGAAAAATCCTGTTCGTGCTTGTGATCCAGCAGCCGCGGAGAAAATGGTCAAGCGAATCGAGGAACTGGCAGCAGTAGGAGATAGCTGCGGAGGCATCGTAGAGTGCCGCATTCGCGGCGTGAAGCCTGGCGTTGGCGAGCCTGTGTTCGATAAGCTCGATGCGGAGCTGGCGAAGGCGATGCTGTCGATCGGCGCCATCAAAGGCATCGAATTCGGCGCTGGCTTCGGCGCAGCCGATATGCTGGGCAGCGAGCATAATGATCAGATGAACGCCGAAGGGTATCTGACCAACAACGCAGGCGGCATCGTCGGCGGCATCAGCAACGGGGAAGAGATCGTCTTCCGCGTCGTCGTGAAGCCAACCTCTTCGATCTCGAAGCCGCAGCAGACGATGAACGTCCGCGGCGAAGAACAGATCATCGTAACAGAAGGCCGCCACGATCCATGCATTTGCCCGCGTGTCGTACCCGTCATTGAAGCGATGGCTTGCATCGTCCTCGAAGACCTGATGAAACGCCAAGCGGCGCTGCATGATTAATTTATGTAGTTAAATAATGGGAGCAGAAAGCCATCCTAACCGCTAAGTGGTTGGGGTGGCTTTTTAGGATTTATTTCAATACGGACACAGATGACACTAACGAGCATTATAACGCACGAATGTAACTTTTACGGACCCTAGGGACACTAACTACATCATACCTACCGTTTGAATGCGCTTGAACGCCAACAGTGATCAAATAAGGACGCTTATGTCCGTTACCTCTCACTTTATCCGAAAAGATCATTATAAAGGGCCGTACGGTCCTTAATATTATAGTGCATACCAGACCAATCTATTTGAGCTAACATCCACATTCCATATTCCCATTTGCATTTACTGGAAGTATTATAGATTATATCTTCAGAGGGGGGATATAGGTTGATGAAAAATGATGATTTCGGCAATCGGATGAAGGGTTATGAGCATGCGTTTCGCCACAGCTTACCTAGACGTTTGCCTGTTTTGATAAGGCTTGACGGCTGTCATTTCCATACGTTTACAAGAGGTCTAGACAAGCCTTTCGACGAGAAGCTGACGCAAGCGTTCTGGGAGACAAGTAAATATTTGGCCGGACAAATGATGGGCTGCAAGCTGATTTATCACCAAAGCGATGAAATATCAATTTTGCTGACGAATAACGATAAGCTGACGACGCAAGCTTGGTTCGATAACAATATCCAGAAGATCGTATCCGTATCGGCCGCAATGGCAACGGCAAAATTCAATGATATTATGCGCAGCGTATATCCGAACAAAGAACTGGCGTTCTTCGACAGCCGCGCGTGGGTGCTTCCGGAGGACGAAGTGACGAACTACTTTCTCTGGCGACAGCAGGATGCGACCAAAAATAGTATCTTGATGGTAGCTCAGGCGCATTTCCCGCAAGCCCAGCTTCAAGGACTCGATGGCAAGCAGTTGCAGGACAAGCTATTCACCGAGAAGGGCATTAACTGGAATGAGCTTCCGGTTTGGCAAAAGCGCGGGGTATGCGTTACGAAGCAGCATTTTCAAGTTGGCGTAGTCACGCGAAACCGCTGGGAGGTAGACCACGAGACGCCTGTGTTCTCTCAGAACCGTGACTACATTAATCAATATGTCTATTCCAATCAACAACTGGATAAGGGTGAATAAGGATGGAAATGCTCTTATTCGTAGGCTTGCAAGCTGCGGGGAAATCTACATTTTTCAAGGATAAATGGTACGATACTCATATGAGGCTCAATATGGATATGCTTCGAACTCGCCATCGCGAAGCGATTCTGCTTGACGCCTTATTGCATGCGAAGCAACCTTTCGTCGTAGATAATACGAATCCAACGGTCGAAGAACGCCAAGGATATATCGAGAAAGCGCGAGCGCATCAATTTCGTATTGCATGTTATTATTTCGTACCGGACTACGCGGAGTCGATAAGACGGAATGAAGGACGAATCGGCAAAGCCAGAATTCCCGATATCGGGATCAAAAGCGTCATGAAAAAACTCCAGCCTCCGACGTGGGACGAAGGATTTGACGACATCTATGAAGTCACTTCAATTGATGGTTTATTTACGATTACAGCGAAAGGAGGGAAGCCTCAGCTTCCCGATTCACTCTGATATTATAATGGCTATAACGATGTTATAACCTTATCGATGATTCCGTATTCAAGTGCTTCTTCAGCGGACATAAACGTATCGCGATCCATATCCTTTTCGATGCGTTCTATCGGCTGGCCGGTCCGTTCGGCTGCGATCGCATTAAGTTTAGAACGGATACCAACGATCCGCTTCGCGCTAATGGCAATATCGCTTGCTTGACCTTGAGCGCCGCCATGCGGCTGATGGATCATAATCTCGCTGTTCGGTAGCGCGAATCGCTTGCCCTTAGCGCCGGCTAGCAACAGAATTGCAGCGAATGATGCAGCCAGACCGGCACAGATCGTATGCACGGGCGGCTTCAAATATTGCATCGTGTCGAAGATAGCAAAGCCGGCCGTCGTGGATCCTCCTGGGCTGTTGATGTATAACGATATCTCTTTGTCAGGATCTTCGGCAGCCAAATACAGCATCTGTGCGATTATGCTATTCGCTACCCCATCATCAATAGCTGATCCCAATATAATAATCCGATCCTTCAGCAGCCTCGAATAAATATCGTACGACCTCTCGCCGCGCCCCGTTTGCTCCACAACATAAGGTACATAAGAACTCATTTTCATAACCTCCATATGGCTGTATTTTCGATTTCGATACGTAAACGAATGGCATGCGGCCGAAGATACGGTTAACAAAAATTTTTATTTGGCGTATCCTTATGATGAGTTCAATCGTTTACCATATAGAAGACACTATGAATTTAGGCGAGATACCTTATATTTAGCATTTAGCGCCAAGGAGGCTGGCACATCATGTCCATCAAGCACGTATGTTCTACGATAAGTGAAACGATTCATACAAATGAAATTCCAACGGAACAGCTGCACGCAACCGTACGCCGATATTGCTTGTCGATTACGAAATCCGGACATGATGCGGAGGATTTGGCTCAAGATACATGGCTCAAGGCGCTGCCCATTCTCGGGACGCAAGGGCACAGCAACCCGGAAGCGCTTCTTCTGCGAATAGCAAAGACAACGTGGATCGATCAGACTAGACGGAAGGATGTCACTCTAAAGTTGCTGAAAAATCAATCCATGAGCGCTAATGGATCCATAGTTGACAATAGCGACAGTCTCTTCGAGCTCGAGCAGCTATTCCGAGCCTTGCTGAAGCATATGCCGCCCCTGCAAAGAACGGTGTTCATACTGCGCGATGTGTTTGATTACTCGACAAGCGAGACCGCTCATTGGCTTCGTACGACCGAAGGTGCGGTCAAAGCAGCCTTGCATCGTGCTCGACACACGCTGACGCAAGTGAAGCGCGAGCTGCTAGAGGATAAAATAGACGAGTCTGGGAACAGCGAAACCGCCTCGGATAAGAATTTCATTCAAGCGCTGGCTAATGCCTATCAGGTGAGCGATATTGTGATGCTGATCGAGCTCATGCAACAGGAGCAGCTTGTACCGGCAGTGGTATCGAGTATCATCGGCAATCGTTTGCCGCATGCTAGAGGTCGAAGCCAGATTGCACATGGAGTGTATAGCTATGGCAGTGGAACAGGCTTATTTATGGCCGCTTAAAACGCGATTTATTGCGAATACCGATTGACAACATCTTACTTGTCGTGTAAGATTTGAACTGTTGCTGTTCGGCAAACAATCGCATATCAATCGTATAACCTCACAGCTAATGAGCTGGAATAGGGTGAGGGTCTCTACTGGAAGCCTATACTTCCTAACTACGAATTTCGGTTAATCCCACGATTAAACCGTATTCGGAGTTAGGATTTTTTGTTTGCGTACAAAAGGAAAAAGCAGCAGCTAGAAGGGAGCATCAACTACGCATGAAGTATTTATTATCTGTATTTTTAGGAGCAGCCAGCTACGGCATTTTATCCACCATCGTCGTCTATGCATACGGCCAAGGCTATGAGCTTGGCGAAGTAGTAGGCAGTCAATTGCTAATGGGGTTTATTCTCGCTTGCGGATTAGCGTTATTTACGAAATGGAGGGAGCGTCTTCAGTTCAAAGGCAGAAATGTTACTGAAAAGAAGACGCTCGTATCACAGCTTACTTGGAAGCAGCGTCTGCTGCTCATGGCAGCAGGCATGCCGACTGCCGTGACGGGGCTGCTGTATTACCAATCGCTGAAGCATATACCGGCTTCGCTTGCCATTATTCTGCTTTTCCAGTTCACGTGGATCAGCATCGTTGCTCAAGCCGTTCGACAGCGCAGACGGCCAAGCCGTCCTATGATGTTGGGTCTAGGCGTATTGCTTATCGGTACGTTGCTGGCTGCCGGAATACTTGAACAGGGCATGTCCCAATTCAATATCATTGGCGTCATCTTGGGATTGCTGTCCGCAATCAGCTATTCGCTATTCATATGGTTTAGCGGCAAAGCCGTTCCTAGCGCGCACCCCGCGTATCGCAGCGCATGGATGCTGGCTGGCGCACTGACGCTTGTATTCGTCATTTTCCCGCCAGCTTTTCTGTTCGATGGAACGTTGTGGGGAGGCTTGCTCGTCATCGGACTCTTGCTAGGCTTGTTCGGCGCATTCATTCCCCCTGTGCTGTTCGCGGTGGCTGTTCCGAGAATTGGAGAAGGGATGGCCGGTATTCTAGGCGCATCCGAGCTGCCTGTTGCGGTTATGATGTCTGCCTTCGTACTGAACGAGTACGTTAGTATGCTCCAATGGACGGGCGTTGCGACCGTCCTGATCGGAATTGCTTTGCCCGAACTGTTAAAGCGGAAGCACGGCAAAGGGAGCAACCAGTCCTATCACATCGCTTAACGGCATTAATTATAGGGAGTTCATTTGCAATCTCGAGATGAACTCGCTATAATGGATTTACTTTACAGCCTGAGGGAGTCGAACGATATGTACAACAACCTTCTGTTCGCACAACTTCATCATCACAAGCTGCGTTAGCACACCTGATCGAATATCAGGGCGGGCTAACGCAATTCGCGTTGGCCTCCCTGCGGCATAGCAACGCGCAGGACCAAGAGGTCCTGCGCGTTTTTTTTGTTCAATTCAACTATCGAGGGGGATGAATGCTATGCAAAATGTAAAAGGTACGTACGATTATTACGGAGCGGAGCAAATCACGAGACAACGCGTGCAGCGTACGCTTGAGAAATGGTTTGAGCGTTACGACTTTGATCCAATGGTGACGCCGATGCTGAATGAGCAGTCGCTGCTGGCATCCAAATATGCAGGCGGCGATGAGATTTTAAAGGAAATGTATCAGTTAAGCGACCAAGGAGGCAGATCGCTTGCGCTTCGGTATGATCTTACGATTCCATTCGCCAAGGTGGCAGCCCTGAATCCAGGGATAATGCTTCCCTTCAAACGATATGAGATCGGAAAAGTGTTCCGCGACGGACCAGTAAAGCGCGGACGACTGCGGGAATTTTTGCAATGTGACGCCGACGTGATCGGCACGAAAGGGGCAGAAGCAGAGGTCCAGCTCATGCAGCTTGCGGCGGACGTATTTGCCGATCTGAATATCGACATCGAACTGCGATGGAATAACAGACGTTTTTTAAGCGAGCTGCTAGGTAAAGTCGGTGTAAGTGAAACTGATGCCTCTTCCATCATGCTCACGCTCGATAAAGCAGCCAAAATCGGTGCTGCAGGCGTTCAAGAAGAGCTTGCGGAGAAAGGGCTTGCACCTTCTGTTAGACAAACGATAGGGAGCTGGTTAGAACGCAGCGATCTTACCTTCGAGGAGTTAGTCCGCATGAATGGTCTGGAGAAGTCGGAGGGAGCAAATGAGTTGATCGCCGTGCAATCCTTGATAACTGCAACGGGATTAGACGAGCTATGCCGGTTCGACCCTTTCTTGTCACGGGGCTTATCCTTCTACACCGGAACCGTTTATGAAATATTCGATCGCACTGGTCAATATACGTCAAGTCTCGGAGGAGGAGGACGGTACGACGCGATTATCGGTAAGCTCATTGGAAGAGATGACATCGATTATCCGGCAGTTGGCATATCGTTCGGCATGGAGCCCATTATGGCTATATTGACAGAGAGGGGTTCCATTGAAGTCAGTCCTCCAATCTTACTATTGCCTATAGGGGATACGCTTTCCTATGCGTTAGAAACGGCGACTGTGCTTCGGCAATCCGGGCTTCGAGTTCGCGTTGACGGGAGCGGACGCAAGCTTCGCAAAGCATTGGCTTCAGCGGCAGCAAGCGGTATCCGTTTCGTTCTGTTGCTTGGAGAAAACGAGAAGTCGGCCGGGACGGCTACGATGAAGGATCTCGATACGTCGACTGAAAAACAGTTAACAATGTCAGAAGTGATTGCAACGGTTGGTAAAGATTATTTATAAAAAATGCTTTCTCTTTCGCCATCCTATAAAATGGAAGTATACTATGGTTGTCGGGCCGACGAATCACTAGGAAAGGAGTTGATCTATTTTGTATCACAACCTTGAGGTGATTTCCGTCTAGCAATAGTCGGAAATCATCCATAAACGGGAGGCCGAAAGGCCTCCCCCTATTTTTTGTAATAACGAAAGAACACCTAAAAAATAAATCTACAAATTTGAGAAATTTTTCTTGTAAGGTGAAAGTGCTTTCATTATAATCAATAAGTGCACGACACAAATTATGGAGATGAAAGGAGTCGAACAACATGCTGGGTGGTATGATGGTGGTTGCATATTAACTGAATATCTCCTAGTGCCGGAATCGTTCCGGTATCGACCCGTGCTGCAAGGAAGCAGCGTTAGTCGAGCAAGCGGCAGAAGACTGCCGCGCAATTGGCTTGTAGTACCCCGTTGCTGTGGAGGAATACCATCCACGGTTTTTTTTGTTCTAAAAAAAGAATTCCAAATACGCGAAAGGAGGCAGTAAAGCAATGAAAAATGCTACAGCAGTAAAAATGAACAGCAACGCAAATACGACAAAATTGAACATGTTTGAGGAGGACGTTTATCGTGAACTACAAAAATGGGAGAGATGTGCTTCCCCCTAGCTTATTGAAAGAACTTCAGAAATACATTCAAGGTGATCTGATCTATATCCCTAAACCATCGAATCAACGCATTGGCTGGGGCGAAGCAAGCGGTACGAGGAAGCTGCTCGCAGAGCGCAATGCCGAGATTTATTCCTTTTATACAAACGGCTGGACGGTTTCCGACCTAGAGCGCAAATATCACCTATCCGGCGAGAGCATTCGCAAAATAATCGTAAAGGCTCGTTAATGAGCCGCTTGCGAATGGGGGTGCTAAATTGTCGGTTTTAGAGAAATTACCAACTGCCATACAATCGAAGCTGAAGCACGAACCGTTGTTCAGCGGTAAAACGGATTTGCTTACCGATGGACATTTCGGCGAACAGTGGCTGACGATTACGGAACAGGAATTAATGCTTTGGAACGAAGCAGGCAAGCAGCAGTTATCGATTGCGCTTAGTGAAGTAACAGATGCACGCGCCGCAGGCGGCGTTGGCGGCGGTATGCTCATGATCGATACCAAGAAAGGGCCAGTCGTTGCCGCTCGGTATACGGCTGCCCTGACAACGGTGTTCAGCTTCGCCGCCAAGCTCATTGGCGCATTAGCCAAAGGTGAGGAACGGCCCGTCATCTCGGAGAAGGAATTTCCGAGATATTGTCCGAAGTGCAATAATCCGCTCTCCGAGGGCACCCAAGTATGTCCTCTATGCAAAAGCAACAAAAAAGTGATACTGCGTATGCTCAGCTATGCTTTACCGTATAAACTTCAGATGGCAGCAGCCGGGTTCCTGCTCGTCATCACGACATTGGTAGAGCTTATCCCGCCTTACTTGACGAAAGTAATGATCGATGATGTTCTTCAGCCGAAAGACACAGGTTCTATGCTGTTAATGGTTGTCCTTGGGTTAGGTGTAACGGCATTGCTCATGACCATTATGCAGACGGTACGAGGGCTTATCGGCGTATGGGTCGGATCTAAATTGATGGGCGATTTGCGCAAAGACGTATACAGTTCATTAATGCGGCTTTCGTTAGCGTTCTTCGATCGAAGACAGACCTCCCAGTTTATCGGCCGGGTGAACAGCGATTCGGAGGCCATGCGGCAATTCATGACCGACGGCGTCATTTGGGTAAGCGGCGAGTCGCTGCGCGTTATCGCGATCTTCATTATTATGTTCGGCCTCGATTGGAAGCTTACTTTGTATGCCATGCTGCCGATGCCGTTCATGGTTCTGGTGTCTATGAAGCTATGGCCGAAGATAGGCCGGCGGTGGTATCAGCAATGGCGGGCGATATTCAGACTGAACGTCTTGGTGGGCGATTCGTTGCAAGGTGTTCGGGTCGTGAAAGCATTCGGTCAAGAAAAGACGGAAATGTCCCGTTATGAGGTCGCGAACCGCGAGGTTGTGCGCCACAACATTAGAATTGAAGGCCTATGGCAAGGCATGTTCCCGTTATTCTCGTTCATTGCTGGCATCGGCACACTGCTCATTTGGTATAACGGCGGGCAATCTGTTATCCATAATGAGCTTCAGCTCGGTACACTAATGGCTTTGATCGCTTACCTGACGATGCTATTCGGCCCGCTTCAATGGGTTAGCCAAATGATCAACTGGGCCAGCAATGCGCTTGCCGCAGCCGATCGGGTATTCGAGATCATGGATACGCCGTCCGAGGTGCCGGATGTGAAGGATCCAGCCGTAATAGGAACGATTGAAGGCCATGTGCGCTTCGATAAAGTGACATACGGTTATGAGAAACATCATCCGGTCATTAAGGACATTAACCTTGATGTGGAAGCCGGCGAAATGATCGGGCTTGTCGGTCATTCCGGCGCAGGCAAATCCACGTTCATTAATATGATCTGCCGCTTCTACGATACGGATGAAGGATCGATTTCTATCGACGGCATCGATCTTCGCCGTATAAGCCAGAGCGACCTTCGCAGGCAGATTGGCGTCGTGCTGCAGGAAACCTTCCTATTCGATGGTACGATTGCCGAGAATATCGCGTATTCCAAGCCGAATGCGACACCGATTGAAATTATGCAAGCGGCTAAGATTGCCAATGCGCATGATTTCATCGTTCGATTGCCGGACGGCTACGATACGAGGGTCGGCGAGCGCGGACATCGCCTCTCCGGCGGAGAGAAGCAGCGTGTATCGATTGCGCGAGCGATTATACATGATCCTCGCATTCTTATCCTGGACGAAGCGACGGCCTCTGTGGACACCGAGACGGAGCGTCAAATCCAGGAAGCGATCACGAGACTCATTAAAGGCAGAACAACATTTGCCATAGCCCACCGTCTCTCAACGCTTCGCAACGCGAACAGACTTGTCGTTCTGGAGCGAGGCAAGATCGTCGAGGTCGGCACCCATGAAGAGCTGCTCGACAAGAAGGGCGCCTATCATAAGCTCGTCGAAGCGCAGCAGGAGCTGTCGAAGATTAAGGGGGTTGAAGGCTGATGGACGACAAATACAGCATCAAAGTGTTCGACCCCGAACATATTTTGTTCAGCAGGGGAGGCGGCGGCGTCTTTCAAGGCATCGTAGAAGGGAAGCCGTATGAGGAGCTGGTCATTCACCGCTCCTTCCCTTTCCTGTATACGACGCGTTATATATCGGTAAGAGATGTGAAGGGCGACGAGCTGGGCATCATCGAAGACATAGAGAAACTCGATGACGAAAGCAAGATGGAGCTTGAGCAGGAGCTGCGATACCGTTATTTTCTCCCAACCGTTACAAGAGTCGAGAGCGTGAAGCAGAAATCCGATCTATGGATATGGGAGCTACAGACGAATCTCGGGCCGACGAGCATGGCGATGCGCAACCTGCACGAGCATCTGCAGTTCCCAGGCGGCAATCGAGTCATATTGACCGATATTAACGGCAAGCGTTGCGAGATAGCCGATTGGCAAGCGCTTGACACCCATAGCCGAAGCCAGCTGACCGATGTGTTGTAAACGAAAACGAGCGAGCTTTCCGCATTATGCGGCCAGCTCGCTCGTTTCATTTTGTCGATACACGACTGTTAGTGCGGTGTCACGACAGGAAGATGAATCGTCGTTCTCGGATATTTGTAATCGTTTCTATAGCAATTGGTGTCATTATCATAGGAAGATTGAGAGAGACGATGCGAAATCTCAAAGATTGGCAGCTTCGGGTTCACGTGCAGCGTTGATTCGAAAAACGAACACTGCTCGAAGTTGAAATCTAGAGTGGAGATAATAATGATACAGTTCGTGAACGTGCAACTGACGAAGTTGAATCCGTCAAATTGTATCGTTTCGTCTTTGAAATTTTCATTCGCAATTGTTTTCATTGACAACGCTCCTATTCATAAGATGAGACAACATGATTAACATACTATCAGATTGTATGCGTGATGTTTGTCACTTATTGCTCATCGAATGAATTATTTATCGACATGTTGCGATATGTCGGGCGGTCAATGAAAACGCAAGCGATGCGTAACGCTCGGTAAGGATTATACATTAATCGTAGAGCCTTCTCCGCTGGTTTGGATAAGCGCTTTGCCGCCTTTGCCCATCCATTGTTTGCGCCAGCTGAACTGAATGACATACAGAGTGATAAGCGCCGCAAGCGCGATTCCGCTGAGTACTAAGAAACCTGCCGTATATGCACCTGACGATTGGTACAGCTTGCCCAAAATAAGCGGCAACACATATCCGCCAATACCGCCTGCAGCTCCTACGATACCCGTCATCAGGCCGAGTTCGTTGCCGAAACGCTGCGGTACGAGTTGGAATACCGATCCATTTCCCATACCAAGCGACATCATTCCGATGAATAAGAGAACGATAACGACAGGCAATGGCGGAAGCGTTGATATCGAAGCCAGCATAAGTCCTGCGACAGCATAGAGCACCGTCAACATGCGCGTACCGCCGAATCGATCGGCTAAGTAACCGCCTACCGGTCTGAAGAAGCTGCCCGCGATAACGCAGATTGTAGTGAAATCAGCCGCTTTGACTGGAGAGAGACCGTATTGCGTATTGAAGAAGATCGTCAAATAGTTGGTAAGACCGACGAAACCGCCGAATGTAACGCAATAGAACAAGCAGAACACCCAAGCGTCGCGTTGTTTCAATAAAGATCCGTATTGCGTCAACTTCTTAGGCGCTGGACGGTTCGGGCTGTTTTTGGCGAATATCGTAAAGAAGATAAATACAAGCACGATCGGGATAAGAGCTAAGCCGAATACGGCTTCCCAGCCGCCGAAATGCTGTGCCAAGCGGTTGGCGAACAGCGTGGAGAAGATCGTACCGCTGTTGCCTGCCCCTGCAATGCCCATTGCAAGACCTTGATGTTCCTTGGAATACCATTGACCGGCTAACGGAAGTGCTGCCGCGAACGAGGCGCCTGCAATGCCTAGCAGAATAGCGACGACGTAAAGCTGATCTAATGAATGAACGAATTGCCAGCCGAGCACGAGAGGGATGACCGTCATAACCATACCAATCTGTGCCGTAAGCTTAGGACCGATATAATCGGTTAGGAAGCCGAGCACCAAACGTAGGATCGAGCCGCCTAGTACGGGAAGAGCAACTAGATTCGCTTTTTGAACCGGGTCCATCGGATAGTCGGCAGCAATAATGACGCTAAGCGGGCCAATGAGAACCCAAATCATAAAGCTGATATCAAAATATAGAAATGCGCTAAATAACGTTGGTTTGTGTCCGCTTTGCCAAAAACTTTTTTTCTCCATGCCTATCTCTCCCTTTATCTTCTCTTTTTTTTCGCGTTTCGGTCCGGACCGACGCTTCGTTCATGAATCCTAACACATACAATGGTTAAAATGTACAAAAGCCGCACTTCGCCCTGTTGAAAAAGGGGCGAAACGCGGCTTCATTGCCAACGGAGCACGTCATTGTGCTGCCTGTCGTTTACGTTATAGTGTCTTGCGGTGTTCCCAACTCGAATTATAGAGGTGAGTTACCTTCATGTCAATATATATAACATGAAATATTTTTGTGTCCGCTTATGTTTAATTATGTTATGTATATTGACATAAGCGTAAAAATAACCTACTCTAAACATATGATAAGAGCTTCGCACAGCGTTGTGCTGGCTCACTCGGCAACGGTGCCTTTTTCCTGAATAACAGGGAGAGGGCATTTTCTGTTTATAAAACCATGTACGCTAAGATAGGGGAGGATCATAATGGCAATCGTTAACGTTCAGCATCCGATGACAGCTTCCGTATCATTAGCTTCGATGAAACTGCTTGCTTGCGTGAAAGAACCTCCCATTGAAACGGTTTCATTAGAGGATGCTGGGGCAAGAGTACTTGCGAATGACTTCGAAAGCATCGTCTCGCTGCCTCCTTTCCGGAGAGCGGCGATGGACGGGTATGCAGTCCAGGCAGCAGCTTTGCAAGGCGCATCAAGGGAACGCCCCGTGGAGCTGCGTATTATTGATGAAGTGCGTGCCGGACATATAACGCAGCATGAGCAGCCAGCCGCTTCAACGCTTCAACTAAATGATGCTGTTCGCATATTCACCGGGGCACCTGTACCGGAAGGTTATGATACAGTCGTCATCCAAGAAACGGCAATACCTCTCGAAGCGCGTAATGGATTTCGCAGAATAAGACTCGATCGGCCCTGCACGCTAGGTCAGCATATTGCAGAGAAAGGCGAAGACGTTCCGCAAGGGATGAAGCTGTTGTATCGGGGAACTGAGCTGAGGGCCAAAGAAGTGGCCATTCTCTCATCTGTCGGGCAATGGGAGATTAATGTATACGAGCGCCCGAAGGTAGCCGTTCTCCCCATCGGCGATGAGTTAATCGCGCCTGGACGAGAGCTAAAGGGTGGCCAAATCTACGAATCCAACAGTTATATGATAGGAGCTCGCTTGAAAGAGCTTGGCGCATCCGTCATCCGATATCCTGTTGTTCCTGATTGTTTAGAGCAGATAGAAGCTGCCATTCAGGAGTGCCTCACGAAGGCCGATATGGTTGTCACGACCGGGGGAGTATCGGTAGGCGATTACGATTATGTGAAAGAAGCTGCGGAACGTATCGGAGCAGAAGCGATTTTTACGAAGACGATTATGCGTCCCGGTACACCGACCTCAGCTTTTCGTCGTTCTAATCAATTGATTATCTGCTTATCAGGCAATCCTTCCGCATGCTTCGCAGGACTAGAGCTATTGCTTAAGCCAGTTGTTCTCAAAGCAGCCGGCTTAACCGAATATCGCTCCACCTGGCTGGATGGCCGCTTAATGGATTCCATACTGAAGCCTTGCCCGTACCCTAGATATATAAGAGCATTCGTCTATCGATCAGAGAAAGAATGGATGGTCGAACCGCTGACGAACGATAAATCCGGAAATGTCGCGGCGTTCGCTAAAGCTAATGCGCTGGCTCTCATTCCGCCAGGTGGTACGGGGGCTATTATCGGCCAAGAAGTACAATGGGTATCGCTCACGATATAGAAAAAATGTGCGAGTGGATGTGGACATAATGAGTAGAAAACAGCTTGTAGTTATCGGAAACGGAATGGCCGGCATCAAATGCGTCGAGGAAATATTGAATATCAATGCTGAACAATTCCAAATCACGGTGATCGGCAGCGAGAAACATCCGAATTACAATCGGATTTTATTGTCCAAAGTGCTGCAAGGAGATTCCTCCATTAACGATATAGTCATCAACGATTGGTCATGGTATACGGAGAAAGGCATCAAGCTATATACGGGCGAGACCGCTACACGCATTCATCATGGCGATATACAGAGTGTAGAAACGGCATCCGGCCTACGGATTCCGTTCGATATCCTTATTATAGCTACAGGCTCATCGGCCTTTATCCCGCCGATTATCGGCGTTAATAAACCCGGCGTCATCTCCTTCCGTAATATCGACGATTGCAAGACGATGATCGATTATGCGAGCAAATATCGCAAGGCGGCGGTCATTGGCGGCGGATTGCTAGGTCTTGAAGCTGCAAGGGGCCTTCTTAATCTCGGTATGGAAGCCACAGTCATTCATAATGCGCCTTATTTAATGAATCGCCAGCTTGATCGCGCATCAGCAGAGCTTCTGCAGAAGGAACTGGAAGGTCAGGGCATGCGCTTCTGGCTCGGCAAGGAAACGGACAAAATTATCGGGCGTGACCGTGCGAAAGGTATTCGGTTCACGACGGGTCTCACCGTTGAAGCCGATCTTATCGTTCTTTCCGTAGGTATCCGGCCGAACATTGATCTCGCCAAACGCAGCGGCATCGATACGAATCGCGCAATTATGGTCGATGATTACATGCGGACTAATATCGCTAACGTATATGCCGTAGGTGAATGCGCCGAACATAGAGGAATCGCCTATGGGCTGGTTGCTCCGCTCTATGAGCAGGGCAAGGTGCTTGCCCGAACGATTTGCGACGAAGCAACGCCTCCTTATGAAGGGTCGATTCCTTATGCGCAGCTCAAAGTATCAGGTGTGCAGGTGTTCTCCGTCGGAGACATTCAAGAGGATAAAGCAGATACCGCAATCCAACAATACGATGGCATTCATAACACCTACAAAAAAGTAACGATGCAATACGGAAGAGTATGCGGCGCTATTCTATACGGCGACACCGATGAAGCGACCACTTTACTTAACCTCGTTAAGAAAAAAGCGCCTATCAGCGCCTTGAAAGCTGCAAACAGTCAATCGCAAGACGGCAGCTCGCCGATTGATGTCGAAGCAGAGAACATGGCGCCTCGCGAGACCGTATGCGCCTGCAACGCCGTTACGAAATCAGCGATTATGTGCGCGGTCTTAGACAACGGATTGAATACGGCGGAGCAAGTTCGCGATAAGACGAAAGCGTCCAGCTCCTGCGGGGGATGCCGACCGATGGTTAGCGCAGTCGTCCGATTCGCGCTTCGCAGCGGCAAAGATGGAGCGCAAGCAACAGAACCAGCTATTTGTAGTTGCACGACAGTCAGCCATCAGGCGCTTAAGACCGCCATCCAAAGCCATTCATTTACGAATGCGCAGTCGGTCAGGTTAGCACTGAATTGGGGTAAATTGAACGGCTGTCGACTCTGCAATAACGCCATTCATTACTATATGGAGCTTAAACAGCCGCAATCATTTACAGCCATTAAAGGCGTAGACAATCATCTAACGATTCATTCCGCAAGCTCAGCAATTAGGAGTCAAGGAGAGGGCTTCAACTCGGTATGGCTTGGTGAAGCGCTGCGTTCGATGTGGTCGCAAGCTTCAATGCCTACACCTCTGAAAGCAGCTGTTTCTTCCGGCGTCAAGACGCCAATCGGTATCCTTGTTCAGGATATCGGCCTAACCGGCTCGCCTTCAGGCTGGGAGCTGTATGCCGGCGGACATATGGAGCTGCCCGTAAAGCAAGGGCAACTGATCGGTATCGTGGAAAGCGACATGGATGCCTTGGAATTATCCGCCGCATGCATACAGCTGTATCGTGAGCGTGCGTATTACGGCGAGCCGCTATGGAAGTGGCTCGAGCGCGACGGAATCGTAGATATAAGAGAATTGCTGCTTGATCTCGAGGCGAGAAGAGAACTGTTCGATCATGCGAATCGCCCTAATCTGCAACTTGAATCAACCGAGAGGAGAGGTGAAGTCAATGCCGCCGTTAGTCATTGAAGCAACAAACAGCGATAAACTGAACGTCATACAGACGCAGTGTCCCTTCTGCAGTGTGCAATGCAAGATGCAAGTTACGATAACGGAGCCAGCAGAAGGCTCGAACCGTCTATCCTATACGATTGAAGGAGCAGCCAATGCTGCTTCGGAAGGCCGCTTATGCGTTAAGGGCATGAATGCTCACCAGCATGCGACGAGCACGGAACGTTTGCTGCACCCTCTCATTAAGCGAGGCGGGCAGTTCGTGGAAGCGACATGGGAAGAAGCGCTGCGTACGATTCGCGATCAATTCCAAGCGACAAACGAGAAGTACGGACCGGACGCTATTGGCGTCTATGGCGGCGGTTCATTGACGAATGAAACCGCCTATCTGCTCGGCAAGTTTGCCCGTATCGCATTAGGCACCAAATATATCGATTATAACGGCCGCTTCTGCATGTCGGCCGCTGCATCGGCAGGAACGAAAGTATTCGGCGTTGACCGCGGACTGACGTGTCGACTGGCAGATATTCCGCTGGCGCGTTGTATCATTCTTGCCGGTACGAATATCGCCGAATGCCAGCCAACGCTCATGCCCTACTTCACGAAAGCGAAGGAAAACGGCGCGACCATTATCGTTATTGATCCGCGAGTAACGGCAACGGCGGCGATTGCCGATATTCATCTGCAAGTAAGACCCGGCACAGATGCCGCGCTTGCTAATGGTCTGCTCAAAGCGCTTGAGGAAGAAGGGCTGTTGAACGAGAAATTTATTGCAGAGAAGACGAGCGGATTCTATGAGCTTAAGAAACATCTGTCGACGATCCATATCGAGGACATTGCCGCTTTGACGGGGATCAGTGAGTCCGATATTCGTAAGGCAGCTATTGCTTACGGTAAGGCTGACACAGGTATTGTTTTCACGGCAAGAGGGGTAGAGCAGCAGACTGACGGTCATATGGCTGTTCGCGGTTTCCTTAATCTCGTGCTGGCTACCGGCAAGATAGGCAAGCCTGGCTGCGGTTACGGAGCCGTGACGGGACAAGGGAATGGACAAGGCGGCCGCGAGCATGGACAGAAGAGTGATCAGCTGCCGGGTTATCGCTCAATCGAGAACGAGCATGATCGAGCCTATGTGGCTAAGGTATGGGGAATTGAACCGGAGCGGTTGCCCCGCAAAGGCGTCTCTGCTTATGAGATGATGGAACTCGTCCATCAGGATGTCATTCGTTCGCTTTTCGTAATGGGCTCCAATCCCGTTGTCTCCAATCCGAATGCAACGCTAGTCGAGGATGGTCTTGCAAAATGCGATTTTCTCGTCGTCGCCGATATGTTCATGTCGGAGACAGCGCGTATGGCGGACGTTATTCTGCCCGTCACTTCCTATATCGAGAATACCGGTACACTCACGAATCTGGAAGGACGCGTACTGCTCAGAGAATCGAACGTCGTGGCTCCTGGCAGCACGAAGCATGACTGGTCCATTCTGTGCGAGTTGGCATCCTTACTCGGGTATGAAAGCTCCTTCCCGTTCCAAACGGCTGAACAAATCTTTGAGGAGCTTCGATTAGCAAGCCGCGGCGGTCTAGCCGATTACTACGGCATTAATTACGATCGTTTGCGTAGGGAAGGCGGCGTCTACTGGCCTTGCCCTTCGCCTGATAAGCCAAGCGCAGGCATTATGTTCCAGAACTTCTTCGCTCATCCAGATGGCAGAGCCGTGTTCACGGCAGTGGAAAGCAGACAGCCGCAAGAAGCGCCATGCGAGCAATATCCGCTGACGATGACGAATGGCAGGGTGCTGTCGCATTATTTGACAGGCGTGCAAACTCGCCGAAGCAAGACATTAGCCGCTCGGAACATGGACAATTTCATCGAGATCCATCCGAAGACAGCAAAGCAGTATTGGATCGAGGAAGGCGAATGGGTAGTCGTTCAATCCAAGCGGGGCAGCTTCACCGTACGAAGTCGAATTACCGATCAAATCCGCGAAGATACGGTGTTCGTACCGATGCACTGGGGCGGAGCTCAGAACGTTAATCGCGCGACAAGCCCCGAACTTGATCCAAACTGCAAGATGCCCGGCTTCAAAACATCGACTGTATCGATCATGCCGTTAAGGCTTCAACAGGAGTTGCAAGCTATCGACTAGATGTAATTATCAGAGTGACATTCGTTAAGATCAATGATCCTAACGAATGTCACTTTTTTATTCTCTTAACCGTCTTTCCTATCGAGTGTTAAATTGATATATTATTTGATAGTCCTATTTTTTAGATACAGAAACTAGTGGAGTTGAATAGAGTGACAACGTTCTACCAATTGAATACGATTTTTATCAGCATGGTTATGGAGGCCATTCCATTCGTGCTCGTAGGTGTGCTTATATCCGGACTTATTCAAGCCTTCGTTAAAGAAAGCTTCATTTCAAGAATTATGCCCCGAAACCGATTCCTTGCTGCCTTCGTCGGCTGTGGAATCGGACTTTTCTTTCCCTCATGCGAATGCGGTATCGTTCCGATCACGCGCAGATTACTGAAGAAGGGGATGCCGCTGCATGCGGGGATTGCTTTCATGTTGACAGGTCCCATACTGAATCCTATCGTACTGTTCTCAACCTACATCGCCTTCGGCAACAGTTGGGAAATGGTAGGGATTCGCGCAGGATTAGCTGCAACAGTCGCTTTCTCGGTTGCCGTTCTTTTATCCTATATGTTCAAAACAATCCCTTTCAAACATACGAATCAGGATACCGTTCCATCTGGAACTCACATGCAAGCTGCATTTGAAGAGAAGCGCATCCCTATACGAACGAAGTTTTATGAGGTCATCGTCCATGCTATCGAGGAGTTTTTCTCTGTAGGCAAATATTTAGTTCTGGGCGCTTTCATCGCTGCTAGCATGCAGACGTTCGTGCCAACCTCGTACTTGCTTCACCTGGGAAGCAATCCGCTCACTTCGTCGCTTGTCATGATCGCGCTTGCCTTTCTTATTTCCTTATGCTCGGAAGCGGATGCTTTCATTGCAGCTTCATTCCGCAGCACGTTCACGGTTGGCTCGTTATCGGCATTTCTCGTATTCGGACCGATGGTAGATATCAAAAATACGCTCATGCTGCTGGGAACGTTCAAAACCAAGTTCGTTCTCGTATTGATTGGCCTGATCGTTTGCTTCACCCTAGCCGGTTCTTTAGTTGTAGGGAGGTTGTTTTAGATGGTTCGTTTTTTCATTTTGATCGGATTTTCCTTCATGTTCTTCATGCTGCATTATACAGGCGATATCAATAAATTTATCAATATGAAATATGCCTATTTGTCGATTAGCGCAATTGTTATTATGGGATTTCTTGGCGTAGTCGAATTTATTCGCGTCTCTCGTAAGCAAGTTGCCGAAGAGAAACGCGCTGCATCGGAAAATGAATGTTGTAGTGTGGATCATGAGCATCATAATGACGATGACCACGGATATGATCATGGCCATTCGCATGAAGAGCCGAACAAGCTCAAGCGATATCTTGGTTATGCCGTGCTGTTCGTACCCATCTTCACAGGACTGTTTTTGCCTGCTTACGCGCTTGATTCCAGCTTTGTAAAAGCAAAAGGTTTTTCGTTTCCAACCTTTGAGCAAAATGTGGAGCTAAATCCCGGCAATCATCAATTTCTGAAGCCGGACTCCAGCATCTTTTACAATAAAGACAGCTACAAGGATGTCGCGCAGCGCGAGCGAGAGGAATTCATTAATCGTTCAACGATAAAATTGACGGACACCGATTATTTGAAGGGGATGGAGGCTATCTACAATGATCCATCCGCTTTCATGAACAAAACAATCGGATTCGATGGTTTTGCCTATAAGGGCGTTCAGGTCGACGGCAACCATTATTTTGTGTTCCGCTTCGGATTCATTCACTGCGTCGCAGATTCCGGCGTATTCGGCATGCTTGTGGAGTTTCCGAATGGCACGCAGCTCGTAGACGATGATTGGGTCCATGTGTCCGGTAAACTGAGCTGGGAGCTGTATCAACCGTTCAAACAAACGATACCGGTATTGAAAGTCGCGGAGTGGAATAAGATCGACACCCCTAAAGACCCTTATGTCTATCGGACTTGATATTAGTTAACGCAGTTAAATTGTATTTTAATTAACGATATTAATTATAAATCTTCGACCATATACCAAAATTATTAAATTCCAAAAATATCACTTGACATTCACAAAACCAATTCGTTATGATCGGAATTACAAATTGAGGCATTGACCAAAGACAACATTCCCATATACGGGCTGTCAGAGAGAGAAGCGATTGGTGTGAGCTTCTTCAGCTACGATTGTGGAATTACCGCTTTGCAGCCGTGTCCTGGAACTTCCGCTCGTTCATAAGACGATTGGAACAGTATAGGTCACCGACTTATCCCCGTTATAGGATACCTAAGGATCATTCCGGCAATGAGCGCGCTCGCGAGGCGTTTGTTCGTCCGTATGGTCGAATGAGGGTGGAACCACGAGCTTGAACGCACTCGTCCCTTTCCGGGAGAGATGCGTTTTTTTGCGTTCAAAAATAATAAAACGAAGCGAATATGCAGAAATGGAGGCCAATCATGGAAATCAACGTCACAATGCCAGATCAAGCTATTAGGAGGTATCAGCAAGGCACGACCCTTGCAGCAATCGCAGCTTCTATCTCATCAAGCGTGGGTAAAAACGCTGTCGCCGGCAAAATCGACGGCAAGCTCGTTGATCTGAACCATCCGATTGTGCAGGACTGCAGACTCGAATTGATCATGCAAGACAGCAAGGAAGGATTGGAAATATACCGCCACAGCACGGCTCATATTATGGCGCAAGCGATCAAAGTTCTGTATGGCGATAAAGCTGTGAAGCTTGGGATCGGGCCGGTAATTGAAGGCGGCTTTTATTACGATATCGACATCGAGAAGCCTTTGTCTACAGATGATCTTGCTGCGATTGAAGCGGAGATGGCAAGCATCATACGAGAAGACTTGCCAATAATTCGTCGTGTAGCGAATAGGGAAGAGGCAATAGCCTACTTCTCAAGCTTGGAAGAACCGCTAAAGCTGGAGCTTATCGACGGTTTGCCCAGCGATAGCGTCATCTCACTTTACTCGCAAGGCGAATTCGTTGATCTCTGCCGCGGGCCGCATCTGCCGTCGACCGGGAGAGTCAAGGCATTCAAGCTGCTTAGCGTTGCAGGCGCTTATTGGCGCGGCGACGCTCGCAACAAGATGCTGCAGCGCATCTATGGCACTGCTTTCCCTAAGAAGTCTGAGCTGGAGCAGCATTTGCATTTGCTTGAAGAAGCGAAGAGACGTGATCATCGTAAACTCGGCAAGGAGCTAGGTTTGTTCATGTTCGCCGAGGAAGCGCCGGGGATGCCGTTTTATTTGCCCAACGGCATGATTATCCGCAATGAGCTGGAGCAATTCGAGCGCGAGCTGCATCGGGAGCGCGAATACGAAGAGGTGCGTACGCCGCTTATGATGAACAATGCCCTTTGGGAAATGTCCGGGCATTACGACCATTATAAGGACAATATGTATTTCACGAATGTTGACGACATTAAATATGCGCTGAAGCCGATGAACTGTCCCGGCCACATGCTGATCTACAGGAACAGCTTGCATTCATACCGGGAGCTGCCGATAAGGCTCGCCGAATACGGCCAAGTGCACCGGCATGAAGCGTCCGGCGCGCTTGGCGGCATGATGCGCGTTCGCACGTTCTGCCAGGATGATGCGCATCTGTTCGTCCTTCCGGAGCAAATTGAGGATGAGATTAAGCGTGTCATTTCGCTTATCGACCATATGTATAAGGTGTTCGGATTCGACTATTCGATAGAGCTCTCGACGCGCCCCGACGATTCAATGGGTTCTGAAGAGCTTTGGCACCGAGCGGAATCGTCACTGCAGCAGGTACTCGATGACAGCGGGCTCCCGTATCGGATCAACGAAGGGGACGGCGCCTTTTATGGTCCTAAGATTGACTTCCACATTCACGATGCACTGAAGCGCAGCTGGCAGTGCGGCACGGTGCAGCTTGATTTCCAAATGCCTGAGAAATTCGACCTGTCCTATATCGGCGCAGATAATCAGAAGCACCGTCCCGTCGTTATTCATAGAGCGGTCTATGGCTCGCTTGATCGATTCATCGGCATATTAACGGAACATTACGCGGGCAGCTTCCCGCTATGGCTCGCGCCCGTGCAAGCTAAGCTGTTGCCTGTATCCGAGAATGAAATCGATTATGCGTTCGAGGTGAAGCAGCAGCTCGAAGCAGCTGGTATCCGCGTCCAAGTCGATATTCGTTCGGAGAAGCTTGGATTCAAGGTTCGGGAGGCTCAGCTGGAGAAAATTCCTTATATAATCGTGCTAGGCCGAAAAGAAAGAGAATCGAGGATGCTGTCCGTCAGAAGTCGAAGAGAGAACGTGCTCGAGACAATGGAAGCAGCTTCGCTTATGGAGAAGCTTCAATCCGAGATTCGGAGCAAACGAAGTTAACCGCAAAAGTAGACTAAATAAAACCAAGGCTGATGCATATGCTGCATCAGCCTTGGCATATCATCTATTCGTTCTTCACTGTGCCTGTATAGATGAAGATTGCATCCCGAAGGAATACAGCGGCACCTGGCTGATCCTTATCGTAATACGCGGTGAAGCGCTCGTCATCGACATACATTTGCGCAACGCCGGCATGGGCTTCCTTGCTGTACGTATCCCAATAGAACGTCAGCCATCTGCGATGCATATCGGCTGTTTTCTGAGCCAGCTCTCCAGCAGGATCGCCTGTTGCAATCGCCGCGGCAAGCGTCGCATGAATATCGGCAGCGAGCTGCTCCAGCTCGGCATGCTGTTGCTCCGACATGCCCTTGACTTTCCGATTCGATTGATTTACTTGCTCATCTCCATACTTGGCTCGGATCTCTTCACCGTATTGCTGCTCATTATCGTCAACCAGCTTTTGCTTGAAAGCTTCGAATTTTTGCTTGTCAGTCATCGTAATCTTCCCTTCTCTTTGGGCTAACGTCAGGTCGACGGTTTCGATAAGCCGATCCAAGTGCTCGCGTTTCTCCAGCAGCTGTCGGCGGTGCTCCTTCAGCGCAAGCTCCGCATCAAAGTCTTCGGAGGTCAACAAATCTTTAATCGACTCCAGACTAACCCCAAGCTCGCGATAAAACAATATTTGCTGAAGCAGATCGACCTCTTGCTTTCCATAGATCCGATATCCCGATGAGTTGATTCTGGCCGGCTTCAGAAGATCAATCTCATCGTAATAACGCAGTGTCCGCGTGCTGATTCCGGCAAGCTGACCGAGCTTTTGAACGGTGTATTCCATCGTCATTCCTCCTGACAAAGCTAATCGTACACCTTTACGTTCCGTCAATGTCAACCCGTATTTTTCTCACCTAAGCCCCTAAACAATAAAAAATGTTTGATAATTTTCAAAATACGTTGTAGGATATTCTTCCTTGTCCGTCGAAAGTAAAGGGATAAGATTTATAAATTAGATAACCTACAAGGGAGTGGACCGCTTTGTTTTTGCATTTCCTGCAAACGAATGAGCATAAGGAAGCGTTTTTGGAATTAGCCCATGTGGTTGCCAACGCCGACGGCTTCGTTAACCGTAGAGAAAGGGAATATTTACGCACGTATTTGGGTGAGATGGACATGCATTCCAGCAAGCTGCAAGCCATAAAGGCGAGACCTCTTGCCGATATTATCGGCGGCTTGAAAGACGAACCTATTAAAAATATCTTTTTCGCTGAAATATTGCTGCTTATTTTCGCGGACGGCGACTATAATGATGAAGAGAAACAAATCGTCAGAGATATGCAGCAGCTCTTCGGCTTCTCGGACGAAACGTATGAATCGTTCAAAAACTGGGTCATTCGCGTCGATCAGCTTAAGGTCGAAGGCATGAAGCTTATTTTGAATCCGACTCAGCTCAAGCAATAGCATAAACAACATCACAAACCACCGCCATCAGCTCTAACAACGCGGTGGTTTTTGACACTTTTGAAGGAGCGTAAGCATGAAGCTGGAAAGACTTATATCGATGGTGTATATGCTCTTGAACAACGAGATTGTATCCGCCTCGTCGCTAGCAGACAAATATAACGTATCACAGCGGACGATCTACCGAGACATTGACACGATCTGCGCGGCAGGTATCCCAGTTGTATCGTATCAAGGCGTGAACGGCGGGTTTGGCATCATTGATACGTATAAAATGGACAAAAGCTTGCTTGGCTCACATGATGTGGGCTCGCTAGTAACGATTCTACATACAATGTCTACCGTGTTCGAAGACGACAAAGCGCAAGATACGATCAATAAGCTGCAGACTCTCCAAACCGAGTCTGGAATGCCGAGCCTGTCGATGGATATCGGCTCGCAGCGAGCTTACAACGGCAATCTTCGATTGATTCGCAATGCGATTAAGGAACAAAAAGTGATTCAGTTCGAATATATTAATGCGAAGAGCGAAAGAGCGAAACGAGATGTTGAACCGGTCAGCTTGCTTTTCAAATATGATTCCTGGTACTTGTTCGGCTATTGCAGAACGCGCAGCGATTATCGCGAATTCAAGCTGTCGCGAATCGCGGAGCTGAAGGCGCTAGGGGAGTATTTCGCTCGCAAACATGAAGCGCCATCTACCGACGAAAGCGGGCAGTGGTATAATCGAACAGAAACGATATACGAGCAAGCTTTGCTGCACTTCAAGGTCGAGACGCTCGCCAGAGCGCTGGACTTCTTCTATAACGCAGACAAAACGTATAAGGAAGACGGCTCGCTTATCATTGATCTGCGCTACCCCTCGAATCGGGGCGAACGGTGGCTGATTCCAATTCTGCTTAGCTTCGGCGACGGAGTAGAGGTGCTGGAGCCAGCGATACTCCGTCAGCAGATGAAAAACAAAATTGAAAATATGTTTCGTTTATATCCCGAAGTATGACAATCAGTTGTCATACTTTTTTGTTTACACTTAATCCAAGACAAACAACCAATGGAATCGAAGGAGTGTATGTAACTAATGAAGCAATTATCGAAAAGAAATGTATCGCTAGTCATGGCCGGTTTGCTGCTCAGCATTCTGATGGCGTCCATGGACAATACGATCGTCGCAACGGCGATGGGCAATATCGTAGGCGAACTGGGCGGTATGGACAAATTCGTATGGGTAACGTCAGCTTATATGGTCGCTGAGATGGCGGGTATGCCGATCTTCGGCAAGCTGTCGGATATGTACGGGCGTAAACGTTTCTTTGTATTCGGCATAATCGTGTTCATAATCGGCTCAGCACTATGCGGAACGGCAGGTACGATTACCGAACTTGCGATCTACAGAGCCATTCAAGGCATTGGCGGCGGCGCGCTTATACCGATCGCTTTCACGATCTTGCTTGATGCTGTCCCGCTCGAGAAGAGAGGCAGTCTTATGGGACTATTCGGCGCCGTATTCGGCTTATCAAGCATATTCGGTCCGCTGCTCGGCGCTTACATTACCGATCACATTTCTTGGCAATGGATCTTCTATATTAATCTGCCGCTTGGCGCAGTCGCATTCGCGCTTGTTGCCTTCAACTACAAAGAATCGCATGAGCATTCGAAGCAACCGATTGATTGGCTGGGGGCGGCTACGCTTCTTGGCGCGATCGTTTGCCTTATCTTCGCACTTGAGCTTGGCGGCAAAACATTCGCTTGGAGCTCATGGGAGATCATCGGATTGTTCGCAGGCTTCACTTTACTCACGATTGCATTCATTCTGGCGGAAAGGAAAGCAGAAGAGCCTATAATCTCATTCAAATTATTCAAGAACAGACTGTATACTACGAGCATCCTTACCGCTTTGTTCAGCGGTGCAGCATTCATCGTCGCGTCGGTCTATATCCCGATTTTCATTCAGGGCGTACTTGGCGGCACGGCAACGAACTCGGGTCTCGTCCTGTTGCCGATGATGATCGGCACGGTCATTACCGCTACGCTTGGAGGGATGCTAATCTCGAAAATGTCCTATCGAAGCGTCATCCTTCCGACGCTAGCTTTACTTGGTATTGGAACGGCACTCGTCACGACGCTAACTCCCGAATCATCGAGGCTTCTCGTGACATTCTATATGGTATTGATCGGTCTAGGCATTGGGGCAACGTTCTCGGTGTTAAGCACCACAGCCATTCATGGTTTATCCTACCGCCAACGCGGATCGGCGAGCGCAACGCTTAACTTCCTGCGATCTCTTGGCATGACACTTGGCATCACTGTATTCGGTTTAATTCAAAGCCATTCGTTCTCGAACAAAATGAGCAGTTTGGCAGGAGATGGTACATCTACGGGCGCACTGCTGCCGGAAGGACTTAACTTCGAAGACACGCATGCGCTGCTTGCGCCAGAGACGAGGCAGCTGTTTCCTGGCGAGCTGCTCGAGACGATTACAAGCATGCTGTCCGACTCGATCGTGCGTACATTCGCATGGGCCATCATTCCTGTCGGGTTATCCTTGATTGCCGCTTCGTTCATGGGGCGGGCTAAGCTGGATGCGAGCGCGGAATCGTCTGACGCTGTTGCAACATCGGATACAACCGATGCGGTTACCTATTCAGGTGCTCATTAGCCGCGAGCATCATATAAGAAAAGAAGAAGGTCTATTTATGGACCTTCTTCCGCTTTGTTGAGGTGCTAGGCCCTAACCTAACCTTTTATTTGCTCTAGCGTACATTCTCCAGTGCTATCTACGCTGACAATCGCCTGTATGCTGGGATGACGCATCGTTCGATTTGCGGTTAGCTCTAAATATTCAACTTTAACGGTAATGGCGGGTTTTACCCACATGATATCTTTGGACCGCACCGGTTCATTTGTGAATGGACTTTCGTCGGCTTGCATTTGTTTCGCCAATTCCGTTAGGTTCGACCAATCGTTCTGCGTTAATTTCCCAGTGCCGGCATTACCGATATACATCCATTCGTGATCATTCGTATAGAGACCGAGCAAGAGAGAATTAACCGTCTTATCACGGAATGTAACACCGCCTACTGCCGCGTACAAGTCCTTCATAACCTTCTTTTTTCTCCAACGTCCGTCTTTACCATTGATCCGATATGTACTTTGAAGCTCCTTATAAATGACGCCTTCCATTTGATATTGCTTCATCTGTTCGAATAGTGTTTGGCCATCCTCAAAGTTTTGTGCGAGTTGAACATTCGTTTGCGGTATGATGATTTGCTCCAGTAAAGCATGACGTTGCTGTAAGGGTCTGTCCGTCACCCAATCGCCATTATAGTACAGCACGTCGAAAATCATATAGGTGATCGGAATAAGGGAGGTAGCTTGCTTGACTCTGCTGGGCTGCCTTAAGCTGTCTCTCTTCATCACTTCATGAAAAGACGGTTTATGGTGATCGAACGCGATGATCTCTCCATCAAGAATGACGGAGTCGGCTGTACAGAACGTTTTATGATTAAGCAGCTCGGGATATTGCAACGTTCTTTCGTTTAACCTTCGATTGTAAAGCTTTGTTTCACTGCCGTCATCATACAGCAGGACCCGGACGCCGTCCCACTTAATTTGGGCAATCCATTGGTCACCTTCAGGGGGCGAAGCTGTACTAATCGGTTCAAATGGGGAAATAGGTTTCAGATTCATTCATAACCTCCCAGAAACGTATAGCTCAAGCTTTCCCATACGCGGCATCCAGCATAACTAAGGTGGTGGGGGACAAAACTAATTGTCATACGTTATAGGCAAGGGAGGCAAAGCAAAAGTGAGGCTCGGAAGTCATGTGAGAATGAGCAAAGGTTATCTTAGCGCAGCAAAGGAAGCCGTTAAGCTCGGAGCGACGGCATTTCAATATTTCCCAAAAAACCCGCGAAGCCTATCCGTGAAGGACTTTAACCGGAAGGACGCAGAGGCGTGCGCAGCGTTTTGCCAAGTACAAGGTCTTGTTTCCGTTGCCCATACGCCTTATCCGACAAACCTATCGGTCGAAGACCCCGAAATGCAGGAGATAACGATTCGCTCTCTGAGGAACGATCTTGATATTGCCGATGCATGCGGCTCTATCGGATTGGTCGTCCATTTTGGCAAATATAAAGGGACGGGAGATCCTCTTACAGGCTATAAATTAATGATTAATATGATTAACAATGTGCTCATGAACTATAAGGGGAAAACACTGCTGCTTATTGAGAATAATGCTGGGCAGGGCGGCAAAATGGGTATTACGCTAGAGGAGATCGTGCAAATACGCAAGCTGACGGATTATCCCGAGCTAATCGGCTATTGCCTCGATACATGCCACGCCTTCGCCAGCGGATTATGGACAGGACATAATTGGGCTGAGCTTGTAGAGAAGGGGACCCAATTAGAGTACTTCGCCAACCTGAAGGCGATCCATCTTAACGATTCGGTCTATCCGAGCGGCTCTTATAAGGATCGGCATGCCCAAGTCGGCAAGGGATATATCGGAGCAAATGCGATAAAGCAACTATTACAATCCTCGGTCATCGGTGAGCTTCCAATCCTATTGGAAACACCAACATCGGACAACTATTCCCACAAGGAGGAGATTACCTACATTCATGAACTTGCTAATACTAGTAATTAAATAGCCCCCAATAAGCATGCTACAAGGGGATAGGCTTATTGGGGGCTATTTATCTAAATCATACGATTTCTTTCGTTTGTTTAGACGAGCTTTTTCGTTTTGGCTTAGGCGGTGATGCCGGCGGTGCCTTCGCCGCCTCGATGCTCGCTTGAAGGGCAGCCATCAAATCGATGACATTGGAACGAGTCTCGGAAGGAGACGTTATTTTATCGACGCCTTCACCGGCAATTTTCTGCTGAATAGCGTTCGTAAGTGCTATACGATAGTCATCCGTATACTTGTCGGGTTGGAAGGTTTCCGTTAATTGCTCGATAAGCAGCTTCGCCATCTGAAGCTCTTTCTCGTTCACGACCGTTTGCTCGGGGAGGTTCGGAACCGAGGCGATTGGCCTGATTTCATCCGGATAATGCATGGTTTCTAGACATAAGCAGTTACCAACAGCACGAATTGCAGCTAAGCTGCTCTTGCTTCGGATCGAGATTTTGGCAATTCCTATTTTTCCTGTGTCCTTTATCGCTTCCAGCAGCAAGCTGTAAGCTCCGGCGCCAGACAGATCTGGCGAGAGGTAATACGGTTTCTGATAATACAACGGATCGATATCCGACAACGAAACAAAGTCCAGAATCTGAATCACTTTGGCTGACTCAGGCTTTAGAGACTCGATCTCTTCCTCGTTGAAAATAACAAACTTTCCTTTCTCATACTCGAAGCCTTTCACGATATCTTCCTGTTCAACCTTTTTGCCGCAATGGGAGCATGTTCGGACATTCGATATAGGCATACCGCATTCCTTATGAATCGTGCGAAAGTGAATATCTTTGTCTTCGGTAGCCGTGAACATCTTCACCGGCACATGGACAAGACCGAAGCTGATTGCGCCTTTCCAAACTGTCTGCACGTGTTGATCCTCCTTTTTTTACTATCTATATTACCCATTGGAGATTGGTTTTATCGGTCAGAGGTGTCAATAACGAAGAATTCAGCACTTCAAAATCCGTCCATATGATTCTATGATTTCCATCATATTGAAATGCTGCGATGAATAGATATATTCAAAGTAAGCATGGAGAGGATGGAACGACTATGAATCAAGTCAAAGAAGCGATTGCGATTGTTGGAATAGGTACAGCCGTGCCGGCTTATAAGCTTGAACAAACGAATACGTCTCAGCGTCTGACGGAGGCCTTACGAGAATATCCCGACTCCGCGCGCTGGGCCAAACGAATATTTAAACAATGCGGCGTAGAGACAAGGTATACATGCGAGCCGAATTTATTGGAATCGGCTGAACATTGCCGCTATTTTCTTCAAGCGTCAGGCGGGGAGCTGCCTACGACAGCTGATCGTATGAAAACGTATAAGAGAGAATCCGTGCCGCTTGCAATAGATGCTGCGAGAAAGGCTATGGAAGATGCCAACTTACAGGCGTCCGACATTACACATTTGATAACAGTAAGCTGTACAGGTCAATTTCTTCCCGGTATGGACACCGTTCTCGTGAGAGAATTGGATTTAGCCGCCACCGTTAACCGGTTGCCGCTTAACTTTCTCGGTTGCGCCGCAGGGCTAAGAGGCATTAACCTATCGAAGCACATTATTGAAAGTGATGCCAAGGCCAAAGTGTTATTGGTTTGCGTCGAATTATGTACGCTTCACATTCAGCCCTCCAGCGAACGCGAAGCGTTATTTGGCGCGTCATTTTTCGGTGATGGCGCTTCGGCATGTGTGATTGGTTCGTTGGAGGAGGAACTACAGAATGCGAGTGGCGTATTTCGATTAGGGACGGACCGTTCCGTTCTTTTATCGGATTGTGCAGATGAAATGGTGTGGGAGGTCGGCAACTTCGGATTTGATCTTTATCTTTCACCGAATATCCCCAAATGGATTGGCGCTACGATTCCCGAGCAAATTGGGCAGCTCATGGGTGAACATATGTTGCCTGAATTGTGGGCCATCCATCCCGGAGGGAAAGGCATTATCGATACGCTCGTTGATAGCTATGGGCTTACGGAGGAGCAATCAAGGCCAAGCCGTAACGTGCTGCGCGATTTCGGGAACATGTCATCGGCTACCATTTTGTTTGTACTGGCCGAGATGAGACAGCACTTAATAGAGCGAGGCGCTGGCCCTGCCAGCGGTCTTGCACTTGCTTTCGGGCCAGGACTCACTTGTGAAATGGTACAAATCAGCTATGTTCCATCCAACCAACGAAGAGAAGTGAAATTAGTTGAAGCTCATGCTTAAAAAAGGAAGCAAACGTGCTGTAGCGCCGGAATTGATGGACGACTTCACGAGTGGAGGAATCGAGCTTCGGGAAGCGCTTCGTCATCTTAGATGGCTGAATCGGATTTTCGCAGCTGCTGCGCCGACTATGTATGGAATCGAGAGGCTATGGATCGAAGCCAATAAACCGAAACATCTATCCATCATGGACATCGGCTCCGGTTCAGGCGACGTCAACCGGCGACTGCTGCAATGGATAGACATGAAGCGAATCGAAGCATCGATTACGCTTGTCGATAAAACAGCGGAAGCTTGTGAAGAAGCGAAGCAATTCTACCGTCATGAACCAAGAGTAAACGTGCTGCAATACGATTTATTCGATATGTCTGAACCGTCTGTCGACATCGTTACCGGAACGCAGTTTCTGCATCATTTTGGGGAAGAAGAGCTGCCAGCAGTAATCTTGAAAATGTTATCTCTCTCGCGACTCGGTGTGGTCATTAATGACATTCATCGGCACTGGCTGGCATGGTCAGCCGTTTGGGTGACGACGCGCCTTATATCCAGCAACCGTTATATTATAAATGACGGTCCGCTATCCGTGGCCAAAGGCTTTCAAGCGGATGATTGGGAGCTGCTAAAGGAATCACTCGGCGAAGAGGTGGACTTGACCTATTCATGGCGGCCGTTGTTCCGATATGCCGTTCTTATTAGACATGAGCAGCAAGTTAAGCTTGGGAGGCAGCGTCTATGACGTTGGCTATCCATGATGTGGCTGTCCTTGGCGCTGGCGTGGCAGGCAGCAGCTTGGCCAAGCTATTGGCGGATCAGGGTCTGGATACCGTGTTGCTTGATCAGAAGGAATTCCCTAGGCATAAGGTGTGTGGAGAATTTCTATCTCCTGAATCTAGAACTATGCTGCAATCCTTTGGTTTGGAGCAGTATGTTCAAGAACTAAGACCGATGTCCATTGAGCGAACACGATTAAATTTTCGTTATGGACAAGCGCTTGAAATTGCACTGCCAGGCTCAGCCATTGGGGTTAGCCGTTACTCGCTAGATCCGGCACTACACCATGCAGCTGTTGCTTCAGGCGCTCAGCTTTATACGCAAACGACCGTGACAGCTCTTACGTTAAGTGACAATTGTTATTCGATAGAAACAAGGCAAGCCGGCTGTGCTGTGCCGAAGCTTTTCCGTGCCCGTGCTGTTATTGCGGCATGGGGAGCTACGAATCGGAATGGATTACCTGGCACACATGACGTGTATGACTCTAAAAACGAATATATTGGCGTAAAATCACATTTTACCGGTATAGACGTGGACTCTGTTGTTGAACTCTATTTCTTTGACGGCGGTTATTTGGGCATTTCGCCGATCGAAGGCGGACGGGTTAACGTCGCTGCTCTGCTAGATCGAAAGGAATTTGATCTAGTAGATTCAGATAAATCGATATTAGGCTTCATCCATGCAGCTTGTCGACGAAATCCGAAGCTTGCCAAGCGACTGACGCATGCCGTTCCCTTACCAGGAACACAAGCTGCCGTCGCTCCCGTCCGTCTAAGCCGGAAGCCTTTAACATGGGAATCAATTGCTCGTGTCGGTGATTCCTCCATCATGCTACCGCCACTGTGTGGTGATGGAATGTCGATGGCTTTGCGATCCGCTGGATTATGTGCGCCGCTGGTCGTCCGCTACTTGAAAGGTGAGATTACCCTGGCTCAATGGGAACAGCAATACTCGCAAGCGATTCATAAAGACTTCGATGGACCTATGAAGTGGGGAAGAAGGCTGCAATGGCTTATTGGTTTGCCGATATTGCCGAGATTGATGCTTGCTGCAGCTCCCGTTGCACCGGGTCTGGCTTATAAGTTGGTTCAGGCTACTCGTTTAAAATAAAGTGAAGTGAAAATCTATCGTGATTCGAAGCAAAAAGGAGCCTGGCCTTGATGTTTCAACTGCTCGCGGTCATCTCGTATCGATTTCCGAAAACGATCCTTATAGGCTGGATGTTGTTTATGCTCTTTTTTGGTTATTTCGCGCCTAAACTGCCTAGCGTGCTGGATGATCACGGCTTAGTACCCAATGGATCATTCATTGAAGCAGAACAACTAATGGCATCTGATTTTCATATCCCCAAACAACCAGTTATTTTACTATTCGAGAAAAAGGAAAACGTTTCTTCTCAGACCTTTCGGCGACATATTCAGCTATCTTTGAACCAATTACAGGGTTTGGATGGCCTCATTGGCTTGCTGTCACCGCTTGATAATAAAAGGATGGTTAGAGGGAATTTTGCCTATGCGCTGCTTTCCTTCGAACAAAGCACCCATGAAATGAATGCTGTTTTCGCTCAGATTCGTGAGCAGTTGCCTAGTCATAACGAGATTAAGGTGAGCCTAACGGGGAAATCCGTTGTACAAGCCGATGTGAATCGGGCGAGCCTAACGGATTTGATCAAAGCAGAACGGATAGGCTTGCCCGCAGCCTTCCTTATTTTGCTGCTAGCTTTCGGAGGCATGCGCTCTGCACTTATTCCGATAATTGCCGGCATGATCGGGGTAATGGGCACGATGGGCATAGTGTATGGACTGGGTACGGTAACCGAGTTATCCAACTTTGTGCTGAACGTTATCCCGATGGTTGGATTCGCGCTTAGCATCGATTTTGCACTGATGATTGTCAGCCGCTTCCGTGAGCAATTACAACAATATCCAGCCAAACAAGCGTTAGTCAAGACGATGATGACAGCAGGAAGAGCTGTTTTTTTCTCGAGTGTATGCGTTTGTTTGGGACTGATAGGGGTGCTATTCATACCACTGACGATGTTCTCCTCGATTGCGATTAGTGCTGCACTTGTATTAGCGATATCATTATTAATAGCATTAACATTCGTTCCAGCGCTTCTTTCCGTTATGTGGCCAGCTATAAAAGAAGAACGGCATATTTCTATACTTAACAAGGGCAATAAATGGTTGTTCATGTCACGTTATGTGCTAAAACGGCCTATTCGGCATGCCCTGGTTGCAGCGCTAATATTGATCGTTTGTATACTACCACTAGCACGAATGACGATTAGTATTCCGGATGCATCTTCTTTGCCGCCAGGCTATGCCAGCCGAATTGCCTATGAAGACTACCAAACGCAATTCAATCCTCAAGGAAGTTCGGAAGTGTATTTGGTTGCTATAGGAAATAGTGATCTGTTGAGTAACGACATTGCGTCACAGAAATCCAAGCTTATAAAGCAATTAACGAGTGATCCACTAGTCGCAGCAGTAATGGCCGAACCAAAAGTGAATGATCATGAAATGCTCATACGAGTTACGGTGCACGGAGATCCTACTTCAGAAAAAGTTAGGAGCTGGTTGAGGGAATGGGAGCGGAGAGGGGAACAATCTGAACAATCTAACTTCCCGTTTTTACTTGGGGGCGAAGCGAAGTATCAGCAAGAGGTGTATGACGATGTTTTCAACAATTTGATATATGTGCTCCTATTTGTGATTGTATCCAACTATATCGTGTTATTCCTCGCATTTCGTTCTATTCTCATTCCATTGAAAACGATCATCATGAATTTTTTGAGCATGGGGGCAGCCTTCGGGATTTTAAGCTGGATCTTTCAGGAAGGACTCTTCGGTATGGAGCCAAGCCGCATTGCCATTATGATACCGGTATTCATATTTGGCTTAGCATTTGGGATCAGCATGGATTATGGCGTGTTTCTCGTATCAAGAATCTACGAGGAATATGAGCGAACGCAGGACAATGAAATGGCAATCCTAGTTGGAATGTCCTCGATAAGCAGAATTATTAACTGCGGAGCAGCAATCATCATCGTCGTAACTGTACCGTTCGCATTCGGTGATGTTGTCGGGGTGAAACAGCTCGGTATTGGCATAGCTGCAGCAATCCTCATCGATGCAACCGTTATCCGAATGCTGCTGATGCCATCAGTAATGAAGCTTCTAGGAGTATGGAATTGGTGGGCGCCGCGGTGGCTGAGAAAATAAACGGATAAACAATAGAAAAGCGAATAATTACCGTAAATTGGTAAAATAATGATGATAATATATTGAAGATTGGATGATCAATATAATAACAAACTTATATGGAATGTATCGATTGAATCTAATGAACGTTTGTATAATTAGTTGAATTTGAACTTAACGAATATCGTTGCTGAGATGTGATGATTTAATAACTACAGAAATAATGACAAAGAAAGAATCACTAAGAAAGAATGACGGAGAGAAAAACAATTATCGATTAAAATAGAACAATAGGAAATCTTTAATAATCAAAAGCGAAATAAATGAGCTACAATGAGAAATAGCAAAAAAATGCCAGGAAACTGCAGCTCATCTTATTCTTCACTAATACTTCTTCACAAAACTCGTATTTTGTACATATGTCAATGCGTCCGGGTCGACTTCCTTCAGGCCGCCGCGAACCCTACTCAGTGCGCTGCTGGCATGCCACTTGCCATTCATCTAACGTTCATAGCGGCAACTATAGTTCCCAAATAGCGGAATTAACTTGTTTTAATACTTCGTACCTTAGGCAAAAGAGGAGCAAGATTAACTCTTTAAACACTATTGTTCATCCCTCTGCTCATAAGCGAAGTCTGCTCTACCACCAATCAGCTATATAAAGTAATTTCCAGGTCTCACCTTCAAATTGAAATACAAACAGTTGCTTGTCTTTTTCTATTTCTTCGTAACCATCGATCTTCTCTGTATATTCTAGCACAACAGGTTTAACACCATCAGGAGGTGTAGGGTCAGGTTTCACCGTGAATTCTAATTTATCGATACTTAAATAGTGCTTTTTAAAATCAGACTTCCCTTTAATCAGATTCATATCTCCTGTAATGAGTGAATTATATGCATTAATGTCCTTCTCGTAGACTGCTTTCACCATGTTGTTTAATGTCTTGACGATCCCTAATTCATCGCCTTCATATTTACTTTCATCGATGTACTGAGGCGCTAGATTATTTGTCGTCGCTGTATGTGTATTCGTCTCTTTGGCATTTGGTATTGATGTCACTATCCTGGTGGGTACCGGCGAAGTTTCTAGAGGTAACGATTCTAATTCATCTTTCCCCATCGAACAACCAACAAGTATTGCAGTGAAACAAAGCATGTAAATCACTTTCAGCAATGTCGTTCCACCTCCAAATAATAGTAATTAGATTTCATGTCAATTTCACTACTCTTAAAAGTACACCATCCAAAGACCTGGTATCAGGATTAAATACCCTTATGCTCTTTACCTGTACTACATATAGGAAGAAATGATGAAAAACAGTGAACATTTTTTTCATTAAATGTATACCTTTTATTTACCTTTTATCTTTAGAGACGGGAGATCATTTTAATAAGTTTCACTAAAACTATCCTCCCTCTATGGAGAATCGCTTTTCTCTTAAATGCTCACGTTTTCTTAGGTTTTGAACAAATGCTAATGCTAAAAGATAACTTTTTAAGCTGCTTGAGGTAACTCTGCGAACCTAGGGATATCCTGGATCATCTTCTCTTCACTGAACTCATGTCCTTTCTTCAATATGCCGAATAGGATTCGTATGAGTTTGTTACATAACGCGATGAGAGATTGCATCTTTTTCAATGGATTTACAGGCCGTTTGGTGTAATACTCGTGCAAGGATCGAAAAGCTTCGTTTTTAGCCACCAGCGGCATCATTACCCTAAAAAGCAAGGCACGTAGGCGTTTCCTGCCTCTCTTCGTTATCTTAGTCTGTCCTTTATGTGTACCAGATGAATTTGTTTTTAAATTCAATCCAGCGAGCTTCGTAATCTGTTTGGGATGACGGTACTGGCTTATGTCACCTACTTCAGCAAGGAATCCTGCGATGGTGTCTCTTCCAATCCCTTTAATGGCCTGCAATTGTTGCACATGAGGAATCTGTATGAGTAACTCATCCAAACTTGCTTCTAACTCTTCGAGTTTCTTATGAAACCATTCGTACTGGTTAAGCAAGAGCTTAAGTTCCATTTTCGCTAACTCTGAGCCCTCTCTTATGCCTACTGAACAGCCTGCTGCTTCCTTCAGATTCTTGATACGACCTAGACCAAGCCCTCGCTTTGCAACCGTTCTTAGGTGCTGCAGTAAGGTTTCATCCGGAACGTGAACAAGCTCATGCGGCAGTAAATAAAGGCTCAGCATTTGGATGGCAGACTTGCACTCCCAATCCTTAAATACCGTGAGAAACTCGGGAAAGTACCGATCCAGCCAGTTATGGACGCGCGCTTGTACAACACAAAGGTCGGTTGACAGGTGTTCGCGAATTTTCATCGCTTCCCGCAGTTCAGCATAAACGCC